>MDLF01000082.1:0-271 GCA_001730095.1 Rhodobacteraceae bacterium (ex Bugula neritina AB1)
GGATGCGTATTTACGCTTGGAACCACCCAGGACCTTGATGCACTGAACACGGCGCGCGCCGCTGTTGTCAGCTACATCCAGGTTGGTTTGCATCTGGATCATTGGGTTTCCTCCGACCTATGGGATCATCCATGTCCCATGGTTTCGTTAAACCGGGTGTGTTGGCGGTTAAGCCAGCACCTCCCAGCGTTTGGTTTTCGAGATCGGCGCGCATTCCTGAATACGGACGGCATCACCCACCTTGAATTGGTTCTGCGCGTCATGCGCGCGG
>MDLF01000082.1:323-4544 GCA_001730095.1 Rhodobacteraceae bacterium (ex Bugula neritina AB1)
CCGGATCGTCTTTTTCAGAACCGGATGCGTAAAGCGACGCTCGACCAGAACAGTGACGGTTTGCTCGTTCTTGTCGCTGGTGACGGTGCCTTGCAGGATACGTTTGGGCATCTGATCAGGCCTCCGCTTTTGCTTTTTCATTCAGAATGGTTTTAACCCGGGCAACATCGCGACGGACCTGACGGACCCGTGCTGTGTTCTCGAGCTGGTTGGTGGCCCCCTGGAAGCGAAGGTTAAAGGCTTCTTTCTTCAGGGTTTCAAGCTGCTCACGCAGCTCATCAGGCGTCTTGCCGCGCAGATCGCTGGCATTCATAGTCTCTTCCTTTCAACATCACCGGTCGGCCTGTTTGCGCACGCAAACGAGTCACCTGATTCCGGTGGAGATCATGTGATTGGGCGCGTATAGGGGGTTTGCTGTGGTGTGGCAAGGATAAATCCGCACCCCGGGCAGACTCCTGAAGGGCGTCGCAAATACAGCACCTTGTCCCAGAACTGACCGCCCTTTGACAGGATCAAAGGTTAATGCCAAGCTCGGCCTGTCCGTCCAATCAATCCAATGGAACACGCCAAATGTTTCGGTTCTGCATCGCAATGCTTTTCAGCCTCTGGAGTGGCATCGCGGCCTACGCCGACAGCTGGACATTCCACTATGGCCCTGATCACGGGCAAAAACCCGAATTAAGCTATGCGCAGGTTATCACTGGAGGCAATCGTCTCCGGCTCGAGCCCTTCAATGGCGGGCGTGACATCATCATTGGCGCGCTTGTAAACCGCTTTGAAACCGATGGCGCGATGGCCCGAAATCTCAACGCCGGTCAACAACTGGCGATCAGGGTCTGGTTCGGTGACCGGGACTATCAGCGCAATATCTCCAAGAGCCAATACGCGCTCGACGATATTCCAGACAAAGATGTGACCGTGGTCTATTTCCTTGCCACCGCCGATGATCTGCTCGCGATGGCTGACGGGAAGGCCGTTTTCATCAACGCTGGCTCCATGCAGTTCCGCTATCCCCTCGACGAAGCCACCCCTGCCCTGCGCGGACTGTTGAACGCAATGAAGGAGATCGAATCCTGAGGATCGTTCACCCGCCTTGCTGAAACTTGACATTTAAGCCGATCTACAACTTATATGTGGGTCCGTTACTCCAATCTGATCGTACTGCAATGGCACTGAAACCCGGATCCAAACTCTCTCGCACGAAGGTAAAAGGTGGCGTCATCCTCAGGGATGCCAAAACCGGGCGATTTGTGTCCGTGAAATCCGCTGGCAAAGCTTCGAAAGCGTCCCGCGCAACGAAAGGCTCGACCAGGGTTCTCGCAAAGGTGACGGAGCGGCGAAAAGAGGCGCTGATGCGGTTGGCCAATCGCTAGGCCGCATTACAAGATAACGCTTGCAGATGCGATTGCGGCACATGACGAGGCGATGCTGATAAAGGGTCGGGAAGGCATATCCAGCCTTGACCTGATTGAGTCCGCCATAGCACGGCCATATTGCGGGTATTATCCAAAACTCTTTCAGAAAGCGGCTGCGTTGTTAGAAAGCGTTGTGAACAACCATGGATTTGTTGACGGGAACAAACGCACTGCTTGGTTGCTCGTGGAACTCTTGATCGAACGCAGCGGCTACATGCTGGACATTCCCGATGATGCTCCCATTGACGACCTGGTTGTGAGCGTCGCACAGAAGGAATCCCGCTTTCCTGAGCTGGTCAACTGGTTTTCCGCGCGACTGATATACTGCCAAAATTGATCGCGCTGCCTGCCTAAAGGAACCAACAATGTCGAACCTCTTCTCCACCCCTCTCTACCGTGCGCGGTTGTCTGACGACATCGACGGGGCCGAGCTGGAAACCTCTTGCCTGACCATCGCCCATGACGACGATGCGGGTCAGACGTGGTGCGAGGACAATGGTTTCCCGGGCTATACGTCCTATGCTTCGCTGGACGACCTTCCCTGGCGTTTCCCGATTTTTGAGCAGGTGAAGCAGGCGCTTGATCGCCATGTGACCACATTTGCCGATCAGCTGCATTTCGACCTTGGCGACACGCCGCTGAAGCTCAACGCGCTCTGGATCAATATCCTGCCAGAGGGCGGCATCCATACCGCCCATATCCACCCTCATTCGGTGATTTCCGGCACGACCTATGTCGCGATGCCAAAAGGCACCTCAGCCATCAAGTTCGAGGACCCTCGACTGGCGATGATGATGGCTGCGCCCCCGCGACGGGCAGAAGCGCCTGAACATCTTCGGCAGTTCGTCTATGTGCAACCGGATGTCGGAGACGTCCTGCTGTGGGAAAGCTGGCTGCGCCACGAAGTGCCGATGAACATGGCCGAGGACGACCGCATCAGCGTCTCGTTCAATTACGGCTGGGGCTGAACTTGCGCTGTAGGGCTTTGGGTGCCAAGCTGGCGCAATGACCGATGCGATCAAATCCATGCAGCTTTATCCACGGGCCGAACGGATCCTCGATGACCTCGCGGCTCTTGGATACTCCGACGACTCGGCCCTGAGCGTGGCCGAGGTGAACCAGTTTGATCAACTGCACTATCACGGCACCGACGCCATAGATGCAGCCATTACTGCCTGCGGTATTCAGGCGGGCGATCGGGTGCTTGAGGTCGGCGCGGGCTGGGGTGGCTGCGCGCGTTATCTGGCGCAGGCAACCGGCGCGCATGTGACGGCGGTCGAGTTGCAGGCCGACTATCACCATATCGGCACGGATCTGACACTTCGCACGAGGCTAAGCCATGTGGTCAACCATGTTCACGCTGACTTCCTGAGCCTCGACCTGCCATCCGCCAGGTTTGACCATGTGGTCAGCTGGCTGGCTCTGTTCCATATCCCCGATCGTGCGTCTTATCTGGCAAGAATCCATCGCGCCCTCGCACCGGAGGGCAAGCTCTTTGCCGAGGATCTGTTTGCGCTTTCTCCTGTTTCACTCGATGAGCAGGCGGATTTTTCCGCGCACCTGTTTCCGAACTCGCTCGTAGATTGGGACAGCTATCAATCTGGCCTTGTTGAGGCCGGATTTGGATCCGTGTCCCTGCAGGACATGACCGATGACTGGACCCGGTTCACGGCCGAAAGGCTATCACAGTTTCGCGCGCAAAAAGCGGCCTATCTTGCGGTGCATGGCGAACAAGGCTACGCCCTGATCGAACAGTTTTATGACAAGATGGCGGGCTATCTGGCACGCGGTCTTGTCGGCGGCGTGCAACTCGTTGCTGAAAAGCCAGCTCTCTGAGGAGCCTACGGTGAACAACGACCTCCTGGAACCAGATGCCGCTACGGCGCAGGAAGATGCGGAAACCGCGGCGTTGCAACGGCTGCTGGTAGCATTTTGGCTGCACGAACGGCAGGATTTTGCCGGTGGCCCGGCAGAGCAGCTCGCGCGGTTTGTTGCGGACACCGGTTATTCAGTCGCGTTTGACATCCTGCACGAAGCCGCAAATGAAATCGCCTATGCCGAAGGCTCCGGCGACATCGACGGGTGGATGGCTCTGGCCAGCTTCGCATGGCACCCCGACCAAATCTGGAAGCTGTTGCTCGACGGTGTTGAGCTGTCTGACGGCGATGCTCAATTGACGCTTGTGGCAACCTTTCTGGCCGAACCACTTTTGTCGCACTACGGATCCTGCCTGCCTCTGTTTGCCGAGCAGGTCACGACCGATCCCAAGTTCGAGCGTATGATCACCGGCATCTGGCGCGCCAAGATGAGCGACCGCGTCTGGGCCCGTTTGCGTGTTCTGCAGGCCCATGCCCCGGACCCGCTGGCCAGCATGCTGCCAATCGGGGAGCCCGAGTCCGAAACAAATTCCGCGGCTGAAAGCCTGTCTCGTGCGGACCGGATGAATGACGACAAGGGCCTGTTCTACCGCGACATCGCAGGCGCGTGGTTCCGCCCCCCTGTTCCGCGAAATCCGGTACGCTGAGCAAGCGCCTATGCCCAGCTGTCATTGACGCGAAAAACCCCGGCCAAGCGACCGGGGTTTTGTCAAGTTGTAGGATGCGTGCTTGCACGCATCGCTGGCCTTACCAGTCTTCGCGCTGAACGACCCGTGTTTTCACAGGCAGTTTCATCGCCGCCAGGCGCAGGGCCTCGCGGGCAACGCTGTCGGCAACACCGTCGATTTCGAACATAATGCGACCCGGCTTAACCTTGGCAGCCCAATAGTCGACGGAACCTTTACCTTTACCCATACGGACTTCGGTTG
>MDLF01000083.1 GCA_001730095.1 Rhodobacteraceae bacterium (ex Bugula neritina AB1)
CGCCGCCGTCCCGTCCGGTGTGTCTCAGCTGCGCCTCAGCGCCGCCGGTGAGGGGGCTTTTACGGTTACCCCCCAATACCCGCAACCCCAAAATCAACAAAATCCAAGAAATCCGCAAAGAAAAATCAAAAATGACGCGATATCAATGTCTTAACCCATGAAGAAACCAGGGAACCAAACCACACCACACATCCCAAAATCACCCAAACCCCAAACTCAAAACACCCAAACAACAACAAAACACACTTACCCACAGATCAAGACCTACTTACCCACAGACCCAGAGCCCAAAACACAGGAATCAACCCCCGCAAACGCCCCGCATCCTCCTCAGAAACCCACCCGCATGCGCCGAAGCAGAGCAAAAGCCGCGCGGATAAACCCACTGCAAACCAAAAGTCAGATCAAACACCCGTGGACCGATGGTCATTTCGCGCGGGTGAACCGAACCGAGGCATGCCGATCCGATGCGCCAGCTATCGGGTCTGAGCAGCTAGCGTTCGAGTTCGCTTAATCCCGCTGAGAGATTTTCGCGCATACCCGCCTCTTCCATATGCAGCCGCAGCCGCTGATTAAATCCGCCCGGCGTATTCAGCGCCTCTATCAGATCTGCGCAGCCGGATGCCTGCAGATTGGCGGACACCAGCATTCGAAGAAAATCCTCTGCCTGCACGGGGTCTGAGACCCGCTGGCCCAGCCAGTCCGCCGCATCCCCGACCAGGCGCGCAGCCGGCGAAAGAACCGCCTGCGCCGACAGATATGCTTTCAGCTCTGCATTGCTGCGAAGCGCAAACACCCGGTTGTCCGGTTCAAACAACCCGGCAAGCAAGGCGGTGTCCCCAAGCGCCATCACGGGTGAGCCTCCCTGTGCAATGCCAGGGAACGGTATCATGACCGCTGCTGCTGCAGCCGGCGCGGCCCAATCCGCCACGTGATCCAGATCCGCTCCTGCCATGAAGGACACAACCTTCTGGTCCGCCCGGAACGTCAGCTCATTCAGGACGGCCTCTGCGGTTTCCGCCATCAGGCCCAGAAACACCAAGTCGCTGGCATCAACCACCGCCTGATTGGCCGCAACTGTCACATCCTTGTAGGCGGCGGCAAGCGCAGCAGAGTGGGTTGCGCTGCGTTGCGACACGGTGATCTGGTGGCCTTTGCCAGCCAGCCCCCGAACAACCGCCGAAGCAATGACCCCGCATCCCAGGAATCCCAAACGCATATCAGATCTCCTTCATCAGTCGCAGCGCATCATAAATCGCCGCGTGGGTGTTGCGCGCTGAAACCGCATCGCCAATGCGGAACAGCTGGAACCGGCCCGCCGGATTGGACTGGATCGCTTGGGGCAGCCCGTTGGTCAGGGCAGTCTGGTCCACCTCGCCGCGGTTGACCGAAGCCTCCTTTAACTTGAAATACAGATCATCCAGGGGCAATGTCCCATAGTTCAGGATCACCTGATCATATTCAGCCTGATATGAGTGCGCGCTGTAGTCCGTGCCAATAGACGCCACCAGTCTGTTGCCATCACCTGCCAGCCCCTTGAGCCGGCGGGCAACTGTGAAGGTGACATCCTTGTTCTGCAACGCCCGCATATAAGGCACCAGGTTCATCCCCATCACCTCCGGCGCAAAGCTGCGGTCGGGGGTCATGATCTCAACCCTGGCACCGGCGCCAGCAGCCACTTCCGCTGCCATCAGCCCGGGGTGGTCGCCGCTTTCATCATAGACCAGAACATTTGCAGCCGGTTTCACATCGCCCGAGATAATGTCCCAGCTGGACACCGCATGCGGCAGTTCCGTGCCGGTTTCATGCAGCATCATGCAAGGCATCCCGCCCGTTGCCACGATGACAACATCCGGGGTCAAAGCCTGAACATCCTCTGCCTCCGCCCATGTGTTGAAAAGGAACCTCACGTCCCGCGCCGCGCATTGCGCCATGCGCCAGTCGATGATGCCGATCATTTCCGCCCGTCGCGGATTTTGCGCTGTCAGCCGAACCTGGCCGCCCGGCTCTGCTGCGGCTTCGAAAACGGTCACCTCGTGGCCGCGTTCTGCGGCAACACGCGCCGCCTCCAAGCCGCCTGGACCTGCGCCCACGACCACCACCTTCTTGCGGATCTGAGCCGGTGCGATCTGGTGCGGCATAGACAGCTCGCGGCCGGTGGCCGCATTGTGAATGCACAGCGCCTCCCCCGCCTGATAGATCCGATCCAGGCAATAGGTCGCCCCAACGCAGGGGCGGATGTCGTCCTCACGTCCTTCCATGATCTTTTTGACGATATGCGGATCTGCCATATGGGCCCGGGTCATGCCGACCATATCCAGCAACCCGTTTGCGACCGCATGGCGCGCGGTGGCCACATCAGGAATGCGGGCCGCATGGAAGGTTGGCATGCCGGTTGCCTTCTTCACTTCGCCGGCAAAATCCAGATGCGGTGCCGCTGTCATGCCCTGCACCGGGATCACATCCGTCATCGCCGGATCGGTGTGAATGCGGCCCCGGATCACGTTGAGAAAATCCACCATCCCGCTGTCAGCCAGGCGCTTGGAAATCTCGATCCCTTCTTTTGCCGTTACCCCGCCCGCTTCCGCTTCATCCGCCGTATAGCGCAGGCCGACGATAAACTCGTTGCCGACCCGTTTGCGAATTGCCCGCAGCACATCCATCGGAAATTGCATCCGGCTGTCCAGCGTCTGGCCGCCATAAGGCCCGTCCAGGTCATTGGTCAGTGGCGACCAGAATTGATCCAGCAGATGGCCATAGACCTGCAGTTCAATCCCATCCATGCCGCCTTCTTTCATCCGCTCCACCGCGTCGGCAAAGTCTGAGATGATCCGGGAGATATCCCAATCCTCCGCCAGTTTCGGAAACGACCGATGCGCAGGTTCCCGGTGGCGCGAGGAGCTGACAGAGGGCAGCCAGTCGCCTTTGTTCCAGCCGGTCCGGCGGCCCAGATGGGTCAATTGGATCATCACTGCTGCGCCGTGCTCATGCACTTGATCGGTCAGGTTGCGGATCCAGGGCACCACCTCATCCTTATAGGCAAGGATATTGTTGAACACCGGCGGGCTGTCCCTGCTGACAGCCGCGGACCCTGCCGTCATCGTCAAGGCCACACCTGCTTTGGCACGTTCAGCGTGATACGCTGCATAGCGTTCCTTGGGCATGCCATCTTCCGGGTAGGCCGGTTCGTGGCTGGTGGTCATGATCCGGTTGCGAAGTGTCAGATGCTTTAGCTGATAGGGTTGCAGCAGCGGATCTTTGGACATGGAGTCTCCTGGCACTGTGTCTCGGCTTGGCGGCGTGTCTCGCCCCTCTTGACACATATGTCGATTAAATAACCATACCTGTCAAGAAAAGTTGCGCCCACTCTGCCCCGCTGCTATGGCTGGCGCATGGACACACAGGACATTGCCCGCCCGCGGCTCAGCGAAGAAGACTGGCTGGCAGCCGCCTATGAGGTGCTGACGGAAAGCGGCGTGGAGGCGGTAAAGGTGATGCCGCTGGCCAAGCGTCTTGGCGTTTCGCGGACCAGTTTCTACTGGCACTTCACCGACCGGGAGGAGTTGCTGGAAGCGATGGTGCGACGGTGGGAAGAGCGGAACACCGGCAATCTGGTGGCCCGCACCGAGGCTTATGCCGAAAACATTGCCGAGGCTATGTTCAACCTGTTCGACTGCTGGATCGACCCGGACCTGTTTGATGCACGGCTGGATCTGGCAATCCGCAACTGGGCACGCAACGACAGCAACCTGCAAGCACAGCTGGATCAGGCTGATACCCGCCGGGAACACGCCATGACAAACATGTTCCTTCGCTTCGGATATCAGAAACAAGATGCCCTGATCCGGGCCCGGACCATGATCTACACCCAGATCGGATACATCTCGATGCAGGTGCATGAAAGCAAAGAATACCGGATTTCCCTAATGCCCGGCTGGATAGAGGTTTTCACCGGCAGCCGCCCGACACAACGGGATCTGGACCGGTTCCTCGCCCGCCACGGCTGATCAGTTTCACTGTCTGGCACCACGGCTGCCCAACAAGCAAGCACTCCCGCCCGCCGCGCAGGCATCCCAGATGCCAGCCCGCCAGTTGGGCCGGGCGCCGCGCCTTTCAGGCGCGGCGCGGGTCGCTCATGGCGCAGCCAAAGCGAAAAACCTCAACACCACATGCCAGATGAAAGAACGGCTTGCTGGCAGACCTCCCGTTTTCCCCAGCCAGTCCACTTCCAACGCTTTTACGATTGCTTACAACCACCCCCTAGATGTCCATTGGACTGAGTGGACAACAAGATCACTGAACAACAGCAATGGGGGCCGGGCGCGTCGGACGCTCACCATGCCGCCTTGTCCCATCCGGTGCTGACGCGCGATACCGCGCCGGGCGCCAGCCCGGCGCCACCAAAAGAAACGGGCGCGGAACCCCTGGTTCCGCGCCCGCTCTGTGTCCTCAAACAGATTTTGCCCGTTTACTCGGCAGCAATCTGCCCTTCGACCTTTTCGACCTTCACCGCCGAGAATTTGAACTCGGGGATCTTGCCATAGGGGTCCAAAGCCGGGTTGGTCAGGATGTTGGCCGCCGCTTCCACATAGGCGAAGGGCACAAACACCATGTCCTCGGCAATCGCCCGGTCGGCCCGGGCCATGATCTCGATCGAGCCGCGGCGGGTGGACAGGCGCACCATTTCACCCGGCTCAACCCCCATCAACTTCAACGTGCGTGGGTTGAGCGAGCAGTTCGCCTCCGGCTCCACCGCATCCAGCACCAACGAGCGCCGAGTCATCGACCCGGTGTGCCAATGCTCCAGCTGGCGACCGGTGGTCATGATCATCGGATAATCCGCATCCGGCGCCTCATCCGGCGGGATCACCGAAGCCGGGGTAAAGCGGGCCCGGCCCTCAGGGCGCGGGAAGCCGTCACCGAACACAATCGCCTGACCGGGGTCGGTCTCATGCAGCGACGGATAGGTGATGGTCTCGGTCTCCAGACGCTCCCAGGTGATGTTGTTCAGCGACTTCATGTTCAGCTTCATCTCGGCAAAAACTTCGCTGACATCCTTGTAGTCCCAAGGCAGCCCGATGCGCTGCGCCAGTTCGACGGTGACCTTCCAGTCCTCGCGTGCCTCGCCCGGAGGTGCCACAGCAGGGCGCACCCGCTGAACCTGGCGGTTGGTGTTCGACACGGTGCCGTTCTTTTCATAAAGCGCCGAGGCCGGCAGGATGATGTCGGCATAGTTCGCCGTCTCGGTCAGGAAGATGTCCTGAACGATCATCAACTCCAGCTTGGCAAAAGCATCGCGCGCGTGATCCGCATCCGGATCGGACATCGCCGGGTTTTCACCCTGGATATACATGCCCTTGATATTGCCGGCATAGGCCTGGTCCACGATCTCGGTCACAGTCAGGCCCTTCTCGTTCGAGAAGTCGCCGCCGCCCCAGACGTCGGTGAAGCTTTTGCGAACATCATCCGAGGTCACGGTCTGATAATCCGGCAGGAACATCGGGATAAGGCCCGCATCAGACGCGCCCTGCACGTTGTTCTGACCGCGCAGCGGGTGCAGGCCGGCACCCGGCTTGCCCACGTTGCCGGTCATCAGCGCCAGCGAAATCAGGCAGCGCGAGTTGTCGGTGCCATGAATATGCTGAGAGATGCCCATGCCCCAGAAGATCAGCCCTGCATTGGCATTGGCAAAGATCCGGGCAACACGGCGCAGCTGGTCCGGTTCGATGCCGCAGATTTCCGACATCTTCTCGGGTGTGAACTGCTTCAGGTGCTCTTTTTCAGCTTCCCAGTTTTCGGTCCAGCGGTGGATGTACTGGCTGTCATAAAGCTCTTCTTCGACGATCACATGCATGATCGCGTTCAGCATCGACACGTCCGCACCGGGGCGGAACTGCAGCATTTCAGTCGCAAAGCGCCGCATGCCGACACCGCGCGGATCCATCACAATGAGCTTGCCGCCGCGTTTGGTGAACTGCTTGAAGTAGGTCGCGGCCACCGGGTGGTTCTCGATCGGGTTGGAGCCGATGATGATCGCCACATCTGCGTTTTCGATCTCGTTGAAGGTCGCGGTCACAGCACCGGAGCCGACGTTTTCGATCAGCGCCGCAACCGAGGAAGCATGGCACAGACGGGTGCAGTGGTCGACGTTGTTGTGCTTGAAGCCCTGGCGGATGAACTTCTGGAAGAGATAGGCCTCCTCATTAGTGCATTTCGCCGAGCCAAAGCCCGCAACCGATTTCGGATCTTCATCGCGCAAGCGCATCAGCTCTTTGCCCGCCAGATCCATCGCCTCTTCCCAGGTGGCTTCGCGGAAATGGGTCGACAGGTTGCCGGGATCGACGTTCAGGCCTTTGGCCGGCGCATCGTCGCGGCGGATCAGCGGCTTGGTCAGGCGGTGCGGGTGGTGAATGTAGTCAAAGCCGAAGCGGCCTTTGACGCACAGACGGCCTTCGTTTGCCGGGCCGTTGATGCCCTCGACATGTTTGACCTTGCCGTCCTTGACCTTGAGCGAGACCTTGCAACCGACGCCGCAGAACGGGCAGACGCTTTCGGTCTCGGAATCGTAATCCTTGCTGTCACCGACCTGATTGTCATCCAGCACGGTGGCGGGCATCAGCGCGCCGGTCGGGCAGGCCTGCACACATTCGCCGCAAGCCACACAGGTGGACTGGCCCATCGGGTCCGCAATATCGAAGGTCGGATAGGCATCGTGGCCGCGGCCGGCCATGCCGATCACGTCGTTCACCTGCACTTCGCGGCAGGCGCGCACGCACAGACCGCAGGAGATACAGGCGTCCAGGTTCACCTTCATAGCGATGTGGCTGTCATCCAGCAACGGGATGCGGCCCTCTTCCAGCTTGGGGAAGCGGGATTCCGTCACCCCGTTCAGCTCGGCCATGTCCCACATGTGGGAGGATTTGTCGTGCGCCTCTTCCTGCTTGGGCTGGTCAGCGACCAGAAGCTCCATCACCATCTTGCGGGCATTTTCGGCGCGCGCATTGTTGGTGGTGACAACCATGCCTTCGGCGGGTTCGCGGATACAGGAGGCCGCCAGCGTGCGTTCGCCTTCGATCTCCACCATGCAGGCACGGCAGTTGCCGTCCGGGCGGTAACCCGGCTGCGGCTTGTGGCACAGGTGCGGGATTTTCAGTCCGCGACCGTTGGCGACTTCCCAGATGGTCAGGCCTGCTTCAGCCGTGACCTGTTCGCCATCGAGTGTGAATGTGACTTTATCGCTCATGGCTTATACCTCCTCGGGGAAGTGTTTGATGGTCAGGCGGATCGGGTTCGGCGCAGCCTGACCCAGACCGCAGATCGACGTATCAACCATCGCCGCGCTCAGTTCTTCCAAGAGGCCCTGATCCCAGGTCTTCTCGCTCATCAGCTTGACAGCTTTCTCGCAGCCCACCCGGCAGGGGGTGCACTGGCCGCAGCTTTCGTCTTCGAAGAAACGCAGCATGTTCAGCGCCGCGTCGCGCGCCGAATCCTGATCGGACAGCACCACAACAGCAGCGGAACCGATGAAGGTGCCATGCGGCTGCAGCGTGTCAAAGTCGAGCGGAATGTCGTTCATCGAGGCAGGCAGCAGACCCGAGGAGGGCCCGCCCGGCTGATAGGCCTTGAAGGCATGGCCGTCCAGCATACCGCCGCAGGCTTCGATAATGTCGGTGATGGTGGACCCGGCAGGCAGCAGATGCACGCCCGGGTTCTTTACCCGGCCAGACACGGAATAGCTGCGCAGGCCCTTGCGGCCGTTTTTCTCAACCGAGTTCAGGCATTCCGGGCCTTCGCGGTTGATCTTGCAGACCCAGTACAGGGTTTCGATGTTGTGGACGAGGGTCGGACGGCCGAAGACACCCACTTGCGCCACAAACGGCGGCCGGTGGCGCGGCTCGCCGCGCTTGCCTTCGATCGACTCGATCATCGCGCTTTCTTCACCGCAGATATAGGCCCCTGCCCCGCGACGCAGATCAATATACCCTTGCTCGACGAGACCGGCGTCTTCCAGTGCTTTGATCTCACGGCGCAGAATTTCCAGCACCGCAGGATACTCGTCGCGCATGTAGATAAAGGCTTTCTCGGCCTCGACGGCCCAGGCCGCCATCAACATGCCTTCAAGGAAGACATGCGGGGTGCGCTCCAGATAGTAGCGGTCCTTGAAAGTGCCGGGCTCGCCTTCGTCACCGTTCACCGCCAGGTAACGCGGGCCTTCGTTGGCGCGCACAAAGCCCCATTTGGTGCCAGACGGGAAACCAGCGCCGCCCAGGCCACGCAGACCGGCTTCTTTGACTTTCGCCTGAACCGCTTCCCAGTCGCCATTTGCGCGCAGGTCTTTCAGCGTCGCATAGCCGCCTTCTGCTTCATAAGCCGCAAAGGTTTCATACTCAGGCACATGCGCATGGGTATCATCCGCCGCAATCGCCGCGTCCACCTTTTCAACGGTGGCGTGGTCGATGTGGTTGTGGCCGATTTCCAGAACCGGCGCAGTATCGCAACGGCCCATGCAAGGCGCGCGCAGCACGCGTACCTGGCTTGCGTCCAAACCGTCTTCCAGCGCCTTTTGCAGAGCTTGCGCCCCTGCCAGTTCGCAGGACAGCGAATCGCAGACCCGGATGGTCAGCGCCGGCGGCGGGGTTTCGCCTTCCTTCACCACATCGAAATGGGCGTAGAAAGTCGCGACCTCATAGATCTCCGCTTGGCCGGTGCGCATTTCCTCGGCCAATGCCCGGATATGCGCGGCGCTGAGGCAGCCATATTTGTCCTGAATCAGGTGCAGGAACTCAATTAAAAGGTCACGGTTGCGCGGGCGGTCCCCCAGCAATTCCTGAACCTCGCTCAGCGCAATGTCGTCGACCTGGCGGCCTTTGGGCGTCTTGCGCCCTTTGCCTTTGCCGGACTTCCATACGCCCTTGCTATCATCCAATGGTGCCATGGGATCCTCCAGTCAGCACGTCTTTGGCCACGAAATGCCATCAAGAATGGATATCGTCAAATCTGGAAAATGGATTGCACGATCAGGAATGCTTATGATGCGATTTGCGACATTCTATTGTCCACAAACGTCGCAACCACCTCTTTCAAAGCGCGCACGGTTATCAATTCCGGCGTCCGATCCAGAGTCGCGATGCAAATCGGGCGCGCCTGCTCCGGCTCCACCAGCGCCAGCACCCGTGTACCGCCAAGTTCGCCCAGCGCCGCCATCAACGCGCGCGGCAGGATTGTCGCTGCCGATCCTTCCCGCGCAAGAATCATGGACGCCATGAAGCCATTGGATTCGGAAACGATCTCCGGCTTCAGCCCCAGGTCGGCAAAGATCCGATCCAGGATTCGCCTGTTCTGCATCTGCTGATCCAGAAGACTTAGCGGCAGCTCTGCCGCTTCCGCCCAGCTGATCGTATCGCCGCGCCCTGCAGCCATGCTCTGTGGCATCAGCAGCACGTAGCTTTCCTCGTAAAGCTTCTGAACAGTCACCAGTTCGCGCCCTATGCCGTCAGCATAGGTAATGCCAGCGTCAATTGTCCCGTCATAAAGCCGCTGCTGAATCGCCAGCGAGGTGGTAACGTCCACCTGCGCCAAAATCCGCGGGTAGGTCTGATGCACCTGATCCACCAGCTGCGCCGCCCAAGCAGTGGCTGTCGGCACCACCCCCAGCACCAGCCCGCCGGTCACTTCGCCGCGTGTTGCGGCAATCTCCTGCTCCAGCGCCTTGGCATCATCGAGAATCGAGCGCGCCCGGCGCACGATCATCTGTCCCTCTTCCGTCAGCCCCTGGAAACGGTTTGCCCTGCGGACGATGGACAGGCCCAGCCGCTCTTCCAGATTGCGTATCCGCATCGAGAAAGCCGGTTGCGACATGCCGCAATCCGCAGCTGCCTTGGCAAAATGCTTGTGCCGCGACAAAGCGGTCAGCAGCGTAAGGTCCTTGAGTTCGATCATGATGGAACCTTAAGCTGGTGCCTCCTGTCTGCACAATGAAACAGTGCCGTCTCAGCCCTGTTTGCTGCTACGGCCGGTGCCGTCGGTGGCCCCGTAAATTCCGGCCAGCTCCTCCAGGACCTTCAGAGCGTTTTCCAATTCTCTGCTCATCCCGGAAAGGTCCGGATACGCCTGCCGCACAAGATCATTCCGTGCGGCCTGCATGTCAGCGGCCATACGGTTTCCGTCTTCCGTGAGGCTATAGGAAACGCCGGACCGGCCGGCCCCGTGTTTGCGGGTCAGCCCCGCAGACGCCAGCTTGCGCAAGGAATACTGGATATTCGGGATATCCACGCGGTTTGTGATACGGGCCATTTCCTTGATGGACTTGGACCCGCTGCCCTCGCCGATCAGCAGCAGCAAGGTGATCTCGGCACCTGTCAACGACACGCCGCTCAACCGCTCAAAGCATTCCGCCTGCCAACGGATATGGCCCTCATGCACCCGTTGCACTGCCAATTCCAGGCTGCGCAGACTGTAACCGGGCTGCTGATCAATTGGTGTTGAAAAGACATGCTGGCTGACTGACTGATCCAATGAACAACTCCAATAAATGATGCCCGTAACCAGGCTGAATGATGTGGATCAGAAACGCGGCGCTCTGGTTGCGCTCTCCCTGACCGCGATGCAGGGAAGGCAAGCACCTCTGCTTCAGGCCGGGGTCCATTCTGGAAATCCAACTCAAATATTGCGCAACATATCAGGCTAAAACGTCAAAACTTCAATACCCTGACCGGGCTTGCGCCAAATTTGCCCACAAGTCCGAAAACAAACTGCACGACAACACACCTGCCAATTTCACAGAATGCCAGCCGCTGTGTTACCGATGCGCCAGCAACCACAGGGAGAGAATGCCCGACCCGCAGCCGCGGTTCATGACAAAAGCATATTTTTCAAGTCTCGCCGCTTTATGGCACGGCGCGCCAGGCTTCCGTACGTCGCACGCACCTGTTTTCTGCCTTCGTCACCGGCAATGAAGACCGCAGAAGCCAGCTCGGGAAACAGCTCAAACAGCTCTTGCATAGCTTCAGCAGGCAGTCCGCGAACCGCCTCGGGACCCGGCCAGAAAATCTCCGTTGCGATACCCTCGGCAAAAATCACCTCATGCCTCTCTGTCAGGAGATGCACATAGGTTACGGCATCAGCGCCTTTTCCGACCTCGATGATGTCGTGATCGGTGCTTCCTGCTAGTTAGTCGTTGCCTTGCGTCCCTTACAGGGGCGCAAGCAAGGCGGCTGGTCAGTCAGGTATGGGCATAGTCACGCCTCGTGCTCAGTAACACGCCAGCCCGAATTCTGGGTGCTTACGATACGGCTGCCGTTACCTCCGACTACCAGCAGCGGAAGTGAAACTCCGATAAGTATCCAGAGAGCTCTAAGGCAGCTGGACCGGTCGGCGGCTTTGCCAGGACCAGGCAGAGACTGCGGATGATTCGCACTGTGCAGAAGACGCTCCAGTTACGTTGGCCAGTTACGTTGGAATGTCTATTTTTTCGCCCAAGACAGCGATTTGGCATAAAAATCGGGAAACGCCCCTCCCTTTTTAACGGCCCCGAAATAAATCCCTCTGATTGTTTTGATGTCCAGCACCTCTCCGCTGGCGATGCTTGGGGCCGCTCTACGGCAATCCGGCAGACTAGAACGTTGATGGGAACCACGCCATTATGACTCGACTGTTTAAATTCTGGACCAACATGCGGTTGGGCCGAAAACTGCCGCTCTCCATTGCTGCGCCGACGATCTTCCTGACACTTGCATCAGGTTTCTTTTTCGCTTGGGAAGCCGGTCAGGCACTTAAGGCCAACCGGGAAGCCGCCTATTCAACCCTTTTGGAAGAACGCAAGGAAGCGCTGGAAAATTGGGTTGCAGGGCTGCGGTCCCAGACCCGCACGCTGGTTGCCAGCAAAGCTGTTGAATCGGCAGTGCGTGACTTCTCCAACGGTTTCTATGCGCTTGGTGACAACCCCGCGGAACATTTGCGCGCCGCTTATGGCACAGACAACCCCAACCCTCCGGGTGAACGTTATAAGCTTCTGGATGCCAAAGACAAATCAGCCTGGTCGATGCGCCACAAACGGAACCACGGCAGCTTTGTGACCTTCCTTGAAGAACAGGGCTTTCTGGACGCCTATGTTTTGGACATGCAAGGCAACATGATCTATTCGGTTCACAAGGGTGAAGACTTCGCCCTGAACTATCTGGACGGACCATACAAAGACAGCGGGCTGGGACAGGCTTACCGTGCTGCTATTGAGCTTGAGCAGGGCAGCGTGTTCCTGTCAGAGATGGCCGCCTATGCAGCCGATGGCGGCGCCGCCGCGATGTTCATTTCCGCACCGGTCTTCAACAGGGGCATTGCTTCCGGCGCCTTGGTGCTGCGTGTGCCGGTGGAAGAGATCGCCGGCATTCTGTCCCATTCAGCCCTGCTTGGTGAAACCGGCCAGGCCTATCTGGTCCGCAATGGCGGTGTGGCTCTGACCGCCTCGAACCGCGACGGCGGCCATCAGATTCTCTCCCAATTGCCGGACTTGAAGCAGATCTCTGCTGCAGTGAACGGCGGAGAGAGCAGTTTCTCCGGCACTCCCGGCCTCGCAGGCCAGCCGGTTGAAGCAATGGCTGCAAACGTCGGCCTGGAAGACCGCACCTGGGGCATTGTGCTGGAGGTCGACAGCGCCGAAGCCCTGGCGGCAGAGAAAAGCCTGGTCAATGCCTCCATGCTGCAGGCAGTTGGCGTTGCCTTGGCGGTGGCCCTGCTCTCGTGGGTGGCTGCCCGTAGCATTGCACGCAAAGTATCCGGCCTGTCAGACAGCGTCGAACACATCGCAGCCAAGGATTATGCCCATCCTGTTTTCGGCCATGGAAACGGTGATGAGTTTGGCAATATTGCCGGCATTCTGGAAGGTTTCAAAACCGACCTGCAAAACGCCCAGCACGCCGAGAAAAAACGTGCAGAAGCACAGCAAGAACAGGATCTTGTGGTGAATGAACTGCGCACCGGGCTGACGCATTTGGCCAATGGTGATTTCTCGACCACGATCGATGCAGCTTTTCCAGAAGCCTACAAGGGCCTTCGCATGGACTTTAACAAGACCATCACCACGCTGAACGCCACCGTGCGTGAAGTCGTAGAGGCCACCACCAGCATCCGCAACGGCACGTCCGAGATCAGCCAGGCCTCTGACGACCTGTCGCAACGCACCGAAAGCCAGGCGGCAACACTGGAGCAAACTGCCGCGGCGCTGGATGAGATGACCGCCAGTGTGAAGGCCGCCGCGAACGGCGCGCGAGAAGTCGAAACTGCCATGAACGAAGCCCGGGACGAAGCGCTGACCAGCGGCGAGGTCGTTCAGAACGCTGTCACGGCCATGAACGGCATCGAGGAGTCTTCCCGCCACATCTCGCAGATCATTTCCGTGATCGACGATATTGCTTTCCAGACCAACCTGCTGGCTCTGAACGCCGGTGTGGAAGCTGCCCGTGCAGGCGAGGCAGGCCGCGGCTTTGCCGTTGTCGCGTCCGAAGTGCGGGCCCTGGCGCAACGGTCTTCCGATGCCGCCATGGAGATCAAAACGCTGATCTCCAATTCCGGAGACCAGGTTGAAAAAGGTGTGGATCTGGTTGGCAAGGCAGGGGATGCACTGCACAGCATCGTGTCGCAAGTCTCCCATATCTCCGGTCTGGTTTCGGACATCGCCGAAGGCGCTGCCGAACAATCGACCGGTATTGGTGAAATCAATACCGGCGTCATGCAGCTGGATCAGGTGACACAGCAAAACGCCGCAATGGTTGAGCAAATGACCGCAGCAGGCCAGTTGCTGAACGGCGATGCGTCCAACCTGGCCGGGCTGGTGGCGCGGTTCAAGGTCGATGCAGAGATGCAAACATCCGATCAGCCCCCGCAGCCAACTGTGCCGTCGGCCCACGGAACCGGCTGGGATGACGCACCCGAAGCACCGCCCGAAACACCTGTGGTCATCGCCACTTCGGACGGCTCGGCTGCCTTGGACAAATGGCAAGACTTCTGATCCCACTCCGACAGGAACCAAAGGCTGCCGCTTTTGCCACACCTCAGTGGGCGTCAACTGCGGACGTGTTGTGGAACCCTGAATTTCAGATTTAAAAAGGAGCACAGGCGAGAACCGAACACTTTCCTTATTCAAAGGCCGAAATTGCCAAAAGGGTTTCTGAAAAATCAAAGGTGCCTGAATGGCCATTTCTAGCCCCCCCGCGAGCTGGCTGCGTGCCCTCAGCAAACGGGCTTACCTTCCAGCGCTTCTAGCCTTGGCGGTGGTCTGTGCAGTGGGGCTGTATGCTGAAAGGCAAAACGCGACGATACATGATCAGTCACAGCGCGCGGCGACCCAGCAAGCGGCAGGAATGGTCAAATCGCGCCTCGAAGGGCAACTGAACAGCGACTATCAGCGCCTGCGCGGCCTGGCAGCCATGCTGGCCACAGAACCGGGTATGGGACCTGCAAGGTTCAGCGAAATTGCGGCTCAGGTTCTGGAAGGCAAGACGGCCATACGGCATATCGCTGCCGCCCCGGGCCTGGTTGTTTCACTGGTCCACCCTATCGAGGGCAATGAACCCGTAATCGGGCTGGACTATAACAAAAATGAAGCCCAGCGCGTGGCAGCCCTCAGGGTGCGTGACAGCGGAGAAATGGTGCTGGCCGGACCGGTGAACCTGGTGCAGGGCGGCACCGGCTTTATCTACCGACTGCCGATCTTCTCTGGCGCGGGAGAACAGCGGTCGTTCTGGGGAATTCTATCTGCCGTTATCGAAACAGAGACACTCTACGCCGCAACGGATTTGAACAGCGGCGACAGGCTGGACATCGCCCTGATCGGGCGGGATGGCACCGGCGCGCAAGGGCAACAGTTTTTTGGCGCGCCCGGCATTCTTTCCGACCACCCGGTTGTTGTAGACATCATCTTGCCGGCCGGTTCCTGGCAGTTGGCAGCCCGTCCGCAAGGCGGCTGGCAGGCAGGCCACGAAAATCTGTGGCAACTGCGGCTTGCCTTGCTGGCAGCCGGAATTCTGATTGTGTTTCCAACCTATCTTGCCGGTCGGCTCTCCTCTGCAAGACAAGCGGTGATCCACAAGCTGCGCCACCGGGAGGCTGAACTGGAAGCTGTCTCCCGGCGGCTGGCGATTGCAGTCAAAACCTCCGGGGTCGGGATCTGGGAAAGCGCCATTGAATGCAATCATGTCCGTTGGGACAGCCGCATGCATGACCTTTATGGCGTGCCCGAATGCCGGGGTCCACTGACCGGGGATGACTGGGACAACAGGCTGCACCCGGATGACCGCAGCCGTGTGCTCAAGGCTCTGAGGACGGCGGAAACGGGCAAAACACATTTTGCTTCTGAATTCCGGATCGTTCTGGATGACAAGACTGTCAAACACATCCGGGCGATGGCCAATCCGTTCACAGATGCGGACGGCAGAGATTGGATGATGGGGGTCAACTGGGATGTATCCGAGGACGTCCGCCTGCGCGAAGAACTGATCCGCGCCAACCAGACCTTGTCCGAACGCAACCGGGAACTGAAGCAAGGCAAGCTGGCCCTGGAGCATGCACATACCGAACTGCAAAAACAGCAGGCCGAACTGCACCGCCTGTCGCTGGTGGCCAAACATGCCTCTGACAGTATCGTCCTGACAGACGCGCAGCGGCAAATTCTCTGGGTCAACGATGCGTTCACACGGGCGACCGGCTATGAGGCCTCAGAGGCGGTTGGCCAAACCCCGTCGGCGCTGCTGGACGGCCCTGGCACCGATGCCCAGATAATTCAGGAAATGAACCAGCATAAGGACCTTGGAAGTCGCTATCACAATGAGGTTCTCAACTATACGAAATCAGGCGACGAAGTCTGGTTCGACACCCATATCGTGCCAGTGATGGGCAGTGATGGATCAGTGGATCTGATCATTGGTATCGAACGGGATATTACACACAGCAAGCAGCGTGAAAGCGAGCTGGCTGAAGCCAAACTGGCCGCCGAGCAGGCCGACCGGGCCAAATCGGAATTTCTGGCCAATATGAGCCATGAGATCCGCACTCCGATGAATGGCATCATCGGGATGACCGACCTCCTGGCGGAGGCCGATTTGCCACCAGATGAGCTGCAAAACGTGGAGACCATCCGCAATTCCGCCCAGTCCCTTTTGAAGATCATCAACGACATCCTCGACCTCTCACGGCTGGAAGCGGGCAAATTCTCTATTACTGCAGAAGATTTCGACCTGCGTGACTGTGTCAGCAGCGCTGCAAGCCTGTTTGACCTGACGGCCCGACAGAAGAATCTTCCACTGGAAATCACCTACGCCGAAGGCGTGCCGGAGCGGATGCGCGGAGACGACGGCCGCTTGCGCCAGATCCTGGTCAACCTGATAGGCAATGCGGTCAAATTCACGACCCACGGAAAGATTGCCGTTCGGGTGTCACATGCGCCCGGCGATCCCTTCAATCTCTTGGTTGACGTAGAAGACAGCGGCATCGGCATCTCAAAGCGGCAGGCCTGCCACATATTTGACCGCTTCACCCAGGCTGACGCTGCCACAACCAGGGCCTATGGCGGCACGGGCCTCGGCTTGACTATTTCCAGCATGCTGGCCAAGCGAATGGGCGGCTGCATATCGGTGACATCAGAGCCTGGCAAAGGGTCCTGTTTCCGGCTGGAATTGCAGCTGTCGCCAGCAGTCAAATCACCCGGCGAAACCGCATTGCTCACCCGGCAAGACGCCCCGCAGCTCACGCCCTGCAAAGTACTGCTGGCCGAGGACAACCAGACCAACCGGCTGCTGATCCGCAAATACCTGCGCGGCCAGCCTGTAGAGCTTGTAGAAGCGGAAAACGGCCGCGCGGCAGTCGACCTGTGCAGAGACCTGCAACCCGATATCATCCTGATGGACATGTCGATGCCGGTGCTGGATGGGATCGGTGCGACCCGGGAAATCCGCAGCCTGCCGATCCAGCAGCCTGTGATTGTGGCCTTGACGGCCAATGCATTCACCAGTGATGAGCACGCCTGCCTGCAGGCAGGTATGAATCACTTCCTGGCCAAACCAGTAAAGAAGGCCGTGCTGTTGCACACTTTGGCTGTATTATTGGACGGGGCAACTGCCCTGCAAAACGATCCGGCCAGGGCCTGACAGCACAATTAGATGCCTGTCCCAATCAGGGCTACTCCGACCGCCATCAGTACCGCCGACCCCAGACGTCTCATCCAATTGCCCTCCTTGAGAAAGACAAAACCGATCAAGGCGGCAAAGATGACCGACGTTTCCCGCAACGCAGAAACCGCGCCCAGCGGGGCAAAGTTCTTGGCGTAAAGAACCAGCCCATAAGCGATCATCGACACCAGCCCTCCGGCAATGCCCAATGCCCAGGTTCTTCCGGGCAATGCCGCCAGTGTCCGGCGTCTGCGCAGGGCGACAAACCCGGCAATGAACACATGCAGAAGTGCTCCCCAGGCCCAATAGCTGAGCGTGTTTTCGGACAGCCGCACCCCAATGCCGTCGACGACAGAATAGATCGAGATGCAAACCCCAGTGCCCACGGCAAAGGCCAGGGCCGGTCGCCCAACCCCCGAGCGCAGTGCCTTCCAGCTGCTAAGCTGGATACCGATGGCAATCACTGCAATCCCGGCCCAGGCCTGCAACGGCAGCGTCTCCCCGGCAAAGGCCATCGCCCAGATCGCAACCAGTGCCGGAACTATGCCGCGGGCAATCGGGTAGACAACGCTGAGATCCCCATGCTGATAGGCGCGGCCCAGCATGTAATAATAGCCGAAATGCACAACTGTTGAGCCCAGAATGAACGGAAAGCTTTCGGCCGAAGGCAGCGGCAGCACCGCCGCCATGGCGGCACCGGGAACCACGTGACCAAACGCCACCAGCCCAAGCGTTGTGGTGCGGTCCGCCGCCGTTTTCACGATGGCGTTCCACAGCGCATGCAGCAAGGCTGCCGAAAGAATGATTGCAATAACAGGAAGCGTCATATCCGGATCTGGGCTTTTGGTTAGCCGCCAGCGGCAAGGCACATACCGCCTTGTCTGGCGCGCGCTGGACCAATCACTGTTTCAATCCCCTTTCCCAGACCTGGCGACATCTATCTTCACGCCCCAGGCCGTCAAAGCGGCAGAGATTTTCTTGCCAGGCTCCTGATCGGTAAACAACGCAGTGATCTTGCGCGGTTCCGGACCGCAGTGTGGCGCGGTTTCGGAAAATTTGGGATGCACCATCGCCATGGCAACCTGCTGGGCGCATTCGGCAGCCACGCAGGCCAGCTGGGCTTCCTCCGCGCTGTGATACAGCACGCCTTGCTTTGCCGACACAGCATCTGCCGACAGGATTGCCATATCAAGAGCAAAGCGGCGCAATTGCTGCTCGGCCACAAAGCCGAATGTGCCGCGCTCGTTGCTATGCATTTCCCCACCCAGGAAATGCAGCCGGTTTCCATTGTGATTTGCCAGACTCTGGGCCGCTACAAAAGAATTGGTGACAACGATCAGCCCTGATTTCTGCCGGAGTTTCTCTGCAACAAACGCAGTGGTGGACCCGACATCCAGAAACAAGGCCATTCCGTCACGCACATGTTCCGCAATCCGCGCGGCAATACGCGCCTTCTCCTTCTGGTTCTCAGAAATCCGGCGGGCAAAACTGGTTGCACTTTGCGGCCCCGCCAGAAAGGCACCGCCATGCACGCGCTGTACGGCCCCGGCCTTGTTCAGCGCCTTTATTGTCCGACGTACAGTTTCTTCAGAGACATCCAGCATCTTGGCCAGCTCAGCACTGCGGGCAGAGCCGCCAAGGCGGCGCAAGGCGTCTACCAGTTCCATTTCACGATGGGAAAGCGACAGAGACTCTGACAAAAGATGTTCCCGTTTGATTTGCCGATGTGCCCAGTTAGGCACGGAGGGCCCACGCTTTACAAGCTCTTCTCGCTGCGCGTTTCGACCCATCGGTTTCAGGACCATGCACCGGGGTGATGGCTTGATCGCTGGCCACCACTGCCCTGTTTTCAAACCGCCCCTCCCCTTTCGCGGGCGCGCGAAGGGGGGCTTGGATGGGGCTGGTTAATGATGCGGACGCATGTGTAATGCGTTGTTATTAAACAA
>MDLF01000084.1 GCA_001730095.1 Rhodobacteraceae bacterium (ex Bugula neritina AB1)
GTGGGGATATCCATGCTGAGTTGCTGATTCTGGGCTCAGGCCCCGGTGGTTACACCGCAGCATTCCGCGCCGCCGATCTGGGATTGCAGACCGTTCTGGTCGAAAAGAACCCGGTTCTGGGCGGCGTCTGCCTGAATGTCGGGTGCATTCCCTCGAAGGCGCTGCTGCACGCAGCCAAGGTCATTGCGGATGCCGAAGAGGTCAACCATTTCGGGATTTCGCTGGGCAAACCGAAGATCGACATAGACGCGTTACGCAGCTGGAAAGAGAGCGTGGTCAAAAAACTGACCGGCGGTCTCAGTGGGCTGGCCAGAGGACGCAAGGTACAGATCGTCGAAGGCGTGGGCCGGTTTGCCTCGCCCAATATGCTGCACGTACACACTGCCGATGGCGATCAGAGGATCAGCTTCGATCAATGCATCATCGCCGCAGGCTCCGAGCCGTCCAGACTGCCCTTCATCCCGCATGATGACCCGCGGGTGATTGACTCGACCGGCGCGCTGGAACTGGCGGATATCCCGAAACGCATGCTGGTGCTGGGCGGCGGGATCATCGGTCTGGAAATGGGCACGGTCTATCAAGCCCTGGGCTCCGGGATTACCGTCGTCGAGATGACGGACCAGCTAATCCCCGGTGCCGACAAGGATATTGTCAGACCCTTGGCAAAGCGTCTGGCAAGCCGGTTTGAAAAAATTATGCTGATGACAAGGGTCACTGCGGTCGAAACGGGAAAGACAGGTCTGAACGTCACCTTCGAAGGTCCGGACGGCGAGACGACGGACATATTCGACAAGGTGTTGGTTGCCGTTGGCCGTCGCCCTAACGGCAAGCTGATCGGATTGGAAAACTCCGGTGTGCGCGGCGATGACCATGGTTTCATCCTGGTCGACAACCAGATGCGCACGAACCAGCCACACATATTTGCCATCGGAGATGTGGTTGGCCAGCCGATGCTCGCCCACAAGGCGGTGCACGAAGGCAAGGTTGCAGCCGAGGTTGCGGCTGGGCGCAGCCGTGTCTTCGATGCCCGCGTGATCCCCTCAGTCGCCTATACGGATCCGGAGGTAGCCTGGGTCGGCCTGACAGAAGCCCAGGCCAGCGCTGACGGCATCAGGCCTGGCAAGGGCGTGTTTCCCTGGGCCGCCTCGGGCCGCTCGCTTTCGCTGGGCCGGAACGAAGGCATCACCAAGGTACTGTTCGACACAGCGGATGGCCACATCATCGGTGCGGGCATCGTCGGGCCGAATGCCGGGGATCTGATCGCTGAAGTGGCGCTTGCAATCGAGATGGGATGCCGCGCGCAGGATCTGGGTCGGACAATCCACCCGCATCCGACACTCAGCGAAACCGTGAACTTCGCCGCTGAAATGTTCGAAGGCACGATCACCGATCTGATACCCTCCAAAAGGCCCGCATAGCAGAACGCCCGCCCTCTATTCAGGCCGGCGCAGACCTTCGGCGATGATCCAGCGGTTCACGGTTGCCCGGCTTTTGCCCAGAAGCTTTGCGGCCTTCGAGATGTTCCAGCCTGTGCTGTCCAGCGTCTCGGCAAGGGCCGTGCTTCTGTCCCGGTCGGCTTTGTCCTCGCCAGGAGCGGTCAGTCTCACAGGAAGGTCCACTAGGGTAATCCGCGTACCATTGCCGCAAATCATGGCCTCGCGCAGAACCGACCGGATCTCCCGCAGATTGCCGGGCCAATGATAGCAAAGCAGCGCTTTGCGCGCCGGATCAGAAAGGCTCACACCAGTGTCCAGAGCCATGTCCAGCACAGCATTCATGTCTCGATGCCTGATCGGTGGCAGCTCCTGCACAGATTGCCCCATCAGGTAGACCAGGTCCTGATGCATGGCCGGGTTGTCCTGAAGGGCTCGCCACTCTGTACCGGCCGAAAATATCAGAACGGGCCGTACTCCGATGATACCGTGATTATCATCCGTCACCGCCACTGCCGACAGAAGTGCGCTAAGCGCACTCTGAGCTTCTGGAGTCAGCCGGTCCACGTTGTGGATTACCAGAACCGGGGTCAGCCCCCTGACCGGAAACTCGGACAGAAAGCGTACATGGGTCAGCGCTTCGGCGAACGCATGCGACTTTCCGGGTTCTGCCCCGTCAACGACGTGCATTGCCGGTGAAGACAATCCAAGATCATCCAGAATCGCGCGGGCGAAGGCCGCCTTCTCGAGACCGCTCTCACCGCAAATCAGAACCGGAACCCGATGCGCCGCAAGCTTGCGCGCGCGTTCGACCAGCGCTTCCATCCCGCCGCCCTGTGCCGCAATGCAGGACAGCGCATGCGATGGTCGGGCGCGCAGTGGAATATCCTGCCGTGCGCCCGGCGCCCGGTGGGTACGGCTGGGAAGCACCAGCGCCGGCCCCTGGACATTGATGGTCAGATCCCGCAATTCCGAGAGATGCCGGCCTTCGAGATTGACATGCTCCGATGGCAGCTGCCGGTTCGCAGAAAGCGGCAGGCTGGATATGATTGTGCCGGCTTCGTCACAGGCCACCATGGTCTCGAATTTCGAGCTGCCTCCAGAACTCTGTGATACGAGATTCGCGGTGATATTGCCGCCGTGAAGGGTACGGAACAGGCGCGCCTGCAAGCGGTTCGACGAAATACGCAGCATCTGCTCGCACCACAGAACCTCGTCCATACGCCGGTTCACGGATCCGACAAGCGTAATCGTACCCAACAGTTCACCCCGGGCATCGTGCAGTGGCGCCGAACTGCAGGAAAAGCCGTGAAAGCAGGCATGAAAATGATCCCGGCCCTGCACCGTCATGATCTGACCCGTGCGCAGTGCCATATCGATCCCGTTCGTTCCGGCGCTGCGTTCATCCCAATACCCGCCGGATACGATCCCGGCACGCTGGAAATCCGCCGCGTCACCGCTCGGCGCATAGGCCTCGATCACAAAGCCATCGCGGTCCGAGACCAGCATGCAATACCGGGATCGGTCTGGCACCAGGTTCGCGCGGTCGAATTCCGGCCCGTCGCCACCAATCATTTCCAGAAAAGCCCCGCGCCGCTCGCTCAGTTCAGCATCCTGCAATCTCAGCACAGGACGCACACTGCCCGTCGCCAACCCATGTCGACCATGACAGCGCTCGTGCGATACACGCACAAGCTGGGAATGGGAAATGCGATTCAGATCAGTCAAACGGGAAGATCCTGCATTGCGGTCTGACTGACCATAGCCTTGCAACAGGTCTCAGACCACCCGATGTGCACTATAAAAATACTCGTTCCATGCTTCAGATCCAAACACGCTGTCAGTATCATAATACAGGGTTGCAGTCGGCCCCTTTTGCCCAGCCGTTCACAAATGTTCCAGATTTTGGCCGATCTCGCAGCTTCGGGCCGGTTAGGCCCTCAAGCTGGTGGAAGCGGGGCTCTCACCCCGCCAGGCCGCAAAACAGATCGGTATCGGTCGTTCGACGCTATACCGTATCGTCGCCGAGCAGTAGCTGAAGGTCCAGCTTCGTTCATGTCTAGTGGTTCGACCGAAACGTTTGCATCCCATATCAGCACCCACTCAAGCAAACGTTTCGGTCATAAGAACCACTAGCACGTTTATGTTTTCTAGTGGATTTTCTGGTTCAGACATTTGGATAGTCGGGTGCGGCAAGTGGGTTCCAAATGTCTGAATCAATCCACTAGCGTAACTCAGCGTACAAACCCTGAGGTGAGGCCACTCAGCCGGATCGCCCCCTCATAAGACAAGTATGTTGAGTGACTTGAGATCAAGTTGAGTCGGGAAACTCCCGGCAGGCAGGTCGTTTCCTGACGTATCGCGAGCCAACCTGATCGCAAGTCACTGTAACAGCAACCGGTCATAGATTTCACCGATCCG
>MDLF01000085.1:0-96499 GCA_001730095.1 Rhodobacteraceae bacterium (ex Bugula neritina AB1)
CACCGGTGAGATGAAAGAAAGGGCCTCCTTTGGGAGGCCCTTTTTCTATGCGGCACAGCCAGAGACGCTTGTTGAACCTGTGGTGCGTTCCTGCCGGTCAGGTCAACGAATACATCGACGCGTGCGTGCCGCTGAGCAGCCTGCCAGAGGGCGGCGGGCTGCAGGGGGAGCGCGGATAGGACGTCGTCTGGTTCAGAGAGGCCTTGAAAGACCAAGGGGCACGCTTGCAGAGGGGGCTTGGATCACCGGTGTCGGGCGTACAACAAGGAAGGATAACATTGCAGGTGGGTGGCCGGGCCTCGCTCATCAAGCCGCTTTGGCCCGGGGAAATGTGACAAGTGCTTGGTTATCCGTATGGAATGAAAAGCACGATCTGCGGGAACAGATACAAGATGCCGACAAACAGAAGCATGATCAGCATGAAAGGCAGGGCGCCAAAGATAACGTCTTCGACCGGACCTCGCTTGCGCACACTTTGAACCACGAAAAGGTTCAAGCCTACGGGCGGGGTAATCAGAGCGATCTCCATCAGCAGCACAATCACGATACCGCACCAAACGGGATCAAAACCAGCCTGAACCATGATGGGCGCAATGATCGGAACACTTGCCACCATCATCGAGAGGGTCTCCATGAACATGCCGAGAATGAAATAGAACAGAACAACCAGACCAAAGAGCGCGAGCGGCTCCAGGTTCATTCCCGCAATCCAGTTGCTGGCGGCCTGAGGCAATCCGATGGCCCCAAAAACAAGGTTGAGGAAATAGGCGCCGATCATAACAGCCATGATCATCGCGGTGGTTTTCATCGCACCTTCAAAGGCGTCCAGGATAACCTTTGCGGACAGGCACCTGTAGCAGGCCGCGATTACCAGGGCCGCAAGCACACCCAGGGCGGCAGCTTCGGTTGCGGTTGCCCAGCCCAGATAGATGGAGCCGATGACGGAGACAAAGATCGCCACGGGTGGCAACAGGTCCGGCAATGCTTGGAGTTTCTGCGCGCGTGTCGCAGTGTTTCTGGTCCCACCCCACTCAGGTTTCATGGTGCAGACGACCGCGACCAAAACCATAAATAGCGCCGCCAACAGAATGCCGGGGATCAGCCCTGCAAGATACAGTTTGGGAATGGAGGTCTCAGTCAGCACCCCATACAGGATGAGATTGACCGAAGGCGGGATCAAAATGCCCAATGTGCCGCCTGCGGCGATCGTTCCCAGAAACAGCCTCTCATTATAGGAGTTCTTTTCGACCTCCTCCAACGCCACCGTTCCTATGGTCGCAGCGGTGGCAACGCTGGAGCCCGAAGTCGCGGCGAACATTGTGCAGGCCGCGATATTGGAGTGCATCAGACCGCCGGGCAGCCATGGCATCCACAGGACCAGAGCCGTGTACATCCGCGACGCCAGGCCAGAGCGCAAGAGGATCTCTCCAAGCAGCACGAACAGCGGGATGGCGATTAGCAGAAAATTGTTTGAAACCGTCCAGGCGATTTCTCCGATCGCAAAGTGCAAAGGCAGGGGAGAGAAAGTGCCGGACAGGATGAGCGCCACAAGGATCAGGGTTGCGGCCACAGGAATGCCAAGGAAAAGCAATCCAAGCAAACTTCCCAAAGATGTTGCGATCATGGCTGATGTCCTTTGGATGTCTGAGGTGTTTCTGTGTGTTGCAGCTCCACTTCTTCCTGCACTTCTTCTTCAGCGCTCTTGATGCCTGCCAGCGCGCTGGCTGCTTTGCTGTCGCCTTTGGCAATCAAGGCGAGACAGCAGGCCAAAAGCACCAGACCAGAGAACAGCAGCATGATCAGCCCGCCAAGCCATATGGCCTGGGGGTAAACCATGGGAATTTGCAGAGCTGAGGTGGAGCGGGATGAGGTCTGAACGGATTGTATAACCAGTTCAAAGCCAAAGAGGGTCACGACGGCAAAAACGGCAAGAAAGGCAATCAGGGCGGCAATATCCACCGTGAGCTGCATCCTGGCCGGAAAACGGACATAGGCCGTGTCCACGCGAATGTGCGTACGGTCCAGCAAGGCACCGCCAAGGGACCATGTGGTTGCGATGGCAAGCGCAAAACGGGCAAGTTCGTCTGCCCCGTCAATTGCTTTGTTGAAGACGACTCGCAGCAGGATGTCCGAGCCGATCAGGAGCGCTGCTGCAAGCATGACCGCCCCTCCCAGCCAAAGGCCAGATCGGGTGATCAGGCGATTATACCTGAGCGTATGTTGTATAAGCGGGCTCATCCTGTGGCTTTCCGATTTGCTTAGAAATGTGTGCTAAAGAAATGACATCCAGGAAGTGGGATGACATACAGGCCGCACCGCTTACGCGGTACGGCCCCTTTTGGTCCAGATTTAGTTCGCCTGGATCGTCTGGTTGATTGTTGCACCGATGTTGCTGTTCCAGTTCGCAGTGCATTCGGCACCGCAACGCTCGGCCCAGCCGGGAAGAACCGTTTCGCTCACAATTTCGGCCGCCCGCTGCAGGTCAGCGTCGCTGGGGTAGTTCAGTTTGATTGTTGCCGATTTCCCCAAAGTACAGCCATCCTGACCAGAGTTGCACACCTCTGACTGGTTGATACTTTCGGCAAGCGTCGCCCACATCTTGTCTTCATAGGCCGCAAACTGTTCGGTCAGGAAAGATTGCGTCGCCTCTGGCAGGCCATCCCAGCGGGACTTGTTCACTGCAACCACGTTGAACGACCAGCCCAGCGGGAGCATGAAGACGCTGTCAGTCACTTCTGGCCAGCCAGCCGAGTTGCCGCTGAGCGAACCGGTCACGGCACAGTCAACAACCCCGTTGTTCAGCGCAGGCACGACTTCGGAGAAAGAAATCGAAACGGATGTCGCGCCGACACCAGAGATAAAGTCACGCAGCGTGTTGTTGTAAACGCGGATCTTTTTCCCTTCGAGATCGGCAATGCTGCCAACATCTCCCCGGCACCAGATGACCTGGGGGGTATTCGCGCCGATTGCCAGCAATTTGGTGTTCCAGTTGTTTTCCATCCGCTCGTTCAGGACGGATTTATATGCAGAACAGGCTTCCCGTGCGAGTTCGGCAGTTGGCAGCGTGCCCGCCAGGTCGCAGGCTTCGAACCGCGGATCGTCACCAGCCATTTTGGTGATATCCATGCCCGCAAAATCCATCACACCCAGCTTCATCAAACGCAGCATGGACTGGTCATCCAGGCCCATCTGTTCGATCGGTGTCAGGTCGGCCGTCAGCTTGCCCCCGGAATTTGAAGGCAGAATGTCTGTCCAGAATGGTTTCTCATCATAAATGGCAACCGGAATGGTGGACGCAATGCCGACCACTTTGAAGTGGTCCTTTTCCAGCTCTTGCGCGGCGGCAGGTGCGACGGCAACGGCGCCGGCGAGCAGGGCTGCACTGGTTATTGTTTTCATTTCAGATTTCCTCCGTTGGATAGTTTTGAATTGTGGGTAAGGTGGCGTTCTCTCGGCAAGTCACGCATCCGTTGCGACTTCGAAAACGGCCTCGATCTCTACGGCCATGCCTGATGGCAGCGCGTGTGTGCCAGAAGCAATGCGGGCATGGGCCCCTGCCGGGCCAAAGACATCGCAGATGAGATCGGAGGCGGCGTTCAGAACCTTGGCCTGAGCTTCAAAATCAACTGTGCAGCGTACCAACCCAGCCAATCGGATCACGCCAGTTACCCGATCCAGATCGCCATCGCAGGCGTTGCGCAGCTGACCAAGCAGGTTCAGCGCGCACAGGCGGGCCGCATCCTGTGCCTGTTCAAGCGTCAGGTCCTGACCAACGATACCCTTGTAGACAAGTTCACCCGCATTTCGCGGACCCTGGCCCGCAATAAACACCAGATTCCCGGTTTTGCGGTAGGGCAGGTAGTTCCCCTGGGGGGGATTGCTTGCAGGCAACTCGATCCCAAGTTCAGCGAGGCGGCTATCGATTTTTCCCATTGCTTTTGTCACTTCTGCTGGCGCCAGTCGCCGCTGTCGCCCTTCCATCCGGTTACCCGGCCGTTCAGGCGGTCCAGCGTATTGCGCAGACTGTCGATCAGACCGGCCCATTCCTTGGCCGAAATGCCATCCACTGCCGGTTCTGGGGCCATGAACATGCCGTCCACGCCGCCGAAGGTGACACATTGTTCAATGCAGCGGACTTCCAGTTCCGCGCTGTGGAACACGTTGGGCTTTTCCAGCAGAGCCGAAAGTGCAGCGACCAGCCCGGTCGCGCCCCAGTTCGAAACATTGGAGACGATCAGATGATCCGCAGCCATGACTGCCGCAACGCCGCCCCGGCCCGGGATGCCGCTGTCTTTGGCTTTTGGGCTGAAGGTGCGCAGATCCTCCGCAATCACACCCATGCCCATTTCGTTGCCGCCGTCGCCGATCGCAATAAAGGGGATGTCTTGTGCTTTTGCAGCCGTGAAGAACTGATCCAGGTCAGCCACCAAACCGTCAAGCGGGCGGCCGCCCAAGCCATTGTACAGGCCATGGTCATTCATACCGGGCCGTTCAATCGAGACCACAACCGAAGGTTTGGTGATGTTCAACAGCGCATCGGTGATTTTTCTGCAGCCGTCATCGTCTTTGGGAACGGTGCGGATGTAAACTGGACGGATAAATTCAATCGGGCGGACGACGCCGTCTTCCGGGAAGGGCAGGGGCGAAAGACCGGCACCCCGGCATGTCCCGGCCATCATTTCTTCCCAGTCCTCATCAACCAGGATTACCGATTCAATCCCCAGGCCAAGGAACAAAGCCCGCGCCAGCAGCGCTGCGCCGACCGGGCCATCGGTTTCCGGAACACCGGCGCCCTCGGGGAAACCGGTTGCAATCACGACCGGCCCGCCGTGCTCCCGGACATTTTTGACCAGAATTTCTGCGCCGCCCATACAGGCGGGGCCAGGCTGCTGCGCTTGCAGGGCTGTGTAGATTTTGTCGATCAGACCAACGCCGGTCAGATCCAGCGTCATGAAATCTTCGATGGTTTTGGCGATCAAGGCGCCCTTTTGACTTTGCAAATCAAGCATATTCTTTTCCTGCTTATTGATTTGGAGCTGCCGGAGGCAGTTCGGAAACAAGATAGGTGGCGTATTTTTCAGGATCGACATTGCCGCCGCTCAAGAGAATGCCCGTTGTGCGGCCCGCAGTTTCGATTTTGCCGGCCAGAACAGCAGCGAGCGCAGCAGCGCCACCGGGTTCGACGACAAGTTTCAGGTTTTTATAGGCAAACTGGATGGCGGCGATCACTTCATCATTCGTGACTGTCAGCCCAGCTTTCAGATGCGACTGGCACAGCGGGAAAGTATGTTGGCCCGGAACAGTCACCAGCAGGGCATCGCAAATGGACGTCAGAACGGGGGAGGCCGTAACACGTTCACCTGCCGCCAGAGACTGTGCCATGCCATCGAACCCTTCGGGCTCCACACTGAACACCTCTGTGTCGGGGTTAACAGCATGGACACCCGTCGCCGCACCGGAGACCAGACCACCACCAGAACAACTGAACAGCGCGGCATCAAGAGGAGCCTCCATCGCCTGGGCTTGCTCGGAGAATTCGGCACCCAAAGTTGACTGGCCAGTGATGACGTAGGGATCATCATAGGGCGGAATGATGACAGCCCCGGTTTCAGCAGCGATCTGCGCACCGATTTCCTCGCGCACTTCTTTGGTCTTGTCATAAAGCCGTACAGTCGCGCCATTTGCCCGCACGCCGTTGATCTTGGCCTTGGGGGCCTCCTGCGGCATCAGGATTGTTGCGTCGATGCCCAGTTCCTTGGCGACATATGACAGGGCAAGTCCGTGATTGCCGGAAGACCAGGCAACAACGCCGCCGGCCTTTTCTGCCTTGGTCAGTTGCAGAACACGGTTGATCGCCCCGCGAAATTTGAAAGAGCCCGAGCGCTGAAGTATCTCAGGTTTGATCAGAACTCTGCCGCCTACACGCCGGTTGAGTTCTTCGTTTTCCAGAACAGGAGTTGCAACCGCATAGGGGGCGATACGTGCCCTTGCCGCGGAGATATCTGCTGGACTTGGTTCAAAGTGTTTTTCGCTTGCCGACACTTTATTCAGTCTCCTGACGTTAAGTTGTCAGCAAGACAAGCACAACATAGATATTACGCAAAATTATTTATAAGAATGAATTAATATAAGTAAACATAATAGCTGATCTGTTTCAAGGCCAGATCGGCGCTCTCTTCTGTGCAACATTTTGCGCAATCTCAGTGATTTCACCCAACATGCCGCTGCCAGGGCTGTAGGGGTAAAACCCAAAAAAACAAAGAGGATCCAAGGAGATGTCACTTGTCAGGCAAGTGAAGTCAGTTGCGGCGTCGCGCGGCGCCAGGCCCGAGTGAATTGCGCCATCTGCAACAAGAGCAACACCGGTGCCATCCAGGGTCATACTGCGGATCGTTGCCAGCGATGTTGAGGTGATGATTTTCGGAGCTTCCCCCAGCAGCCGATACAGCGCCTCTCTCAATGCGCCGTAAGGATAGGCGCGTTTGGGATAAGTTATCACCGGGAGGCGCAAGAGATCCTCCACCGTCAGATGCCCACTCGGCACAAGGCCTGGCACGCAATAGAACTTCAGGGGGAAAGCCCCCAGCTGGATTGAGGCGTAGTCACTGCTTGGCGCAGGGCCCAGCATGAAAGATAAATCCAGTTCTCCGGCTTCAAGCGCTGCTTTCAGGGCTGATGTCACATCGACTTCGATCTCAAATCGGACCCGGGGAAACTTGAGCCGCACCTGGCTTAAAAATTCGGAAAGCCAGATCTGCGCGATTGTCTCCGAAACCCCCAAGCGGACAATACGGGCCTGTTTCTGATGCAGCTCCAAATCCGTTTCAAGCGCCGCTACCTGCCGCAGGATCGTTTCACAATGCCTAAGCAGAAGTTGCCCGTCGCTGGTCGGGGTTATGGGTTTGATCTTGCGATTCAGCAGCGACTTCCCAAACAGCGTTTCGAGCGCAGAAATGCGTTGGGACACGTTTGGTTGTGTCATATTCAGCCGTTCTGCAGCGGCAGAAAAGTTGCCAAGCTTGCATACCCAGAAAAAGACCTGAAGTGATTTGAAATTTTGCATATGGGCTTCTTTGGGAGCTGAAAGTTGGAGTTCGTCAAAATGCTGCCGAGCAGAACTGACTGCAGCGAGTTCAGCTTTTGAAAGGCATTCCTTTACAGGAGCTTAGCCACATAAATCGAAACTGAAACGCCGCCGGTTAGCGCAAGTTGATTTCAGATTGATACGCGACAATCTCTTCAGTTTCCAGTGGCGCATAGTGACCTAGACATACAGCGTGTTATGGCCTCGTCGATTGCGGTACGGATTTGTTGCGCAAAAAGAAGTTGAAGGGCAGGCTTCCCCTGTCCCCAGACGGGCAAATCCTGTGGCTTCTGTGACAGGAATGCCGTGCGCGGTGTGGCCGTTTAGGGCGGCAGCGCGGATCTAGGGTTTTGCAGCCTGGCGATCGAAATCACGCGCCATGAGGCTCTGCCCCAGCAGCTTTACGCAATGCATTTTCATGTAGGCGCGACTTCGGCCGTGGTATCTACGCCACTTTCGCTAGATGGCGCGGCCAAGGTCTTCTGGCGTCTGCTCAGCGTATTGAAATCTGGCGCCACCCAGTCAAAACCGACCAGATGCGGCGGGTTTTCTACAAACCCGTTCGTCTCAAGAAGGGTCATACCGAAGAGCAATTTCATCGTCAGCCAGCTCTGGATCGTACCAGATCACAAGGGAGTCGCGCTGTTTCGGCGCCGCGTTTTAGACCGGCTAATTCTTGGTCTTTTAGCCCAGCGGGATGGGTCTGCTCATGCCAGCCAGTAACCGTGCTGGTTTCAGGTGAAGAAGCCGACATCCAGCCTTTGCGCAACAAAGCTGTGAACTTGATCGCTATGTGGCGGTCTTTTTTGATCGCTAATTGACGTTTCCGATGACGAGGGTTTGGGCAGCAGCCTCCACCACGTCTTCGGTGATTGCTGCGATTTCGTTGATGCGGGCGATGCGTTCGATCTGCATGAACAGGCGCTGTAGGAGGCGGAAGTTTCCCGCCGTCAGGCGGATGATGGTTGCGGCGGCGCGGGCATCGGTGAAGTCGGCGTCATCTTGGCCAAACCCGAGTTTCTTCCACTGCCGCTGCAAGACGAACTGCATTTCGTCTTTGGAAAGCGGTGGGTACTCATGCACAAACCCAATGCGGCTGTAGAGCTGCGGATATTGCGACATGCGCTTTTCGATACCCGGCATACCGATCAGGATGAGCCCTGCGTCGCTGCGGTCGAACAGATCGCGCAGGAACTCCAGGCCAGTCATGGTCAAGCGTTCGGCCTCGTCCACGATCACCAACTCTATAGGGCCGAGTGGCTTTGAATAATGGCCTGTCCACTCGGGGCGCTCATGACTGTCGATGCAAATGCTGAGCCGCGTGATAAAAGGCTGGATGTCCTTGCGCAGCGTTGAGAGGCTGCCGCTTATCGGTGCTGTGTAGAACAAGGTCCGGGCGCGGGCTGAGGCTGCATAAACTTTGGCGTCCGAGTCTTCGCGTTTGCCCCATTCTGTCACGAGCGGTTCGATCCGGTCCCAATGAGCATAGCGCCGTGCTGACAGGGTTTTGCCGACACCAGCCCGGCCATGGCACAGGCCGATGGTGGCGTTGCGGCGCACCGTATTGGCGAACTCGACAAATCGCTTGTGTTCGCGGGTCACGATAAATGTGCCGGTGCGGCGGGTCTGGCGGTTCATGATTTCTTGTCCGTTTCGTACAGGATCAGCTTTTGGACCGGAGCGTCTGGCGTTTCAGGCTTTTGCTCTTTACGCCTTGGGGGCCGCGCAGGGTCGGGAAGGAATTCGGTGACCTTCCGCGATTTCACGGTGATCTCATTGCGCAACGCCTTCCGCCGGGCAGTGCGCGCCTGCTGGATATCCTTCAGCGAAATCGTGTGATGCGCATGATGGGCGCTGACTGCGCGGCATAGGAACCGGTCGCGATGGAACACACGGAGCTCGGTGATGTCGCGCGGGTCATAGCGGATGCTGACGGTTTCACCGACATAGGCGGCGAGGGTCGGATCGGTGTAGAGAAGCCCCTGGAACCGAATGCCGTCCCGGCGCACCTGCCGGGTTTTCACGGCCATGACCAGAAGCAGGTCGAGTTGCTCAAGACTGTCAGGCATCCGGGGAAGCCACCCGTCTCCCCGCCATGCATCGTTGGGCGATGTGCCGATTTCGCCGTGCGTGCGGGCGTTATACACTGACGCGACAAACGTTTTCACGGCAGCCTCAAGATCACCAAGCGACAGGTGCGGCGGGGAGGCGGGCTTTCCGTTTGACAATGCCCCCGGCAATTCGGGCAGAAGCTCGGTGTTGATGGTGCCAAAGAAGCGCTCGATCTTGCCGCGCCCCTGAGGGCGGCCCACCGTCGAGAAGACAAGCTCGATGCGCAAATCAGCCGCGACCTGTTCGAGGTGGTGGCTGGTAAAATCGCTGCCGTGATCGGTGTAGAGCACATCCGGCAGGCCGCAGATCGGCCAGGATGGCGTGCCCTTGCGCCAGATCGCTTGTCGTAGGGCAAGGGCAGTCTGGATGGCAGAGGGCGCGCCGACAAAGACCGCGTATCCGGCCACGGCGCGAGAATGGTCATCAAGCACGATGGTCAGCCAGGGACGTACCGGCTCGCTGTTGGCATCGAGAATGAGCAGATCAAGCTGCGTGTGGTCGGCCTGCCAAACCGCGTTTGGTTCTTCGGCACGATGGCGATGGATCATTTCGAACCGGTCGCGGTAGGCGGCTGCACCGTCATGGGCAAGCGTGACAAGTCCGGGATCAAGTGCATTCACGATGGCATGCACCGTGGCATAAGACGGGACCGGCCAGTCCCGTGCGGTGGCAATCGGCGTGATGCGCCGATGGATCGCGGCTGCGGACAGCTTGGGTTTGTGCAGCGCCAAACCTTCGATCAGCTCGAACAACTCGGACTGTACCTTGCGTTGCCCCGCGTCGGCGCGGGGTTTTCGAGCAAGCCCGACAAATCCGTCACGGTGATATCGAGCCGTCCATCTTTGAAGACTGCGCAAAGGAACACCGCTTAGACGAGCCATATCCGCCAAGGGAACATCGTCGATCAAATGCGGGCGCAGGATGTTAAACCGGCGCAGCGCCTCGGCCCGCCGGTCATCCGGCAGCGCAGTCAGTGTGTCCGTAAGAGGATCGGTGAACGGACGTTCTGACATGGCGGGGCACCTCGCAAGAAACCGGCACTCTGAGCGTATCATAAAAATGGTACGATTAAATTTGCAAAAGAGGCCCCTTATCCGTACAATATCGGCATGACTTCCACAAAAATCGGATACGCGCGCTGCTCTACCGACCGGCAAGACCTGTCGGCGCAAAAGCAGGCGCTCGAAAATCTCGGTGTGAGCCAGGATCGCATCTATACCGACCACGGGCTGACCGGCACCAACCGCGCCCGTCCCGGTCTGGATCAGGCCCTAGCCGCCGTACGCGAAGGAGACACCCTTGTAGTGCCCAAGCTCGACCGGCTGGCGCGGTCCGTCCCTGACGCTCGCGATATCGCCGACAAACTGAAGGCGCGCGGCGTGAACCTGGCCCTCGGCGCATCGGTCTATGATCCGAGCGACCCCATGGGCAAAATGTTCTTCAACATCCTCGCCACATTCGCCGAGTTTGAGGCCGACCTCATCCGCATGCGCACTCGCGAAGGCATGGCCATCGCGCGGGCCAAGGGCAAACTGCGCGGCAAACAGCCCAAGCTGTCAGACCGCCAATCCCGCGAACTGCGCCGCATGTACGACACGGGCGACTATTCCGTCAGCGATCTGGCAGAGGTGTTTTCTGTCTCACGGCCAACCATCTACCGCACGTTGCAAAGAGTGCCGGGCGTGGGGTAGGGTTTGCTAGTGGGCAGAACTCTTTCGTAACCAAGGACGACATCAGGGTACCCGTTGAACTCGTTAGATTTTTCGCCCCTTAAGTTTATGATTTTGTTGGTGTGGAGCTTGTACCACACAATCCTTGTTCGAGAGAAAGAATGTTAATGAACCGGCGCGTTGTTTTCCCGCTAGTCTTGTTTTTCGTTGGGTTCGGCGCGCAAGCCGATGAGGCGCAGTCCGTGCTTGCTCGTCAGATAGAAGAGGCGTCGGTCACTTCAAACCAAGCGTATTTTGATACGGGAGCGGGTTCCAACGCAGACTCAGGTGTTGGTTGGACGTTTTATCCCCCTCTGCTCTATAGGCGCGAGATGCAAGTGATGGACTGTGATGTGACCGCGCGAACTGTAGAGATCAATCCACACAACGCTACTGAAGCACCAAGTATTGAAATCACATTTGACCTTGCCCGCACAAAATTTCCCGAACCGACCGTGCCCCTTGGAGTGGAATATGCTTTTGTAATGGTAGACGGTGACACGGCGTTGTTTGAGCTGTCGTTCCTGCCTCCCTATGAGCCGTTCATTTGGTCGATGACATCGGGCGAAGAACTCCAACAACCTGTTCGATTCACGCGCTTCCTGATGGAGCCCGTCTTGAACGAAGAACAGCCCCGCCGTTTACTTGCGCTGTTGAACCAGTATCAAGACAAATACTGCACGCTTTCGGGGTAAATACGGCTTGCGATACGATCCTGCCCTCACAGGGAATTTCCCCATCTACAACAAGTCTGGATAGGACATGCCGAATTGTCATTGGTTTGGGGCCTTGGATGACCACAGAACCATCTTGAGTGAGGTCCTCGGTAGCGGAGATGTCGATGTTTACGAGCTGGAATCTCAACCAAACAACAACGTTCGCATTTTTTCGGCGGTCGAAGACATTCTTGCCGAATTCGATATCCCCTATCCAGGAGGCATCCCACGCTCGGGCATCCATCTGAATTTGTGGGTCAAAGGTTCAGGCTCAGAACCAGATATCGGGAGAACACCGATGAACTCAAGCCGCAACAATGGCGTTTTGTGGAAAGAAAGGACTGGGTCCTTGGGTTTTGTGACGTTTTATCTGGAACGCCCAGTTGAAGGCATGCTGCGCCACTCACAAACCAACACCGTGAGCGAAGCTCGGATAGGGGCTGAAGACGGTATCGTCACAGACCATAGGGGAAACTGCTGGAACGTTCGATTGACAAACCGCTACTCGGCCAAGCTCAACCGGATAATCCGGAAACAGGCAGTCGCAAAAATCGGCGCCATGTCGGTCCTGCCGGGTGCGGCGCGTTTCTGGCATGATGGCGGAAACTTTGACGGTCATTACAGCAATACAAAGAACGCAAGCTACTACGTGCGCGTCGCATAACAAAACGAGTTGCCAGAACACCGCTTACCGCTTTTGCGCCAATTAACGATCAAGAAAGACCGCCACATAGCGATCAAGGTCACAACAAAGCCCTTCATCGCCAAGAAATCTGAAATACGGTCTATCAAACAGCGGTGCCGGATCATGGCTGTGTTTCCAGCCGATGAACACGAAAAAGTGAATCATCCGCGGTAATCACCTATTGACGGCCTCTATTCGCGATACTTTTGGAAAGTTTGACTGCTCATTTGCCGGCATTTTGGAGCCTTTCAACGATTCCAACTTGGATTCCAGGGCGAGCCAAGTCGCAAATGCTAGCGAAAGATTGTGGCTGTTTCGGAAACAACCACTCGAAAGAAAAGGCAACACGGATTTATCGCACACTGGAGATCGAAAAATGAAAAATTTCTGCACTATTCTGGAAGGCCGACCGATGCATTTTTTGCTCAGGCTCAAACATCCGGAATCGGACTTTAATCAAGTAATTTGAAGAACTTATTAGTTCTGTCTCCAACAGATTCACTGGCGCAAAATTGTACTTTTGCGCAGTATGAAAAAGGGTGTGTTCGTGATGCTTAACGCTGAACAGTCTGAAGTCGTAGAAACAACAATGGTCGCATATGATGCGATTTTTTCTGAGCTCGGTCCTGAAGCCCGGACCGCGTTCCGAGACACCGTAGAAGAGCAGCTGACCTCGGGTCTCGATATTCCTGAAGTGCACGCAGTCAGTCAGGCGACGTACTATTCAAACTGGAACTTCGGGCTGGTGAATGGATTGAGAGCCAAAATCGCCGGAGAAGACCTGGCGGAAGATGATGAGGACAACAATCAAGCCGCCAATATCGCAGAGTTCGTGGCAAAGGATCTTAAAATCGCTGCGAAGATTGCAGCTGCCATCGAACAGCAATATTCCGATGTGACAAAGACAGTAAACAATACTCAGCACATCAACACGCTTACTGGTCAGTTGATAGATGATATCGACAAACTCGAAGCTGATATTGGAATTCTGCAGAGTGACGTCGCGCGCTACAATGATCCGCAGAGCCCCGACTATGATACTGCCTTGGCGCAGAAAGCTCAAAAAGATCTCAACACCAAGACGACACTGTTGGATGCTGCAAACGAACTGAAGACTACCTTGAGCGGTTTCAGTTCAGAAGATGACGTTGCAACACATACGCAGGAATTTTCAGACTACTTGCAGCTTCGGATTGACGCTCTGGAGATTGCCAGGGTCGAAAAACTTGAAGAGTACAAGCAGTATAGGGCGGAAACATTTGCTGGCAGTGCGGATCTTGCCGAAACTGCCAAGTTCGAAGCGGAAACGCTGGCAACGGAATCCTTGACACTGATCAAACAACAGGATGTGGCCGACAGCTTCGTTGAGCAAGACAATACCGTCAGAACCTCCTCGATCAAAGCCGGGGTGAACATCCTTAGCGTCGCACAGGTGTCTGCATCTTTTGCTACCAATCCAAACAACACCGCTGAAGGATACGCCGGCAGCGCAGGCTTCTTGGGCGAAGCTGTTGGCAGTGCCCTGGGCGACCTCCTGGATGTTGCCGGCCATGCCAAATTTGCCAAAGGGTTCAAAGGCGCCGCATCGATAGCACTGGTCGGCGGAGCCTCAGCTGGTTTTGTCTCCTCGGCCAAGCTGCTTGCCGATCCGGATTTGCCGCCGGAAATGCGGGCTGCCGTACAGGCAGAAGTGGGGCTGCAGGGCACTGCGCTTGCTTTTGGTGTGGTTGAAAACGCTCTGGGCATTGCGGAACTTGCTGTCAAAGCTGGCACCAAAGCCGCCAATGTGATCGGAAAGGCCGCGCCGGTTGTCGGAGCGATTGCATCTGTCGTCGGTGCCATCAATCCGGCGAAATGGGCTGAATTCGATCAGAAACAGGATCGGATCGATGCCTTGGCCGAGGCAGACACCTATAGCTCCGGCCTTCTGAGCGATCTGTTGCAGGAAACGAAGGACACGGAAGCTGCCTTTTATGGGGTCACCACCGGGCTTGACGCTGTGACGGGTGTTGCAAGCGGGGCTCTCGCCGCATCTGGTGTCGGGGCGCCCATCGCTGCGGCGGTCGGGCTGATCGGTGGCGCAATTTCAGCCATTGTTGGCGCGTTCGAACAGGTCGCGCTTGAAGACATTGCAGACAAATATGCTGAAAAAATCAGAACTGATGAAAACGGCAATCCGCAGACTGTAGAAGAATTCTTTGCTGGAAGTTTTGCCGAGAAACAAGAAAAGACGAAGAGTCACTATGTTGACTTCTTCAATGACATTGTCGCCGATGAAGATATCGACCAGGTGATCGCCTTGGGCGGTCAGCGATTGCATGCCGATGATCTTGAATTGGCGGCCAGAAGCAAAACCTCTGGTGAACTGAACAAAACCGCCCAGAATTTTGTCGACACTTTCACGGATGATGGTTGGCAGATAGGGGACAACTTTCTGACCCCCACTCCCGGCGAAGACGTGAATGTGATTCAGCTTCCGGATGCCAATGGCGCCAAATCCTATCTCACATTTACTACACCACTGTTCCTGGCTGGCACTGAATCCACATCCAGAGCCAAAACCGGCAAGAATAACTACGAGACCACTCTGAAAATCACCGATCTGTCGGGGTGGGATATCCGGGACTTTGGCAACAACGAAACCACCTTTGATATGGGCAAGGTGGTTTCCAGTGCTGAAGATCGATTTGGCAACACGATGGAGGTCGGGATCTCGATCGGTGGCGGCGGCGGTGACGATACTCTGTTTGCGTATGAATCTGAGGTGACATTTGACGGTGGCACCGGAACGGATACGGCTTCTTATGCCCGGCTGAGCGGCACTGAACTGGAAGGCGGCATCTTTTTTGGCGCCTCCAGCGATACCTCTCTTATCGTTTCCAAACGGCTGGCAGAAGGTTCAAAATACTATCAGGAAGGTATCGACTCTTTCACGACCTCTCACGGGAAAAGAACTGAAGTAGTTGAATTCCGTGAAGTAAGCCTGTCGGAACGGGACGGCACACATCATGTCATAGACACGCTCAGGAATGTTGAAATTCTCCATGGATCACGTCTGGGCGATCAATTCGAAGTGAGCACTTCAGCGCAGGTTGAACAGGTCTTTGGTTTCGGCGGAGATGACTACATTTCAGTCGGCGAATCCATTGAGATTGTGGGCGGCGGCGCAGGCGATGACACGATCAAGCTTTCTCATGCGCTTCTGGAAGACTACTTCAATGGCGACCGAACGGAACTCTATGTTGATGCCGGGGATGGACAAAACGACACCCTGGAAATCACGGCAGAATCTCTGGATCGTCTCGTGGATGAATTGGACACAGAGCAAATTCGTGCTCAGACTGCCGAAGATATTGCGGAATCCCTTATTCCCATCGGCAGCGCGAACAGAGCCGAAGAAGTGGCCGCAACCACTGCTTCGTTGACCAATATCCTGCGGAATTCCGATGATACTGCCTTGCAGCAACTAACCATTCTAAACACAGAAAAAGTGCATATTAATCTGGATGATGGCGGTACCCCAGATCAGACGGTAGCGCATTCCTTGTCGACCATCAGGGAGGCTGTCAATAACGGGATTATCAACCTGAACACTGACAACACAACCACAGAGCTGGACATATCTGTGGATGCAGCACTTAGCAGCAACGCTGTTGCTGTGTTGGGAAGTGATCATCAGGACACCATTCAAGGGTCGGGTTTTGATGACTATTTGTTCGGTGGAGATGGAAATGACACATTCGACATCGCTGGCTCCAGAGATGTCGGAAATGACATTCTTGTAGGCGGGGCTGGACGTGATGAGTTCAATTACACCTACGAGAATGCGGATTTTGCGAGCGGTCACCATGTCATAACTGGACCTGTAGCAGCAGATATTCAGGGTGACGTATTCAATTTCTACACTGACCTCCGCCTTGAGGTGAAAATTGACTACTACCGCTTTGGAGATGATCTGGTCGTCTCCTTTGATGCAGATAGCTCGGTGACGATTGCGGATTTCTATACTGGAGATCTTGCCGGGACACATATCGGTGTGAGGTATGGTGCAGATGCGAATGGTATCTATTACAATTCGAACTTCGGCCTATTTGGCGCGAGCCCTGAGGAAGCAAATACTGACCCCAACAACACATTCTATTTCAACTATGTGTTCACAGGTGATCGATCTCTCGATCATTACTCAGAACACGGGAACTACTACTACTACAGTGCGAACCATATTCAGGGAGATGTTGGGACGATATTTGATCTGGATGGCACCGCAGATGCCGATGCAGCTGCCTATGCTGCGGAGTTCGAAAACAACTACCTAAACTTCCGCGCGTCTTCTGATGTCTGGGCGACCCACCAAGACCAAGACCTCAATACAAATTTCGCAAACGAGCTTGGCGAAATTTTGGACTCCAACACCGGCGGCGCTGCTGTTAGCGATGCGGAGCTAGACGATTTGCTGGAAATTGCCAGCATAACTGAAAAGGCACGCGGCAATACCTCCGGCAGCACCTATATTGCTGGAAGCAGCGGCGACGACTCTCTCAGTGGCAGTAACAATGCTGATACCATTGATGGTTTTGCAGGTGATGACATCATCAACGGCGGCTTCGGCATTGATATCCTTGATGGCGGGGATGGCTTCGATCTCGTGAGCTATACCGGGCCGCATTTCCCTGTAAAAGTTGACCTTCGCGGTTCGCAGTCCACGCACTACAAAGACGGCGGTGTCTGGATGTCGGGCGATGGAATTGGGCATTTTGAAGGGGCTATCGGCACGACCAGTTCAGATGAATTGATCGGGAACGGCGATGCCAACTATCTACAGGGCGGCCTGGGTGCTGACACGATCTCAGGCAACGGCGGCAATGATGTGATCCATGGCGGCAGTGGTCTGGACACGCTGGATGGCGGTGCCGGCTTTGATATCGCCAGCTACAAAGGCGCTTCCTGGGCGATCTGGTTCCAACTGGACTCCAGCGATCCAAACTTTGTTCAGCAAGAACAGTATCTGTCCGGCAGCCAATGGCTGCAGGGGGATACTGTCGAAAACTTCGAAGGTGTGATCGGCACCAGCCATGGTGATATCCTTACCGGCAACAGCGGCGCCAACTATTTCGATGGAGGAGCAGGCAACGACAGGATTGAAGGGCTGGATGGCAATGACATAATCCTCGGCGGTGACGGCACGGATACACTGGATGGTGGCGAAGGCGTGGACTTGCTGAGCTATGAAGACCATGCGCAAGCCGTTCGTATCAATCTTCAAAACCAGACTTCGGAATTCATTCCCGCCCCGGGAAGCTATGTGTCCGGAGACAGCATCAGCGGCTTTGAGAATGTAACCGGAACTGACAAGAATGATGACCTCATCGGAAATGACGCCGGCAACCAGCTCGAAGGCGGCGGAGGTTTTGACAGACTGGAAGGTGGCGCCGGGTTTGATACGTTTGTATTCGATGTCGGTCATGGCTCGGACCGGATTACAGACTTCTCGATTGGCGAGGATCTTCTATTGTTCGAGTTCGGAGATTCAATTGCCGATTTCGATATTGAGATCGTCGAGAGTGCAAATGGCTTGGAAACATTCACGCGCATCGTCACCGGTGAAGGCACAATTGACCTGAGCGGCATCGAAGTCGATACATTGACGGCAAACTCATTTGTGTTTGTCTGATCCAAAAGCGGAGTGAGTAAAATGGTGGAGAATGTCGGGCTGCAACGGTCAGAGAATTTTGAAACTTACGGGAAAATTTCCTGGCTTTGGTCCAATTCCGTTCTCCACCGTGACTGGCCGGTAGCCTTGCAGGCAGGGTTTATCCTGCCTGCCATTGCCAGTCAGCAGTTTCTCCTAGTGGAGCGAGACGGGTTCCCGGTTGCTTATTGCAGCTGGGCGCTTGTTGATGAGGAAACGGAAGCTAAGTATATTCTCGATCCAAACAACCTTGACCCGGACCGTTGGAATAGCGGTGACAGGCTGTGGTTTGTCGATTGGATTTCACCGTTTTCATCAAAATACTCATGGGCGCTTCGCAGCGCTCTTGTGAAACGCTATCCTGACAAGGTAGCACGGGCATTGCGTGTGAAAAAAGGGAGCAATCAAGCACGCGTGGCTTCCTTTACTGGACATGGGTTGAAGAAATCCGAGAGCCGCAAAATCAAGCGACAGTTTTTTGAAGATATGCTGTCAGGGCTTAAGGAGAATCCAGGATTGGATAAAGACTTCTCCTTGCGCGGATTGAACGTTGATAAACCTGACACGATCTGACCGGCCCCCCAAAGTTTATCTGTAAATCTTCAGACTTGATCTGACGGACAGACGTAAGCGGTGCTTTGACCCCACGTTGATCAGGTGATGCGTTTCTTTTTCGGCTTCCAGCGTTTGGCAAGCTTGAGAACGTCGAGGCGGAGTTCGTCGCTGTCGGGGACGTTTGGGTCGAAGTCGCTGCTGTGCGTAACCGTCCGGTCTGCCCGCACTGACGGTGCTCGTTAGTGAGGGATAATGTCCATGAGCGAACAAGTGGACATTATCGAGGTTGGTCATGGCAAAGCGGCGCAGGTGTCGGACTTGATCTGAAGACGAGAAGCGTATGGTTTGCGCGCAGACGCGGGTGCCTGGTGTATCGGTTGCTCAGGTTGCACGGCGCTACGATGTGAACGCGAACCAGGTCTTCAACTGGCTGAAGGAACCACGGTTCGCGGCTGAGGCTGAAGAAGAACCCGTCACCCGGTTCCTGCCGGTCGAAGTTCTGGATGCTGAGCCTGCTTCAGTCCAGCCGGATGCCGAGGCGCAGATAGAGGTGGAGCTTGCCAACGGCCATCGGCTGAAGGTTCAGGGCGGCTTTGATCCCGATGCGCTCGCCGCTTTGATCCGGAAGCTGGCTTCGTGATCCCGGTTCCGGCAAGCACGAAGATCTGGCTGGCCGCCGGAGTCACGGACATGCGTAAAGGGTTCGGCGGGCTGTCGGCGCTGGCTGAGAAGGTGCTGGCGGAAGATCCGTTCTGCGGGCACTTGTTCGTATTCCGGGCGCGGCGCGGGGATCTGCTGAAGGTCATCTGGTGGGAGTGAAGCCCGGACCGCGCAGCGGCAAATCATCCGGGGGATGAGGCGAGGGCAGAACGGGCGGAGCCCAAGGGGCGTGCCTGTTCGCCAACCGGCTGGAGAAAGGAAGGTTCGTCTGGCCCGCCGCCAAAGGATGGAAAGATCAGCCTGACGCCTGCTCAACTGTCGATGCTTCTGGAGGGGATAGACTGGCGCCCTCTCGGCAGATTTGCGTTGCAAATCGCCTGCCGGGTTAGAGTTGCCTCAGAAGACCTGGAAGCCGCTGACCGCCGGGAATTATCCCGCAATTGCAGAGCCGTAGGATTCCCATTCCGCCATAGCCGGGGTATATTCCGGCCCATGCTGGATGCGCCCAAAACACTGCCTTCCGATCCCGAAGATCTCCGCGAGACGGCGGAGGGGCTGCTTGATCTGGTAAAGGCGCAGGCGCTGAGGATCGCCAAGCTGGAACACCAGCTTGCGGGGCATAACCGGCACCGGTTCGGCTCAAAGTCGGAAAGCCTGGACCAGCTTCAGCTCCGTCTGGAGGAAGAAGAAACAGCGGCAGCGCAGGTTGCTGGCGAAGATGCTTCTGACGGTGATGCCGAGGGACAGAAGGCCAAACCTAAGCGCAAGCCATTGCCGCCTGAACTGGCCCGGATTGATCAGGTTCTGACGCCCGGCGAAACCTGCTCGTGCGGCGGTAAGCTGCGTGCCATTGCCGAAGATGTGACGGAAGAGCTGGAATATGTGCCGGGCCGCGTTCGCCATTGTGCTTGAACCAATGGCGCATCAATGGCTCACTGGTGAACCGGATTGTCCGCCCGCGCATGACCTGCCGGAATTGCGACCGGATCGTTCAATCAGCACTGCCATCCATTGCCCGGCAGGCGAATTGTCTTGCAATTCTGCCGGGAGGGGCGCCCCATTGAGCGCGGCCGTCCTGGGCCCGGCCTTTTGGCCCATGTGCTGGTCGGAAAATATGCAGACCACTGCCCTCTGTACCGGCAATCGCAAATCTACGGACGGGACGGGGTTGATTTGGACCGTTCCACCCTGGCGGATTGGGTTGGCCGCTCTGCCGCACTGTTGGAACCCTTGGCTGATGCCATCGGCCGTCATGTGCGCGCTGGCCAGGCCATCTTTGCGGATGACACCCCGATCAAAATGCAGGCCAAAGGCAAATGTGCCACGGCCCGCGTATGGGCCTATGTCCGTGATGAACGTCCTTGGGGCGGAGCTGATCCGCCTGCCGCCTGGTACCGGTTCACGTCAAACCGCAAAGGCAAGCATCCCTCAGCGCATCTTGCCAGCTACAAAGGCTGGATGCATGCCCCCTCTCGGGACATTGCTGCGCAATGCCCTGCCGGGCAGTGGATGGCTATTCCGGCTTCAATAACCTGTACCGCTCTGGCGCTGTCAGCGAAGTTGCCTGCCTTCTCGGCAGCATGCTTCGCATGCGCCTGCCAGGTAAGACATGGCGCATATCAGTGTTGATTTCCATTGAGAATTGCCCCCCTTGTTTATGTCTCAGCGGTCATGTTGTGATCTATGCGGGGGTCTCCTTTCTTGTTTTCTTTGCGGCTTCCGAGCTGGCTTTGTAGCGGTAGCTGTCGTTGCCGGTTTCCAGGATGTGGCAGCAGTGTGTGTGCCTGTCGAGCAGTGCGGTGGTCATCTTTGCGTCGCCAAAGACCTGGGCCCATTCAAAGAAGCTGAGGTTGGTTGTGATGACCACGCTGGTGCGCTCGTAAAGTTTGCTGAGGAGATGGAACAGCAGCGCGCTGCCGGATGAACTGAACGGCAGGTAGCCGAGTTCATCGAGAATAACCAAATCGATCTTGGTCAGCATCTCAGCCTATTTGTCGGCCTTTCCGAGCGCCTTTTCCGGCTCCAGGGCATTGACGAGTTCCACGGTCGAGTAGAAGCGCACCTTGCATCTGTGATGTTCGATGGCCTGAACACCGAGGGCTGTTGCAATGTGGCTTTTGCCCGTTCCTGGCCCGCCTATCAGGACGACGTTCTCCGCGTTCTCCATGAAGGTGCCGCGGTGCAACTGCCGAACGCTGGCCTCGTTGATTTCGCTGGACTTGAAGTCAAAGCCTGCGAGGTCCTTGTAGGACGGGAAGCGCGCTACCTTGGTTTGGTAGGCAATGGACCGGACTTCGCGCTCTGCAATCTCGGCCTTGAGCAACTGGGACAACATTGGCGTTGCCGCTTCGAAGGCTGGTGCGCCCTGGGCCACCAGATCATCGACGGCCTGCGCCATGTCGCACCAGAGGTGCGCAACTTAGATGCACGCCGCTGGCGTGACGCAGCTTGAGGCTGCGCAGCATGATCACAATGGAGGCTCCTGCAGGATCATGACGCATGGCGCTTCTCCCCAGCCTGTCTCAGATCATCGTAGCGATCGACATTGGCCTTCCGCCACCACGACCAGCCGTTCAGGGTAGACATGCAGGCTGACACGGCGGTTCGCAAAGCTGGCCGGGACGCTGTAGCGATTGCGTTCGAACGTGATCAGGCAAGTCGGCGACACCCGTTTGCTTTGCTCCACGAAGCCATCGAAGGCAGGGGGCAGGGCCATGAGCGCGGACTTCTCAGCCTCCCAGGCATCAGCAATCGTGCCGGGCAGTTCCCGGTGCTTTGTCTCGGCCCAAAAGGCCATACAGCGATCTTCTAGCCACTATTGAGCTCGGCCAGATTCTTAAAGACAGGCATGACCTGCCACAGGCGGGTGCGCGCATCCTGGACATTCTTCTCGACCTGGCCCTTCTCCCAACGCGCTGCCGGGTTGCAAAACTCAGGCTCAAAGACATAGTGGCTGGCCATGGCCTTGAAGCGGGCATTGACGTCTCGCTGCTTGCCTTTGCCAACACGATCCTCCGCCGTCTTCATATTGTCGTAGATCCCGCGACCAGGCACGCCGCCGAAGACGCGGAACGCATGCCAGTGGGCGTCGAACAGCATTCGTGGGTCTGAAGCGGGTAAGCCCGCACCAGGAACGCCCGGCTGTGCGACAACTTGATATGGGCGACCTGCAGCTTGACCCGCTCGCCGCCGATATTGGCCCAGTCTTCGCTCCAATCAAACTGGAACGCCTCACCGGGCTGGAACACCAAGGGCACGTAGGTACCACGTCCGGTCGTCTGTTCCGCCCGGTGTCGATCCGCGCGCCACGCGCGAGCAAAAGCCGCAACCCGCCCGTACGACCCATCATAACCGAGCTTCACCAGATCAGCATGCATTTGCTTCACGGTGCGGCGTTCTTTGCGCGACGTCCGCGTCTGTGCCAGCAACCAAGCGGACAACCGATCCGCATACGGATCCAGCTTGCTCGGCCGGGATGGCGTCTTGAACTTCGGCTCAACAGCGCCCTCGCGCAGATACTTTCTGATGGTATTGCGAGACAGCCCCGTGTGTCGGGCTATCCCCCGGATTGGCATTTTGTCACGCAATGCCCAGCGTCGGACAACACTCAAAAATCCCATGTCGATCACTCCATATCTCCCCGACCAAATCCGTCAGGGCAATGTGTTCACATGGGGCAATTCTCAGTGGAAATTTGGGAGCCTACCGGGGCACTTCTCAAAGGAAATCAACAGCGAGGCTAACGCCGTTGGCGCAGGCCCACAAAGCCTAGCCCCGCGTGGTGAACGCGCTGCGGTTATCAGCTCTGATCAGCTTCCCGAAGGAATTTCACAGCTCTTTGCATCGAACCAGAAGGACAGAGCGATTTTTTCAGATTACGCTTGGCGATCCGCTGCAGGCAGCGCAAGGCTCGGGAACCTCGGCCATTTTTCGGCACAGCCGCCACGCTGCGTCGCACAAAGCACCGACACACTTGGCGCAACAGGAAATGGCAAATCGTCAGGACAGGCCAGCCTGTTGCCCCTGCAGCCAATTTGAAAACGCTGTGACACTGTCCCGGGACGCAACCTTGCGCGGGCGGACAAGAAAGTAGCCGTAATCCTGCAGGCTATCCGGTGAGAGGCGGAACAGCTTGCCCTCTTCCAGCTCTTGTTCAACCAGCGCGTCCATCAGAGCCACTCCCTGCCCGTTGACAACCGCCTGAACCCGCACGTTGGGGTCAGGGATGATCAGCGTGTCTCGTCGGGTCTGATGCGGCAATCCCGCGACAGTCAGCCAGTCCGTCCAGGCGTCGCTGTCATCGTGATCCCGCAACAAGGTAAAGGTTGAAACCGCCTGCTCCCAGCCGAGCCGCTCTACCGTTTCCAGTGCCGCAGCATTGCCTGCGGGAAATGCCGGGCACGGCAGGAATGGCGTAACGTCGCCATCCCCCCATTGCCCGCTTCCCCAGCGGATGGCGAGATCAACACCTTGCGCCTCAAGGTCGATCAGCCGGATCATCGGCTGCAACCGCAATTGGATGTCCGGGTGTTCCTGCATGAAGGACATCAGCCGCGGCGACAGCCAGCGGGCCGCGAAATACGTGGAAACACCCACTGTCAGGGTTCTGGTGGACAGCCCCTTGAGGGCCAGAATTTCGCCCTCGATTTCTTCGTAGTGGCTTTGGCAGGCGGCCAGCAGCCTGAGCCCGCCGGGCGTCAGCTCCACCCCACGGGCGCTGCGTTGAAACAGAGAAAACCCAAGATCCATTTCCAGCGTTTTGACCTGATAGCTGACCGCGCCTTTGGTCATGTGCAGAGCTTCCGCCGCATCAGAGAAACTTCGGTAGTGGGCGATCTCGGCAAACAGGCGCAAGCTGTCGTGGTGACGGAATTCTACGGGCATGGCTTAAGCGTATAAATTTTCTGAACACCGTGAGCAAATAAAATCGATTTTTGGCGGGGTGTATTCCCAAAATATGGAGTCCGAGAAATACTTCAGGAGCCGCAACGTTGGGAAATATGAACGCTCAAACCCATATCACCCAGCGCGGCAGGTCGCGCCGGGGCAGGCTGACCCGGCACAATGCGCCACAGGTCACACCAGTATACCAGCGTCGCAAGATCCCGGTCTACAATCTGCTGGACGAGGCTGCGCTTGCCCGCATCGAAGCCCAGACGGACTGGATCTTGGAACACGTCGGGGTCGAATTCCGTGGCGACGACACGGCGCTGGCGCTCTTTGCCGAAGCCGGCGCGCGGGTTGACGGTGTCCGGATCCGGTTCGAACCGGGGCATGTCCGACAGCTGTGCAAAACCGCCCCGGCAGAGTTCCTGCTGCACGGTCGCGCTCCGGCCCGCAGCGTGACCCTGGGCGGCGACAATCTGGTGCTGATGCCCGGCTACGGCTCGCCCTTTGTCAGCGACTTGGAGCAAGGCCGCCGCTATGCCACGCTGGAGGACTTTGAGAATTTCGTGAAGCTTGCCCATATGTCGCCCGCGCTGCAGCACTCCGGCGGGACTGTGGTCGAGCCTACGGACGTGCCGGTGAACAAGCGTCACCTGGATATGATGCTGGCCCATCTTACTCTGTCGGACAAACCCTTCATGGGCGGCGTCACCTCGGCGCAGGCCGCAGAGGACAGCGTTGCGATTGCGCGGCTGGCATTTGGCGCGTTATTCCTGGATCAAAACGCGGTGATGCAGGCCAATATCAACGTCAACTCGCCGCTGATCTATGACGAGGTGATGTCGACATCCTTGCGCATCTACGCGGCGGCGAACCAATGCGTCTGCATCTCGCCCGCCATTTTTGCCGGCGCCATGGGGCCGCTTTCGCCAGCGGCTGTCGCCGCCCAGACGCTGGCCGAGGCGATGGCAGGAATTGCGCTGTCGCAGCTGGTGCGCCCTGGCTGCCCTGTCGTCTTCGGGAGCTTTCATTCTTCCATGAACCTGCGCACCGGCGCGCTAACTTTCGGCTCTCCGGAGGCCAACCTGACCACCATGGCGCTGAGCCAGCTGGGTCGCAGGCTGGGGGTGCCGGTGCGCTCCGGCGGCGGCCAGGTCACAGCTTCCAATGCCGCCGACGGTCAGGCGATGCAGGACAGTGCAGACGCCATGTGGGCGACGCTGCTGTCTGGCGGCCATCAGGTCTGGCACGCGGCAGGCTGGCTCGAAGGCGGGCTGGTGATGTCCTATGAGAAGTTCGTGATGGACCTCGACCACTGCGGAGCCATGCTGAAGATGCTGCAGGGGTTCCCCACCGATGATGAGGTCTTTGGCCGTGATGCCTACGCCGAGGCGGGACCGGGTGAGAACTTTCTCTCTACCGACCACACCCTGCGCCACTACACGACCGCCAATTTCGAACCGCAGGTGCCCGAAGGCGGGCCCTTTGAAACCTGGGACGAAAACGGTCGCCGGGCCGCTGATCAGCGCGCCACGGCCCGGTGGCGGCAGATGCTGGCAGAGTATCAGCCACCGGACATGAACGACAGCGTACGCGCAGACCTGAACACCTATGTGGCGGAGCGCAAAGCCGCCATGCCTGACGAATGGTATTGAGAAAGGACCAACGAGAATGACCGAAGAACTAAGCCGCACATCGGCACTTGCTTCCCGCCACACCGCCCTGGGCTCGGGGCTGGAGGACTGGAACGGCATGGGCACCGCCTGGAACTACAGCACCGATCCAAACGACGAACACGACGCGGTGCGTGAGCGCGCCGGCATGTTCGACATGTCGCCGCTGAAGAAGGTGTTTGTCCGCGGCAAGGACGCGCAGGCCGTGCTGGATCACCTGACCACACGCGACCTGTCCAAACTGGCGCCGGGCAAATCCACCTACCTCTGCGTTTTGACCGAGGCGGGCGGCATTGCCGACGACGCAATTGTGTCGAACAACGGCGGCGCTGAATGGATGATCGTGCATGGCTCCGGCGACACCATGGCGCTGCTGCAAGCTTCGGCTGAGGGCCACGATGTCTGGCTGGAGTTCACTGACGATCTGCACGACGTCTCGGTCCAGGGCCCGGCGGCGCTGGAAATCCTGAACGCCCATTGCGACATTGATCTCGCGGGACTGGGCTATTTTGAACATGCGCCTGCCGCCTTGTTTGGTCACCCTTGCCGGATCTCGCGCACTGGCTATTCCGGCGAACGCGGTTACGAGATCTTTGCCAGTGCCGCGGTGATCACGGATATCTGGGACAAGCTGGCTGACGTCGGCGTGATGCCCTGCTCCTTCACCGCGCTCGACAAGGTTCGGATCGAGGCGGGGCTTTTGTTCTATGGCTATGACATGACCGAGGAACACAGCCCATGGGACGTTGGTCTGGGCTTCACGGTCAGCGCTACGAAGGGTGACTTCCGTGGCAAGGAGGCCGTGATGGGAGCAAAGGGACGCCAAAAGATCAGCAATGTCTGTCTCGATATTGACCATTCGGACATGGTGGACGGCGGAGAGACGCTGCTGCTGGATGATGAAGAGGTCGGCGTGGTCAACAGCCCTTGCTACTCGCATCGGATGGTCAAGTCGCTGGCGCTCGCCCATATCCAGCCCGGCATTGCCACCGGGACGGTTGCTGCAGCTGAAAAGCGGTTCGCTTCAGACTACAGCAACCGTGATGAGCAGCCCGGCATACGACCCGCAGAAAATCCGGACACATCAATAATCTGGCGGATCACGAGCAAGCGGCGTGACGTGTCAAACAAAACCTCATAGACGCTAACGTCCGCTTTTCTTCGATTGCCTAACCGCGACCTTTGCGCGGGTGAGCGTTTGCTCAGAACGCCGTTAATGGCAGGCAAAGCAGCCCATGCCGGGCTCACATGCGGATCTGCGATTTCCGACTGAGGAAAAGCTCGCCCGCACCGGTGCAGAGGCGGCCGCATTGAAGGCAATTCTCAAGCGACGCGGCGCTCTTTCTTTTTTGCCCATGCAATGAAGTCTTTGACACTGAGAGGTCGGGAAAATGCAAAGCCCTGGAGCGTATCAGCGCCGACTTCCGCTGCCGCATCTGCTTCTCCAAGGGTCTCGACACCCTCTACGATTGTGCTAACGGAAACGCGATTGGCCATATCAACGATGCCGCGAAGAAGGTCTTTGCGCTGGTCATCCTTGTCGACGCCGGTCACAAACATTCTGTCAATTTTCAACCGGTCCGGTTTCAGCGCCAGAACCGAGGCAAAGCTTGCGTGGCCCGTCCCGAAGTCATCGACTTCGATTTTTATCCCCATGTCCTTGAGCGCAGTTATGGTCAGTTCCAGCTCGCCTGAAACGTCATCTAGAAACGCTGTTTCGAGAACTTCAAAGGCCAGTCCGCTTTGCGGCAGATCAGGGCGCCGCCTGAGTTCTTCAAGCAATGTTGGCGACGTCAGCCGGTTTGCGGAAACATTGACAGACACCTGCGGTGCGTGCCCCAGTTCAGCCTCTATGGTTTTGCGGGCTTCAAGAGCCAGGTCCAGCACGCGGCGGTCAAGGTCCGCCTGCAGCTTCAGCTCCTCGGCGATTTCGACAAACACAGCAGGTGATTGACGGCCTCTTTTGGGGTGATCCCATCGCGCCAGCACTTCAACGCCTTGCAGCGCATAGGTTTTGGCACAAACTTGGGGCTGCACTTCGATGCTGATTTCATCCCGTTCCAGAGCTGTCTTAAAATCGTTGATGAGCTTCAGTTTGGCGTCATGCGCGGCCCCAAGAGTTGCGCTGAAAGCAACGGCCTGATTGCGGCCTCTGTGCTTTGCCTCATACAATGCCAGATCGGCGCGTTTCAGAGCATTCAACAGCTGCTCCCCCGGAGACAGCAGCGCCAATCCTATTGAAGCCCCAACACTCAATTCGACTCCTTTGTATTCCGTGGGGCACAACAATTCGTCCAGAAGCTGATCACAATACCACTGCGCATGCGTTTCGCTTCCGTCAAAATCGAGGACCAGAACAAACTCATCACCCCCGATGCGGAAGGCAGAACTTTGACCGGATACGGCACGGCTGATCAATCGCTGACCACAGGCTGTCAGAACGGCGTCCCCGGCCGCATGACCATAGGTATCGTTGACGTCCTTGAAGCGGTCCAAATCGATCGCAAGCACCAATGTTCCGGAACTGTCCGGCTGGTGCCCCGCCATTTTTTGGGACAGTTCTTCAAGCAAAGTCCGGTTGCCCAGCCCGGTTAATGTGTCATGACGCGCAGCCAGAGCAGTTTCCTCTTGTGCTTCGCGCACAGCGTCCAGAGCGTCCCTGGTGCGCCGCTCCGCTTTGCGGGCGTGATCGGCGGCTTCCTGAGCCTTGCGATTGCTTTGTTCAAGCCGGGCGGCTTTGTCGGCAACCTCGTCAAAGGCCGTAATCAACCGGTTCTGCATCTCTGCAAACTCCCGCCCAAGCTGCCCAAACTCATCCGCCCTCTGCCAGGCCTCTGCGCTGAGAGGCTGCTGCAAAGTTGCGCCCGCGACATCATGGGTCAGATCTTTCAAAGGCCGCAGCGCTGCTTTGCGAAAGCCCAGCCAAAGCAGGGGAACCCCAAGTATCAGCAAGCCGATGGTTGTCCAGACGGATGTTTGAAACACGCGGGCAGCCTGGCTGCGGCTGGCGGCTGAATTTTCAACCAAACGATCCGCCAGTTCAGTCATTTGCTGCAGTTTGGCAACCAGCCGCCCGATCTGAATGCGCCGGAGCTGCGGCGACGTGCTGCCGCCGTCAAAGGTTATCTTGGAAAACGCTTTGGAAAGCTCGGTTGTGATCAGTGCCAGCTGTTGAGCATCCCCCCCCGATACCGCCTCTCTGTCCGCAAGCATGTCACGGACCCTTTGAGTTTCATGGAGCCATTGCTGCTGGATTCTATCCGACGGGCGCTGCATCGCTTCCATCGCAAGCGCACCAAACGCTGTAACATGGCTCTTGATCACATTTGCCCGGTCATAAGCTTTGTAGGCAGAGGCCTGCTTCAGGTCGCTCCACAATAAAAGCCCAATGACCGACGTCAGCAGGCAACCGCACAAGACGGCGACAATGCTGGACTTGTCGACGAGACGCATATCAATTCAAGCCAATAATGCTGATCGCAGCCGGATCTGCCTCTTTCAGTGCGTCTGCCGCGATGAGGTCAAGATAGTTCGGAACAGTGCCCTCGGATAACCCCAGATCGATCCTGAACCAGGCTTCATCCTCCATCAGGCGCAAAAGCGCCTGTGACAAAGTCAGTTTCAATGTGTGTTTGGGCCAAAGATATTCCATTGTCCCGGCATCCAGATCCAGCTGCCTGCCAACGATCTTTTTGGCTGTCTGAGGGTCAGAATCCGCAAGCTGCGCAGCCTGGAAAAGCATGCCCACGATATCATTTGCAACCTGCTGATTGGCAGATATCCAGCCGCCTGCGCCGTGCAGGACAAATTCGTAGTCATGCCATTCCTGATGCGGCAGCGGAATGAATTGATCGCCCAGTGCCGTTGCGGCCTTGCGCAGATAAGGATCCCACACGACCCCGGCATCAATGGAACCATCTGTAATTTCCGAAACGATCTCCGGCGGCAGCAGCGGCTTCATTGCACCTAGCTTGACACCGCTTTCCAGAAGTGCGCGGTGCAGCACGAAATGGGCAAAGCTGTTCTGAACAACACCCACCGTTTTACCTGCCAGATCCGCATAGCCCCGGATACCACGATCCGCGCGTGCAAAGACATCAATGGTCCGCGAACGCGACAAAGAGGCCAGAATTCTAAGGTCCGGACGGTCAAAAGTGACCGACACAAAGGCGAATTCCGAGCTTGTCGCAAGGTCGAGCTTGCCGCTGACCAGATCCTTTGCGGTCTTGGTTCCAGAAGTGTATTTAACGAGCTCGATGTTATGGCCACTGTCGCGGAGCAGGCCCATACCTTCTGCCAGCCAAACCAGCACCGCCGTCGGCGTCGCCCCGAGCCGTATGGGTTGGGCGGCGCTCAGCAAGCCAGGTGAAGACAAAGCAAGCGCGGTGCTGCCAGAGAGAGCAATTGCTTTCCTGCGAGTAAATCCAGACATGGCGAAACCTCCAAACCGTTGGCGCCGACAGCCACGAAGGCCCGCAAACCAAAACAACCTATGGGAATGCAAATTACCTGGATAGCGTACCGGATTGGTAAACCGATCTGGCATACAGCCGCCACAACCCGTTAATTCACCATAATTCCGGGCCTCATTTTGATTTTCCTTTTAACAACACCCTATAGGTGTTTTCCCACTGCCGGTGTGGATGCGGGATCGGGCGACCGGGTTCTTTCAGATGGGGAAACTTCAAGTTCATTTCCCTGCGGCGTGCCGTTACGGGCCATGCAAATGTTTTCCAGCCCCACCCGATCGGGCAAAAGTCTCCCTTGCCACAGGCAAGATCAGATCGTCGGCATCAAACAATGCCACCCCGAGAAGGGATCCGCACGCCGGGGAAATGGACACAACATGCCGGCCAAGCGCCGTGCACAGGCCGCACGCCGGGGTCCGTGGGAACCCGGGGCAATTCAACCATTCGGAAGATACTGGCTGCCCCAGCTGCGATTTGGGCCAGCGGCGGCCCCAACAGCGCCGGAACGTTCAGCCGTCGGTCACTCCTGCCTCAGCAAAAGTGGCCATGCCGCTGTGGCAGGCAACGGCTCCTTTCAGTACTTGGATTGCCAATGCCGCCCCGGACGCCTCTCCCAGCCGCAGCCCAAGGGAAAGCAGCGGCTCCTTGCCCAGTTTCTCCAGCAATGCGGCATGCGCTCCTTCGGCACTTTGATGGCCCGCAACCGTATGGTCCAGCGCACCGTCTGCGGTCTGCAACAGGCACGCAGCCGCTGCACAGCAGATGAACCCGTCCAGGATCACCGGGATACACAAAACCCGTGCCGCCGCGATCGCACCCGCCATAGCGGCAATCTCGCGGCCGCCGAGACAAGCCAGCGCATCCAGGCCATCGCGGACCACATCACGGTGCAGGGCAACGCCTTCGGTAACCACCCGGGTTTTGTTTGCAAGCCCCGCATCATCTACACCTGTGCCACGCCCGGTCCAGTCTGCAGCCTCGCCGCCGAACAAAGCGCACGCCAGCGCGGCAGCAGGTGTCGTATTGCCGATGCCCATCTCCCCGACCACCAGCAAATCCGCACTCGGATCAACTGCATCCCACCCCGCCTTCAGAGCCGTCAGGAGTTCCTCCTGGCTCATGGCAGGCCCTTGGGTGAAATCAGCGGTGGGGCGTTCCAGATCAAGCGCATGCACATCCATGCGGGCGCCAGCCAGTTTGGCCAGCTGGTTGATGGCCGCACCACCATGTTCAAAGTTGATCACCATCTGCGCGGTGACTTCCGGGGGGAACGCGGACACCCCCTGCACTGTAACTCCATGATTGCCGGCAAAGACAATCACCTGCGGCGCACAGATTTCAGGCCGTTCGCTTCCGCGCCAGCCTCCATACCAGACAGCCAGGTCCTCCAAACGCCCCAACGCGCCCGGCGGTTTTGTCAGCTGGCCATTGCGCGCAGCAGCACCGGCAACAGCCGCCGGGTCCTGTACAGGCGCGCCGACCAGTGCGGCGCGAAAATCATCTAGAGAGGAAAGCTGGGGCAGCATGTGAAAGCCTCGTTGCATCTGAGTGGCGGACGCGGATAAAGCGGGTTGTCCCTGTTTACCCGCTGGCGCTCCTGCCGCAAGCACCGCAATAGGCCCGTTATGCAAAAAAACGACATCCAGGCAAGAGACTTTCTGCTGGCGCTGGTTCTGCTGACCCGGCTGCCGCTGCCGCATTTGCCGCCGCAAGCATTCCAGCGCCAGGCCAAGTCTGTCTGGGCCTTTCCACTGGCGGGTCTTGCAGTGGCTCTGCCTGCCGCGCTGTGCGCAGCCTTGGCGCTGACCGTCGGCCTCCCTGCCGCAATAGCGGCCGGGCTTGCTCTGACGGCACAGGTTCTGCTGACCGGCGCCATGCACGAAGACGGGCTGGCCGACACTGCCGATGGCCTGTGGGGAGGATTCACCCGCGCGCGGCGCCTGGAAATCATGAAGGACAGCCGCATCGGCGCATACGGGGTTATTGCATTGATTCTAGGGCTAGGGTTGCGCTGGAGCGCATTGTCAGCACTGCTTGCAACGGCTGGCGTCTGGCCGCTTTTGGCGCTGGCAATGCTGAGCCGGGCAGTGATGCCGGTGCTGATGGCTGCGCTGCCCAACGCCCGCACCACGGGGCTGTCACAGGGCGTAGGGCGCCCCCGCACCCTGCCCTGCCTGCTGGCCTCCGGACTGGCCATCCTTCTTTCGCTGCCACTGATTGGCAGCGCAGTCTTTGGCACGGCGCTGGCAATGGCCGCAGCCACCCTTGGCCTCGGCGCCCTTGCCAAGGCCAAGATCGGAGGCCAGACCGGTGATATCCTAGGGGCGTCGCAGCAAGTGGCCGAAATTTCCGGGCTTCTGGCTCTGCTCATCATCTGCGGCTAACCGGCCCGCCAGAAAAAAGGCCGCGCCCTAACAGGCACGGCCTCTCGAACTTGGTTCTGCGCCAGGATCAGGCAGCGCGGGAGGTCAGGACCTCATCCACCTGTTTGGCAGCGGCGATCTCATCGTGGCCGGACACAGCAGCCACTTCACGTGTCAGACGCTCCAGTGCGGCTTCATACAGCTGACGCTCGGAATAGCTCTGCTCGCGCTGATCGTCGGTACGGTGCAGGTCGCGCACCACCTCCGCAATCGAGATCAAGTCGCCGGAATTGATCTTCTGCTCATACTCCTGCGCGCGGCGTGACCACATGGCGCGCTTGACCTTCGCCTTGCCCTTGAGCGTTTTCATCGCTTGGGCGATCACGTCCGGAGAACTGAGGGAGCGCATGCCCACCTCGGTTGCCTTGTTGGTCGGCACCCGAAGGGTCATCTTGTCCTTTTCAAAGGTGATCACGAAAAGCTCCAGCGCAAAGCCAGCCACTTCCTGCTCCTCAATCGAAATGATCTGGCCAACGCCATGCGCCGGGTAGACCACATATTCATTGGGGCGGAATTCGAGCTTCTTCGATTTGGTCATACAGGTTCTTCCTCACTCATAACCGGGCGGCACCGGCGTTATGGCAAACAAACATCCAAATCCGGTCACATGAGTCTGACCAGCCTTCAGGACATTTTCTCTGCAGAAACACCGCCCATTACGCGCACCACTGCTACGGCGCGCCGGGGGCGGACTCCGATTGTTTATGTCTTTTGTCGGCTAAGTATATCATAAAAAAGGGCCGCCCGAAAGGCGGCCTGCTGGCAGTGCTCTGAAAAAACCCAGAACATTACGGCAGATTTCCGCAAAAATGCGCCCCCCCCCGTGCGAGGCAGAGAATCAGCCGCCTTCGCCTGGCGCCTCAGAGAAATACTTCTCCATCTTGCCCTCTTCGCCATCACGCTCTTCATAACCCGGCATCGGGTCTTTCTTAGAAACAATCACTGGCCACAGCTCGGAGTACTTGCGGTTGAACTCAACCCATTTATCCATGTCCGGCTCTGTATCCGGACGGATCGCATCGGCCGGGCACTCCGGCTCGCAAACACCACAGTCGATGCATTCGTCAGGATGAATGACCAGGGTGTTCTCACCCTCATAGAAACAGTCCACCGGGCATACCTCGACACAGTCGGTGTATTTGCAGGCGATGCAGTTTTCCGTCACGACATAGGTCATAGTACCGAGTCCCGTTTTCCGTTTGCGCCTAGCTAATCCAGACGCGGCAACACTTCAAGGCGTCAAAAGCCCTGTGACTTGCGGGTAAGATCAAGCGCCCTGCGGGCTTTTTTGTCCGGGCGGCCTTTTCCTTCGAATTTGGGATTGGCTGGAATTTTTTCCTGCTTTTCCGTCATATCGAAGTACAGCCCCTGCGCTTCCGGTGCCGGACCACGGCGTTCGCCGATAGCTTCAATCCGCACCACGCGGATCACTTTGCCTTGAGCAAAGGTCAGAACGTCGCCGGGAGTGACGTTCTGAGCCGGTTTCAGAGCCTTGGCACCATTGAGGCGCACATGACCCGCACTGACTTGTTTGGCGGCCAGGCTGCGGGTTTTGAAAAACCGTGCATGCCATAGCCACTTGTCGATGCGGATCTTGGGCGCCCCATCAGTCATGGCGGAATCAGTCGCCCTGCTTCAGCCCCATCAGCGCTGCAGCAAAGGGATTATCCGGGTCGATCTGCTTTTCCTTCTTGGCAGGACGCGAAGAATAGGTCTTGGCCCCCTGATCCTGGCGCGGACCGCCTTTGCGACCCGGCTTGCCCCGACCACCATCACGGTCACCGCCTTTGGCGCCGCGCGGCTTACCCTTGCCGCCAGGCTTACCGTCGCCCTGCGGACGGCGGTTTTGCTGGCGCTGGCCGCCGCCCTGGCGTCCGCCGCGGTTGCCACCCCAGGTAAAGGTGTAGAAGATTTCAACCTCAGGCTCCGCATCGGCAGGCGCTTCGGATGTGGCCTCAGCAATCTCTTCTGCAGGTGCTGCTTCCGCTTCAGCAGCAGGAGCTTCCGCAACGGCGTCTTCAGCAGGAACTTCCGCAGTTGCATCCGCAGAGGTCTCCTGCGCGGGCGCTTCGGGGTCAGCCGCTGCCGGCTTTACCTTCTCGCGTTCCCCCTTTTCGGCCTTGTAGCCCAGCCCCTGCATCAAGTCTGCAAACTGCTCCAACGTCATGCCGGTGATCGACAGCATATCCGCCTTGGCTTCAAAACCGCCACGGCTGTCTTCACTGCGCAGCATATCGGCAAGACGCTCCAGCATATCGATGCGGATCATCCGCTCGCCCGCTGCACGGTAGCCCGACATTGTGTCGTAGCCCTCAGGCGCATCCTTGACGGACGGTACAGTGACCAACCCCGGCGGTGGCGATTCCGGGAAATCCTGCAGGCCGTTTGCCAAAGACCACAGCACCAGACGCAGACGGGTCGGCGCGGGCTTCAGCAGCAGCGGCATGAAGATGGTGAACTGGCCAAAACGGATGCCATGCTTACGCAGCGCGCCACGGGCGTCCTGGTCCAGGTCCTTCACCTCTTGCACGACGCTCGCACGGGGCAGCACGCCAAGGTTCTCGACCATCCGGAAAGCAAAACCGCGCGCAAGACCGCTCAGTTCTTCATCCTTCTGCAAATTCAGCAAAGGCTCGAACAGAGCGTTGATCTTGCGGGTGATGAAATGCAGCAGGCGGCGCTCGACCTTCTGGGCCACATCCGGTCCGGCGGCATCATCCACAAAGACCTCGATCTGCGGGTTCAGCGCATCGGCACCGGCAACCAGCTTGCCGATCGCATGCTCACCCCACATCAGGCCGCCTTGCTCGGTAAAATCGATCTCGGTATCGGGCGCATTATAGAACCGGTCCGCACGCAGATGGAATTGCGGTGCCAAAGCCTGCAACGAGGCCGCCTTGAGAGCTTTCGCCTCAGTGCCTTGCGCAGCTTTGTCCGGGCTGAACCGGAACCCTTCCAAACGGCCGACGAATTCACCTTCGACCGTCACTTCACCCTTGTCATTCACTTCGGCCAAAAGGGCCTCCTTCTGTTTGAGCCGGCGCAGCAGCACAGACGTGCGCCGGTCCACAAATCGCTGAGTCAAACGCTCATGCAGAGCATCCGACAATCTGTCTTCTACAGCGCGCGTCTCTCCGCGCCAATGGCTTTCGTCACGAAGCCAGCCATTCCTTTGCGCGACATATGTCCACGTGCGGATAAATGCCAATCTTTTCGACAATGTGTCGATGTTGCCGTCGGTGCGGTCAATTCGCTTGATCTGGCGAGCCATCCAGTCGTCCGGAACCACGCCGCCGCCGTGCAGATGCTCAAAAATCACCCCCAGCAAAGACGCATGTTCCGCATGAGAAATGCCCCGGAAATCCGGGATCCGGCAAACATCCCACAAAAGTCTTACCGACTGCGCATTGGTCGTGCGCGAGATGATGGCAGATTCGCGCGACAGCATTTTCAGCGCACCCAGATCATCCGCCTCACGTGCTTTGACCAAATTCTCATTTGCGGGACTTGCTTCGAGCGAGTTGATCAAGGCCTCAACCGTGCCGAACTGCAAATCTGCAGAGCGCCAGTTGAGCTTTTTCAGCGGCGTGAACTGGTGGTTCATGATGGCTGACGCGGTGCCCTCGTCCAGCGGCCGTGCGTCGCCGGTGACCCCAAAGGTACCATGGCTCATCCCGCGGCCAGCGCGGCCTGCGATCTGCGCCAGCTCGTTGGGCGCCAAGGGCCGCATGCGCCGGCCGTCGAACTTGGTGGTGGAGGAAAAAGCCACATGATCAATGTCGAGGTTCAGCCCCATGCCGATGGCATCGGTGGCCACCAGATAGTCCACTTCGCCATTCTGATAGAGTTCCACCTGCGCGTTACGTGTACGCGGGCTCAGGGCCCCCATCACCACAGCAGCTCCCCCTTTTTGGCGGCGGATCAGCTCAGCAATGGCATAGACATTATCAACAGAGAACCCGACAATTGCGGACCTAGTCGGCATTCTGCTTATCTTTTTCGAACCAGCATACGCCAAGTCGGACATCCGCTCGCGCCGAACGAATTCGACCCCCGGCGCCAAGGCCGCGATCGGTCCGCGCATCGTGTCTGCGCCCAGAAACAGCGTCTCCAGCGTTCCGCGGGCGCGCAGCAAACGGTCGGTGAAGACATGGCCGCGCTCGGGATCGGCACAGAGCTGGATTTCGTCGATCGCCAGGAAGTCGCAGCCCATGCCTTCGGGCATCGCTTCCACAGTACAGATCCAGTACTGCGCCCGCGGCGGCACAATGCGCTCCTCGCCGGTGACCAGCGCCACCACCGACGGCCCACGAGCCGCCACCACCTTGTCGTAAACCTCCCGCGCAAGCAGGCGCAGCGGGAAACCCATGACACCAGTGCGGTGGCCCAGCATCCGTTCGATGGCGTAATGGGTTTTGCCCGTGTTGGTCGGGCCCAGAACGGCCACGATCCGCGATGCGTTTGCCATTGCTTCAGCCCCCGCCCCCAAAAGAGGGGTTTACAGTTCCCTGCCCTCGACAGAGGACCTCAGACGTTCGAGGGCGCTGCTTACTTCTTCATGATGCGGATGTATAGCCTTGGCGCGCTGGTAGACCTCAAAGGCGCGTTCCGGTTGGCGGAACTGCTCAAACACCACGCCCAGCGCGTAGATGGCATTGTAATCCTGCGGGTTCAGCGCCAGAGACCGCTCCAGATCCGCAACCGACGGGCCGTAAAGCCCGATTTCAAAATAGACCCGCGCACGTTCGTACCAGCCCCGGGCAAAACCAGGCGCATGATCTGTCAGTGCGGTCAGATGCTCAACCGCCTCCTGCAGGTCGCCCCGTTCCACCGCGTCCCGCCCCCGTCGCAGCAGCAGGTCCATCGACGCAGAACCGCTCCTGGCCCACAGCGCCTGCAGCTCGCGGTCAATTGCCGCGGCCCCGGACGCATCAGACTGAGCCAGGTCCCGCAGCAGCACATCAGCAGACAGCGCCTGCGCAGCACCGCTGCCAGGCAAAGAAACTGTGGCAATAACAGCCGTTGCCGCCACGATAGCTTTGAGCTTTGGAAATTTTGCAACCATGATACCCCCAGTTTAAACCTGCGCGCCGCATTTACCAGTAATAGCTGCCATAGCTTCACAGGTTTGTGCTAAAGACGCGCGAAACAGATTGAGGATCAAGATGAGCGTAACCCTTGAACAGGCGGCAGAAGCCCTGAACGGCAAACTGGATGCCGGTGACTTCGCCGCAACTGCCAAATTCCAGATCGAAGGCCTGGGCGCCATCATGCTGGACAGTTCCGGTGCCCGTATTGCCGACGAAGAGGCTGATGTCACCATGTCCGCAGATGCGGATACGTTTCAGTCGATTCTGGCGGGCGAACTGAACCCGACCGCAGCCTTCATGTCCGGCAAGCTGACCATCGACGGCGATATGGGCTCGGCGATGCAGCTCGCTTCAGCGCTAGCCTGATGGACGGCGCTCCGGTGGAACTGCAGCCCGCCCCCCTGTTTGCGGATATCGCGCAAGGGCCGGCCAACGGTGCAGCTCACTGGGTGCACACGTCCGACGGCCTGCGCATCCGTGCAGGCCACTGGCGTCCAAAGGGAAAAGCCAAGGGAACAGTTCTTCTGTTTCCTGGACGCACAGAATACATCGAAAAATACGGGCCAGCCGCGGCCGAGTTTGCTGACCGGGGCTTTGCCACTGTGACCGTAGACTGGCGCGGCCAGGGACTGGCCGATCGGATGCTGGCAGAGCGCCGATTGGGCCACGTTGAAAAGTTCACAGATTTCCAGAAGGATGTTGACGCTGTCGTCCGTCTGGCAAAACAGCTCGATCTGCCCCGGCCCTGGTTCCTGGTCGGCCATTCCATGGGCGGCGCCATCGGCTTGCGCGCCTTGATGCAGGGGCTGGATGTAAATGCCTGCTGTTTCACTGGCCCGATGTGGGGCATCCAGATCCCGGCCTTGCTGCGCCCGCTTGCCACATTCCTTGGCAGCATTGCCCCCTATCTGCGACTGGATGACAGGCTGCTGCCGACCACCACGCTGGAACAATACGTTCAAACCACCCCGTTTGAAGGCAACACGCTGACCACCGACCCTGGGATGTACAAACTGATGCACGCTCAGCTGGCAGCCCAGCCCGATCTTGCACTTGGTGGGCCCACCATCCAATGGCTGCGGGTCAGCCTTCAGGAATGTGCCGATCTGGAAACGATGCGCTCGCCCGCTCTGCCCTGCGTCACATTCCTGGGCACAGACGAGCAGATCATCGACGTTGATGCTGTTCACACCCGAATGGACCGCTGGCCGGGCAGCGAGCTGGAGCTGATCAAGGGGGGCCAGCACGAAGTGATGATGGAAGCCCCGGAAATCCGCACCCAGGTGTTTTCCCGCATGTGCCAGCTGTTTGATCAGCACCCCGGATAAGACCCTCTGTTGCGTGCCAGGCGCCCGGTATCTTTACGTCTCTCTCACGCTCATTTGAGAAACTGCCGACGACCTTCCCCCGGTTGGCTTGTGATCCCGCGGGCTGCCGCTTAGATGTTGGATCAAAGCATTTCTCATGACAGGAGCCCCAATGTTCCAGCTTCCCTTCCCCGTCCGCGACGCAAACGCCACTGCCGGTTCCGGCGGTCTTGGCAATCTGCCGGAATGGGATCTCAGCGATCTCTATGCGTCTGACGACGCCCCCGAACTGGCCCGCGATCTGGACTGGCTGCAAGAGGAATGTGCCGCCTTTGCCGCCGATTATGAAGGCAAGCTGGCCGATCTGGATGCGAATGGTCTGCTGAACTGCGTCCAGCGCAACGAGAAGATCAACAATATCGCCGGTCGCATCATGTCCTTTGCGGGCCTGCGCTATTACCAGCTGACCACTGACGCGGACCGTGCTGCCTTCCTGTCCAATTGCCAGGAAAAGGTCACAGTGGCCACCACCCCGCTGGTGTTCTTCACACTGGAGCTGAACCGAATCGAAGACAGCGCGATGGACGCGCATCTGGCTGCCAACGCGGAACTGGCGCGATATGACAGCGTCTTCCGCCGCATCCGCGCAATGAAGCCTTATCAACTGTCTGATGAGCTCGAAAAATTCATGCATGACCTCGGTATCGTCGGCGATGCCTGGGAAAAGCTGTTTGATGAAACCATTGCCGGCTTGCAATTCACCGTCGACGACAGTGAGCTGAACATCGAAGGCACCCTCAACCTGCTGACTGACCCGGACCGGTCCAAACGTGAAGCGGCTGCCCGCGAGCTGGCGCGCGTTTTCTCCGAGAACATCAAGACCTTTGCCCGCGTTCACAACACGCAGGCAAAGGAGAAGGAAATCATTGACCGCTGGCGCGGTATGCCCAGCCCGCAGACTGGCCGCCATCTGTCAAACGACGTCGAACCTGAGGTGGTAGAGGCGCTGCGCGAGGCGGTGGTTGCCGCCTACCCCAAGCTGTCGCACCGCTATTACGAGCTGAAGCGTAAATGGCTGGGGCTTGACGTGATGCAGGTCTGGGACCGCAACGCGCCGCTGCCGCTGGAAGACACCTCTGTTGTCAGCTGGGAGGACGCCGAAAAGACGGTGATGGATGCCTATAACGCCTTTGATCCCCGTATGGGCGAGATCGCCGCGCCTTTCTTCTCCGACGGCTGGATCGACGCAGGCGTGAAGCCCGGCAAAGCCCCCGGTGCCTTTGCTCACCCAACCGTTACCAACGTGCACCCCTATGTGATGCTCAACTACCTGGGCAAGCCGCGCGACGTGATGACGCTGGCGCATGAACTGGGACATGGGGTGCATCAGGTGCTGGCAGCCGAACAGGGCGAGATGCTGTCCTCCACCCCGCTGACACTGGCGGAAACCGCGTCTGTGTTCGGCGAGATGCTGACCTTCCGCAAGATGCTCGACACTGCTGAAACCAAGGAGCAGCGCAAGGTGCTGCTGGCCGGCAAGGTCGAGGACATGATCAACACGGTGGTCCGCCAGATCGCCTTTTACGACTTTGAATGCAAACTGCACGCCGCCCGTGCCGAAGGCGAGCTGACGCCGGATGACATCAACGCCATCTGGATGTCAGTACAAGCCGAATCCCTGGGTGAAGCCTTTGAATACATGGAAGGTTATGAAACCTTCTGGGCCTATATCCCCCACTTCGTGCATTCGCCCTTTTACGTCTACGCCTATGCTTTTGGCGATGGTCTCGTTAACGCACTTTACTCGGTCTATGCCGAAGGCGGCGAAGGGTTCGAAGACAAGTATTTCGAAATGCTCAAGGCTGGTGGCTCCAAGCACCACAAGGAACTGCTGGCGCCCTTCGGACTGGACGCCACCGACCCCAAATTCTGGGACAAGGGCCTTTCGATGATTTCCGGCTTTATCGATGAGCTGGAAGCAATGGAGGACTGATGCCAATCAGCCTGCGTCCGGTGGCCCGCAGCGAATTTGATCTGGTTTCCCATATTCAGGTGGAACCGGATCAGATCCGCTTTTCCGGCACCGTGGCGCAAGCCTTTGAAGAGAATGAGGACGGCGTGGATTTTCACGCCATCCTTGACGGCCCGCGCCCGGTGGGGTTCTTCAAGATCGACCGGCTGTATCACGAAACCTATGCCTTTGCCGCACCCAGCGAGCTGGGCCTGCGGGCCTTCATGATAGACCGCCGTGCACAGGGCAACGGTTACGCCACCGCGGCAATAGGAGTGATGGGAACCTATCTGACCGGGACTTACCCGGACCGCACCGCTGTACTGCTGACGGTCAACATGCAAAACACTGTTGCAACCCGTTGCTACCGCAAGCACGGGTTTCAAGACACCGGCGGCATTCACCCGCACGGTCTTGCCGGCCCGCAGTTCATTCTGCGGATGGAGCTTCCCAACACACATTGACCTTTAGCTTCGCAGGCAATGTGTGTTGGCCCAAATGAATTGATCAACATCTTGGTGCTTTTCATTGCAGGGACTGCTCTTTACTGGAGCAAATCAGGCCAAGGAATGCGCAGCAGTCAGTTTCCATGTGCACTGGCCGTCAATATCAAAAAAATCTGCAGGTCTGTTTTATTGGTGAGGCCGCAGGTTTTCTGACCTGCCCCGCAAAGTCCGCAGTTCGCAGTACGCTCTGCTCAGGGTCTGATCCTCTCTTGGCCTTTAGCGTTCACCAATGGCTTCGCGCAGTTTACCGGGATCAGCCGAAACATATTCCCCCCTTATCGCCGTCCCCAATGTCGAGAGCCGACGTAGGCCACCATTTCGGCAACCAGGGCTGCAGCTTGGAAAACAAATCCAGAAATTTTCAGCACTGCTGCTTTGGCACATCGCGAGGTCATGAGAGGCGTCCGCCTCATCGGTTTCTCCCGTGCCTTCAGCCCTGCAAACTGATCGCCTTGGCTTCAACGTGACGCAGACATCTACGTGCAGTTTTCGAAAATCCGCAAATATTGCTGCGTAACTCCGGGAACACTGCAAACATCTCCTCGCGGGATGCGTCATCCAGTGCTTTCAGAGCAGTGTCTCCGGGAAAGAAGCTTTCAGTTGCCGCGCCGTTGGCAAAGATGATTTAATGCTGATCAAACATGAGATGGACGTAAGTAATCTGACCACAGAGGTGGCGGGACAGGCCTGCATTGCCAATCAAGTGCCTTGCAGACACGAGAACTTCAGATTGACCAAAATAGTATTCTGCCTGCCACCCCGTGACCAGCATCTTATGCTGGGGGGAAACAAGGAGCCGTTGGGTGTTTCCCAGAGCACCTTTTGAAATCGCTATCGGAGCCAGAGAACCTCTGCCGGTTACCGTCCTCTTTCCAATCCAGCGCAAAGGCTGCAGCCCGTGATCACGGGTCACAACCAGGTCATCGATCATTAGGTCTTCCACGGGGCGGCTTCCCTGCTCCGTCAGGATTTCCGTTCCGGCGGCAAAACAGATGATGGTTTCGATTCCGCTGAAGTTCACAAGCGTACCATCCAGAAGCAACGCGTTGCCGGTTTGCCCTCCTGTTATGGGATCTGTCGACGTTATGGTGACACTGCCCAGCTGCAAATTGCCGTTAAAATCCAAGGTGTCGCCTGCGGTCTGGTTCGTTCCGCCACCAGTGATCGTGATCGTGCTACTGCCACTCTCGCTGTAGTCCTGGATCACAAAAAGATCATCACCGCCGCCCCCGGTAGCGGTATCGCCTTCTGCAACATTCAGCGTATCATCGCCTTCGCCACTGGTCAGACTGTCTGCGCCGGTGCCGCCATCAAGGAGATCGTCGCCGTCTCCGCCAATAAGCGTGTCATCGCCTGTTTCACCATACAGTTCATCCGGGCCGCCGGCGCCATCCAGGTAATCGTTTCCGCCTCCGCCATAGAAAATATTAGTCCAGCTGTCGCCTGGCGTTGTGCTGTGAGTGTCATACCCGACCACAGTGTCATCGTAGGCCGACCCATAGAAACCATCCATGCCCCACAGCGTGTCACCGGTGGCATGGCCGCCCGTCACAGTGTTTGCATCGAGATCAAGATTTACTCCGGCGTTCGAAGCCGTATAGTCCACATAATCCAGGCCGTCGCCGCCATCAAGGTAGTCCCCGCCAGCGCCACCGTGGATCGTATCATCACCAGTTTCGCCATAAACAGTATCACTTGCATTTCCACTGTTTATGTAGTCTCCGCCGGTGCCGCCGTGAATGGTATCACTGCCATAGCGGCCGAAAATCGAGTCGTTGCCTGCCCCGCCGGTGATATAGTCGTCCGTGTTTCCAACTATGTCCCCTTCCGGGTCGCCAACGTAAGTATTGTCAATGTAGTCATCACCGGTGGTGCCGGACACGACACCTGGAGAATACGCCGGAGGAGAAGTCGCCTCGGCAGATGTCACCGTATCCGGGAAGCCAAGATCAGGCACAAAATAGACATTTCCGTCCGTTGCCTCGTAGTAATGGCCCGTTTCCACCTCATCTGTGTAGGGAGTTCCGCCATGGGTTCCCGTCCAAATCCAGCTTCCAGAACCAAGCCACTGGCTGCCGGTGAAGCTCCACTGCGAAGTTGAGAGGATATCACCTTCATCCAGCGAACCGTCCGAAAGTGTAACCCGGTAACCTAACATACTCTTTCTCCAGACAAACTAGTCCAGGGGCGCCAGACGTTGGCAAATGAGACTAACGTCAAAATGAGAAAATTCCGTGAACTGTTGCGACTGCAATTGACATGAGGTGAACAGCCCCTTCGCCAGCATTCAAAACAGAACTGAAGATCCTGTCGGCAAAGGAAATTCTGCGAGCCAAACAGAAAGATATTCACTTCTGCAATTGGGATGCTCCGGCTGCTTCAACCAGCAGGTTAAGCTTAGCCTGTTTCACCTGACTGGCGTTGATATTGATGGTCGGCATGTGTTGCGCAAAAAAGCAAACGGATGGTGGTGACCCCGGCGTTTGAAAAGCGGACATGTTGCAGGGTCGGGACGACAGCCTGTCTGAGCGCGCATCTTGTCAGCCCCAACCTGCGCAGCCTAGGGGCGGGTGAGCCCGGATCAGCGCGCCTTGTGGCGCGGCGGATCACAGCAATCAATCAGATCCGTGCCGATTAGATTGAACAGGCCTTCAAACCACCCCCAAGGGCTCTCTGAACTGAAGGAAACGAGGGCTCAGGTCGCAGCCGCAGCGCCTGAGCAAGGAGAGCCCAAAGTCATGAGCACGGTGTGTCAGATCGATGGCAACTGAACAGGCCCGTAGAGTGCTGATGGCAGCTTACGGTACCAGGCCCACACCCAATTCCCGTAGTCGAAGTGCCACCACTCACTGGGCAGATTGGTGAAGCCGGCCTCAAGCATTGCATCCAAGAGGATTTTCCTGCGTTCGCCTTGGTTGTCTGGCACTGGTGTAGCGGTCCAGCTTCGTTCGCTTGCCTCGTCAAAACTGCTGCCCATGTCCAGAAACCGGCCATCGGCATCTGCCAGCGTCACATCCACGGCGCCACCGGTGATATGCGGACTGGGAGACGCGGGGTCGTCGCTGGGGCGGGCTGCATATAAAAGCACCCGGTGGTCAAGTTCGCTGGCCGGAAGGTCAGGATGCTGCAAGGCCAGCTTGCTGCGCATGCCTTCAAACAAGCAATTTTGCACGGATTTGGGGCGCCAGCCATCCAGCAACACCAGGCGGTAATTGGGCGGCAGATGTTTTGCGGCTTGGATCAGCCGGTCATAGACTGTTTCGCGCACCCAGATCTCGGGCAACGCGGTCTGGATTCCGTTGTGGTGATACACTGGCCAGGTAATCCAATGCGGACAGGGAGAGGCCGGAACAAGCTGCTCGGTGCTTGTTCCGGCTGAAATGGACTGCGCGGCCTGCCAGTCGAGAGCCAGTTGAGGTCTTAAAGTCATTCTACATCAGTTGCTGTGGCAGCCAGACAGTCAGTTCCGGCACCAGGATCACAATGAGCAGCACCCCAAGGGCAACTGCGATGAAGGGCCAAATGGCAACAAAGAGACGGGCGATATCAACTTTTCCCACTGCAGCTGCAACAAAGATGCAGGCCCCCATGGGCGGGGTAATCAATGCGATGGTGATGTTCAGAGTGACCACAATCCCCAGGTGGACCGGATCCACACCTGCCGCCTGCGCAACCGGCAACACGATGGGTGTCAGCAGCATCAGTGCCGACACCTCTTCCATAAACATGCCGGTCACAAAGGTGATCCCGGAAATGGCGATCAGGGTCAGTGCAGGGCTGTTTGCGAAAGGTTCCAGCAGGCTCACAAAGGCTTGTGGCGCGTTGGCATAGGCAAGCTGCCAGGACAGGATCGATGAAATCGCAATGATGACAAAAACCGCAGAGGTCAAAGTGGCCGTTTCTCTCAGCGAGAGCCACGCGCCATGCAGGCTCAGATTCCTGGACCACAGTCCCCAGACGAGAACGTAGGCCACGGTCAGGGCGCCGGACTCTGTTGGCGTGACAACGCCAAGGACAATGCCCGCAACAATGATAACCGGTGCAATCAGTGCTGGTAGTGCAGAATAGGCAGCACAGGCGATCTCGCGCAGTTTTGCCCGGCGATGGTTCTTCTCGACATTGTAAATGCGCGAGTAGACAACATTCATCGCCATGAAGGCGACGCCAAGCGCAAGCCCCGGCAGAATGCCGCCAAGAAACAGGCTGCCGACAGAGGTGCCTGTCTGGCTGGCAAACAGGATCATGAAGATTGAGGGCGGCACAATGGGTCCGATCAGCGAACTGGCGGCTGTCAGTCCGGCGGCATAAGTGCCGGGGAACCCTGCCTTGCGCATGCCCGGAACCAGCAGGGTGCCCAGTGCGGAGGTATCCGCCACAGCAGAGCCGTTGATCCCTGCAAAGAACACACTGGCAGTCACATTGACATGTCCAAGTCCGCCGCGCAGGTGGCCTACCAAACGGTCAGCCAGCGCCAGCAGCCGCGGGGTCATCTGACCATTGTTCATCAGGTTGCCGGCCAGAATGAACAGCGGAATGGCCATCAGTGAGAAAACGTCAATGCCACCAAAGGCCTGTTGCGGCATGATCCTGGCCATCTGGTCAAAGCCCACAAAGGCAAACCCAACAACAGCCGTGGCCATCAGGCTGAGAAACAGCGGCACGCCGATCAACACGTTGATCAGCATGACAAAGAGCATTGCAGCAATCATTCGTCACTCTCCACTGTTGGTTGGCGCAAGGCCTTGGGCCCGTTCATCAGCACCATCAGGAACAGCAGCCCAAAACCGACCGGCAGCAGTGCAACCGGCAGCGAACGGGACACCTGCAGCCCTGGCGTTTTGAAAAAGCCGACCTTTCCGACGTATTGCCAGGAAAACCAGGCCATGGCGCCAGCCAGCGCAAGCGTCAGCAGCCATTGGTACAGGATAATGGCCGTCCGAATGCCAGGCGAAACCCGTGTCTCCAAGACCGAGACCCGCATGTGCGCGCCGTCAACCCAAACGGCACCGATACCGATCATGGCGGCGCCGATGATCACATAGCGCGCCAGTTCATCAAACCAAATCGGGGAGGACCCAAAGAAGTACCGCGCCCCTACCCCGTACAGGATGAACAACGCCACCCATGCAATGAGAAGGGCTGACACACCCAAAGTAAGGCGTGCCAGCCAGCGTTGTGCTGTTGCGATCATTGCAGCAGGTCGGATTTACCCAGGTCACTGAATGCAGCTTCGATGAAGCTTTGGTCAATGCTTTGCGTACCCAGCCATTCAACAAAGCTCGGCTGACCGATCTTCTGGAACTCGGCGAGCTGCTCCGCAGTCGGGTCGATGACTTCCATACCGTTTTCCGACAGCCACTTAACACGGCTTTCGACTGTCTCCTGGACTTTTTTGCGGGTCATCGCGTTTGCTTCCACCACCGCATCTTCCAGCACCTTGCGGTCAGCATCGGACAGCGAATTCAGCCAAGCTCCGTTGCCGACCAGAAACTGCATGGAATACTGCACGTTTGCCCGTGTCATGTATTTCTGCACTTCGTTGAGCGAGCCGAGGATGATGTAAAGCGGCGGGTTCATCTGGCCTTCGACAACACCGGTTTGAAGCGCTGAGTAAACTTCGGTCCACGGGATCGGCGTGCCCGATGCGCCCATGGCTTCGTACAGGGCCACCTGCGACGGGTCCATCGCGCGGAATTTCAAGCCATCGAAATCAGCCGGCGAGTGAATGGCGCGCTCAGTGCTGGTGAATGCCAGAAAGCCGCCATCCTCAACAACCGCCAGGATCTCCGAACCGCCTGTACGGTCTTTGAATGCGGCTTCGACCATCTTCCAGTATTCACCTTCATCAAAGAAGCTGCGCGCCTCTTCGGCGGTGCCGAACATGAAAGGAGTATTGGAGACAAAGCTTTCGGGAACGACCGGGGAAAGCCCGGCAAAGCTTGCGACGTTCAAGGACGGGCCTGCCAGAGTGTTTTCCATACGCTCTTGTTCATTGCCCAGCTGCGAGTTCGGGAACAGCTCGATCTCGATGTCGGACTTTTCCTCGGCAATCCGCTCAAGCGCTTCGGCAAAGTAATGCACCGAGTTCTTCTTGGCGTCAGGTGCGCCATTGTACCCCAGTTTGATTGCTTCTGCCTGTGCGGTAATGGCGGTGCTCATGAGCAAAGCTGCGGCTGCCAGGATTCTCAATTTCACGTTCAGTTCCTCCCAATTGGAAATGTTTTCAAGTGTCAGCCATGCGAAGATTTCCCATGATCCAACACTCGCTGCCTTGATCGCGGAACACCCGCGAATCCTCTCCTGCATCCACGCTAGATCAATCCTTAAATGTTATCAATAGAACAGTTCACAATGCGATGTTACATTACTAACGTTGCAAAAACTGTAGCTTGAAGCAGCAGCTAGACGGTAAATACTAGGCGTAGTGGCGGGACACCGCGACCGGAATAGGGAGAGAAGATGCAACAGACTGATTTGCTCGCGAACGCGATCGCAAAGGCTGAGGCAAGCTTTACCCTCATGGAGAAGCGCATTGCAGCTTACTTTCTGGCACGCCCGGAAGCTGTGGTTGTGGAAAAAAACTCAGAGATTGCGCGGAAGCTGGATCTCAGCCCGATGACACTGACCCGGTTTTTCAGAAAACTCGGCTTCGAGGACTCTGCCGATGCCCGCAACCAGATTGTCCAGGACACCTATGGCCCGGACAATTACCGGGTAGACCGCCGCTTTGAAACCAGTTTCTCCCGCAGCCAGTCCGAACAATCTCAAAGGGATCTGGAACTGAGCCAGGCCTCAGTGGCCGCGGCGTTTGCCTTTCGTGAGAGCGAGATATGGCAGAACATCGTTGAGCTGGTCGCCCGGTCAAATGCCGTCTATGCGACTGGCTTTCAGACAATGTACTACCTTGCCGACGGCTTTTGCCGCCGCCTGTCGTACCTGCGGGACAGGGTGCATATCGTTGACGGGATTGATGGTGTCTACGCCGGGCTTTTGCCGGAACCCGATGAGCAGGTGACACTCATCATGATGGATATGTTTCGCTATGGTGCGCATGGTCCGATCCTGGCCAGGCTTGCGCGCGAACGCGGAATTGAAGTGATCATTCTGGCGGATGAGTTCTGTGACTGGGCAACCGGCATAACGCCCCACGTGTTACGATACCCGGCTGAAACACATTTTTTCCTGGCAATGCCACAGGGGATTTCAACGGGGCTAAACCTACTGCTTCAGGATGTCAGCAGCGCGTTGGGAGACACAGCACGCCAGCGCGTGCAGAAACTCTCAGAGGCGCAGGACCATTTCGGACTGTTTCTGGACTAGAGGCGCCCCCAGCCAGCAAATACCCTTTGCAGTCACTTGAAAGGGCACATTGACCGGCAGGGCAGCAAAGCAGAACATCAAGCAGGTTGCCGCGCGTTTTCATTTGCCGAAGGGTTTTCGACGCAAGCCACTGCGCATTGATGGCAAGAGAAATCATCAACCCTTCCTTTCACAAACAGCTCCCTTGGATATTTGCGCGCTGCTCGGCTCTCGGCGCTTTTGCTTCAGCGTAAGATCTCCCGCTTCAATTGGAGCCACAGCCTGTCCGCTATGCTCGCCCCCTGTTGGCAAAGATACGCGCTGCCGTTTCGGCGGCGGCTGTGGAAAACGACGCATCAGAGCAAGCTTCTGTGAGATCAAGCTCTGGAAACCGGCCTATAACCTCAGCCGTGCCGCGACCGGTCCGAAGCGCTTCGGTCACAACGCGTGAGGCCTCTACCCTGCCCAGCGCTTGAGACAGAGCAAAGACAATGGCCTCGGCATTGACGTCGGGCAAGGCATCTATCCTGGACTTCATTGCATCCGCATTCACGACCATCTGATCAAGCAGATTGAGCGCATGCGCCAAAGCCGCTCCTGTCGTTTCAAAAAGCATGGGCATCATGACCCATTCCACCGGCCAATAGGCGCCGTCACGTTCCTCGGCATGGACACTGCTGGCGGTCAGGGACGCCTCGCAGGCCGTTGCCATCGGAACCAGTGATTGCAGGGCTTCTGCCAAAACCGGGTTGGATTTATGCGGCATAGTTGAAGATGTGCCGCCTTGCGAAGGCCGGAGCTCTCCAATCTCACCACGTGAAGCGATGGCAAAATCGCGTCCGATCTTCGCCGTGGCTGAGACAATGCGCGACAGCCAGTTGGCCAGTCTGCGCAGGCTGCTTCGATCTGTGTGCCAGGGGGCGCTGTCTTCCAATCCAAGCCGCGCTGCGAGGGATCTCGAGATATCCGCCCCCTTGCCGCCAAATGCGTTCTGGCTCCCTGAGGCGCCGCCCAATTGCACGCGCAAGGCAGCGGCACGGACGGTGTCAGCTTCCGCTTCGAGCGCAATCAAAGGCTGCGCCCATTGCCCGAACCGAAGCCCCAGGGTGATCGGGGTTGCCAATTGGCCCCGCGTCCGGGCCAGCATCAGCGTGTCTGCGTGCCGGGACGACAGCTTCTCCAAAAGGTCGAGCAGCCGGGCCAAATCGCTTTCGATGTGGGAAAGGCTGGCCTTGAAGCACAAGCAATAGGCTGTATCCACGATATCCTGACTGGTCGCTCCGAAGTGCAGCCAGTCGGCGTCTTCGGCCTTCAGCTGCGCGCGCAATGACTTGACCAAGGCAGGCACCGGAACACCCGCGCTTGCGACGCCTGCCTGTAAATCGGCAGGATCAACCTGAACGGTCTTGAGGCTGCTTGCTATTGCCACCGCCGACGCCACTGGAACCAGCCCATGATCCGCCTGCGCTTGAACCAGCGCGACTTCAACGTCTGTCATCGCGCGGCAGATCACGGTGTCGTCAAAATGCGCACGGATATCGTCGCATCCAAAGATCGGATTTGCCATGAACCCTGAGACGCCCACCATGACTTAATGCGCCATGAAAACTGGCACGGCAGCATCCGCGATGATATCAGTGGTCACGCCTCCAAAGAGATCATGCGAAAACTTCGAATGCTCGAAGGCTCCGGTGACAATGAGCTTTGCGCCGTCACTTTGCGCCGCCGAAAGGATGGTTTCTGCAATACTGCCGCTGCGCTTTACCGTTCGGGCGTCCACCTTGACGCCTTGCCTTTGCATATTGGCAACCATGCGATCTGTCCCGCGCGGCGTGTTGCCCACGCTCAACAAGGTGACATGAGATTTTTCAGCAAGAATGGACATTGAATCCCCGATTGCGCGCGTCGCAGAACGCTTGCCATCCCAGGCAACCAGGGCTCGGTCTGCAAGACCGGTCGCATCATACGCATCCGGGACAACCAAGACCGGACGGCCCGACTTCAAGGCCAATATATCCGGATTGGCCGACAGATGTGCTTCGGTTGCAGCTTCGGAATGAACGCCCGCGACAATCAGGTCAAACCCATGAGCGAATTCGGAAAGCGGGCCGTCCTTGGCCGGGTCCAATTCCACGAATTCAGCACGATCCGGGATGCCTTCGGCCTTGACGGCGCTTTCAAAGCGCCGCCGCACGTTCCCAATATGCTTGGCGTCGGTCTCTCTGATGTAGGACAAGAGAGCATTGGGCACATGCGCTGCGTACCGGTTCGCCAGGGTAGACGTGCCATGTCGCAAAACACCGGTCAAATGGGCATCATGATGCTTGGCCAATCGGATGGCATGCCTCAACCCGCTGCCTTTGGCCTCATCGCCGCTGTACGCACAAAGTATCGATTTGATTGTCATGGTTGCAAACCCTTTCCGCGCTGGCGCATGGCCATTGTCGGGGCACTGAAACAGATTTTCGTCATTCCACCTCTCTCAATCCCAGGATGCTGCGGGCAGTCGCGTAATCGGCGACGGGGCGGTTGTGTTTCTCGCAAATCTCGACCACTCGCTTGACCAGCGCAGCATTCGAAGGCGCAAGGGTCTCACGATCGAGCCTGACGTTGTCCTCCAGCCCGGTGCGAGCATGGCCGCCTGACGAAACCGCCCATTCGTTCAACATCAGCTGCTGCGCGCCGATGCCGGCGGCGCACCATGGCGCGTCCTCGCCAAACAGTCGCTTGACCGTTCGGACATAGAAATCAAACACTTGACGATCGACAGGCATAGAGTTTTTAACCCCCATGACAAACTGCACATAAGGGGCATCTGCAATCTGGCCTGCGGCGTGCATCTTCGCTGCCTGGAAAATGTGGGACAGATCGAAAGCCTCGATTTCGGGCTTCACATCATGGGTCCGCATTTCACTTGCCAACCAATCAATCAAATCCGGCGAATTCTCGTACACCCGGGTTGGAAAATTGGTTGATCCGACCGATATCGATGCCATGTCCGGGCGCAGCGGCAGCATGCCGCCACGTTCCTGTCCCGCACCGGACCGTCCGCCGGTTGAGAACTGGATGATCATCCCAGGACAGTGTTTTTCCACACCCTCCTTGAGCCGTGCGAATTTTTCGGGGTCAGAGGACGGCGTCTGGTCTTCATTGCGGACATGGGCGTGGACGATGGACGCACCGGCCTCAAATGCCTCCTGCGTGCTTTCGATCTGTTCAGAGACCGAGATAGGCACGGCAGGATTATTTGCCTTGGTCGGCAGCGAGCCGGTGATTGCGACGCAGATGATACAGGGTTCAGACATCGAAAAAGACCGTTTCATTCTCGCCCTGAAGACGAATGTCAAACCGATAGACCGCAAGGCCGTCTTGTTCCGTACGGGTCGCAATCAGCGTCGGCCGGCGTGCTTCCCACTCGATCATGTTCAGCACTGGATCCTTCGCGTTGGCCGCCGCTTCATCGCTAAAATACATGCGAGTGTTCAGGCCGACATTGATGCCGCGCGCAACGAGCCAAAGGTTGATATGCGGGGCCTGCGTACCGACATTGCCTCCGCCGGTCGGCCCAGGCTTGACCGTCTCGAACGACCATTCGCCGGTCTCGAAGTCGGTGATGACCCGCCCCCAGCCGCGAAAACCGTCCTCGACCTCGCCGCCGCCTTCCGGGTGGGCATAAATGCCCTGCGCATTCGCCTGCCAGACTTCCAGCAGCACATCCTTGACCGGGCTGCCGGTGCCGTCGATCACACGGCCTTCGACGCGAATGCGTTCGCCCTTGGCATTTGGCCCGACGATGTCGTGGCCCAGTTCCTGTTTATAGATATCGAAACCGGCAGCACCGGGCGCCAATCCGATATGGACATAGGGACCGGCGGTCTGTGAGGCGGTTTCTCTCAGATATTGGAGTTCCTGTGGCATCGGTCAGTTCCCCTCCAAGCGGTTTTCAAACAGCGTCGAACGACGCCCGCGCAAGACGATGTCGAATTTGTAGGCAATCGTATCCAGCGGGATGGTCGCATTCAGATCCAGCTTCGCCGTCAATTGCTCGATCGCATCCTGATCCGGGATTGTCTGCACAATCGGGCAAATCGGGATCAGGGGATCACCTTCGAAATAGCACTGTGAAATCAGACGCTGGTTGAAGGCCGAGCCAAACACCGACACGTGAATATGCGCTGGCCGCCAGTTGTTCACATGATTGCGCCATGGGTAGGCACCGGGTTTCACTGTGCGAAAGTAGTAGTACCCGTTTTCATCCGTGATCGTGCGCCCGCAACCACCAAAGTTGGGGTCAATTGGCGCCAGATAGGTGTCTTTCTTGTGCCGGTACCGCCCGCCCGCATTGGCCTGCCAGATCTCGACCAGCGTTTCGGGAACGGGACGCGCGTTTTCATCCAACACGCGGCCATGAAGAATGATGCGCTCGCCAATGGGGTTTTCACCTGGGCTGGCGTAGTTGTTCAAAAGATCGTTGTCGAGCGGATCGATGTCATTGTGACCGAAAACCGGCCCGGTGATCTCTCCGACAGAATTCTGGAGCGAGATCAACGCGTATTGCGGCGACCGTGCGACCGAGGTCTTGTATCCCGGCGTCAGCGCAGGCGGATGCAGAGTTCTGTCCCGTTGATAGTAGTCCCCATTCTGTTTCATGCTGTTCCCTCCATCTCGGCAAAGGTCTGTTTGGCAAGCTTGATCGCGTGATTTGCCTTTGGCACGCCTGCGTAAATCGCCACATGCAGAAAGGCTTGGAGGATCTCTGCTTTTGAAGCTCCGGTATTCGCAGTGGCACGGATGTGCATCGGGATCTCTTCGAAGTTTCCAGTGGCCGCCAGCAGCGCCAGCGTCAGCAGAGAGCGATCCCTATGGCTGATGGTGTCATCGGACCAGACAGTGCCCCAGGCACCCTCGGTAATCAGGGTCTGGAACGGCTGATCAAATTCAGTCTTGTTCGCCTCGGCCCGGTCCACATGCGCGTCACCCAAAACCGCGCGACGTGTTTTCATTCCGGTGTTGTAGCGTTCAGTCATCGGCGATCTCCGTCAGAAACGAGGTAACGTGGTCGGCAAATTGCCGAGGTGCTTCGATGGGCGGCAAGTGCCCGATGCCATCGAGTTCGATATAGCGTGCCTGAGCAATCCGTTCGGCACCTGACCGGACAAGGTCGGGTGGGCTTGCACCATCGTGACTGCCGCCAATCACCAGAGTTGGACAGGCAATCTCGGCCACGCGGTCCGTCAGATCCGCAGTGGCCAATGCCCCGCAGCAGCCAAGGTAGCCGTCTACTGGCGTGCGGCACAGCATCGACCGCCATGGCCCATTTGCACAGCGCGCGTCAGGATCGGCAAACCAGCGGTCCAGAATCTGATCCGATATTGCCTCCAACCCGTTCTCACGGATCGTCGCCATCCGCGCGCTCCACATCTCGCGGCTTCCCATCCGGGGGGCGGTATTGGACAAAACAAGCCCGCGAACCCGGTCTTTGGCTTTCAGCGCAAGGCTCATCGCCATCATCCCACCAAGAGAGATCCCCACGACAATGGCCGAGCTGATCCCCGCCTGATCAAGCACGGCCTCGGCATCCTCGACCAAAGCTTCCAATGAATAGGCGCCCGCCGGTGCGTCGCTCAGCCCGTGTCCACGGGTGTCCAACCGCAGAAGGCTGTGCCCCTGCGGCAAGCTTTCCAGCACGGCATCCCACATGCGCAGATCCGTCCCAAGCGAGTTGAGGAACAGGATCGCCGACCCATTCGGATCACCGTCCCGGCGCCAGTGCAGTCCAACCCCATTATGAGAGAGCCAATTCATATCTTACGCCCTCCCGGTCGGCATGGGCGCCTGGTCGACATGGGCCATCTCGGCCTGGGCTAGCTGCTCCAGAAGCCGCAGCTTGACGGATGCCATTCCCGCATCGTCCCACAGGTTCACGAACTCACCGGGGTCGGCCTCAAGGTCGTAAAGCTCCCCCCAGTTCATGCCCTGAAAGACGCTCATCCGGTACTGCGCATCGCGGACTGAATGTACGTGCGGCCGGACCGCGAGACCATCCATCGGTTTCTGGTGGGCATATTGGATGAATGCAACGCTGCGGTCCTTGCCGTCGATCAGATCAATGCCTTGCATGCCCCAGGGCGCCTCAATGCTCGCACGCTCAAGAATGGTTGTGCCGATGTCCTGGGTCTGACCAATCGCGTCCGTGCGCAGACCGCCTGTCGCCTGCGGATCCGCCCAGATGAACGGGACACGGGTGATCTGCTCGTATTGCTCGGCCCCTTTAAAGAGAAGCTGATGATCGCCCAAATGTTCGCCGTGGTCGGTTGTGAAAATCTCGACGGTGTCTTCCGCACGACCGCTTTTCTTTAGCGCCGCCTGCACCCGCCCGACGCAATCGTCGATCATGGTGATCATGCCGCACGTCAAAGCCTGCGCTTCCTGCGCCTCGCGCGCCGAGCAGCCAATTGCGTTCATGCCCTGAAGGGCGGCTTTGCCTGCATTTCGCTCCTCTATCACCCCCCCGACATGCGGCGGCGGGGTCCAGTCGTTGCGTGTAAACGCCTCGGGCACTGGCATGTCGTCCGGATCATACATATCCCAGTACTTGCCGGGCGGGTTGAACGGATGATGCGGGTCCGGCCAGCTGACCATCAAAAAGAACGGCTGATCGCCTTCGGCCTGCTCGGCCAGCCAGGCCTCCGCACGCTCGGCAATATAGGTCGTCGAGTACAATTCGGCCGGAACCGCCGTTCGCACTGCCTGTGGGCAGCTGTAATCGTGGGACAGTTGGTTTTCCGCACCGATCAGCTTTGCAGCCTCTGGTTCGCGCTCCAGCAGCCAGGCCGTGTAATCGCCGCCAATGTGATCGCCATGTCCGGTGACAAGCTCGACATGGTCAAAGCCGTAAAAAGGTGTCGGAACCTTTGGCTGCGGCCCGGACCAGAAATCTGGTTCTTCCACCTTATAGACCGCTTCAGCCAGGTCATGGCGAACGGCTTCGCTGAGGGGACCGTTGGGTTGGAAATACCCCTCGCGCGCTTTTGGAATCTTTTGTGTTGCCGCCATGCCGGTAAAAGTCTGCAGGTGGCTCTTGCCGATCAGCGCAGTCTTGTAGCCTGCCTCCTTTAAGACCTCGACGAAGGTCACGTTGCGCTTGGAAAGCGGCACACCGTTCATGCGAACACCGTGGTTGGCAGGCATCCGGCACGTCATCAGGCTTGCGCGGTTGGGCATGCAGACGGGGCTTGCGACATAGAACTTGTCGAAGGTCACGCCCCGTTCTGCCATCCCGTCGATATTAGGTGTCTGCACAATCGGATGGCCATAGCAGCCCAGGTAGTCGGCCCGATGCTGATCGGTGATGAACAGGATAAAGTTCGGACGTTTGGTCATACCGCTGCCCCTTCTGCCTTTGATCCACCGATATAGCGGAATGCGACCAGGGCAATCCCGACAACCAGCGCCGCGATCTCAGCCCAAAGAACCGGCGACAGCAGCGTCACCATCACAGCGAACCTCAACAGGCGTTCGATCAGGCTCAGCTTGCCGCGGTCATGACCGATCAGCGCACTGGCGCAGAAGTAAAGCGCAGCCAGGAGGAATAGGATCGACGGGATCACCTTGGTCCAGTCCGTTTCGCCGATCCCCAGCAGCAAGGCATCATCAAACGCCCAGGCAAAGGGGATCAGGAACATCATTGCCCCGATGCGGGTCGAGGCGATGGCTGTCGCAATCGGCCTCCCGCCGGACACCGAAGCTGCGGCAAAGGCCGTCAGAGCCACGGGAGGTGTGATGCCTGCGGCCACACCGAAGAAGAAAACAAACATATGCGCGGCCAGAAGATCCATACCAAAGCCCTGCAAGGTCGGACCCATGACCGAGATAATCGCGATATAGGCGGGAAGCGTCGGCATCCCCATGCCCAGAACGATACAGCCCATTGCCGCAATCATCAGCGCCACCAGCAGCGAATTGCTTGAGGCCGTTGACAGAAGGACGGCGAATTTGGTCGGCACACCCGTCGCGGCCAGCGTGGACACCACGATGCCGACAATCGCGATTGCTACAGCCAGCTGCCCAACCACCTTGCCACCATCCGCCAGCGCCGCAATCAGCTTTTGGGGCGCCCTGCGCACTTCGGGATTTAGAAAGCTCATCGGCACCAGAAGCAGGATCGCCGCGATGGATGCGCCCGCTGCCGACAGGCCGCCAATCAGCAAATAGACGATGATTGCGATGGGACCAAAGACCAAGAGCATGTTGATCCAGTCCTGTGCGACCGGGGCCGGCACGCCCACGTCTTCATCCGTGACCTGAATGTCGAGTTTCTGCGCTTCGAAATACACCGCCAGAAACAGCGAGGCATAGTAGGCCAGCGCCGGAATGATGACTGCAAGGATCACCGTCAGATAGCTGACTCCGACGATATCGGCCATCACAAGCGCCGCTGCGCCCATGATCGGCGGCAAAATCTGCCCGCCGGTCGAGGCTGCGGCCTCAACCGCGCCTGCGAAATTCGAATTGAACCCACGCTTGCGGATCATCGGGATCGTCACCACGCCCGTGCCGACCACATTGGCAACCGCCGATCCCGAAACCGTACCGAACAGAGCCGAGGCCAGGATCGCAGCATAGGCCGGTCCGCCTTTGAATTTCTTCATCAGATGGAACGAGATACGGATCATAGAGCCGCCCGCGCCGCACCCTTCGAGGATCGCGCCCAGGATGATGAAGGGCAGAACTGTGGTCAGCACCACGCCCATGATCGAGCCCAGGATGCCCTGTGCGCTATCATACCAGACATTGGCCGGGATCGTGTCGTAGACGTCGGTTGGCGCTGTTGCCAGGACGCCAGGCCAATGCTGGCCAGTGCCGAGGTAAAGGAGTGCGATGGCGCCGATGATGGCGATAGGCGCACCCCAGAGGATCCAACAGGCCCAAAGCGATATGGCGGCTGCAACCAGAGACAGGTAAAGCTCACGCGGACCAAAGAACATGACCGAATTGGCGATGATCTGGCCGATCCTGTAATAGTCCCAGCACACATAGGTGATCGCGACAAAACCTACAGCATAGGCAGCCAGGTGAAACGCGTTGAGTTTCCCCGCAAGCGCCTTTTTCTCGGCGTCACCGGCAAAGAAGACCAAAATGCCGAGCCAGTAAAACAGAGGCCGGAACCACTCAACCGGGAAAGGCCCGATCCGTGGCAGGACGTTGTAGGTCGGCATAACATTTGCCAGCCCCATCAACGCGATGACCAGGCCGATGGCAAAAACTGAAAAACCCGCGATGCGTGGCGCACCTGTTGCGTTGCCAGACATGCTCCAGCCCTCCCGTTAAGATGTCAATTCCCGTGGCGCGTAGTTTTGCAGCGGCGCTTCAATCACGCCGCTGCATGGGTTCGCCTTAGTTCGGCAAAAGGTCCTGAGGAACCTCGACCCCTGCTTCCTGGTAATAGCGAATTGCACCAGGATGTAGTTTTGCGTTCATGCCGGCAAACGGCAGGTCGGGGTCGATCGAACGCATCAGCGCATTTGCGTTCATCATCGCATCAAGGTTTGTCCAATAGGCCTTGGTCAGCGCGTAGGCCTGATCGTCGGACATGTCCTTGTGAACGGACATCATCATGGCAGAGGCCGCGGATGTTAGAGCGCTGTCACCATTGACCTGACCTGAATAGGTGCCCGCGGGAATAGTGGACTCAAACTGTGCCGCTTCGACTAGGAAGGTGCTCCAGGCTTCGGAACCCAGGACATCCTCAGGCACACCCAAAATCCGGATCTCGCGCTGGAGGCTCAACTCGTTGAGAGCCTGGCTTCCAACCGCTGCAGAGGCGACATAGACATCAAACTGGCCATCCTGAAAGGACTGCGCCGCTGCGCTCCAAGGCGCGCGAATGCCTTCGTAATCCGCGTCTGTCACACCGCCTGATCCAAGTGCAATCAGCTTTTTGATCTGCCCACTCGCAGCTCCGGCCGGCGGCCCGATGTAAACACGTTTTCCGACCACATCCGCCCAGTTTTCGATGCCGCTGTCAGCCCAGGTGATGCCGTGGAACGTGCCGGCTGGAAAGCCAAACAGAGCGCGGATGTTTGGCGCAACTTGCTTGGCCTGATCACCCTGTTGCGCATAGGGACCAACCCCGCGCGACATTGCGCCATAGGCCCCCGGAGGAATGACCGCCATGTCAATCCGCCCCGCAGCCAGCTTCAACGCGGAACGCGTCAGCGTTTGGCCCAGGACCACCTGTAAATTCAAGTCTTCCTCAGCCGCGAATTGCGCATAAGTCTGAGGCACAATGCCCGTCAGAGACGCCGCGCCGCCGCCTTCAAGGCTGAGCGACTGAGCGTTGGCAGAAACACCGGCGACGCCGATGACAGCAGCAGCGATAAATGTCTTGAAGTGACCCATTTGTGAATGTCCTCCCTTGGATATACCCTCGCAAGAACATTTCATTTCTTTTTCGAAATGTTAAATGAAATTGCAAGCTTTTACTATACCATTTTAGGTATCTCGATGCCGCCGAATTTGGCTAAGTATCTCAACAACAGAACTATTCGGCGTCAGCATCGGATTTGTTGTCAACCCGACCGGCCCTTTGAGCTCCCCTTCGCCAATGGGCAATTCGACAAGCGAACCAAGGTTGAGATCGCTCTGAACAACCCCTTTCGGAATAGCCGCGATGCAATCGGTCGCCATCAGATACGCCCGCTGAAAATCCGAAGACGTGCTCTCGACAAGGTTTTGCGGCTTCGTCAGACCGTTGCCAGCAAGATACCTGTCAATCTCCTGCCGAATGATCGTGCCCTTTGGCGGCAGTATCAAAGGAAAGCGCTGCAGATCGTCCAGCGATGGGGTGCGTTTGATCACTGGATGACCATCGCGCACAACAAACACCAAGGGTTCATCAAACAGAGCCTCAAAGGCCAACCCGCGCATATCTTCACTGGAAGATAGCCGGCCAATGACGAAATCCGTCTCGGCCCGCCGGAGGCCATCAAGCAACCCTGCATTTGCTCCCGGATAGATTGTGACGGTTGTGGTTGGGTGACCTTCTTTGAACTTTCGCACAAGGCCGGGCAAAAACTGCGAACAGACATTCGGCAGCGCGCCAATGCGAACCTGTTCCGCCGGTTGATCGCCACCAAAGAACGACTGGAGCCCTTGATTGATCTGCAGGATCGCGGCCTCGGCTGCATCCAGAAAACCCACCCCCTTTTCTGTCAGCGTCGCCCCACGTGTGCTGCGATCAAACAGAGGCTCGCCAAGGATAAGCTCCAGTTCCTTGATACTGCGGCTAACGGCCGGTTGGGTTAATCCCAATTCTTCCGACGCCAGCACAAAGCTTTTCTTGCGGGCCACCGCAACAAAACAACGCAACTGGCGCAGTCTGATCTTGGTTGTCAGGCGGGAGCTGCTATCCATAGTTGATATGATTAGGCCCAAATGTCAGGTCATAAAATACCAAATCCGCCAACTGATGTTCAATCTTCCCCTCACGCTGCAGATTCACTGAACAGGACGCGACGCATGATTTTCCAATGACAAGTCTGCTTCACGGCTCCTGAAACGGCAACGTTCCAAGTGCAGATCCTGAAGGGCGCAGGATAACACCGTCCGGGGAAAGGGGAAGACCGGCTCTCAACCGGTTTATGCGGCAAAGCCGGGACCAGAGCAAAGTCTGCCGTTCACGGCATCAAATTGTTACGTTGGACAGACACACAAGAAAATCTCATCTCCCAGCTGTCAAAACAAATCCCTTACCGGTTAAAAATCGACACTCTTGAGGAAAGTGCGTCCAATCGGAATCTCTTCGCCATCAACGATCAGTTTTCTTCCAACCTTCTTGGATATCCATTGCTTATTGACAATGAAGCTTCGATGGACGCGCGCAAATTTCTCTGCAGGAAGCAGGTTCTGCCAATCCCCAAGAGGACCGGGCACGTGAATCTTCCCGCCCGTCGTTCGGATAATGACATAGTCACCGTCTGCACCAAGCCAAACAATTTTCCCCACGCTGGTTCTCTGAAAGCTGCCACCGCCGAGGGGGATCTTAATCAACTCCTCCTCTTTCTTTTCTTTCAAAAACACCTGCGCGCGGGAAACCGCGACCCCAAACCTGTCAAAAGTTATTGGCTTGACCAGATAATCCGCCACCCCCAAATCAAATCCTTGCACTGCACGACCAGGATACGCAGTCGTCACGATCGTTACGGGTGGCGGTGTCAGAGAGGCAAGGAATTCAAACCCATCTGCCTGCGGCAGGGACAAATCCAAAAACATCAGGTCTACTGTTTCCGCCTCGAGCATTTCTCGCCCAATCGATGGCAGAGCAGTGGCCCCAACAACGTTCAGGTCAGGATGCCGTTCCGCAAAGGTTTCAAGCAAGCGCCGTGCCGGGGCCTGATCTTCCAGAATTATACAACTAATTGTCATTGCGGCTCACCATCCACGGCTAATCTAAGACAATAGACACTCTCAGTTTGTTCAATTTCCAGTTTGTACCGGTTTCTGTAGGCAAGTTCCAAGCGAGAGCGAATGTTGTCCATTCCAACCCCGCCAGCCACAGTTTCGCCCAGTGCCGTTTGATACGGGTTCCTACTTTCAAAGAGTATTGAACCGCCGTCCGCCTGCAATCGAAAGGAAAGCTTGAGCGTTTGCCTATCGTCCAGGTTGGCACCATGCTTGAACGCATTTTCAACGATTGGCAGCAGTATAAGAGGTGCAATTCTATACTCCTGCATGTTTCCTGAGGTTTCGAAATCCACTTCAACTCTGTCCTCAAGCCCCAGTTCCTGGAACGAGATATACATCCTTAGAATTTCCATCTCTCTTTCCAGAGAAATAGATTCTGCATCCGCTTCATACAGAGAGTATCGAAGTATGTTAGACAAGTCTAAAATAGACTTCGCGGCCAATGGGCTTTGCGCAATCGCGATTGCATAAATATTATTCAATCCATTCAGCAGGATATGAGGGTTTATTTGTTGACGCAGCGCGGTGAGCTGTGCTGTTTTTTCCAGTCGCTTCAGTTTTTCCACCCGGCTTTGCTCGACGGCATTGTCTGAAAAGGCAAGGATGGAAAAAATGGATAGGACAATAAACCAAATCTTGAGAGAGGTCCAGAAAGGCCCCTCAATATTCAGGGTGTATTTCGACACCCCATCTTCAAGAAAAAACGCCTCAAGAAGCTCAGAGGCAATTGCAAAGAAGAACAGTGAAAAAAATGTGGCCCAGATAAAGTGCCACAGCTTCCCCCTTTTCAGATAGCGGGGACGAATGAAAAAAACTAAAAACGCGGCCAGAATGGCGCGCAACAGATTGTTAAATGTCATAAACAATTGAGAGTCTGTATCAGCATTGCTCGGAAGAACAGCAAGCGTCCCCAAGACAGCCGCCAAAGCAAAGAAGCTTGCAAGGTTCGTTGGCAATCCAAGAGAGACTTTTTCCACCAATCCCCTGCCCCGCGCGCCTTTACCGTCCAACCATACCGCCAAAATGTTCCACCAATCCCCTGCCCCGCGCGCCTTTACCGTCCAACCATACCGCCAAAATGCTAGCCTACGATGGTATCAAGTACTGGCGCTGTAGAAAACCGACTAACGGCGGAATTCTTTCGACGAACGATCGCGTTTGGCCAACTTGTCCAACGATGCATCCTTTCACCGAATGTGTCTGGCGCGGGCTCCCGGGATGGAGAAATAGAGGACAGAGCGACATCGCCTCCGTGTCTCCTTCTTACTATCAGCCGGAAACAAACAATGCGCATATCAAAGAAATCTGGAAACCTGAGAGCTGCTCGCAGGAAAAGCCTGGGCTGCGGAAGGCTTTGGACTGCGGCGCTCCTCATTTTCTTGAGTGCCAACATCCCCAATTCGGCAGCGGCACAATCAGGCCGCATGAACCAGCACGTTCCAGTTGCAACGCAAAACGTGACCTCGTCGCCAAACATCACCACCTATAAAGCGGTTGCCGTGACCCGCGCCATCCAGTCTGCCGTCCTGAGACCGGATTCAGAAGGGCGAGTCGAGACAGTTTTCATGACATCCGGCCAGACTGTCGTGCAAGGGCAGCAGCTGCTAAAACTCGACTCCGCGAGCGAAGAGCTGAAACTTGCGGCCGCCAAAGAAAATGTCGAAGTCGCCGAACGGGTTTTTGAACGGATCGGTGAGCTGAAGTCACGGGGCGTTGCACCGGATGCTCAATATGATGACGCAATTCTTCAGCTGAGCGAGGCGCGCTTTGCGCTGAAAGAGGCTGAGCTGGCGCTGGAGCGCCGTTATGTGGTGGCGCCATTTTCGGGCACACTTGGGCTTGTGAACCTGAGTGCAGGAGCACATGTCACAACCGATACGGATGTAGTGCAGCTAGAGGATCTTTCCTCTTTGTTGCTGGACTTTTCCCTGCCCGAGCATACCGATGGGTCGCTGCAGCCCGGAAGCAGTGTGTCCATATCCCAAATGACCAGCCATGCAAGCCACACTGCAAAGGTTATTGCGATCGCCTCCGGTATTGATCCGCAAGCCCGCACCTATTGGGTCCGCGCCGCCATTGATGATCCGAAGCCGTGGATGAAACCTGGCATGAGCTTTATGGTCACACTCACCGTTAAGGGCGAAGAGTACCCCGTCATTCCTGAGGTTGCGATACTCTGGGGCAGCCGAGAGGCCTATGTCTTGAAAATTGTCGAGGGTAAAGCGCGCCGGACTGCCGTAACAGTCATCCGGCGGCGCAACGGGAATGTCTGGGTGGATGGCGATCTGACCGACGGCGACATCGTTGTCTCGGACGGTGTGCACAAGCTACGGGACGGCCACCCGGTTTCGGTGCCGCAAAACCAGTCTGATCAGCCCGCGTCGGTCGGCGAGGCAACACAATGACCCAGCATTCCGATCAAGGTCAGCACTCTGATCAGGGCCTGTCAGCACTGTCCATTCGTCGGCCATTGCTTGCAATGGTCATGAATCTTCTGATCGTTTTGGCTGGTTTTGCAGCCTTCATGGGGCTGGACGTCCGCGAACTCCCAAATGTCGACCGGCCTTTTGTGATGGTGCGGGCCAACTATCCCGGCGCCTCGCCCAGCACGGTTGATTCCGAGTTAACCAGCCCGCTGGAAGACGCGGTTGCCCGAGTTTCCGGTGTCCGCCGGATCGGCGGATCCAGTGAAGAGGGCAATACCCGCGTCTGGCTGGAGTTCGAGCCCGGCACGAACCTGGATGTGGCAGCTACGGATGTTCGCGAGGCGGTCAGTCAGGTTGAAGCCAATCTGCCTTCGCGGGTGGAGAAGCTGACGATCACCAAAACAAATGCTGACGCGGAACCGATCGTTCAGATTGCGGTTGTCGCCGACCAATTTGAGGTCATGGATCTCAGCGACCGCATCGAAAACGATATCATGCCGCGCTTCTACTCGATACCCGGCATCGCAAGTGTCGAACTTTTCGGAGTTCGCAACCGGCAGCTTCGGATCGAGCTTGACCCGTTGCAGCTGAACCGGTTCCAAGTTTCGGCCTCTGACGTTCTGGATGCATTGCGCAACGCGCCTTATGATATTCCTGTGGGCAGCTATCTCTCCAAGGATCAGGAACTGCTTGTTCGCGCAGATGCGTCTGCCATCACCGAAGATCAGGTTGAACAGATCCAGATCAACGAGGCCTTGCGTGTCGGCGATGTGGCGCAAGCGTATTTTTCACCGGAAACCGCCGAAAATTTCGTGAGGCTGAATGGGGAACCCGCAATCGGACTGGGCATTCTGCGTCAAGCCAATTCCAACACGGTGGAGATTTCTGATGGCGTTCACGATTTGGTCGCGACGCTCAATGATCGCTATGCTGACCTGACATTCACGATCACTTCCGATCAGGCCGTTTTCATCAAAAGTGCCACATCTGAAGTTGTGACCACTCTGCTGCTGACGATTTTTATCGTTGTCCTCTCCATCCTGCTCTTCTTTGGCAAGCTGAGGCCAACTCTCATCCCCAGCCTGGCCATTCCAGCAGCCTTGATCGGCAGTCTCGCCAGCTTTTGGCTTTTTGGGTTTTCGATCAATTTGATCACCCTGCTCGCCCTTGTCTTGGCCACCGGCCTGACCGTCGACGATGCGATTGTTGTGCTGGAAAACTGCCAGCGCCGCCAGGCCCAAGGTGAAAGCAGCCGTCAGTCAGCACTCATTGGCACACGCCAGGTATTCTTCGCGGTGCTGGCCACAACAGCTGTTTTGGTCGCAGTCTTTGTTCCTATTTCCTTTCTGCCTTCCTCCACGGGCCGTCTGTTTCGGGAATTCGGCTTGGTGCTCGCGGTTTCGGTCTGCATTTCATCCTTTGTGGCTTTGACCTTGGTCCCCGCAATGGCTGCGCGCATGAACCTGGCGGTCCAGAACCCGAAACAAGGGCCGGTGCATCGTGCCGGTGCCGCCGCACAGCGGGCTTATATGGTTTTGGTGCGGAAAACGCTGGCACATCCCTTGCTGATGATCGGCGGCTGCCTGATCTTTCTGGGCGCTATCGGGTATATTTCTCCGCAAATCCAAAGTGAGCTGGCACCGGCGGAGGATCGCTCGCAGTTGGAAATCATGGCAAGCGGCCCTGATGGGGTCGGCATTGAATACATGCAAAAGCATGCTGACAGCATTGAAGATATCCTGCTGGATCCTAAGCATAATGATGTCATTGCTTCAGTTTACACCATTGTCGGCCGCCGCGACAAAAACCGCGTGTCCTCGGCCGTGACCTTGGTTCCCTGGCAAGAAAGAAGCCAATCCCAGCAGGATATTCTGGCAGACCTAAATCCTTCTCTGAGCAGCGTAGAAAGCCTCAGAGCACGTGGATTCAGCCGCGGCAGTCTCGAACTTGGCTGGGGCAGCAAAGCTGCATTTCAGGCGTATCTGACTGGTCCACGCTATCACCTCATACATCAAGCCTCACTGGAGCTTGCACAGGCAATGGAGGCAGGCCCCTTCGAAGATGTGGAGATATCATACAATCCGACACAGCCGCAGATTTCCTTTGAAATCGACAGAGCCAGCGCCGCTGAACTGGGCGTTTCTCTTGATGATCTGGGCATACTCTTGCGCGTTCTGGTTGGTGGTGAAGAACTGGTTGATCTGAATATTGATGATCAGGCGGTGCCAATTGTCGTGACAGGTCCAAATGGGTTTTTGCAGGATTCAATAGATCTGCAGGGCATCTACATCTCTTCGGAGACAGGCATGCAGGTTCCCTTATCCAGCGTCACGCGGATTTCACAGCAGGGGGTCGCGTCAGAACTGGATCGGGCAGGACAGCGGCGTTCAATCGAAATCGAGGCTGAAATCGGGGATCTGCCGCTCAGCGATGCCATCGTGGCCTTCGAAGAGCTTGCGGAGCAGGTTCTGCCGCAGGACATCGACCATATACTCACCGGCGAAGCACAGGGGTTTATTGAAACGAACCGTGATATTCTTCTGTCTTATGCTTTCGTCTGCGTCATTGTCTTCCTAGTTCTCGTAGCCCAATTCGAAAGCTTGAAGAGCCCGCTTGTGGTGTTCCTGACTGTGCCCTTTGGATTGGCGGCCACTTTGGGTGCGATGATTATTCAGGGGCAGACGCTGAACATCTACTCCCAAATCGGGCTCATCCTGCTGATTGGACTTATGACGAAAAACGCCATTCTGCTGGTTGAGTTTGCCGATCAGGAACAACGGATGGGCAAGGAGCTTCGACTGTCAGTCGAAAATGCAGCAGCTGCACGGCTCAGACCCATTGTCATGACTTTGCTCTCCACGATGCTCGGAACATTGCCGCTGATCCTGTCAACAGGCGCAGGCGCAGAAGCGCGCGCTGCGATTGGGTGGACCGTGTTTGTTGGCCTGGGCCTGTCTAGCTTTTTCACGCTGTTCCTTGCGCCATCCCTGTATGTGCTTCTAAAGCCTAATCGCACCTAATTCGCAAACACGGCTTCAGCAATCCGCGCCGGGGGCACTCAGCTCCCGGCGGGACAAGCCCGCCGGCCTTCAAAGCAAGGGCTGCAAAAAAGAGCAATCGGAGCGGTCGGAGCGTCGGAGCGGTCGCAACACTGGGAGCCCGCTTTGCGTCACTGCAGCAGGCGGATGTGCGAAACCGGAAATTGCATGACCGGCTTACAGTAATCAGTGCAGGCAGATCCCTAAAACTCACAAGGCAAAAATCGCCGAGTTCCGCAAACTACTGATCCAGGCCCTAGAACCCTTATGCCCTGACAAGTCTCCGTTCCATCAGATGATACCCTGTTGGAGCAATCTGTTTACGGAATTCAGGATCATGGCTGACCAGAAGAACCGCCTGATCAAGCTCGGTCAGGCTTTCAACCAGACGTGCATAGTTTTCCGGGTCCAGCGCGTTTGTCGGCTCATCCAGAATGAGCACTTCCGGTTCCATTGCCAGAACCGTGGCCAGCGTCACCAGCCGTTTCTCGCCGCCCGACAGCTTGTGGGTAACCCGGTCGCGCAGGTGCATCAGCCCCAGGCGTGACAAGACCGCGTCAACCATCGCCAGGGCTTCCTGTTTGGATTTGCCCAGGTTCAACGGGCCAAAGGCGACATCTTCGGCCACAGTCGGGCAGAACAGCTGGTCATCGGCATCCTGAAAAACGAACCCGACACGGCGGCGTACCTCGTGAAAGTCCGGTTCGCTGATGCAAGGTTTTCCGAAGGCCGTGACAGTACCGCTATCGGGCGCAATCAATCCCATGATGATTTTAAGGAGCGTCGATTTCCCTGCTCCATTTGGCCCCACAATCGACAGCCGTTCCCCGGCATGAAGCTGCATCGAGGCGCCCTCCAGCACCGGGTCGAGGCCGGGATAGGCAAAATGAATATCCTTCAGATCAAGAAGCGGCATAGACAACCTCAGCCCAGATCAGGGCGGCAAGGGCGGCGGCAAGGGCCACGGCAAACAACAAGTCGGCCCTGTTTAGGCGGAAGTCTTCCAGCAGGATGATCCGACCAGAGAAGCCCCGGCATTTCATCGCCGCCAGAATGCGTTCTGATCGTTCGATGGCACGCACCAGCATCATCCCCACCAGATAGCCATAGCTGCGATAGGTGTGCCAGTTGGTGCCGGGACGAAAGCCGCGCAGCTTCATTGAAGTACGCAGGCGCTGGTATTCCTCGCGCAGGACGTCGATGTAACGGATGGTGAACATCATCAGATGCACCAGCCGCTCCGGTGTCTTGAGCCCAAAAAGCGCATGCCCCATCGTCACGGGCTCCATGGACCCGACCAGCGTCATGACCGCCAGGATGACGGCATTTGCGGTCAGGGCAATCTCGGCTGCGCGCCGCAGGCCTTCCCAGCTGGCCTCCAGCCCCCACACAGAAAAGACAGGGGTGCCCGGGATGGTGAACGGCAGCAGCACCAGCATGAAGATGATGAAACTGTCCATCATCGCCATCCGTTTCAGCGTCTTCCGCGGCGGCAGACCAGAGAACGCCAGAAGCCAAATCGACAGGCCAAGCGCAGCTGACAGCACCCAAAGGTTGCTGAGCGAGACCACTACAATGGCATAGACGGCTGTCATCACGATGCGCATCCGCGGATCAAGCACGGTGACCTTTGCGCCCAATGCGCCAAAGCCGCTCAGCGGCTTTTCATCGCCCGTCAGAACATAAGTCATGTACCACTGCCGATCTTGCGCCGCGCCGCGATGTAAAAGCCCAGGCCGAACAGGCCAAGGATGTAACCAATACCCCCAAGGACGGATTGAAAGTTCGATTTGTTCTTGAACGCGGTCAATTCCTGTCGCAGGGGGCGCAACTCGGTGCGCAGCATGGCTGCAAGTTCCGTGCGCGCCTGATCGGACAGGCCTGCAGCTATGGCAGCTGACGGCACTGCAGCAACGCCGGCCGTTGTGGGGGGCGCTGTGCCGAGGCTTTGTCCCAGAATTTCTGCAACCTCGGCGGCGTCCATGACGGCCTCTGCAACATGACCGGCACCAAGATCGCCGCGAAAGATATGCGTCACAGGTTCAGAGGGGGTGAACAGGAAGAAACCGTCGGCATCAGTCGTTGCGTCGCCCAGTTTTCCGCCAGCTTCGTCAAAAACCTCGATCAGCAAGTCCGGAGCCATTTCGCCATTGGAAAAGCCAACTTCGCCCTCGATGTCTGATCCAGAAGGAAACACAGAAGAAATCACATTGTGCGCCAGTGCAGGCAGGGGCGCCAGCAGTGCAACGACCAGAACGCAGAAGCGGATCATGCCAGGCTTCCTTTCTTTGTGTCAGCAAACAGTTCGGGCTTCACCCGCCGGGCAAGGAAAATGGCGGCGCCGGACAAAAGCGCCTCGATCAACATCACTGGGATATGGGAAAAGAACACAAGCTTGGCGGCAAGAATGAATTCGTCACCAGACAGCATCAGCGATACTGCAACAGCAAGAGTCGTGAGGGCAATTGCCACACCGCCGCCAATGCCGCCCCAGATCGCACCCTGCAGCGGCGAGCCGCGGGCCACCAGCGGTCGGAACATCAGGCCAACCAGAACTGCAGGCAAGGCAATGTTCACGGCGTTTACGCCCAGCACAGTCAGCCCGCCAAAGCCGAAGAAAACCGCCTGCAGCAACAGGCCGACAAACAGCGCCGGGAACGCGGCCCAGCCCAGCACCAGCCCAGCCAGCCCGTTCAGGATCAGATGAACCGAACTGGGGCCGATCGGCACATGGATCAGCGAAGCGACAAAGAAACTGGCCGACAGCACCCCTGCCGCCGGAATACGTTCCAGCGGCAGTTTACGCAGACCCATAGCAACACCGCCGACGGCGGCAATCGCGCCGCCGATGACAACCGGGTTCGACAGTGCGCCGTCTACGATATGCATCGGTCTACTTTCACTTCAGCTCTTCAGCGTGGATCCACAGCACCGCATCCTGGCTAAGCTCCTTGCCTTCGTGTTCCGTCGCCGGACCGGAGCCCAGAGCGGCAAAGCCCCAGTAACCCGCTCTCGGAATCCCAAAAGAGAACACCCCGTTTTGATCGGCAATGGCCACAATCGCTCCGCCCGGCATCTCACCAACGGTGGGGCTGGTGGTGGCAAACTTGTCGAGATCAGGCTCAGCCGCCATAAATTCGATTTCAATCTCGGCACCCGGAACCGGTTTGCCATCAGCCAGAACCTGACCAGAGAACGTGGACCCCACAATGACGTTGTAGGGCTTGTTCAGCGGCAGGATTTCGGTGTCCAGGCCAACCGGCTGATCCCAATCAGACGGCAGCGTGTTGCGGTTCAGCACGACCTTGGCAATCTGCTGGATGTAGATGTCTTCGCTTTCCTCGTAGTAAGGCGCGGGCACAGTCACCACAACATAGTCGCCGGAGCGTTTCACCGGCACCGAGGCCTTATAGGCCGAGGCTTCGTTCTCAACACCTTTGAAGGTGGCTGGCTCCAGACGATCCGACAGGTCAATCTTCTCGCCCTTGTGGATCATGAAGAATTCTTCCGGCTTGCCCATATCCATCGCATGGCCATTGGCCATCGGGTGCCAGAACACCAGCCCCATCGGCACATCGCCGGGCTTTTCGATCAGCGCTTGCTCAGTGTAGTTCAGCTGGAAATGCGCCGACGCAGCAGTCGGCAGGGAAACGGCCAGAGCTGCGGCCAGGTAGTTCAGTTTCATTTCGTCCTCATTCAACGACGCAGGCGCACCTGCAATCAGGAATGAACAACGGGGAGTAGTGGCACGGGATCGCCTGAACGACAGTCGCGCCAGACGCGCACCCCGGCGTCCGGTGGAAAAGACCTGATTCTCCGCAGACGGAGTCTCGGCCCTCGTGTCCGGCAGGTCTCCTGACTCGCAGGTCTCGGTTCCGCTGGCCTTCCCGGGACATGTCCCAGTGGCGTTTTCAGCGTCACTCACCGCTCACAGTTGCGGGGGCAGTCACGGATTTGGTCCCTTTTGGGTACGCCGCACCGTGTTCCCTATTTCTTCCGCTGCGCATTGAAACACTCGCGGAACCGGTCACTCTGGCTGAATGTCAAACCGCCTATTCTGTGTCAAGAGAATCCTATTCTATTCACCTGACCGCTGCCTTCCATAGTTTTGCCTGTCTGGCTGTTCCGCCCGATGTTTCGCCGCCTGTGCCGCAACAACTGCTGTCAGAGGAACAACATCAAGTCGCGGTGCATCCCCCAGTTCACTTTGCCGGTTCTGCTGCTGGCGGCGCCAAACTTCACCGTGGTCGATTAATGGGATGATGGGCTCTGCAGACAGCTATCTGCACATGGGTCATCCGTCGCTTGACCGGCTGAAGTAGGTAAACTGGCACAGGTTATGGGACTATGCCTTGGGCTGGCTGGACCGCCTGCTGTCGGGGCCCCGTTTTTCCTGCCTGAAAATGCGGCTGCCAGATGAACTGACACCACCCAACGGACACACCACTATTTCAGCTGGCTGTCCTTGGAGCCGCGCCGGTTGATGCCTGCGCGCGCCTGGCGGACTCCATCGCGTTCTTGCTGACAGTCAAGGCACAGCTTAACGCCGGGAATTGCAATGCGGCGCTTTTCCGGGATTGGCTCCTCGCATTCGGCACAATGGGTCAGGCTTTCGCCCATGGGGCGTTTCTGCGCCTTCAGCCGCGCCAGTTCATCATTGATCGAAGCTTCGATCTGCTCGGTCACTGCGCCGTCCTGCGCCCAGCCGCCTGCCATGGTCCTTCCTCCTGTGCCAGAGGCGAAATTTTAGGGACGTCGAGGCCAGCTGACCAGTGGCAACCGACGGCAATTTCCGAGTAATTCTGTCAACTATTTGATTTTGTTGAATTTTTCGTTGACCACCCTGCCACTGGCCGCTACATAGAATACAGAATTTGCACGCAAGCCAGAATCACCGGCCGCAAGCAGCCAGCGCTCCAGCCACCCCACAGGGCAGCCAGACAGCTCGCTACGCCAGCAACCAAAGTGATTTCAGCCAGCCGCACAATGATGAGCGGACCACCAGCCAGCACTTCTGCCAGCTCTCCGCCGCGCACCCAGCAATGCGCCAGGCCCGCGCCAGGCAGATCTCCCCCGCAAGCACTTGCCAGCAAGGAAGGTCAGCACATCTGACCGAATGTTTCGCGTGCGAAACATTGCGGCAGAAGCACTGCCGTAACACCAGCGTCATTGTCAGAAGCAAAAAAGGCGGTGCAATGCACCGCCCTCCCCTTTGCTGCCGCCCCCTGAGATCAGGCGCCGTTCAGCATTCCTTTGTCCATCGCCAGGTCGCGCATCTTCTTCTGAAGCTTCTCAAACGCCCTGACTTCGATCTGCCGGATACGCTCGCGGCTGACATTGTACTGGGTGCTCAGCTCCTCCAGCGTGACGGCCTGATCCATCAGGCGGCGCTGGGTCAGGATGTCTTTCTCGCGATCGTTCAGCACGTCCAGCGCCTCGACCAGCAACTCGCGGCGGGCCTCCAGTTCATCACGGGCCTCATAGTCGCCAGCCTGGTCAGCGTCCTCGTCCTCCAGCCAGTCCTGCCATTGCATCGTGCCCTCGCCCTCTGAGCCGACGGTGGCATTCAGGGACGCATCCCCGCCGGACATGCGGCGGTTCATCGAGATCACCTCGTCCTCAGTCACGCCAAGGTCGTGGGCAATCCGCGCGACATTCTCGGGGCGCAGGTCGCCATCTTCCAGCGCGCCGATGCGGGCCTTGGCCTTGCGCAGATTGAAAAACAGCTTCTTCTGCGCTGAGGTGGTGCCGAGTTTCACCAGCGACCAGGACCGCAGGATATATTCTTGGATCGAGGCACGGATCCACCACATGGCATAGGTTGCCAGACGGAAGCCCTTTTCGGGGTCAAAACGTTTCACTGCCTGCATCAGGCCAACGTTCGCTTCTGAGATCACTTCGGCCTGCGGCAGGCCATAGCCGCGGTAGCCCATGGCAATCTTGGCCGCGAGCCGCAGATGGGAAGTCACCATCTGATGCGCAGACTTTGCGTCCTGCTCCTCGACCCAGCGCTTGGCCAGCATGTATTCTTCTTCCGGCTCCAACAGCGGAAACTTGCGGATTTCCTGGAGATACCGGTTCAGGCCGCCTTCGGGCGTCGGGGCAGGCAGGTTTGCATAATTCGCCATATTAAAGTGTCCCTCCCAAATGTATAAGGACTTAACATTAGCGCATATGTGATAGCGCTAAGCCCTTTTCAAGGACCGCTTATGGAATTCTTGTATGTTAGCCCGATGATACCGGTCTGTGAATTGCATCACAGGCTGGAACACGCTTATTTGCTGGCAATTTACTGACGCAGTGCGGCCAGCAACTGCGCCATGTCCTGCGGCAGCGGCGCCTCAAACCTGAGCGGCGCGCCCGTCACCGGGTGATTGAACCCCAGAACAGCAGCATGCAGCGCCTGGCGCGGGAAGGCCTGCACCGCCGCCTGTGCGGCTTCGTTCAGAGCCTTGCTTGCCAGTTTGCGACGACCGCCATAGGTGGGATCACCGATCAGCCCATGGCCGGCATGGGCCATATGCACCCGGATTTGATGGGTGCGGCCGGTTTCCAGCCAGCATTCGATCAACGCTGCACAGGACGGATTACCGAACCCCTCCACGATGCGGGCACGCGTTACCGCATGACGACCACCCTGAAACAGCACGGCCTGGCGCTGGCGGTCCGTCTTGTGGCGGGCCAGCTGGGTGGTGAGCTTGAGGATATTGCCCGGCTCAAAACTGGCACCTCTAACGCCGCGCAGGCGGGGATCGTTTCCATCCGGCACCCCATAGCAGATTGCCTGATAATAGCGCTCCACCGTGTGTTTCTCGAACTGCACGGCTAGCCCCTGGTGGGCAGCATCGGACTTGGCCACAACCAGCAGACCGCTGGTCTCCTTGTCGATCCGGTGCACAATGCCGGGACGCTTCACGCCGCCGACACCTGACAAGTTGCCACCGAAATGGTGCAAAAGCGCATTGACCAATGTGCCCGACGGCGAACCCGGCGCCGGGTGCACCACCATGCCTGCAGGTTTATTGATGACAATGAGATCGTCGTCCTCGAACAGGATCTCCAGCGGGATGTCTTCGGGACCGATGTGGCTGTCCTCGGCCTCTTCGACTTGGATGGCGATCTGCGCGCCCTCTTCAACCTTGGCCTTGGCGTCCTGCACCACAGTGCCATCCACAGTCAGTGCGCCCTCTTCGATCAAACGCGCCAGTCGGGTGCGCGACAGCGACGCCTCCTCTGGCACATCACGCGAAACCGCTTTATCAAGCCGCTTAGGCGGGTTTTCCGCGATGACAAATTCAATCCGGCGGCTGCCCATGACTGATCCTTCCGAGACCGAAATCCAACAGGAACCGCCACAGATCCGGTTTCTGCGGCGGCTGGTGACCACGCTGACCGTGGTGATGATTGGCGGGCTTGTAGTGATTATCTCGCTGCTTGTCATCCGCCTGCAGTCAGGCGATGCGCCGCTGCCTGCAGAAATCACACTGCCCGCAGGCGCCAAAGCCGAGGCCGTGACGCTGGGACCTGACTGGATCGCCATAGTCAGCCAAGACAACCGCATCCTGATCTTCGACCGCGACAGCGGCGCGTTGCGCCAGGAAATTCAGATCACTAAGTAGCCGGCACCGGGCGTAGGTCCGGTCAGGACCGGAGCAGCACCTTGTTGGAATCAATAGCAGCGGCAATCTGTGCGTATTGCGTCTGCCGTTCCTGCGCAGCTTCTGCACTGCGCAAAAGGACGGTGGCCGCCTCCTCAAGAATACGGACCGCCTCCTGGTTTACTGCAGCCTGGGCAACAGAACTGACGGCTGTCAGCGGCCGACTGGTGCGTTCGGCAGGATTCGCAGAGCTGGTCACGGTCACCCGGCCTCGGGTGGGATCGCTGTTTTGGCGGGCCAGCCGCTTCAACCGCTGAGACGTTTCCTGCAGAACACCGCGCACCTCGTCGTAATCGGTGCCGTCCGGAATTCCATCTGCGGCGGTTTCCAGGCGCTCAGACAGGCAGTCCACATTCAGCGCCGGATCACCCGCTGCCCGGCAGAACGCCTTTGCTGCCGCCAGTGTCGCGAGCATTTCACTCAGGAAGGCGGCCGAACCGAACTCCCCTGCGGGGATCACAACCGAATACGTAACCGGAGCCTGAGCCAAAGCCGGCACGCTTCCGGCCGCCAGGCAGGAGATGCCTGCGGTTAGACCTTTGATGGCTGTCTTGAACATCTCATACCCTCGCTACGTTCCTAAAACCGGTTTCTGCGTGCTTGCTCCGGCACTTTTCCGCCAGACCACCTCTTCAGTCCTGTCGGCATATTGCCCGTCGCACAGCCGTCAGTTAAATTTATTCCATCTCAAAGCATAAGGTTGTTTTTTCATGCGCACTAGTATCCTGCACGCAGCTTCCCTGATTTTACCACTTATTCTTGCGGGACAAACGGCACTGGCCCAGGCTGATCCGGCTCTGGACGAAGCCAAGCGGCGCCTGGCCTGTGGCGCCGGTATTCCGGTTGCTGCCAGCTACTTGCCGGGCGGCTCTCTGCAGGTGACATGCCAAGCCACTGGTGCCGAATCCGTAGCGCAGGCGAACAGCAGCAGCCTGCCCCAAACAGGTCTGTCAGCCGGTACCACTGCCGGGGTGGTGGCCGGCGCATTGTTTATCGTTCTGGTCACCGATGATGATGACAGCACCTCGACAACAACAACCACAACAACCGGCGGCAACTAGAGCAGATTGCCCTAAAGACAGGGGGAGCATTTCACCTCACGCCTCTAGCCGGTGTTCGCGAAAGCGGGCGCTGCAACACACTGCAGCGCTCCGATTTCCCTGATTACCCCACAGAAGCAGACCGGCCAGCCCTGCATCGCCGCACGGCGGAAAAATCAGTCAGGTCGGATGGCCGCCCGCAGTGCAGGCAGCAACGCAACCAAATAGCTCGACAGGTTCAAGGAGAGAATGGTACCGCCTCCCCGGCTTGAACGGGGGACCTCTGGATCCACAATCCAGCGCTCTAACCAACTGAGCTAAGGCGGCACTGAGGGGCGATTTATAGCACGCACCTGAGGCGTGCAAGAGGTTTTTCGTCTTTCCCAATGATAAAACTGCAGCGAACAGCAATGCTGGATGCGCCTCATATCCCGCACAGCAACTGCCGCGGACATTTATCCACAACCGATTGCAATTGCTCCCTAATTTTGCACCGCTCCAGTCAGAACCCGGCTTACGGGAACGACAGCTGCCAAGTCTGCTCCACCAGATCCTGACCATAACTGCGCACCGGACGGCTGTCGCGCAGCTGCCAGCCGAATGCCCTGTACAGCGCACACGCCGTGCGATGGCTCTCATGGGTCTTCAGCATCATCCCGCGGTACCCGGCAGCCCGGGCAAATTCCATGCAATCCCGCAAGAGCCGCTTGCCAAGCCCTTTGCCGCGTGCCTTGGGCGTCAAAAGGAACAAACGCAGTTGCGCAGTTTCCTGGCTTTTCCTCATGCAGAACACCGTGCCCAGCCGCTCCTCAGCACTGGCAGCCATCCAACCGCGCTCATATACCGGATCATGTCCCGCACAGAAACTGTGCAGAACATCTGCCACCTGTGCCCCGAAACTGCTGTCGAACCCAGCCTCGCGGGCATAAAGATCCTGGTGGCGGGCTATCAGCCACTGCATGTCAGTGGGGGCGAATCGGCGCAGGGTCACATCCTTCATACAGGCAGTGTAACCCAAACCCGGCTTGCGTTTCAGCCTGTACCGGGCTAGCACCGGCATTCAAGCGGTTGGCCGCCAGTGGAGTGCAGGATGAGCATCAATACCGAACGCGACGTGGAAGCAAACATGCAGATCGGGCCGACCGATCAGGGCATGGTGCGGATATTCATCGAGGCGGGCGGCGTCGAGATTCCGATGGACTTTGACCCCGAGGAGGCCGAGGAAATTGCCGATGAGCTGCTTGCCGCCGCGCAGGCCGCCCGGACCATCAAGTAAGGCAAGCTTTCGGAAAATCCACCACGATTTTCAGACGATTTTTCTGAACTGCAATTTTACCTATTATATCTATCTAAAACCCCAGCGTTCACCATTGCTCCCAGCCAGTTATCGGAGTGAGTGAAATGGTGAACCTGACGAGCAGTACAACAAACCCCTTTTTCTTTTCGGCGCAGCTGACCGCTGTGACCAGTGGCGCCCGCGCCTCTTTGGGTGGGATCAATCCCGCCCTTGGGCTCAGCGCCGATGAACTGCAGCAGGAGGCAAACGGGCTATTCGGCGGTCAGGGCCGCCGTGCTCCCGGCGCATTGCCGCCAGCAGCACATGGATGGGAGAAACCGCAGGTCCAGAATGCAGTTGTGAAGCTTGGCGGTGAGCCTGCTGCTTCGACCTCTGCCCCATCGCCTGCACCCGCAGCTGCTGCTCCGCAGACCAGCGCCCCCGCAGCACTTCCGGCACCGGAAGCAACCGTCACACTGCAAACTGCTCCTGCTCCCGCGGTAGAGCTTCTGCCACCGCAAGACGTGACCCAGGCCAGCACGGCCGGCCCGGAAGGCGGATATTATGAGAAACGCATCTTTGAAATGGCAAAGGCGCTGCACACTTTGACGTCCCAGCATTGGCCGCAGAATTCGGTTGCACTTGTCCTGCTGACCGGCCAGCCGGGTGATCAACTCCAGGCCCCGGTGCAGCAGCCCGCGGAACAGCCGCAGCAGCAGGCTGTCCCACAGCTGCCACAGGGCATCCCAGCCGAAGTTACCGGCCCGGACGCGACCGCAGGCGACGATACAGTGGAGCTGCGCGCAGACGTGATCCGGCGGGTTGCCACGGGAGACGGAGCAGACGCCGTGGCGCTGGAGGGACGCATCGTGCAAGGCGTTCACACAGACCGCAACACTGCCACCCCCTTTGACGGCCGCGGCTTCGGTTATGGCCGCCGGTTCGGCGCCATGAACGGGCTTGCCCTCGGACACCAGCATGCCCCCGGGCGCGAGCGCTCGCAGGCACAGTTCGAAAATGCAGATTCGGTTTCCATCCGCGCCCGCCATGCCCGCAATATCAGCACCGGCGGCGGAGATGATGCCATTGCTATCCAGGCAGGCACTTTGCGCGGGGTCCGGGCTGGCGACGGTGACGACAGTATCGCCGCGGCGGCAACACTGGTGTCACGCATCCGCGGCGGAGCAGGCAACGATACGATTGCAGTTGCAGCGCAGCGCGCTCTGCGCGACTGGCGCGACGCACCGGCGGCGGCATATAATCCCGACGCCTCAGCGGCCGAAAAGATGCGCCAGGCGCTCAGCAACTATGCACAGGTAAGCGGCGGCAGCGGCGACGATCAGATCAACCTGCAAGTGGGCGAAACCCTGGCCGCGCGCGGCGGCAGCGGTGACGACCGCTTCACCCTTCAGGGCGGCACCATCGCGCTTCAGTACAGCCATGGCCACGGTCACGACACCGTCGAGCTGACCGAGGGCGCAAATGCCGTCGTGCAGCTGCGCGAAATGGGAGCCTCGGCCTACAGCACCACACGCGACGGGGACTCTCTAACGCTGACATTCGACACCGGCGGCAGCATCACTTTCAAAAATATCAGTCAGGGCGGCGCCATCGGCGTGGCAACGGATCCCAACGCCCCCATCGCCCTGCTGCACCAGCCCGCGGCGCTGAACGCAACGGCCTAGCCGACAGAGCCACCCGCAGCGCACCGAAGGTGCGCTGCCCGGCCCAAGGCTGCCAAGACACCCCGGCGCAGCCGGGGCATCTGCAGGCGCGGGAGCTCTTGCCAGTCAGCACTCCGACTGCTTTGCGTCCGGCGCGCCCATCAGCAGACCGTCTTTGCCCGGACGCGGGTCGCGCAGCGCCTGCAGGCGGCGGGCAGCGTCCATGGCAATCTTCTGCACCAGTTTTTTGCGCCGCGCTGGCGCCAGCTTTTCTTCCGGCGCCATGCGGACGATTTCCGCGTCATAGGGATCGGCAAGAATCAGGCCGGAACCATCCGGCAGCAGCTCCTCAGGGAAATCCACATCCACGGCCCAGAAATAGCGGTCGCACCACTCCAGATAGCCCTGCCACTTGCTGTCAGACTGAAAATCCGCCCGGCTGGACTTGCACTCAATGATCCACAGCTCCCCCTTGGGGCCCAAAGCCATCACGTCCACCCGCAGGCCGCGGACTGGCACGAATTCTTCAATCGGCGCAAAGCCAAGCGAGCGCAGATAGCGCGACACTCCGCGAGCAAGTTTCTGTCCCGGCTGCAAATCTTCCATCATGCAGGCAAATGTGAACAATCAGGGAACAAAAGGCAATGCTGCGGATTCATCAGGAATGCGTGCCGCAAACCTGACAGGGCCTTGTAACGGTGGCGCCGGCAGACTACTTACGGGCTTGGCGGGTTCTGCCCTTCTCGTGACAGGCAGCATTCCGGTGGCCTTAAGCAATTCCGAGGGAGCTGGCTCTGTCCGGATCCTGGTCCGTTTACCTGGCGCCCACCTGTATATACAGGTCCTCGGGAATCAAAGCCGCACGGTTGACTGGTGGTCCCGCCATTTTTCCCCTTTTCCCGACACAGAAAAACCGCGCGATCCGGATGGAAAGCGCGGTACAATGCCAGATTTTCGGTTACTCAGCGACGGCGCAGCTGTCGCTGTTGCCGCGAAGGCGCCGCGGCACGGACCCGTGCCGGCTGTAGATCCTGCTGCAGAACACCGCCCTGGGCCCATGCAGCGAGCCCAGACAGCAAATTGCGAAGCGTTGCGGCGATCTGTTTCAGCATTTCAATTCCCCATGTTTCAAACAGAGGCTAGCAGGCTCAGAGCTGGCGTCCAGCGCTTCTTTGCCGGATCGGCGGATTTTGCCGCAGGCTTTCCGGAACCTTCACGTAGAACGCCAAAAAGGCGCACCAAAAAATGCGCCTTTCCTCATTCTGTTCCGAAACGGCCGCGCTCAGAAGGCTTCAGGCTTCGCTTCGCGCGCCATGTGATCCAGCACGGCGTTGACGAACTTCGACTCCTTGCCTTCCGGAAAGAACGCACGGGCGATGTCGACAAACTCGTTGATCACCACTTTGGGCGGTGTGGCAGACTGAACCAGCTCTGCCCCGGCTGCGCGGAACAATGCCCGCAGCGTCGGGTCGATGCGGGCAATCGGCCATTTCGCCACCAAGGCACGATCAGTCATCTGATCGATCTGCGCCTGATGATTGACGGCTTCGCGCACCAGCTGGCGGAAAATCTTGTTGTCGCCCTCCGCCATTTCATCGCCTTCGTAGACAGCGCCAAAACGGTGGTCTTCGAACTCGACGATCACCTTGTCGAAGGTAAGGCCGCTGTGTTCCATCTGGAACAGCGCCTGCACAGCGTAAAGCCGTGCTGCCGATCTCATCTGATTCTTGCCGTTGCCCTTGGGGCGGCTGTCCTGGGTGCTCATGCGCTGGTGGATCCGTTATCTGTACCGGCGATCCTGTACGCCTCGCTGGGCGCCTTGAAGCCGATGCCTTTGGTCTGGTCGCCCCACTTACGCGTGAGTGCGATCAGATGCAAGGCCGCAGCGGCCGCTCCGCCGCCTTTGTTCTGATCGGCAGTATCGGCGCGCACTTCTGCCTGCTTACGGTTCTCCACAGTCAGAATGCCGTTGCCGATGCACAGGCCCTGCAAGCCCATCAGCTGGATCGCGCGGGAACTGTCGTTACAGACGGTTTCATAATGGGTGGTCTCACCACGGATCACACAGCCCAGCGCCACATAGCCGTCGAAGTTGGATGTACGGTCGGCAATGGCAATTGCGGTCGGGATTTCCAGCGCCCCCGGCACCTGGATCAGCTCATACGTTGCGCCGGCCGCTTCGATCTCCGCTGCTGCGCCGGCCACCAGATTGTCGGCGATGTCCTTGTAGTAAGGGGAAACCACGATCAGCAGCTTCACCGGCTTATCAAATTCTGCACGTGGCATAATGTAGTGGGTTTCATGTCCGGCCATGTCAGGCGTCCTTCAAAATCGGGCGGGTGCCCACAATGGAAAGACCATAGGCATCCAGGCCCAGGTAGGTGGTTTGCGGCGAGTCCGTCAGCAGCTCCAGCTCATGCAGGCCGAGTTTGGAGAGGATCTGCGCACCAAGCCCCGTCTGCTTGACGGTGCGCGGGCCTTCGTCCTCGGGCGCATATAGCGAATGGCGCGGCTCGCGGAACAGGCAGACGACCCCCCTCCCCTCAGCTGCGATCAGCTCCATTGCCATGGGCAGTTCACCCGCAGGCTTCGGCCCAAGGCCCAGGAGGTCGGAGGCCTCATGCAGTGCGTGGGTGCGGCACAGCACCGGACCGGGGGTGGAAATGTCCCCCTTGATCAGTACCACATGCTCAACACCATGGGTCTGGTCGGTAAAGATCCGCATCTCCCAGTCGCCGCCGAATTCAGAGGAGACCTGGCTGCAATCTGTTTCGACCACCAGGTTGTCGTTGCGCGAGCGGTAGGCGATCAGATCGGCGATGGTGCCGATCTTGAGGTTATGTTTCTGAGCGTAGTCCACGAGATCCGGCAGACGCGCCATGGTGCCGTCTTCCCTCATAATCTCGCAGATCACCGATGACGGGTAATGACCTGCCAAACGGGCCACATCGCATCCTGCCTCGGTATGGCCGGCGCGCACCAGAACCCCGCCCCGGCGGGCGCGCAGCGGGAACACATGGCCCGGAGTCGCGATATCGGCTGCAGTTTTCTCGGGGTCGATGGCGGTCGCCACGGTCAGCGCCCGGTCAGCGGCAGAGATGCCGGTGGAGACGCCCTCGCGGGCTTCGATCGAAACGGTAAAGGCGGTTTCGTGGCGCGAAGAATTGTGCAGCGCCATCATCGGCAGGCCCAGTTCTTCAATCCGCTCTGCCGGCAATGTCAGGCAGATCAGCCCGCGGCCATGGGTTGCCATGAAGTTGATTGCAGCCGCATCCGCATGCTGGGCAGGGATCACCAGGTCGCCTTCGTTCTCGCGGTCCTCGTGGTCAACGAGAACAAACATGCGCCCCTGGCGGGCTTCTTCGATGATCTCTTCGATCGGGCTGATGGCATCGCGCAATTGCGCCTCAACCGGCCCTGGTGTTTCAAAGCTCATGTGGCAGCCTTTCGATGGGCTTGAGGCAGTACGTCCTGCACTGCGGGTTCTTTCCCAGCCAGATAGCCCAGAGAGGCGGCAAATGCCAGTCCCGCAAGCGGCAACCGATGGTCCGGACACGCCCTGCGCAGATGCGCATTACACACTGAGGGGCGCTGCCCCTCGGCCTTTCGGCCTCACCCCGGGGTATTTCCGGCCAGAAAGAAGCTGGGGCCGCACGGGCGGCGTCAGCCTGCCTCTTGCAGCCGAGCAACGTAGCGGGCCAGAGTATCGATTTCCAGGTTGATGCGGTCGCCCGGCTTCACATCCCCCCAGGTGGTGACTTCCTTGGTGTGCGGAATGAAATTGATGCCGAAATCGCAGCCGTCCACATCGTTCACTGTCAGCGATGTGCCATTCAGCGCAACCGAGCCTTTGGGCGCAATGAAACGGGCCAGCGACTGGGGGGCGCGCAGGGTGACCCGTGTGCTGTCGCCCTCATCTTTCATTTCTGTCACTTCGGCAACGCCGTCCACATGGCCCGAGACGATGTGGCCGCCCAGTTCGTCGCCCACTTTCAGGGCACGTTCAAGGTTGACACGCTTGCCTTCCGCCCAGCTGTCCAAGTTGGTCTTGGACACCGTTTCTGCGGAAATTTGCACGTCATACCAATCATCCCCAAGCGCAATGACCGTCAGACAAACGCCATCAGAGGCAATCGAGGCGCCAAGATCAATGGATGCGGTGTCATAACCTGTGCGGATGCGGGCGCGCAAATCGCCCTGCTGCTCCAGTTCGGCGATGATGCCGACGTCGGTGATGATGCCTGTGAACATGGTGCGCTCCTCGCCGGTAAAAGGTCATTCCTGCCGCAGAGGTAGCCAAGGCGTACCGTCTCTACAAGCCCCGGCTTGCCTTTGCACCGTGGCCGGACATAGTTTCGCCCCAGTCAAATGTTAATCAATTCTTGAAATGATCTCTGTAAGACCTTCCTTGTGATGCCCTACGCCCCCAAAAAACAGCGCAGCTTCTTGTTTCTGCAGGGCCCGCACGGGCCGTTCTTCGCCGCGCTCGGCCGGGTGCTGCGCGCAGCGGGCTGCGCGGTTGCGAGGGTCGGCTTCAATGCCGGAGATCAGGCATTCTGGCGCGCCAGTGACAGCTATATCCCCTTTACCGGGGGCCCGCAGGATTGGCCGGAGGTCCTGAATGAGCTGCTGGAAAGCCACCAGGTTACGGACATCGTTTTATACGGAGACACCCGCCCCATTCATGCAACTGCAGTTGCGGCAGCCAAGCGGCGCGGCATCACTGTGCATGTATTCGAAGAAGGCTATCTGCGGCCCTATTGGGTCACCTATGAGCGCGGCGGCGCCAACGGCCATTCGCGGCTGATGGACATGACTGTACAGCAGATGCAAGATGCGCTGGCACTGTCCGACATGGAAGCACCGCTGCCGCCTGCCCATTGGGGAGACATGCGCCAGCACGTGTTTTACGGCGCGTTTTACCATTGGTTCGTGATGTTCCGGAACCGCAAATACCGCAATTTCCGCCCGCATAGGGCGCTGTCTGTAACCAAGGAGTTCCGGCTTTACCTAAAACGGCTGCTGCTGATGCCAGCCCAGGCGATGGAACGCCGACTGGCTGAGCGGCGCATCCGTCATGGTGGCTTTCCTTACCACCTGGCGCTGCTGCAGCTGGAGCATGACAGCTCTTTTCAGATGCATTCCCCCTTTGGCAGCATGCGCGATTTTCTGGCTGAAGTGATCACCGGCTTTTCCGAGGGCGCGCCACGTCACCATCATCTGGTCATCAAGGCGCATCCGCTGGAAGATGGCCGTGCCCAGGTGCGCCGCACTCTGCGCCAGCTGGCACAGGAGCACGGAATTGCAGGCCGGGTGCATTACGTGCGCGGCGGCAAACTGGCACAGCTGTTGAACGAGGCGCGCAGCGCCGTGACCGTCAATTCCACCGCGGGACAGCAGGTCCTTTGGCGCGGTATTCCGCTGCGGGTGTTCGGGCGGGCGGTTTATGCCAAGCCGCAGTTTGTTTCGCAACAGCCCCTGGCCCAATTCTTCGAAGCTCCCAGTCGGCCCGACAACCGCGCCTACAAGGATTACCGCCGGTTCCTGCTGGAAACCTCGCAGGTGCCGGGCGGCTTTTACTCTCGCGAGGGGCGGCGCCAGCTGCTGCGGCAGGTTGCAGATATGATGCTGGCAGAAGAAGACCCCTATGACGCTTTGCGTCTGGGCACAGCGGCACCGCGGCAACAGTTGCAGCTGGTCACCTGACAGACATTTACCCTAAGACTGGATTTTTTCCTGCCAGCCAGTTAGGTTGCTCCTAAAACTTGAGGCAAACAATAATTGGTCGAGGAGACCGAGCAGTGAAATCCGTTCCCCTTAGCTGGGCGCGTCCGGTGGCGATGCTGGCTGCATTGACCCTTGCTGCGTCCTGCGGGCTGCCGAAAGTCGGCCCAAACAAACGCCAGATATTTGCCGGTTCGGTGCAGCGCGAAGGCGACGCCTTCATTGTGTCGGTCAATGACCGGGTCGCACGGACCACGGCCGTGGTTCCGGCTTTGGGCTTTTCTTCCGGCTTCATTTCAGCCGGCAAGCTGACGTCCGACACTATCCGCCCCGGCGACGTGCTGGGTCTGACTGTCTGGGAAAACGTCGATGACGGGCTTTTGGCGGCAGAGGCGACCAACGCCACCGTTCTGGAAGAAGTGCAGGTCGACAGTGCCGGTTACATTTTTGTTCCCTATGCCGGCCGTCTGCGGGCCTCGGGCAATACTCCGGAGCAATTGCGCGCAACCATCACCAAAAAGCTGGAAGACCAGACCCCGGACCCGCAGGTGCAGGTGCGCCGCCTTGCCGGCGATGGTGCCACAGTCAGCCTGACAGGTGCCGTTGGCGGACAAGGGGTTTACCCGATTGAACGGCCAACCCGGACCCTGTCGGCCATGCTGGCCCAGGCCGGCGGTGTAACGATCCAGCCGGAGATTGCCCAGGTCACCGTGATCCGTGGCCAGGAAAAGGGGCGAATCTGGTTCCAGGATCTGTTTGACCACCCGGAGCTGGACGTCGCCCTGCGCGGCGGTGACCGCATCCTAGTAGAGGAAGACACCCGTTCCTTCACCGCATTGGGCGCGACATCCGCCCAGGCCCGGGTTCCGTTTGAAAGCCAGGACCTGTCGGCATTGGAAGCCATTGCCCAGGTCGGCGGCCTGATATCGACCGCTGCTGATCCGACCGGTGTCTTCGTGCTGCGCAACGAACCCGCTGAAATTGCCAACCAGGTGCTTGGCCGGGAGGATCTGATCGGAGCGCAGCGTATGGTCTATGTGCTGAACCTGACGCAGCCGAACGGCCTGTTTATGGCCCGCGATTTTGTCATCCGGGACAACGACACCCTTTACGTCACCGAAGCGCCTTACGCACAGTGGACCAAAACCATTTCGCTGCTTCTGGCCCCTGTCGGCTCCCTGGCCAGCACGACGTCTGCGGTGGGCGGCTAAGGCGATATGCGCCTGGATTCAGGTTCTCATGAAGCCGGGCGGGCACCGTCCCGGCTTTTTGTCTATAACGGCGGATTTCTGACCCAGCGCCGGGTTCGGCGGATTTTGGAACTTTCCGGTTACAGCATCCGACTGGGCCTGCCGCAGCCGGAGGATTTGGTGGGGATCTGGGGGGCCTCTCCCACAGCACACCGCGGCCGCTCCATCGCTGGAAAGCGCGGCTGCGGCTTGCTTCGAGTCGAAGATGCCTTTTTGCGCTCGCTTCACCCGGGCCGTGCCGGAGAACCGCCTGCAGGGCTGATATTGGACCGGGCAGGCGTGCATTTCGATGCTGGCAATCCGTCAGAGCTGGAACAGCTGCTGGCGGAGCATCCGCTGGATGATGCACATTTGATGCAAAGGGCGCGCGACGCCATATCCCGCATCAAGTCCGCGCAGCTCAGCAAATACAACGCCTTTGATCCCGAAGTTCCGGCGCCGGAACCCGGTTATGTGCTGGTGGTGGATCAGGCACGGGACGACGCCTCTGTCACTGCGTCGCGCGCGGACCGGGCCAGGTTTCTGGAAATGCTGGCCTTTGCCCAAGAAGAGCACCCCGGTGCCCGGGTGCTGATCAAGACCCACCCCGAAACTCTGCGCGGCTTCCGCGCCGGCTATTATGACGTCAATGACGCGCAGGGGCGGGTTCAGCTGTTTTCTGACAATGTCTCCCCCTGGAGCCTTCTGGACGGGGCTGTCGGCGTTTACACGGTTTCCTCCCAATTGGGCTTCGAGGCGATTCTTGCGGGACATAAACCCCGGATCTTTGGGCAGCCGTTTTACGCAGGCTGGGGCCTGAGCATCGACGATGCCCCCCCACCCCGGCGTCAGCGCCGGCTGACCAGAGCGCAGCTGTTTGCAGCGGCAATGATCCTCTTACCCAAATGGTACGACCCGTTCCGGGATGACCTGTGCCCATTGGAAACGGTTCTGGACAATCTGGAGGCCAGCGCGCGCGCGTGGCGGCAGGACCATCAAGGCTGGGTTGCCTCGGGCATGAGACTGTGGAAGCGCAAGCCGCTGCAAACGTTCTTTGGGTCCGAAAAGCGGATGCTGTTTGCAGAAGACCCTGCCAAAGCACAGAGCCGCGGCCGCAGACACATGGTCTGGGCCGGCAAAGCCACAGAGCGCCACGCCGACGCGGTACGCATCGAAGATGGTTTTTTGCGCTCACGCGGTCTTGGGGCTGAACTGGTGCCGCCGCTCTCATTGGTGGCAGACAGGCAAGGCATCTATTATGATCCCCGCCAACCATCGGACCTTGATGTGCTGATTGCCCGCCGTCAGGAGATGACCCAGACAGAAGCGCTGCGGGCGGAACGCCTGGTGCAGTCGCTGATCCGCGATGGCGTTTCGAAATACAATCTTGGCGGCACGGTCCCTGCCCTGCCAGAAGGCCACCGCATCCTGGTGCCCGGCCAAGTGGAAGACGACGCTTCAATCCTTTGCGGCTCTGCGACAGTCCGGACCAACCTGGACTTGCTGCAAGCGGCCCGAAAGGCAAACCCCGGCGCGGTGATTGTTTACAAACCCCACCCGGACGTGGAAGCAGGCCTGCGCCAAGGCCAAGTTGCGGCGGCGGGGCTGGCCGACGTGGTCGCCAGCCAGACAGACCCGATGGCGCTGCTGGACCAGGTGCAGGAAGTATGGACAATGACCTCTCTGCTGGGGTTCGAGGCCCTGCTGCGCGGTGTGAAAGTCACAACACTCGGCACCCCGTTTTATGCAGGCTGGGGGCTGACCACCGACCTGGCCCCTGCGCCATCCTGGCGCCAGCCGCTGGTTTCGCTTTTGGGGCTGGCTCATGCAGCGCTGATCGATTACCCGCGCTATTTCGATCCAGTGACCGGCCGACCATGCCCGCCGGAAGTGGCGGTCATGCGTCTGCGCGAGGGCAGCCTGCCCCATCCCGGCCTTGGCAACCGGCTGCTGTCCAAACTTCAGGGACTGTTTGCCACGCATGCCCATCTGTGGCGCTGACTGCAGCGGGACATCTTCTGTGCCGACCGGATGTGGAGGCCCAAGGCGGGTCAGTTCCGCTGGAACATGCCCCAAGGGAACAAAGGCAGTCCTGATACGTCAGCGGCGCACACGCGCGCCTGCGCCGTTCAACCAAGCAAGATGGATCAGCGCAATGCGCGGGTCCAGCGGTGCAGGATATCCTTGCCAAGCGGACGTGCCTCGACCAGTTCGAACCGCGGCGCCTCCTCCAGCCGACCGATGCCTAGCGCGCCGATCGCTGGCAACCCTTCAGCCCCGATGCCCAAGCCCGCAGTAACGCCGACGAGTTCATCCACCAGGTCAAAGGCCAGCAGCGAGGCCGCCAGTGCGCTTCCGCCTTCGCAGAATATCCGGGTAAGCCCCGCGGCGCCAAGCTGCTGCAGGATATCACCGGCGTCCAGCTGCACACCATGCGACGCGCAAGGGATCAGTTTGGCCCCCAAGCCTTCCCAAGCTTGAATGCGCTCTTGATCGGCACCATGGCCATGGCAAAGCCAGACTGGAATTTCCGTGGCCGTGCGGGCCAGCTGTCCCATCAGCGGCAGATCCAAGTGGCGGGAAATGACCACCCGCACCGGTTGATGCTCCACGCCCAGATCGCGAACCGTCAGCGAAGGATCATCCGCCCGCGCAGTACCACCGCCCACCATCACGGCATCATGGCGTGCACGCATCGCATGCACCGCACGGCGCGCTTCCGGACCGGTTATCCACTTGCTTTGGCCCGACCCGGTGGCAATGCGCCCGTCAAAACTGCTGGCCAGCTTCAGGGTCACCAGCGGGCGACCCTGTTCCGTCTTCAGCAAAAATCCGGCATGGTCACGGGCCGCCTGCGCGCCCCAGATCCCCGTGTCCACCTTGATGCCCGCATCCCGCAGCATCCGCAAACCCTGGCCTGAAACGCGCGGATCACTATCCCCGATTGCGACCACAACCCGCGCCACACCCGCATCAATCAACGCCTGCGAACAGGGCGGCGTTTTCCCCTGATGGGCGCATGGCTCCAGCGTGACATAGGCAGTGGAACCGCGCGCGGCATCTCCTGCCTGCGCCAGCGCTTCCGTTTCAGCATGTGGGCGGCCGCCCGGTTTGGTCCAGCCGCGGCCGATAACCCGACCGCCCTGCACGATGACGCAGCCGACTGCCGGGTTTGGCCAGCAATTGCCCTGCCCGCGCCGCCCCAATGACAACGCCAGCGCCATGTAACGGTGATCTGTGTCCATTATTCTTCGGGAGCTTCCGGCGGGCGCAGTTCGTGAACAAAGTCTTCGAAATCATCTGCCGCCTGGAAATTCTTGTACACACTGGCAAAACGCACATAAGCAACGGTGTCGATCCGTGCCAGCGCCTCCATCACTATCTCGCCGATCTTCTTGGAGGCAATGTCCGTCTCTCCCATGCTTTCCAACCGCCTTACGATGCCAGAGATCATCTGGTCGATCCGTTCCGGTTCTATCGGGCGTTTCTGCATGGAAATGCGAATCGAGCGTTCCAGCTTGTCGCGGTCAAAATCCTCGCGCTTGCCGTTTGTTTTTATCACCACCAGATCACGCAACTGCACCCGTTCATAGGTGGTAAAGCGGCCGCCGCAAGCCGGGCAAAACCGACGACGCCGGATCGAAACATGATCCTCGGCGGGGCGTGAATCCTTGACCTGAGTGTCGATATTTCCGCAAAATGGGCAGCGCATCCGCCTGCTCCCTCAATCCTGTCAGCCTGTTTATTGTGCCGGAGTTTCTCCGGTTATCCACAACTATAGGCCACCCTCCAGAATTTGGGTAGGGGGCATTTTTCGCCGCAAGATAATGAGGTTCAGGCCAGATGTGCCGCCACCTGCCGCTGGTGCGGTGCGTCGCGGTGCTCAAACAGGTAGATGCCTTGCCAGGTCCCCAAGGCCAGGTTGCCGCGGCGGACCGGGATGGACAGGCTCACTGGCATTATGGCCGCCTTGATATGCGCTGGCATGTCGTCCGGCCCCTCATAGGTATGGCGCAGATAGGCCATCGATGGATGCGAGGACGGCGGCACGAGGCGCGAAAAGAATGCCCGCAAGTCTTCCTGCACTTCCGGATCCGCATTCTCCTGTATCAGCAGCGAACAGGACGTGTGGCGGACAAAGAGCGTCAGAAGCCCGTCCTGAATGCCGCTGTCGGCCACCCAGGCCTGCACGTCACGGGTAAACTCGACAAGCCCCTGCCCGCGTGTCGGAATGCTGAAATCATGCTGCATACAGGCTTTCTGGCGGATGCAGTCTTTTCACGCAACCCGACAACCGCAACGGCTGCGTGTCATGGCAGCCAGCGGTCCCGTCCGGGCAGCCGGTCATAGCAGTAATTTTGTGCCGAAGTTACCCGCAGGCTGTCACCCGCCTCGCGGATATTCAGGGAGAGGCTACCGGACCGGTCCGGAACCCCCGGCGGCAGACCAAAGGCAAACTGCACCGCCTTGCGTCCGGGCCGGCCTACGGACGGCCCCTCGCCGCGCCAGACGTAAATCCGCTGGTTTACCGGCGCCCGCAGCTGGCGAATGGCGAAATCGGCGATGCTGCACCAGTAATCCTGTGCGCCGGAACGGCTCCGGGCCACCACTTCCCAAACGCCTTCCGAGACTGGCAGCACTTCATTCCGGTTGATCGCACGCCAGGCGGATGCAGGCACAGGCGCCACCAAAATCGCGACCAACACCGCTGACAGCCACGGTTTTTGCCAGTCATCTCAACCTCCTACACCGCTGCCGTGGGCGCTTTGCGGACCAATAGCATTGCACGGGTCCCCAAACGGCGAAAAACAACAATCCAAAGCCCCCCCAGGGCCTTCATTCTATCATCAGCGCAAGGTCTGTTAACAGACCTGTTTCCGCCCGCCCGGAAAGCCGAGCCCAAATGCCCCCCTTCTCGCGTTGAAACAGCGGCTAGAGAGCAGGCCCCTGCACGCAATAGCCGTGCCCCTGCTGCACCGACAAGCTCTCTCCGGGTTGGAAGCCCAGTGACAGCCAGCCTGTTTTCGGCGGCACCCCAGCCTGTTCCGGATGCAGAGTGAATTGCACAGAGGAGCGACGCCCCGTGGTAACGCTGACATCCCGGCCGCGCACCACATAGTATCGGTCAGTCCAACTCGCCCCAAGAACCCGGCGGGCGTACTGCGCCGCAGCACACCAATAGTCCCAAGTGCCGCCGGACCGGCCCGGCACCACCTCATAAACGATATCATTCACGGGCAGAACCCGCACACCGCGGTTGGCCAGAAATGTCCCTGCAGAAACGGGAATGGCAGTGGCCATGGAACAGGCCAGCACAGCGGCGGTAATGAGGTTTTTCATCCAAAAATATCCCTTGGTTCACATCAACATAGGGATTGCCAACCATAGCTCCAAGAGGGGACTGCCGCCCGGGCCGCGACCTCTCGCAGATGTGTGCGGGCCCGGTCAGGCGTGCACTGGTCAGGCGCGGACAGGAAAGGGAATGATCTCTGCACTTTCGTTCTGCTGGCCCAGGATCTCTTCCAGAATGGCCAGCACTGCCGCATCCGGCTCGCTGCCGTTTTCCGGGTGAAACTTGGCGCGGGCCTTCCGGCGCAGCATGTCTCTGGTGCGGGTGCTGCTCATCTGTTTCAGCGTATCGCCCTGACCGGCCAACATCTCCACCATGAACTGGTTGGCGCTCACCAGATCATTCAGCGATTTGAGTTTAAGCTGCAGCGCATCCAGCGCCCCGTTCAGATCGGTATATGCAGACATGTCCTCCCCCCGGAAGTTCGATGCAGATACGAAAAATCTACGACAAGCAACGCCGCCCGGCAATGTCAGGGTTAGCAATTGGTTAACGCCTGAGATCCAGATCAGGCAGAGCAATGTGACCACTGTAACGCACCAGAAGACCGATCCCTGGCAAGCTGGCAGAAATGTCAAAACCCAGGTGCCCCTGCGGCGTTTCAAATTCCATGGCCGCGCTTTCCGGGCAAAGCGCTGTTGGCAGCGGCAGCCCGAACAGGCGGGCCTTTTCCACTGAAACCAGCAATGCGTCCTGCTGCACCTGGATTGACAGCTCCAGCTCGACCGGGCCGAAACGCTCCAGCGCCCGTCCTTTGCGCGCATCAAAACGCAGATGGGACCGGGTCTGATACTTGCCGAACACCCGCCGCCAGATGTGGCCCTCTCCCTGCTGAGCAACATCCAACCGGAACCGGGTTTGCGCCATTGCAGGCGGAAAGCCTGCGATCCTGGCCAGCAGCCGCGCCCAACGATGACCGCTTTCGACCTGCACAACGCCAAAGCTGCGCTCCGGCGGCTCCGAGTGAAACCGCATCAGGGCCGGCGGCACCTCAAGGTTCTGTGCTGCGATGATTTCGCCAAAAGCATCCCTCATGTGTCATAGCCCCCTTTGGCAAATCGTGCGCGGATCTCAGGGACAGGGATCATGCAGGCATCAAACCTGCCAAACAGCCGGTAGCGGTTGCGGGCAACGCTGAAGTAGAGCGGATCCTTCAGCCATAGTGGCAGGAAGCGGCAGACAGACAGCACCGGCCAGGGCCAGGGCAGCGCCCGCATCGCCGCAGCAAAAGCATCCAGCCGCTGATAGGTGCGGCCATCAACAATTACCAGATTGGTTTCAAATTCATCGGTGGGCAGGCCAAGCTCCCGGTAAAGCTGCTGCCCCAGTGGAGATTGTGCTGTGGCAAAGAAGAACCGCCCCGCCCGATCATGGCGCAGCATGAAGCGGAAGAAGCGCGAACACAGAACGCATTCGCCGTCAAAGACGATGAGGTCCTTTGCTTCCCAGGCTTCATCCATCTCAATCGACTTTGCCTTTGCACTTTCTGCAATCATCCGGTTGCACCGCCCCTTATCACGTGCGAGATCTCACGCGCAAAATCAACCAATAGGAGAAAAAGCCTTGGCAACTCCCTTTGAAATCATTCTTGGAACAGCCACCTTGGGCATCGCCATTTATGTCGCATTCCAAACCCAACGCATAGCTAAATCCGCAGATACCCTCAGCGCAGCTTCCAACAACATTTCCCACGAGGCAAACAGGATCGAAGCCGAGAAGGTTCTCATTTGCTGGGCACAGCGCGTAGCCAGCAATATGTCCCAGGCCACGGCACTGCGTATCGAGGGCGAAAAGACTCTCGCTGAACCGGAATTCTATGAAAGACGTCGCAGCATCCGCACTGAGCTTCTCTCTTTGCTCGCTGAAGGGCAAATTATCCTGCAACGCAACGAATCCAATGTGCTTAAACTGATGAGCGAGATGGACAAGTTTCTAAAATCCAAAGATCTAAAGCCGCCTCAAGAGGGCGACTACGAAGCAGTCCGGCGTCCGCAGGTTCACAATCTACGCCGGATCCAATCAGCTTTTGTCGATGAAATGCAGAATCTCGTAAACACCCACTGGCTACACGGAGCCGTGGCCGGATAAGAAAAAAAAGAGCGCCTAACGGCGCTCTTTTGGCTCTCGCTGAACTTTACTGATCCAGGAAGCTGCGCAGTTTGCGCGAGCGGCTTGGGTGCTTCAGCTTCCGCAAGGCTTTTGCCTCGATCTGGCGAATCCGTTCGCGGGTCACGCTGAACTGCTGGCCGACTTCCTCCAGCGTGTGGTCAGTGTTCATGCCGATGCCAAACCGCATCCGCAGGACCCGTTCCTCGCGCGGGGTGAGCGAAGCCAGAACCCGAGTGGTGGTTTCCTTGAGGTTTTCCTGAATGGCGCTGTCCAAGGGCAGCACGGCATTCTTGTCCTCGATGAAATCGCCCAGCTGGCTGTCTTCCTCGTCGCCGATCGGGGTTTCCAGAGAGATCGGCTCCTTGGCGATCTTCATCACCTTGCGGACCTTCTCCAGCGGCATTTGCAGCTTGTCTGCCAGTTCCTCCGGGGTCGGCTCGCGGCCAATCTCGTGCAGCATCTGACGGCCGGTGCGGACCAGCTTGTTGATCGTCTCGATCATATGGACCGGGATCCGGATGGTGCGGGCCTGATCCGCGATCGAGCGGGTGATCGCCTGACGGATCCACCAGGTCGCATAGGTCGAGAATTTGTAGCCGCGACGGTATTCGAATTTGTCCACCGCCTTCATCAGGCCGATATTGCCCTCCTGGATCAGGTCCAGGAACTGCAGGCCGCGGTTGGTGTATTTCTTGGCGATCGAGATCACGAGGCGCAGGTTGGCCTCGACCATTTCCTTTTTGGCCTGACGCGCCTCTTTCTCACCTTTCTGGACCTGCTGCACGATGCGGCGGAATTCCGAGATATCCAGACCGACATACTGGCCGACCTGGGCCATGTCAGCGCGCAGTTCTTCGACCTTTTCAGTGGAGCGCTCGATGAACATCTGCCAGCCGCGGCCGGGCTTTTCACCCATTTCGGACAGCCAGTTCGGGTCCAGCTCACGGCCACGGTAGGCGTCGATGAACTCACGGCGGTTGATGCGGGCCTGGTCGGCCAGCTTCACCATCGAGCTGTCGATCTGCATGACACGGCGGTTGATGCCGTAGAGCTGGTCGATCAGCGCTTCGATACGGTTGTTGTGCAGGTGCAGGCCATTCACCAGCTCAACGATTTCCGAACGCAGCGACTGGTAACGCGCTTCGTCGTCGGCGCTGAAGGAACCGTCCTCGTTCAGGGTTGCCGAAATCCGGCTGTCCTGCATTTCACTGAGTTCGGCGAAATCGGTGGAGATCCGCTCCAAAGTGACCAGAACCCGGTCCTTGAGCGCAGCTTCCATCGCGGCGAGCGACATGTTGGCCTGCTCGTCATCATCGTCATCGTCATCGTCTTTGGAGATGGGGTTGCCATCGGCGTCGAGTTCCGGACCGGTGTCCTCTTTTACAGGCTTGGCTGCCTGCACCGCGGCGGTGTCGACGACCGGCTCTTCCTCTTCGCCGTCCTCATCCATCTGGTTGCCAAAGGTGGCCTCCAGGTCGATGACGTCTCGCAGAAGAATGTCTTCGGACAGAAGTTCGTCATGCCAGATGGTGATGGCCTGGAAGGTCAGCGGGCTTTCACACAGCCCAAGGATCATCGTGTTGCGGCCCGCTTCGATGCGCTTGGCAATCGCGATCTCACCTTCGCGGGACAGCAGTTCAACCGACCCCATCTCGCGCAGGTACATGCGCACCGGGTCGTCGGTACGGTCCAGCTTCTCGGTCTGAGCACCGGACAGGGCAACCTCTCGCGGGCCCTCGGTGGTGGCCAGCTCGGTCGAGCCCTTGTTCTCTTCTTCCTCGGCCTCTTCGTCCTCGATGATATTGATGCCCATTTCGCTGAGCATCGACATCACGTCTTCGATCTGTTCCGAGTTGACCTGATCCGGCGGCAGAACCTGATTGAGCTGATCGTAGGTGATGTAGCCCTTCTCGCGGGCCTCAGCGATCATTTTCTTGACCGCGGCCTGGCTCATGTCCAGCGAGATTTCGGCGTCCTGATCGTCAGGTTTGCGGTCGTCGGTGTCTTTGGCGGCCATTCATTGCTCCATATCAGGGGCTGCGGGGGATGATTCGCTGACGCGAATCATTAGCGCGATCTTCTGATTCGTCACCCCGTTTACCCAATTTTCCTGTGCTCTTCCTTAGCAAAACGCAGAATCACCCTGCATGTTACTTTTCGGAGAAGCCGATCCGGTCCAAAAGGGCGCCAAAGGCGTCGCGCTCATCCCGGTTGAGCCGCGCGCCGTTCTTGCCCACATCATAGGTCGCCTTATCCTCATTCTCACTGCGCACGGCCCTGTTTCTGGCTTCGGCAGCCTGCCGCAGTCGCCAGGTCAGCGCTTCATCTGCAAGGCCGTCCAAATCCTCTTCGGCCTCTGCCAATTCTGCATCCAGCCCGCGCCGCGCCTCGAGTTTTGCGAGTTCCTCGGCCAGGGTCATGCTGGCCAGTTCCGTATCGCCGGGTTTGCGCAGGCAGGGGATGATTGCCACATGGCGCAAGGCAAAGAGGTTTTCAAGGGCATGAGGCCCCAAAGACCAGTCAATTTCCTCGCGCAGCCGGTCGGGCGCGTCGATACCGTAGCGCAGAACCATGTCGCGCAGCGCCGCCAGATCCGGGTCGGCGCATTGCAGCCGTTCCAGGCTGGTCTCGAACTCGCGGATAACATCAGGCGTGGTGATCGCCGTGGCCAGGATCACCGCTTCACGCATGGCGGCAAAATATTCGTCCTCGGCACCTGCCACCAGCGACGCACGGGTGGTTGCCCGCGGCTGCGGGATCGGGCCAAATCCCTTGCCTGGTTTCCACGGTGCGCGGGCACCGTCGCGGAAACCACCGCCCTTGCCGCTACGCGGCTGGTAGCCGCCCCCGCCGCCACTGTCGCGGTTGCCGCGGAACAGCTGCCAGCGCATTTCCTTGACGTCTTCGCCATAGTGCTTGCGGATCGATGGATCGCGGATCAGTTTGATTTTCTCACGCAGCGCCTTATCCAGCGCCGCCTTGCGCTCGGGGCTGTCGAAAACCTTGCCTTCGGTTTCCCGCTGCCACAGCAGCTTGACCATCGGCATCGCCTGATCCAGCACCGCCCGCACTGCATCGGGGCCTTCGGACCGGATCATATCGTCCGGGTCTTTGCCCTCTGGCATGATGGCAAAGCGCAGGGACTTGCCCGCCTCCAAGAGCGGCAACGCCAGGTCAATCAGCCGCATCGCGGCGCGGATACCTGCCTTGTCGCCGTCCAGCGCAATGATCGGCTCATCCGACATCCGCCACAGCATCTGCAGCTGATTTTCGGTGATCGCAGTGCCCAGCGGTGCCACCGAGGACTGGAACCCGCCCTCAGCCAGCGCAATCACATCCATATAACCTTCGGCAACGACCAAAGTAGAGCCGCGCCCCGATGCAGAGCGCGCAGGACCATGATTGTAAAGGCTGCGGCCTTTGTCGAACAGCTCAGTCTCGGGCGAATTCAGGTATTTGGCGTTGTCATTGGGGTCCATTGCCCGGCCGCCAAATGCAATCGCCCGGCCGCGCGCATCCCGGATCGGAAACATGATCCGGTTGCGGAAGGTGTCATATGGCTTGCCGCCCTTGTTCGAGGGTTTCGCCAACCCCGCGCCGATGATCAGATCCTCGGGCACGTTCTTGCCGCGCAGCGCATCCCAC
>MDLF01000085.1:96599-244052 GCA_001730095.1 Rhodobacteraceae bacterium (ex Bugula neritina AB1)
GGTTTCCCGCTGCCACAGCAGCTTGACCATCGGCATCGCCTGATCCAGCACCGCCTGCACTGCATCGGGGCCTTCGGAGCGGATCATATCGTCCGGGTCCTTGCCCTCTGGCATGATGGCAAAGCGCAGGGACTTGCCCGCCTCCAATAGCGGCAACGCAAGATCAATCAGCCGCATCGCGGCGCGGATACCTGCCTTGTCGCCATCCAGCGCAATGATCGGCTCATCCGACATCCGCCACAGCATCTGCAGCTGATTTTCGGTGATCGCAGTGCCCAGCGGTGCCACCGAGGACTGGAACCCGCCCTCAGCCAGCGCAATCACATCCATATAACCTTCGGCAACGACCAAAGTAGAGCCGCGCCCCGATGCAGAGCGCGCAGGACCATGATTGTAAAGGCTGCGGCCTTTGTCGAACAGCTCAGTCTCGGGCGAATTCAGATATTTGGCGTTGTCATTGGGGTCCATTGCCCGGCCGCCAAAGGCAATCGCCCGGCCGCGCGCATCCCGGATCGGGAACATGATCCGGTTGCGGAAGGTGTCATAGGGCTTGCCGCCCTTGTTCGAGGGTTTCGCCAGCCCCGCGCCGATGATCAGATCCTCGGGCACGTTCTTGCCGCGCAGCGCATCCCACATGTTCTGCCAACCGTCAGGGGCAAAGCCGATTTCCCAACGGTCCAGCGCCTGCGCCGTCAGTCCACGGCGCTGCAGATAGGCGCGAGCGTCCCCTGCAGCACCCGTTTTCAGCTGCAAGCGGAAGAACTGCACTGCCTGCTCCATGACGTCAGCAAGCAAAGTCCGGCGGTCCTGTTTTTCCTGCGCGCGCGGATCGCGTTTGGGCATCTCCATGCCTGCTTCCTGCGCCAGAATCTCCACCGCTTCCATGAAACCGACATTCTCGGTTTCCTGGACAAACTTCAGCGCATCACCTTTTGCGTGACAGCCGAAGCAATAGTAAAAGCCCTTGCGATCCTCCACATGGAAAGACGCGGTCTTTTCGTGATGGAAAGGGCACGGGCTCCAAAAATCCCCTTTGCCCGGCTGCGACTTGCGCTGATCCCACATGACTTTGCGCCCGACAACATCAGAGATACTGATGCGGGTGCGCAATTCATCCAGAAAGCCAGGCGGCAATGACATATCAGTTGGACTTCAGCTGTTTCTGCATCGCCTGGATCTGATCCCAGTTCTGCAGGCACTGTTCCTCGAACAGCGCACCAAGGTCGGTGTTCTTCAAGTCACGCCGCTTCAGTGTGTAAACGTGGCTTGCCAGTTGCGGGATCGCGTTTGAATAAGCATCGGGCCATTCCGGCTCGCTGTCCAGAATGACCTGCTCCACCTCTTCCTGCTTTACCCGGTCCAGCCGCGCCTGCTGCACTGCGGCCATGACCTGGCCCTGATATTTGCAGCTTTGTTCTTTGGTTTCAGAAGCATAGGCCGGAGCCGCCAGCAAGGCGGCTGCAAAGGCGATGCGGATCATAGATGCGCTCCGGGAATCAGTTGGTGATCCCCAGAGGTTACCCCCGCGCCGCGACAGCTTCCATCGCTGTTTTCAAATCATGCACAAGCGTTTTCGCCATTGAGCGGAACACCAGGATCTGAAGCGCCTGCGGGCCGGTCCTGGTGACCGAGGCCATCATGTGCTTCAGTTCGGTGCGCACGGTATACCTGCGCTTGAAAACCTGAGGCCGCAAATCCACCGGCACCAGCCGCGCCAGCACGTCTTCGGCGCCATTGCCATCCAGCTTCACCACCGCCCAGGCATCGCTCTGATCGGTCAGCGCCGCATGTTTGCCCAGCTTGGCATCCGGCACCGGCCCCATCAGCAGCGCCATGTCCCGGCCAAACCAGACCGCGCGGCTGCCGGCCTTTCCGGTCGTCCGGTTCACAGCCGGAAAAGCCATGCCATGGGCGGATTCCAGCGCCTTGCTCAGCGCATCCTGCTGCTCTTTGAAGGGGGCAACGATCCACATATTGCCAGGCTGTTCCTCAGTCAGGCTCATTCCGCCGATAGTCACCGGCAGCAGCCCGTCGCAGGGGCTTTTTGCAGTCAGTTCAGCCACGGGCACGCCCTCCTTCAGGGTCAAAGAACACAGGTGAAACAACCTCGCACAGGGTGTCGACACCGCGCATATGATCGACCAGACGCACGGTTTCGCCGATGCGGTCCGGGCCTTCCTTCAGAAAGGCGAGGCCAATCGGATGACCCACAGTCGGTGAATAACCTGCCGAGGTCACATAGCCCTGGTCATAGATCCGCTCGACCGGGTCTCCGGGTGTGAACAGATGCGCACCGGCGGTGATTTCCTTGGCTGCGCCGACGGGTTTCAAACCCACCATGCGCATCCGGTCTTCGGCCATCAGGCCTTCGCGGGTAGACATCGCCTTGCCCAGAAAGGCCTTCTTCTTGGACATCATCCCCTGCAGACCAAGGTCAAAGGCGGTCACGGTGCCATTGATCTCGGCATGGGTAATCAACCCCTTCTCGATCCGCAGCACATTGAGCGCCTCCATGCCATAGACGCCGCCGCCCATCGCTTCGGCCCGTTTCAGCAGTTCGCGGAACAAAGCGGCGCCAAAACGCGCAGGCACGGCAATCTCATAGGCATGCTCACCCGAGAAGGAGATCCGGAACAGCCGCCCCTTGACCCCCAGCACGGTCGCCTCGCCGCACCCCATAAAAGGCCAGGTCCCGCTGTTCACGTCCTCGTCCAAAAGACCGTTCAGCAGTTCCTGCGACTTCGGACCAGCCACAGCGAACTGCGCCCATTGCTCAGTCACCGAGGCAAAGCGCACGTCCCATTCCGGGTGCAGCACCTGAGAGACAAACTCCATATGCGCCATCACCTGTCCCGCCGCAGCGGTTGTGGTGGTCATCACAAAATGGGTCTCACCCAGCCGCGCGGTGGTGCCGTCATCCATGACAAAACCATCTTCGCGCAGCATCAGCCCATAGCGGACCTTGCCCACCTTCAGCGTGCTGAAGGTGTTGGTGTAGAGAAAGTCGAGGAACTTGCCCGCGTCGGCGCCCTGGATGTCGATCTTGCCCAGGGTGGAGACATCGCAGATGCCCACCGCATTGCGCACCAGCGTCACCTCGCGGTCGCAGGACTGGCGCCAATTGGTTTCACCCGGCTTGGGGTAATAGGCCGCACGGTACCACAGGCCCACCTCCAGCTGATGCGCTCCGCGGGTATCACTCTCGCCATGCGAGGTCAGGAAGCGCTGCGGCTTCAAGCCCTCATCCACAGCCCCGGCGCCCATGGCGCCAATGGAAACCGGCACAAACGGCGGCCGGAAAGTAGTGGTGCCGGTTTCGGGAATGGTCCGACCTGTCGCATCTGCCAGCACCGCCAGTGCGGCAACGTTGGAGTTCTTGCCCTGATCCGTCGCCATGCCTTGGGTGGTGTAGCGCTTCATATGCTCGACCGAGCGGAAGTTCTCCACCGCCGCCTGTTTCACGTCCTTGACAGTCACGTCATTCTGGAAGTCAAGCCAGGCACGGCCTTTGCCCGGCACGGCCCACAGGGCGGCGATGCGGTAGGGATCATCCTCTGCATCCGGCAAATCAGCCGCAGCGGATTTCAGGCCCAGCGCCTCCACCACCTTGCCGGCAGCTTCAGCGCCTTCGCGCAGCGCGCCGGCAGTAGAGAAGGTGCCATTGCAGGCCCCAGCCGTGACCATCCCGGGCACGGCACCCTCAGCCGGAACAAAGGCCAGCGCCTCACGGTTCCATTGCGGGCGACTGTTCAGATGGCAGGTCAGATGCACAGAAGGGTTCCAGCCGCCGGACATTGCCAGACAGTCGGTCTGAACCTTCTCCTCGCCTTTTACTGAGCGCACAGTAATGCTCTCGATGCGCTGGCGGCCCGCACTGCCGCAAACCTGTGCTCCCTTGATCACCTGATACGGGCCATCGACAGGCGCGTCATGGCGGCTGTCGATCACTGCGGCGATGTGAACACCGGCGTCATGCAGGTCGCGGGCGGTGCGGTGGGCCTGATCGTTGTTGGCAAACAGGGTCACCCGTTCACCCGGCGCTACTCCCCAGCGGTTCAGATAGGCACGCACCGCGCCCGCCATCATGATGCCGGGACGATCATTGTTGCGGAACGCCACCGGACGCTCGATCGCGCCTGCTGCCAACACTGCATGCTTGGCCGCAATCCGCCAGAAGCATTCGCGCGGCAGATGGCTGCCCCGCAGCGAATGCCGCCGCGGCAGGTGGTGCGAGACCCGCTCCAGCGCGCCGTAGGTCCCCTGATCATAGGCACCGGTTACAGCAGTGCGGGTCATCAGCCGCACATTATCCATTGCCTCCAGCTCGGCCAGCACCTCAGCAGCCCATGCGTGGCCCGGCTTGCCGCCGATCTCCTCGCGTTCGGCCAGCAGGCGCCCCCCCATGCGGCTGTCCTCCTCCGCCAGGATCACATCCGCCCCGGCCCGGCCCGCAGTCAGCGCAGCCATCAGACCAGCAGGCCCGGAGCCGATCACCAGCACGTCACAGAAGGCAAAGGCCTTCTCATAGGTGTCGCGGTCCGCCTCACCCGATAGCGCGCCCAGACCCGCAGCATTGCGGATCATCGGCTCATACAGCTTCTCCCAGAAGGCCGCAGGCCACATGAAGGTCTTGTAGTAGAACCCGGCGGTAAAGAACGGTGCCGCCAGATCGTTCACCGCCATCACGTCGCGCTCAACAGAGGGCCAGCAGTTCTGGCTGCGCGCTTCCAGCCCCTCGAACACCTCCTGCTGCGTGGCGCGGATGTTCGGGTCCTGCTCGCCCCCGGTGCCAATGGTCACCAGCGCGTTTGGCTCCTCGCTGCCCGCCGTCAGCACCCCGCGCGGGCGGTGATACTTGAATGACCGCCCCATCAGATGCACATCATTTGCCAGCAGCGCCGAGGCCAGCGTGTCACCTTCCAGCCCCATCATGTGGCGGCCATTAAAGCCAAACGTGACCGGCTTAGCGCCCTGATTCAAACCTTTTCCGGGAAGCCTCATTTCTCACCTCCCAGCCCGGCCTCGGAGGCCAGCTCTACGTCCAGAATCTCATGGGTTGCTGTATTGCGGGTCACTTTCAACCAGGAACCGCAGCCCAATTCGTGATACCACAGCTCATCCAGCGGCCCTGCCGGGTTTTCACGCAGATTCACATGTTCATGCCAGGTCTCCAGATCCGCACCCTCAGCCGGGCGCACCAGAGCGGCGCCTTTGTAATAGAATTCGCGGCGGTCTCTTTCACCGCAGAGCGGACAGGCAATCCTCATGACCAGCGCCCTTTCATCTTTGCAAAAATACTCCGGGGGTGAGGCCGCAAGGCCGAGGGGGCAGCGCCCCCTGCTGCGGCAGAGATGAAATCAATGCAAGTTATGCTGCGCACCGGTTCCCTCCTCATCCATCAGGCCCACGCCGCTGCGGAAGCGGTCCAGCTTCAGTTTCGTCGCCGCCCCATGCGGCCGGTCCGTGGCAATCAGATGCGCATAGACATGGCCTGAGCCCGGTGTCGCCTTGAAACCGCCGTAGCACCAGCCGCAATTCAGGTAGAGACCATCAACGGGTGAATGGTCGATGATGGGCGAGCCGTCCGGCGTCATATCCATGATGCCGCCCCAACTGCGCAGCAGCCTGGCCTTACTAAGGGCCGGAACCATCGCCACAAAGCTTTCCATTGTATGCTCCACCATCGGCAGGTTGCCCCGCGCGGCATAGGAGCTGTAGAAATCCAGATAGCTGCCAAACACCATGCCGCCCTTGTCGGACTGGCTGATGTACAGATGCCCCTCGGCAAAGGTGATCACGTGATCAACGATTGGTTTCAACCCTTCAGAGACAAAGGCCTGCAGGACGTGGCTCTCGATCGGCAGGGTTAGACCAGCCATTGCCGCCACCTGACCCGACCGTCCCGCTGCCGCCAGCGCCACCTTCTTGGCCCGGATGGGACCGCGGGCGGTCTGCACCCCGATCACTTTGCCGCCTTCCACGTCAATGCCGGTCACTTCGCAGTTCTGGATCAGATCGACGCCGCGCATGTCAGCGCCGCGGGCATAGCCCCAGGCCACAGCATCGTGGCGCGCAGTGCCGGCCCGGCGCTGCATCAGCCCGCCCATGATCGGGAAACGGTTGTTGTCATAGTTCAGGAACGGGGCCAGCTCACGCACCCGCTCGCGGCTCAGAAGTTCGGCATCATCCCCCTGATTGATAATCGCATTGCCCCGGCGCACCGCCGCGTCGCGCTGGCCGTCATTGTGGAACAGATTGATGATCCCGCGCTGGGACATCATTGCGTTGTAGTTCAGGTCCTGCTCCATCCTCTCCCACAGTTTCAGAGAGTGGGAGTAGAACTCGGAATTGCCCGGCAGATAATAGTTGGCCCGCACAATGGTGGTGTTGCGCCCCACATTGCCGCCGCCAAGATATCCCCTCTCCAGCACCGCAACATTGGTGATGCCATGCTCTTTGGCCAGGTAATAGGCCGTCGCCAGCCCGTGGCCGCCGCCGCCGATGATCACGACATCATATTCGGATTTGGGCTCAGGGTCCCGCCAATGAGGTTTCCACCCCTTGTTTCCGGTGAGCCCCTCCTTGAGCACACGCCAGCCCGAAAACCGCATGTCGTCCCTCCCCGTCAATTCACTTTCGCTGGCCGGAAAAACTCCGTCCCGGCCCTGGCCGCATTGCTACCCGCTTTCACGTGCTACTCCTAGTCCCAAGACTAGGGCTACGGCACTTCAGCATGGCTTTGCCGCAAATCACATTAACTATTCACTTATGTCTAGTGCTAATTGCGACGGCAGATGACGCAATGTGGATCAGTGCCAAGAAAACAGGGCAGAGAGTTTCCCCTCTGCCCCGCCAGTCATTTGCCACTCTTCAAGCCCGGTCAGAGCCCCTTGGCGTGATAGCTTTTGGCGACCTTGTCGATCGACACCAGATAGGCGGCAGTACGCAGGTCGGTGACATCATCGCGGCTGTGCCAGACTTCGCGCATCGACTGGTAGGCCGCCCGCATGGTGTCATCCAGACCGGAGCGCACCAGTTCCAGCTCACCTGCGCCTTTCAGATACTTGTCCTTAAAGTCAGGCGACATCGACCAGGTATTGCCCAGAACATCGTCCAGGCGCTGCAGCTCGTCGATCACCAGCTGATGGCGCGCCTCTTCCTGGCGGCGCTGCATGCGGCCGAAACGGATATGGCTCAGGTTCTTCACCCACTCAAAGTAGGATACGGTCACACCGCCTGCATTGGCATACATGTCGGGTATGATCACACAGCCTTTGTCGCGCAGGATTTCATCCGCGCCGGCAGTCACAGGGCCATTCGCCGCCTCAATGATCAACGGCGCTTTGACACGTTCAGCATTGGACAGGTTGATCACCCCTTCCAGGGCCGCCGGGATCAGGATGTCGCACTCCTCCTCCAGCAGAACGGAGCCATCTTCCATGTACTGCGCATCCGGGTAGCCCGACACACCGCCGTGCTTGACAATCCAATTGCGCACCGCCTCTACGTCCAGGCCATCTGCACTGAACAGACCGCCGTCGCGTTCAATGATCCCGGTAATCAGCGACCCGTCTTCCTCGGACAGGAACTTGGCTGCGTGGTAACCCACATTGCCGAGCCCCTGGACAATGACCCGCTTGCCATCCAATTTCCCTGTCAGCCCGGCTGCAGCCTTGTCTTCCTCATAGCGGAAGAACTCTCGCAGCGCGTATTGCACACCGCGACCCGTCGCCTCGACACGGCCAGCGATACCACCTGCGTTCAGCGGCTTGCCGGTGACACAGGCCTTGGCGTTGATGTCAGTTGTATTCATCCGCGCATATTGGTCTGCAATCCAGGCCATCTCGCGCTCGCCGGTGCCCATATCGGGCGCAGGCACGTTTTGCGACGGGTTGATCAGATCGCGCTTGGCCAGTTCGTAAGCAAAGCGGCGGGTGATCAGCTCCAGTTCATGTTCCTCGTACTCGCGCGGATCAATGCACAAGCCGCCCTTGGAGCCACCGAACGGTGCCTCAACCAAGGCGCATTTATAGGTCATCAGCGCCGCCAGCGCCTCGACCTCATCTTGATTTACACCGGTGGCATAGCGGATACCGCCCTTTACGGGCTCCATATGCTCGGAATGCACCGACCGGTAACCGACAAATGTATGCATGGAACCGCGCAGGCGCACACCAAAGCGCACTGTATAGGTCGCATTGCACACTCTGATCTTCTCTTCCAGCCCCGGCGGCAGGTCCATCAGTTTTACCGCCCGGTTAAACATCAGGTCCACGCTCTCGCGGAAGCTCGGCTCTGTGCGGCTGCTCATAAAAAATTCTCCGTGCTCAAACATCGACTCGCTGCCGATGATGCTCTCACTCTATGCAGAGAAGCTTAAGGAGTGCGACCTTTTTGACCCTTTTCGATCAAAAAGATTCGCATCCCTGCGACCGCGCAAGTTTCACCCGTGCCGTTCAGGCGATTGTTCCGCCTTTCGCCACAACATCGTGAAATCGCCCAAGATTAGAATTTCCACGCAATACAATCGCGAGCAATTTGACCCATTTCCGCCGCAATTCCGCCCATTTTACCAAGCAATAATTAATGGAATTCCGCTGCAGAAGCCGGGCTGGCCTGTTCCCCAGCCGCAAGGGGGTATTTAGATGAGTATGCACCACAAGAATTCTACCGCGCTGAGCAATCCGCTCAGGCTGCGCTGCCCAACCAAGATACGCTCCTTCCTGCGGGAAGAGGACGGCGTTCTGGCAAAGCCGATGATCGGCACCCTGATCCTTATGCTGGCCATCGGCGGCATCGGCGTCGATCTGATGCGGATGGAGCGTGACCGCACCACCCTGCAATACACGCTGGACCGGGCCGTTCTGGCCGCTGCTGACCTGGATCAGGTGCTTGAACCTGAAGATGTTGTTCAGGACTACCTGAGCAAAGCAGGTCTAGGCGACTATTACAGCACACCGAATGTACAGGAATCACTGGGCTACAAGAGTGTTGAAAGCACTGTAAGTGCTACCTTCCCCACCCATCTGGCAAAGTTCGCCGGTCTCGACGACCTGCCGATTTATGCCAATTCGCGCGCGGAAGAGAGCATCGACGGTGTCGAAATCTCGATGGTTCTGGACGTTTCAGGTTCCATGAGGTCCAACAACCGGCTGACCAACCTGAAAGTCGCGGCGAAAGATTTTGTCGATACGATGGTGGCAAACACAACCGACGGCAAAATGTCGATTTCCATCGTACCCTACGCGACCCAGGTATCGCTGCCAGAAGACCTGTACAATCAGTATAATATCTCCACGCCGGGTGACACGATCTACTCGCGTTGTGCAAATTTTGCAGGCTCGGATTTCGAGTCCGCATCTCTTTCACAGGAAGATGAGCTGGACGGCACCATGCACTTCACCCCCTGGGGCAGTACGAGGCGTGACAACCGGACTTACTATTCCAACCCCCAGTTGGTGAGTTCGCCGGTGTGCGAAGACGATCCCACCCGGGAAATTCTGCCATTCCAAAAGGATGCCACGGTTCTCAAGAGTTACATCGATAGTTTTTGGGGCGGCGGCAACACTTCGATCGACATCGGCATGAAATGGGGCACGACCCTACTGGATCCTTCAGCACGGCCTGCCATCAGCGCCCTGACCACAGGCACAGAGGCATCGGTGCCGGATGATTTTGCGGCACGTCCTTCGGAATATACAGATACCGATACCGTAAAAGTCATCGTGTTGATGACAGACGGCCAGAACACTTCGCAATACTATGTTGAAAGCGATCACCGCGAAGGTGACTCAAACGTCTGGTACGACGCGGCGACCAAACGCTATTCAACTTACAACCCGTCGAACGGAAAGTATTACTGGCATGATGTGTCTTCGTATTGGAAGACACAGCCATACGGCGACGCCCCGCAAAGGCTAGGCTATTCTGACCTGTTTGCCTCGACGTCACTGAAATATCTTTACTATAACCTCTACCGCGACTGGATGGGCACCAGCTCTGCCCGCAGTGCCTGGTACTATGGTGTCTATGACTACTATGGCAATTCGACCAAAAATGCGCGCACTCGCAGCATTTGCCAGGCAGCCAAAGATCAGGGGATAATAGTCTATACAATCGGCTTTGAAGCCCCCAGCAACGGGGTAGCGGTCCTGCAGGATTGCGCCAGTTCCGACTCCCATTATTTCGACGTTGACGGGCTTGAAATCAGTGACGCGTTCGCATCGATTGCAACGTCCATCCGCCAGCTGAGGTTGACCCAATGATTAGACGCATGAAACGAAACCTGCGCCATTTCCGGGTGCATGAAGATGGCAATGCTTCGCTAGAGTTCGCCATTGTCATCCCCGCCTTTCTATTGATCTTGATGACGACAGTTGAGCTGGGGATGATCAACCTGCGCCACTCGCAACTGGAACGCGCTCTTGACCAGACTGTCCGCGACATCCGCCTGACTACCGGCGCAAGCCCACAGCATGACGATATCCGCGATGCAGTATGCGAGCGCTCGGGCTTCATTAACGATTGCAGCACGTCGCTGCGGCTGGAGATGGTACAGGTTGATCCGTTCAACTGGACGCCGATCAGCTCCACTGCGGACTGTGTCAACCGTATCGAGGATGTCCAGCCTGTCCGGAACTTCGTCAACGGCCAATCGAATGAGCTGATGCTGATCCGCGCCTGCATGAAATTCAAACCGCTTTTCCCGACTTGGGGTCTGGGGGACAGCTTGGCCAAGGACGAAGACGGCCGTATCGCCCTGACCGCATCATCCGCATTTGTTCAGGAACCGAGGTGACCTATGCTGACTGCTCTTAAACAATTCCTACCCGAGCGTCTGCGCAGCTTTCGGCGCCTCACTGATGGCAACGTCTCGATCGAGTTTGCGCTTTATGCTCCGCTCCTGCTTGTCGTGTTTGCAGCGATCTATACTTTTTTCGATGCATTCCGCCGCGACAGCGTCAATCTGAAAGCCGCCTTTACGATCTCCGATCTGATCTCCCGAGAGACCACGGCGATCAACGACGACTATCTCGACAGCATGTATGAGATGGCCAAATTGCTGATCCGTCAGGATACTGAGCTGGGCATGCGGGTTTCAGTCGTGCACTGGGACGAAGACGATGCCAAATTCTACGTCGACTGGTCCGAAGTACGTGGCACCTCTGACTCCAGCTGGACAGACGGAACGATCAACAACGTCTCGGAACAATTGCCGGACATGCCAGACCAGGAGCGTGTCATTCTGGTGGAAACCTTCAACGAAGTTGACCCATTCTTCGATGTCGGTCTGCCAACTCTCAACTTGGACAACTTCGTCTTCACCCGTCCGCGCTTTGCTCCGCTCGTCCCCTTTGAGGGAAGCGCCACCGGTTCCGGCAGCCACAATGACGACACCGACGGCATCGACTAAGGTTGACCCAAGAACTGTACAAAGCTCACTGGCCGCGCTGCACCAGCATCGCGGCCAGAATTTCTGACATCGCCTTGCCTTGCGATCCGGGTGTCACACCGCCAATGCCGATCCGGCGGCCAGATCGCCACCAAAGCCCGGGCATCCAGACCCTGGCCTCTGTTGTTTTGGTACGGATCAGAAAACCGTTCGATGGTTTGAAGGCAAAAAAGCCACGGTCGATGGCTTCGATGTCCTTTACCTGTGCAATGACCCGCCCATCAGAACACCGCAGCACTTCTGTCGTCAGCTCGATCCTGTGAACGGTCGCTTGCCACATCCGCACCGACAGCCACAAAGCCGCAAATCCAACCGCAAGCAGGAACACCAGCCAGGGTGGAGAAGGCGGCGCCGCAAAAACGACAAATATCAGAAGGCAACCGGTCAGCCCCAGCATTGCCGTTCCCATCACACGCCGCCCGGCCGAGGCTTCAATAGCAGCCAAAACGTCCCCGTTCATCCGTTGCTCCCTTTTCTGCCCTGCCGGGCATAGACCGTATCGGAAAAAGAAAACAGCCCCCGGCGCACCGGGGGCTGACTGCAGCCGTGCCGTTTGGGGAAACTTATTCCGCAGCAGCGCGGCGCACGACCACCTCGTAACCGGGTTCTTCCGGCTCATCGTCGATCAGTTCCTGCGGGAAGCCCGGTGCAGTGATTGACAGGCCAGTGGCTTCTTCCAGGCGTTCGATCATCCGGTCGGACTGCGCCCGCTCGCCATAGCGGCTCTGCCCGTCCTTCATCATCTCGATCATCAGAGGCGACAGCTCAAGCGGCACGTTGTTGCGGTCGGCCAGGGTCTGGAACAGACCGATGTCCTTCATCACCAGATCCATGGTGAAATTCACATCGCGCGACCCCGACAGGATCAGCTGGCTTTCGGTTTCATGCGCAAAGGACGTGCCTGAAGACATCGAGATCGCCTCAAACGTCATGCCCAGATCCATGCCGCAGGCCTTCATGACTGTCAGTGCTTCCATGACCGCCAGCAGGTTCAGGTTGGCCAGATAGTTGGTCATCACCTTCAGGGTTGAGGAATTGCCGATATCGCCCACATGCAGGATGCGGCGGCCCATGGTGGTCAGGATTGGCAGGATGCGTTCAAAGGTCGCGCGCTCACAGCCTGCGTAGATCGAGATATTGCCGGTGCCCGCCCGGTGGCAGCCGCCGGAAACCGGGCAGTCAACCGGCTCGCCGCCGCGCTCTGCCACCAAGGCGCCGAGGCGCTTCACTTCTTCCACGTCGGTGGTGGACATTTCCATCCAGACCTTACCGGGCTGCACATGCGGGATCATTTCGGACACCACTGCGTCAGACGCCGCCGGGCTCGGCAGGCAGGTGATCACCGCATCGCAATCCTGCATCATCTGTGCCGGGCTGCCACCCGCCTTTGCGCCGCGCTCCACAAAGGATTGCACCAGATCCGCATCCAGGTCGTGCACGCTCACGTCCAAGCCGTTGCGCACCAGGCTGCCTGCCAGTTTACCGCCAACGTTGCCAAGGCCGATAAAGCCGACTTTCATGTCCGTTGCCATTTTGTATCTCCTCACAGGGGAATTCATTTGCGGCATGGCTAGCTTGACCCCCGCCAAAATTAAAACGAATAATATCGCAGTCTGACCCCATGAAATTTTGCAACACATGTCTGATCTGCCCAATCTCGTCTGGCTGCGTGCATTTGAGGCCGCCGCCCGCCTGCAAAGCTTCACGGCCGCCGCCGAAGAACTGGGGCTGACCCAAGCCGCCGTCAGCCACCAGGTCCGCAGCCTGGAAAAAAGCTTTGGCATCACGCTGTTCATCCGCCGTTCGCGGCATTTGGAGCTGACGCAACTGGGCCATGCCTATTACCCCTCTGTTGCCCAGGCTCTTACCGATATCGCATATTCTACCCGCGGGCTGCTGGGGCATGCGCAGACGCGTACGGTGACACTAAGAGCGCCTGTATCGACCGCTGTTTTGTGGATCGCCCCGCGGCTGGGTTCGTTCCATACCGCCTATCCGCATATACGCATCCGGCTGATTTCGGCCGTCTGGGCCGACAGCACCCAGGACGAAGACGTGGATATCGACCTGAGGCTGGGACCATCCGGCTGGTTCGACCGGCGCGCCCATCTGCTGTCTGCCGAAAGCGTGATCCCGGTGGCGCAGCCACAGCTGGCGCAGCAGTTGCAATCGGTTGACCAACTGTTTGACCAGACACTCATCCACATTCACGGATATCAGGACCACTGGCTGCGCCTTTCGGAACAGGAGGGCGTGCCGCTGAAAAACCGATCTGCGCCGCTCTATGTGGACACGTCGCTCGCCGCAATTGAAATGGCAGCCTCCGGCCCCGGGGTTGCGATGCTGATGCGACGCTATGCCGAGCTATCCCTGTCGCAAGGACGGCTGACACAGGTGCTGAAGGCCGAGATCCCCATGGGACAGGGGCATTATCTGATGCCTGCTGCAGGCGAAGCCCCAAACAGCGCCGAGGTCGCCATGGTGCGGGATTGGGTTGTCTCCTTGTTCTGTTGACTCCCCCCGCGCCCGCTCTTGCCCATATCTGAATTGACCGATAGCGTCCGCCCATGCCCTGGCCCCAAAATACCCCGCCCCAGCGCGACGGCGATGCAGCCGCCGGAATCGAAGTCACCGATGATTTCGAGCGTTTCTCACAGCGAAACGACGTCTTCACCCGTGCCTTCTGGGACGAGAAGGTCAAATCCAAACACACCGCCAAGTTCTTTTCCTCCTACCGGATGGAGGCTGCACCGCGGCGCGGCGACGGGTTTACCCAGCGCGACTTTGCCCTGCGCAATGCCGCGTGGCTGATCTCTGATGTGGTTTCCAGCCGCCGCGCCAAGGACGGTATCCGCGAAGGCTTCCAAGCCGCCATCCAGCCTGACACACCGGTGGCCAAGGACGCGCTGGAAGTTGACGATCCTGCCAAAATGTCAGCCGAGGTGAAGCGCATTGCAAAATTCTTTGGCGCTGATCTCTGCGGCATCACGGATATGGACGAGCGCTGGCTATACAGCGCCCGCGTCGATGCCCGCGATATGTCCGAGGCGCCGCATGACCTGCCCGAAGGGCTGAACAGTGTCATCGTGCTGGGCCATGAGATGGACAAGGAGCTGGTCGCCACCTACCCCTCTGCCCTGGCAGGCGCTGCAACCGGGCGGGAATACAGTCATGAAGCCTCCATCGTGATGCAGCTTGCCGCCTATGTGCGGAACCTGGGGTATGAGGCGGTGCCATCGATGAATGACACCGGCCTGGTCATTCCCTATGCGGTGAAGGCAGGCCTGGGCGAATACGCCCGGAACCAGATGGTCATCACGCCAGAGTTCGGGCCGCGCCTGCGGTTTTCCAAGATCTTTACCAACCTGCCGCTGGCCCATGATGTGCCGCAACCCTCAGGGGTGAAGGATTTTTGCGGCATCTGCACCAAATGCGCCGATGCCTGCCCGGTGAAAGCGCTGCCTTACGGGCCGCCCTCTGCCGAGACTGCCAATGTCTCAGCCATCAAGGGCGTCAAAAAATGGACATCGGATGCCGAGAAATGCTTCTCCTTCTGGGCCAAGATGGCTTCGGACTGCGCGATCTGCATGCGGGTCTGCCCCTTCAACCGCGACTATTCCAAACGCCGCAACCGGCTGTGGCTGAAACTGGCGCTGAGCCCGCTGCGCAAACTGGCACTGCGGCTGGCAGCAAAGCACGGCGGGCGGAAGAAGCCAGCTGAGTGGTGGGCCGGCTCCGCCTCTGAACAGGACTGAGGCATCCGGCAACAAGGCAGCAACTCCCGCCCGTCCTTGGCGCCTCCGGCGCCGCGTTCCGTTGGGCCGGGCAGCCCTGCGGGCTGCAGAGCCCCTGGCACCCTCCCGTTCACCAACGCACAGTTCATGTGGCTTGCGGCTGGTTCTATCCCATGTGCGCACAGGCTATTTTGACTGTAGCAACGATGATCAGGAGACAAGAAGATGTCGCTCAGACCCATTCTTGAAAGCCGCCCAGCCCAGCCTCATACCGAAGGCGCCGGTGTCAAACTGCACCGCGCCTTCGGATTTCAGGATCCGTCGGAGCTGGATCCGTATCTGCTGTTTGACGACTTTCGCAACGAAAACCCAGAAGATTACCTGCGCGGTTTCCCCTGGCATCCGCACCGGGGCATCGAAACCATAACTTACGTGCTGGCAGGATCAGTCGAACACAGCGACTCGCTTGGCAATGCGGGCACCCTGGGCGCAGGCGATGTGCAGTGGATGACAGCCGGGTCCGGCATCCTGCATCAGGAAATGCCTTCAGGCAACGCCAAGGGGCAGATGCATGGGTTTCAGCTGTGGGGCAACCTGCCTGCGGCCGAAAAAATGACTGCTCCGCGATATCAGGATATGCGCGGCGCGGATATTCCCGAAGTGATTGACGACGACGGCACAAGGGTAAAGGTGATCACCGGCGAATTCTGGGGCAAGCGCGGCCCGGTGGACGGGATAGCCGCCGATCCGCAGTATCTGGATGTTTTCCTGCCGGCAGGTGTGAAAAAGACCCTGCCAATAGACACCTACCGCCGTGCCTTTGCCTATGTGTTCGAGGGTAAAGCAGCTTTTGCCGATGCCTCAGCGCCACAGGGTGTTCTCCTGGAAAAGGAAGTTGCCGGCGAAGAGGTCAACATCCGCGACATGTCCGGCGACCGCACCCTGATCCGTTTTGGCAGCGGCGATGAAATCACCGTGCAGGCAGGGCCGGAGGGCGTGCGTTTTCTGTTGATCTCGGGTGCGCCGATCAATGAACCGGTTGCCTGGCACGGGCCCATCGTGATGAACACCCAGGCCGAGCTGCGCCAGGCGTTCCGCGATTTGCGCAACGGCACCTTCATCAAGCCCGCACACTGACCGGAAAAACCCGCTGCCCCTGTTGTGCCATGCGGTGCAGGCTACGCCTCCTTGCGCCCATGACGCACTGCGCTTTCCCTGGCCAGCGACTGCTGGGGAAAGTGATGATTGTCCCGGCGTTTCGCGCCGCAGCCAGGGGCGACAAGATCCAGCTCTTCAAGGCCTTTGTGATGAACACCGCCCTGCCAAAAGTGACCCGCCCCGAATAGTTTCAAAGGGCCATGGCTTTGGCTTGCGACGATAGCGCCTGCAGGAACCCAGATTATACACCGCTATCTGCTGCCCCCAGGGATCCGACCGACGGCCCCCCGACAGCTTTCGGCGCAAACAGATCCGGCAATTCCCCAGCGACAAGATCCTGCCGCGGCACTGCCCGCCTGCGGCCGGACTTAAATGTCTGCAGGCTCACGTGCTGACTGATTTTTGCACCATGCTCCAATAAACCCGCTCCACTTCATCCAAAGACAAGCGGCCCTCAGAGCGGTACCAGGTATTGACGCCGTTCAGCATCGCAATCACCGCCAGCGTCGCAACCTTGGTGTCGGGAATGTCGAATTCGCCCTGCTCCATTCCCTGTTTCAGGATATCTTCCACCCCGTTCTCGTAGTTCCGGCGCAGCGATTCGATGACAGCGAAGTTTTTCTCTGTCAGGTTGCGCAGCTCCATGTAGGCAATGAACACCGCATCCGGGCGTTCCAGATGAAAGCGGATGTGAAAACCGGTAAAGCCGCGCAAACGCTCCAACGCACTGTCGGCCTGAGGCACGGCGTCCCAGGCAGTTTGCAAGTCCGCCATATGGCCCGCCATGAGGTTGAACAGCAGGCTTTGCTTGTCTGGCGTGTAATTATACAGCGCTCCGGCTTGCACCCCGACTTCCTTGGCGATCTGGCGCATAGAAACCGCCGCATAGCCATGCTGCGCAAACAGCCGCAATGCCGCCTCGCGAATACGGGGGCCAGTGATGTCGGAATGAGAACCTTGGGTGCGTGCCATAGTCCGAGAATAACTGAACGATCGTTCAGAAAAAAGGGAATATGCGCCATTATTGCTGATCCGCTGAGCTGCTGCAACAGCGGCCATCTGCCAGCAGCGGCGGAAAATCAATTGCCGCCCCCCGCGGTTGCGCCTAAAACCAATTTTGCAAAGCAAAGGACGACAGGCAATGCAGCTTGGCTCAGCAATCGCATTTATTCTGGCTGCAGCGGCAGCCACCGCCTGCACCCGTGTGCCAGAGCTGGAGGACAGGCTCACCCCCGATCTGCGGGGGGCGGCATATCCGAAACTGCTGCCGCTGGACGGCGCGCTGGAGCCGCTGGACCCACCGCAACTGGCGGGCCAGGATCTTCAGGATGAGCTCGACGCCCGCAGCGCCCGCCTGAAACGCCGCGCCGAAGCTGTAAAAAACGCCGAACTCTGACCGCATCGCGGCATTCCTGCCCGTATCACCCCGCCATGTTCCGCAGCAGCGTTGCACGCCTGCGCTGAACCGGCTAAGGCGGAGCGGAAAATTTCGGACAAAGGACCCCCAGCCATGACAGAACCGCTACGCCTTGGGATTGCAGGCTTGGGCACCGTCGGCATCGGCGTGGTGAAGATCATCCGCCGCCACGCGGCGCTGCTGGAGGCGCGGACAGGACGCCCGGTCGTAATCTCCGCTGTGTCGGCACGCGATCCGGACAAGGATCGTGGTGTTTCGCTCAAGGACTATGCTTGGGAACGCGACCCGATGGCGCTGGCCGTGCGTGATGATGTCGATGTCTTTGTCGAGCTGATGGGCGGCCATGAAGGCGCGGCCAAGACCGCAACCGAGGCAGCGCTGGCGGCGGGCAAGGATGTTGTCACCGCCAACAAGGCGCTGCTGGCAATCCACGGACAGGCGCTGGCCGAACAGGCCGAGGGCGCAGGGCGGGTGATCCGCTTTGAAGCAGCCGTTGCCGGTGGCATTCCAGTCATCAAGTCACTGACCGAAGGGCTGGCCGGAAATGAGATCACCCGTGTCATGGGGGTCATGAACGGTACCTGCAACTACATCCTGACCCAGATGCAGGCCACTGAGCAGGGCTATAACGCACTGTTCGAAGAATGCGGCCGCCTGGGCTATCTCGAAGCGGACCCGAACCTTGACGTCGGCGGCATCGACGCAGGCCACAAGCTGGCGCTTCTGGCCTCTATTGCCTTCGGCACCAAACCTTCTTTCGACGATGTCGAACTGGAAGGCATCCAGCGCATCCAGCTCGAAGACATTCACGCCGCCGCCGACATGGGCTACCGCATCAAGCTTTTGGGCGTGGCACAGCGCACCGCCCGCGGCCTGGAACAGCGGATGTCCCCCTGCCTGGTGCCGGACAACTCCCCGCTTGGCCAGCTGGAAGGCGGCACCAATATGGTGGTAATCGAAGGCGACTCGATCGAGCAGGTCGTGCTGCGCGGCCCGGGCGCCGGCGAAGGCCCGACTGCCAGTGCCGTGATGGGCGATATTATGGATCTTGCCCGCGGCTTCCGCTTGTCGACCTTTGGCCAGCCTGCTGACACCCTGCAGGAAGTGCCTGCCGCCCAAACCGGCCTGCCTGCCCCCTTCTATCTGCGCATGGCTCTGCTGGACAAACCCGGCGCCCTGGCAAAAGTGGCCTCTGTTCTGGGCGATGCTGGTGTCTCGATTGACCGCATGCGTCAATACGGTCACTCCGAACCGACAGCGCCGGTGCTGATCGTCACCCACAAATGCACCCGCGCCACTTTGGATGCTGCACTGGAGGGCCTCGCCGCCACTGACGTTGTCGATGGTGCCCCCGTCGCCTTGCGCATCGAAGAGGTCTGAACCGCCTTAAACGGCCAGATTTTGCGATTTTATGGACCGCGGCAGGGCTTTCCTGCCGCGGTGACCGCTATCGCCCCTTGCGAGCCTGCCCTGCCCCGCGCTATTCGGCTTGGAACGCCCATTCACATCTTTCCCGTTGAAACAGGAATTCCGGTATGACTTCGAACACCTCTGACGCGCCCTTTCACGACCGTATGCTGTCACTGGGGCTGGCCCGCGTTGCCGAGCAGGCCGCTCTGGCTTCCGCTTCGCTGATCGGCCGCGGCGACGAGAAGGCCGCCGATCAGGCAGCCGTGAACGCCATGCGCGAACAGCTGAACCTGCTGGACATCGCGGGCGTGGTTGTGATCGGCGAAGGCGAGCGTGACGAGGCCCCGATGCTGTACATCGGCGAGGAAGTCGGCACAGGCAACGGCCCGGGCGTCGATATCGCACTGGACCCGCTGGAAGGCACCACTCTTACCGCCAAGGACATGCCGAACGCGCTGACCGTGATCGCCATGGGCCCGCGCGGCTCCATGCTGCACGCGCCGGACACCTATATGGACAAATTGGCAGTTGGCCCGGGCTACCCGGAAGGCGTTGTCTCTCTGGACATGTCTCCGCGCGCGCGTGTCGAGGCGCTGGCAGCCGCCAAAGGCTGCGCACCCTCCGACATCACCGTCTGTATCCTGGAGCGCCCCCGCCATGAAGCCATGATCGCGGAAGTTCGCGAAACCGGCGCCTCGATCCGTCTGATCACCGACGGCGACGTGGCTGGCGTGATGCATTGCGCCGAATCGGAAACCACGGGCATCGATATGTACATGGGCCAGGGCGGCGCGCCGGAAGGCGTTCTGGCAGCCGCTGCGCTGAAATGCATGGGCGGCCAGATCTTCTGCCGCCTGGTGTTCCGCAACGAAGACGAGAAGGCCCGCGCCGCCAAGGCCGGCATCACCGATCTGGACCGTATCTACACCCGCGACGAGATGGTCACCCAGGACGTGATTTTTGCCGCCACAGGTGTGACCGGCGGTTCGCTGCTGCCCAGCATCAAGCGTACCCCCGGCTGGGTTGAAACCACCACTCTGCTGATGCGTTCCAAAACCGGTTCGGTGCGCCGCATGACCTACCGCACCCCGCTGGCACCGCATCAGACGTAAGCCTGGCGCACGGTAGCGGCTTGTGCCGCTGCCTTCGGCAAGAGTATTTAGAGAAAAGTGAAAGGGCCGGATCCACATGGGGTCCGGCCTTTGCATATGGGGGCAGAAGATGAGCTTTTTAGGTGTTGAGCAATCCTTGACCGGACGCCGCTGGGTCGGCCCCGGGGTTGAAATCGACCGGGCATCGGAAATGATGACGCAGCAAACCGGCCTGCCCCGATCAGTCTGCCAGGTTCTGGCTCGCCGCGGGGTGCCTGCGATGGAAGCCAAAGGGTTTCTAGAGCCCAAGCTGAAGGAGCTGCTGCCCGACCCCCGTGACATGAAGGACATGGAAGCCGCCGCCGCGCGCTTCCTGCAGGCCGTGCAGAAGCGCCAGCGGATTGCGGTCTTTGCCGACTACGACGTGGATGGCGGCAGCTCTGCAGCGCTGCTGCTTGTGTGGCTGCGGCAGATGGGGCTGGAGGCCACACTTTATATCCCCGACCGTATTGACGAGGGGTATGGCCCCAATGTGCCGGCAATGCAGGAACTGGCAGCGGCGCATGACCTGATCATCTGCGTCGATTGCGGCACTCTCAGCCACGAGCCGATTGCAGCCGCCAAGGGCGCCGACGTCATTGTGTTGGACCACCACCTGGGCGGCGAGACGCTGCCGGACTGTGTGGCGGTGGTGAACCCCAACCGTCAGGATGAAAGCGGCGATCTGGGCTATTTCTGTGCGGCGGGCGTGGTGTTCCTGATGCTGGTCGAGGCCGGGCGCCAGATGCGCGAGGCCGGCGCCAAGGGTCCCGACCTGATGGCGCTGCTGGACCTTGTGGCGCTGGCCACAGTGGCAGATGTGGCGCCGCTGATCGGCGCCAACCGGGCGCTGGTGCGCCAAGGCCTGAAAGTGATGGCTGGGCGCAAACGCGTCGGCCTTGTAGCCTTGGCAGATGTGTCTCGCATGGATTCGGCCCCTTCCGCCTATCATCTGGGGTTTCTTCTGGGGCCGCGCGTCAATGCAGGCGGGCGCATCGGCAAGGCGGACCTAGGCGCGCGCCTCCTATCCACAGACAACCCGCATGAGGCCGCAGCCCTAGCCGAACGGCTGGATGAGCTGAACACCGAGCGCCGCGATATCGAAAACGCCGTGCGCGCAGCCGCCCTGGATCAGGCGGAGGACCGCGGACTGGAAGCACCGCTGGTCTGGGCCGCAGGCGAAGGCTGGCACCCCGGTGTAGTCGGCATTGTTGCGTCCCGGCTGAAAGAAGCCGCAAACCGTCCCGCCGTCGTAATCGGTTTTGACGGGGAGGAGGGCAAAGGATCCGGGCGGTCCGTGTCCGGCGTCGACCTCGGCGCCTCTATCCAGCGGCTGGTTGCCGAAGGCCTGTTGGTCAAGGGCGGCGGGCACAAAATGGCAGCAGGCCTTACGGTGATGCGCGACAAACTGGAACCGGCAATGGAGCGGCTGACAGAGCTGCTGGCCAAGCAAGGTGCCGGACAGGGCGGTCCGGCAGACCTGAAACTGGACGGTGCCCTGATGCCCGGAGCTGCCAAAGTGGATCTGATTGAACAGATTGAGCAGGCAGGCCCCTTTGGTGCAGGCGCCCCTGCCCCGCGCTATGCGCTGCCGGACCTGCAGGTGCGCTTTGCCAAGAAAATTGGCGAAAGCCACCTAAAGCTCTCGCTTACGGATGGCATGGGCGGCACTGTAGACGCGATCTGCTTTGGCGCCTTTGACAGCCCATTGGGACCGCGACTTCTTGAACACGGCGGCGCCCGTTTTCACTTTGCCGGACGGCTGGAAGTGAACAGCTGGGGCGGCCGCCAAAACCCCCAGCTACGCCTGGAAGATGTAGCTGAAGCCTGATGTTTCAAGGACTTACCATCTGTGGATAAGAATCTTTCCAAAGGTGTCTTTTTCCCCTTGCGAGTTTGCGCGCTTGCCACTAAACAGCCGCTCACGCACAGAGTGGCCCGTTCGTCTATCGGTTAGGACGCCAGGTTTTCAACCTGGAAAGAGGGGTTCGATTCCCCTACGGGCTGCCACTTCTGCACTTCATACCCCTACTAGAGATTTCAGATCTAATAATATTGCAAGATGCTGGCTTGAGCATTTGAGGCGTTTCTTGCCGTGCATTCGGTCCAACAAGAGAAACAGCCGGTCGGCACCAGGCCGTCTGACAGCAGACGCCGGACAAACGCGCATTCCTGCAGAGAGACCACCTCTGGCCTGCTGCCTCTGTCAGCTCAATTTCTGTTGATGAAGGATATGCCGCCCCCAAATGCGCCGGTCCGGCGCAGGCCAGCGTTTCCATTGCGGCGAATACCAGACGCCTCCCGCCGTATTACACTGGTGCCGGTTCCGTTTCCCACGAGCGGCACCTTAGAACCGCCGGTATCAGCCCCGAAAACCTGATACGTCTCTGCGCCATTGCATGGGTCTTAGCCGCCCTGCTGGCTGAAACAGCAGTCCCAGAGGCCCTCATTCTTGCGAAGCGCGCAGGGCCGTACCGCCCTGCCAACATTGCCCTACACCGCCGACCTTCGGTGAGGTGCTGAACAAAGGCTCCGCTTGGTTTCACAAGCTTCCTGAGATCAGCTGTGGCGAAACCTTTGCCTCAGGTGGCGGGGCCACGCGCCGCAGCAGGGTACGGCCCCGCCATGCCCCGGTCTGCTGTGGCGTCCGCCTTTTCGATACCTTCACGGTAAAAGCAATGCTGAGCCCGGCCGGCCCGTTTGGCGGCATAGAGCGCCAGATCCGCCTGGTTCAGAAGCTTCTGTGCATCCGGGTCTTTTTCCCAGCTGGACAGCGTGGTCCCTGCACTGGCGGAAATCCGGCAGATCTGGCCGCCAAAGGGGATAGGCTCCTCCAACCGCTGGATGAGGCGATTCGCAATCGTTTCAAGCCTGCCGGTATCCATTACGCCTTCAAGGATCATCACGAATTCATCGCCACCGACCCTGGCTACTGTGTCCGATTGGCGGGTGCATTCCACCATCAGCCGCGCGGCCTGCTGCAGCACCGCATCCCCTGCCGCATGCCCCAGAGTGTCATTGACCTGTTTGAAGAAATCCAGGTCCAGATGCATCAGCGCAAATTCACGGCCACTGGCAATCAGCCGCTCCAGCACATGATCCATGGCACGGCGGTTCTTCAGGCCCGTCAAAGTATCAGTAAAGGCCTGCTCTTCTGCTGCAATCTTGGCCCCCTGCAAACGCAGGTTCAGCTGTCGCGAGGCTTCCATCGCAGCAGATTTTGCCTCTACAAGATACAGCATCTCAATCGTCAGATCGGTTGGAGAGAAATCTGCACTGGTCAAATCGTAATCGCGCACCGCCTCCAGCACGGAAATCCCAAACGACAGGTTTACAAAAACCCCTTGCCCATCCGGCAATGGCGTGCACCCCCCCTTGAGCCCGGTTTGCGGCGCGTCCCGAAACTGCAGATGCAGCTTGCTGCCTGCAAAACGTGCCAGATCCTCCACCGAACGTACTGAGCGCGGCCGGGACAGGTCGAATACCCTGAAAAACCGGCGCCCTTCCCAGTTCAGCTGAGGGCGCAGTTTTTTGAGGGTCGGGCCTGCGGAAACAATTCTCCCGTGGTTGTCGACGATGACAAACATCGGGCAAATAACATTCGCCATGCCGGTCAGCTGCTCGAATGTCATCATAGCGAATGTGCCCCCAGATCGAATTCCCGCCCGGCAGCGAATTCCGTTTCCACCAAGGTGATCGAAATCCTCTCGGCACCGTCGTGGGTGCCGCTATGGTTCAAAAACACCAGATCACCATAGTCATCCGCCATGGCCCTCAAAACCCCCATCAGAACATGCGCATACCCTGGCAGCCCCTGCTGGCAGACAAGTTCGAACTGGTCCGGGGCCTGCTCCAGCAGCTCCAGTCCAGGAAGGTGCAGGTCCGAAACCGCCAGCCGTGCCCGGTCCGACAGATCATCCAATGAGTGCAGGAATTCCACATACGTTACGCCGCCAAAGCGCAACAGCCGCCGCAACGCCTCGACTTGCGGATTGGACACAAGGAATGTCCCCATGTCCTCAAGCATTTCCGGCAGCGGGCGCGCCAGAACCTTTTCCATCGCCGCCAACATCCGGCCAGATTGCTCTTCGGTGTAATACAGCATGGCTTCGAACTCGGCGAACCCGAGCTCAGCCTCTTCCATGACCTCTTCCCAGCGGTCAGCCCCGTAGGTACTCGTCACAAAAGCCTGAATCGCCTTATTGATCAGACCGTGCATGCATTGGCCCCTCTTTGCCCATGGCACAGTCTTGACGACAGCTGGTTAAGAAAGGCCCAACAAAGCCTCCGCACCGGGTAAATAACACACATCCCCTCGTTTTTACTCTCATTTGCACGGCAACAGCACCCTCAGCGTCAGCCCTACGCTTACTCAAACCCCGCCAATAGAAGTCAACATCTAATGGCCAATCACTTCTCATCCAGCCGCACCCCTGCACCGCCGCCCGGAAAAAATTCTCCTTTTCTCCTACTGAAGGCGAAGCCCAGTCAAAGCAAGTCCCGCGTCCATCTCCCAGTTCAGAACCGGCGGATTTCCACCTTCCCCTCCAAAAAAGTGAAGCTGAGGCCAGGCCTCAGCTTCTTCATTCTCTGCTCAGCTCAGAAGTCAGTGGGCGCCCCGCCCTCTGCCTTTCGGCGTGCGACGAAATCCGCCAGCTCCTCCCGAACCGCGACATCCATGGGCGGCTCTTCGAAATCGGCAATAATATCCTTGAACACCTTGTGGGCGCGTTCTGCAGTCCAGGTGGCACCTGCGGCTTCCCAGGCCTCGAAATTGCGCCAATCACTGAGGAAAGGCTGATAAAACGCCGATGTGTAGCGGTCCTGCGTGTGCTGGATACCGAAGAAATGGCCGTCGTTGCCGACTTCGCGGATCGCATCCAGTGCAATTTCATCCGGGCCGGTGGCATTGACCGACGGGTCCATATAACGCTGAATCATCTGCAGGATCTCGCAGTCCATGATGAACTTCTCGGGGCTGGCAATCAGCCCACCTTCCAGCCAACCGGCCGCATGGTAGATCATGTTGCTGCCCGACTGCACCGCAGACCACAGCGAATTGGAGGTCTCCCACATTGCCTGCCCGTCCGGAACATTGGCCGCGCAGACGCCAGACGCCCGCATTGGCAGCCCGTAGAACCGCGCCATTTGCCCCGTCATCTGGGTCGAACGCATGTATTCCGGGGTGCCAAAAGCAGGCGCACCGGATTTCATGTCCACGTTTGATGTGAACGTGCCGATCGCCACCGGGCACCCCGGCGCCACATACTGGAACAGTGCAATCGCACAAAGGGATTCCGCAATGGATTGCGCCACCGCCCCGGCCATTGTCACCGGTGCCATAGCACCCGCGAGCGTGAACGGTGTCACCACCACCCCCTGGCCGCGGCGGCACAGCCGCAGTGATCCGTCAATCATCGGTTCGTCATGCTTCAGCGGCGACGTGGAGTTTATGTTGGTGTACATGCGCGGTGTCGCATCGAATTCTTCATGGCTGTGACCGCCCGCGATGCGGACCATCTCCATAACGTCCTCGACCCGCTCCTTGCCCAGAGAATAGGCATGCATCGCCTTGTCGGTAATCGTCAGCTTGTCAAAAAGCACATCCAGATGCCGTACCGAGGCATGAACATCCACCGGCTCCACCGGATAGCCGCCGGCGAAATGGATGCAGTTGAAATACTGCGTCAGCTTCAACAGATTGCGGCACTGCTCGCGGGTGCCAGCGGTCTTCTTGTTCTGCTCCAGGTCCCAGTAGTTAGGGGGCGAGGAGACATTGCCGAACAGCATGACGTCGCCGCCCACTGTGATCTTGCGCTCTGGGTTGCGCGGGGTGAGCGTCCATTCCCGCGGCGCCTTGGCCACCATTTCCATCACGAAATCCCGGTCCATCCGAACCAGGTCGCCTTCGACCTTGACGCCGGCCTGCCGGAAAATCGCCAGCGCCTCCTCGTTGTAGAACTGGATGCCGATATCCTCCAGGATCCGCATGGCGCCTTCGTGGATCGCCTGCACGCCCTCTTCGGTCAGCGGTTCTGTCGGGCGATCGATGTTCCTGGGCGGGTTCCAGGGCATCTGCTCCAGAACTGCACTGCCGCGCCGCGCCGCTGCGCCGGCCCGGCCTCCGCCTCTGCGTTTGCGTGCGCTTGTTTCTGCCATTCCCGCCTCCCTGGTTCCGAATTTGCGATGCGCTAGTCGACGCCAACTGAGCCAATCCGGCCCGCTTGGAGCTGTCCGTTCCCGACCAACCCTGTCGTTTTTGCTCCATTAGTTGCCGGAAAGAACCCTTTCTGTACACATATGCCCAGACTGACACAAAGAAAGTCCAGCGCCAAGGGCGGTGTGTCGGCGGGATCGCCCCAGACGGAGCTGAAACCAGGGAATCAACAGCGGGTCAGCGGTCCAGCCAGCTTGGAATATGGCCGATATCCGGCAGGACGATATCCGCATGCGGCAGCAGCTCTGTCCGCAAGGCCATTCCAGTCAGAACCGCAATCCGCTGCATACCCGCCGCAGCGCCGGCTTCCATGTCATGGCGGCTGTCGCCGACCATGGCAGTGCGGTCCGGTGACACGCCCGCCGCCTTGCAGAACGCCAGCAGCGGGTCCGGGTCCGGCTTTGCCCCGTGACCGCTGTCGCAGCCTGCAACAAATGCAAACCGGTCCAGCACGCCAGCCCGCTGCAATTGGCTCCTGGCCGAAACCTCCGCGTCATTGGTCATGACGCCCAGCACCTTGCCGCGATCCAGCAACCCATCCAGGAAATCCGCCAGCGGCACTGCCGGAGCAATGTCCGCTTCAGACGCGCTTTCAGCCAAAAAGGCAGTCAGATCAGAAAGCTCCCTATTCTTGACATAGGGGGCAAGCGCCGCGGCAACCTCATCATTTGAACCGGCAATCACCAGACTGTCCGGATTGAACGCCCCGCGCTCCAGATCAAAGCTGATCGCATCAGCCATCGCTTCTTTTGCAGCCTGATCCCCCTGGGCCAGGGTCTCCAGAAGGCTTGCGGCCCAGCCGTTCCAGGTGGCTGCAAAGTCGAACAGGGTTCCGTCCTTGTCGAACAGAAAGGCATCAACGGGCATAGCAGGTCCTTCTTGCGCTGGGGTCGTGCAAAAACCTAGGCACAGGCCCCCAGGATCTCAAGTCCAGTTCACCTGATCGCCGCCCGGAAGCGACATCCGTGCCTGCATCGGCAGCTCATAGGGCAGACCTTCGGAATCGCAGAACTGCATCACCCAGGCATCGTCCATCGTTAAGAAATCAAGCACCGACCCCAAAAAAGCGGGTTCACCGGCCTGCGCCCGCAAATCCGCCTCGCTGGCGCCGGTCGCCCCCAGAAACACCGGTAATAACTCATCATTCCCGGCCAGCCAGGCCAAAGCCTTCAACGCAAGGGTCTCTGCTGCTTCGGCGGAAATCCGCATATTCTCCATACTCCTGCCGTCTTGCGGCCAATTTAGTAAAAATCCGAAAGGGTTTCTTAACCAGTCTCAGCAAAATTGGAAGACATAGGATTTGCAAGGGGCGAAAGGATACCGCGTGCAAGGCACTATCCTGGTCATCGACGGCGTCTCCACCAACCGCATCATGCTGAAGGTGCAGCTTACGGCCGCCTATTACGATACCGTTCAGGCAGGCAGCGTCGCTGAGGTCCTGTCCACTGCACGTCAATGCCGCCCCGATCTGGTTCTGACCGCGATGTCGCTGCCAGACGGCAGCGCCGCCGATGTCAAACGCGCACTGGCCGGGGATGAAACACTGTCCGACCTGCCGGTGATCGCGGTTGCCGACTGGGAAGGACACAAGGCGCGGCTGCAGGCTCTTGCCGCAGGGATCGACGACGTGCTGCGGCAGCCGGTGGACGATGTGATCCTGCAGGCGCGCATCCGCAGCCTGCTGCGGGCCCGCAGCGCCAATGAGGAACTGAACCTGCAGCGCGACGCCTCACATGGTTTCATCCTGCCGCTGTGCGACCGTGCCCGCACCGAGGATCTACGCGACGCCACGGTTGCACTGGTTGCAGACGACCTACACTCCGCTATGGCCTGGCGCGACCGCCTGTCCGGCCACCTGCCCTACGCGCTTCGCACCCATGCCATCAGCGACATCCAGGGGCTGATGCAAGCGCCGGCGGCCGATGCTATCGTCATTGAGCTGAATGAGGCCTCAGCCGGTCCGGGCCTGCGCCTGCTGGCCGATCTGCGCGCCCGTGCCGCCACCCGTCAGTCAGTGGTGATCGCCGTGCCTACCCCCGCTGACCCCAATATCGCGGCAGAGGCTTTGGATCGTGGCGCGCATGACGTTCTCCAAACCGGCTTCGATGTCGAGGAACTGGGCCTGCGCCTGAACACACAGCTGCAGCAAAAGGCCCGCAACGACCTGATGCGTGTCAGTGTTCGCAACGGGCTGCGCGCAGCCAATTTGGACCCGATGACCGGGCTGTACAACCGCCGCTATGCCAAGCCTTTCCTGGACCGGGTGGCGCATTCCTCTGCCGAATCCGGTGAAAAATTCGCCGTCATGCTGGCGGACCTCGACCATTTCAAGCGGATCAATGATGTCTACGGCCACCCGGCCGGCGACGCGGTGCTGATCGAGGCCGCCCGCCGCATGCAGGCCGTGCTGCAGCCTTCGGACCTGCTGGCGCGCGTCGGCGGCGAAGAATTCATGGCCGTCCTGCCCGGCGCCACCGAAGCCGAAGCCGGCCTGGCCGCGATCGCCCTTTGCAACGCCATCAACTGCACGCCGTTCCAAGTTCCCGGCGCAGCTGAACCCGTCAAGGTGACGATCAGCATCGGAGCAGTCATGGGCGGTCAGGACCGCAGCACCGCAGCGCTGGTCAACAAGGCCGATCAGGCGCTGTACGACGCCAAGAACGCCGGCCGCAACCAGGTGACGTTACCCAAAGAATGCACCGAAGCGGCCTGACGTTTTCCCTTTCGCCAAGGATCCGGCCGCCAGCAGCCGTCTGCGGCGCCTCAGTTCCCGGAATCCTTGGGCAGATCAGTTCCGCCCGTCCCGCTTGCCGCCTCCGTGCGTACCGGATGCTGACCAAACCAGCGCATTCGCTGTTCCATACGGTCCGCAAAAACAGCACGTTCAGCTGGTGTCATCGCCGCCAGTTTGCGCACCCAGGTTTCTTGAACTCTGGTGTGGAAAACATGGCGTGATTCTGCCTGGGTACGGAGCACTGCCAGCAACGCAGCAGCGTCGAAATCACTGCTGCGCAGGGCCGCAATGACCGCTGCACCTTCCGCATGGCGGCGCTGCATGAAACTGCCATGGCCACCGCCCGCCTGCCGCCGCAGCGACTCGCGGGTTTCAGCGTCCAGTTGGCGAAAGATCATCGCCCCGACCGACGGCGGCGGCCGCCGGTGCCAATCCCTATCCTTGTCGCCATAGCGCAAAGCCGCCCCCGCAGCGATGCCGATCATTGCCAGGTTCAGCGCCAGCGATCCTGCCAGCAGCAGTTTCAGCCACTTCTTCATTGCAGGCTTGTTCATTGCAGGCGTGCCTTCTGTGTTCATTGCAGGTCCTCGTTCAGCATCACAGCCATCTCATAGCTGCCGTCTCCCAGCACATTGCTGCTGTCCTCATAGCCCGCCAGCACCACCGGGTCCGGCACGAATGAGGGCGGCGCCAAGCCGATCCAAACGCCTGCGGCACTGGCAGCCGCCAGCCCGCCCAGAGCCGGCCAGCCGCCGATCGCATCGGCCAGTTGCCGCCACAGCGGCAACCTGCCCTGCCGCACCACAGCCCCTGGCTGCGCGCGGGCGGCATCCGCCAAAATGGCTGCGCTCAGATGATGCGGCAGCTCCGGCCGGTCCTCCCGCGCCGCCGCGAACAGATCTTCAAGCTCCTGCAGTGTCTTATCCTCGTCAGCCATCGCTATATCCCAACTCCTCGCGCCGCCCGGCCAAGGCTGCCGCCAGCGCCCGCTTGCCCCGGGCAGTCAAACTTTCCACCGCCTCGATGCTGATGTCCATGATCCCGGCAATCTCCGGGTTTGGCAGCTCTTCCAGATGCCGCAGCACCACCGCTTGCCGCTGCCGCTCCGGCAATTGCATCAGGGCCCGCTGCAAAGCGTCCTGCCGTGCTCCGTCCTGCATCTGCTCTGCCGCGGTGCGGCCGGTATCCGGCGGCTCCGGCACCGCGTCCAGGTCCACATGCCCGCCGCGGGCCCGCCGTTTGCGGTCGATACACAGGTTCATCGCCACCCGGTACAGCCAGGTCGAGACCTGGGCCTCGCCGCGGCGCCATTCCGGCGCCATCCGCCACAGCCGCAGCATCGCCTCCTGGGTCACATCCTCGGCGTCGGCCCGGTTGCCAAGCACCCGCATGGCCACACCAAGGACGCGTGGCCCCAGCCGCGCAGTCAGCTCTTCTGCCGCCCGGCTGTCGCCATTCACATACAACACAAGAAGCGAATCGTCAGAGACGTCCTCTGCCGTTGTGCTCATGGGCGCCGGTCCCTGCTGCGGGATCCGGCGCCGAGATATGTTGGCTTTTTGCAGCACGCGTCGGTGATCAGTTCTGCTCCGTTTCTTCCCCGCGGCCATGTCGGCGCTCGCCGCCACGGCGCTTGCGGGCTTCCTCGAACTCTTCTTTCGAAATCCCGCCGCTATCGTCCGCATCCAGCCGGTCGAACATCCTGCCCGCGCGGCGCGGCTGCGGAAGCTCTTCTGCACTCAACGCCCCATCGCCGTCCGTGTCAAAGCGTTCCAGCATCCGGGCCGCGCGTTTATTTGCACGCTCCTGCGCCCGTGCCTGCATCTCTTCCAGCGTCACCTTGCCATCTCCGTCAGCATCTGCCTTGCTGAAACGGGCTTTTTTCATGGCCTGGATTTCCGCCTTTGTGATCTCGCCATTGCCGTCTGCGTCAATTTCCTCAAAGGACATCTTCGGCCCGTGGTGGCCTTTTCCTTTGGCCATGGCCATGCCGCCTGCGGCAACACTTGCTGCGGCAACCAGCGCGGCGATGAACGTGACGTGTTTCATATCGTCTTTCCTTTGTCTTTCGGCAGCCTCTTGCTGCCCGATGTATAAGAAAAACGCAGCCGCCCGGCAGATCCGTCGCAAAAACCCTAAATTAATTCCTTACCCCGCACGTTGCGGCAAACCGGCGCAATTCCCGGCCTTTCCCCTTTCGCCGCAGCCGCGATGCGCGCAAAGATATGTCCAGCACACAGGATGTTTCCATGACCAAGTCTCAGGCTGAACCTCTGGCCGAACCTCTGGCCGCAATGCCGCCAGGCGCAGATACCGACCGCCCCACCATGCCCGCCCTGGGCAAAGGCTGGCGCTGCAAATGCCCCGAATGCGGCAAGGGCAACCTGCTGCATTCCTATCTGAAGGTGAACAACAGCTGCAGCCACTGCGGCCTGGACCTGACACATGCGCGCGCCGATGACGGCCCCGCCTACCTCACGATCCTGATCGTCGGCCATCTCATGGCGCCCCTGATGCATGTGGCCTATTTCTCTTGGCGGCCCGAACCGCTGGTGATGTTCACGGTTTTCACGATTGGCTGTGTCGCCTCCTCCTTGTATCTTCTGCCGCGGATGAAGGGGATTGTCATTGCCTATCAATGGGCGCGGCGCATGCACGGGTTCGACAAGAGTTCCCCGGCAAACAAGGGGCAGTGAAGATATGAGCGACACGTTTCTCAGCGGCAAAACCACCACCGACAAGACCGCGATCCGCAATGCGGCGACCGTCATCGCCATGCGCGGCCGGATGTCAGAAGACCCGCAGGTGCTGATGGGCCAGCGCGGCGCCAAGGCTGCCTTTATGCCGAACAAATTTGTCTTTCCCGGCGGTGCCGTCGATCTGGCGGATGCAGATATTGCGCTGGCCTCGCCGATTTCCCCGGTCTGCCAGCAGCGCCTCGCAGACAAGGCGTCCGAAAACGCCCACCACGCGCTCGCCGTTGCTGCCGTACGGGAGTTATGGGAGGAAACCGGCCTGATCCTGGGTGAGCAAGGCCACTGGCAGGGCGATATCCCCGAAGACTGGCAGGGATTTGCTGCCACCGGCCACATTCCGTCAGCCCGCGCCATGCAATTCGTGTTCCGCGCCCTGACCCCACCGGGCCGCCCGCGCCGCTTTGATGCGCGGTTCTTTCTGGTTGATGCTGACCAGATCACCGGCGATCTGGATGATTTCTCCCGCGCCGCGGATGAACTGTCGCACCTGCAGTGGATTCCGCTCAGCCAGGTGCGCAGCTTTGACCTGCCCTTCATCACCGAAGTGGTGCTGGCCGAAGTCACCGCCCGCGTCCGCGACGCCGAGCCGCCGCAAAGCGTGCCCTATTTCCATAACAATGACGAGGCCAGCCTGTTCCTGCGCCTCAAGGGCTATCCGATGCCTGCCGACGGGTAGCCTTTTGGGGGCCGGAGTTTTCACATCACTGCGGCTGTCCGACTGCACACCAGCCGTCTACAGCGCCAGAACCAGCACCAGGATCGATACGACCAGCAGCCCCATGCCCGTCAGCTCACGGACCGTGACCTTCTCCTTGAAGAACAGGACTGACGCCAGAAGCGACAACAGCAGTTCCACCTGCCCCACCGCCTTGACATAGGCCGCGTTCTGCAACGTGAAGGCCCAGAACCAGCAGAACGAGCCGCCCATGCTGGTCAGCCCGACCCAGACCGCCACCCGGCGCGCGGCCCAGACGCGGGCAATCTCACCCCGGTCCCGCAGGCCCAGCCAAACAAACATAAACAGCGTCTGCAGGCTGACAACCGCCGCCAATGTCACCCCTGCGCGAAACACCGGCTCCAGATCGCCCAGTTGCAACGACGCACCACGATAGCTGACGGCCGAAAAGGCAAACAGCACCCCCGACCCCAGTCCCAGCTGCGAGGCACGGTTGGTCAGATGCCGCCACCAGGGGCCGGCTGCGTCCGGTGTCTTTGACAGGATCAGCACCGCCGTCAGCCCGATCAGAATCGCCGCCCAGCCGCCAAGGCTGACAGGATCGCCCAGCACCGCCAGCCCGACAATCGCGGTCTGGATCACTTCGGTTTTCTTAAAGGTGATACCGACCGCAAAATTGCGCTGCTTGAACAGGACCACCACGCAGACGGTGGCCAGGATCTGCGCGATGCCACCAATGGTCGCGAACATCCAGAATTGCGCCCCCAGGTCCGGCAGAGATCGCCCTGACACCGCCAGATACACTGCCAGCCCCGCCAGAATGAACGGTGCGGAATAGAAAAACCGGGCGAAGGTGGCTCCGCCCGGCGACAAGGTGACGCTGCTCAGGACCTTCTGCAGCATAAACCGCACGGTCTGAAAGGAAGCAGCGGCAATCGAAACGGGAATCCAGGCTAACATGCTCCCGCTTATGCGCGCTTATTCGCCCTGCTGCCAGAGCGGATGCGGCACCGGGTCTTTGGCACGAAACAGGTAGTTGCGGAAAATCTGCAGATAGTTGCGATAGACATAGCCGTCATTGGCCGCCACGAAGTCTGGTTTGCGGGCCCGGTAAAGCCGCGGCAGCGCGTACCATGGCACACCCGGATGCATGTGGTGCACAATATGATAGTTGTTGTTCAGGAACAAAAGCGCCCAAAATCCGCGGTCCTCGACCACCACCGTGCGGCCCCGGCAATCTTCATGCGCCCGATGCTCCAGAAAGGTGCGCACCTTGATCAGCCCCAGGCCAATGTAGGCGGCCAAGACTGCCGCCCAAAGAGGCGCGGAGGATTGCACGACCAGCCACAGGACAGGCACCAGTCCAAGAACGTGCAGCACCCAGTCGCGGACAATGCCCGGTCTGCCAGCGCGTGCCAGCTTCCATTCACCCGCCATGAAACAGATCTGCCCCATCAGCGGACCGATCAGCACCCGGCCCAGCATGGTATTGTTGAAACGCAAGAGCCGTTTGCGCCAACCGGGCAATCGCGCCCAGACTGCCGGGTCCTGAAAATTGGCCTCCGGATCATCATAAGGGTCGGTCAACAGCTCGTCCCGGTGGTGATCCAGATGCGTGTCCCGGAACCGACCATAGGGAATGAACAGAGTCAGCGGCAAGAACATCAGCGCCTCATTCAGGAACCGGCTTCGGAATGGATGCCCGTGCAGCGCTTCATGGGTCAGCGAGGAATGCAGCGCCGCCATCAGCCCCATCCCCGCGATTGCCAGCAGCAGGTTGACCTCCGGCAGCAGCCACAGTGCTGCCAGCCAGACCACGTAGCAGCCAATCATCAGGGCCAGCGTGCCCCATTCCACGCGGCCAGGCATATAGTCGCGGCAGGTCTCAGACATGGCGTCGTCCCCAGCTGATCTGCGCCCAGACACGCTCGTAGATCAAATAGATGGTGAAACCGATGCCAGTGTTGACCAGCGCCATAATCCCGCCTGTCTTGGCCGATCCGGTGGCAATCAGCCCCACCAGCGTCATCATGGCCAGCCCCATGATGTTCCAGATCACCGCTTTCACAATGGAGCGCCTGCGCGTTTCCATCTTGCCTCCTGACGTTCTGTGGTAAGTGCCTGTTTCCAAAGTACCGCGACAGGCGCCTGTGCAGAATTCCGAATGCAGTTAACAAAATCCAGCAGATGTGATAAAAATCACTGCATGATAGAAAATATCGACAAACGGATCCGGGCAGAGCAGTTCCGGCAAAGGCTGAACCGGGCCTTGCGCGACAGCGGTCTTAGTCAAAGCGCCCTGGCGCGGGCCATCAGCGTTGACCGCTCCACCATTTCGCAGCTGCTGACGGACGAAGGCGCCCGGCTGCCCAACGCCCATGTGGTCGGCGCCTGCGCTGGCGCGCTTGGCGTCTCTGCCGACTGGCTCCTTAGCCTCTCGGACCGTCCCGAAAGCGCTGCTGAGCTGCTGGCCTCCAGTCTCACCCTCTCCGAGGCCCCCCGCGCGCTGGTGGATGAGCGGATCTTTGACTGGCATCAGGAGGCCGAGGGCTACAAGATCCGCCATGTCCCCGCCGCGCTGCCCGACATGCTGAAAACCCGCGCCTTGCTGGAATGGGAATATGCCCCGCATCTGGGCCGTACCGCCGATCAGGCCATTGGCGCCTCCGAAGACCGGCTCACCTGGATGCGCCAGTCGCCATCAGACTATGAAATCGCCATGCCGCTCTATGAGCTCGACAGCTTTGCCCATGGCGTTGGCTATTATGAAGGCCTGCCGCTGGAGATCCGGCTGGAGCAGCTGCAGCAATTCGAACGTCTCTGCGAGCAACTCTACCCCCGACTGCGCATCTACCTGTTTGATGCCAAACGTCTTTATTCCTCACCGATCACGATCTTCGGGCCGCTTCTGTGCGTGTTCTACGCCGGCACCCATTATCTGGCCTTTCGCGACAAGGAGCGGATCGCGACCTTCACCAGCCATTTCGACAATCTGGTGCGCGAGGCCGATATCACAGCACGGCAGCTGCCGGGGCGGCTCAGGGCGCTGCGGGCAGCGATTTCCTGACACGCCCAGTTGGTGGGTAAATTGCCACTAAGGGCGGCACCCCGTGCGGGGCGGGGCGGGCGCTGCCCGGTCTGGCGACCGGGCGAAGCAGTTTTCCGTAGGGTGGGCGGTTCCTGCCACCGCCCAAACCTCACACCTTGGGGTCCGGGTTCTCTGTATGGCCGTCGACAGCAATCACTTGCCCCGAAACCAGCCGTGCCGCGTCTGACCCCAGAAACACTGCCATATTGGCGATGTCGCTTGCCTCCACGAACCGCCCCATCGAGGTGCCCGCCGCATATCCCGCATAAACTTCATCCCGGGTCATGCCCTTGGCGGCGGCCTCGCGTTCCAGAACCCCTTCCATCCGCGGCCCTTCCACCGCGCCGGGACAGATCACATTGGCACGGATGCCAAACGGACCCAGCTCCATCGCCAGCGTCTTCATCAGGCCGATCACGGCCCATTTCGCCGAAGCATAAGGCGCCCGGTTCGGGTAGCCATACTGCCCGGCAGTCGAAGACGTCACAATGATCGACCCCGCTTTCGCCGCCTTCATCATCGGCGCTGCGTATTTGGCAGCCAGGAAACAGCCCTCCAAGTTGACGCTCACGCATGTGCGCCAGTCTTCCAGCGCAATGTCCTCGATCAGCGCTGTGGGTCCGGCAATTCCAGCATTGGCGCAAAGCACATCCAGCCCGCCCCAGGTGTCAGCGATCTCCGCAAACAGCGCCTTGACGCCCACTTCATCGGTGGCATCCACCGCCGTTGTCCGCCAGCCCTCCGGCACGTCTGCCAGCGCCACCGCGCTGACATCCGTGATCCAGACCTGATGCCCGGCGGCGGCAAATCCCTCGGCCATCGCACGGCCGATGCCGGACCCGCCAGCAGTGACCAGAACCCGGCGTCCCCCATTTGCAGTCATCTGGGCGCCCCAATCGCACGGCCCAGCCCGTCCGGTGTCGGCAGCGCCGCATGGGCCTCTGCCAGTTTTGCCAGATTGGCCTCAATATGCGGTGCAGGCGGGGCGGAGCGGCGGGTCGCAAGATCCACATGCAGCAGCATATGCTCACCCGTCGCCAGCAGCCGCTCGCCACAGACCATCTCGTGCCACAGGTGCATTTTCTTGCCCGCGCCCATGATCACCCGGGTGCGCACCTGGATCGGGTCGCCCGCATGCACCTCGTCAATATGGCGGATATGGGTCTCGGCGGTGAAATAGCTGCCACCATTGGCAATATACTCCGCGTCACAGCCGATGATCAACATCAGCCGGTCGGTGGACTGTGCAAAGGCATCCAGAAAACGGCTCTCGGTCATATGCCCATTGTAATCTGTCCAGTCCAGCGGCACCACGCGGCTCTGGGTCAGCACCGGCTGACTCAGGTCTTCCAGATCCGTGACCGAGCGCACCAGCCCGACCTCACCCTCGCGATTCTGGTCATGGACATTCTGCAATGCACCCGTGCCCCAGTTGTTGGCGCCCAGCGCCCGCATCATGCCCACCAGGTTGTCGTCCCGGTGCCGCTCCAACTCACGGATCGAATATTGGCCAGACTGTTCATCAGACTGCCCCGCAATCAGGTCCACCAGCTCGTCAGTGAAGTCCGGCACATCCATCAGCTTGGTCCAGGGCCAGCTGAGAGCCGGGCCGAACTGCGCCATGAAATGCTTCATGCCTGCTTCGCCGCCCGCAACCCGGTAGGTCTCGAACAGACCCATCTGCGCCCAGCGGATGCCAAAACCATAGCGGATCGCGTTGTCGATCTCCTCGGTGGTAGCAATGCCGTCCTTGACCAGCCACAGCGCTTCACGCCAGACGGCTTCCAGGAAACGGTCGGCCACATGGGCGTCGATTTCTTTCTTCAGATGCAGCGGGTACATGCCGATGCCAGAGATAATCTCCTTGGCCCGCTCGATCACACCTGCCGGGTTGGCCGCCGTCGTGACCAGTTCCACCAGGGGCAGCAGATAGACCGGGTTGAACGGATGCGTCACCACAATCTGCCCCGGCGCCTCCCGCCCGTCCTGCAGCTGCGATGGTTTGAACCCCGAGGTTGAGGAGCCAATGACCGCATCCGGCGCGCAATGAGCCTGCAGCCCGGCATAGACCTTCTGCTTCAGATCCAGCCGCTCCGGCACGCTTTCCTGAATCCATTCCGCCCCCTCCACAGCCTCGGCAAGGGTGTCATGGAACGTCAGGCTGCCCTCTGCGGGCAGTGCCACATTGCCAAGCCCGGGCAGCGAGCGACGCGCATTGCCCAGCACTTCGCTGATCTTGCGCTCCGCATCCGGGTGCGGGTCGAACACCCGCACATTCCAGCCGTTCAGGAGGAACCGCGCCGCCCAGCCGCCGCCGATTACGCCGCCGCCAATGATTGCTGCTGTTTTCATGTCAGAATACTCATCCAAGTCCAGGTCCATAGCGTGGCAATACCGACAAGAAATGCCACGCCTCCTACTTTTCCCGCTGTACTGAATCGCTTGCCGATCAAACCGATCACTGCGCCCGCCAACACCAATGCACCAGCGTTGAAGCCGCTTCCCACGAGAAACGCAATTTGCCCATTCTGTTGCCAGCCCTCATGAAGAAATGCCGGAGCGGCCAACGCTGCAGCCATCATGGCTACCGCGGCGGCAAAGTACCTCCATCCGCCATCGCTTGCCTGAAGTAAGGCAGAAAGACCAACAATCCCTGCAAACGGAAGCGTCATTACCAAAACCATGCTGAAATCCCCTTGTTGGTTATCATTCGCATCATTGGGTTTTCGCTCCCAAGTTCAAGCAGGACCCAATGGCCGGTGCACAGGGGGTGTACAGGGGGTGCACGCATGGCACCCCCTCGAAAATCCGCTTACTTCGCCACCGGCGCGCGCTTGGTCAACCCCAGCTTCTCGCGCACTTCGGCGGGGCCGATCACCCGCGCGCCCATGTTCGAAACGATGGTGTTGGCCCGCTCGACCAGCTGCCAGTTTTCTGCCAGCACGCCCTTGTCGAGCCACAGGTTATCTTCCAAACCGACCCGCACATTGCCGCCCGCCAGCACTGATTGTGCCGCATAGGCCATCTGGTTGCGGCCCAGCGCAAAGGCCGAGAAGGTCCAGTCGTCCGGCACGTTATTGACCATCGCCATAAAGGTATTCAGATCATCCGGCGCGCCCCACGGCACCCCCATGCACAGCTGCACCAGCGCATTCGGCTCCAGAACCCCCTCTTTGACCAATTGCTTGGCAAACCACAGGTGGCCGGTGTCAAAGGCCTCGATCTCCGGCTTCACCCCCAGATCGGTCATCATCTGACCCATCGCCCGCAGCATGCCGGGCGTGTTGGTCATCACGTAATCGGCTTCGGCAAAGTTCATTGTGCCGCAGTCCAGCGTGCAGATTTCCGGCAGGCATTCGGCGATATGGGCCATCCGCTCGGTCGCGCCTACCATGTCGGTGCCCGTCTCTTTCACCGGCAGCGGGTTCTCGGTGCTGCCAAACACCATGTCGCCGCCCATGCCCGCAGTCAGGTTCAGCACCACATCCACATCCGCATCGCGGATCCGATCGGTCACTTCGCGGTACAGATCCAGGCGGCGGCTCGGCACCCCGGTCTCTGGATCCCGCACATGGCAGTGCACAACAGCGGCCCCGGCCTTGGCCGCAGCGATGGCGCTGTCGGCGATTTCCTTGGGCGAACGCGGCACATGCGGGCTGCGGTCCTGGGTGCCGCCAGAGCCGGTCACGGCACAGGTGATGAAGACGTTCCGGTTCATTTCCAGAGGCATTTTGCTTTTCCCTTCGATGTACAGGGTTGTGCCATGGGTTATCCCCAGGCTCTTCCCCAGATTCCGATTTGCGCTGAAGCCGACTCTGCCCCAGCCTTTTGCGGCACAGTTTACACCAGGCGAATCGAAGTTGATGAAATCCGCAAAAAACATCCTGCAGCCCGAGAACCGGCCACTTAAAACAGCGGTCCTGGTTCTGGATGAATGCAACACCCTGTCCTTTGCCGCCGCGGTGGACCCGATGCGTGCGGCCAACCGGCTGGCAGGCCGCGCCGCCTTTGACTGGGACTATGTCAGTGCCACGGCCGAGCCGCCGATGCTGACCAGCGGCCTCACCGTGCCCAGCTTCCCGCTGGCCCGGCTGCAGGGTTGCGAACTGCTGATCGTCATTGCCGGGTTCCAGCTCGCCCGCCACGCCACCCCCAGCCTGCTCGCGGGGCTGCGCCGCATTGCCGCCACCGGCGCCACGATCGCAGGCATCGACGGCGGCCCCTGGCTCTTGGCCGAAGCAGGCCTTCTGGACGGCCACCCCGCCACCACCCACTGGGAGGACCTCGAGAACTTCGCCACCCGTTTCCCGGACGTGGATGCCCGCAATGACCGCTTCACCGTCTCGGACGCCCGCCTGACCTCCGGCGGCGCCACCCCTGCGGTCGAAATGATGCTGCACATCATCGGCGCCCGCCATGGTGCGGGCTTTGCCTCCCGGGTTGCCGGGCTGTTCCTGTTCGACGGCCCCTCTGCCCTGCCGCGGCCGCAAAGCCGCCTGGGCGGCCGCGCCCACAGCACTCTGACCGCCAAGGCCAATGCGCTGATGGAGGCCTCGCTGGAGGAGCCGCTGCCGCTGGCGATGATTGCCGAAACCCTTGGCACCAGCCCGCGCAGCCTGCAGCAGCAGTTCCGGCTCAAGCTCAACACCACGCCGCAGGACCATTACCTGCAGCTGCGCCTGGCCGAAGCCCGCCGCCTGGTCACGGACACCGCGATGCCGCTGATGGAGGTGGCAATGGCAACCGGCTTCACCTCCCAGTCCAGTTTCGCACGCGCGTTCCGCACTGCGCATGGCACCTCTGCCCGCGACCTGCGCCAGGAACAGGCCCGGCCAACGGCCCATTAGGGCCACGCGGGTCAAGGGCCGCACAGCGGCGGTGCGAAAGCACCGTTCACCCTTGACGCGCAATCCTAGAACACAATTGCATTGGCGCTTCAGGGCAAGCTTGCCCCTGAAGCGCCTCTCAGCAAACTCTTCTCTGCGCTGCGCCAGCAGCGCCCGGCCCAACCGGGCCAGGGCATGTCAATGCCCGCAGGCCGGGCGGGAGCGCCTCCGCCGTAGGGGTCAATAGGGCATCGGATGTGCCCGGTGGGCCGCGTTGATCTCCTCCAGCACCTCCGGGCTCAATTCCAGCTCCACCGATTTCAGCAAATGCTCCAGCTGCGGCAGATGGGTGGCACCGAAAATTGCCGAGGCCATGAAGGGCCGTATCCGGCACCAGGCCAGCGCCATATGCACCGGGTCCAGCCCGTGCCGCCCCGCTATCTCCAGATAGGCCGCCACCGCATCATAGACCCGCGGACTGTGGCGCCCGCCCAGCTCCGGGTTGATGGCTTTGCGCGACCCTTCCGGAACCGCCCCTTCCTGGTATTTCCCGGTCAAAAGACCGGTTCCCAGCGGCGAAAACGCCAGCAGACCCACATCCTCATTGACGCTCAGCTCTGCCAGATCGGTGTCATACATCCGGCAGACCAGTGAATATTCGTTCTGGATCGACGCCACCCGCGGCCAGCCCCGGTCCTCCGCGATCCGCAGCCATTGCGCTGTGCCCCAGGCGCTTTCGTTCGACAGGCCAAAAGCCCGGATGGTGCCGCGCTCCACTTCGCGCTGCAGCGCCTCCAGGCAATCCTCCATATTGGCCAGCGTCTCTTCTCGGTTCTGGCCGGAGGGGTCATAGCTCCAGTTCTGCCGAAACATGTAGCTGCCACGGTTTGGCCAGTGGAACTGGTAAAGGTCGATGTAATCCGTCTTCAGCCGCCTCAGCGAGGCCTCGATGGTGGGCGCGATGGTCTTTGACGAGATCGGCGCCCCGTCGCGCACATGTTTCATACCTGCGCCGGAATGCTTGGTCGCCAGGATGTAATCCCCGCGCCGCCCGCTCTTTGCGTTCCAGCTGCCGACGATCCGCTCGCTGTTGCCCAGGGTCTCGGCGCTGACCGGGTTGACCGGATACATCTCGGCCGTGTCGACAAAATTCACCCCTGCTTCCAGCGCTGTATCAATCTGCGCATGGGCCTCTGCTTCGCTGGTCTGAGTGCCGAAGGTCATCGTGCCCAGGCACAATTCGGACACCATCATGCCGGTGCGGCCCAACGGATTCATTTTCATCTTGCGCTCTCCCCTTATGCGGATCTGCCCGCGACCCTAACTGGCAGGGCCGCAAGTGCAAGCCGCTTGCACCCGCGCCGCAAACCCGCCAGCCTGCGGCCAATTCAGGAAAGGAGACTCAATGCCGCAAACCATCACCAAGGGCGTCAAGGCGCTGCTGGCGGAGGCAAACAGCCTTGTCGAGACCATGAGTGTCGAGGACGCCAAACAGAAAGTGCTGGATGAGAACTATGTTTTCATCGACCTGCGCGACATCCGCGAACTGCAGCGCAGCGGCATGATCCCTGGCGCGTTTTCCTGCCCGCGCGGGATGCTGGAGTTCTGGATCGACCCGGACAGCCCTTACCACAAGCCGGTGTTCAATCAGGACAAGACTTATGTGTTTTACTGTGCCAGCGCCTGGCGTTCCGCACTGGGCGCCAAAGCCGCGATGGAGATGGGGCTGACCCCTGTGATGCATCTCGAGGGCGGCTTTAGCGGATGGGCAGAGCAGGGCGGCCCAGTGATCCCGCGCGAGAGCTGAACTTGGCGGCGGGCAGTGCAGACTGCCCGCGCAACGGCTCGGAGAGCTGCAGGAATAATTGAGAACAAAATAGGAACATGCTATTTTGCCAGCATGCCGACTCACCTGCTCTCCCGCCACAGCCGCAAACCCCGCCCGGTGCTGTCCCTGACACAGGGGATCGGGCTGGAACTGGGGCGCGTGCATGAAGCCTGCGGCCCTGCCCGCCTTCGTTTTGCACTGTGGCTGGCAGCAATTGCCCCGGGACCCGTCCTGTGGCTGTCTTCCCTCCAGATCGGCACGCCGCCGGCCGCCGACGGGATAGCGGGCTGTGCCAGCCCTTCCCGGTTCCTGTTTGTGCAAACCACCCGGACAGAGGATCTGCTCTGGGCGATGGAAGAAGCCCTGCGCAGCGGTGCGGCGGCGCTGGTGGTGGCAGACATGGCCGACCCTCCTGCCATGACCCCGGTGCGGCGGCTGCATCTGGCGGCAGAGAGGGGCGGACGTTTCGGCCCGGCGCCGCTGGGCCTGCTGCTGACCTCTGGCCAGGGCGGGGCCCAAGGCATCGAAAGCCGCTGGCATCTGGCCCCGGCCCATCACCTCCCCGTCCATGAGGTTCCATCCGGCGGCAGCGCAGCGCGCATGCGGGCGCCTTCGTTTCTGCCGGGCTGCTGGCGTCTGCAGCGCCTGCGCGCCCGCACCCTGCCGCCCCGCAGCTGGCAGATCAGCCAGGACGCGGCAGACGCTCCGCTGCGGGCCATGCCAGCCGCCGGACCCGCTTCTGCCGCAGCCAGCGGGCCCTCCGCTTCCGGGGCGCTCCCGCAGCCGCAGGCCCCGCTGGCAATGCCCGCACGGCCTTAGCGGCTTTGGGCCCGGCACCGGGCACAGCCCGGTGCCGGGCCCAACAGGCAAAGGCTTTTATCAAAAGCCGGCGGCTGGCGGGAGTGCTCCCGTGGCCTCACACGCAGGCGCGCAAACGTGAGCGACCCGTGGCAGGAAACCTGCTAGGCTCTGCCTGCCGCCGGACACCCCGCTCCTCAGACCAGCGCCCTTGCAAACACAGAAAGACCAACCCTATGGCCAGCCCCCGGATGACACGCCGCCCGTTTCTGGCCACTCTCGCCGCCGCCATACTGTCTCCACAACAGCTGCTGGCCGCCCCGCTGCCCTACCGCCTGGTTTCCGAAGCCACGGACGTGCGCTTCACCTTCCTGCTAAGCGGCCAGCCGCAGCAGGGCCGGGTTCCGGTTTCTGCAGCCCGCATCCGCATCGACCTGCAAAACCTTGCCCGCAGCCAGGCGGATATCACTCTGGACGCACAGCGCGCCCGCACCGGGCTGATCTTTGCCACCGAAGCACTGAAAAGCCCTGCCGTGCTCAACACCGCCCGCTTCCCGCAGATCCGCTTCCGCTCCACCCAGGTTCGGCTGGGGCCGGACGGGCGGCTTTCCGGCGGCGCGCAGATCGCGGGCGACCTCACCCTGCGCGGCACCACCCGCCCGCTTGTCCTGCAGGCCGCGCTCTACCGCCGCCCGGGCGCTGCGACGGATGATCTCAGCGCACTGGACGTGCATCTGCACGGCCAGCTCAGCCGCGCCGCCTATGGCGCCAGCGGATATGCAGGCCTGGTTGCTGATCACGTCAGCCTTTCGATCAAGGCCCGCATTCTGCGCAACAACTGAGCGCCGGCGCCCCCCCTGAACCGGACCCAAAAACAACCCCTGCGTAAAAATGCGACACGGCTTTGACGGAAAACGGCTGGCAAAGCCTGCAAAGCCTGTCATGGTCGCATTGTTATGCGCCTGATCATTTCCTTTGCCGCCCTGTTTCTTTCCGTCATCCTGCTGCAGCTATCCTCCGGAGGCGTCGGCCCGCTGGATGCCATTTCCGGCTCGGTTCTGAACTTCACAACAACGCAGATCGGCCTTCTGGGCACGGGGCATTTCGCCGGTTTCTTCATCGGCTGCTGGTGGGCGCCGCGACTGATGGGCAATGTCGGCCATTCCCGCGCCTTCGCAGTCTGCACGGCGCTTGGCGCCATGGGCCTGCTGGGTCATACCCTGACCGAAAACCCCTACGCCTGGGCGGCGATGCGGATTGCCTCGGGCCTTTGTGTGGCAGGCGCATATACAGTGATCGAAGCCTGGCTCAACGCCAAGGTCACCAATGAAAACCGCGGCCGTGCCATGGGCACCTACCGGATTGTTGATATGGGCGCTTCGCTGGCAGCACAGCTGATCATCGCGGTACTGCCGCCTGCCGTCTATGTCTCTTACAACCTGCTGGCCGTTCTGTGCTGTGCGGCACTGCTGCCGCTGACCCTGACCAAAGCCAGCCAGCCGGATACCCCCGACGCGCCACGGCTGCGCCCCAAGCTGGCCTGGCGCTGCTCGCCGTTGGCTGTGGCAGGCGTGATCGTTGCCGCGCTCAGCTCGGCTTCCTTCCGCATGGTCGGCCCGGTTTACGGACAAGAGGTCGGCCTGGCCGTGGACCAGATTGCCTTCTTCCTGGCCGCCTTTGTGGCGGGCGGCGCACTGGCGCAATACCCGATGGGATGGCTGGCCGATAAATACGATCGCCGCTGGGTGCTGATCTGGCTGTCCGGCATCGCGATCCTCAGCTGCGGCATCACCATGGTTGCAAGCAGCACCGGCACCCTGGGCGTGATGCTGGCCGCCGGCTTCTTCGGCTTCACCACCTTCCCGATCTTCTCAGTCTCCGCCGCGCATGCCAACGACTTTGCTACCTCGGCTGAGAGGGTCGAACTGTCGGCGGCGCTGATGTTCTGGTACGCGCTTGGCGCCATCGCCTCGCCCTATGTCTCCTCGGCCCTGATTGAGGCCTATGGCCCTGCAGCGCTGTTTGCCTATGTCGCCTGCGGCCATGTGTTGCTGATCGTCTTTGGCCTCAGCCGGATGAAAGTCCGCGCCACCCCGGAAGAGCGCACCGGCTATGTCTATGCACCGCGCACATCCTTCACCATCGGCCGCCTGCTGAAACGGTCACGCCAAAAACAGTAGCCAGCCATCACGCCTGCCTTTGGACCCCGACCGGGGCAAAAAAACCGCTGCAGTTTGAAACGCAGCCCTCGCAAGGTCTCCAGCACCGCCACCGACCGGCCGGACCGGCCGATCATACCAGCCCCGCCGACCATGCAGGCCGAAACCACCGGCGCCTTGTGCGACAGCGCTCTGTCGGCTTCAGCACCGGCATCTTTAAATGCGGCGCATAGGCCCGGTTCACCGCATGGCTCACTCGTCAACAGTTTCCGGCGCGAAAAAGCAGGCCTGCTTCCATAATTCATGGGAATCACACCGGCGGGGTTCCCGCCGGCCCCGCCATGGGTTAGACGGGCCTTTGACGCATTACCTGGATGGATGGCATGGCACGCATTCTGATCACCTCGGCAATCCCCTATATCAACGGCATCAAGCATCTGGGCAATCTGGTGGGCTCACAGCTGCCCGCCGATTTATACGCCCGGTTCCAACGCGGACGCGGCAATGAGGTGATGTTCCTCTGCGCCACCGACGAGCACGGTACCCCCGCTGAACTGGCGGCTGCCAAGGCTAACAAACCAGTGGCGGAATACTGCGCTGCGATGCATGAAACACAGGCGGAAATCGCCAAGGGCTTTGCCCTGTCGTTCGACCATTTCGGCCGGTCTTCCAGCCCGCAGAACCACGCGTTGACCCAGCATTTTGCGGGCAAGCTGGCCGAGGCCGGACTGATCCGTGAAGTGACCGAGAAACAGGTCTATTCCAACGCCGACGGCCGTTTTCTGCCGGACCGCTATATTGAGGGCACCTGCCCCAACTGCGGCTACGAAAAAGCCCGCGGCGACCAGTGCGAGGAATGCACCAAACAGCTGGATCCGACCGACCTGGTCAATCCGCGCTCTGCCGTCTCCGGCTCCACCGACCTGGAAGTGCGTGAGACCAAACACCTGTATCTGTGCCAGTCGCAGCTGAAGGACCAGCTGGATGCCTGGATCGACGGCAAGAAAGACTGGCCCATCCTGACCACCTCGATTGCCAAAAAGTGGCTGCATGACGGCGACGGGCTGCAGGACCGCGGCATCACCCGCGACCTGGACTGGGGCGTGCCGGTCAAGAAGGGCGGCGAGGACTGGCCCGGCATGGAAGGCAAGGTCTTCTATGTCTGGTTCGACGCGCCAATCGAATATATCGCCGCCTCGCGCGAATGGGCCGACGCCAACGGCAAAACGGATGCTGACTGGCAGCGCTGGTGGCGCACCGACAAAGGTGCCGAAGACGTCAAATACGTCCAGTTCATGGGCAAGGACAACGTGCCCTTCCACACCCTGTCTTTCCCGGCCACCATTCTGGGCTCTGGCGAGCCGTGGAAGATGGTCGACCACCTGAAGAGCTTCAACTACCTGAACTATGATGGTGGCCAGTTCTCCACCTCACAAGGGCGCGGCGTTTTCATGGACCAGGCGCTGGAAATCCTGCCCGCCGACTACTGGCGCTGGTGGCTCCTCAGCCATGCGCCGGAGAGCAGCGATTCCGAATTCACCTGGGAGAACTTCCAGCAGTCGGTGAACAAGGATCTGGCGGATGTGCTGGGCAACTTTGTCAGCCGCATCACCAAGTTCTGCCGCTCCAAATTCGGCGAGGAAGTCCCCTCGGCTGGTGAATACGACGCGCAGGAGCAGGCGCTGATTGCCGAGCTTACCACCCGCATCCGCGCCTATGAGGGCCATATGGAGGCGATGGAGGTCCGCAAATCGGCGCAGGAGCTGCGGGCGATCTGGGTCGCCGGCAATGAATATCTGCAGTCCGCCGCCCCCTGGTCGGTGTTTAAGCAGGACCCCGAGCGCGCCGCCGCACAGGTGCGTCTGGGCCTGAACCTGATCCGCCTCTATGCGGTGCTGTCTGCCCCCTTCATCCCGCAGGCCACGGACAAGCTGATGGCAGCGCTGAATTCAGACGACCGCAGCTGGCCCGAAGACGTTGCAGCGGCGCTATCGTCCCTGCCTGCAGGTCATGCCTTCACGGTTCCTGACGTCCTGTTTGCCAAGATCACCGACGAGCAGCGCGAAGAATGGCAAGAGCGTTTTTCCGGCACCCGAAGCTAAGTTCAGTACAGCAGAATTCTCCAAGACCGCCCACCGGGCGGTCTTTTCTTTTTCGGCGCATCATGTTGTCAGATCATAAAAATACAATTCCGACTAAAAAACTCGGATTGACATACCTGAGCAATTAATTCAGGTATACAGCATCCCAGCCAGCCTGACTCGCTTCAGGCGAGCCGGTGTCATGTTATTCAATCGAGATCGCCCCATGCCGAACGGAGACAACCGCCTGCGCGGCCGCCTGAACAGAGATCCGGAAGCAGATGAGATGCGCCAGATATGGCAGCAGGTCTTTGCCCCCTCCGGTGCTCTGTCCGGGTTTTGTCTGGAATGGCTTCTGGACAGGGCGGAATTCATCAATGGGCGCAAGTCATGAACCAGATTACATCCAAACCTGTCGCGACCGAGGCCACCGCCGAGGTCTTCCCGACCTACCACGCCGAAGACCTGACCCGCGGCGGCACCCAGGCCCGAATCCTTCTGAACGGCCAGATCTATTCCCTGCGCATCACCCGTGCGGGCAAGCTGATCCTGACCAAATGAGCAGCACCGCCATGCATCCCCGTGGCGGCGTGACGGTCGGCACGTTGTCGGAATTGCCGCCGCTGGAGGCTGGCGCGGTGATCTACTTGCGTCATTGGTTTTCCGGCAGCGAGACCCGCGAACAGATGCGCCGCGACTTCGAAGTAAACTTCGGCCCGGAAATGGCCGAAGCCGCGTTTGAGGCCTTTGGCTATCTCTGCAATTTCTGCGCCACGCATGGCCGCCGCCCGCTGGTGCGGCATGGTGTGACCTGCAAATGCCTTGGCGCAGACGAGAACTGCTTTGCCAACCTGCTGGCCTCCGCTGCCGAGGGCCAGGATGGTGACGCGCATATCCTTGCATCGCTGATCGTCACCCCGCGCAAGGCGCAGGAACTGGCCCATTTGGCCTCTGATTGCGGACTGATTTTGCAGCAAATCATGACCCCGCAGCCTGTGCATCAACCTGCACGGCCCGCTGCTGCCACCCTGCATTGACCCCCTTTCAAAACCTTAAGGACTGAGCTGATGAAATCCCTGTTTCTTACGGGCACCGCCCTCGCCGGTCTCGCCTTTGGCGCCACCACGGCCTGTGCCGCCGACAAAGCAGCAGTGCTGACCAACTACGCCAATATTGCCGAAGCGAAATACCAGGACAGCCTGACCACGGCCCAAGCGCTGAAAACCGCGGTTGACGCGCTGGTCACAGATCCATCAGCCGAAAACCTGGAGGCCGCCCGCGCCGCCTGGATTGCCGCCCGCGTTCCCTATCAGCAATCCGAGGTCTTCCGCTTCGGCAACGCCATCGTCGATGACTGGGAGGGCAAGGTGAACGCCTGGCCGCTGGACGAAGGGCTGATCGACTACGTCGACGCCTCCTACGGTGGCCCGAGCGACGAAAACACCCTGGCCGCGCTGAATGTGATCGCCACCCCCAGCTTTGCGCTGTCGGGGAAAATCATCGACGCGGCCAAGATTACCCCCGAACTGCTGGAAGGCGCCCTGCACGAGGCCGATGGGGTCGAGGCCAATGTCGCCACCGGTTACCACGCCATCGAATTTCTGCTCTGGGGCCAGGACCTGAAAGGCACAGAGCACGGCGCCGGCGACCGCCCCTGGACCGACTACGCAGCAGGTGAGGCCTGCACCGGCGGCAATTGCGACCGCCGCGGCGAATACCTGCAGGCGGCAACCGACCTTCTGATCTCCGACCTGGAGTGGATCGCCACGCAATGGGGCACCAAGGGCGACGCCCGCACCGCGCTGCTGGCGGATGAAAACGCTGGCATCACCGCCATGCTGACCGGCATGGGCTCGCTGTCTTATGGCGAACAGGCGGGCGAGCGGATGCGTCTGGGCCTGATGCTGAACGACCCCGAGGAAGAGCATGACTGCTTTTCCGACAACACCCACAACAGCCACTACTATGACGGGCTGGGTGTGCAGAACGTCTACTTGGGCGAATACGTCCGGGTGAACGGCGAGCTGGTCTCGGGCGCCTCGCTGGCGGATCTGGTTGCGGCCAAGGATGCGGGTCTGGACACCGAAATGCGCAGCAAGCTGGCGACCACCATGCAGGCGCTTGGCCGGATCAAGACCGCCGCCGAGGCCGGACTGTCCTATGATCAGATGCTGGCCCAGGGCAACACCGCTGGCGAAGCACTTGTGATGGGCGGCGTCAACGGGCTGATCGATCAGACACGGTCAATCGAACGTGTGGTCACCGCTCTGGATCTCGGTGGCGTCGCCATCGAAGGCTCCGACAGTCTCGACAACCCTTCGGCTGTCTTTGAGTAAGATCCGAAACATCACGCAATGACGGGCTGCAGCTTCTGCGGCCCGTTTTTTTGTGCATCCGGTTGCAGCTGGTATCTTTGCACCGAAATCCCAAGTATTTTACTCTGGATATCTCTTGAAAACCCAGTAATTTTGTCAGATATATTTCCCAACGGAATCACTCGGCCTTTTGCGCCAATGGGCAAGGACGCAGCAGCATGATCGTCTGCCACTGCACGAATATTTCGGACCATGACATCCGGGCAGCCATCGACTGGATGCGAAATGCCGACCCTGAAACGATAATCACCCCAGGCAAGATTTATCATGCGCTGGGGAAAGCCGCCGATTGCGGTGGCTGCATGCCACTTTTCCTCGACACGATGCGGTCCAGCAGTAAGCTGGAAGTACCTGCGCAGCTTGCAAATTTGCGCGCGGCATCAATTCAGGAGAACATTCATGCAGGGCGACGCCAAAGTTATCGACTATCTCAACAAAGCGCTGCGCCATGAGCTGACAGCGGTCAGCCAGTACTGGCTGCACTACCGGTTGCAGGACGATTGGGGCCTGGGCAGCATGGCCCAGAAAAGCCGCGAGGAAAGCATCGAAGAGATGCAGCATGCGGATAAACTGATTGAAAGGATTCTATTCCTCGGCGGCCACCCGAACCTGCAAAAACTTGACCCGCTGCGGATCGGCCAGACCCCGAAAGAAACCCTCGAATGCGACCTTGCCGCCGAAGTGGATGCGCGCGCGCTTTACAAGGAAGCCCGCGATGCCTGCAACACAGCCGGCGACTATGTCACGCAGAAACTGTTTGAAGACTTGATGGCGGACGAAGAGGGCCACATTGATTTCCTCGAAACCCAGCTTGACCTGCACGATCGGATCGGTGCCGAAAACTATGCCCAGCTCAACGCGACAAAAATGGCCGAGATCGAAGACTAACCTTTTTCTGGCTGCCGCTTTTGCGGCGGCCACGCCCGTTGCGGCGCTGGACCTGGCCAGCCAGTATCAGGCAGAGCCGCATCTCTCCCCCCTCCCCCGCACAGACGCCGAACGCACCCGGATTGAGACCGTCACCGCCCCAGCCACGGATTTCACCGCGCCGGAACGCTTTGAAGACCTGCCCGCTGGTGCGGCCACTGTGCGTGCGCGCCAAGACGACGAGGCATTCTCGCAGCACTCTGCCAACCTCAGCTTCGAGCAGGAGCTGGAATTCAAACTGGGCAACGGGCTGTTCAAGAAGATCTGGGTGTTCTCGCCCGCGTCCACTCTGGCATCCGACGGGCTGGGGCCGCTCTACAACGCCCGCTCCTGCCAGCGCTGCCACCTGAAGGACGGCCGCGGCCATGTGCCGGATCAGCCGGAGTATGCGTCCACCACGATGTTCCTGCGGGTGTCCATTCCCGGTCCGGTGCCGCCGAAATTGCAGGAAATCCATGACTACATCGGCACCGCGCCGGATCCGAACTATGGCACCCAGCTGCAGGACTTCTCTGCCCCCGGCATCGCGCCTGAATACAAGTTGCAGGTGGAATACGAAGAATTCGAGATTGCCCTGAACGGCGGCGAGCATGCCACTTTGCGCAGGCCCCGCTACACCGCCGCAAACCTGGGCTACGGCCCCTTGGCCGAAGATGCGATGCTCAGCCCGCGCGTGGCACCGCCGATGATCGGTCTTGGCCTTCTGGAGGCAATCCCGACAGCCGACATCCTCGCCCACGCAGACGCAGATGACGCCAATGGCGACGGCATCTCTGGCCGCGCCAACCTGGTCTGGTCGCGGGAATTCAGCGGGATCATGCTGGGCCGTTTTGGCCTCAAGGCCGGTATGGCGACAGTGCACGAACAATCCGCAGGCGCGTTTTCCGGTGACATCGGCATTTCCACCCCGCTGTTCCCGGCCCATGCGGGCGAATGCACGGATCTGCAAACCGCCTGCCAATCCGCCCCACACGGCGGCGGTGATTCCCGTGAAACCGAAATTGACCAGCCCAATATGGACCTGGTCACCTTCTACAGCCGCAATCTGGGCGTGCCCGCCCGCCGCAATACCGCAGACCCAAAGGTGCTGCGCGGCAAGCAAGTGTTCTATGACAGCGGCTGCACCTCCTGCCATGTGCCAAAATACGTGACCCACCGGCTAGAGGACCGGCCTGAACAAAGCTTCCAGCTGATCTGGCCCTATTCTGATCTCTTGCTGCACGACATGGGCGAAGACCTGGCCGACCACCGCCCCGAGGCCCGCGCAACGGGGCGTGAATGGCGCACAGCGCCGCTGTGGGGCATCGGTCTGACGCAGCAGGTCTCCCCTCGCGCAACCTTCCTGCATGACGGTCGCGCCCGCACCCTGCTGGAGGCGATTTTGTGGCACGGCGGCGAGGCCGAAGCGGCAAAGCGCCGCGTGGTTGACCTGGAACCAAAGGACCGCGCCGCTCTCATTTCGTTTCTGGGCAGCCTCTGATGCGTGTGCTGGCCCTGATCCTGTCCCTGGTCGCCGCCCCGGCCATGGCCTCTGACCTCTCCAGCGAAATCACCGACCAGCTGATCCTTCCGGCATTTGAGGAACTGACAGCAGATGCCGCAGAACTCGCAACAGCGGCCAAGGCTGATTGCAGCCCGCAATCGGGCTCCCTGCGCGCGGCCTATGGCAACGCCTTCGACGCCTGGATTGCCGCCAGCCACTACCGCTTTGGCCCGACCGAGACAGACAACCGCGCCTTTGCACTGGCCTTCTGGCCCGACAGCCGCAGCAAGACGCCCAAGGCGCTTGGCAATCTGATCCGCAGCGAGGATGCAGGCATCAGTGATCCGGTGAAATTCGCCAGCCATTCCATCGCCGCCCGCGGCTTTTATGCTCTGGAATACCTGCTCTACGACCCGGACCTTTCAACCGCCGGCAGCCCGGATTACCGCTGCGCCCTGACCCGCGCCATCAGCGCTGACATTGCCGCCACCTCGCAGGCCATCGCTGCGGACTGGACAGAACGCTTCGCTGCCGAAATGCGTGCGCCCACCCGCCGCTACCGCAGCGAAGAGGAAATCACACAGGAATTGCTGAAAGCGCTGACCACCGGACTTCAAGTGCTGGACGACATGCGCCTGGGCCGCCCACTGGGCACATTCGACAAGCCCCGCCCCAACCGCGCCGAGGCCCGCCGCTCCGGGCGCAGCCTGCGCCACCTGCTGCTGTCGCTGAACGCAATGGAACCCCTGGCGCTTGCCCTTGCGCAGCAGGATGCGGGGTTGAGAGCAGACCTCAGCCAAAGTTTCGAGAAGGCCCGCACCCGGGCCGAAACACTGGATGATCCGGTCTTTGCCGGTGTCGCAGACCCCGGCGCGCGCATCCGGATCGAAGCTTTGCGCCAGGAAGTGAAAGACCTGCGCGCCATCGTGTCAAAGCGGCTCAGCCCATCGCTGGGCGTCGCTGCCGGGTTCAATTCGCTAGATGGCGACTGAACGAAAGACGCAGAACATGACGTCCCGCCGCGGTTTCCTGACTGGCGTTATCGCCGCCACCCTCGCCCCGCAGGCCAGCTGGGCCAGCGCCAGAAACCCTGCCTTTCTATCGGCTGGCAGGGATGGCGCCGGAAACTTCCTGCTCGCTGGCCTGGCAGAAACCGGCGACATCCTGTTCCGCCACCCGCTGCCAGAGCGCGGCCATGCCGCGGCCGCCCATCCGATCCGTCCCCAAGCGGTTGCTTTCGCCCGCCGTCCGGGCCGCTTTGCTGATGTGATTGACTGCTGTACCGGCGCAGCTCTCGCGCGGCTGGAACCGCCTGCTGGCCACCATTTCTATGGCCACGGCGTGTTCTCAGCCGACGGCAGCCGCCTGTTTACCACCGAAAACGACTATGACAACGCCCGCGGAATAATCGGCGTCTGGGATGCTGCGGACGACTACCGGCGCATCACCGCCTTCTCCTCTGGCGGCATTGGCCCGCATGACATGGCCCTGCGCCGCGACGCGCCGGGACTGGTTGTGGCCAATGGCGGTATTGAAACCCACCCCGACAGCGGTCGCGCCAAGCTGAACCTGCCGGATATGCGCCCGAACCTCAGCTACCTAAGCCTGGACGGAGACTTGCAAGACCAGATGGAGCTGCCGCAGGAATTGCATCTGAACTCGATCCGACACTTGGCCATACGCGCCGACGGCACCGTTGGCTTTGCCATGCAATGGCAGGGTGATCTGGGTGAACAGGTTCCCACAGCAGGCCTGCACAAACCCGGCGGCGGTCCGTTCCTGCTGGCAGAGGATGATCCGCGGGTGCTGAACATGAATGGCTATGGCGGTTCCACTGCCTTCTCTGCGGACGGCACCCTGCTTGGTGTCACCTCCCCACGCGGCGGCGTCCTGCAAATCATCGACACAGTCAGTGGCGCGCTGCTGCACGAACACAAAGAGACCGACATCTGCGGTTTGGCCCCTGCCCCCGGCGGCTTCACCGCCAGCACCGGCACCGGGCAACTGCTGACAATCTCGGAAACCGGCCTGACCATGCTGCAACCTGCGGATCTCGCCTGGGACAACCATCTGATCCGGCTCAGCTGACCCACGCAATGCAAGCAGCTTGCAAGAGGTACCCATTGCGGCGCCCCTTTCGTTTGAGGAATTTTCGAAAGCATTTCGAAAACGAATAGTGACTCTTCCTGCCGGGCGCGCTAAGGAAACGCAGCGAAAGGAAAGCAGATGGATGCCCTCGGCCGTCAAAACGAAATCATCGCCCTCCTGAACCGGCAGGACCGGGTCGAGGTTGAGGATCTCTCTCGCCACTTCGGCGTGTCCTTGCAGACCGTGCGCACCGATCTGCGCGATCTGTCGGCCCGCGGCGCACTGTCGCGCGTACATGGAGGGGCCGTTCGCCTAAGCTCTGCCGCCAGCCAGGGCTACGAGGACCGGCGCAAGCTGAACGCTGGCAACAAACTGGCGATGGCTGCTCTGGCGGCAGAGCTGGTCCCCGACAACTGCTCGCTCTCTCTCAACATCGGCACGTCCACTGAACAGGTTGCCCGGGCGTTGTCCGGCCACAGCGGCCTCACAGTCATTTCCAACAATATTAACATTATCAACATGATGATGGGCCATCAGGCCAAGGAATTGATCCTGGCAGGCGGCACTGTTCGGCAAAGTGACGGCGCCATCGTGGGGGAGGACGCGGTGGATTTCTTTGCCCGATACAAGGTGGATTTCGCCGTCATCGGAGCCTCGGCGCTGGATGCCGACGGCGCGGTGATGGACCACGACGCCCGCGAGGTTTCAGTCGCCCGTGCCATCCTGAAAAATGCCCGCCAACGGGTGCTGGTCTGCGATGGCAGCAAGTTCACCCGCTCTGCTCCGGTGCGGATCTGTGACGTTGCGGATTTGGACGTGGTGATCACCGACCGTCCCGTGCCGGAAGATTTTGCCAAGGCCGCACAGGCCGCCGGCACCCGTATCCTGACCGCAGGAAAAAACGAAAGCAGCGAAAATGACTGACACGCCCATATCGGATCTTTTCATCATCGGCGGCGGCATCAATGGCTGCGGCATAGCCCGCGACGCAGCGGGTCGTGGCCTGTCGGTGACCCTGGCCGAGATGAACGATCTGGCCTCCGCCACCTCCTCTGCCTCCACCAAACTGTTCCACGGCGGCCTACGCTATCTCGAATACTTCGAGTTCCGGCTGGTGCGCGAAGCATTGATCGAACGCGAGGTGCTGCTCAAGGCGATGCCGCATATCTCCTGGCCGATGCGGTTTGTGCTGCCGTTCCACAGGGATATGCGGTTCGACAGCGAGACACCAACCTCAAAACTTTTGACAACCCTCATGCCCTGGATGAAAGGACGCCGCCCGGCCTGGCTGATCCGGCTGGGGCTGTTTCTATACGACTCTCTAGGTAAGCGCGGCATTCTGCCCGGAACCGCGAAACTGGATTTGGCCGCCGACCCGGCAGGACGGCCGCTGAAAGACATGTTCAAAACCGCTTTTGAATATTCCGACTGCTGGATCGAGGACGCCCGACTGGTGGTGCTGAACGCCCGCGATGCACAGGCCCGCGGCGCCGAAATCCTGACCCGGACCGAAGTGCTGTCAGCCGTGCGCCACTCTGATCACTGGATTGTCACGGTGAAGGATCACGCCACTGGCCTGGAACAAGAACACCGGGCCAAGATGCTGGTCAACGCAGGCGGGCCTTGGGTCGCCGATGTGCTGAAACAAAAACTGGGTCAGAACAGCCGTGAAAATGTCCGGCTGGTGCGTGGCAGCCATATCGTTGTGCCGAAACTGTTCGACCATGGCCGCTGCTACTTCTTTCAAGGTACTGACGGGCGGATCATCTTTGCCATTCCTTACGAGGAAGACTTCACCCTGATCGGCACCACCGACGCCGACCACCCGGATCCGGACACAGCACCGGAATGCACTGCGGCAGAGCAGGACTATCTGATTGATTTCGCGTCCGGATATTTCAATCAACCGCTCACGCGCGAAGACATTGTCTGGACCTATTCCGGCGTGCGCCCGCTTTATGACGACGGTGCCAGCTCAGCCACCGCAGCGACTCGCGAATATGTTCTGACACTGGATCAGGCGCAGGCACCGCTGCTGAATGTCTTCGGCGGCAAGATCACCACCTACCGCAAGCTGGCCGAGGCGGCACTTGCAAAGATCGGCAAAGTGTTCCCGCAATTGCCTGCGGACTGGACGGCAGGTGCTGCCCTGCCTGGTGGCGACTTCGCGGTGGCAGATGTGGATAAGCTGCGCAGCGCGCTGGCGGTGGAGTATCCATTCCTCACCCCCTACTGGACCCGCCGCCTGATCCGCGCCTACGGCACCGAGTCCTGGGACGTGCTGGGCACAGCCAAATCCGCAGAGGACCTGGGCCGGAACTTCGGCGCGACCATCACCGCGCGGGAACTGGATTGGGCCATTGCCCGCGAATGGGTACGCTCCGGCGAAGATTACCTGTGGCGGCGCACCAAACTGGGCCTGCGGCTGGATGATGCAGAGCGCGCGGCAGTCGATATCTACATCAGCGAGAAGACCGCCCGCACGGCATCATCAGCCCGCCCCCCGGCGATTTGCAAAGCAAAGCGCAAAACCTCAGGCCTGCTCAAGATTGCGATCTGAAAGGGGTTAGAACTCCACCCCTTTCTGCGCCTTCACGCCTGCACGGAACGGGTGCTTGATCTGGCCCATCTCAGTCACCAGATCCGCGATCTCGATCAGCTCTTCCTTGGCGTTCCGGCCTGTCAGCACCACATGCGTCATCGGCGGCTTCTGCTCCACCAGAAATTCCAGCACCTCATCCAGGTCCAGATACTCATAGCGCAGCGCGATATTGATCTCGTCGAGCAGAACCATGGTGTTTTTCTCGTCCAGGATCATCTCCTTGGCCTTCTCCCAGCCTTTTTGCGCGGCAGCGATGTCGCGGGCCTTGTCCTGGGTTTCCCAGGTAAAGCCTTCCCCCATCGCATAGAACTGACACAGATCGCTGAAGTTTTCCTCGATCAGCGTCCGTTCGCCAGTTTGCCAGGCGCCCTTGATGAACTGCACCACCGCAGATGGCATCCCATGGGCAATACAGCGCATAATCATGCCAAAGCCGGACGAAGACTTACCCTTGCCCGGCCCGGTATGGACGATGATCAGGCCTTTCTCGCCCTCCTTGGTTTTCATCATCCGGTCGCGCGCGGCCTTCTTCTTGGCCATTTTGGACGCGTGACGGGCGGCTTCATCCTCCGAGATGCCGGTTTCAGACTTTTCACTCATGGTGTGCTCCAGCTGTTTGCCCCCATGTCTTGACAAAGAAGCCCGCCATAGCGCAAGGGGGGTCAGCTGGTTCCTGTGAAAACAGGCGAAGAGGGAATGTGAAGGCCTGCCAAGGCTCAAGCACAGCCGCCCCCGCGACCGTGACCGGATGAGGCCGCCATGCCACTGGGAGAACACCCGGGAAGGCAGGATAGCCAGCAAGGCCCCGCGCCTTGGCATCCGCAAGCCGGGAGACCTGCCAGCGACGACGAGATCAACGGGCAGACGGGGTGTTCTGCAACCGGTTGAGGAGCTGGCACGAGACAGCTCCTTTCTGGCCATCCCACAAGCCCAGCCGCGACAGGAGACGCGAAGATGGCTGACGAAATGGCGGACAATGCTGCCCGCACCCCGGGACCGGTCACCCTGACCGTATGCCTGACCTGCCGGAACGAAGGTGCCGACCCCGAGGCGACCCGCCCGGGCACCCTGCTGCATGATGCACTGAAAGAGGCCGGCATGCCCGAGGGCGTGACGCTCCGCGGCGTCAAATGCCTGTCGGCCTGCTCGCGCAGCTGCACCGTGCTGCTGACCGGCGGCGAAGAACGCTGGAGCTACGTCTACGGCGACATGGACCCGGACGTGCATATCCCAGAGATTCTGGCAGGCACCGCCGCCTATGCTGCCACCGCCGACGGCCTTGTGCCCTGGCGCGAGCGCCCCACAGCTTTCCGCAAACAATCCGTTGCCCGCATCCCGCCGGCCGCCTTCCCTTCCGAGGAGTAATCATGAGCGATCTCAACAAGATCCCCGTCACCGTCATCACCGGCTTTCTCGGCGCGGGCAAAACCACGCTGATCCGCCATCTGATGCAGAACCCGCAAGGCAAACGGCTGGCTGTTGTGGTGAATGAATTCGGCACCGCCGGCGTCGACGGCGACATCCTGAAATCCTGCGCCGATGAAAACTGCCCGGCGGAAAACATCATGGAACTGGCCAACGGCTGCATCTGCTGCACCGTGGCCGATGACTTCATCCCCACCATCGAACAGCTGATGGAGCTGCCGGAAAAACCCGACCACATCGTGATCGAAACCTCTGGCCTCGCCCTGCCCAAGCCGCTGCTGAAAGCCTTCGACTGGCCCGTGATCCGTTCGCGCATCACAGTCGACGGCGTGATTGCGCTGGCCGATGCCGAAGCAGTTGCCAAGGGCCAGTTCGCCCCCGATCTGGACGCCGTGCAGGCTCAGCGCGAAGCGGATGACAGCATCGACCATGAAACCCCGCTCAGCGAAGTCTTCGAAGACCAGATTTCCTGCGCTGACATCGTGCTTCTGTCCAAGGCCGACCTGGCCGGAGACGCAGGCGTCGAAAAAGCCCGCGCAGTGATCGAGGCCGAAGCGCCCCGCAAGCTGCCGATCCTGCCGATGAGCGAAGGTGTGATTGACCCGCGCATTATCCTGGGTCTGGAAGCGGCCGCCGAAGACGACCTCGACGCCCGCCCCAGCCATCACGACGGCCATCACGACCACGAACACGACGATTTTGAAAGCATCGTTGTCGAAATGGGCGAAGTATCCGATCCGGAATCGCTGCAGAATGCCATCGTGAAACTCGCCCGCGAACGCAATATCCTGCGCGTCAAAGGCTATGTCGCGGTGGAGGGAAAACCGATGCGGATGCTGGTTCAGGCCGTGGGTGAGCGCCTGCGCGCGCAATATGATCAGCCCTGGGGCGCGCAGCCGCGCAAGACTGCCCTGGTGGTTATCGCCGAGCATGACGATATCGACGAACAGGCGATCCGCGCCGAGCTGGGGGCCTGAGCTGATGCCCCGGACCCGTAACCTTCATGAGCGGAAAGGATCGCGCCCGTTCCGGGGTGGGCGCAATCGCGCCCGCCCATCGGGGCGGGTCGGGCGCGATCCGGGGCTTGCGCCCCGGGACACCGTTTTGCTGGCCGGGAAAGGCAGAAACTGATGCACGTCGTCTTCCGCGAAAGCCACGGCCTTGACGAGACCGACACCCCGCAGGATCTGGGACAGACCCCTGCGGACCTTGTGGTGTTGTCTTTCTCCGACAGCGACCTTGGTGCCTTTGCCGCAGGCTGGCACCGGGCAGACGGCAAGCTGCCCAGCCTCAGGGTTGCCAACCTCGTCGCGCTGAAACACCCGCTCTCCGTCGACGTCTACGCGGAACAGACACTTGAGGGCGCCAAGGGCGTCCTTGTCCGTCTCATCGGCGGCGAAAGCTATTGGTCCTACGGGCTCGCAACCCTGCAGGATCTCGCCCGCCGCAAAGGCATTGCGCTGGCGGTTCTGCCTGCTGACGGCCGCGAAGACTCGCGCCTGGACGAACTGTCCACCCTGCCCGTCTCCACTCTGCGCCGCCTGCAATCCCTGTGCGACGCCGGCGGCGCCGTTGCCGCCCAGGCCGCCCTCGCCCAGCTGTCGCTCGCCGCAGGCCTCTACGCAGGCCCTGTCCTTGGCGTGAAATCCATGCCCCAGCATGGCTTCTACGATCCCGCCAGGGGCGTGCTGGCCGACCTCCCTCCGCAGGACAAACCGCTGGTTCTGGTCAGCTTCTACCGTTCCTATCTCACCGCAGCCGACACCGCCCCGGTGGATGCGCTGATCGAAGAACTCCGCGCCCGCGGATACGCTGCCTACGGCGCCTTTGCTGCCAGCCTCAAGGCACCTGCCGCCACGGAATGGCTGCGCGCAAAACTCCCGGAGCTGGCTCCCGCCGCCATCATCAACGCCACCGCCTTCTCGGCACAGGGCACTGACGGCAGCGCCTCACCGCTCTCCACAACCGGATGCCCGGTATTCCAGGTCGCCCTCTCCACCGCGCGGCGCAAGGACTGGGCGGATGCCGGTCGCGGCCTCTCGCCTGCCGACCTTGCCATGCATGTTGTGCTGCCCGAGGTCGACGGCCGCATCTTTGCAGGTGTTGTCAGTTTCAAATCACCGGGCAAGAAAGATCCGGACCTGCAGTATTCCCGCTTTGCCCATCGCGCCGATCCGGACCGCGTCAAGGCGGCTGTAGACCGCGTCGAAGGCTGGCTGCGTCTCGCCAGGCTCCCCAATGCGGACAAGCGCCTTGCCTTGGTTCTGTCCACCTACCCCGGCCGCGACCACAATCTCGCCCATGCCGTTGGCCTCGACGCACTGGCGTCCTGCGACGAAATCCTGCGTGAACTCTGGGACCAGGGCTATACCGTCGAGCCGCAGGAAGACTCCGGCCTGCGGCTGATGAAAGAAACGCTGAGCGTCTCCCTCACAGAGTACAAAGCCGCCCTGACCACCCTGCCGCAAGAGCTGCAGAACACTCTGACCGAGGCCTGGGGCCGTCCCGAACAGGACATCGACTGCCGCGATGATGCCTTTCATTTCAAGGCTCTGCGTGCAGGCAAAGCATTGATCGCCCTGCAGCCGGAACGCGGCGAAGTGAAAACCCGGGTCGACGAGTACCATGACCTGGACCGCACCCCGCGCCACGCCTATGTCGCATTTTACCTGTGGCTGCGCAGCCAAACCGACGCGCTGGTTCACATCGGCGCCCATGGCACGCTGGAATGGCTGCCCGGCAAGGCGGTGGCATTGTCCGGCACCTGCTGGCCCGAGGTGCTGACCGGCCCTTTGCCGGTCACCTACCCCTTTATCGTCAACGATCCCGGCGAGGCCGCCCAGGCCAAACGCCGCATCGGCGCCGTGACCATCGGCCACCTACCGCCGCCGCTGGCACAGACCAACCTGCCCGAGGGCATGTCCCGGCTCGAAAACCTGCTGGATGAATACTCCACCGCCGACGGGCTGGACCCCGCCCGCCGCGACCGGCTGATTGATGATATCCGCGCCGAGGCACAGGGAACCGGTGTCGAGGCCGACCTCGGCCTCACTCCCGACACATCACCTGCCGAGGCCATCACCCGCATCGACGCCTTTGTCTGCGACATCAAGGAAAGCCAGTACGGCGAGGGGCTGCATATCTTCGGCACCGGCCAATGCGGGGCTGAGGAACGCGCCGGGCTGATTGCTGCGCTGGACGGCCGGATCGTCCCCCCCGGCCCCTCCGGCTCCCCCTTCCGGGGCCGCTCCGATGTGATCCCCACCGGGCGCAACCTCTTTACCACCGACCCGCGGGCGGTGCCGTCGCGGGGGGCGCAGGCCCAAGGGGTCAAACTGGCGGAAGAGCTGCTGCGCCGCCACCTCCAGGACCACGGCGACTGGCCCAAGGGGCTGGTGATCGACCTCTGGGGCTCCGCCACCATGCGCACCGCAGGCGAGGAATTTGCCATGGCGCTGCATCTTGCGGGCCTCGCGCCCAAGTGGGACGAGGGGTCCGAGCGCGTCTCCGGTTTCGAGGTGCTGCCGCTGTCGATGCTGAACCGCCCGCGCATTGATGTGACCCTGCGGGTCTCCGGCCTGTTCCGCGATGTCTTCCCCGGCCTTGCTCAGATGTTCGAAACCGCGGCGGCCGCTTTGGCCCAGCGCGAGGAAACCCAGGCCGACAACCCCTATCTCACCGAAACCCCTCGCGTTTTCGGTCCCAAACCCGGTCAATACGGCCTCTCGATGAATCCGCATCTGGACGACTTCACCGACGAGGCCCGGGCCGCAGCAGGCGAGGCCTGGCTCGATGCATCTTCGCACGCGATTGATGCCAAGGGCGATATCAGCAACGCCCGCGCAGCGCTGGAAACCCGGCTGCAGGGCGCCGACAGTTTCGTGCATTTGCAGGATCTGCCGGAAACCGACCTGCTGGTAGCCTCGGATTATGCGGCACATGAGGCCGGCTTTGCCGCCGCCATGGCGCGCATCGGCCAAAAGGCACCGGCGCTTTACCACATGGATGCCACCCGCCCGGACAAACCGCAGGCACGCAGCTTGGGCGAGGAAATCGCCCGCGTCACCCGCGCCCGCGCCGCCAATCCGGACTGGGCAACCTCGATGATGAACCACGGTTTTCGCGGCGCAGCTGAAGTCGCCGCCACGCTGGACCATATGGCCGCCTTCGCCCATCTCGCACAGGTGGTGCAGCCGCATCTGTTTGACCTTTACTTCGAGGCCACTCTGGGCCGTGACGACCTGGTCGCATTCATGGAGCGCGAAAACCCCGCCGCCCTGCAGGCCATGCGCGACCGCTTCCGCGCCCTCTTTGACGCAGGTCTCTGGAGCACCCGCCGCAATTCGATCATGGCCGAACTGGAGGGCGCCGCATGAGCGCCGCCGCCGAACCCAAGGTCTATGGCTGGTGCCCAGGCGCTTTGCGGCCGATGATGTCCGGCGACGGGCTGGTGGTGCGGGTGCGCGCACCACTGGGGCGGCTGACACAGGATCAGGCCCGCGGCGTAGCGCAACTGTCACAAACACACGGAAACGGCCTCCTCGACATATCCGCCCGTGCCAATCTGCAAATGCGCGGCATCCGCGAAGACCGCCACCAAGAGCTGATCACAGGCTTGCGCGATCTCGGCCTGATCGACCTCGACGCACAGGCCGAAGCTCGCCGCAATGTCCTGCTTGCTCCCTTCTGGCGCACAGGAGACGATACACAGGCCATTGCACGGGACCTGAGTGCAGCGCTTACGGCTGTAACGGACTTTACCCTACCGGGAAAATTCGGCTTTGCCGTCGACTGCGGCGCGGAACCTGTCCTGCAAGACACCGCCGCTGACATCCGCATCGAACGCGCTGGCAACACCCTGATCCTGCGCGCCGACGGAGCAGAAACCGGCACGCCCGTCACACGTGAATCCGCCGTTCCAGAAGCTCTGGCCCTGGCCCGCTGGTTCCTTGACCAGGGCGGCGCGCCCGAGGGCCGTGGCAGGATGCACCGTCTCATCGCGCGCCGCGGCCCACCGGAGGCGCATACCGCAGCCATGGCAAAGGTCGGCTTCTGTGCGAAACCAGGCGCTGTCCCCGCAGGGAGGCTGGCGGCCCTGGAATTCGGCCAAATGCCCGCTGCCACTCTGGCAGCCCTTGCGGACCTCGGCCCGCTCCGCCTCACCCCTTGGCGCGCGCTGCTGGTGGAAGGCGCCGGCCAGCTGCCGCCCCTGCCGGGCCTGATCCTGGGTGCAACAGATCCGCGCCTGCAAGTGGTTGCTTGCACCGGAGCGCCCGGCTGCCTGCAGGCGCTTTCGCCCACACGTGATCTGGCACGGGCGTTGGCGCCGCATGTCCCTGCCGGCACCAAACTGCATGTTTCAGGCTGCACCAAAGGCTGCGCCTGTCCCGGTCCTGCACCGCTCACCCTGACCGCAACCGGTCCAGACAACTTCTCCCTGATCCGCCATGGCACAGCCGCGGATCAGCCGTTAAAGACCCGCCTGAGCGCCGCTGCCTTGCGCGCCGCTCCCGAACTTCTGAAAGAGGGCAGCTGATATGCTCCACACCTATGAAACCAACGGCGCCGCGATCTATGCCGAAAGCTTTGCCACCATCCGCCGCGAAGCCGATCTGGCACGCTTCAACAAGGACGAGGAAAGCGTTGTCGTGCGCATGATCCACGCCGCCGGCATGGTGGGGCTGGAAGAGCACGTGCGCTTTTCCGATGGCATGGCCGAAACCGCCCGCGCAGCCCTGGCAAAAGGCGCGCCGATCCTGTGTGACGCCTATATGGTCAGCGAAGGCATCACCCGCCCGCGCCTGCCTGCGGATAATGAGGTGATCTGCACCCTGCGTGACCCGAAGGTGCCGGAGCTGGCCAAGGAGATGTCCAACACCCGTTCCGCCGCCGCGCTGGAGCTGTGGCGCCCGAAACTGGACGGCTCCGTGGTGGCCATCGGCAACGCGCCCACTGCGCTGTTCCATCTGTTGAACATGCTGCAAGACCCCGCCTGCCCCCGCCCCGCCGCCATCATCGGCTGTCCGGTGGGCTTTGTCGGCGCGATGGAATCCAAGGACGCGCTGATGGAAGACCTGCCAGTGCCCTCGATGATCGTCAAAGGCCGCCTTGGCGGCTCTGCCATCACCGTGGCCGCCGTCAACGCGCTGGCGAGCTGGAAAGAGTAACGATGGGAAAAGTCATCTGCGCAGGGCTTGGCCCCGGTGATCCCGACCTGATGAGCGTCCGCTCGCACCGGCTGATCGCAGGCGCGCGCCACATCGCCCATTTCCGCAAGGCCGGCCGCCAGGGCCAGGCCCGCGCCATCGTCGAGGGCATGCTGGCTGAGGGCGTCACCGAGCACGCGATGGAATACCCGGTCACCACCGAAATCCATTTCTCCGACCCCGAATACAACCGGGTGCTGGGCGCATTCTACGACCACTGGGCTGATACCCTGGCCGAGATCGCGCAAACCGAGGATGTGGTGGTGCTCTGCGAGGGCGACCCATTTCTCTATGGCTCCTATATGCATCTCTACACCCGGCTGCAGGGCCGTGCCGAACAGGAGATCGTGCCCGGCATCACCGGCATGTCCGGCTGCTGGACCGCCTCTGGCCAGCCGATCACCTGGGGGGATGATGTTCTGACCGTGGCGATGGCCACTCTCAGCGAGGATGAACTGGCCAAACGCGCTGCTGAAACAGATGCGCTGGTGGTGATGAAGATCGGCCGCAACCTGCCCAAGCTGCGCCGCGCACTTGAACGCGCAGGTCGCGCCGGTGATGCATGGCTGGTGGAACGTGGCACCATGCCGGGGCAGACCGTGCAGAAGCTTTCGGAGATCGAAGGCGAAGTGCCGTATTTCTCCATCGTATTGGTTCACGGACAGGGGCGCCGGCCATGAGCATGACAGACAAAGGCTGGGTGGTGATTGCGGGCCTCGGCCCCGGTAACGAGGCACTGGTGACGCAGGAAGTGCGCAACGCCATTGACGAAGCCACCGACATCGTCGGTTACATCCCCTATGTGAAACGGGTTGACCCGCGCGAAGGGCTGACCCTGCACGCCACGGACAATCGGGTCGAGGTCGACCGTGCCACCCATGCGCTACAGATGGCCGCCGAAGGCAAGCGCGTCGTCGTCGTCTCCTCTGGTGACCCCGGTGTGTTTGCGATGGCCTCTGCCGTGTTCGAAGCGCTGGAAAACAACGCCGAGGGCCACCCAGAATGGCTGGATCTGGACATCAAGGTACTGCCCGGCATCACCGCGATGCTGGCCGCGGCGGCTGCCATTGGCGCTCCATTGGGACATGATTTCGCGGCCATCAACCTCAGCGACAACCTGAAACCCTGGAGCCTGATCGAAAAGCGCCTGCAGCTGGTCGGCGAGGCTGGGCTGGCGATGGCGTTTTACAATCCGCGCTCCAAATCGCGGCCGCATCAGTTTGCCCGCGCGCTGGAGATCCTGCGCGAAGCCTGCGGGGCGGATACCTTGATCACCTTTGCCCGTGACGTGAGTAAACCGGGGCAGGAGCTGCTGACGGTGCCGCTCAAGGAAGCCACACCGGAGATGGCCGACATGCGCACCGTGGTGATTGTTGGCAACCGCGACACCCGGCGCATCGGCAAACACGTCTACACCCCTCGCTACGCGGCTGAGGATTAAGCTGCGGGATGCGACAGCCAGGCCATAACCTCTGCCACGTTGCCCTTGATCGGGCGGTTCGGGACCACGGGTCTGCCGATCATGATGACCGGCAGCGCGAGGTCGCGCGCGGCGCTGAGCTTGGCTGCGGCGCCCGCGCCGCCGGCGTTTTTCGCCACAACATGGGTGATGCCATGGCGCCGCATCAGCGCCGTGTCGCCCGCCACGTCAAACGGGCCTCGGGCGATTTCAACCGTGGTGCTGGGCAGTGGCAAATTCGCCGCCGGTTCATCCACCAGCCGCAACAGGTAGTGGTGCTGGGGTTTGGCCGCGAACTGGGTCAGGTTCTGCTTGCCGATCGCCAGAAACACCCGCGCGGGCGCATCTGGCAGCGCCGCCACTGCCCCGTCGATACTGTCCGTATGCAGCCAACGGTCGCCCTCTGCCGCCTGCCAGGCCGGGCGCTCAAAGGCACAGAGCGGCACCGCTGCCGCGGCGCAGGCCTGCACCGCATTGGTGCTCATCTGTGCCGCGAACGGGTGGGTTGCATCGACCACATGGGTGAAACCCTCGGTGTTCAGATACGTTTCCAGCCCTTCTGCACCGCCAAAACCGCCAACTCGGGTGGGCAATGGCTGGCCAACCGGCCGGGCCGTGCGCCCCGCGTAGGAGAACACCGCATCAATGCCCGCTTCGGCCAGGGTTCTGGCCAGCGTCGAGGCTTCGGTGGTGCCGCCCAGCAGGAGGATGCGTGTCATGTCTGATGGCCCTTCAAAGCACTGGCTTACACTCATTGGTCTGGGCGAAAATGGACTGGAAGGCCTGGGCGATGCAAGTCGGAAGGCGCTGGCAGAGGCCGAAGTGATCTTTGGCGGTCCGCGGCATCTGGACCTGGCAGAGGCAGGCAGCAAGGGCCAGCCCTGGCCGGTGCCGTTTTCGACTGATCCGGTGCTGGCATTGCGCGGGCGCAAAGTGGTTGTTCTGGCCTCGGGCGATCCGTTCTGGCATGGCGCCGGCGGCTCGCTGATGCGCGAGCTGGCGGCTGGTGAATGGGTCTCGCACCCGGTGCCGTCCTGTTTCGCGCTGGCGGCCAACCGGCTGGGCTGGAAGCTGGAAGAAGTGCTGTGTCTGGGCCTGCATGCGGCGCCTTACGCACGGCTGCTGCCGCTGTTGGGCAAGGGCGTGCGGGTGATCTGCACCCTGCGCGACGGGGCAGCGCCCGGCGAACTGGCGGCCTGGCTGGTTGCGCACGGCCAGCCGGATGCGCGGCTGTGTGTGATGGAACGACTGGGCGGCCCCAGGGAACGCTTGCACCGCGCGACTGCTGAAGGCTGGGATTTGGCGCCGGGGGGGGCTCCGGTCCTTATGGCCATCGAGGCCATGCGGCCCGGGCTGCCGCAGGCTTCGGGGCTGGCGGATGCGCATTTCATCAGCGACGGGCAGATCACCAAACGGCCGGTGCGGGCGCTGACCCTGTCGGCGCTGGCACCGCGCAGCGGCGAAGTGCTGTGGGATATTGGCGGCGGCTCCGGTTCAATCTCTGTCGAATGGTGTCTGGCGGCGCCGGGGGCGCAGGCCGTCACGTTCGAGCCGCGCGAGAGTCGGCTGGCAAACATCCGCGCCAATGCGGCAGCCTTCGGGCTGGGCCACCGGATGCAGGCTGTGCTGGGCAAGGCGCCGGATGTCCTGAACGACCAGCCGCTGCCCGATTGTGTGTTTATCGGTGGTGGCGGTTCGCAGGCGTTGCTGGACCACCTGTGGGACATCCTGCCCGAGGGCACGCGGCTGGTGGCCAATGGCGTCACCCTGGAGACAGAAACCCTGCTGATGCAGGCCCATGCGGCGCATGGCGGGCATCTGCTGAAGGCAGAGATCGCCGAAGCCGGGCCCCTGGGCTCCATGCGCGACTGGCGGCGGGCACGGCCCGTCATTCAGTGGAGTGTCACCCGATGAAGGTGGCCGGTATCGGATTTCGCGAGAGCGCCACAGCGGCAGATTTGCAGGCGGCCCTGGCGCTGACCGGCCTTCAGGTGGATGCGCTGGCCTCAGTCGCGGCCAAGGCCAAGACGCCCGCCATGCAGGAATTTGCCCAGGCCACCGGCCTGCCGGTGATTGCGCTGCAGGAACAGGATATTGCCGGGGAGCAGACCTTGACCTGCTCGCCAAGGATCAAGGCGCGGTTTGGCACCGGGTCGCTGGCGGAAGCCGCGGCGCTGGCCGGGGCGCGCCATGGGGAAACAGGTGCGAAATCGCGCCTGCTGGCCCCCAGAGTTGTCACCGCGGATGGGCTTGCCACCGCGGCTATTGCAGAAAGACTTGAGCCATGACCGTTCACTTCATTGGCGCCGGACCGGGCGCTGCCGACCTTCTGACCCTACGCGGCCGCGATATCATCGCGTCCTGCCCTGTGTGCCTCTATGCGGGGTCACTGGTGCCTGAGGAGATCCTGAGCCACTGCCCGGCGGATGCAAAGGTCGTGAACACCGCAGCAATGGATCTGGATGCCATCGTGGCCGAAATCAAAGCCGCCCATGAGGCGGGCCAGGACGTCGCGCGCCTGCATTCCGGCGACCTGTCGGTCTGGTCGGCGATGGGCGAACAGCTGCGCCGCCTGAAGGCCGAGGGCATCCCCGTCAGCGTGACCCCCGGTGTGCCGTCCTTTGCTGCTGCGGCTGCCGCGCTGGGAACAGAGCTGACCCTGCCCGGCCTTGGCCAGTCGGTGGTGCTGACCCGCACCCCGGGCCGGGCGTCCTCGATGCCCGAAGGCGAGTCGCTGGAGAATTTTGCGCGCACCGGTGCCACTCTGGCGATCCATCTGTCGATCGGCAATCTGGACCATGTGGTCGACAGCCTGACACCGCACTACGGAGCCGATTGCCCCGTGGCAGTGGTCTATCGCGCCAGCTGGCCGGATCAGCAGATCCACCGTGCCACGCTGGAAACCCTGAAACAGACACTGGACGAAAAGATCTCCCGCACCGCGCTGATCCTGGTAGGACCGGTACTGAAGGGCGAAGGCTTTGACGAAAGCTGCCTTTACGCCACTGACTATGACCGCCGCTACCGGCCGCAAACAGCTGACAGCCCATGGTCCAGCTGGAGCCATGGCGACGACTGAGGGAACCACGACGATGAACACTATGAACCCACCCGGGCTGATGATCTCGGCGCCCTCTTCCGGCACCGGCAAGACAACCGTGATGCTGGGCCTCTTGCGGGCGCTGGCCGAGGACGGCCTGACCGTCCAGCCCTACAAAAGCGGCCCGGATTACATTGATCCGGCCTTCCACCTGGCGGCTGCGAAACGGCCCAGTTTCAATCTGGACACCTGGGCGATGGACGCCCGCCTGCTGGATGCGGTCACCACCCAATCGGCGGGCGCGGAAATCTGTGTCGGCGAAGGCTCCATGGGGCTTTATGACGGGGTGGCAACACGCGGCCAGTCGGGCTTTGGCTCCTCTGCCGAGACCGCCAAGCGGATGGGCTGGCCGGTGGTGCTGGTGGTTGACGTTGGCGGTCAGGCGCAATCGGCTGCGGCCACGGCGCTTGGCTTCAAGAATTACGACCCTGAGCTGCCCTTTGCCGGCGTGATCCTGAACCGGGTCGCCAGCCCCCGCCACGAACGGCTGACCCGGCTGGGCATGGAGAAAGCCGGTATCAAGGTGCTGGGCTCTCTGCCCCGGCGCGGCGACCTGGCCCTGCCAGAGCGCCACCTGGGCCTTATTCAGGCGGTGGAACACCCGGATCTGGAAGCCGCAATTGCCGGCTATGCTGCCTTTCTGCGCGAGAATGTGGATCTGGAGGCCATCAAGGCAGCCGCCATGGCCGGTCAGGCTCCTGCGGCTGCCAGCCTGCCAACGCCGCCCGCCCAGCGGATCGCGCTGGCGCGCGATGCTGCGTTTTCCTTTACCTATCCGCACCTGCTGACCGGCTGGCGCGCAGCAGGGGCAGAGATCCTGCCGTTTTCGCCGCTGGCGGATGAAGCCCCGGCGGCAGACGCCGATCTGGTCTGGCTGCCCGGCGGCTATCCGGAACTGCACGGCGGTACGCTGGCAGCCGCGGAAACCTTCCGAACAGGCGTCCGCAAACATGCCGAAACCAAACCGGTGCACGGCGAATGCGGTGGCTATATGGCCCTGGGCGAGGTGCTGATCGACAAGGAGGGCAACCGCCACCAGATGCTGGGCCTGCTGGGCCTTGTGACCTCCTACGAGAAGCGCAAGTTCCATCTGGGCTACCGCCGCGCCGTGCTGCAGGCTGGCATGCCGGGCTTTGGCGCTGGCACCGCTTTGCGTGGACATGAATTCCACTACTCCACCATCCTGGAAGAGCCGGATGCGCCTCTGGCCAATGTCATGGACGCCGACGGCAACCCGGTGCCTGAGACCGGCTCGATCAAGGGCCATGTGACCGGCACCTTCTTCCACCTGATCACCGGAGAACAGGCATGAGCGGTTTTGTGAGCTTTGTCTCCTCCGGTCCCGGCGACCCGGAGCTGCTGACCGTCAAGGCGGTGAAGCGGCTGGAAGCAGCAGATGCGATCCTGTTCGACGACCTGTCCTCAGGCCCGATCCTCAGCCATGCCCGCGCCGACGCTGATCTGGTCGGTGTGGGAAAACGTGCAGGCCGCCCCTCCCCCAAGCAGGACCATGTCAGCCAGCTGCTGGTTGATTATGCCCAAAGCGGCCTGAATGTGGTGCGGCTGAAATCCGGCGACTCCGGCGTCTTTGGGCGCCTGGAAGAAGAAATCACTGCCCTGCGCGCAGCAGGCATCGGGTTTGAAATCGTGCCCGGCGTCACTGCTGCCTCGGCGGCAGCGGCGGCGGCAAACATTCCACTGACCCGGCGGCTGACCGCACGGCGGCTGCAATTCATTACCGGCCATGACGTGACCGGCGGGTTGCCCGACGATCTCAACATGGCGGCCCTTGCCGACTCGCAGGCCACCACCGTGGTTTACATGGGCAAAAGCACCTTTGCCGCGCTGGCCGAAAAGCTAATGGAGGCGGGCCTGCCTGCAGAAACGCACGCTATGGTGGCGCAGGGGGTCTCGACACCGGAACAGAAATTGTTCTGCCACACCGTAGGCGAACTGCCCGCCGTGCTGCGTGCAATGGAAACCAAGGCGCCGGTGCTGATCCTGTACGGACCGCTGGCGGATCAGAACCTGCCCGGCGCATGAGCCGGCCCCTTAGAAAGACCCCATCATGATTGAGCTATCCCTGATCGGCATCGGCACCGGCAACCCGCAGCATATGACGCTGCAGGCGATTGAGGCGCTCAATGCGCAGGATCTGATCCTGATCCCCAACAAGGGCGCCGGCAAGGATGACCTGGCCGGTCTCAGACGCGAGATCTGCAACCGGGCCATCAAAGGCCAGGGTCCCAGGATCGTGGAGTTCGCCTTGCCGGTCCGTGACGAGGCCACAAAAAGCTACCGCAAGCGGGTAGATGACTGGCATGACGCCATCGCGGAAATCTGGTGGCAGAACATCACCGCCCATCTGCCCAAGGGCGGAAAGGCAGGTTTTCTGGTCTGGGGCGACCCGTCCCTGTACGACAGCACCATGCGCATTGCCGAACGCCTGAAGAAACAGACGGCAATCAAACTGACCGTGATCCCCGGCATCACTTCGATCCAGGCGCTGACGGCAGCGCATGCCATTCCGATCAACGAAATCGGCGCGCCATTCACCATCTCCACCGGACGCCAGCTGCGCGAGCACGGCTGGCCGGACAGTGCTGACACGCTGGTGATCATGCTGGACGGGGAATGTTCCTTTCAAGCCATTGACCCGCAGGGCGTGGACATCTTCTGGACCGCCTACGCCGGGATGGAGAACCAGATTTCCATATCCGGGCCGCTGGCTGAAGTCTCCGCCCGGATCATAGAAACCCGCACCCAAGCACGGGCAGAGCATGGCTGGATCATGGATATCTACCTGCTGCGCAAAAGCTGAGCCAGCGCTCTGCTTTGGCCGGGCATATTCTTTTGCGCTGTCAGATAAAGCAAGTGGCGGGGAGACAGGGATTCGAACCCTGGGAACGCTCTCACGTTCAACGGTTTTCAAGACCGCCGCATTCGACCACTCTGCCACCTCCCCGGTCCGCCAGCGGTTTAGGCTGCAATGTCGGATGAGGCAAGAGGAAATCCTGAGCCGGCAGGCGGCTTGCAAGGGAAAATGGAAAAAACTGCCAAACGCGCGGATTCATGCCGTTGCCAGAGCTTTCCCTTTGGCGGTGGGCAGGCAGGGTTTTCATGACCGGACGCGCAGGCTATCATATGGCCAAATCAATAAGACCGGGCATTCCGGCAGGGGCGCAGCAGCGCCGCGGGCACAGGCAAGGATGAGAGCATGACAGACATCGTGTCGAGAGCAAAACACGCCCCGCGGTTGGCCGCGGCGGCTTTAGGCTTGCTGGTTCTGGCAGCCTGCGAGGACGGGCCGAAACTGGGTTTTCTAGAGCCCAAACCCAAGCCGGAAAGTGAAGTCCGCGCCTCAAGCAGCACCAAGCTGGTTGAACGCGACGTGGAATCGCCTGAGGTTTTCCAGGTGACCGAGGCAGGCCTGTGGGACGGTCGCCCCTCGATCGGCGGTGTCTGGGTGGCCCACCCCGACACAAAAGATCCGGAACGTGTGATCATCCGCAACCATGCCAACGGCCAGTTCGTGATCGGCGCCCTGTTCCGGCGCGAGCGTGAAATTCCGGGGCCGCGGCTGCAGGTTTCGTCAGATGCCGCTGCCGCTTTGGGAATCCTGGCCGGGGCCCCGTCTGAACTGAACGTGACCGCCCTGCGGCGCGAGGAAGTTGCGCCTGAGCTGCCAGCCGAAGAACCTGCCACCGGAGAGATCAGCGAACCGGACACCGCAGCAGCTGCCGAAACCGCACTGGCCAGCAGCGAAATCTCTGCAACGCCGCTGGACCCGATTGCCGGTGCTGCCGCCGCAATTGAAGCCTCTGCGCCCTCTGCCCCGTTGGTTGACGCCGCAGCACCGGCGTCCAAACCGCAGAAATCCTCGCTGAGGAAACCGTTCATCCAGATCGGCATTTTCAGCGTCGAAGCCAATGCAAAACGCGCAGCCGACGCCATGCGCAGCGCCGGAATGGTGCCCGAAGTGCGTGAGCAATCCACCAACGGCAAGGCCTTCTGGAGGGTGCTGGTCGGCCCGTCACAGAGCAGAAACGAACGCAGTGAATTGTTGAAAAGCGTGAAGGAAGCCGGGTTTGCGGATGCCTATGCAGTTTCAAGCTGACTTGCGGACCGCGCGTCTGCAGAGCGCCCTGAAGTCATCGCTTTGCATCAGCCTGGTCGCCGGGCTGGCGGTGAGCCTGTCCGCACTGTCCGCCGCCGCCTTTGATACCAAGGCGCGGGCGGCCTATGTGCTGGATGCAGGCACCGACACGGTGCTGCTCTCCAAAAACGCCGACGTGCCTCTGCCACCGGCCTCCATGTCCAAGCTGATGACGCTTTATGTGGCCTTTGAAGCCCTGCGCGACGGGCGGCTGACACTGGACGAAACCCTGCCGGTCAGCCAGCATGCGATGAGCTACAAGGGCTCTACCATGTTTCTGGACACGCTGGACCGCGTCCGGGTCGAGGATCTTTTGCGCGGTATTGTCGTACTATCCGGAAACGATGCCTGCGTGGTGATTGCCGAGGCGCTGAGCCCGGACGGAACCGAAGCCGGCTTTGCCCGCTATATGACCAAACGCGGCCAGGAGCTGGGCATGACAGCCTCGACCTTTGCCAATTCCAACGGCTGGCCCGCGGCCGGCCACCGGATGTCGGTACATGACCTGGCGATCCTGGCCGAGCGGCTGATCGAGGATTTCCCCGAATATTATCCGCTGTTTGCCGAGACCCGCTTTGAATTCGACGGCCGCGCGCCTTCGAACACCCGCAACCGCAACCCGCTGCTGAAGCTGGGCATTGGTGCTGACGGGCTGAAAACCGGCCACACCGAAGAGGCTGGCTATGGCCTCGTCGGCTCTGCCAAACAGGGGGGGCGTCGGGTGATCTTTGTGGTCTCCGGCCTGGCCAGCGAACGCGCCCGCGCAGAGGAGGCAGAAGCTCTCGTTAACTGGTCGTTTCGCCAATTTACCAAGAAAATCGTTGCCAAAGAGGGCATCCCCATCGCCGAAGCCGAAATTTGGCGCGGGGCCGAGCGATCGGTAGGGCTGGTTCCGGCAGAGGATCTGGAAATTCTGCTGCCGTCGCTGTCAGCCAAGACCATCGAAGGCGAAGTTGTCTATAGCGGCCCGATCGAGGCGCCCGTGGCCAAGGGCCAGCGTCTGGCCGAACTGGTGCTGCAACCAGAGGAACTCCCCGAAGTGCGGCTGCCGCTGGTGGCTGCAAGCGATGTCCCGGCCGGCGGCTTTGTGGTGCGGGTGAAAACCGCAGCTCTGGTGCTGATCAAGCAATTCCTGACCGGTCCTGAGGGGGCGCTGTGACGGCTGATAGCAAGCGCGGCCTGTTCATTACCTTCGAAGGCATTGACGGGTCCGGCAAGTCGACGCAATGCCGCCTGCTGGCCGATGCCCTGCAGGCCGAGGGCCACGATGTGGTGCTGACCCGCGAGCCCGGCGGCTCGCCCGGGGCAGAGGAAATCCGCCGCCTGGTGCTGGAAGGCGACCCGGACCGCTGGTCCGCGGAGACCGAGCTGCTCTTGTTCATGGCGGCGCGGCGCGACCATCTGGAGCGCACGATTGAACCTGCCCTGGCGGCAGGCAAAGTGGTGATCTGCGACCGCTTTGCCGACAGCACCCGGATGTATCAGGGCCTGTCGCGCGGCGATCTGCGGGCGGCAGTGGACCAGATGCACAAGCTGATGATCACCCGCGAGCCGGATCTGACCTTGCTGATTGACATGGACCCGGCCGAAGGGCTGGCGCGGGCCAAGGGACGGCAGGGCAAGGAAGAACGATTTGAGGATTTCGGCGTCGAACTGCAGGAAAAGATGCGCGCGGGCTTTCTGGCACTGGCGCAGGAGTTTGCACACCGTTTCCGGGTTGTGGACGGCGCCCGTTCGCAGGGTGACGTGGCCACGGATGTGCGCCAGCTGGCGGATGCAGCCCTGAAAGGCGCCAGAGCATGAGCGCCGAAGAAGAGCGCCCCCGGGCCGATCAGGCCGAAGGCGCGCCGCATCCGCGCGAAACCCTGCGCCTGATCGGCCAGGAAGCGGCGGAGCAAGATTTCCTGACCGCCTATACCTCCGACCGGCTGCATCACGGCTGGCTGCTGACCGGCCCGCAGGGTGTCGGCAAGGCAACGCTGGCCTGGCGGATTGCGCGGTTTCTGCTGGCAACGCCCCCGGCTGAGGACGGGCTGTTCGGCGCCCCGCCGCCGCCGCAGACGCTGGACATTGCCCCGGAACACCCGGTCTCTCATCGCATTCAGGCGCTGGCGGAACCGGGGCTGGCGCCGATCACCCGTTCTTATGACGACAAGGGCAAGCTGCGCAGCCAGATCGTTGTTGATGACATCCGCAAGCTGAACCGCTTTTTTGGTCTGTCGGCCACCGATGGCGGGCGACGGGTGGTGATTGTGGATGCTGCGGATGACATGAATGTCAGTGCTGCCAATGCGCTGTTGAAAATGCTGGAAGAGCCGCCTGCGCGCACCACAATCCTGCTGATCGCACATCAACCCTCGCGCCTTTTGCCGACAATCCGTTCGCGCTGCCGCACCCTGCGGCTGGGCCCGCTGTCAGCGCCGGATATGGAGGCGGCCTTGGCCCTGTCCGGGGTAGAACTGCCTGCGAACATGGACAATCTGGCCGCTTTGGCAGGCGGCTCGGTCGGTGCGGCGCTGCGGCTGATCAATCTGGGCGGGCTGAGGATCTATGCCGAGCTGGTGCAGATCCTGGACACGATGCCCCGACTGGACCGGCAGCGGGCGATGGCGCTGGCTGAGGCCGCCGCCCAGCGCGGTGCTGCGGAAAAATTCGAACTGCTCTTGTCGCTGACCGAGATGGCGCTGGCCCGACTGGCGCGCACCGGCGCCACCGGAGCACCGCCAGCGCCGGAAGCCGCACCGCAGGAGGCAACGATGCTGAGCCGCCTGTCCCCCGATCCCCGCAAGGCGCGCGCCTGGGCCGACCTCGCTGCCGACGTGACAGCACGCGCACGCCACGGGCAGGCGGTGAACCTTGACCCCGCCGCCCTTGTCCTAGATACGGTTTTCAAGATGCAGGAAACCGCGTCGCGCTGAGGCCAATGGCCCCCCGCGGCACATGTGGCGCCAGAGGACAAATGACCGAGACGACGACCCAGATTGCTCCCCGGATCACAGACAGTCACTGCCATCTGGACTTCCCTGATTTCGAAGGGCGGCTGGATGAGGTGATCGCCAGCGCGGCTGAGGCCGGCGTCACCCGGATGGTGACGATTTGCACCAAGATGAAGAACGAACCATCCGTGCGGGCCATCGCAGAGGCCCACGCACCGGTGTTCTATGCCGCAGGCACCCACCCGATGAGCGCCGCAGATGAACCGATGGTTTCGGTGGACGAGCTGGTGGCGCTGGCCAAACACCCGAAATTCATCGGCATCGGCGAGACCGGGCTGGATTACCACTACACCGCCGACAGCAAGGACGTGCAACAGAAGTCCCTGCGCATCCACATTGCCGCCGCCCGCGAAACCGGCCTGCCGCTGATCATCCACGCCCGCGCGGCAGATGACGACATGGCGCGTATTCTGGGCGAAGAAATGAAGAATGGCGCCTATTCCTGCGTCATGCACTGCTTCTCCTCCTCGGCTGAGCTGGCGAAGGCTGCACTGGACCTGGGGTTCTACCTGTCGATGTCCGGCATTGCCGCCTTTCCCAAAAGCCAGGAGCTGCGCGATATCTTTGCCGCCGCGCCGGTGGACCGCATTCTGGTGGAAACCGACGCCCCCTATCTGGCGCCGCCGCCTTATCGCGGCAAACGCAATGAACCCGCCTACACGGCCTTTACCGCCAAGGTCGGAGCTGAGGTGTTCGGCATGGGCTACACCGAATTTGCCGCCCAGACGCAGGCGAATTTCGACCGGCTGTTCTGGAAAGCCGCAGCCTATGAGGCTGCCGCCTGATGGCTGAACTGCGTTTCACCATTCTTGGCTCCGGCTCATCCGGCGGGGTGCCGCGGATTGGCGGCCATTGGGGCGATTGCGACCCTCAGAACCCCAGGAACCGTCGCCGCCGCTGTTCGATGCTGGTGGAGCGCGACGGGCCTGACGGCACCACCGCGGTGCTGATCGACACCACACCCGACATGCGCAGCCAGCTGCTGGATGCGGAGACGGGTCGGCTGGATGCGGTGGTCTATACCCATTCCCATGCTGATCACCTGCATGGGATAGACGACCTGCGCATGGTCTATTTCAACATGCGCAAACGCATTCCGGTTTACGCAGACGGGCCAACCCAGAACGATCTGCTGAACCGATTTGGCTATGCCTTTGCGCAACCGGATGGCTCACCCTACCCGCCCATTCTGGATCTCAAGACCATCAACGGCCCCTTTTCCATCGATGGCCCCGGCGGCGAAATCCCTTTTCGCCCGTTTGAGGTAAACCACGGCTCCATGGACGCGCTGGGGTTTCGCATTGGTGGGCTGGCTTACCTGCCGGATGTAAAAGAGATCCCGGACGCTGCCCTGCCGGAACTGGAAGGGCTGGACATTTGGGTCCTGGATGCCCTGCGCCGCACCCCGCATCCAACGCATTTCAGCTACAGCGACGCGCTGGACTGGTTCGCGAGGATGGCGCCGGAACGCGGTGTTCTCACCAATATGCATATCGATATGGATTATGCCACGGTTGAGGCTGAAACACCGGCGCATATCACCCCCGCATATGACGGCATGGTCATGCGGGTGGAGATCTGAAAGGGGGCGGATCAGCGCCCTTTTCTTTTGCACATTTGAGGCTACACAGTGTTTCAAAGCCTGATTGATGTCATCTTGCCGGTGTTTCTGGTCGTCGGCGCAGGCTATGCCGCCACGGCAAGGGGCGTGCTGAGCCAGGACCACATCGAAGGCGTGATGAAGTTTGCGCAGGGGTTTGCGATCCCCTGCCTGCTGTTCAAGGCGATGGCAGGGCTGGACCTGTCGGCCAGTTTTGATCCGCGGCTGCTGGGGAGCTTTTATACCGGAGCCTTTGCCTGTTTTGCGATCGGGGTGTTCGGCGCCCGTATCCTGTTCAAGCGGGACTGGGAGGACTGCATTGCCATCGGGTTCTGCTGCCTGTTTTCCAACTCGGTCCTGCTGGGGCTGCCGATCACCGAACGCGCATTCGGGCCGGAGAACCTGACCGGCAACTACGCAATCATCGCCTTCCACTCGCTTTTTTGCTACGGTCTTGGCATCACCGCGATGGAGTTTGTGCGCAACCGCGGGGCTGGCGGGATCAAGACAGTCACATCTGTGCTGAACGCAATGTTCCGCAATGTGCTGATCCTGGGGATCGCTTTGGGGTTTGCGATGAACCTGTCCGGGTTTGCCATTCCGCTGGTGGTGGATGAGGCGCTGTCACTGATCATCCGCGCCGCCCTGCCCTGCGCGCTGTTCGCGCTTGGCGGCGTGCTGGTCAAGTACCGCCCCGAAGGCGACATGCGGGCGATCCTGTTTGTCTGTTTCACTTCGCTGATGATCCACCCGGCGATTGTCTGGACCTTGGGCACGGCGCTGGCGCTGCCACAGGACCTGTTCCGCTCTGGCGTGCTGAATGCAGCGATGGCGACCGGGTTCAACGGCTATATCTTTGCCAATATGTACGGGAGAGCCAAGCGCGTTGCCGCGTCTTCGGTGCTGATTGCCACTGGCGCCAGCATCCTGACCGTTTGGTTCTGGCTGCTGATACTGAGCTGAGGAAAAAGGTCAGCATCGCTGCCGCAATGTTTCGCGCGCGAAACATTTGGACAGACCCTATGACCTTATCCTTCAGATTTCATTAGCAATTTTCCACCAAACGGTTACCGCCGTCAAAACCGGGGATCACCCTGCTCCAGCAGAAATACCCTGGGGTGAAAACCCGCCAGGAACCAGCTGATGCAAGAATGGGTCAAAAACACCTGCTGGCTGGCCTGCTGAACATACATCACGGCAGAAGGGCAAAATATTGTTGCAATCCAGCATGATGGCGCCTGCTGCGGGATATTCGCCATCATCGCGTGGGCGGCCTCGAACATCTCCTGGTGGCAGACCTCAAAATCGATCCCTGCCGCGCCACCCGTAAGACCACAGGGCAAAAGCGCAGAGACCGCCGGTGCCCGCAATGGTCGTTCTGGCGCAACACCAGCCGCAACATGAGGGCGGATGACAGCCTCGCTCGGGAGATGGTCAGGAGGCCAGCCGCCGCTCCGAAAACCGTTTTGCCCGCGTGCTTTCTGTGCGCGTGCTATTCGTCGGGCACATAGAGCTGAGAAAACGCGATGCGGACGGCTTCCGTTGCCTCCTCCCGGCGTTTTTCGATATGGCTGCGCATGGCCAAAGCGGCCGCCTCTGCATTGCGGGCGGCAATGCCTTGGACAATCTGGCGGTGGGCAGAAATGTCGCCCGGCGCCTTGCCTCCGGCCCTGTCGCGCATCCGCTTGAGGTCAATCAGCCGGATATAGCGGGTCCGGCCGTTAAGGTTGTTCAGGATACGCTGCAGCTCGCTGTTGCCCGATAGCTGGGCAAGGCGCGCATGAAAGCTTTCGTCCATTGCCAGCAGCTCTTCCGGATCAGTGGCGCTTTGATATTCGGGCTCCATCCGGTTGAGATAGTCCGCAAGGGCTGCGATATCCGCATCTGCAGCACGGCTGCAGGCCAGCCGCGTGGCTTCGCATTCCACCGCCACCCGGGCCTCATACAGGTCCATGATATAGCTCGGCGTCAGCGGTCGGCAGAAAAAGCCGCGGTTGTTCTGGAAGGTCAAAAACCCCTCGGCCACCAGCCGGTTCAATGCCTCGCGCAGCGGCGTGCGGCTGGCGCCCAGCACCTCGGACAGGGCGCTTTCGTTGATCCGCTGGTCAGGCTTGAAGGCGAAATCCGCCGCCATCCGGCGCAACGCCTCATAGACCCTATCCACATTGCTTTCGCGTTTGGCCATCGTTCCGCCTGTCCTTCAATCCGCGGTGCAGACTAGGGGAGCCAGCAGCCCCGCGCAATATTGAGTTCGAAACTGCATACAGTTTTGCGGCGCCGGTCGTCTGCTGCCGCAAGGGCACGGCACACTCGCCCGCATTTGGTCCTGCATTGGCCGGGATGTGCGATGGCTGCCAGCCTTGGCCTCTATATGCTGACTTTTGCCGCAGTGCGCCGCCGCGCGGGCAGTGGCGTGGTGCCTGTTTCCACCATCGTCGGCATCCCGGGTCTGTGCTCTCTGCCTGATCGCCCTGCCCGCAGCAACGGGCGATCCTGACCAAACCGCTTACAGCCGGGCAGCGCTCAGGACAGGAACGTAACGCCCGGCATATGACGGATCAGCTCGGTGTCGGCCAGGTAGGTCTGGCTCATTCCATCCACCAGATCCTGCGTCCAGCCAGGAAGATCGATTTCCTCCTCGATCTGGTCTTCATCGTGGAAATAGTCCAGGAACAGCGCACGCACCCGCTCCCGCTGCTCTTCAGTCAGGCCCGGCCGGCTTGCCAGATAGGTTTCCAGGCGCTCATATCCTGCTTCGGAAACGATACCTTTGGTGATATCCAGCTCGCCACTGAAACGGAAGCCGTCCTTCAGGCCGGTCACATGGCCCAGGATGCTCGGCCAGATCACCGGTGTTTCCTCGTTGCACCAGACGGTGATACGGCAGCCCGGGTTGCGGATTTTGATATCCTCGATCACTTCGGACCAGCGCAGATCCAGAAAATCAACGCCCGACGCAAACTGGCTCCAGGTTTTTCCTGACTGCGACTTGAACACCGGTCCGATCAAGGTCGCCGGATCGCGCAGGCCCAGGAAGAATTCACAGGGGTTATCCGGAAACAGCCCCCGCAGGCCGGCGGTGTTCTTGCCCGCATTGCGGTAGAGCCGCCCGCCGCTCAGCATCCATCCTGGCACCCCCAGAAAGCTGGAATTGGTCAGGATGATCCGCGAAACGGCCTGGTGTTTGATCAGCCTCGCCAGCAGCGCCTCTCGTTCCTGTCCGGTCACGAAATCCTGGTTCTGTTTTTGCAGCAGCTGACTGAGAGATCGCATATAGGTGCCCGGACGGCGGATCATGACGCCGCGGTCCAGCAGCGCCTGCGCATCTTTGCGCAGCGACCAGACCAGCTGGCCGTTGTCGGTATTGGGCGCCCCTACATGAAAGGCGAGGGTCACATCCCTTTTGTCTGTCTCTGCCTGGCTCATGTTCCCGTCCGGCCTTTGCCCGGTTCATGTTCTGCGGCGAAACTGCGACCCGCCGCACGGTCTTGTGCGCCCGTCATAGCCGCTCCTGCATCCGCCGGAAAAACCGGTCATCGCGCTGACGCAAAATATACGCACACACCCGTTTCGCAAGCCCCGGATGACCGCGATCCAACGCCAGATTGGCCAGCTCTCTCTGGAACCGGGGGAAGCTGTGCCGTTGACGCAGCAGGCGGTGAAAGCCGTGCGGGGTCAAGTTCCCGGCGATGGCGCTGCAGGCAATCTCCTGCAAGACCTCCATTTGCTGCAGCAAAGACCCCAGTCGGTGCCTTCGCGCCAGGATCACGTCATATTGCCGGCCCGTGCCCGCATTTTCCGTGGTCTGGACAGTTTCCAGGTCGACCCCGCCCTGTTCGAGCCGGGCCAGCCATGCCTGACGTTCCGAGGCTTCAGGCGTCCTGGGCCTGCCCTTGCGGTCAAGGCTGATCAAATCAATACGGCAGCCAAACCTGTGATGCAGCAGGATGCACAGCTCTGGCGCCTGCCCGTTGATATCGGCGACCGATTGGATATCGTCGACGTCGAGTTCCGGCAGAACAGTATTATAGTCGAAATCGTTACTCAGCATATATTCCTACGCCTTGCCAAAGCCCCGCCGAACCCGTTACGCAATTGCCCGCTGCGCGCCGCGCTCGATACACCTGCGGTCCAAGGCCCTGACATAGCAGCCAATGATTAATATCTCTGTGCCTGTCACGCAGCCTGCCCGGCCCGGGTCAGAACCGTTGAGTACTTGCCGTGTTTGGCAAGGACCTCGACCGCGCCATAGCTCTTCATCGCGCCGATGCCGCCGGATCCCTTCCGGATATCCAGAACGATGCCACCGCCGTCATTGATCTGGCTGCAGAACGACTGGTCGTAAGTGCCGACCGGATAGTGAAACCCGCAGGACGCCAGGCTGATCACAAGGTCGAAGCCGCCGAGCGTGGCTGTGTCTTCAGATTTCGGGTTGAGGCATGTGATTTTCTCGGCTGGCACACCATTGCCTTCGAGAAAGGCCCGGGCGGTCTCCAGGCTTGTATAGCCTGCGCCTTCTCTGGCGAAACCGAAATGGCGGCTGTTACTCTCTTCGATATCGATCAGAACGAGATCGCAACCGTAGCGGCGGTGCAGCACCAGGCTGGCAAAGGCGTATCCGCACCCGATGTCAGCGGATCGCTTCGGGGCGATTGTGTCAGCAGATTTCAGGAAGAACTGACATTCACGCTCTGCGATACGGATCGAGTCATGCAGGATGTGCTCCCGCTGCGTTCTGGCTTCCTCCAGCAGCAGCTGTTCATCGCCGGCCAGCCAGTCCCGGATTGTCTGGCCAGAGCTGGCAAGCTCACTGCGCTGCAACAGGATATTGGCAACGTCCTGATCGCTAAACATGGAAAAATCCAGTGTGGCGGGATCAATTTCTTCTGTCACTGATGCCTCCGGTTCCGGCGCGGGCTGCAGCAGATGGCGGGTTTTCTCAGCGTCGATGCCGTGTTTGGCCAGCAGCTGCTGCACATAGCAGCCCTCGGCCGGCACGCCGCCGTATTTGGCGGCAATGTTGCGGAACCGGCGCCCCCAGAAATGGATCGACAGCGTATCGCTTTGGATATGGTTGCGGGCCTGCTTGGGGCGGTTTGGATTCAGCACAACACCGGCCTGCTTGAACGGCACCGGATAGATCACATGACCGGGCCGGGAATGGGATATCTCGCCGGTTTCCTGCAAGAACCAGGTCAGCGCATCCGGCCCCCAGACCCCCCAGGGCAGCAACGAAACATGCACGCCGTCGCCACGGTCCTTCAGCGCCTGCAGCTCTGCCTGCTTTTCGGCGCTGTACCAGGGCGGAATCGGGTATTCGTCACTGGTGAACTTCAGCATCGCCTTCAGCGTCTTGGACGTCTTTGGCAACCGCAGCACACCATTGTTGACCATCGGCTTGTTGTCGGAAATCCAGCCATGGAAATGCTTGCCCTTGATGTTCCAGGGCTGGCAGCAATAGGCATCCGTGTCGGCCCAGACATAGTCCGTCTGGCGCAGCAGATGCAGCCGGAAGACATCTGCATGATAGGCCGGACTGCCGGTCTTGGCATGACGGATGATGCGATCTGCCGGCAGGATTTCATTGGCATCGGCCACACGCACGCCTTCCGGCACGCCCTTGACCTCGTCATAGGTGAACAGGACCACTTCATGCCCGTTGTCCAGAAATGATTTCAGACAAAGCTGTTCCAACCAGCTGAGTTCAGCGCCGACCCATAGTGACGCAATGGCCGGAAGTGCCATGGTACCTGCCCCTTGTTAGACTTGTTACTTTTACCGCTCAAATGCGTTATTTTGTTGTCGTAATCTAGCCTTAGGCCCAAGGGACTGTCAAATTTCGCGGGCCCAGAAATACTAATGTGTGGTTTCTCCGCGCTCCACCGTGAACCAGAAATCACTCCCCGGCGCCTGTTCGGCAATTTCATCCGGAATCACGCCCGGACCGCTGAGGAAAACATTGGCCCCGAAATGGGCGTGCATCCGGGACAGTTTGCACAGCTTGCTGCTGGTCAATTCACGGAACAAGTCGATCATGTCGCTGCGGGTCTTCAGTTCTTCGATCTTCTCGCGGTGCTTGCGGCAGGCGTAATCATGCGCGGCGGCGATGTCCGGGTCCGCCAGGAGCCGCGCCATCTCTGCTTCCAGCGCCGGGATCATCCGCTGGATTGAGCGTTCCTCCTCGGCGTTGTTGTTCATCCGGAACCAGTAGGACAGGCCCTGATCGCGGTCCACATGGTTCACCCGGCCCCGGTCGCGTTTGACCAGAAAGCTTTCCGCACTGCGCACGGCGTAATGGTTGAGCTGCACCAGATCATAACCGTAGGTGCTCATCGATGACCGCCAGCCATTGCGGAACATCTCGCGCGGCATATCCCGGCCAGAGCCGTTGACCCAGCGGATATCCTCCCACAGCTGCGGTTTCAGACCTTTGGGCCGGTGCACACCCAGCTTCTTGAAAATGCCGGTGTTGCGGAACAGGGTTTTGAAGCCCCAGGCCTGATGCGGCTTGCGCGTGACCTCTTGCGCACAGCGGGTGAATTCCTGCGTGATCAGACCGCCGGTGAAATCGCGCACGTCATTGTTGCCGAACAGCCGCCAGGTCATCGAGATCATGTTGGCCTCACCCACCGCTTCGAACAGATCGGACAGATGTCCGCCACCGCATTTGATGTTGATGAACTCATCCACATCCATGCAGATCAGCCAGTCGGCCCCGGTGATGACAGGTTCGTCCTCCGCCGCTTGCAGCGCTGCGTGCTGCGGCTTCAGGTCGGTGCTGCGAAAGGGGTTTTCACGGTGCTGCACCAGCCCCTTTTCCTGCAGCAGCTGCAGCATGGTATCGGTGCCGTCGGTGCAATCGTTGGTGTAGACCAGAAAATCATCGACCCCGATCATCCGGTGATAGGCCAGCCATTCCAGAATGAAGGGGCCTTCGTTCTTCATCGTGGTGACGATGGCGGTTTTGGGCGTGCCGCCGGGGCGCTTGACCGCCTGTTCATCGGGGATGCGCACTGGCCTGGCGCCGAAGTAACCGGTGGCCAGATCCAGCAGTTCCGGGGTCTCCACCAGGCTGGTCTTCGGGACAATTTTGGAAACCGTATCCGCAGGATGGCGCAGCGCCATGCAGCGGTAGAACCGGGGCATCTCCTCTGGGGCAGGGTCTGCGCCCACCACCCGGATCAGCCGCCAGATGCAGCGCTCTCCCGCCTGGGCGGGCGCCAGGCACCAGCGAAAACGGAACCCGGAGGCATCAAACTGTGTGCAGATATGATCCGCAAAGGCAGGCGCATCTCCCTGGCGCACCCGCCAAGGGTAGGCCTGCACCCCGCCCAGCCGCAGACAGCCCGACGGCGCGGCCACCGCCCGGTCAAACACATTCGACCCGCTGTCCGGCGCCAGCAGGTCGAACAGATCGATATTGGCCACCGCCCGGGCGCGGGACAGGAAACGCGCGCGCAGGATCTCGTAGATCAGGAACTCTCCCAGCGGCGCCTGCCACGGATCCGCCGACGGTATGTCCATCCGGTCTTTTCCCGGCGCGCCCGGCACGTTGAAAGGATGCGCCTCCGGCGGCAGACCCGGCTTGCCCAGGGGCAGTTTGGAATGAACGGTTACAACCCGCTCCAGCCCCGGAATGGCACTGGCAAGCTCCTGCAGCTCAGCGGCAAAGCAGCGGCTGTCCTGCGGTTTCGCCTGATCCAGAATGACGGCGCCCTGCAGGCCATGCTGCGAGACATGGTACCGCAGCCATTGCGCCGCTGTCTCTGCGGTTTCTCCATTGCGGACGGCCATCAGAACATTCAGCCCAGCGAACAATCCGGTCTCTTCCGGGTGCAGCGGGACATGATGCCGGGCGTCGCCGACCGTGACGACCAGAGGGCTGCCGGAGCCGCCAAGCGGGATATCCAGCACCGGCGCGCCGCCAAAGTTATGCAGAACCGCATCGGGCCGCGGGCTCATCGCAGCGGCAGTGTCGCCCGGCGTTCCCGATCTGAAAAACAATCTGGCGAAGCGGCCTGACGGGCCATCCATCTCCACCGCATCCAGCAAGTCCGCCCCGGCGAACTCCGCAGCGCCGAGTTCACGCTCAAGGATCTTGCCGCCGTTTCCGGCATCATGACTGGACATACTGCTGCATCACGCTGTGAATTGCCTCTTCGCCCCTGGCACTCAGCCATGGGCCGCTTCCTTATAGCCGGCAGGCAGAAATGCCGGAACCGGCAAACGCAGCCCTGCCATGTGAAAGACCGGCGCAGCTGATATTAGAGCAACAGACGGCCGGACATGTGGTGATCAGGCGTCAGATGAAAAAGATGCGGCCTCGGCAGATGGCTGCACTGGGGCCCTGGGGCGCGTTCTTTGTTCTTTTTTCAAGCGGGACGACAACTGGAAAAACCGACTGTTCGCTACCTGCTGGCAGCCCGGAGCGGCAGCGGTGATATTCTGCGCAAAAAAGGCGATTTTCGGCTTCACATCGCATCAGGGCTGGTCTATACGCCGCTACACCAAGCCTAAGACAGTGCGGTGGTGGCGGAATTGGTAGACGCGCAGCGTTGAGGTCGCTGTTCCTTAACCGGAGTGGAAGTTCGAGTCTTCTCGACCGCACCAAAACAGACTTCTAGTCTTGATTTTCCCATCAAAGATTTAAACAGCAAAGCTGTTTAAATGGTTCCAGTGACTTCGAAATAGCCCTGCCCCCGCCTGCAAAAACCTGTTTGAAGACAGCGCAGCGCGGGACTGACAACAGGTCGGCTCAGACACCGGTTTGCATCATCGCAACGTTTGGCAAAGGATCAGCACCGCGAGGATCTCGGAGAGATCGGACCATTCTGCGCATAAACGGCCAGAAAGAAGGGCCGGCAACGCGGCCAGCCCTTGTACTTGCGCAAAATACGGGTCCGCCCCCTATTCAGTGGTGAACGATGGCAATGCCGCCGCCCCGGACGCCTGCACAGGCTGCACGCGGCCGCCAGCCAATTCGGTCGAGGCCGCCTTGATCAGCCCGGCGCGGTCTGGCTGGCCTGGGGCGAACACAGGCTCAGCGCCGCTTTCAAGCGCGGAGACTGCCAGACTGTACCACTCCTGCGCCAGCATCACCGCATTCGAAGCGCCAAAGCCCAACGCCAGATGATGGCCGATCAGCTCTGCATAGGGTCTTTGACCGGTGCCGGTCAGAATCAGCGCCGCGCCCAGCGCCACATCCATGTCGTCGCGCCGGTAACCGGAGAACAGGCAAATCCCCGCGGTATTGGAAAGCTGCTCCAGCGACATGCCGGACTGCAGAACAAATTTCTGCACATCCCCCATCACCTCGCCGCTGCCAGACGTGCCGAGCTTGGCCAGATAAGGCTTCAGCGCAGGGCCGAAGGCGTCGCACTGGCTGTCGATCTGCGCCTGCGAGGCACTGGCGACCTTGGCCGCCCGGGCTTCGCCTGCGTTGATGGCATAGGTCCGGGCCAGACAGAACTGCTCACCCAGCGCCAGTTCCGGGTCGGTCATGCTGCTGGCAGTCATGAAGCCGCCGTTGGAACTGGTCAGCAGGCTCACCTTGCTGCAGTAGCTGGTCAGCGAGGCGCTTTGCTGCGGCTGTTCGAACAGGGTGATGCCGCCGAGGGCTGCACTTTCCTGCCCTGCAAAGGCTGTCACCGTGCTGCGGTTCTGCGCGGCCTGTACAGGCGCGTCAGAGCCGGTGTCCGTCATCCGGCACGTGCCCTGATGGCAAGCAAAGCTGGCCGGTGTCACGCCGCGGGCCAGGAAATCGTTGCGCTGATACCCCTGCGGCGTCGAGGCAAAGACCATCACCGAACAATTGGAGGCGCCGCACCAGAAGGAACTGCCGGAGACAGAGGAATCCAGCACATAGTCGTTGCGGCCGTCCCCGTTCAGATCAGCAAGCTGCATGAAACCGGCGCGCTGCAGCAGCTGTTCGCCAGTGGGTTCAGAGCTGGCTGCGATTTCATCCACGGCTTGGCTCACCTCTGGCGGAAGCCCGCCATACCCGCCCCCGGCATAGCCGCCGCCTGCAGTGCGCAGGCCTGCGGCCTCATCCCGCCAGCTGTGCAGCACGCCGCGCACGCCCTGCGGCCCCTGCATCGCCTTGATGACTTGCGGGCCGCCGACCTGGGCCCGGTTGTAGGAACTGACCAGGAAATTGCGTTCATAAGGTGCCAGATGGCCGGTGGCCGGATAGCCCATATGGGCCTGGTACTGGGTAACGGCGGCACGGGACCGGCGCCCCAGCACCCCGTCCGGCGAGCCGGCATTGAATCCAAAGTAGTTCAGCGCCACCTGGGTTTCGCGGTTTTGAGCCCGGGTTGCGGAATAGGCCGGCGCACGCCGGTAGGTGGTGGCGGCCCGGCGCCTTTGTTTGTTCTTGTGGACTTCGTTTACTATGACGCCGCCGATCACGGCGCCGGCAATGGCGGCCCCCAGATCGTCCGCAACAGCGGGACTGGTGGCTGATGTTGCCAGAAATACGGCTGTCAGGGCCGGCTTGAACGGCTTGAGAAACATGATACGCGCCCCCTATGGATACTTGCTACGGAATCAGGATACTCCAGAGGCGGCGCAGGCACCTAGGAGTTTTCCGGTAAAGTTCGCCCGCCCGATCCGAAGCACTGGGAAAAGATGGCAGTCGGCATGGTTGAGTGGATCACATCGGACAGTTTAGTCGAGTATGATCAAGCTGTTGCCTTCATGGAGGACCGGGCGGCTGCGATCGCCGCGGGATCGGCGGAAGAATGCATCTGGTTGGTTGAACATCCACCGCTGTACACGGCGGGCACCTCTGCAAGGCAGGAAGATCTGACCGATCCGCAGCGTTTCCCGGTCTACCAGAGCAAGCGCGGCGGCCAGTACACCTATCACGGGCCGGGCCAGCGCGTGGTTTATGTCATGCTGGATGTGGGCAAACGCGGCCATGACGTGCGCCGCTTTGTGCAGCAGCTGGAAACCTGGGTGATCGCGGCGCTGGATGCGTTCAACATCAAAGGGCATATCCGCGAAGGCCGGGTCGGGGTCTGGGTCGAGCGGCCGGAAAAACCGCGAACCATCTCTGGCGGCATGGCAGAGGACAAGATCGCTGCCATCGGCATCCGTCTGCGCAAGTGGGTCAGCTACCACGGCATCTCCATCAACGTGGAGCCGGAACTGGAGCATTTTTCCGGCATCGTGCCATGTGGGATCACCGAATACGGCGTGACCAGCCTGGTCGATCTGGGTCTGCCTGTGAGCATGGCGGATGTGGATGTCGCTCTGAAACGCAGCTTTGCCCCGATCTTCGAGGCATAGACTCAGCCTTCCAAAGTAGCGGTAAGATCCTGCAGCGCGGTCAGCACCAGCTCTGGAAACGTATAAAACAACAGGGCACCGGACTCCTGGCTGACACAGAGCCGCGCCTCTGGCAAACCGCCCAGCATGTCACGGACAGTGGCGAGCGGTGCGACGTGGTCGTCACCGCCATGCACGAACACGGACTGTGTTGCCCGGCCTGGCGCAGCCAGCTGCGCGCCCTGACGCAGCATCTTAATATCTGCCAAGAACCCGGCACCGCCCTGCTCACGGAACAGCAGCTGGCTTTGCTGCAGCAGCGGAAGCAGGTCCAGCTGCCACAGCGCCGCCTGCTCTCTACTGCCGCGGCGCAGCTGTATCCGAAGCAGCGTCTCGTGCCCGTACCAGCGCAGCGCCGCCGACCAGCACTTCATCAGCGCAGGCAGCATCCAATTGGCCCGTGCCGCCCCCAGGGCCATCAGCCAGGCGTAACCGCTGACGCTGGAAAGCCGCCGCGCTGAATTGATGGAGCAATTTGAAGCCACCGCCACCAGGCCCGCAATCCTGCTGTGCAGCTGCCTGGCGGCCAGAAAGCCGTATAGAGCGCCGCCGCGATGGCTGAGCAGCACCGGCCGCTGTAGGTTCTTATATGCCATCAGCGCCTCCAGCTGCCTGACAAAGGCCGCAGCCGGATCCTCACCCCGCCTCAGCGGCACAGAGCCGCCGTAGCCGCGGCGCATTGGCACATACACCCTGAACCCAAGCTGGCGCAGCTGTGGCTGCAACCGCTGCAGCGGCGCAATCCCATCCAGCATGCCGTGCAGAAAGATCACAGGCTGGCCGGTTTCCGCACCCAGCCTGAAATATTGCGAACGCTGCCCAGAGCTGTCCTCAAAGGTGCCGGATGGTGGCAGCTGCGTACCGCGAGCAATCGCCAGATCCCGGCTGTGTTCATTCATCAGGAATGCTGCCAGCCGGATCAGCTCTGCCGGACCCGGCGCGCCGGCCCGTTCAGCAGCTTGTTCCAGAGCGTTGCCAATTTTGCCACTGGCGCCGCCCGCGGCTTCCCGCAACGGTTCAAAATCCGCCTCCTGCAGGCTCAGCGCTTCTGCAACCGGTGCCACGGCCTCAGGCGTCCAGCCCGTGTCCAGCCGCTCCGCCATGATCGCAACCGCGCCGCTGCCGTCAAAGCGGACCGGACGGCACAAAAACTGCTCCCCTGTGCCGCATCCGGCCAGCAAAAGCACATCCCGCCCGGAATAGTCGTCGCGGCGCACATCCTCCAGATAGTTGTGCCAGCACTCTGTCGCTGCCTGCGTCAGCCCCATCGCCTTTGGCAGGGACACGCCTCCGGTCAGCTGCCGTGCCGCCCGCTGCGAGGCATTCAGAACCCCGCCGCCCTCGCGGACATCTGCAAGCAGCCAGAAACGGGTGCAATTGCCGGAATAGGCGCCCGGATGCGGACGTCCGGACCGTTGCCATTGCAGCTCCTGAATCTGGGCAGCCCGAGCAAAATGCGCCTTCAGCATCGGCGCAGGCCTACGTTGCCCCTGCTGGCGCCGCACAGGCGCCGCTGCGGCCGCACTGTCCTGCGGGCCGACTGTGAACCGGTCGAATTGTTCCGGCCGGATCACCGTTTCATAAATTGCCGCCACGACCTGGCCCAGGGACAAGGTCTGCATTTGGCTCAAGAGAGTCACCCCTGCCCCTCCAATACTGATCTTTCATCAAAGAGACCCGCGCCCGGCAAACAAGCAGAATGCACATAGACGGTTGCAGACCTTCTGGCCCGCATGTTTCAGGCAGCCTGCCTGGAAACTGAAAAAACACGGCCGATGCCACCCTGTTTCCGGGCGGTCATTTCATGCCAGGTCACCCCAATTCTTGAGGCCCCGAAGGCTTGAGCGCGGGCACCCTCTTTAACGCACAACTAATTTGCGAAACAGCTATGATTAAATTCAACTAAGATTCAACACTTATTTCAAATGCACAAATTCGTATTTAAAGCACTGCAGCTTTCCGCCACAGTACTTTCGCTTTTGTCAAAACGCCCTGAGCATCAAAAGACGATCAGATTGCGTCCAGCGCCGCACGTATCTTATCCGCTTGGGCCTGGATCAGCGCCATGTCGCCCATCTTGCCCGGCGGGCGCAATTGGTCGCCCTCGCGGCGGGGCAGCACATGCATGTGCAGATGGAACACTTCCTGTCCGCCGGCGGCCTCATTGAACTGCTGCACGGTCACCCCGTCCGCGCCAAAGGCCCTGATCACCGCATGCGACAGTTTCTGCACGGTCTGCATCACCGCAGCCATCTGCGCCGGGCTGGCATCCAGCAGGTTGCGGCAGGGTGTTTTCGGAATCACCAGCAAATGCCCGTCGGCGCGCGGCATGATATCCATGAAGGCCAGCGTCTCCTCATCCTCATAGACCCGTGTGGAAGGAATCTCACCGCGCAGAAGCTTGGCAAAAATATTGTCGGGATCATATGCAGACATGCGTCCGGCCTCCTTGGTTCTGGATGTTCCGGTTTTGCGCCCGCCCCGCGGCCAGGTCAAGCCGCCAGCGGCAGGCAATTCCCGCGGCATTCAAGCCCCTGCGTCAATAAATCTTGATCCAGATCAAACTCCGCCATTGAAGGCCCCGGCGGGCCGCTCTAATACTCCGAAGGAATCCAGGCCACCCGGAGTCCGTCTCCGGGGGCCTTTCGTTATGCAGCAGGAGGCACCTAAATGGCAGACGCAGCCATTCATGGTCACGGCCACGAGGACGAGCGGAGCTTTTTCACCCGCTGGTTCATGAGCACGAACCACAAAGACATCGGTATCCTTTACCTGATCGTTTCGGCGATCGCAGGTCTCATCTCTGTCATCTTCACCGTCTATATGCGGCTTGAGCTGATGGACCCCGGCGTTCAGTACATGTGCCTGGAAGGCGCGCGCCTGTTCGCAGACGCCTCTGCGGAATGTACCCCGAACGGCCACCTCTGGAACGTGATGATCACCGCCCACGGCATCCTGATGATGTTCTTCGTGGTGATTCCGGCGCTGTTCGGCGGTTTCGGAAACTATTTCATGCCGCTGCAGATCGGCGCGCCGGACATGGCGTTCCCGCGGATGAACAACCTTTCGTTCTGGATGTATGTCGCAGGCACCTCGCTGGCGGTCCTCTCGGTTGTCTCCCCGGGCGGCAATGACCAGCTGGGCTCCGGCGTCGGCTGGGTTCTGTACCCGCCGCTCAGCGTGAACGAAGGCGGCTACTCGATGGATCTGGCGATCTTTGCCGTCCACGTCTCGGGGGCGTCTTCGATCCTGGGTGCGATCAACATGATCACAACCTTCCTGAACATGCGCGCACCGGGCATGACCCTGTTCAAAGTGCCGCTGTTCTCCTGGTCGATCTTCGTCACCTCCTGGCTGATTCTGCTGTCCCTGCCAGTTCTGGCCGGCGCCATCACCATGCTGCTGATGGACCGCAACTTCGGCTTCACCTTCTTTGATGCAGCAGGCGGCGGCGACCCGATCCTGTACCAGCACATCCTGTGGTTCTTCGGCCACCCGGAAGTCTACATCGTGATCCTGCCGGGCTTCGGCATCATCTCCCATGTGATCGCCACCTTCGCGCGCAAGCCGGTCTTTGGCTACCTGCCGATGGTCTGGGCCATCATCGCCATCGGCGTGCTGGGCTTCGTCGTCTGGGCGCACCACATGTACACCGTCGGCATGTCGCTGAACCAGCAGGCCTACTTCATGCTGGCCACCATGGTGATCGCGGTCCCCACCGGGGTGAAGGTGTTCTCCTGGATCGCCACCATGTGGGGCGGCTCCATCGAGTTCAAAGCACCGATGATGTTTGCCTTCGGCTTCCTGTTCCTGTTCACCGTCGGCGGTGTGACCGGTGTGGTGCTGTCGCAGGCTGCCGTGGACCGTGCCTATCACGACACCTACTATGTTGTGGCTCACTTCCACTATGTGATGAGCCTGGGCGCGGTGTTTGCGATCTTCTCGGGCATCTACTTCTACTTCGGCAAGATGACCGGCCGTCAGTACAATGAACTGGGCGCACAGATCCATTTCTGGCTGTTCTTCATCGGCGCCAACCTGACCTTCTTCCCGCAGCACTTCCTGGGCCGTCAGGGCATGCCCCGCCGGTACATCGACTACCCGGAAGGTTTCGCCTACTGGAACAAGATCTCGTCCTATGGCGCGTTCATCTCCTTTGCGTCGTTCCTCCTGTTCTTCGGTGTGGTGATCTACTCGCTGCTGCGCGGCGCCCGCGTTACCCAGAACAACTACTGGAACGAATATGCGGACACGCTGGAGTGGACCCTGCCCTCCCCGCCGCCAGAGCACACCTTTGAAATCCTGCCCAAGCAGGAAGACTGGGATCGGCCTCACTCGCACTAAGCGGCTGAGACCCTGAACACGCAAAAGGCCCCGGCGCAGATGCTCCGGGGCCTTTTTCATGCCTGGCGGACAGGCTAAAAAGCCGCAGTGGAAATCCCGCCTTTCCAGCCCATCATGTTCAGAAAACCGTATCTCCTCCAGCAGGCCCCAACCGATGCCATACAACTGGACCCGCCCGCAAACCGGCGCTGAACGTCAACTGCACCTCTGGCCGCACCAATCGCTGGCGCCCAAAGGCTACGTGCGTTTCATCGCTCTGACATCGGTGCTGATCTGCATGCCACTGGTGCCGCTGCTGGGATCGTTCCTGCTGTGGGGGCTGCTGCCCTTCCTGCTGCTGGCACTGTTCGGCATGAAATGGGCGCTGGACCGCAGCCGCCGCGACCATCAGATCCTCGAAGTGTTGACCCTCACCGCTAAGGAAGCCCGGCTGGAGCGTATCAACCCGGACGGGAGCCGCCAAAACTGGAAGTGCAACCGGTACTGGACCCGGGTTGAGATGCACGGCAATGACGGCCCGGTGCCCCACTATGTGACCCTGCAGGGCAGCGGCCGCGAAGTGGAGATCGGCGCATTCCTCTCCGAGGAAGAGCGGCTGGAACTCTACGGCGATCTCAAATGTGCCTTCAGCCGCTGAACCTCACAAGAAAGGCCCGCAGCAATGCGGGCCCGCTCTTTCATCTTTCCCAAAATACTCCCGCCGGAGGCCGCGCGCGCAAGCGCGCCTCTTAGATCAGCAATCGCTTTTGCTGCAAAGCTGATCCTTGACCATCGGGCCGGTTTTGCCAAAATCCATCTGGCCGGTGTATTTTGCCTTCAGCGCCGCCATCACCTTGCCCATGTCGCGAATCGATTCGGCGCCGGTCTCAGTCACTGCGGTCTTCACCGCCTCGGCGGCTTCTTCGTCGCTCAGCTGCTGCGGCAGAAACTCCTCGATCACGCTGATCTCACCCAGTTCCCGCTCTGCCAGGTCCAGCCGCCCGCCTTCTTCATAGGCGCGCGCACTTTCCTTGCGCTGCTTGGTCATCTTACCCAGAATGGCAAGGATTTCACCGTCTCCGATGCTGTTGTCCTCGCCATCCGCACGGGCTGCAATCTCGCGGTCCTTGATGGCGGCATTGATCAGCCGCAGTGTGGCCAGCCGGTCGGCGGCCTTGTCTTTCATCGCCTGCTTCAGGGCCTGATTGACCCGCGTGCGCGTATCCATATTCAAAAGCATCCCCATGGTTGCCGGACACCGATGGTTATCCATTCTGATGCAGCTGCGCAAGTTTTCAGTAAACTTTCCATTCCTGCCCCCGCATCAGCCTGCCCGCCTCTTGCAGGCTTGACCCGCATGGGCGCTCCCCTTACAAGCCCATGAATTTTACCCGCATGGAGATCTGCGCAATGGCCGCTTCCGCCCCGACCAAGCCCACCGCATGCCTGGCGCTCGCTGATGGCACTGTCTTCTACGGCACCGGTTTCGGCGCGACCGGCGACACCGTGGCAGAGCTCTGCTTCAATACCGCGATGACCGGCTATCAGGAGATCATGACCGACCCCTCCTACGCCGGGCAGATCGTCACCTTCACCTTCCCCCATATCGGCAACACTGGCGTCACCCCCGAGGATGACGAAACCGGCGATCCCGTCGCCGCCGGCATGGTGGTGAAATGGGATCCGACCCTGGCGTCCAACTGGCGCGCCACGGAAGAGCTGAAAGACTGGCTCAGCCGCACTGGCCGCATCGCCATCGGCGGCGTCGACACCCGCCGCCTGACCCGCGCGATCCGCCAGCAGGGCGCGCCGCATGTGGCGCTGGCGCATGATCCCGACGGCAACTTTGACGTTGAAGCGCTGGTTGCCAAGGCACGGGAATGGTCCGGGCTTGTCGGCCTGGATCTGGCCAAGGACGTGACTTGCGCGCAAAGCTACCGCTGGGACGAAATGCGCTGGGCCTGGCCGGACGGCTATGCCCGCCAGGAAGCCCCCAAGCACAAGGTCGTGGCCGTCGACTATGGCGCCAAACGCAACATCCTGCGCTGCCTCGCCTCTGCGGGCTGTGACGTGACCGTGCTGCCTGCAACCGCAACCGCCGAAGACGTGCTGGCGCACAATCCTGACGGCGTCTTCCTGTCCAACGGCCCCGGCGATCCGGCCGCAACCGGCGCATACGCGGTGCCGATGATCCAGGACGTGCTAAAGGCAGACCTGCCGGTGTTCGGCATCTGCCTTGGCCACCAGATGCTGGCACTGGCACTGGGTGCCAAGACGGTCAAGATGAACCACGGCCACCACGGCGCCAACCACCCGGTCAAGGAGCATTCCACCGGCAAGGTGGAGATCACCTCGATGAACCACGGCTTTGCGGTGGATGCACAGACCCTGCCCGAAGGCGTCGAGGAATCGCATGTGTCGCTGTTTGACGGCTCCAACTGCGGCATCCGCATTGCCGGCAAGCCGGTCTTTTCGGTGCAGCACCACCCCGAAGCCAGCCCTGGCCCGCAGGACAGCTTTTACCTGTTCGAACGTTTCGCCGAGGCGATGGACGAACGTAAATCTGCGTGAAAAACCCGTTAACCATGCCGTCCGGCGGCATGGTTAACGCTGAGTTTACCAATTCTTAAGCCACCGCCGCCAGTCTGAAGACTTCTGACCTTCAGCGCAGGGACAGGCGATGGGAATTGTATCACAGCCGCTGCGAAAGCTCCGGCCGTCCCGGCATGGGACATCCCCGCTCCGGGGCGTCCCCCCGGTTGCACGCGGTCCCGGTGCGGACGACAGCATGCTAAAAGCACTGGTGCTGCGCCAGCATCAAAAGGCTGCGCTCGGGCGGGTGCTGGTGGCCGAAGGGCTGGCCAGCGAAGACCAGGTTCTAAATACCCTGTCGCGCCAGTACCGGATGCCCCGCGCCGATCTGTCCGGCCAGATGGGCAATGCGCGCCTGCTCGCGTGCAGACCCGCCCAGTTCTGGCTGCGCCACTGCGCTGTGCCCTGGATGCAATTTGGCCAGACGGTCACTATCGCCGTTGCCCGCCCCGACCAGTTTGCCCTCCTGCAGCGGGAACTGCAGCGCAGTTTCGGGCAGATCATCCCGGTGCTGGCCAGCGAAACGCAGATCAATGCTGTTCTGACCGCGCATTTCAGCCCCGCCCTGGCACGCCAGGCCAGTTGCAGTGTCGCACCGCAGCTGAGCTGCCGCACCTTGCAGCCAGCCCGGGGCCGCGCTCTGCTTGCAGCGCTGGCCGTGCCGGCGCTGTATCTTGCCTGGCGCGCGCCTTCCGCAGTGTTCGCCGCCCTCAGCTGTCTGGCGCTGCTGACGGTGCTGATGTTCACAGTACTCAAGATTTGCGGGCTTGTGTCCTTTTGGCGCGCCCGCGCGCAGCAGACCGGGTCTCCACCAAAGACAGCATCGCCAGGATTGGCCGAAGATCCGGTGATTTCAATTCTGGTGCCGCTTTTCAAGGAGGCCGAGATCAGCCGCGCCCTGCTCAGCCGGATCCGGAAACTCAAATATCCGCGGGCCCGGACCGATGTGATCCTGGTTCTGGAAGCGCATGACAGCGTCACCCGTGCTGCTTTGGCAAATACCCGGCTGCCGCCGTGGATTCGGGTGGTAGAGGTGCCGGCCTTTGGCGGGCTGACGACAAAACCGCGGGCGATGAATTATGCGCTGCACTTCTGCCGCGGCGATATCATCGGCGTCTGGGATGCAGAGGACGCGCCGCAATCGGACCAGTTGAATCAAGTGGCACAAGCCTTTGCAGCGGCGGACCGGCGCACGGCCTGCTTTCAGGGTGTGCTCGACTATTACAACCCGGGAACCAACTGGATTTCACGGTGTTTCACACTGGAATATGCCAGCTGGTTCCGCATCGTTCTGCACGGCCTTGCCCGGCTTGGCATGGTGGTGCCGCTGGGCGGGACGACCATGTTTATCCGCCGCGATGTTCTGGAGGAGCTGGGCGGCTGGGACGCTCACAATGTGACAGAGGACGCGGATCTGGGCGTCCGCCTGTACCGGGCAGGCTACCGAACGGAAATGCTCGCCACCACAACATTTGAGGAAGCCAACTGGCGCCCCTGGCCCTGGATCAAGCAGCGATCCCGCTGGCTCAAGGGGTTCATGGTGACCTACCTGGTGCATATGCGCCACCCGCTGCAGCTGCGGGCGGAACTGGGCTGGAAACGCTTTCTGGGCTTTCAGGCGTTCTTTCTGGGCACAATCGGGCAGTTCCTGTTTGCGCCGGTCCTGTGGTCCTTCTGGCTGTTCACCCTGGGCCTGCCACACCCCGGCGCGGACAGCCTGCCGCCGCCCCTGCTGCTGCTGGCCGCCGCAGCACTGGTGTTCTTTGAGGGGCTGGGACTGATCATCAGCATCCTTGCGGCTTTTGCCATGGGGCGGCCAGGCCTGGCCGCCTGGGCGCCTGCAATGATCCTGTACTTCCCGATGGGCGCCATCGCCTGTGCCAAAGCCGCCTATGAGCTGCTCGCCCGCCCTTTTTTCTGGGACAAGACGGCACATGGCATCAAACCCGCTGCCAAACACCGCCGCAGAGCCTGGCTGAGACAGGTTATCCGCGGCCGTTGGCGTCCTGCTTCAGCCGGGTCATGAAGGCAATCGAGATATGCTCTTTTAATGCGTCGCCCGCAGCCGCTTCATCACGGCGGCTGATGGCGTCAACAATGCCCTTGTGCTCTGACTGTGCAATCTCGCTGCGCCCCTCGGCGGCCAGCGAGGTCGTCGCCATCAGCGCCATGGTCCGGTGCACCAGATCCAGCTGCTGCACCAGATAGCGGTTGTGCGATGCCAAATGAATCTGCTCATGGAACCGCCGGTTGGCCTTGGACAGCGCTGCGGGATCGCCGACCAGCCTGTCGTCAGCCTCGACCATCTCCTTCAGAACCTTGATCTCTTCTTCGGTGGCATGGCGCGCGGCCAGCTGTGCGGCCAGCCCCTCCAGCTCCCGCCGTACCACATAAAGTTCAGCCATCTGGTTGTGGTCCAGCGAGGCCACGATCAGCGAGCGCCCGTCGCGTTCCAGCAGCGATTGCGTCTCCAGCCGCTGCAGGGCTTCGCGGATCGGGGTGCGTGAAACACCAAAGCGTTCTGCCAGATCGCTTTCGACCAACCGGTCGCCGGGCTTGTACACGCCGACGTCAATCGCCTCGAGGATCAGCGCATAGGCGTCTTTCTGGTTGCTGCGGCTCTGGCTCATGGTCTTTCCTGTCAAAATGGATCAGACCATCTCTACAGCCCGGGCCACCGCAATCAACCCTGATGGCGCCAACGCGCTGAAAACCCGCAGGCAAAATGCGCTTTTGATTGCGAATCCGCCGCCCGCCCCCTACTGCAAAGCCATGCCCAAGCAATTTTTCTCCCATGTCACCCAATGGGTGTTCGACCTCGACAATACGCTCTATCACCCGTCTGCGCGCCTGTTCGACCAGATCGAAGTCAAGATGACCGACTATGTCATGAAGACTCTGGGCGTGGGCAAGGCAGAGGCCGACCGCCTGCGCAGCCATTACTGGCGTGAACATGGCACCACCCTGGCCGGGCTGATGCGCGAGCATGATCTGGACCCGGACCCCTATCTGGTCGCAGTGCACGACATTTCGATGGACCATCTGGAAAAGGACGCGCCTTTGGCTGCCGCGATCCGCAATCTGCCGGGCAAAAAGATCGTCTATACCAATGGCTCCGCCCCTTATGCAGAACGGGTGCTGGCCGCGCGCGGGTTGTCGGGGCTGTTCGATGACGTCTACGGCGTCGAACATGCGGACTACTTCCCCAAGCCGGAACGCCGCGCCTTTGACCGGGTGTTTGCCCGTGCTGATGTCACCCCCCGGCAGGCCGCCATGTTTGAGGATGACCCGCGCAATCTGACTGCTCCGCATGAAATGGGCATGCGCACCGTGCATGTGGCACCAGAGCCGGTCCGGGCGGACCATATCCATCATCACGCGGACGATCTGGCGGGTTTCCTGGCCGCCCTGACCTGACCCGAAAGACCTGCGTCAGGACGCTTTTGCGCAGCCGTTTGCCGCATCGCGGAACATATGGGATTGCAGCCCGGCAAAACATTGCAACTGCGGCAAAATAGACCTGTTTGCTGCATGTTTTCCTGCCTATATGCGCCGCGACCCCACGCACAGGAGACCACCTGATGAGCGCATATACCCTTCCCGCCCGCCTCCCCCTGTGGCAGCGCATCCTGTTTGCCGTGCCGCTGCTTGGGCGGATCTCCAAGGAGGTCGCCTATGGCCCCGAAGAAAACATCGGCTACGCCCTTGCCACCTTTGTCAGCCTTTGGGGCTGTTCGATCATGCTGTTCGGCATTCCGGGGCTCTACATCCCGGCGCTGTGCATGGTGCCGGTCATGTTCCTTGTGCTGATTTCCATCACCCGCGGCTAATTCCCCGCGCGGCAGGTTGCGGCTTGTCTTCCCCCTCCGCCAGGGCCTATTTCTGGCGTAACAACGGAGGGCTGAACCCATGGCCGACACCTGCGACATCCTGATTTCCGGCGGCGGCATCGCGGGACTGACCGCAGCCGCTGCATTTGCCTCCAAGGGCTTCAGCGTGATCTGCGCCGATCCGGCCCCACCGGTTACGGAACGCGACGCCGAGGGCGCCGACCTGCGCACCACCGCCTTTCTACAGCCCGCCCAGACGCTGCTGGCGCGCTGCGGTATCTGGGCCCGGCTGGCAGACCACGCTGCGCCGTTGCAGATCATGCGCATTGTTGACGCCGGCGGCATCCGGCCCGAGCCGCGGGTGGTCAAGGATTTCAACGCCGCCGATATCTCGGACCAGCCGTTTGGCTGGAACCTGCCCAACTGGCTGTTGCGGCGCGAGATGATTGCCCGGCTGGCAGAGTTGCCCAATGTGGATCTGCGCTTTGGCACCGGCACCACCGGCCTGTTCACCCGCACCGATGAGGCGCGCGTCAGCCTCAGCGATGGCCGCCAGGTCTCTGCCAAATTGGTGGTTGCCTGCGACGGTCGAAGCTCTCCGATGCGCCAGGCTGCTGGCATCCCGGTCAAAACCAGCCGCTACGGACAAAAGGCGCTGGCCTTTGCCGTCACCCATCCGGTGCCGCATGAAAACGTCTCAACCGAGATCCACCGCTCCGGCGGCCCCTTTACCCTGGTGCCGCTGCCCGATTACCAGGGCCAGCCGTCCTCGGCGATTGTCTGGATGGAACGCGGCCCGCGTGCGCAGGACCTCCTGAACCTCGACACTACGGCCTTTGAGGCCGCAATGACCGAGCGCAGCTGCGGGCTGTTCGGCGATCTGAAACTGGCGTCGCGCCGCACCATCTGGCCGATCATCAGCCAGTCTGCCGCGCGGCTGAACGGCGAACGGCTGGCGCTGATGGCCGAAGCCGCCCATGTGGTGCCGCCGATCGGCGCGCAAGGCTTGAATATGTCGCTGGGTGATCTGCGCAGCCTGCTGGAACTGGCAGAGGCCCGCCCGGAAGGTCTGGGTGACGCCCAGATGCTGACCGCCTATCACAAGGCCCGCCACACTGAGATCCTGCTGCGCGTCAAAGGCATCGACCTTTTGAACCGCACCTCGATGCTGGCCCCGCGTCCGTTGCGCGACCTGCGCGCCCTTGGCCTTAATGCGCTTTATTCGCTGGCACCGGTGCGCAAGACACTGATGCAGATGGGGCTGGGCGTGAAATGACGGGCGTCAGGTGACATGCGGACTGCCGGACGTTTCCTCAAAGGACATTGGCAGCTCCTCTGCCTGACGCTGGCCATTGCCGCCCTCTGGCAGACACCGGCATTATTGCCCCTGCGCATCCTCACGGTCTTTCTGCACGAGCTGTCACACGCCACCGCAACCCTGCTTACCGGCGGCGAAGTTGTCAGCCTCTCCATCAATCCCTACGAGGGAGGCATGGTGGTTTCGCGCGGCGGCAGCCGGTTCCTGGGACTGTCGGCGGGCTACACCGGGTCGTTGCTGATCGGCTCTGCCCTGTTCATCATTGCGCTGCGCACGGATTGGGACAGGAAGGTGCTGGCGCTGTTTGGCGCAATCACCCTGGCCGTTGCTGTCTTCTATGTGCGGGATATGTTTGCGCTTGGCTTTACGCTCGCCGCCGCTGCGCTGATGCTGGCGGCCTCCCGTTACCTCAGTCTCAACATCAACGATATGATCCTGCGCCTGATCGGCGTCAGCAGCATGATCTATGCGCCGCTTGATATCTGGGATGACACGATTGCCCGCTCTGACCTGCAATCTGACGCGCGGATGTTGGCCGAAGAATTCGGCGGCGCAACCATGCTGTGGGGCGGGATATGGCTGGCCATCAGCCTTGGGGTGATCTGGTTCACCCTGCGCCATGGGCTGGGCCGCACAAGCAATATTCCCTTGCGCAGCCCAATCCGGATTTTGCGTTAAAGCACCTGATCCACAATGGTTTTCAGCCGCGCGATGGTGGCATCCACGTCATAAAGCTTGTCGAGACCAAACAGGCCCAGACGGAAGGTGCGGAAGTCCGCCGGCTCGTCGCACTGCAGCGGCACGCCCGCGGCAATCTGCATGCCCAGCGCCAGGAACTTCTTGCCATTCTGCACGTCCGGGTCGGAGGTGTAGCTGACCACCACGCCCGGCGCGCCAAAGCCGTCCGCCGCAACCGAAGTGATGCCCTTTTCCTTCAGCAGCGCCCGCACGCCGTTGCCCAATGCCCACTGCGCATCCCGCAGTTTGCCGAACCCGTATTCCTTGGTCTCCAGCATGGTGTCGCGGAACGCTTTCAGCGCATCAGTCGGCATGGTGGCGTGATAGGCGTGGCCGCCGTCCTCATAGGCCTTCATGATGGTGCGCCATTGCTTCAAGTTGATGGCAAAACTGTCCGAGGTGGTCTCTTCCAGCCGTGCCAGCGCAGCTGGCGAGAACATCACCAGCCCCGCAGAGGGAGACGCGCTCCAACCTTTTTGCGGCGCCGAAATCAGCACATCGACACCGGTTGCCTTCATGTCGATCCAGGCACAGCCCGACGCGATGCAGTCCAGCACCATCAGCGCGCCGACTTCATGCGCGGCGGCGGCCATGGCGGTCACGTAATCATCGGGCAGGATCACACCGGCGGCGGTTTCCACATGCGGAGCAAAGACGATATCCGGCTTCTGCTCATGAATCGCAGCAACCACATCGGCAATCGGCGCAGGCTCAAACGGCGACGCGCTCTCGTTGCCGGTGCGGCGCGCCTTCATCACAGTGGACGACTCGGTGAACCCGCCCGTCTCAAAGATCTGGCTCCAGCGATAGGAGAACCAGCCATTGCGCACGACCAGCGCGTTTGCACCGCGGGCAAACTGGCGCGCGACCGCCTCCATCGCATAGGTGCCGCCGCCCGGCACCAGCGCCACGGCCTCGGCGTTATAGACCTCTTTCAGCATCGCATTGATGTCCAGCATCACGGTCTGAAACGTCTTGGACATATGGTTCAGCGAGCGGTCGGTGAAGACCACCGAAAATTCATCCAGACCCTGCGGGTCAACGGTGTCGAGCAGTGCCATTTCGGCCTCCCTTGATATTCCTTATGAAACGGCTAGCCGGTGCGGCAGGGTTTGGCAAAGCCTACCTTGGCATACAGCGCAATGTCCGTCTCCGAAGGCGGATACTGGCGATGTTCCACGGAAAAGACAGCCCAAGCACGACAAAAAACACATGCATTTGCGCCAAGCCGGTTTCGGATCGGCAACAATGGAGCACCTTTAGCCCAGCGGCCCCGGCCTGCGTTCCTCGCTCAGCAGCACATTGGCCTCGACATTGCCCACCCCCGGCAACGTCATCACCCGGCGCCGCAGCACCCGTTCAAAATCGGCGATATCCCGCGCCGTCACCCGCAGGCGGTAGTCATACATGCCCAGCACATGCTCCACCGTCTGCACTTCGGGTATGGCAGAGACCGCACGTTCGAAGTCCTCCAGGCTGACCCGTCCCTTGGTGGCCAGTTTCACGCCCAGAAAGACGGTGACGCCAAAGCCCAGCTTTTCCTTGTCCAGCTCCAGCCTGCGGCCCGCGATGATGCCCGCGTCCTGCAATCGTTTTATCCGCCTCCACGTTGCAGGCTGGCTCAGGCCCAGCTGCCGCCCCAGAGCCCCTGCGGACAGCGTCGCATCCTCGGACAGCGCCCGCAGAATGGCAAAATCGAGATCATCCAGCGCGCTCAAACCGGTAACACCTCGTCCCGTTTGATGCGCGCCACATGCATCAGGGCCTCGATATCGGTGATATGCGGCAGGTTCAAAATGGCGGCGCGATAGATCTGCTGATAATGCGGCATGTCGCGCGCAATCACCGATAGCCGCACATCGACCTGGCCCAGAAAGGTCTGAATCTCAATCACCTCGGCAATGGTGCGGGCAGCCTCGATGAATTCGTCAAAGGCGCGCGGGTTGGTCTTGTCCAGTGTCACCCGCAGCGACACTTCCACCTCATAGCCCAGGGCGCGCCAGTCGATCACCGCGCGCTGGCCAAGGATCACGCCACCCTCGCGTAGCTTTTCCAGCCGCCGCGCCAGCCGCGAGGCGCTGAGACCGAGGCGTTCGGCCAAGTCCGGAATCGATTGTTCCGGGTCGCCTTGCATGTAGCGCAGAATGCGCCGGTCGAGATCATCAAGCATGATTTTGTCATTATCAGCCAAAACGGCGAATGACCACTGCAAAGAAACTGCAGAATTCATGCATAACAGCAATCGCCTTCCCGCCACACATGCCTATGATGCCCTCAAACCCCAAACGAAAGGACGTGGATCATGCGCGTTTATTACGACCGCGATTGCGATGTGAACCTGATCAAGGACAAAAAAGTGGCCATCCTGGGCTATGGCTCTCAGGGCCACGCCCACGCGCTGAACCTGCGCGATTCCGGCGCCAAGAACCTTGTTGTTGCGCTGCGCGAAGGCTCCCCCTCGGCCAAGAAAGCCGAAGGCGAAGGCCTGACCGTCATGGGCATCGCAGAAGCGGCCGCATGGTGTGACGTGATCATGTTCACCATGCCCGACGAACTGCAGGCAGAGACCTACAAGAAATACGTCCACGACAACATCCGTCCGGGTGCCGCCATCGCATTCGCCCACGGCCTGAACGTGCATTTTGGCCTGATTGAGCCGAAAGAAGGCGTCGACGTCATCATGATGGCGCCCAAAGGTCCGGGTCACACCGTGCGCGGCGAATACACCAAAGGCGGCGGCGTGCCCTGCCTGGTTGCGGTTCACAACGACGCCACCGGCAAAGCGCTGGAAACCGGTCTGTCCTACTGTTCCGCCATCGGCGGCGGCCGCTCTGGCATCATCGAAACCAACTTCCGCGAAGAATGCGAAACCGACCTGTTCGGCGAGCAGGCGGTTCTGTGCGGCGGCCTGGTTGAGCTGATCCGCTGCGGTTTCGAGACCCTGGTCGAAGCCGGCTATGCACCGGAAATGGCCTATTTCGAGTGTCTGCACGAAGTGAAGCTGATCGTTGACCTGATCTATGAAGGCGGCATCGCCAACATGGACTACTCGATCTCCAACACTGCCGAATACGGCCAGTACGTCACCGGCCCGCGCATCCTGAAGTACGACGAAACCAAAGCCCGCATGAAGGAAGTCCTGAACGACATCCAGCAGGGCAAATTCGTCCGTGACTTCATGCTGGAAAACGCGGTTGGCCAGCCGACCATCAAAGCGTCGCGCCGTGCCAACGACGAGCACGCGATCGAGGCGACCGGCGCCAAACTGCGTGGCATGATGCCGTGGATCTCGGCCGGCAAAATGGTCGACAAAGAGAAGAACTAAGGCGCCCGCGGAAATTTCCGCAGCCTTTTCCTCTGCAGGGCGCTCCTTTCGGGGCGCCCTTTTTCTTTTCACCAAGGCCCCCATCCAGTTTTGGGCAAAGGTGCCGGGCGCAGTGGTCCCGAGAGAAGATCTGCGGCCACGACACTGCCGACCATGGCCATGGTCCTGGGCGGCCTCAGCCCTCCCCCTTGCCCTAGCCTTGGTCAGATCGGCGGCTCAGCCGCCAGTTCCGCAAAAGTCGCTGAACGCCTGCCGACTTAATCGGCGACGGCGGTTTCCACTGCGGCGACCACGCTGTCCACTGCCAGCGTCATCACTTCGGCGTCCTCGCTTTCGGCCATCACCCGCACCAGCGGCTCTGTGCCGGACTTGCGGATCAGCAGGCGCCCCTGCCCTTCCAGCATTGTCTCGGCGGCGGCAATCGCCTCCTGTACCCGCGCATCTTCCAGCGGCAGCTGGCCTGCCTGGAACCGCACATTGCGCAGCAGCTGCGGCACGGTTTCAAACTGATGCGCCAGCGCGGATGCCTTTTTGCCGGTCTGCATCATCTCCGCCAGGAAATGCAGCCCCGCCATCAGCCCGTCGCCGGTGGTGGCATAATCGCTCATCACGATATGGCCAGATTGCTCACCGCCTAGGTTGAAGCCGCCCTCGCGCATGCGCTCCACCACATAACGGTCGCCCACGGCCGTGCGTTCCAGCCCCAGCCCTTTGGCGTCCAGGTGCCGCTCCAGCCCGAGGTTCGACATCACTGTCGCCACCAGCGCGCCCCCCTGCAGCAGTCCCTGCTCCGCCCAGCGGGTGGCCAGCAGCGCCATCAGCTGGTCGCCATCCGCCACCGTGCCGGTCTCGTCGATCACAATCACCCGGTCGGCATCGCCATCCAGACAAATGCCCACATGGGCGCCATGCGCCACGACCGCCTCTGCCGCGACCTGCGGCTGGGTGGACCCGCAGCCGCGGTTGATATTCAAACCATCCGGCGTCACGCCGACCGGGATCACTTCCGCCCCCAGCTCCCACAGGACCTCAGGCGCAGTCCGGTGCGCCGCGCCATTGGCGCAGTCAATGACCACTTTCAATCCGTTGAGCCCCAGATTGCGCGGCAAGGAGCTTTTGACCCGCTCACCATAGCGGAAGCGGGCATCATCAATCCGCTTGGCGCGGCCGATATTGGCCGCCTGGGCCGCCTCGACCCCGGCCTCGACCAGTGCTTCGATCTCCATCTCCGCATGGTCGGACAGTTTGAACCCGTCCGGGCCGAAAAACTTGATGCCGTTGTCTTCGGACGGGTTGTGGCTGGCAGAGATCATAACCCCCAGGTCCGCCCGCATGGACCGTGTCATCAGCCCCACTGCTGGCGTCGGCACCGGCCCCAGCAGCAGCACATTCATACCAGTGGACGTCAGCCCCGCCGTCAGCGCGTTCTCGAACATATAGCCCGACAGCCGGGTGTCCTTGCCAATGACCACCCGGTGTGCCCCAGAGCCGTCACGCCGGAAATACCGCCCGACGGCAGCACCGATGCGCAGAGCCATCTCCGCAGTCATGGGATGGATATTGGCTGTGCCGCGCACGCCATCGGTACCAAAGAGTTTCCGCATTATGCTTTCCCGCCAAAAAGGCCTTACCGGACCGCCTGCCAAAGCCGCAGGGCCTGAACCGTCTCAGCCACGTCATGCACCCGCAGGAATTGCACGCCTTGCGCCAGGGCTGCAAGCCCCACGGCGACCGATCCCGGCGCACGGGCATCTGCGCGCGGCTCCTTGCCGATGGTGCCGATGAATTTCTTGCGTGACACCCCCAGCAGAACCGGACAGCCCAGCCCGTGAAACAGGCTGAGATTGCGCAGCAGCGTCAGATTATGCGCCTGCGTCTTGCCAAAACCAATACCCGGATCAACGACGATCTGTTCACGCACCACGCCGATGGCTTCCAGCCGGTCGATTTGGTCGCTCAGGAAGTCATAGACATCCAGCAGCACATTTCCATATTGCGGGTTTTCCTGCATCGTGGCCGGATCGCCCTGGGCATGCATGATGCAGACAGGCACGCTGGCCTGCGCCGCCAAAGGCGCCAGCGCCGGATCGAATGTAAAGCCTGAGACATCATTCAGCAGGTCTGCACCGGCTTCCAGCGCCTCCATGCCGACGGTGGCTTTGCGGGTATCGATGGAGACCGGCACCGGGCTTTCGGCGCGGATTGCTGCAATCACCGGCGCCGTGCGTTCGATTTCCTCAGCCTCGGCAACCTCTGCTGCGCCGGGCCGGGTGGATTCGCCGCCCACGTCGATAATGGTGGCGCCATCTGCGACCATCTGCAGGGCTGCTGCCTTACCAGTCTCGATACCGGCATGCTTGCCGCCGTCCGAAAAACTGTCCGGCGTCACATTCAGAATGCCCATGATCTGCGGCTGCGTCATGTCCAGCCCGGCAATCGACGCCCGACGTGCGCTCAGCCGACGGCGCTCCAGGTCTGGCACCAACCCAGCAGGCACGATCCTGGGCGGCCCTTCGCGGCTGAGGATCTCAACCTCGGTGAACCACAGGGCACTGCCCGCCAGGGGAACCGCACCTTCGGGGCGCGCTTCGCCGTGCTGAACCAACGGCCGGTAATATGTCACAGTTGTGCTTGCTCCACGCTGACAGCCCGCAGAGGGACACCGGGATTATCTGGCAAATCCCCGCCAAGCACAATCATCTCACCCGCTTCGAAAGTCGCGGCAAACCAGGCGGCCAGCGCCACTGTGTCCGATGGCGGCGCCGAAGGCCCGTCCACCGCATCCAGCACAATCTTGGACGGCGCCCAGACACAGATCTGGCCGTTCTTCATCGCCCAGTCCAGCTCTGTCCGGGTCGACACCACCACGCAGCGGTCGTCCTTGGCAGCCAGGCGCCAGGCATTCTGTTCTATGGCCAAAAGATCAATCCGCCGCTGGGTCCATTTGTGGCCCGTGGTCGGCACTGCCAGCGGATGGGCGCCCACACACAGGATCAGCGGCCGCTGACGGCATTCCATCTGGTCGATCCAGCCTGTCAGATTGCCGTTGTCGACAGCATCGTTGGACAGGTACATCAACCGCGGGTGCGGACGCTCCTCCTCATCCACCTGATGGCTGATCTGATCCTTTGAGCGCACGACTTCGACGCCCAGCGCGCCGGGGCCGCGGTCCAGCTTCTCGATCCGCACAAAGGCGCGCACGGCCTGATGCTCCAGCAGGATCCGCTCTGCCACCCGTTCAGCCAGTGTCTCCAGCAGGTTCAGACGTTCTGCCGCCAGTTCATGGGCAATCGCCTCGGTCAGCTTGTCATAAGACAGAATCCGGTCGACATCATCGTCCAGATCCTTGGGCAGCGGCGCAATTTCGACCACCACATTGAAGCTGATCCGCTGAGTGGAGCCGCGCTCGGCCTGAAAGGCGCCGATCTCCACCTCGACGGTATGGTCCCGCAGGGAAATCCGGTCCAAAGGCCCCGGCCCCGCAGTGGCCATGGAACGCTCGGAGGGATGCGCAAAGGCAAGACGGATTTCAGAAGACATGGGAAACGGGCCTTTGGCTGGCTGTGTCAGGTGCGGGTCCCAACAATAGACTTTCAGCGCCTGCATAACAGTCCCGCATACGCCATGCCAATGGCAGAAAGCGGCACTAGCGCGCCGCCTTCAGGCAATCAGTTGTTCAACGCAGTCAGATAGCGATCGTCACGGTAGAACAGATGCACACCGATACGCGTGGTGTTTGTAAAGGTCCGGCTCCAGCGTGGGCGCACCGCCGTGGTGTGATAGTAGGTCGCGCCTGCGGTCAGTTCGGATTTCAAGCCATCCATCGCCGCGCGCGCCACCTTGGCCACCCGCTGATACGCCTTCTGCTCGCGGATCACTTCCTTGTGGCCGTCACAGGTATAGGTGAACTGGCACTGGTATCTCCGGCCCGTCCCCTGGTTGATCACCCCGCACGGCGAGTTCGGGAACTGTGCGCTGCGGACCCGGTTCAGGATCACTTCGGCCACCGCAAACTGGCCTTTCACGGTCTCGCCGCGCGCCTCGAAGTACAACGCCTCGGCCAGGCAGGAAAACTGCTTGCCGCCAGTCGCTTGGGGCTGTTTGTCCAGCCAGTCGTTTGTGTACTCCACCTGTTGCGTGCCAGTCTTGCGGCTCTTGAACGGATTGCTGCGGAATCCGAAGAATCCGCTGAACTTCCGCTCAGGCACCGCGTTCAAACTTGCCTGTTCACGCTCGATCAGCGCATCCAGTCCTGTTTCGGCAGCAACACTCTTACCAATCGTGATGGTGGCAGCCATCACGGCAATCATAGTCAACAGTTTCATTCAGGGTTCCCCCGTCCTTGCAGCTTGCAACCGGTTTCCCCGGCCACATGCGGTCGCATCCCTTAATGGAAACAACCCGAAACGTCCAGCTCGTCGCGCAAAGCGGCGACAGCAAGGTTAACGCCAGTGCCAGGCCAGCCCCATTGTCAGCGGCTGGATGACCTGAATTTCCTTAATACTTTGTGTAAGTTGGAGCAATCTGTCCGGTTTTGCTGCCAATTGCCAGCTGGGCGGCGGCTAACCGCGCAACCGGAACCCGGAACGGCGAACATGAAACATAGTCAAATCCCGCGTCACGGCAAAATGCAATCGATTCGGGGTTGCCGCCATGCTCGCCACAGATCGACAGCGTGATTCCACCGTTCTCTGCCCGGCCCCGCTGCACCCCTAGTTTCAGCAGCTCGCCCACCCCGTCGGTGTCCAGCACATGGAACGGATCCTCTGGGAACACGCCCTGGTTCACATACTGCGACATGAACCGTCCGGCATCATCCCGCGACAGCCCATAAGTCATCTGCGTAAGGTCATTGGTGCCAAAGCTGAGAAAAGCCGTGTGCGGAGATATCTCTCCTGCCCGCAGTGCCGCGCGCGGTGTCTCGACCATCACCCCCAGCCGATAGGTGAAATCCTCGCCCCACTCGGATTTAACAGCCGAGGCAACCGCATCAATACGCGCTTTGACCAGCTCCACCTCCCGCTTGGCCGAGACCAGCGGGATCATGATTTCCGGCACCACCGGCTCCCCCTCCTGCGAGGCCTCCAGCGTGGCTTCAAAGATTGCCCGGGCCTGCATGTCGTAAATTTCCGGCACGGTCACCCCCAGCCGCACACCGCGCAGGCCCAGCATCGGGTTGTATTCGCCCATTTCCTCGACCCGGCGGGTCACATCGCTCACAGGAATGCCCAGCGCCTCGGACAGCTCGCGCTGGCCGGTTTTGGTCGCGGGCAGGAATTCATGCAGCGGCGGGTCGAACAGCCGGATGCAGACCGGCATCCCCTCCATGATCCGGAACAGCTCGCGGAAGTCGTCGCGTTGCATCGGCAGCAGCCGTTCCAGCACCGCCGCCCGGCCGGCAGCTGTCTCTGCAAAGATCATTTCCCGCATCACCGTCAGGCGGCCCGGGTCAAAGAACATATGCTCTGTCCGGCACAGACCAATGCCTTGCGCGTTGAATTTCCTTGCGGTTTCAGCATCTTCCGGCGTGTCTGCATTGGCACGGATACCAATGTCGCGCGCCGCATCCGACCAGGTCAGGATGGTCTGCAGCGCCCCGTCTTCTGCGGCTTCCAGCATCTGCGGCTGGCCTGCCAGAACCTGACCGCTGCTGCCGTCGATGGTGATGATGTCACCCGCCTTGAACATCCGCCCGTCCTCGGCGCCCAGCATTTTGCGCTTGCTGTGAAACTTGAGCTGCGATGCCCCAACGATGCACGGCAGGCCCAGGCCCCGCCCGATCACCGCCGCATGGCTGGTCATGCCGCCCTTTTCTGTCAACACACCTGCCGCCGCATGCATGCCGCGCACATCCTCGGGCGAGGTTTCCCGACGGACAAGAATGCAGGCCTCCCCACGGGCAGCGCTGGCCTGCGCTTCGGCAGCCGTAAAGACCAGCTTGCCTGTGGCCGCACCAGGGCTTGCGGCGATCCCGCTGCCAATCACATCGCGCGCGGCTTCCGGCGCCACCTGCCGGTGCAGCAGCTCGTTCAGCATATGCGCATCAAGCCGCATCAGCGCTTCGTCCTGCGGAATGATGCCATCTTCGGCCAACGCCACCGCGATCCGCACCGCAGCGCGGGCCGAACGGGTCACGCGCACGCCGTCCAGGATATGCACCCGGCCGTTTTCGATGACAAACTCCAGCTGCATCTCCTCGCGCAGCTTGCGCCGCATCAGCGCCGCATGCGCCTGCAAACCGGCAAATGCTTCCGGCGCCAGCTCCTCCAGCGACAGCCCGCGCGCATCCTTGGCCAGATACAAGGCCCGAACACCGGCGCCAAGCGCATCGCGCCCCTGGCTCTGGCTCAGATAACGCCCGGTCAGCTGCGGCTCGCCGGTGGCAGAATTCACCAGCTGCAGCACCCCAGAGCCGCATTCCCCCTGGCCAACGCCCGGGATCATCTCCTGCACCACCAGTCCAAGGCCCGCATCGGCCGGCGCGCCCTTGGCTTGCCGCAGCAGCCGCGCCGAAGTGCCCTCCCAGGCCCGCGCCATCGAGCGCAGAACAGCGGCCAGCTGCTCTTCCGGGTTCTGCGGAAACGGCTCATCCGTTTCCGCCTCATAGGCATGCAGGATTTCACTCAATGCATCCGGGCCGCCGTCCTCGACATCGTCGAACACATCCGGGTCCAGCCGCGCCACATGCACTGCGTAGGATTGCACAAACCGCAGGTAAAGCGCGGCTGCGGCATCACGCCCCAGACTGTCGCACAGATCTACGTAACGCGCGTCATTCATGCCGATATTCAGGATCGCCCCCGGCCCGCCCCAATCCGGATCCTCAGAGGACGGGCGCACACACAGCAGCGCCTCCGGGTCGAATTCTCCCAGCACGGCAGACAGATCCGGCATTTCACCTTCGGCGATGGAGTGCACCGCATCAAAAGACAGCGCCACCGTGCGCGGCACCGGCAGATCCAGCCGCACCAGCCGCTGCAGGCATTTCGCCCGGCCGCCATGGCTGGCGGTGGCAATCGGCGCGGTTGAAGTGATCAACGAGGCCGGCGGGGTCTGTACGAAATCTTTCTGCACTGCAGCACGTCTCCTTTGCCTGTCACCATAAGGCGGCAGCACGATGGCGCAAGGGTCTTGTAACGGTGCCGTGACGGATGGAACCGGGCGGGAAGCAAAAACCGGTCTTCCCTTGCGGCAAGACCGGTGCCTCCGGCGGGAGTATTTTCGGGAAAGATGAAAGGACTGCTCTCTCAGCCTTCAACCTTGGTGAGATCTGCCACCTGGCCGCAGACCTGGCGGATCTGGTTGAGCAGATTCAGACGGTTGCGGCGGACGATCTCATTCTCCGCATTGACCTGCACCGCCTCAAAGAACGCATCGATTGGCGCGCGCAGGGCAGCCATGCCCCGCATGGCTGCCGCGAAATCTTCGGCCTCGATGGCCGGAGAGATCGCATCCCCGCCCGCAGCAAGCGCATCAAACAGCGCAGTTTCGCTGTCGTTCTCGGCAAACTTGCGGTCGGCGCCATAGGAATATTCGACGCCGTCCTTTTCTTCTGCCTGAGACAGGATGTTGTTGGCGCGTTTGAAGCCCTGCAGCAGGTTGGTGCCGTCCTCGGTTTTCATGAAGTCTTCGAGGGCGCGGGCGCGTTTCACAAGCAGGGTCAGATCGTCGCTACCGTCCATGGCGATACAGGCATCGATCACATCGTGGCGGATGCCCTGATCGCGCAGGAACACCTTGAGGCGATCGTGGAAAAAGGAGAGGAGATCCGGGCCGAAATGGCTCTCCAATTCAGCCTGAGTTTTCAAACATGCATCTAGAGCGGTATTTTTGCCCACTCGAAACTCAGTTCGAATTGCCTCAGTCTTTTCATCGATTTCTTTAAGCCGAGGGCGCTGTTTAAGCGCTTCTTGCCATCCTGCGTTAAACATCCCAGCACAGAATTCACTATTCCTGAGTTCATCATCACTCGCATTGCGACAAGCTTTCTCCCAAAATGCAGAGACATCAAAAAAATGGTGTTTCCAGCAAGGAGCAAACAAAGCCAACAATTCCACTCGCACATCATTCTCTAGCACCAGCCGGATCACCCCCAGCGCAGCACGGCGCAGGGCATAGGGGTCTTTGGAACCGGTGGGCTTTTCATCAATCGCCCAGAAACCGGTCAGCGTGTCCAGCTTGTCGGCCAGCGCTACAGCCACGGAAACCGGCTCTGACGGGACATCATCGCCCGGACCCAGCGGCGAGTAATGCTGTTCGCAGGCGTTGGCGACCTCTTGCGGCAGGCCCGCAGCCTCGGCGTAGTAGCGGCCCATCAGCCCCTGCAGTTCCGGAAACTCATAGACCATTTCCGAAGACAGATCAGCCTTGGCAACCCGTGCCGACTGCTCTGCCAAATCAGCATCGGCGCCAACCACAGGTGCGATTTCGCGGGCAAGCGCGGCGATGCGGTCAATCCGCGCGGCCTGGGTGCCCAGCTTGTTGTGGAAGGTCACATTGCCGAGGTTTTCGACCCAGGCGCTCATGCCCGCCTCGGATCTGGCGGTACGCAGATCGTTCTCCCAGAAGAACTTGGCATCGGCCAGACGCGCCGACAGCACCTTTTGGTTGCCCGCCAGAATGGTCGCGCCATTGTCCGCAGTCTCGCGGTTGGCGACGGTGATGAACCTCTCAATCCGCCCGGTCTTGGGGTTCTTCACGGAAAAGAACTTCTGGTGTTCCTTCATCGAGGTCTGCAGCACCTCTGGCGGCAGTTCCAGGAACTCCTCGTCGATGGCGCCCATCAGCACGACGGGCCATTCGACCAGCCCGGCAACCTCGGCCAAGAGGCCCTTGTCTTCGACCACATCCAGCCCGTTGGCAAAGGCCTGATTGCTGGCCTCCTGCCAGATCGCCGCCTGCCGTTCCGCCGGGTCCAGCACCACAAAAGCGCGTTTCAGCTTGGCGGCGTAGTCGTCAAAACCGGTGACGGTGATCTCTTCCGGCGCCATGAAACGGTGGCCACGGGTGCTGCTGCCGGATTTGATGCCGTCGATGTCCAGATCGACAACGGATGTGCCTGCCTCATCCGACAGGATGCAGAGGATCGAATGCAAGGGGCGCACCCAGCGCAAGCTGCCTGCCCCCCAGCGCATGGATTTCGGCCAGGGAAAGGTGCGGATACAGTCTTCCAGCACCTCGGCAATGATTTCGGCTGCCGCCCGTCCCGGCTTTTCGATCATCGCGAAATAGACCGCGCCTTTCGGCGTTTCGCGCTCTTCCAGCTGGTCGCGGGTCAGCCCCGCACCGCGCAGGAAGCCCTCGATCGCCTTGTCCGGCGCGCCCACTTTCGGCCCTTTGCGCTCTTCGCGGATGGTGGGGCTTTCCGCCAGCAGGCCGTCGACGGCCAGCGTCAGACGGCGCGGCGTCGACAGTGCAGCGGCACCGGCATAGGTGAGGCCCGCCTCGACCAGACCGTCGGTCACGCGCTTTTTCAGGTCCTCGGCTGCACGCGCCTGCATGCGGGCGGGGATTTCCTCGGAAAACAGTTCAATCAGCAGATCGGGCATTGGATGTCCTCGGGCGTGGCCGCGCGGGCGGGCGCAGCGGAGTAATTGGGGTTAGCAGGCAGGGTGCGCGGGCTCATCAATTGCCCCCGCCTGCCTCAGGCCGGGACGGGCATTCCTCGCCCACCACGGTGCCGTCATAGGCTTTCTGGCCGCAGTCGTTCAGCTCATGCCAGACATAGCCGCGGCCCTCGTCCGTGACGGCGACAATGCGGTCGACGCCATAAGAGATGTTCTTGACCGACAGGAACGGCTTGGCAGAACCTTCTGCCAGCTTGGCACCGATGGCGGCGGCATCGAAACAGCCAAACCAGTCCGGCGCATTGCGCGGCTCGATCTTGTCCGACAGGGTAAAGACCTGCGCCAGCGCATCCGGCGTCATTTTGGTGGTGAAACAGGCGCGGTAGCGGATCGGGGAGCTGTCAGCGTCAATCGCCTGGAAATCCGCATAGGCAATCGGCTGGGCCGCGCCGCCATCCAGCGGCACCAGCATCACATCGCGGCCCGGTTGCAGCGCAACCTCATCATAAAAGCCATAGACCTGCAGGTAATACATCGCCCCCCCGGCCGCGAGGCCGGAGACGATCAGGATCAGGGCAAGGAGTTTCCCCATAACGTGCTGTCTCCTGCTCAGGCCGCGGTCTCGGCCACATGGCCGCCGGCTTCGGTCAGCACAAAGGCATCGGCGCATTGCTTGGCCAGCGCCCGGACGCGGCCGATATAGGCCTGGCGTTCGGTCACCGAAATCACCCCGCGCGCATCCAGCAGGTTGAAGATGTGGCTGGCCTTGATGCACTGGTCATAGGCCGGATGCGCCATGATGATGCGCTTGCCGGTCTTCGGGTCCTGATGCTCTTGCGCCAGGATGGCGGCGCATTCGGCCTCGGCCTCCTCGAAATGGCGCAGCAGCACTTCGGTATTGGCCACGTCAAAGTTCCAGCGGGCGTATTCTTCCTCGGTCTGCTTGAACACATCGCCATAAGACAGCGGGATCAGCGCGTCCGGGTCATTATAGGGCATGTCCATCACATGATCGACACCCAGCACATACATCGCCAGACGCTCCAGACCATAGGTCAGCTCGCCCGAGACCGGATGACAGTCATGGCCGCCGACCTGCTGGAAATAGGTGAACTGGCTGACTTCCATGCCGTCGCACCAGACCTCCCAGCCCAGCCCCCAGGCGCCCAGCGTCGGGCTTTCCCAGTCATCTTCGACAAAGCGGATGTCATGCATCGCCATATCAACGCCAATCGCCTCAAGGCTGCCCAGATACAGCTCCTGCAGGTTCGGCGGGCTGGGTTTGATCAGCACCTGATACTGGTAGTAATGCTGCAGCCGGTTCGGGTTCTCGCCATAGCGTCCATCGGTCGGGCGACGCGACGGCTGCACATAGGCCGCAGCCCAGGCCTTGGTCCCCAGCGAGCGCAGCGTGGTCGCCGGGTGGAAGGTGCCGGCGCCGACTTCCATGTCATAGGGCTGCATCACTGCGCAGCCTTTGGCGGCCCAGTAGTTCTGAAGCCTCAGGATAATCTCTTGGAAGGAGCGCGGCGCGCCGTTGGTCTGGGTCATCTCTCATCCCTTTGGGGGCATCTGGGGCAGCAATTGCGGGGTTCTTCCTATGCAAGGCTCTTGGCAGGGTCAACGCCCTCTGCCCGCTTGAACGCCATCCATGCACCGGCGGTCGGCGCGCATCGGCAACAAAAGTGCGGGAATGCGGCAACGGACCGGCAATTCCCCCTGACATGAGGAGTTCCCTTCGGCGCCGCAAAATGCTTAACCTCCGCCTCAAAGAATAAGTGTATTTCCGGGATACGAGGCCGACACATGAAAAAACTGTTTGCCGCTCTGGCCCTGCCGCTGATTGCGCTGGCCATTGCGTTCACGGCGCCTGTTGCGGCGCAAAGCAGCCGCGATGGCGTCTGGATCCAGATCGCTGCCCGCCCCTCTTTGACGCAGGCCGAAGCAGAAGCCCGCAGCTTCGCCACCCGCCTGCCCGATGTGTCGGGCTTTGCGCTTGGCGGCGGCTGGTACGGCGTGGTTCTGGGCCCCTACACCCGCGCGGACGCCGAACGGGTGCTGCAGGTCTACCGCGCCGAAGGCCAGATCCCGCGTGACAGCTTCATTGCATTCCAGCGCAACCTGCGCAGTCAGTTCTACCCGGTTGCCGCAGAAGCTGCCCCGTCTGCTGTTCCTGCGCCGGTCCCGGCGGCCCCCGCCACGCCAGAATCGCAGCCGCAGACAGCTGTGCAGACAGCCCTGCCGGATGAGACCCCGGCCCAGGCCCGCCGCAGCGAGCGCGAGCTCAGCCGCGAACAGCGCATGGAGCTGCAGGTCGCGCTGAAGGCCGCTGGCTTTTACACCTCCAGCATCGACGGCGCCTTTGGCCGCGGCACCCGACGCTCAATGAGCGACTGGCAGGCCGCCCGCGGCTTTGAGCCGACCGGGGTGCTGACCACCGCCCAGCGCCAGGTGCTGATGGATGAATACAACGCGCCACTGATCTCTGTCGGCATGGCGCGGGTGGAGGATACCAAGGCAGGCATTGCTCTGCAGATCCCGGCCGGCGAAGTGGGGTTTGACCGCTATGAATCGCCCTTTGCCCATTACACCAGCACGGGAGATCTGGGCGCCCAGCTGCTGCTGATCAGCCAGCCGGGCGACAAGCGCACCCTGTTTGGCCTCTATGACATCCTGCAAACGCTGGAGATCGTGCCGCTGGAAGGCCCGCGTGAGCGTGGCTCTGACAGTTTCACCATCGAAGGCCGCAGCAGCAAGACCGTCTCCTTCACCCAGGCAAGCCTGAAAAACGGCGAGATCAAGGGCTTCACCCTGATCTGGCCCGCAGGCGACGAGGACCGCCGCACCCGCGTGCTGGCCGCCATACAATCCAGCTTCAGCCGTCTCGAGGGCGTGCTGGACCCGGCTGCAGGCGGCGATGCGGTGCAAAGCATCGACCTGGTCTCCGGTCTGGAAATCCGCAAGCCGAAACTGTCGCGCACCGGTTTCTTTGTAGACGGCAGCGGCAGCGTCCTGACCACCTCCGATGTGGTGGCCGGCTGCACACGGATCACTCTGGATCACGGCTATCAGGCTGATATTGCGGCCAACAACTCCGCCGAGGGCATCGCCGTTCTGAAACCGGCAGAGGCACTGGCGCCAGCCGCCGTGGCGGGCCTCAGCACCGCCTCGCCGCGCCTGCAGTCCGAAGTCGCGGTCTCCGGCTTCTCCTATGAGGGCGTGCTCGGCGCCCCCAGCCTCACCTGGGGCCGGATCGCTGATGTCAAAAGCCTGGATGGCGACACCAGGGTGGCGCGCCTGGATCTGGCTGCCCAGCCCGGCGATGCGGGCGGTCCGGTTCTGGATGCAACCGGTGCCGTTCTGGGCATGCTGCTGCCGCAGAAGAGCGGTGGCAAACAGCTGCCGGAAGGCGTCAGCTTTGCTGCCAATGCCGAGGCAATCCGCAGCGCTCTGGACGCAGCCGGCGTGGCCCCCGCGGCCCAGCCGGCGGCGGCTGGCAGCCTGCCCAATGCGGCAATGACCCGGCTCGCCTCCAGCATGACCGTTCTGGTCAGCTGCTGGGAGTAACCTATCCGGCCGCAACTGACCCGCGGTCCTGAAACATCAAAAGCCGGCGCGGTTCCCGCGCCGGCTTTTTTGTGAACAGCTGCGGCAGGCTGCCGTTTGGCCTATCCAAAGGCTCCCGCCCGGCTCCGGGCCTTCACAGGCCCTCAGCCCGTTGGGCATGGCACCGTGCCCGGGGCACGGTGCCGCGCCGCGCATCGCGCGGCGCCCGGCCCAAGGCCGCCAAGGGAGCTGGCACAGCCAGGTTTCTGCGTGCGCGGGAGCAACCCCTGAATTCCGGTCTAAGTTTCAGCCTTTGCTGCCGCCAAGGTCAGTAGGGATGAATACGGCCATCCCAGGTGTGGAAGCACCCGGAGGTGTCCAGGGACAGAATGTCAAACTCATTGATCAGCCCGGCCACCGACTCCTGCACCGTGATCTCACCCTCGTAACCGCCCATATCGGTCTGCACCCAGCCCGGATGGTAGATCCCCACGGCGATGCCCTCTGGCTGCAGGTCAGTGGCCAGATTGCGCCCGATGTTCAGCGCCGCGGCTTTGGACGCCCGATAGGCATAACTGCCACCCGGCGCCTGCGAATGGCTGGCCATCTGCGACGACAGGATGGCGATCTTGGGATTGTCCGCCAGCCGCAGGTTCGGCAGCATCGCCTGTGCGGTCAGAAACACGCCAGTCACATTGGCCGCCAGCGTCTTGGCCCAGACCTCGGCCGAGTAATCCTCTAGCCCCATTGCCTTGTCGATATAGACGCCGGCATTGCAGACCAGCAAATCCACCGCGCGCCCCTTGATCTGGGCCGCAAACCGCGCCTGCTGGCCAGGGTCCGAGACATCCAGTTTGACGCCGGAGGAATGGTCGCGCGAGGTTCCGGTCACCTCATGGCCCGCGGCCTGCAGCTGTTTCACCAGCTCCTTGCCGATACCGCGGCTGGTTCCCGTTACAACTGCATGCATTCTGCACTGCCCTTCAATGATTGGTTCTGCCTCAATTTGATTTCCGGCCCGGACGGAAGGGCAGCGGCATCACCGGCACACCCTCCTCAATCAGCTCCCGCGCGTCTTCCAGCTTTGCCTCGCCGTGGATCGCCCGCTCTGGCGCCTCGCCCAGATGCATGGCCCGGGCTTCCTTCACAAAGCTGTCGCCGACATAGTCCGAGTTTTCCTCGACCTTCTTGCGCAGCTCGCTCAGCGCCTTTTCAACCTCTCCCGAGGGGCGGCTGAGCATGCCCGGGCTGGTAAGGGCAGAGGCTGCAGGCGCCGGTGCCCCAGGGACCGGTGCCGCTGTAGACCGGTCCGCCGCAGAGTGATCTGGGGCCGTCCGCTCCGGCTCGCCGACTGCCGACACCGCCTTGCGTCCAGGGCGCACCCGCGGCGCCATGATTGCCTTTTCTACATCGGTGCCGCCGCATAGGGCACAGGACACCATCCCGGCTGCCGCCAGCTTGTCAAAAGCCGCCGCCGACTGGAACCAGCTGTCGAACTCATGGCCGGCCGCGCATTTGAGGCTGTATTGAATCATGTCTTTCCTCTTAGCAGGAAAAGCTGATTAAATCTGCCTGTCCGCCAAGCGCAAGAGGTCTCTGTGTCACCTGTGCCGCTACCGCGCGGCCTTTGGTGCCTTCAGCCGCATCCGCAGCCGGGCGATCAGCTCCTGCTGCGGCACATCTGCCTCCACCGCAAGGCGCCGCAGTCCGAAATGCACATGCGCCATTTCCCGGTAGTAGCCCGCAAAGACATAGTTGATGGTGGCCCCGGCCACAGCCCCCGCAACCGGCACCGCCTGCGCCGCCAGTTTCTGTCCCAGAACCGCACCCAGCTTGGGTGCCACCTGGGCAATCAGCTTGTGCAGGGCGCCGGGCAGCCCCAGCCGGGCAGAGACAAAGCCCAGATCCGCCCCGTCATCCTCTGCCAGCGGCCCCGCCGTGGCAAAGACTTGGATGCAGTCAAAAGTCACGTTCTCCGAGTCCGGGTCAAAGCCCTCCGCCGCCGCGGCGCTCTGAATGCTACGCAGCAGAAAGGCTGTTGTTGCGGGCAGCTCTACCAAGGCGCCGGGCAGCCCGGCTGCGCCCCCCGCAGCACCCATGGCCGCGCTCACCAGCCTGTCAACGCCGGGTTTCTGATCCGGCACCAGGCGGCGCGACCGGCTGGCGCCCTTCATGGCCGCCCGCAAGGCAGTCTCCGTGGCGCCGGTCAGCCCGGCCCGCAGCGGCTCTGGCAGCCGCTCCAGCAGGCTCTCGCCGCTGCCACCCAGCCGGTTCAACAACTCCACGCCAGCGCCGCCCGCCCCCCGGTAGCGCGCCGCAAGCGCATCCAGCTCCGCCTCGATCTCTTGCGGGGTATAGGCCCGCGCCTTTGTCAGAAACTCTGCCACATGTGTCTCCTCTGCCCTCATAAAGATCGGCAGGGAGCCGCCTGATTTCAAGCCTGCCAGCGGCTGACCCGGCCCTGGATGCCCTGCCAGGCACCCGCCTGCAGCGCCAGCCCCAGCACCCGCTCCGGGTTGGTGGGCGGCGGCATTTCGACCCCTTCCAGCCGGGTAAAGCCGAAGCGCTGGTAATAGGGGGCATCGCCCACCAGCATCACCCTGCCCCAGCCGGTTTCCTCTGCCTTGGCGAGACTGTCGCGAATCAAAGATCCGCCCAGCCCTTCGCCCTGGCGGGTCGGATGCACCGCCACCGGCCCCAGCAGCAGCGCAGGTGCTGCGCCAATCAGAACCGGCCAATAGCGGATCGCTGCCGCCAGAATGCCATCGCTGTCGCGCGCAACCTCGCTCAGGCTTGCAACCGGCGGCACACCATCACGCAGACGGTAGGACGACAGCGCCTCGCGCCCGGGCGCAAAGCACAGGTCATAAAGCGCCTCAACCTCCCACCGGTCGTCCGGCTGTTCTGCCCTCAACTCGATCACGCCGCCCCTGCCTCCGCATTCTTCCTTGCAGGCTGGCGTTTGGCCTAGCATGCGCGTAAGCCTTGGGCAAACATCTATGAACTGCGCAGGAAACAGAAATGTTCTACCGCCCCGAGGACGGCCACGGCCTGCCCCACAATCCGTTCAACGCCATCGTCACCCCCCGGCCCATCGGCTGGATCTCCACCCGGTCCGCCGACGGGGTGAACAACCTGGCCCCCTATTCGTTTTTCAACGCGGTGGCCTATACGCCGCCGCAGGTGATGTTTGCTTCCACCAGCAGCAAACCGGATCAGGCAGGCACCAAGGATTCGGTCGCCAATATCGAAGCCACCGGCGTCTTTTGCGTCAACGTGGTGTCCTACGCGCTGCGCGACGCGATGAACGCAAGCTCTGCCGCCCTGCCCAAAGACGTGGATGAGTTCACCCATGCAGGCCTTGAGGTCGCAGACTGCAAAACCATCGCCTGCGCCCGTGTGGCCGCCGCGCCTGCAGCCCTTGAATGCAAGCTGACGCAGATCGTCACCCTGCCGGGCGAAGCCAACAAGGTGGTGTTCGGCGAGGTGACAGGCGTGCATCTGCGCGATGACTGCCTGAAAGAGGGCACCTTTGACGTCACCACCTTCCAGCCGCTGGCCCGCCTCGGCTACCGTGACTATTCCGTGGTGCGCGACCTGTTCCCGCTCACCCGCCCCGGTGAATGAGGCCCGCCATGCCGCTTCCTGATCCCCGCAAGCGCAACCCGATCATCCTGCCCGATGGCACGCCCCACGCGGGCACCGTCATGCTGTCCCAGGTTCTGGATCACCCCAATATCCAGGCAGGCGATTATTCCTATGCTTCAGATTTCCAGGTGCCGGAAAACTGGGCCCAGCACCTGGCCCCATACCTGTTCCCCGGCGCCCGCGAACGGCTGCTGATCGGCTGTTTCTGCCAGATTGCCCATGGGGTGCGCTTTATCACCTCCTCGGCCAATCACGCCCAGGATGGGCTCAGCTGCTATCCTTTCCCGGTGTTTGACCCGGCCCAGATGGCAGGCTACCAGCCAGATACCCGCGACACGGTGATCGGCAACGACGTCTGGATCGGCTACGGCGCCCTGATCCTGCCCGGCGCCCGCATCGGCGACGGCGCCATCATCGGCGCTGGCGCCGTGGTGCGCGGCTCCATCCCGCCCTATGCCATCGTCACCGGCAACCCGGGCGCGGTGCAAAGCTTCCGCTTCCCGAAACCCCAGATCGCCCGCCTTCTCAGCCTCAAATGGTGGGACTGGCCAGCCGAGCTGCTGACTCGCGCCGAACCCGCCCTCCTCGCGGGGGACCTCGACATGCTGGAAACCCTCGCCCCCGACTGACCTTGCCCCCATGCCCTTGCTGGTATGGCGGGCCCCAAGCCCCCTCAAACAAGAAAGCCCGCAGTCCTCAGAACTGCGGGCTTTTCCTTTTGCACTCCGAACCGCTCAGTGGCCGCCCAGGACCCCGGTCTTGACCGAGTAATCCACCGCGATCTCATATTCAGGGTCGTCATCGCTGTCGACCATCAGGTGGCCCGCTTTGGCCAGCAGCTGGTGGCAGTCGCGGCTCAGGTGCCGCAGAACCACTTTCTTACCCTCGGCCTCATACTTCCCGGCAAGCGATTCAACCGCCTGCAATGCCGACTGATCCACCACCCGGCTGCGCGCAAAATCGACAATCACATGATCCGGGTCGCCTGCCACATCAAACAGCTCGATGAACCCGTCGGTGGAGCCAAAGAACAGCGGCCCCTCGATCTCATAGACCTTGGCGCCCTTGTCGCTTTCGGACTCGCGGGTATAGGCGTGAATGCGGCGCGCGTTGTTCCAGGCATAGGCCAGCGCCGAGACAATGACACCGACAACCACAGCAATCGCCAGGTCGGTCATCACGGTCACCACCGTCACCAGCACGATCACAAAGGCGTCCATCATCGGCACTTTGGTCATGATCTTCAGGCTGTTCCAGGCGAAGGTGCCGATCACCACCATGAACATCACGCCCACCAGCGCCGCCAGCGGGATCTGCTCAATCAGCGGCGAGGCCGCCACGATGAACAGCAAAAGGAACAGCGCTGCAGTAATCCCCGCAATCCGCGTCCGTCCGCCGGATTTCACATTGATCATCGACTGGCCGATCATCGCACAGCCGCCCATGCCGCCAAAGAAGCCGGTGACCACATTCGATGCGCCCTGCGCAATGCATTCCTGGCTAGCCCCGCCGCGCTTGCCGGTGATCTCACCAACCAGGTTCAGGGTCAGCAGGCTCTCGATCAGGCCGATGGCCGCCAGAATGACCGCATAGGGCAGGATGATCCACAGGGTCTCCAGCGTGAAGGGCGCAAGCGCCGTGCCATAAAGCCCCTCACCGCTGCCAAACGGGTTGTGGAACGCCGGGAAACCGCCCTTGATCGAGGCCATATCGCCCACGGTCGGCACGTCAATGTTCAGCGCAATGACCAGAACCGCCACAACGCCGATCCCCGCCAGCGGCGCCGGGATAACGGATGTGATCTTTGGCATCCCCCAGATGATCAGCATGGTGAGGCCAACCAGTCCCAGCATCATATAAAGCTGCATCCCGCCCAGCCATTCTTCGCCACCAGAACCCGGCACCTTGAACTGGGTCAGCTGCGCCAGGAAAATCACGATCGCCAGACCGTTCACAAAGCCCAGCATCACCGGATGCGGCACCAGCCGGATGAACTTGCCCCAATGCATGACGCCCGCGATGATCTGCAGAATGCCCATCAGAACCACAGTGGCAAAGAGATATTCCACCCCATGCTGCGCCACCAGCGCCACCATCACCACCGCCAGGGCCCCCGTCGCGCCGGAGATCATCCCGGGCCGGCCGCCGAACACTGCAGTGATCAGCCCCACCATAAAGGCCGCATAAAGCCCCACCAGCGGATGCACCCCGGCAACAAAGGCAAAGGCAACGGCCTCTGGCACCAGCGCCAGCGCCACAGTAAGGCCCGACAGCAATTCGGTGCGCACGCGGCCCACGGTAAAGCCCTCGTCCTGCATGATCGAAAGATTGGGCGGGGAAATCTGCTTGGCCAGCAAAGCCATGGCTGCGCGTTTCATAAGGTATACCTGTGCTCGGGAGGAAAGCTGTTGCGCCGCCCCTAGCGGAAATGCGCCTTTGGGGCAAGGGTGCGGCGCCGGGGAGTTCCTGTCGCGCGGCCAAATATAGCACCATCCGCCTGCCATTCACCGCTTCAACCGCAGTGTGATCCTTGCAGAAATGAAAGGCGCGTTCCGCTTCACTGTCCGGCACGGGCAGGAGCAGAGGCACGGGTAACCGCAGGAACTCACCCGGCTGCCTGAAAGCTCCGATACAGCCCTTGCCGGTTTTCTGGTCCCTGGCAAAATCCGCGACCTTGTGAACGGACGCCCGCGCCATATCCCGCCCCCTCGCCTGTACGGCATTTCCCGGCGCAAATTGCCCCCGCTCGTTCATCTTTCTCCAAATACTCATGCCCCGCTCCCGGCAGGCGGCTGTGCCCCCAAGAGAAGACCCCCCGCCCTCGCCGTGCCCGCCCGCTGTACAGCGGGTGCCAGGCGGCGCCCCCGTCACCCCCTGTTGAACACCCCGCCCTTGCCAAATCCGGCCCCGCTTGCGCATATCCTCATAGCAGCATCAGGAGGGCAAAACTTGACCAAGGAAACCATGATCGCCGTGATCGGCGGCTCCGGCATTTATGACATCGACGGGCTGGAAGGCGCCGAATGGGTCACGGTCGACACGCCCTGGGGGGCGCCGTCGGACCAGATCCTGACCGGCAGTCTGGACGGCGTCAAAATGGCCTTTCTGCCCCGCCACGGCCGCGGCCATGTGCATTCCCCGACCCAAGTTCCCTACCGCGCCAATATCGACGCGCTGAAGCGGCTGGGGGTCACCGATGTGTTCTCCGTCTCTGCCTGCGGCTCCTTCCGCGAGGAAATGGCGCCGGGTGATTTTGTGGTTGTGGATCAATTCATTGACCGCACATTTGCCCGCGAGAAAAGCTTCTTTGGCACCGGCTGCGTGGCCCATGTCAGCGTGGCACATCCCACCTGCGAACGGCTGTCGGACGCAGCCGAAGCGGCGGCCAAGGATGCAGGGATCAAGATCCACCGCGGCGGCACCTACCTGTGCATGGAGGGGCCGCAGTTCTCCTCGATGGCCGAAAGCAAACTCTACCGCGCGCAATGGGGCTGCGATGTGATCGGCATGACCAATATGCCCGAAGCCAAGCTCGCCCGTGAGGCAGAGCTGTGTTACGCCTCGGTGGCCATGGTCACCGATTACGACAGCTGGCACCCAGAGCATGGCGCGGTGGAGATCACCGATATCATTGCCACGTTGCAGGGCAACTCTGCCAACGCCCGCGAACTGGTCCGCCGCCTGCCCGCCCTTCTGGGCAAAGAGCGCAAGGACTGCCCGCATGGTTGCGACACCGCACTGGAATACGCCATCATGACCGCGCCTGAAAAACGCGACCCGGCGCTCTTGGCAAAACTGGACGCGGTTGCCGGCCGGGTGCTGGGCTGACCCGCAGCCCGTGCAATCAGCAACGCATGGGGGTGGTCTTTTCAGGCCGCCCCTTTTCATTGCCCCCTGCCGTACCGATATCTGTGCAGCTACAGCCATTGCGGTTCTGTCGAGCATTTCTTGCGAGCTGTTCGTTTGAGCGTTTCTTTTGATTTCAGGGGGTCTCATGCGGCTGCACGGATTGGACATCGCCCGCTTTCTGGCCTTCTGCGGCATGGTGCTGGTGAACTTCCGGATTGCCGCCAAGGTCACCCCAGGCACCGATACCGCATCGCTGCTCACCAACGCGCTGGAAGGGCGGGCCGCAGCGCTGTTTGTGGTGCTGGCTGGCATCGGCCTGTCGCTGGGCCGCCCGGACCGGGCTGCAATCTTCCGCCGTGCATTGTTCCTGTTCGCGGCCGGGCTGTTGAACCTCACCATTTTCGAGGCTGACATCCTGCATTTCTACGCGCTCTACTTCCTGCTGGCGCTGCCGTTCCTGACCGCCTCCAGCGGGGCACTCCTGCGGACAGCAGCAGCCGTTGTTCTCATCGGCTTCATCAGCCTGCTGGCGCTCAACTACGAGGTGCATTGGACCTGGGAGACCCTGGAATACACCGATTTCTGGACTGTTGAAGGCTTCCTGCGGCATTCCTTCTTTAACGGCTGGCACCCGGTGTTTCCCTGGGCGGCCTTCCTGTTCATCGGCATGTGGGCTGGACGCCTCCCCCTCTCCAGCCGTCGCACTCAGGCCCATCTGGTCTTATGGGGAACCGCAGCCGCAGGGCTGGGGGTCTTGCCGGGCCTCTTCAACCCGAACCCTGAGCTGGCAGAGCTGTTGGGCACAAGTTCCATCCCACCCGGCCCCTTCTATGTCATCGCCGCAGCCGGCAGTGCGCTGGCGGTCACCGGGTTGGTGCTGGCCATTACGCCTGCGCTCGACAAAATCGGGCTGGCGAAAGGGCTGGCTGCCCCGGGCCGTCAGGCGCTCAGCCTTTATGCCGCGCATATCCTTTTGGGCATGGGCATGCTGGAGATAATGGGCCAGCTCGACGGCTCACTGAGTACCACCGGCGTGTTCGTCTATTCACTGGGGTTCTGCGCCTTCTCCATGGTGCTGGTGTGGCTGTGGAACATCTTTGCAAAACACGGACCACTTGAGGCGTTGACGCGGTGGACAACCCGTTTCCCCCGTTGACGCGGGCCTGTTTCCCGGGCTTGCTGCTGGCAGGCTTTTTCCGGGAGACCCTGATGGACCTGAACCTTTGGCTCGCATTCTGCGCCGCTTCGATTGCCCTGCTGCTGATCCCGGGGCCTACCGTCCTGCTGGTGCTGAGCTATGCACTGTCCAAAGGTCGGCAGGTCGCTGTGGCGTCGGCCTTTGGCGTCGCTTTGGGAGACTTCATCGCCATGAGCGCCTCTCTGGCGGGGCTGGGCGCGCTGGTGATGGCCTCAGCCACGCTGTTTTCAGTGCTGAAATGGGCCGGTGCTGCCTATCTGGTCTGGCTGGGCGTGAAGCTCTGGCGCAGCGCACCGCAGGCAGCCATTGAACAATTTGCGCCGGACAGCGGCATCAGGGCGCGCGGGGTCTTCGGGCATGCAGCCGCGGTCACTGCGCTGAACCCGAAATCCATCGCCTTTTTCATCGCCTTCGTGCCGCAGTTCATCCGGCCGGATGCAGGGCTTGCGCCTCAGTTCGCCGTTCTGATTGCCACTTTCGTAGGGCTCGCAGCCTTGAATGCGCTGGCCTATGCATTGCTGGCTGACAGGCTGCGGAAATGGATCGCCCAGCCTGCAGCTGCCGCGGCGGTGACCCGCACCGGTGGCCTCGCCCTGATCGGAATGGCCGCAGCCACAGCGCTTCTGCGCCGCCCCGCCTGACAGCAACCAGGCCGCACAGCCGTTCGGCCTGCCCCTCTCCCCTCTTGCAAGAAACCTTGGCTTCGGCCAAACCGCATATGGCCCGGCTGCACTTCAGGGCCGTTTTCATATTTGAGCCAGTGGAGCCGAACCGATGCCTAAGAAGCCCGCCGTCAAGGATTACATCCGCACCATCGTGGACTTTCCCCACGAAGGGATCATGTTCCGCGATGTGACCACCCTGTTTGCCGACCCGCGCGGCTTTCGCATGGCGATCGACCAGATGCTGCATCCCTATGCGGGCGAGCAGATCGACAAGGTGGTCGGGCTTGAAGCCCGCGGTTTCATCCTGGGCGGTGCCATTGCGCATCAACTGAGCGTCGGTTTTGTACCGATCCGCAAAAAGGGCAAACTGCCCGGCACCACCATCAGCCAGGACTACAAGCTGGAATACGGCGAAGCGATTGTGGAAATCCACGATGATGCGATCAAGCCGGGCGAGAAAATCCTGGTCGTGGACGACCTCTTGGCCACCGGTGGCACCGCAGGCGCCGGCATCAAGCTGATTGAGCGGCTGGGCGGCGAGATCATCTCCTGCGCCTTCATCGTCGATCTGCCGGAACTGGGCGGCCGCAAGCTGCTGGAGGACATGGGCATGGATGTGCATGTGCTCTGCGAATTCGAGGGGCTTTGATCCCGTTCCCCGGCCTGCGGGAAGCTCCCGCCGGTCAGACGCCTTTCTGCCGAAAGTCTGTTCCCGTTGGGCATGGCCCCTTCAGGCCCCCTGGGCCAGAAGGGGCGCGCCGCGCGAATGCGCGGCGCCCGGCCCAAAGCCGCCAGGCGGTCCGGCGCAGCCGGGCAGCCGCGGGTGCGGGAGCGCTCCGCCGGTTTGAGACCCCTCCGCCTGCCAGAAGGCTCAGCCCTGTCTCAGCACTGCGCCCGGGTTCATGATGCCATTGGGATCCAGCGCCTGTTTGACCGCCCGCATCGCCGCCAGTCTCACCGGATCGCCATAACGCTCCAGATCGCCGGTCTTCAGCCGTCCCACCCCGTGCTCGGCACTGAAAGAGCCTCCCAAGGCATGCACCAGCTCATGCACGGCCTCTTTTACTGCGCCGCGCAAGGAGTCATAGTCTTCCCGCCTGCGCCCTTTGGCCGGAAAGACATTGTAATGCAGATTGCCGTCGCCCAAATGGCCAAAGCAATTGATGCGAAAGTCGCCAAGCCGGGCAATCACTTCGCTGCCCTCATCAATAAAGGCTGGGATCTGCGAAATCGGCACCGAGATGTCATGGCTCGACACCGAGCCGATCGCCTTGTTTGCCAGCGGGATATTCTCGCGCACAGCCCATAACATCTGCCGCTGCGCCCCGGATTGGGCAATCACCCCGTCTTGCACCAGACCTGCGGTTTCCGCGGCTGCGAACAGCTCGGCCAGGACCTCTTGCGCCTCCAGCCCCTTTGGCAGCCCCAGTTCGATCAGCACACTCCATTCAGGCGCCCCGGCAAAGGGCTGGCGGATCTGCGGCAGTGTCTCCGTCAGGAAATCCAGCCCTTGGCGATGGATCAGCTCGAAGGCGCTGACCGCTTCGCCCACCTGGTCGCGGGCCAGCGCCAGCAGAGCAAGGGCCGCCTGCGGGTCTGTCACGGTGAAGATGGCCGTTCCCAGCGACGCCGGAACCGGTGAAAGCTTCAGAGCCGCAGCGGTGATCACGCCCAAGGTGCCTTCCGCCCCGATCAGCAGGTTCCTCAGGTCATAGCCGGTGTTGTCCTTCCTGAGCCGCGACAGCCCCCGCCAGATTTCACCTGAGGGCAGCACCGCTTCCAGCCCCAGACAAAGGTCGCGGGCATTGCCGTAGCGCAGCACATTGACACCGCCGGCATTGGTCGACAGGTTGCCGCCAATCCGGGCCGAGCCCTCCGCCGCCAGCGACAGCGGGAACAAGCGCCCCGCATCCTGCGCCGCGGCCTGAACATCGGCCAGTATGGCCCCGGCTTCAGCGATCAGCACATTCTCCTGGGCATGCACAGCCCGGATGGCTGCCAGCCTTTCCAGTGAAACCACCAGCGGCGCCGGGCCTTCCGGCATGAGCTGACCACCAACCAGACCGGTGCCGCCGCCATAGGGAACCACCGGCACCCGTGCCAGGTTGGCCTCGCGCAACAATGTGGCGACCTGCTCGACATTCTGCGGTGCGGCCAGCAGCCCTGCCTGCCCCTGGAACCGGCCGCGCGGCTCTTCCAGATACCGTGGCTCAGGCGCGCGCAGAACCCCTTCGGGCAGCAGGGCAGAGAGGCGGGCGGCAAAGCCAGTGTCAGCAGGGTTCAGCGTCATGCCCTATCCATGCCGCAAGGCCCTGCCGCTGACAAGGAGGCTCACTCGTCTTCCAACAGGTACTTGGGGCGCAGCACATGGATGGTGGGGCGGCCGGGCAGGCTGCGCAGCGACACAGTCAATGCGCTTGCCCCATTGTCCACCACATCAAACTCCGGGCCGACACGGGCCAGAAATCGCTCCAGCGAGGTGTCACTGAACCAATGCATCGGGATGACTACAGACGAGCGCAGCCGCCCCAGCACCTCCAGCATCTGCTCCAGCGGCAGGGTAATGCCGCCATCCACCGCCGCCATCACCACGTCCAGCCGACCGAGGGCTGCAAACTGCTCCGGCGTTGGCACATGGTGCAAATGCCCCAAATGGCCGATACACAGGCCCGCGGCCTCGAATACAAAGATCGAATTGCCCCGCACCTCCACCCCGCCGAACATGTTGCGGATGTCGGTCGACACATTGCGGATCAGCATTTCGCCAAGATCCAAGTAGTGATCGATGCCTGCACCCGGCGGCCCCCAGCCCTGCAGCACATGCGGGATCGCGGGGTCGGGGTGGGCGGTCCAATGGGTTTCATGGGCGTGGTTCATGGTGACCACATCGGGGATCAACGGCGCGGAACCCGTGAAGCCGGTGAAGTCGGTCACGATATTCAACCCGCCTTCGGTCCTGATCAGGAAAGAGGCATGGGCAATGTAGCGGATATGCACGCTGTCCTTGGCAACCGGCGCCTGCCAGCTGGCCTGGTGCAAAAACTGCAGGCCGGGCGCGGAACCCGCCAAAGCAATGCAATGGCTGCCCCGCCGCTCCTGCGCCTGCAGGGCCGTGGCACACAGAATGAAGCACAGCAGAGAGACAATCGCGCGCATGAGGCAGTTCTAGCGCGCCAGCACCCGCTGTCAGCCCCAGTCGCGCGAAATTCGAACCACATGCTCTCCCGCCTGCTCATGCAGAATTGAAAATTCTGCCCCGCAGTTGGGCCTGGCGCCATGCTGGCGCATGGCGCGGCACCGCTTGCGGCCTGATCCAGCGCCGCACCGCAGGGGCGGCGCCCGGCCCAACGGGCGTGGTGCATCTGTGATGCGCCGACGCCGGGCGGGAGACCTTCGCGGCAAGAAGAACCGCCCTTGGCTCCTGCCCCTAGGCCTGCCCCGTCAGCGTCTTGCCGCGGCGGTCGTGGCGCAGGGAGGCATAGAGCACATGAGTGCGCCAGCGACCATTGATCTGCAGATAGGACTGGGCGACGCCTTCGTATTTGAAACCGGATTTTTCCAGCAGCCCACGCGATGCCTGGTTTTCCGGCAGGCAGGCGGCCTCAATCCGGCTGAGGTCCAGCTTGGTGAAGGCATGATGCACCACCGCGCCGATGGCCTCGCGCATGTATCCCTGTCGGGCAAAGGACTGGCCGGTCCAGTAACCCAGCGTGCCCGCCTGGGCCGGACCGCGCCGGATATTGTCGAGCGTTATGGCGCCAACCAGCAGGTTGTCACAGCGGCGGATCAGGAACAGCGGCATTGCGGTACCGCCGGACACTGAACGCCGCGCCCAATAGACCCGGTTGGTAAAGCTTTTGCGGCTGAGATGATCCGCCGCCCAACTGGGTTCCCATGGTGTCAGATAGGACTGGCTCTGCTGCCGGAGCGCCGACCAGCCGTGAAAATCCGCATGCACCGGCGGCCTGAGGGTCAGGCGCTCGGTTTCGATACGGACCTTGCGGCGATTGAGCAGCATCAGGCGGCGCGCCTCTCCTGCAGCCTCTCCAGCGTGGGCGCCCCGTTCACCGGGCCATAAAGCGCCAGCGCCGCAGGTGCCGACACCGCCATGGTCTCCGCCAGCGCGCGCACATCTTTGGTGGTGACCGCATTGATACGGTCCACCGTGCTTTCCAGCGACGGCACCTTGCCCCAGATCTGCACCAGCCGCGCCAGCCGTTCAGCCCGGTTCGAGGGGCTTTCCAGCCCCATCAGCATCCCGGCCTTCATCTGGGCACGGGCGCGTTCAACCTCGGCATCGCTCATATCATCCGCGGCGCGTTTCATCTCGTCGATGGTGATGCCCGCCAGCTCTGCCAGCTGCTCGCCCGAGGTTCCGGCATAAACGGTCATCGCGCCGGTATCGGCATAAGAGCCTGCCTGCGCAAAGATCGTGTAGCAAAGGCCGCGCTTTTCGCGCACCTCCTGAAACAGCCGCGAGGACATGCCGCCGCCAAGCGCGCTGGCATAGATCTGTGCGGTGTACATCGACTGGTTGCGGTAGCCGGGCCCTTCAAAGGCCAGCGCGAAATGCGCCTGCTCCAGATCCTTCACCTGCCGTGCCTCGCCGCCGGTGAAGGTCGCGCCTTCTGCAGTGAATTCCGGCTTGGCCTGCATATGGCCGAACAGCTGCTCTGCCAGTTTGACCAGCGCCTCATGATCCACGCCGCCCGCGGCTGCCAGGATCATCTGGCCGGGGCCGTAATGTTCGCCGACAAAGCCTTGCAGATCCTCGCGGCTGAAGCTGCGTACACGCTCCGCCGGGCCCAGAATGGTCCGTCCCAGCGGCTGGCCGCGATAGCTTTCTTCCTGCAGCCAGTCAAAGATCACGTCGTCCGGCGTATCCAGCGACTGGCCGATCTCCTGCAGGATCACGCCGCGCTCGACTTCGATCTCGCGCGCATCGAACGCCGGATTGAGCAGGATGTCCCCGATCACATCCACCGCCAGCGGCACGTCGCCTTTCAGCACCCGGGCGTAATAAGCCGTCACCTCGCGCGAGGTGTAGGCGTTGATGTATCCGCCCACATCCTCGATCTCCTCGGCGATCTGCAAGGCCGTGCGCCGCTGGGTGCCCTTAAAGGCCATATGCTCCAGAAAATGGGCGATGCCGTTTTGCTCCAGCCGCTCGTGGCGGCCGCCGGCGCTCACCCAGATCCCGACCGCCGCCGATTCCAGGCCCGGCATACGCTCGGAGACGATACGGAACCCGTTGGCGAGTGTGTGCTGCTGTACGGTCAATGCGCGATGTTCTTTCTGATGTGATTTTCAAGGGCAGCCAGATCATTGGCAATCCGGGTCACCCGTTCCGATCTCTCATACAGGTCGGACATGCGCGGCGGCAAGGGCGGATGAATGCCGCTGGCATCTTCTACAGCGGCCGGGAATTTCGCCGGATGCGCGGTGGCCAGGGTAATCATCGGCACGTCTGCCTTGCGGTGCTCATTTGCCACTTTCACACCAACTGCGCCATGCGGGCACAGCAATTCGCCCGAGGCCGCCAGTTCGGACTTGATTGTGGCCAGCGTCTCTTCCTCGGAGGTACGGCCCGAGGCATAGGTTTCCGACAGCGCCTGCATCGCCCCCTGCGACACGTCAAATCCGCCGGTCTTCAGCTCATCCATCAACTGGGCAATGGCCTTGGCATCCTTGCCATAGGCGTAGAACAGGGCGCGCTCAAAGTTCGACGACACCTGAATATCCATCGACGGCGAGATCGAGGGCTGGGTGTCGCCCTTGTGATAGCCCTGCCCCGACAGGCAGCGGTGCAGGATGTCGTTCTGATTGGTGGCGACCACCAGCTGATCAATCGGCAGGCCCATCTGCTTGGCGATAAAGCCCGCAAAGATGTCACCAAAGTTGCCTGTCGGCACGGTAAAGCTCACCTTGCGCTGCGGCGCGCCGAGGCTCACGGCGGCGGAGAAGTAATAAACCACCTGCGCCAACACGCGGGCGATATTGATCGAGTTCACACCTGCCAGCTTCACGCCATCGCGGAAATCGAAGTCATTGAACATGTCTTTGACGCGCGCCTGGCAATCGTCAAAATCGCCATCAACGGCCAGCGCATGCACATTGGCGTCCTGCGGCGTGGTCATCTGGCGGCGCTGCACCTCGGACACACGGCCATGCGGATAGAGGATGAACACATCCACATTGCTGAGGCCGCGGAAGGCCTCCATGGCGGCGGAACCCGTGTCGCCAGAGGTGGCGCCCGCAATGGTCACCCGGTCGCCCCGGCGCTCAAGCGCGGACTGGAACAGCTGGCCGATCAGCTGCATCGCAAAGTCCTTGAAGGCCAGCGTCGGGCCGTGGAACAGCTCCAGCAAGAAATGGTTCGGTGCCAGCTGCTTCAGCGGCGCGCGGGCGGCGTGGCCAAACCCTGCATAGGCACGGGCGATGATGGCGCGGAATTCTTCATCCGTGAAACAGTCGCCGATGAAAGGGCGCATGACGCGAAAAGCGGTTTCCTCATACGACAGCCCCGCCAGCGCCGCGATCTCGTCCTGGGACATCTGCGGGATTTCGGCTGGCACATAAAGCCCGCCGTCGCGCGCGAGGCCGGTCAGCATTGCGTCTTCAAAGGTCAGCTCGGGCGCTTGGCCCCGGGTCGAGATATATTTCATCGCCTTCAGCTCTTCAGGTTCAAGGGCGGCTGCGCCGCAGGAAATAGACAGTCATCGCGGCCCAGATGAAGGCCAGCGAAAACCAGGTGATCGCATATTGCAAGTGGTTGTTCGGGACAGAGGCCGTGTCGACCGGCATTGGCAGCAGGCCTGTCTCGCCCTCGGGATTCGCACGCAGGACAATCATCACTGCTTCGGTGTCCAACTGTTTCGCCATCTGGTCCGCGTCGCGGGTGTACCAGATGTTGGCTGCAAGGTCCGGCTGGGGCGTGAAGCTGTCGGTCTCCTGCGGCCAGTGAATATTGCCTTCGATGACAGTTGCGCCAGTCAGACGCGCGGTCTGCTTTTCGCTCACAGTCACAAAGCCGCGGTCAATCAGCACCCGGCGGCCATCCTCCAGCGTGAAGGGGGAAATCACCCGATACCCGGGGCCGATGTCCTTGAAAGACGTAAGAACATGCAGCTCTTCTGCACCGGCTTCCCCCTGCAGGCGGACAGGGCGGTACTTGTCCGTGTCCCTGTCCAAGGCCAGCGGCAGGTGGTCGGCAGCCGCACCGGCGATGCGCGCCTCGATGGTGGACAGGATGTCTTCCTTCCAAGCTTTGCGCTGCAGTTGCCAGATGCCCAGGCCGATCAGAATGGCCAGGCCCGCGCCGCTGATGATCAACAGGAAGATGACACGCCGCATCCGGGCTGCTCCGCTTCAATAGACAAGGCGCGCAAGGTGTCCCCTGCGCGCCTTGCTCATTAAGGTCTGTCTGCGGTTTTTGAAACCGCAAACATGTAACCATTACAAACCAGCGGTGCCCCAGATGTAGACAGCCACAAACAGGAACAGCCAGACGACGTCCACAAAGTGCCAGTACCAGGCCGCGGCCTCAAAGCCGACGTGCTGTTCTGGGGTGAAGTCACCCTTCATTGCGCGGATCAGGCAGACAGTCAGGAAGATGGTGCCGATCACGACGTGGAAGCCGTGGAACCCGGTGGCCATGAAGAAGTTCGAATAGAACTCGTCTTCGCCGAATTTCCAGCCTTCGTGCAGCAGGTGCGCGTATTCATAGCCCTGCAGGAAGGTAAAGGCGACGCCAAAGGCGATACCGATGGCCAGGCCCTGGATCAGCGCCTTGCGGTCGTTGTTGTGAACCAGCGCGTGGTGCGCCCAGGTCACGGCACAGCCTGACAGCAGCAGGATCAGGGTGTTGATCAGCGGCAGGTGGAACGGGTCAACCGGCAGGATGTCCGGCGCGATGTATTCAGTGCCGACATAGGTCTCCATCGGGTAGATGGCATGTTTGAAGAATGACCAGAACCAGGCGAAGAAGAACATCACCTCGGACATCACAAACAGGATGAAACCGTAGCGCAGACCAATGCGGACAACGGGGGTGTGATCGCCGACCTTGCTTTCCTTGACCACTTCTGCCCACCAGGCAAAAGCGGTGTACAGAACGCCGACGAAGCCGATCCAGAACATCCAGGACGACATGCCCTTCATCCAGAAGACTGCGCCAACCAGCATGACGAATGCGCCAACCGCACTGGCCAATGGCCAGATCGACGGTGGCAGAATGTGATAATCGTGATTTTTAGCGTGCGCCATTTAAGTGTCCCTCACCTAGCGGCCTAGTTCGTGGCTGTGCCTGCCCCGGTGTTATCCCCGGTATCAAGAGCAGCGACGCCCTCGGGCAGATCGATTTCATGGAACGTGTACGACAATGTAATCGTATGCACGTATTTCGCGTCCCGGTCATCAATGATTTCCGGATCAACATAGAAGGTCACGGGCATCTGCACCCGCTCCCCCGGCTGCAGCACCTGCTCGGTAAAGCAGAAGCAGTCGATTTTCTCAAAGAAGTAACCCGCCTGATAGGGCGCCACATTATAGGACGCCTGACCCGCGACAGGGCGGTCGGTCGGGTTATAGGCTTCATAGAAAGCCAGGCCGGTTTCTCCCAGCCTGATCTCCATCTCGCGCACCACGGGTTTGAACTCCCACGGCATGCCGCGTTCCTTGGAGCCGTCAAAACGCACCGTGATGGTCTGGTCCAACACGGTGTCGGACCCGGCATTGGCCACCTGCGTCACGCCGCCAAACCCGGTGACGCGGCAGAACCAGTCGTAAAAAGGCACAGACGCCCAGGACAGGCTGCCCATCAGCACAACGACGCCAATTAGCTGGGCCGCAGTCTTTTGGGGTCCTTGCAGCGCCATCAGTTCTGTTCTCCCTGCGCATCAGGGAACTTGAAGCTGGCAGAGGTCACTTTGACCATGGTCAGCGCCATCACCAGCACCACAAAGGCCGCCAGCAGGATGCCGACACCCTTGTTGAGCCCAGAGCGCCGTTTGTGCAGTTCATGTTCCTTGTGCAGAGCCATGTTACCAGCCTCCCAAGCCATAGGGCTTTAGCAGCGCCTCGGCGAGAATCGCACCAAAGTGCAGGAACAGATACAGAAGCGACAGTTTGAAGAAGCTGCGCTCCACCTTGAAATTGTCCACCTCGCAATCGTCTTCGTTGCGGCGGGTGATTTTCCAGGCCCCATGCAGGAACAGCGCGTTCAGCACCAGCGCCACCGCCAGATACAGCGGGCCGCCAATGCCAGAAAACGCGGTGCCCACGGCCAGAACAGCCAGCAGCACGGTGTAGACCAGAATGTGGACACGGGTGGCGCGGCGGCCATGGGTCACGGTCAGCATCGGCACGCCGGCATCGTCATAATCCGAGCGCATAAACAGGGCCAGCGCCCAGAAATGCGGCGGCGTCCACATGAACGTCAGCAGGAACATCAGCCAGGGTTCGACCGACATGGTGCCAGTGGCGGCAATCCAGCCGATCACCGGCGGGAAAGCCCCCGCAGCACCGCCGATCACGATGTTCTGCGGCGTCGCCCGCTTCAGCCACATGGTATAGATCACCACATAAAAGAAGATGGTGAAGGCCAGAAAGGCACCGGCAAAAACATTCGCCGCCAGCGCCAGCATGATCACCGACAGACCCGACAGCGCCAGCCCCAGAGACAGCGCTTCGCCCTCTGTGACTTTGCCTGCGGGAATCGGGCGGCCCTTGGTGCGTTTCATCACCTTATCGATATCCGCATCCCACCACATGTTCAGCGCACCGGATGCGCCGCCGCCGATGGCGATGAACAGGATGGCGCAGAAACCAATGACCGGATGAACGCCAACCGGCGCCGCCAACAGGCCGACCAGAGCGGTGAACACCACCAGCGACATGACACGGGGCTTCAGCAGGGCGAAATAATCGCCAAAGCTGGCCTCGTCCTCATATGCCCGGCTTGCGTTGATGCTTGCGTCGCTCATCTTGGGTCCTTTGGCGGCAACGGGCGCGCAGGTCTGCGCACCCGGATCGTGTCACTGTACCGCATGCCACCCATTCAGGCGCGCTGCGGCCAGGCTATCAGTTGGAAGCGACCTGATAGGCCTGCGGGATGCCCGCGTATTCTTCCTTGGCGCCTTCCAGCCAGGCGTCATATTCTGCCTGGGTTACCACTTTGACGGTGATCGGCATATAGGCATGGTCCTTGCCGCACAGTTCCGAACACTGACCAAAGTAGATGCCTTCCTTGCCCTCTTCGACCTCGAACCACAGCTGCGCCAGACGGCCGGGAACCGCGTCCTGCTTCACGCCGAAGGCCGGGATGGTCCAGGAGTGGATCACGTCGGCTGCAGTCACATTCATCACGATGGTCTTGCCCGACGGCACCACAACGGCGGTATCCGTGGCCAGCAGCCATTCATCCTCGGCATAACCGTGTGCAGCCAGATCTTCCTTGGGCAGCAGGAAGCTCTCGAAACCGAATTCGTGATCCTCATACTCATAGCCCCAGTACCACTGGTAGCCGGTCACCTTGATGGTGATGTCGCCTTCGGGGATTTCCTGCTGGGCAAACAGCTGCGGCAGCGAGAAGGATCCGATGAACACCAGCACCAGGATCGGAATGATGGTCCAGGCGATTTCAATCGGGGTGTGGTGGGTGAATTTGGCCGGGGTCGGGTTGGCACGCTTGTTGAACCGCAGGATCGCCCACAGCAGCAAACCCGCCACAAAGATGCAGATCACGGTGATGATCACCAGGATCATCCAGTCCAGCCTCACGATCCCGTCCATCAGCGACGTCGCCGCCGGCTGGAAGTTCAGGCCGCCGTCAACCGGCTTGCCAATGGTCTTCAGGCCTTCTTGCGCCATTGCTGGAAGGCTCGAAAGGCCGGCGAAAAGGCCCGAAAGCATCAAAGCGTTTTTCATGTTCTGTCCTGATCGGTTGATCGCATTGTTCCTGCGGCAGCACGAACGCCGGGAATCATTGATTCCACAAAACGCACCTGCCCCGTTGTCTTTGATGCCGCTTAAAATCATATTCGGGCGTACAGATAAAGAGGCAGCCAAGCGTCAAACCGTCGCTTTCTTGATTTAGATCAAAAAAATCTGAGGACCGTGCCATGGAAAACCCAGACTTCCGTCCCTTTGAAACCGCGCTTCCGCAGGATGAGGCCCTGGCCACCCTGCGCGATGCGCTGAACGGAGCAGAGGACGGAGAGATCTTTGCCGAACGTCGCAAGTCAGAGGCGCTGTCCTTTGATGACGGGCGGTTGCGCAGCGCCAGCTATGATGCCTCCGAAGGGTTTGGCCTGCGGGCCGTGAACGGCGATGTGGCGGGTTATGCGCATTCCACCGATGTTTCCATCGCCTCGCTCAAGCGGGCAGCGGAAACCGCCAAGCTGGCGGTTGGCGATGGCGGCGGCAGCTATGCGGATGCACCGCAGCCCACCAATACGAAGCTTTACACTGATGCTGATCCGATCAGCGCCATGCCGTTCCCGGTCAAGGTCGAGACACTGCGCGAAATCGACGATTATGCCCGCAACATCGACAAACGCGTGGTGCAGGTCTCGGCGTCACTTGCCGCCTCGCTGCAGGAGGTGGAGATTCTGCGCGCCGACGGGGTGCGGGTGCGCGACACCCGTCCGATGGCCCGGCTCAATGTCTCGGTGATCGTCGAAAAGGACGGCCGCCGCGAAGCCGGCTCGGCAGGCGGCGGCGGCCGGCTGGGTCTGGACGGGCTGGTCGATCCCGAACACTGGCAGGCGCAGGTGCAGGAGGCGCTGCGCATTGCCCTGGTCAATCTTGATGCTGTCCCGGCCCCGGCCGGCGAGATGGACGTGGTGCTTGGCCCCGGCTGGCCCGGCATCCTGCTGCACGAGGCAATCGGCCACGGGCTGGAGGGCGACTTCAACCGCAAAGGCTCCTCTGCCTTTGCGGGGCTGATGGGCCAGCAGATCGCCGCCAAGGGGGTTACCGTGCTGGACGACGGCACCATCCCGGACCGCCGTGGCTCGATCACCGTGGATGACGAAGGCACGCCAAGCCAGAAGACAACGCTGATCGAAGACGGCGTTCTGGTCGGCTTTATGCAGGACCGCCAGAACGCGCGGCTGATGGGGGTTTCCCCCACCGGCAACGGGCGGCGCCAGAGCTATGCCCATGCCCCGATGCCGCGGATGACCAATACCTACATGCTGGGTGGCGATTCTGCGCCGGACGATCTGGTGGCCGGCATCAAGGACGGCATCTGGGCAGTCGGCTTTGGCGGCGGACAGGTGGATATCACCAATGGCAAATTCGTGTTCTCCTGCACCGAAGCCTACCGGGTGAAGGACGGCAAGGTCGGCGCACCGGTTAAGGGGGCCACACTGATCGGGGACGGCGCCACCGCGCTCAAACAGATTCGCGGCCTTGGCAATGACATGGCGCTGGACCCCGGCATGGGCAACTGCGGCAAGGCCGGACAATGGGTGCCCGTCGGTGTCGGCCAACCCTCGGTGCTGATGGGCGGGCTGACAGTCGGCGGGTCAGCTGCATAAATCCGCCGCAAACCCATGCAGCTGATGCAAAATCCCGGACCGGCAGCAGGCTTTGCCGGTCCAGACCGTGGCACAATGCACCACGCAACCCTGAATTGATTTTGAAAATTCCCCTACTTCTAACAACTTAGGAAAATTTTCGACGCATTGGCAAAAAACTGCGGACTGTTCATCACCTGTTAACCCTCACAAGGTTAATTCTTGTCTTGCAAACAGGCGGAGCTGCGGATGACCGAAGAAACACTTTCTTCCACTCACCCCCCACTCCCACCCACCACGGAAGATGACCGGTATTCATGGCTTCGCCTTTTGCGCTCTAAACGGGTTGGTCCGGTGACTTTTCACCGGCTGCTCGCCGAATATGGTTCAGCGCAGAATGCGCTGGATGCGCTGCCCGAAGTGGCACGTTCCGCAGGCATCAAAGGGTATGAAACATGCCCCGCCAAAGCGGTAGATGAAGAAATCAAGATCGCAAAAGCCGCCAAAGCGCGGCTTTTGTGCTTTTTTGACCCTGCATACCCCGAGCTGCTGAAAAGCCTGAAAGATGCGCCGCCCCTTCTCTGGGCCATCGGCGACCTGTCGGTGCTGGACCGACCGATGATTTCCCTGGTGGGCGCACGCAATGCTTCCTCGCTTGGGATACGCATGGCCCGGTCGCTGGCGGCATCCCTGGGGGAGGCCGGGTATATAGTTGTGTCCGGGATGGCCCGCGGCATTGACACCGCAGCCCATCAGTCAGCCCTGAAAACCGGCACCATCGCAGTTCTGGCAGGCGGGGCTGACGTGATCTACCCCGCCGAAAACGCCAAACTGGCAGCTGACATAAGCGAAACCGGACTGCTGCTGTCGGAACAGCCGATGGGCTTGGCGCCCCAGGCCCGCGACTTTCCCAAACGCAACCGGATTATTGCCGCCCTGTCCCGCGCGCTGGTGGTGGTCGAGGCCGCCGCCAAATCGGGCAGCCTGATCACCGCGCGGGATGCGCTGGATTACGGCCGCGAGGTGCTGGCGGTGCCCGGCCATCCGTTTGATGCCCGCAGCTCCGGCTGCAACCGGCTGATCCGCGACGGCGCCACACTGGTCCGCGACGCAAGCGACGTGCTGGAGGCCCTGCCACCGCCGGAGACAGTGCCGACTGCTGCGGCTGCGCCGCAGGATCTGCAGCAGGCCCTTGCGGCCCTGCCACAGCCGCCACAGCGGCGCAGCCTCGCGGAAACCCACGCCTTGCATCAGCAAATCCTCGGCCGGCTTGGCCCTTCCCCCACGTCTGAAACCCAGCTGATCCGCGACCTGTCCCTGCCGCCGCAGGATCTGGCACCAGCCCTGACGGACCTTGAGCTAAGAGGCGCCATCCGCCGCGACCCGGGCGGCCTGCTGTCAAGGCCCTGCCCGGATGAGGACGACTGATCCCGCAGGCCTGACAGTTCCTTTCCCGGTGCCAGGACCACGTCCGGCCCAGCCCTCTGCAGCGGCAGAAATGCTGGAATTGCGCAGCTTCGACAGAGCCTGGATTGACATTCTCCCCTTGCGCCCCACATCCTGCGCCGCCATAGAACCCGGCAAAGCGGTCCGAAGAGGTATCAAAATTTATGCCAGTAGTTGTTGTCGAATCCCCGGCCAAAGCAAAAACAATCAATAAATATCTTGGCCCCGACTTTACGGTTCTGGCGTCTTACGGGCATGTGCGCGACCTGCCACCCAAGGACGGATCGGTCGACACCGACAATGAATTCGGCATGACCTGGGAGGTCGCCAATGATTCCCGCAAACATGTGAAGGCCATCGCCGACGCGCTGAAAGACGACAATGCGCTGATTCTCGCAACCGACCCCGACCGCGAGGGCGAGGCGATCAGCTGGCACTTGCAGGAAGCTCTGACCAAGCGCCGTTCGATCAAAAAAGACACCGCCGTCAGCCGGGTGACCTTCAACGCGATCACCAAGGAAGCGGTGACCGAGGCGATGAAGAACCCGCGCCAGGTCGACATGCCGCTGGTCGAGGCCTATCTGGCGCGGCGCGCATTGGACTATCTGGTGGGCTTCAACCTGTCGCCGGTGCTGTGGCGCAAGCTGCCGGGCGCCCGCTCTGCGGGCCGGGTGCAGTCTGTCTGCCTGCGGCTCATCGTTGAACGCGAGACGGAGATCGAGGCGTTCAATCCGCAGGAGTACTGGTCAGTACGCGCCCAGCTGGCCACACCGCGCGGCCAGGAATTCGAGGCCCGCCTGACCGTTCTGGGCGGCGAGAAGCTGGACAAATACAGTCTGAAGAACGCCACTGCCGCCGAACTGGCGGTGCAGGCCGTGGCATCCCGCAAACTGTCGGTGCTGTCGGTGGAGGCCAAGCCTGCCGCCCGCAACCCCTCTGCGCCCTTCATGACCTCGACCCTGCAGCAGGAGGCCAGCCGCAAGTTCGGCATGGGCGCCAAACAATGCATGAGCGCGGCCCAGCGGCTCTATGAGGCGGGCTACATCACCTATATGCGGACCGATGGCATCGACATGGCGCCGGAGGCCGTGCAGGCCGCCCGCGACGAGATCGCCAAGCGCTATGGCGCGGACTACGTGCCGTCCAGCCCGCGGATCTACAAGAACAAGGCCAAGAACGCGCAGGAAGCGCACGAATGTATCCGCCCGACCGACATGGGCCGCGACGCAGCCTCGCTGAAGCTGTCCGAAGATGATCAGCGCAAATTGTATGACCTGATCTGGAAGCGGACCCTGTCCTGCCAGATGGAAGGCGCCCGGCTGGAACGCACCACCGTCGATATCGGCTCGGATGACAAACAGATCGTTCTGCGTGCCACCGGTCAGGTGATGCTGTTTGACGGCTTTATGCGCGTCTACGAAGAAGGCCGCGACGATGTGGCGGACGAGGATGACAAGCGCCTGCCACAGATCATGCAGGGCGAGGCGCTGAAATTCGCCTCCTCCCTGGCGGCGCAGGCCGAAAAGGCCGGCAAGGACGCCTCAGCCCTGTCAGATGACGGCGCCGTGCTGGCACTGCAGCACCACACCCAACCGCCGCCGCGCTACACCGAGGCAACCCTGGTCAAGCGGATGGAAGAACTGGGCATCGGCCGCCCATCGACCTATGCGTCTGTGATCACCACGATCCAGGACCGCGAATACGTCCGCAAGGAAAAGAACCGCTTGTTCCCCGAGGACAAGGGGCGGATCGTCACCATCTTCCTGCTGAACTTCTTTCGCAAATACGTCGGATACGAATTCACCGCCAACCTCGAGGAAGAGCTGGATGATGTGAGCGCGGGCCAGCGCGACTACAAGGACCTGCTGGGCCGGTTCTGGCGCGATTTCTCGGCGGCGATTTCGGAAACCTCCGATCTGCGCATCACCGAGGTGCTGGATGTGCTGGACGACGCGCTGGCGCCGCAGCTGTATCCGCCACGCGAAGACGGCACCGACCCGCGCAGCTGCCCGAAATGCGGCGCTGGCCAGCTGCATCTGAAAACCTCGCGCACCGGCGGGTTTGTCGGCTGCGGCAACTATCCTGAGTGCAACTATACCCGGCCGATCTCCGGTGAAGGCGCCGAGGGCTATGAGCGTATTCTGGGCGAGGATGCGGGCGATGAGATCCACCTGAAATCCGGCCGCTTCGGCCCGTATGTACAGCGCGGCGAAGCCACCCCCGAGAACAAGAAGCCGCCGCGGTCTTCGCTGCCCAAGCAGGGCAAGGATTTCCTGCCGGGCTGGGGCCCGAATGAGCTCACCCTGGAACAGGCGCTGACCCTGCTGACTCTGCCGCGCGAGATCGGACAGCACCCGGATGGCGGCGCCATCCAGTCCAATCTTGGCCGCTTCGGGCCGTATATCGCGCATCAGCTGCCCGATGATGAAAAGCCGGTGTATGTGAACCTCAAAGACACATTGGATGTCTTTGAGATCGGCATGAACCGGGCGGTGGAGATGCTGGCAGAGAAGCGCGCCAACCCCGGGCGCCGCGGCAGCCGGGCTGCCGTGAAGCCGCTGAAGGAATTGGGCGAACACCCCGAAAGCGGCGGCGCCGTCAACATCCTGGACGGGCGTTACGGGCCTTATGTCAAATGGGAAAAGGTGAACGCCACCCTGCCCAAGGATGTAGAGCCCAAGGACGTGACCATGGAATTGGCTGTGCAGCTGATCGCTGAAAAATCCTCAAAAGGCGGCAAGAAGAAAACGGCAGCGAAGAAACCCGCCGCCAAGAAGAAGGCCGCGCCGAAGAAAGCTGCCGCCAAGGAATGACCGCAGGCGGGGTGCTCCCGCCGCTTCCGGGCGCATTGAAATGCGCCCTCACCGTTGGGCCCGGCGCCGCTGGCGCGGCGCGGCCGGCTTCTCTTTCTGGCCCCTCCCCCGTTTCGCTGCGGGTCAAGGGCGGCGCAGCCGCCGCTCCAGCGGCTTGCCCTTGAGGCGCTGGGAAACAAGAACACACTGGCGTTTGCTCTGACAGGGCAGACCTGCCCTTTCAGAGCATCTCAGCCAACTCCATATTTTTGCGCCGCGCAGCGGCGCCACGCCCAAGCCTGTTGGAGCATTTGCCGCAGGCAAACGCTCCTGAAGGGCGCGGGAGCCGCTCCTTTGCTGTCTTCCGTAGAAATACGCAGCCCTCTGCGTATTCATTGACTCCGCCCCGGCCGGCCGCCAGAACTCAGCGCAACCGGCATAATGGGAGAACTCCATGAAAAAGGTATATTCCAGCGCTGCTGAAGCGCTCGACGGGCTGCTTCACGACGGCATGTTCATCGCCGCGGGCGGCTTCGGCATCTGCGGCATTCCCGAACTCCTCCTCCAGGCGATCAAGGACGCGGGCACCAAGGACCTGACCTTTGCGTCCAATAACGCAGGCGTGGATGACTTTGGCATCGGCATCCTGCTGCAGACCCGGCAGGTGAAAAAGATGATCTCCTCTTACGTGGGAGAGAACGCTGAATTCATGCGCCAGTATCTGAGCGGCGAACTGGAGCTGGAGTTCAACCCGCAAGGCACCCTGGCCGAGCGCATGCGCGCAGGCGGTGCCGGCATCCCCGGCTTCTTCACCAAGACCGGCGTGGGCACCGTGATTGCCGAGGGCAAGATGGAAAAGCAGTTCCCCACCGGCGCGGACGGCGCCATGGAGGATTACATCCTGGAGGAAGGCATCTTTGCCGATCTCGCCATCGTCAAGGCCTGGAAGGCGGATGAGACCGGCAACCTGGTGTTCCGCAAGACCGCCCGCAATTTCAACGTACCAGCGGCCACCTGCGGCAAGGTCTGCGTGGTGGAGGTCGAGGAAATCGTGCCCACCGGCAGCCTGGATCCCGACAGCATCCATCTGCCCGGCATCTATGTGCACCGCATCATCCAAGGCGCGCACGAGAAACGCATTGAACAGCGCACTGTCCGTCAGAAGGAGCAAGCATAATGCCCTGGGATCGTAATCAGATGGCGGCACGCGCCGCGCAGGAGCTGCAGGACGGCTGGTATGTGAACCTGGGCATCGGTATCCCGACGCTGGTCTCCAACTACATCCCCGAGGGTGTGGAAGTGACCCTGCAGTCGGAAAACGGTATGCTGGGCATGGGTCCCTTCCCCTATGAGGGCGACGAAGATGCCGACCTGATCAATGCGGGCAAGCAGACCATCACGGAACTGCCGCAGACCGCCTATTTCGACTCGGCGCAGAGCTTTGCGATGATCCGCGGCGGCAAGATCGCCATGGCGATCCTGGGCGCCATGGAAGTGGCCGAGAACGGCGATCTGGCGAACTGGATGATCCCCGGCAAGCTCGTGAAGGGCATGGGCGGCGCCATGGATCTGGTTGCAGGCGTCGGCCGGGTGGTGGTGGTCATGGACCACACCAACAAACACGGCGACAGCAAGGTGCTGAAGGGCTGCACCCTGCCGCTGACCGGCAAGGGTGTTGTAGACCGGATCATCACCAATCTGGGTGTGCTGGATGTGGTCGAAGGCGGGCTGAAGATCGTTGAGCTGGCCGAGGGTGTCAGCGAAGACGCGCTGCGCGCCGCCACCGAAGCCACTATTGTCGACTGACACTTCGTTCTTTATGAAGCAACATCGGCCCGCCAGTTTCTGGCGGGCCGTTCTCGTTCTGGCCTATACTCCGGCTGCCAGATCGGGCCGGTGACGGGGGCGAAGAGTGTGCCAGACTGCGCCTTGCGGCGGGTTGACGATCTCGTACATTGAAACCCGTTTGTTGTACCAGTTGACGATCTTCTCCTGTCGGCCTTCAAAGACAACCACGCAATAGCTGCCGCTTGCCGGTTCACAGCTGTCGTTGCCCAGCCAGGTGACGATGACGGGTTCCACCAGATGCTGTTTAAAGAGCACCGTGGCCTTGGTTGTTTTACCGGAAGCATAGAGACCGCCGGCAAACAGCGCTGCCGCCAGCAGGATGAAACCACCTGCCGAGAAATTCTTGAATGGGGCTGCTTTTGCAATTCCGGGGCCAAAGGCAACAAAAACCATTCTGCCCACAATGCCGACAAACGCGATGGTTCCAAACATAACAAATGTATTGGTCAGTTCTTGTGACCCCGCGGCCACCGCCGACGGATCAATACCTAAATCCAAATCATGCCTCCATTCGCTTGAGCGCCTGAAAATACCGGTCAAAAATCAGTCAACTCGGGCAGCAACAAGGCCAACTGCCACAGGAAGCATAATTTCTCCGTAAAACCAGGAGTAGACCTCAGCAAAGGCTCAGCCCATTTAGGATCAGACGCCCTGGTCAACCGGCAGGATCAGCGGCGGCGTCATGCACAAGCCCCGGGCGCACAGCAGATCTAGCCACCCGGGGCATTCTGCCCTTGGCGGTTTTTCTGTGCGGATCTTTGCGGGTTCCTTTTTTCGTTCGTTCCGTTCGGTTGTGCCTGAGGTCCCGTTTCAGGGGGCGGCGCCGCCGGGTGGAAGTGGACAGAACCCCACAGGGGGCCTGCTCGGACAGGATATCCTGGACGACCCCCTTTTTATCAGGGCCGGTTCCGGGGTGTCGCGCAGGCAGCCCATAGATGCCTGCGCCTCGTATCATGGCCCATGCGCGGAGCCATGGCGGGGGATCGCGATCGGGAGGCAGTTTGGCATTTACATGTGAGGATCACGTGAAGGGGGC
>MDLF01000086.1 GCA_001730095.1 Rhodobacteraceae bacterium (ex Bugula neritina AB1)
TCGGCTTCTTCTGCGCTTCACGCGCAATCTCGATGTCACTCTTGTAGCTCATGGCCATCTCCCTTTTGCCGTCTCTGCGGGCTGAAACCCCGTGGTGTGCGCTCTGGCGAGGCACGATATTTTCCTATTAATGAAATTTTCTTCCTGCGCGTCAATGTGTTCCTGGCTGGTTTTGCCCGAAAAACAGGCTGTTTTCAGCGCATCAGGCGCCGATCGGAAACAGGCGGAATTTCACCCCGGGTGAAGACGGCGCATATGCGGCAAGGCCTGCCGCAAACAAAAAGGGCCCGGGCATTGCCCGGGCCGTGCAGGGTCCGCACCAAAGGCCGGACAGGGGAATCACTGGCGGATCAGATATCCAGCGTGTTGTCTTTTTCCCAGCGGGAGAAGTGGTTCACGAAGGAGTTCCACTCCTGCTGCTTCATTTTGATGTAAGCACCGGAGAATTCGTCGCCCATCATGCTCTTCAGCTCTTCGTCCTGATCATAGAAGCGCAGGGCATCCAGCATGTTCAGCGGCAGTTTGGGCGCATCAGTGACAGAATGCCCTTCGGCATACATGTCAATGTCACGGCGTGGACCCGGATCTGCTTTGGAGCGGATGCCGGAAAGGCCGGCCGCGATGATCACCGCCTGCAGCAGATAAGGGTTCACAGCCCCGTCAGGCAGGCGCAGCTCGAACCGGCCCGGGCCGGGCACCCGTACCATATGGGTGCGGTTGTTGCCGGTCCAGGTCACGGTGTTTGGCGCCCAGGTGGCGCCCGACATGGTGCGCGGCGCATTGATGCGCTTGTAGGAGTTCACCGTCGGGTTGGTGATCGCCGCCAGCGCCGAGGCATGTTTCATGATGCCACCCAGGAACCAGCCGCCCTGCTCGGACAGGCCCAGCTCTGCAATCTGGCCTTCACCTTTGTCAGCCGCAAAGACGTTGTTGCGGGCGTCGGCGCCCGGCGCATCCCAGACCGAGATATGGGCGTGACAACCGTTACCCGTCAGGCCTTCGATCGGCTTTGGCATGAAGGTCGCGCGGTAGCCGTGCTTTTCCGCCACCGATTTGGTCATGAACTTGAAGAAGCTGTGTTTGTCTGCGGTCGACAGCGCGTCGTCGAACTCCCAGTTCATCTCAAACTGGCCGTTGGCGTCCTCGTGGTCGTTCTGATACGGGCCCCAGCCCAGTTCCAGCATATAGTCGCAGATCTCGCGTACCACGTCATAGCGGCGCATCACCGCCTGCTGGTCATAGCAGGGCTTCTCGGCGGTATCGAATGGATCGGAGATTTCCTCTCCATCCGGGGTCAGCAGGAAAAACTCGGCCTCGATGCCGGTCTTCACATGCAGGCCCTCATTCGCCGCCTCTTTGATCAGGCGGCGCAGTACGTTGCGCGGCGCCTGGGCCACATCCTCTCCTTCCATGACGCAGTCAGCCGCCACCCAGGCGACCTCCGGCTTCCACGGCAGCTGGATCACCGACGAGGGGTCCGGCACCGCCAGCATGTCGGGGTGCGCCGGGGTGAGGTCAAGCCAGGTGGCAAAACCTGCAAAGCCAGCCCCGTCTTCCTGCATATCCGCAATCGCCTGCGCCGGCACCAGTTTGGCGCGCTGGCCACCGAACAAATCGGTGAAGGAGATCATGAAGTATTTAACGCCTTTTTCTTTCGCGAAAGCGGCCAGATCTACCGTCATGGTCCTACTTCCTTTCCCTGTTGAACGTATTTCGGAAATGAGGCGCGGACCGCTGCCGGCCGCGCCCCGCTTAACTTCAGAACCCTGCCTTGCCCGGGTACCAGTCGGTGCCGGCCAGTGGCACGCGCGCCATGGCAGCGGCCTCCATGGTCAGGGCGCACAGATCCTCGGGTTCGAGATTGTGCAGGTGGTTGTGGCCGCAGGCGCGGGCAATGGTCTGGGCTTCCAGCGTCATCACCTTGAGGTAGTTGCGCAGGCGGCGGCCCGCATCGACCGGGTCCAGGCGCTGCATCAGCTCCGGGTCCTGGGTGGTGATGCCGGCCGGATCCTGGCCTTCGTGCCAATCATCATAGGCGCCGGTGGTGGTGCCCAGCTTCTGGTACTCGCTTTCCCATTTCGGGTCATTGTCGCCAAGCGCGATCAGCGCCGCAGTACCGATGGCAACCGCGTCAGCGCCCAGCGCCAGCGCCTTGGCCACATCTGCACCGGTGCGGATACCGCCAGAGATGACCAGCTGCACTTCGCGGTGCACGCCCAGATCCTGCAGCGCCTGCACCGCAGGCCGGATACAGGCAAGCGTTGGCAGGCCCACATGTTCGATGAACACATCCTGCGTTGCGGCTGTGCCGCCCTGCATGCCGTCCAGAACCACAACATCCGCACCTGCTTTTACTGCCAGCGCCGTGTCGTAATAGGGGCGTGTGCCGCCGACCTTCACATAGATCGGAACCTGCCAGTCGGTGATTTCCCGCAGCTCCAGGATCTTGATCTCCAGATCATCCGGGCCGGTCCAGTCCGGATGGCGGCAGGCCGAACGCTGGTCGATGCCTTTGGGCAGGCAGCGCATCTCTGCAACCCGGTCCGAGATCTTCTGGCCCAGCAGCATACCGCCGCCGCCGGGCTTTGCCCCCTGACCGACCACGATCTCAATCGCATCCGCCTTGCGCAGGTCATCCGGGTTCATGCCGTAACGGGACGGCAGATACTGATAGACCAGCTTGGAGGAATGGCCCCGCTCTTCTGGCGTCATGCCGCCGTCGCCGGTGGTGGTCGAAGTGCCGGCGGCGGATGCGCCGCGGCCCAGGGCCTCTTTGGCAGGACCGGACAGCGCCCCAAAGCTCATGCCGGCGATGGTGACCGGAATGTCCAGTTCTATCGGCTTCTTGGCGAACCGGGTGCCCAGGGTCACCTTGGTTTCGCATTTCTCACGGTAGCCCTCCAGCGGGTAGCGGGACACCGAGGCGCCAAGGAACAGCAGGTCATCGAAATGCGGGACCCGGCGCTTGGCGCCGCCGCCGCGGATGTCATAGATCCCGGTGGCTGCCGCGCGGCGGATTTCCGCGTTGATCGGGTTTGTGAAGGTTGCCGACTGGATCGGCTCGGTACGGGGGATGTTCTTGTTATCCATGCCTTTTGATCCTGTCCTTAGTACGCTTGCGCATTGTCGACGTCGAAATTGTAGAGCTGGCGGGCAGAGCCGTAACGCTTGAACTCTTCCGGCTTGGCATCGGCGCCAGCCCGGGCAAGAAGATCCTTCAGGATCTCAATGTGTTCGGGACGCATTTCCTTCTCGACACAGTCGGCCCCCAGGCTTTTGACACTGCCGCGCACAAAGAAGCGCGCTTCATAGCAGCTGTCGCCCAGCGCATCGCCCGCGTCACCCAGCACCACCAGATTGCCGGCCTGCCCCATAAAGGCGCACATATGGCCGATGTTGCCATGCACCACGATATCGATGCCTTTCATCGAGATGCCGCAGCGCGAGGAGGCATTGCCCTTGATGACCAGCAGGCCGCCCTGGCCGGTGGCCCCGGCATACTGGCTGGCGTCGCCTTCGACGACCACGGTGCCGGACATCATGTTTTCCGCAACACCCGGACCAACTGAACCCTTGACCGTCACGGTCGCCTGCTGGTTCATGCCGGCGCAGTAATAGCCGGTCGAGCCCTTGATGGTCACATCCACCGGGGAGTTCAGGCCAACCGCAATTGCATGGCTGCCCTTTGGGTTGACGATTTCCCAGGACGTCTTGTTGGTGCTGCCGTTCAGTTCCTGCAGGGCGGAGTTCAGACCGCGCAGGCCATTTGCTTCAAGATCATATGTCTGCATCTTAGTGGTTCCAGAAGTAAACGGTTGCGGGTTCGGGCTCCCAGACCTTGGCGTCTTCGATGCCCGGCAGATTCACCAACGCGCGGTATTCGGAACCGAAAGCCACATACTGCTCGGTTTCCGCCATCACGGCCGGCTTACAGGCGATCGGGTCGCGGACCACGCCAAAGCCATCCTTGGTGCCCACAACAAAGTTGAAGAACCCATCCAGGTCCTCCAGCGTGCCTTCCAGAGCTTCCCCCAGAGTGGCGCCGTTCTGCATCTTCCAGGTCAGATAGGCCGCACCGACTTCGGTGTCGTTCTGGCTTTCAATCCGCACCCCGTCACGGCGCAGCTTGCGACGCAGCGAGTTGTGGTTGGACAGCGAGCCGTTGTGCACCAGGCACTGGTCCGATCCGGTCGAGAACGGGTGTGCGCCCTCTGTGGTCACGGCGGATTCTGTGGCCATGCGGGTGTGGCCGATACCGTGGGTGCCGCTCATGCCGCGCACGTCGAAACGATCAGCAACCTTCTCAGGCAGGCCCACTTCCTTGTAGATCTCGATGGTGTCGCCTGCGCTCATGACACGCATGCCGGGGCGCAGCTCGGCCAGCGCGCTGCGCGCCTCTTCAGCCTTACCCGCGGGCACATCAAGCACCGCGTGGGTATCGATCACCCGGATCGAAACACGGGTGCCCAGCGACTCGGTCAGCGCGCCATCCAGCCCGTCAAAGGCCGTGTCCGGCGCATCCGACTGAACAGTCAGCTTGCTGCGGCCATCTGCTTCGGATCCGTAAATTGCAATGCCAGCACTGTCGGGACCGCGGTCCGTCATGGTGATGAGCATATCGGTGAGCATTTCGCCCAGTTTTGGCTCTAACGATTTGTCTTTCAGAAAAAGACCGACAATCCCGCACATGGGTGTGCCTCCTGCTTTTCAACTCGAATCAAGGCTAGCAGTTTGCGATCCGCCATTCAACTATTGTGAAACAAATTTTCCTGTGAAGGAAGGGTTGGGGCGCGCCACACTAACGCGCCCCATAGTGGCTTCAGGTCAGTACTTCTCGAGCAAGGAGTTTATTTTCTCCTTATCTCCCATATTCTTAGCCTCTTCCAAGTGCTTCCCCTCCCGGACAAACTGGATCCGGTGCCAGCCAATCCAGAAGATCACTCCCAGAACAACCATGATCCCTTCAGATCCCTGGAAGGGGTAAACTGCCCCAACCTCTGCCAGGTCCACTGCCCAGCTGTCGTAACCGATGGTAGACATTTCAAATCTCCTTATTCAGCTGGAACGCCACCGCCATTCAGCGCAGCCTTGTCAGCGGCGATGATTTCGGCTTTGGCATCCTCGTAGGCATGGTGTTCAGCGTAATCGAGACCCTGCAGTTCGACCTCTTCAGGAATACGCAGCACACCTGCCGCGGCCTGCATTTTCGAGATCACAAAGGCAGGCAGAAAGCCCAGCACGAAGAACATGATCACCGCACCGATGGCCTGACCAACCGGGTTGACGGTTGCATAGCCTTCATAGGGCGAGCTTGGTGCGCCCCACAGCAGGAAGCCCGCGATGATCAGCCCCACGACGCCAGCGTAGCCATGCACGGCAACCGCACCAACCGCATCGTCGATCTTGAACTTGCGTTCGACCCAGTAGTGCAGCTTGTAAACGATCACGACACCGACCGCGCCAACCAGCATCGCCTGGATCGGGTGATACAGATCATTGCCGGCAGAGGCGGTGATGATACCCGCAAGGCCGCCGGAGAAAGTCCAGAACGCATCGCCCTTGGACACCACATAGGCTGCCATCAGACCGCCGGAAAGCGACATCAGGAAGTTGAAGGTGATCGCGGACAGCGAAGTCGGAGCAAGGTAGATATTGGTCGCGGTCCAGGTTTCGCCAGTCAGCAGGCCGCCGATGCCCTCAGGCGAAATCACCGGGATGTTGCAGGCTGCGTAGAAACCCCAGAAACCGGAGTAGATCAGGAAGATGCCGATGGTCAGCATCCAGGGGTTATGCGGCGGGATATCGCGCGGTGTGCCGTCGGCCGCAAACTTGCCGATCCTCGGACCCAGAACCATAATCACGCCCAGCGCATAACCGCCGGCAATCGCGTGGATCACCCCAGACGCATAGGCGTCATGATACCCCAGATATTTGACCATCCAGCCTTCGGCATGCCAGCCCCAGGCGGCATCAATGATCCAGAACACCGAACCGATCAATACCGCGTGCACCCACAAGGCGGACGAGCGGATCCGTTCGATCACTGCGCCAGACACAATCGAGGCTGCAGTCCACGAGAACAGCAGGAACGCCGCCCAGAACACGCCGGTGATCCGGTCTGACAGGTTGGTACCCATGTTCTGCGACCACGGCAGATTCGCCGCGCCTGCGTCATGGTTCAGGCCTCCGAAGAACGGGAAGCTGGGGAACGCCCAGTAAATCCACCATCCGAAGAAGAAGAATGTCACCGTGACCAGTGGAATGATCATGATGTTTTTCATCAGTGTATGCATGTGGTTGCGGTGGCGGCTGGCGCCGACCTCATACATGCAGAACCCCACGTGAATGAGGAACATGAAGACAACGGTCACCCAGTAGTAGAACTCGGTGAACACCGTTGTTAACGCGTTCAGATTTCCGTCCAATGTTTTGCCCTCCTGTTGGCAGTTTTCCTCGGGCTTTTTGCCTCTTGGGAATATTATTTTCCTTTATTATTGTGTCTCAGCAGGGAGGCCTGTCAATAATCATGTGAAATATTGTTACCTTTAGGGAAAGCGCCCCAAGCGTGGCCGTCTCTTTCTGGAGCGGTTTTCTGCTGCTAACCCTCCGGTCTCGCACGGATTTACCGGTGCTTTGCAGCCATTGAACCAATGTCTGGACCATTCTCTCTGGCGGCCGGCAAATCTGTGCAGCAAGGGCAAGTTTGCGACGGAATCATTCAAATCTCCGCCATAGGAGCACCTGATTCCCTTGCCGCGAACAGCTTCCGGCCATCTGCGCCCCTAATGCGCCGCTTTCATAAGGCCAATTCACGGCTTTTCATGCCGCAAACACATTAGAAATCGACCTTTCAGGCAAAATCTTTTTCCTGATAGGAATAATCGTTGACACGATACCCCCGCTCTTGGCTAACTGGACCAGACCAATGGAACCAAAGCAACGAATTTGGTTCGCCACTATCAGGGAGACACATAAGATGGCCATTATCTGGCGGACTTCAGCGCTGGCGCAGCGGCATAAGGAAATCGGCGGCGAGCTGGAAGATTGGAATGGCATGGGAACCGCCTGGTTCTATGATCACTCGCCCGAGCGCGCCAAGGCCGACTATGAGGCGGTCCGCACCAAAGCCGGTCTCATGGATGTGTCCGGTCTCAAGAAAGTTCATGTCGTGGGTGAACATGCCGCCCAGGTCATCGATCGGGTCACCACCCGCAATGTTGAAAAGATCATGCCGGGCCGCTCCACCTATGCCTCGATCCTGAATGATCAGGGCAAATTTGTTGACGACTGCATCATCTATCGACTGTCTGTGAACAGCTGGATGGTTGTCCACGGCACCGGCACTGGCATGGAACAGCTGAGCACCGTCGCAGCCAGCAAGAACTGTGCGGTCATCTTCGACGACAATCTGCACGACATGTCCCTGCAAGGCCCGGTTGCCGTTGATTTTCTGGCGGAACATGTGCCCGGCATCCGTGATCTGGCCTACTTCGGCATCATCCAGACCAAACTGTTCGGCTGCCCGGTTATGATTTCCCGCACTGGTTACACCGGCGAGCGCGGTTATGAGATCTTCTGCCAGTCAAAAGATGCTGTTCATCTGTGGGACAGCATCCTGGAAGGCGGCAAGGACATGGGCATTGTTCCGGTTCAGTTCTCCACCCTCGACCTCTTGCGCACAGAAAGCTATCTGCTGTTCTATCCGGGTGACAATTCCGAGACCTATCCATTCGATAACGAGACCTGCGGTGACACCCTGTGGGAGCTGGGCCTGGAATTCACCGTCTCCCCGGGCAAGACCGGCTTTATCGGCGCCGAAAACCACTATGCCGCTAAAGGCAAGGAACGTTTCAAGATCTATGGTGTCCTGCTGGAAGGCACCACTCCGGCAGATGAAGGCGCGGACCTGCTGCAAAACGGCGAAAAGATCGGCGTTGTCACCTACGGCATGTATTCCGACGTGAACAAGCACAACGTGGGCATCGCGCGGATGCCGGCGGCCTGCGCCAAACCCGGCACCAAGCTGACCGTCCGCAACGGCGACGGCACCGAGATTGCCGCGACCGCCGAAGAAATGCCTTTCTACGACAAGGACAAATCGATCCGCACCGCAAAGGGCTGATCCGGATCCCGGGCGTCTCCATCCAGGAGGCGCCCGTCTTCGTTCACCCGGACTGCAGGAAAAGCGACCCACATGTCTAAAACAGAATTCCCCCCTTCGATCATAAGCCGCCCGGTTTACGGTGAGCTTGAGGCCCGCTCCGGCAGCGGTCACCTGATGATTGCAGATGCGACCGGCGCCGAGGCGATCCTTGATCTGGCCAAATCTGCGGACAAGGACTTCTGGGCCAAGGCCCATATCATCTACATCCCCAAGAATACCGGCACCAAATACAGCAGCCAGCTGGAAGACCTGGGTGCCGGCCAGTTTTATGCAGGCCCCTCATATGAAGCCGCGCAAAGCCGCATTCGCCGCGCCCTTCAGGATTGCCACATGGGCACCCAGGTCTACCTGACCGGCACCGAAAGCCTGATGGGCCAGGCCATGGCCGAGGCCACCACCGCCGGCATCCCACATACCGCGATCCAGACCGAACACCGCGGCTCTACCGCGCGGCGCATGCAATGCGTGCACTGCAAGGGCATCACCGAAGATGTCACCACCGACCCGTTTGAATGCAGCCATTGCGGCCTCAGCCTGTTCGTGCGCGATCACTATTCGCGCCGCATCGCTGCCTTTCAGGGCGTGCGGGTGGATGCCGAAGATCCCGGCAATATCCCCGACAAAGTGGAGCTGTTCAAGTGAGTGCTGGCACCGCAAAACTGAATGTCACCGTGGCCGAGGTCAAACCCGTCAACGACCTTGTCACCCGTTTCAAATTCGTCCGCACCGGCGGCGGCGACCTGCCGACCTTCTCGGGCGGCGCCCATACTGTTGTCGAGATGCAGGACGGCGGCATCACCCGGCTGAACGCCTATTCGCTGATGTCCAACCCGGCCGACCGCGGCGCCTATACTATCTCTGTGCGCCGCGACGACGAGGGTCGGGGCGGCTCCAAGTTCATGCACTCCCAGGTCAAAGAGGGCATGGAGATGGTGATCTCCAACCCGGTGAACCTGTTCTCGCTGGACCTGCGGGCCAAGAAACACCTGATGCTGGCCGGCGGGATCGGCATCACGCCGTTCATGGCGCAGATGCACCAGCTTTCGATGATGGGCGGCCAGTTCGAGCTGCACTATTCGGTGCGCAACGCCTCTCTCGGCAGCTACGCTGAGGAACTGGACGCAAAGTATCCCGGCAAGGTGACCATCTATCACGATGATCAGGGCGAGGCGATCGACCTGGGCACTTTGCTGGCCACCCAGCCGCTTGGCACCCATGTCTATGTCTGCGGCCCCAAAGGCATGATCGACTGGGTGCATGGCACTGCTGAAAGCATGGGCTGGCCGCGCGAAGCCGTGCATTCCGAGGAATTCCTGGCGCCTGCCTCAGGCAAGCCGTTCGAGGTGAAATGCGCCGTCTCCAACAAGGTGGTTCAAGTCGGCGAGCATCAGTCGCTGCTGGAGGCCCTGGAAGCAGCCGGTATTGACGCCCCCTACCTCTGCCGCGGCGGCGCCTGCGGCCAGTGCGAGACCAATGTCATCGGCTATGACGGCAAGTTCCTGCATTTTGACCACTGGCTGACTGACGAGCAGAAGGCCGGCGGCAAGCACATCATGCCCTGTGTGTCGCGCTTTGAAGGCAAAACCCTGGTCCTGGACCGCTGAGGGAGACAGATATGACAATCCAATTCAACGACGAAACCTTCTATGGCGACTTCACGTTCAAGAACTCGGACTGGGCGATCAAACGCTTCCCCTTCCCGTTCCACGAGGACAGCTACATGTACTCGGTGAACATGGAGCCGCATAAGTCCTACCGGCCCGGCTCTGTGTTTGAACGCACCTTTGATGTGGACGAACATTATGTCTCCGAAATGAAGGACCGCGCCCGGGTGCTGGCGGATGACCCGCTGCGCTGCCAGTCGCTGCCACATATGACGCTGGCGGGCTGGGACCTGGTCGAGCTGATCATGGAGGCCAAGGCGGCCGAATATCCGGACCTGTTCGAACTGCACAAGGATGGCAACCGCTGGCGCTGGATCAACAAGCCGCTGGGGATTGATGACACTTTCACCTTCCTTGACGAAAGCACCCTGCCCTACGGGCCGATGGAATACATCACTCGCCAGACGCAGGGCGACTTTGCGGTGCTGGACCAGCGCGACGACAACCTGTGGATGGATGCCGGCATGGTCACCACCCAGGCGGACTGGTCGCTGGACTTTGACATCGGCATGAACTTCTTTGAATGGCACGCGCCAGTGCCCAAAGCGCATGAGATGGGCATTTTCGTGCGCGCCCTGAAATTCCTCTTGAATATCCAGCAGGGCCAGCCGGCCCGCCGCCTGAACTGGACCATGACCGTCAACCCGCTGCTCGATACATCCCCCGAAAACTACCACAAATGGGGCACCATGAAGCAGGGTCTGACAAAGGACAACATCGGCGAGAAACAGCACCTGCGGGTGGAGCTGCAGACCTTCTTCCGGCTGCCCCGCTCCAACGCGCTGGTGTTCCCGATCCGCTGCTACCTGATCAGCTTCAACGACCTGGTGACGGTGCCGAAATGGGGCCGCCGCCTGCACCGTGTGATCCGCGACCTGCCGGAGGAGCTGGCCACCTACAAAGGCTTCATCGACAACCGCCCGCTGATGGTGGAGTGGCTGTCGCAATATGACGACGGCAGCCCGACATCGGACGGCATCTGGCCCGACGAATAATCCCGAAGGGATCGGCGGGTCGCCCCCTGCCAAACAACACGCCACACTGGCTGCCGCGTTTCACACGCGGCAGTTTTCCGTTTCCCGAAGGAACGGCTCCCGCCCCTGCATCAGTCGACGGGCTGCGCCCGCCCTCTGTGCAGCGTTGGGCCAGGCAGCGCGCTTCGCGCGCTGCAGACCATCCGGAACCGAAGCTGCAAGATGCCACCGCGCCGCGCGCAGCGCGGCGCTGCGCCCAACTGTGAAAGGACATCTTGGATGTTCCTGAAACAGGCGGGAGCCGCCTGCCTAGACGCTTCAGCTCGATTGCGGGTAGGAAATTATGGACAAATAGCGGGCCGGCAGCTCAGTCAGACCTTCCGGCCCATGTGGCGCATCGGCATCAAAGAACAGCGTGTCACCAGGCCGCAAGGAAAACACCTGGTCCCCATGGCGGTAATCAACTTCCCCTTCCAGCATATACAGCATCTCAATCCCGTCATGCTGGAACGTCGGGAAAACATCCGACTGTTCCGTCAATGTGATCATGTACGGCTCCACCAAAACCCCAGATGCATTGGCGCCGAGATGGCCCAAAAGCTGGTACTGATGCCCGGCCCGTGTGCCGGCCCGCTCTGTCTCGACACCTTCGCCAGACTTGGTGTGCACTGCTTCGCGGCTTTCCTCGAAGCGGCGAAAAAACGAGGTGATCGGCACGCTAAGCGCATTGGCAAGCAGCTGCAGTGTCGTCAAAGAGGGCGACGTGTTGCCATTTTCGATTTTCGACAACATCCCGATCGACAAGCCTGTCAGATTGGCCAGATCCGCGACCGTGATCCCTTGCTGCCGCCGGAACGAACGCACCTCCCGCCCGATTGCAACTTCCAGAACTTTTTCCGAGCCGTCACGGACCCGATGGGGATCTTGGGAAAGGTTATTTGCCACTGCGTCACTGTCATCTTTGAGTTTAGCCACTGTGTTATCTTCCTTATGGATGGCCCCTGACAAGCACGCAGCTGCCGTTGCGCAAAACTTTTTCGAATACAAGAAACGGTGCGAATATTATTTTACTGCGGTTACTCATTCTCCCCAAGCCCTTACCATCAGAGGACAGAAAATAGTTGCTGCTGAGCCGCGTTGGCCTGCCCATGGCCGAATTGGACAGCTTCCTTGCCGCCCCCAGGTCCCACCGCCAGAGACAGGTCGAAACAGCGGCTGGGCCACAATGCGCCAATCCAGCGCGTCCGCCAGCGGGGCTGCCAAACAACACCCAGAAAAAATAACAAAAACAATGAGGTACAAACCTTCAGCGCGGCACGGAAAACACCGAGCGACAGAACCAGATCGCCCGCACTGCCTTGCTGACCATCGCAGGAACGGCTATGATATCAGCCAATCACTGTTGCAAAAAACGATCGCAATACGGTCTTTCGTACCGGCAACAGCAGCCGCCAACATGAACAGGAGCAGGGGTTCCCGCTCAGACGGCCCGGAAAACAAACCATGAGCGCAGCAGAAGAAACCACCTCGCAAATCCTGACCACCCATTCCGTGGGGGCCACTGTGCAAGTGGTGATTGACACGCTGTTTGCCCGGATCAAATCCGGCAGCTACCCGGTGGACACACGGTTGCCCTCCGAGCGCACATTGGCGTCCGAACTCGGGGTCGCCCGAAATACGGTGCGCGAAGCTCTGGATGTGCTGGCAAGCCAGAAGGTCATTCACCGGCGCGCCGGCTCTGGCAGCTTTGTTAAGTTCCGCTCTGACCCAAAGCCGGAAAGCGCCTATGCATCCCTGGCAAAGGAGGTGTCGCCCCTCGACCATCTGGTGGTTCGCGGCATTCTGGAACCGGAACTGGTGCGACTGGCGGTGATCAATATGACTCCGCGCCAGATTGAGGAATTGGACCAGACCCTTTCCCGGGTCGAAGCCGTGCGCACCGATCCTGACGCCTTCATTGAAGCGGAGGAAGATCTCTACCGCAAAATTGCCGAAGGCTCCGGCAATCCGCTGCTGCGTTCCTGCTATGAACTGGCGATCGAGGCTGGCGGCCTCTCCTGCCGCACTGCTCTGCGCCGCCGCCATCTGACACCGCAGCGGATTCAGGACTGCCAGAAGCGCTATAATACGCTGTTCAACGCCATTGCCTCCCGCGATGTGGAATCGGCGGTGGAATTCATCAAGCTGCATCTGATCGATGAGCAAAAACTGCTGCTGCAGGAGGCCTGACGCCCCAGATCGGCGCTCAGCCTTGAACCGCGCGAGAGCTGACCTGCCCCCCTGGCCCGCCACTTTCCAGCCGTTGATGCCAAAGCTGCCCCAGCGCCGCCAGCTCTGACTTCAGCAGGCCGGAATGCGCTGCCAGCCAGTCCGGGATCGACTTGAACGCGGCAATCCGCGCCTTGCTGTCCTGCACTGTCACCACTGGCCAGTCGCCGATCAAAGCATTGGAAATACCGAATATTTCCTCGCCCCACCAGTCGGCATGACCAAATGCGTGGGTGACGTGCCCCAGCTGCTTCATCGCCGCCAGAACAGATAGCGTTGCAACCGACCCTGTCTTTTCGACTGCGCTGTGCCAGATATCCAGCATCGCCACATATTCCCAGCTCACCGCCGACCAGGTTTCGGGAAACCGGCGGTTGTACTCTGCAAAGTACACATGCGGTCGGTTGAAGAAAAACGCCTTTTCCCGCGGCATCGGGTCGTCGAAATCCGGAAACTGAAACACCACCCCTTCCATGAACTCCGGCGACGTCCGTGCGGCCAGCCGGTCATAGCCGTCCATCGTGCAGCTGATGATCTGCCCCTGGAACCCCTTGGCATAGGCATATTCCGTCAGCGCATGCACCATCGGCGCATAGGATGAACACCAGCACAGAATATCGGCTCCGCTCTCCAGCATCGGGTCCACAACCGGCCCCGGATCCGTGGTCTCAGGAGCATACTGGACCTCCCGCAGGATCCGCGTGCCAGCCGCCTTGAAGGCCGCCCGGTACACGGATATTGGTCCGAACCCGCAGGAGAAGCAGATGACCAGGAAACCTTTTGCCGTCATCGGCGCCAGAAGATCGCCGACCGCCTGACCACCGCCGACCTCTACAAAGGGTGGTCCATGCCCGTAACCCCAAGAGGGTCTAAATGGCCATGCGGGATCAATGGGTCACCTCGTGCATGTTTGACGCCCGGGTCTGGTGGGGCCGGGATGTGTTCACCGGCAGGTTCGACATCCTGCCGCACATGGCAGCGCCCTTTGCTGCTGTGCGAATCTCACTTCGCAAGCTATTGTTCGCCCTATGCAGCGCGATAACACCATGACTCTCGGCTTTCTGATTTTTCCCGGCTTTCCAATGGCCTGCCTAACGTCGGCCATCGAGCCCCTGCGTGCGGCAAATGAAATTGCCGGGTCTGAAACCTTTCAGTGGAAGCTGGTGTCCGAAACCGGCAACAGCGTGACCGCTTCTGCCAATGTGGCCTTCCAGCCTGACTGCTCTCTGGACGAAGCCGACGGCGTCGACACCCTGTTCCTGCTGTCCAGCCCACAAGGCAAATTCGAAGACCCCAAGGGGTCAAACGGCAGGCTGCGCCACCTGGCTCGGCACGGCACCACCATGGGCGCGGTGTCCGGTGGTGTGTTTCCTCTGGCGCGCTCCGGCCTCCTGGACGGGCACAGCTGCTCTGTCCACTGGTGTTACAAGGCCGCCTTCACTGCCGAGTTCCCATCGCTGACAACAACCGACGACGTCATCGTGCTGGACCGCCGCCGCTATACCGCCAGCGGCGCCGCTGCGATGTTCGACCTGTCCCTAAAGCTGATTGAACAGGCTTTGGGTGATGCGGTGATGACCGAGGTCGCCTGCTGGTTCCAGCATCCGATGGTCCGTGCCGAGGGCGTGCGCCAGAAAATACCCGCCTTCAAGACCGACAGCACCGCCGACAGCCTGCCGCCACAGGTTGCCAAGGCCGTTGAGATGTTTGCCGAAAACCTGGAACATCCGGTGTCGATCCGCGAAGTCGCCAGCGAGATCGGCGTCTCGCCCCGGCAGCTGGAACGCAGTTTCAAAACCGCCACCGGCCAAAGCCCGGCGATCTATTACCGCACCCTGCGGATGAATGCAGCCCGCCAGCTGGTGATGTATTCGCGCGACTCGATCACCGCGATCGCCAATGCCGTGGGCTATGCAACCTCTTCCACCCTGTCGCAGCATTACCGCGACAGCTTTGGCGTCTCTCCACAGGAAGAACGCCGCAAAGTGAACCTGTTCCGGGTCCAGGACAACCTGCCGATCCCCTCGGCCTGAGCGGCCCGAACCAAACTCCAGACACAAAAAGGCCGGTGGTTTTCTAAAGAAACCACCGGCCTTTTTGGTCAGATAACTGCGTTCACCGCCGTGACCAGCGCGTGATGCAGGGACGCCGCCGACGAGCGCGGACCAATAATGGAATAGCGCTGCCCAGGCTCGCGGCACAGCAGGAACACTCCCAAATGTTCCATCGAGGTGCGGGTGGCGTCGCCCGGTTTGCCGGCCCGAACATTGGCATTGCACAGCCGTTCCAGCACATCAAAGCACCGACTGCCCTCCATGTCCAAGCGGCACCAGCCGTCGGTCTGCTCCACCACGGAACCAGCATCGCCAACCGCCTCTTTCAGCGCTGCGGCCAGAAGCTCGTGTTCGTCATGCGGGGCAGAGACCATCCACAAGTCCGGCCCCATCCACCAGGCGGCAAAATCGCCATGTTCATTCCACGCGGCGGCTTCGGGCAGACTGCCACCAAGGAAGGATTTGGCAGCGGACTGCAGCACATCCTCGTCTCCCTGCCGTGCTGCCAGTGACGCCAGCGCACAATCGCTGACTTCCCGGATCAGCAGACCGGTAAACGCATCCACCCGCGGCTCAAACCCGCCCAGCGGCGTAACGGCCTTCAGGCCATGATTGTCAAACTTACCCACGGAGACGCTCCCCTTCCGGATCCACAAAATGCGCGCTGACGACTTCAACCTGGGTCTCATGCCCTTCCAGCGGATTGACCGCGCGGATGACCTCACCCTTGCGGGCATCGCCGTTTTTCAGGAACCCGATCCCGATCGAGGATTCCAGCACCGGCGAATAGGCCGCAGAGGTGATATAACCCTGATCGGTGGCCGCGCTGACCTCGCCATCTGCATTCATCAGATGCGCCCCGGCATAGACGGTGGCGCTGCTGTCGACCGGCTTAAAGCCCACCAGCTTCAGCGCATCCTCCCGGTTCATGCCTTCGCGTTCGCTCAGGGTGTTGCCGATACAGTCTTTCTTTTTGCTGACCATCCGACCCATGCCAAGGTTCAGCGCAGATGTGGTGCCATTCAGCTCGTTGCCAGCCGCGTGGCCTTTTTCGATCCGCATGACGCCCAGCGCCTCGGTGCCATAGGGGACCGCGCCAAATTCCTCGCCCGCTTCCATCAGCTTGCGGATCATCGCATCGCCATAACGGGTTGGCACGGCGATCTCATAGGCCAGCTCCCCCGAGAAGGAGATCCGGAACAATCGCGCCCGGCAGCCGCCCGCCACGGTAACCTCGCCGCAGCCCATGAAGGGGAACGCCTCGTTCGAGATGTCGAATTCAGAGTCCACGACCTTTTGCAGCAGCTTGCGCGAATTCGGACCCGCCACCGCGAACTGCGCCCAGGCCTCGGTGGTCGAGATCAGCTGCACATCCATGTCAGGGAACAGGCACTGGCGCGCAAATTCCATGTTGCGGTAGACCAGAACTGCGTTGGCGGTGGTGGTGGTCACCACGAAATGATCCTCGGCAAAGCGCGCGGCGGTGCCATCATCATAGGCAATGCCATCCTCGCGCAGCATCAGGCCATAGCGGACCTTGCCGACCGCCAGTTTGGCAAAGGCATTGGCATACAACTTGTTCAGAAACGCTGCGGCATCCTTGCCCTGCACGTCGATCTTGCCCAGCGTGGTCACGTCGCAGATGCCAACGGAGTTGCGGGTCTGCAGCACCTCACGGTCCACCGACTGGCGCCAATGGGTCTCGCCCGACTTGGGGAACCACTGCGCCCGCAGCCATTGGCCAACCTCGACAAATTCCGCGCCCTGCTCCTCAGCCCATTTGTGGCTGGGGGTCTTGCGGGTGGGGCGGAATTCCTCACCCACGGACCGTCCTGCCATCACGCCGAACGATACCGGCGTATAGGGCGGGCGGAACATGGTGGTGCCGACCTCGGGGATCTGCTTGCCGGCCAGTTCGGCCATGACTGCCAGACCGCCCATGTTGGAGGTCTTGCCCTGATCGGTTGCCATGCCCAGGGTGGTGTAGCGCTTCAGATGCTCGACCGAGCGGAAATTCTCCTGATGCGCCAGTTTCACATCCTTGACGGTGACGTCGTTCTGCTGGTCCAGCCAGGCGCGCCCCTTGCCTTCCTTTACATACCAGAAGGGGGTCACATTGACGGGGGCATCCTCGGCCTTGGGCAGATCACCGGCTTTTGCCTCGATGCCCAGCTCGGACAGCGCGGCAATGGCGCCTTCGGCCCCAGTGCGCAGTGCAGCTGCGGTCGAGAAATCACCATTGGCGGCACCGGCAACTGACAGGTTCTGCGGCAGATCCCCTGCCGGAACAAAGGCCGCAATGTCTTCGCGCCAGGCCGGACGGCCGCGCTGGTGGCAGGTCAGATGCACGTTGGGGTTCCAGCCGCCAGAGACCGCCAGCGCCCCGCAGGGCACGTCGCGGGTGGTGCCATTGGCCAGGCGCACCCGCGCCCATTCCAGCCCCAGCCGGCCCTTGGTATCGATCACCTGCGCACCGGCGAACAGCTCAGCCCCTTCGACCGCAGGCGCGTCGGCACGGGTGTCGACCACAGCCGTCACCTTTACCCCTTTGGCGATCAGATCCGCAGCGGTGCGGTGGCCGTCGTCATTGTTGGTGAAAACCGCAACCGTCTGATCCGGCGTCACCGCCCAGCGGTTGGCATAGGCGCGCACGGCACCCGCCAGCATCACACCCGGACGGTCGTTGTTTTCAAAGGCGATGGGTCGTTCCGTTGCACCAGCCGCCAGCATCGCCCGCTTGGAATAGATTCGCCACAGGATCTGCCGTGGCTTGCCCGCTTCCGGTGCCAACACATGGTCAGCAGTGCGTTCAACCGCACCATAGATACCGTGGTCAAAGGCGCCGATGATGGTGGTGCGCGGCATCACCCGCACATTCGGCATCGACACCAGCTCCGCCTGCGCCTGTTCAACCCAGGCCGAACCAGCCAGATCACCAATGCCAAAGGTTTCGGCATTCAGGCGCCCGCCCAGCAGGAAGTCTTCGTCTGCGATGATCACCTGCGCGCCGGCGCGGCCAGCCGTCAGTGCCGCCATCAGGCCGGTGGGACCGGCCCCGATCACCAGCAGATCGCAATGCAGAAAGCCCTTGTCATAGGCGTCCGGGTCATCCTCGAAACTGATGCTGCCCAGACCTGCCGCCTTGCGGATGATGGGCTCGTACAGCTTCTCCCAGAAGGCCGCAGGCCACATGAAGGTCTTGTAGTAGAAGCCGGCCGTCAGGAAGTTGGAGAACCGGTCGTTGATTGCCATGAAGTCATGCTGCAGCGACGGCCAGCGGTTCTGTGAGTTCGCCTCCAACCCGTCATACAGTTCTGCCACGGTGGCGCGGGTGTTCGGCTCCTGCCGCCCGCCGCTGCGCAGCTCGACCAGCGCGTTCGGCTCTTCCGACCCCGAGGTCAGAGGCCCGCGTGGACGGTGGTATTTGAACGAGCGGCCCATGAGCCGCACACCGTTGGCCAAAAGAGCCGAGGCCAGCGTGTCGCCCTCATGCCCTTCATAGCGCTTGCCATCAAAGGAAAAGCCCAACTTTCGGGCACCGTTGATCAGCCCGCCGTCCAGACGGTTGACCTGCACTCCCTTGCGGGCACCATTGCTGCCATCGGCGCGAAACGCCATGGCACCGGTATTGATCACTGCGTCAGTCATTTGCTGCGCCCCCTTGCCCGGGCCGCATCGCGGGCCAGTTCGACATTCAGGATTTCATGGGTCACGGTGTTGCGGGTCACCACCAGCCAGGAGCGGTCGCCCTGCTCGTGGAACCACAGTTCGCGGTGTGCGCCCGCCGGATTGTCGCGCAGGTACAGATAGTCGTGAAACTGATCCGCCGCATCTTCGGCCTGCCAGTCAGGCCGGTCGATCAGGGCCGCATCGCCAAGATACGTGAATTCCTGGCTGTCCCGCGGCCCGAGGATCGGATGGTTGATAATCATCGCCTTTTACCTTCCTCAGTGCAGGTTCGGCTGGGCGCCCTGGCCCTTTTCGTCAATCATGCGGCCCTTGCGGAACCGGTCGAGCCGGTATTCCGTGGCCACTTTATGCGGCGTATCGGTTGCCAGCAGATGCGCATAGCACCAGCCCGACGCCGGGGTCGCCTTGAACCCGCCGTAGCACCAGCCGCCGTTGAAATAGAGACCGTCAACATGGGTCTTATCGATGTAGGGCGAGCCGTCCATCGACATATCCATGATGCCGCCCCAGCTGCGCAGCATCCGCACCCGGCCTAAGCTGGGGATCAGCGCCATGCCGCCTTCCATCACGTCCTCGACAACCGGCAGGTTGCCGCGCTGCGCATAGGAATTGTACATGTCCAGATCACCGCCAAAGACCAGGCCGCCCTTGTCCGACTGGCTGCAGTAGAAATGGCCCGCGCCAAAGGTGATGACCCCGTCCAGCACCGGCTTCAGCCCCTCGGAGACAAAGGCCTGCAGCACATGGCTTTCGATCGGCAGACGCATGCCCGCCTTCTCCATCACCCGGCTGGAAGAGCCGGCAACGCAGCTTGCGACCTTGTTAGCACCGATGAAGCCCTTGGTGGTCTCGACGCCCAGACACTTGCCGTTCTCAATCTTGAAACCGGTGACTTCGCAGTTCTGGATGATATCGACGCCGCGCAGATCGGCGCCGCGGGCATAGCCCCAGGCCACCGCATCATGGCGCACAGTGCCGCCGCGGCGATGCAAAAGGCCGCCCTTGATCGGGAAACGCGCGTTGTTGAAGTTCAGGAACGGATACATCGCCCGCACGCCATTGGTGTCCAGCAGCTCTGCATCCGAGCCGTTCAGGATCATCGCATTGCCCCGGCGCCGCGCCGCATCGCGCTGCGCATCGGTGTGCACCAGGTTCAGAATGCCGCGCTGGCTGACCATGGCGTTGTAGTTGAAGTCCTGCTCCAGCCCTTCCCATAGCTTCAGCGACAGCTCGTAAAACGGCTCGTTGCCGTCCAGCAAATAGTTGGAGCGGATGATGGTGGTGTTGCGGCCGACATTGCCGCCGCCGATCCAGCCCTTCTCGATCACCGCGACATTGGTGATACCATGGTTCTTGGCCAGGTAATAAGCCGTCGCCAGCCCGTGGCCGCCGCCGCCGATGATCACCACATCGTAGCTTTTCTTGGGTTCCGGATCACGCCAGGTGGGGCGCCATCCCTTATGGCCCGTCAGGGCCTCCTTGATTACTTTCAGGCCGGAGTACCGCATGATGTCCTCATCAACTGTCCCCGGCAGACTGAATGAGAAATGCGGCAATTCACAGGGGGATATCGGACGCCAGCCGCGCCGTTTGCGTCACATTCCCCCATCCACCTTTGCACATGCAGCATGCGCCATTGCCTTCCGGCGGCCCGCCATTTCGCTCAACGCATTACTTTTCAAACAAAATTTTCCACTTTCTCGCAAAGTGGCCGCCAACGTCACTATTGCCTGGTTTACGTCAACCACCCCAGAATTCGCGCCAAATGCGGCAACTGCGACTCACTCTGACAGGTCTGCCTGATTCAGTTCGTTCAGCAGATCCAAAAGCGCTTCGTATCGCTCCTCCCCCATCCTGGCCCGGGTGCGGTTCAGCAACGCGAGGCTGGCCTCAATATTATCAGCAATGATTTTCTCTCCCGCCGGCGCAATCCGCACGACCTGTCGGCGGCGGTCTTCGGCGTCACGCTCCCGGCTGATCAACTGCTTTTCCTCCAGCTTCTGCAGAATCCGCGTCAGGCTGGGCAACAACAGGCAGGCCTTTTCGGAAATCTGGGTCGGATCGATCGACCCGCTTTCCTGCACCACCCGCAGCACCCGCCACTGCTGCTCGGTCAGCCCCGCACCGCTCAGCAAAGCGCGGATTGGTCCCATCACACGCTCACGTGCCCGCAAAAGGGCAATCGGCAGCGAACGGTCGGTGGAAGGCATTATCCTGGACATACGTGATTATCACTCCGCTTCCGGCTAAACGCAATTGCCGCCCCGGTTTCTTCTGCTTACCCCGCAACAGCGCAATTGCCTCACATGTTGATCAAGATGGAAGAGCTGCCGCATTTCACACTGGACTACTCAACCAAAACGGAGACCCGCGCCGACCTCGGCGCAATGTACCACCACCTGCGGCAGGCAGCGACAAAGACCCGCCTGTTTGCGCCCCAAATCCGGCACCAACCGCAGCCATATGCAAAGGGCGAAACCGTGATGCGCGACGCAGCAGACGTGATGTTGGGGTCCAATGTCATCACCAAATTCGCAAAGAGCCTAAGGTGATGTGCTTGACCCAGCCCCAGCACATGTCCCTGTTTCCCCGCGCCCCGCGCTCCTTCAGCAGCGCCCAACGCCCACTGATCCGACCACCGGCGAACCGCACGCTGGATTACAATGGCCAAGTTGCGGCAATGATCGGCAAGGCAGGTCGCCGCACCCAGCCAGAGGATGCCAATGATCTCTTACGGCTTAGACTTTGCAAACGACGGCTCGAGCCGAGACTGTCTGCGTCACGACAGGTTCAACGTGACGCAGGGCAAGATCCGGGACAGTTCCGGTTTCATCAGCTTCTGGCTGGTGCCCGTTCTGATCCGGCCCAGCTTGATGCCCTCCGCATCCTCACCCGCGTGATCGCAGCAATCCGCCAGGGTAACTCCCTCAGCCGGAAGATGTTCCCGATCCGCGACAGGAACGCCCACGGCTCCACTGTCACCACCTTACAGCCCGGCGACGTGATCTTTACCGGCACCATCAACGACAACACCGCCAATGCCAGTGTGGTGCTGGGCACGAAACGGCAAGCGGCAAACGCCATCTCCCGCATCAAGGCTGCGGGTCTCGCACCCTGCATTCTTGGCACCACCAACGAGGCTAGGCACGCCTAGGCCGGCTTGGGAGCCCAGTTCCGAGCAGCTGGCACCGACATCATCACACTGGCCCAAGATTCCCGTGGCCTTGTCGCCAAGTGGAAGGCTGATCAACTGCCTGCCAAAAATCGCGTGGGAAGCTCTCCCGCGCCTGGCCGCTGCACTGGCAAAGCCAGAGCAACGACAGCAGCCTTGGGCGTGGCACCGCGCATCGCGCGGTGCCACGCCCAACGGGAGGAAGGTATTTTCAATACCTGACGACGGGCGGGAGTTCCCCAGATGCGGTGCGGATCAAAACGTCAGCGCAGCACCATACCGTCAGGCCAGTTCAGCGTTGTTTCCAACTGGATAGTCCGGCTTTCGCCCGCACCCAGTTCCATATCCCAGGCCAGAATGCCGCGCTGCTTCTCGACATTCTCCTGCGAAGGCCGCGGTTTGGCGCGCCAGGCGATCTCCAGATCATCCTGCTGCGAATACGGCACCAGGTCCAAGAGCCGCAGCGGCCAATTCCGTCCGGTCAGGTTCTCGACCTCGATCTCCACCTTCTGCATCTGAGCATTGCTGCGCGAGATCAGCCCCTGTTCCCCCTCACTCTGCCCCAGCACATCGCGGCGCAGCCGCAGCCCTTTGATCGGGCCAAACCCTGCGTCCATCTCCGCCCCCGGCGCCAGCCCGGTAAAACGCTCCAGCGCAACCAGCTTGCCGTCTACAAACCGCGGCACCTCATCCGAGGCCAGAAGCGGCTCGCCGAATGTATTTGTGAAGGTGGCCACCCGGTAGGCGGTTTCATCCCGCGACGGCACCGCCACTGCCTGCAGCTTTGCCTCGGCTGTCAAGCTGTCCATCTCCAGCCGCAGCAGATCAGCGCCGGAGGCAACGGACACCGGCAGGCCGAACTGGTAAGTCGCCGCTGCACCGCCCAGATCAGCCCCCCATCCGCTTTGAGCCTCCTGGACACTCATCGGCGCCGCTGCAACCGGCTCCGCCAGCGCAGACATTTCCGCCACGTCCTGTCCCATGGATTTTAGCGCCCGCGGCAGCGCGGGTTCTTCAAGCCGTCGCAGCCAGGGATACAGTACAGACGGGCTGCCCTGCCCTCCGGGAACCGCAGTCGACAGGGTCAGCGCCACGTCCTGCCAATTCTCGCCGGTGTCCTGCGCCAGCATCACCGCGCGTTTCAGGATCACCTGTTCCTCAGTCCCGGTGCTGAGATGCATTTCATAGGAGGGCTGCCAGCCGATATTGCCCGCGCCCGCAGTGTAGTAACTCACTTTGACGGCGCCCTCCCCCGCCTGCTCCGCCTCGATGTCCACTGCGATGTACAGGCGGTCGTCATCTTCCAGCGTGAGTGCAGCCAGCGCTGCCTGCGCCTTTGAAAGCTCCTCTGCCAACCCCTCCAGTTGCAGCTCGATCCGGCGCGCTTCGGCCTCTGCCGCTACAGCGGCCTGGCTGGCACCGGCGGCCTCTTCCGAAATCATCCGGGCGATTGCACTCAAGGCGCTGGCATCTGCTTTGGCTAGACCTTCGTTCGAACCCAGTTGCTGCAGGAACGTGATCGAGGCCTCCGCCGCCCGAACGCCGGATCGTGCGCGCGCAGCCTCGTCCCGCACGGCCGCGATCCGTGCCTCGACCTCGCGCAGGCGGGCTTCTGCGGCCTCGACTTCCGGGTCATCGGCGTTGCGTGGCGGCGCGTCATCTTCGCGCAACAAAGTAGCGACGCGCCGGGCACCGGAGATGTCCACCTGCAAGGTCTCCAGCAGGGCCGTTTTTGGAACATTCTGCAGGATCAGCCGGTGGCGCCCTTCCGGCAGGGTCACAGCCGCGGTCCGGGTCACATCCGCAAGCCCCGGATACAACGTCACCTTGGACACTGTGCTGCTGACCGGAATTGTGTCCGCAACAGCCGCCGCTGCAGCACAGGAGGTTAAGGCAAAAGCCATCAAGGAAATTCGCATTGGCATCTCACAATCAAAAATCTCGGCGGCTCCCCGCCTGATGCCATGCTACCGCTGCCTGGCAGCTCCGGCCAGCCCGGCCGACGCTGTGTTCAGGCCCGCGGCAAAAGCCTGCCCAAACGCTGCTCCAGCACCGCCACCGGAAAACCCAGATACCGGCAGGAGCAGATTTCCACATGGCTGTGGATGTCACACAGAAACAGGCGCAGCCCCTGGCGGCGCAGATAGAACCCATGCTGCTTCAGCCCCCTGCGCAGCTCCAGCCAGCTTTGGGTCGTCTCGAAGATTCCAGACAGTAGCATCCTCAGCTGCGCCGCCATTTCCGAGTCCAGCCGCTTGTGAATACGCGCGCTGGCCCATGCCGTTTGCGACGGAGCGGCGTTCCGGTTCACGAAACCTGCAATAAAATCCTTATGTGCCAGCATGGCCTAACCTCCTTTACGCGACTGTTCAGGATCAGCGTAGGTCTGGCCGCGCCCGTCCGGCAGAGGCGCAAAAGAAAAGGGGCCGCCTCTTTCGAAGCGGCCCCCTATCCGAAAAGATATAAGGCTTAGCCTTTTTTCAGGACTTCGCGGCCCAGCAGCTCAGCAATCTGCACCGCGTTCAATGCAGCACCCTTGCGCAGGTTGTCGCTGACGCACCACAGGTTGATGCCGTTTTCGACAGTTGAATCCTGGCGGATGCGGCTGATGAAAGTGGCGAAATCGCCCGCGCATTCGATCGGCGAGACATAGCCACCAGGCTCGCGCTTATCGATCACCATGATGCCCGGCGCCTCGCGCAGGATGTCGCGGGCCTCGTCCTCGTCCAGGAACTCCTCGAACTCGATGTTCACCGCTTCGGAATGGCCAACGAACACCGGTACGCGCACGCAGGTCGCGGTGACCTTGATCGACGGATCGACGATCTTTTTGGTTTCCACAACCATCTTCCACTCTTCCTTGGTCGACCCGTCTTCCATGAAGACATCGATCTGCGGAATGACGTTGAAGGCAATCTGCTTCTGGAACTTGTTCGGCGGCACATCCGTGGTCGGGTTATAGATCGCTTTGGTCTGATCCCACAGCTCGTCCATGCCGTCCTTGCCGGCGCCCGACACCGACTGATAGGTCGACACGACAACGCGCTTGATCTTGGCACGGTCATGCAGCGGCTTCAGCGCCACCACCATCTGCGCGGTCGAGCAGTTGGGGTTGGCGATGATGTTCTTGTTCTTGTAGCCGTGGATCGCCTCCGGGTTGCACTCTGGCACGATCAGCGGGATCTCAGGGTCATAGCGGTACAGCGAGGAGTTATCGATCACCACACAGCCCGCAGCCGCAGCCTTGGGGGCGTACACTTTGGTCGCCTCGGACCCCACGGCAAACAGCGCCATGTCCCAGCCGGTGAAATCGAAAGTGTCCAGATCCTTGGTCGTGAGAGTCTTATCGCCAAAGCTGACTTCGGTGCCGAGAGAGCGGCGGCTTGCCAGCGCAGCAATCTCATCCACAGGGAACTGGCGCTCGGCCAGGATGTTCAGCATTTCGCGGCCCACGTTGCCAGTGGCGCCAACGACGACGATGCGGTAACCCATTTGTCTGTTTCTCCAGTGTATCCCGGCCCCATGGCCGGCGGCGGTGTGATACTGCCTTAGGAGACAAGTTTAAAGTCCCGGATCAGTCCAGGCTGTCGCGGCTGAGCAGATAAATTGCGCATCCCAGCACCAAAAAGGCCAAAAAGAAGCCGAAAATTCCCGTATAGGGCCCCGGATCAGACGGCAGACGGTCCGCAGCGGCCATTTCCGCGTGAATGCGTCCGGTGGCGAATTGCATGATTCCCACGCCGCCAATGCCAAAAAGGTTGAGCAGCGTCACCCCCCGCCCCGCCAGATGCGGCGGCACAAAGGCGCGGCCATGTGCCATGATCACCGGGAAGGATGCGCCAAAGAACCCGATCAGCGCCATCATTGCCACCGGCAGCCAGACTGGCGCCCCCGCAGCCAGGATCAGCCCGCCCAGCGCAGTACAGGCCAGCACGTTGCCGCCCAGGATCAGCCATTTGCGGGTGCCCAGCACCCGGTCCAGCGGCCCATAGGCAAATGTGCCCGCAATCATCGCAGCCCCCATCACCAACGTCGCCACCCCGATCTCCGGGGTGCTGAGACCGTAGACGTCGTTCAGATACGGACCGATCCACAGCCCCCGCAGCGCCCCCGAAGGCGCATAGGCCACCAGCATCAGCGGAAAAATCGCCCACATCACCGGCATCTTCAGCAGGTCCAGCACCGATCCCTTATGTTCGCCCTCTGGTTTGCCGGGATCGCTGACGGTCAGGAAAATCCCTGCTGCCACCAGGGCGGAAACTGCGGCCAACCCGGCCAGCGTCCCGCGCCAGCCAAACAGGTCCACAGCCAGCGCGGTGGGATAGGACGCAACCAGATTGCCAACCGATCCCACCCCCAGCATCACCGCCGCAAGCGTTGCAAAGCGTGCAGGCGGGTATTGTCGGGCAAAAATGTAGTAAGAGGCCATCAGCACCGGCGCGCAGCCGATACCGATCAGGAACATGGCGATGCTCACATGCGCCGGAGCAGTTGCCGCAGCAAAAACCGCCGCACCTCCGCTGCCTCCCAGCAGCAAGAGCAGCGACGCAGTCTTGCGCGGGCCGATATGATCCAGAGCCCAGCCCACCGGCAACTGCATGGCAGCAAACGACAGGAACCACATGCCCGAAGCAAAAGCGAGGTCATCCGGCGCCGCACCAATATCCTGACCCAGCACGGCTGACAGCACCGCAAGAAAGGCGCGGAAAAACTGGCTCAGCACATAGGCCAGGCACAAAAGCATCAATCCTGCCTGCATTCTCTGCCCCCAATTCCGTCCCGGTTGTCCTGTTCTGCCGCACAGCTTGCATGTTTGGCCCCGGCGTACAATTTGTTTAGGAAGAAACGAAAGGTCACAGGACCGGATTGCAGGGAGTGCTTATGCCGATGGACTCATTCTACGCCACCCTTCCCAAGATCCGCGATTTCGGCGATCTTTCAGACCCCTCTGCCTTTGCGCCGCTGCCAGCGGACTGGCACCTGTGCTGCACCGATATCGTGAACTCCACCGGGCTGGTGCGGGAAGGCCGCTACAAGACCGTGAACATGGTCGGCGCCGCAGTGATCGCCGCCATGCGCAACGCGCTGGCAGGCGAGGCGTTTCCCTATGTGTTTGGCGGCGACGGCGCCTCTTTTGCCGTGCCGCCCCACCACCGGGCCACCGCTCAGAGCGTTCTGGGCGCTTTGCGCAGCTGGACCGAAGCCGAATACGGCATTTCCCTGCGCGCTGCGATGCTGCCCGCCTCTGCCATCCGGGCCAAGGGCCTGGACGTGAAGGTCGCCCGCTACGCTGTGTCGGATCACGCCGATTTCGCCATGTTCAGCGGCGGCGGCCTGGCCTGGGCCGAAGCACAGATGAAGGCGGGCCTTTTTGCGGTAGACCCCGCACCACAGGCGGATCCGCCCGATCTGGCGGGCCTTTCCTGCCGCTGGAGCAATACGCCCGCCCGCCACGGCATCATCCTTTCATTGGTTGCCCAGCCCGCCCCCGGTGCCAGCCCGCAGGCGTTTGCCCGGTTCGCCGCAGAGGTGCTCAGCCTTGCTGCGGAGCTGGAGGACAACGGCCACCCGGTCCCCGAATCCGGTCCCAAACTGCAATTCCCGCCGGCTGGGCTGTCGATCGAAGCCCAGGCCTCTCACGGTAGGGTACCGCTGTTTCTGCGTAAAATTGCCCTGTTCTTTCACAGCAGCCTGGCCGGTCTGATCTTCCTCGCCCGGCGTCCCGTAGGCGGCTTTGATCCTGTGCATTACCTGTCGATGCTGCGGGCGCACTCCGATTTCCGCAAATTCGACGACGGGCTCAAGATGACACTGGATTGCACACCCGCCATCTGCGAGCGCATCCGCCGACATCTGCAGCAGGCAGCCGATACTGGGCTGGTGCAATTCGGCCTGCACGAACAAGACGCTGCCATGGTCACCTGCATCGTTCCCTCACCCGTGGAGGAAGATCACATCCATTTTGTCGACGGTGCCGCAGGCGGTTACACCCAGGCGGCGGCCAATCTGGCGGCTGCCTTTGCTGTGAAAACAAAAGATCCATAAACCCGAACCGCAACACAGGCGCCGGTCGTCAATATACGCAAACGGCGCGCCCTGTCAGTGCGGCGCAGGCCCGCCAAACAACGGACAGGGTTGGGCAAAAACCCTTGCAAAACCCACCCTCGGCTGAATGCTGCCAGCCGTTTTTACCCTGCATTGTCCCTAAATTCGAATGATTTGAACCGCCCACGGAAACCTTTTGAAAACGAATGGAACTCAAATTGGCAGTTGTGCCGTGGGGGCATATTGAATTGGGTGAATGTGGTGGCCAATATACTGACAGTAATGCACTCGGAAACAGTGCGCTTGGATCCTGACAAGCTTTCTGCGCTCTACGACCAGCTCGGCGAAGCCGGAGCTGAAGATGTCGTGTGCAGGGCGATTGAGGAAATGGCGGTCCGCCTGACACATTGTGAGCGCCTGTGGCGTCAGAATGATATGGCGAACCTGCGCAAAAGCGCCCGTTCGCTGATTGCGATTGCCGAACAAATCGGAATGACCGCGCTGGCCCGCATCGCCAGCGACGTCACAGAAGCAGTCGACGCCGAGGACGCGCCGGCGGTTGCCGCGATCCTGTTCCGGCTGATGCGAGTCGGAGAGCGTTCCCTGACTGCGGTCTGGGACCAGCAGGACATGACGATCTGACATTTCCACTGTCCGCGGGGCTTGCAGGCCGCGCGGCGGCGGCTAATCTGTTGCATCAGAAGTGATTGCAACCGGAGAACTTCAATGCCGCCAGTCTTTGCCGCCCCCGGCCCGGACAGCTGTCCTGTGCACGTGATTGAAAGCGATTCTTTCGACAGCTGGCTGTCCAGCCAGCCGCAGCGCGTTCAGGCTTGGGTTTCGGCGCAGGGCTTCAGCGGCGCCTGCGGTCAGGCGCTGACCGTGCCGGACGGCGATGGCGGGATCGGGATGGCCCTGGCAGGCTACGGCAGCGCCGCCCAGCGTGCGCGCCGCCGGTTCGTGCTGGCCGAAGCGGCGCAGAAACTGCCTGCCGGAACCTACCGCATTCTCTCTGGCCTGCCGGCAGAAGACGCCGCCAGCGAATCGCTGGGCTGGCTGCTGTCCGGCTATCGTTTTGACCGGTACAAGGAGACCAAGGGCGCCGCCGCTGCCTTGCAGGCGCCCGAAGGGGTGGAGGCCGCCGCCGTGGAATCACTGGCTGCCGCTGAATGCCTGACCCGTGACCTGATCAACACTCCTGCCTCCGACATGGGCCCTGCCGAACTGGAGGCCGCTGCCCTGAAGCTGGCCGAAGACTTCGGCGCCAGCGCATCCGTCATCACCGGCGAAGAGCTGCTGGAACAGAACTTCCCGCTGATCCACACTGTCGGCCGCGCTTCAAACCGCGCCCCGCGCCTCATTGACCTGCGCTGGGGCACTGCCGGACCCACGCTGACACTGGTGGGCAAGGGCGTCTGTTTCGACACCGGCGGTCTGAACCTCAAGCCCGGAAACAGCATGGCCTTGATGAAAAAGGACATGGGCGGTGCGGCAAATGTTCTGGGCCTGGCGCGGATGATCATGGCCGCAGGGCTGCCGCTGCAACTGCGCGTCCTGATCCCTGCGGTGGAAAACTCCGTTTCCGACTCCGCTTTCCGCCCGGGCGATGTGCTTACCTCGCGCAAAGGTCTGACGGTCGAAATCAACAACACCGACGCCGAGGGACGCCTGGTGCTGGCTGACGCCCTGGCACTTGCAGCCGAAGACACGCCTGATCTGCTGATTTCCATGGCGACCCTCACCGGCGCTGCACGGGTGGCGGTCGGCCCGGACCTGTCACCGTTCTATACTGATCACGACAGCGACGCCGCTGCGCTTTCGACCAGTGCGGCGCGCACTGCTGACCCGGTCTGGCGGATGCCGTTCCACATGCCATACGAAAAGATGATCGAACCGGGCATTGCCGACCTCGACAACGCGCCTTCGGGTGGCTTTGCCGGATCCATCACGGCGGCGCTGTTCCTGCGCCGCTTCGCCGGAGAGGCCCGCTATATGCATTTCGACATCTACGGCTGGGCTCCATCCGCCGAACCGGGCCGCCCCAAGGGCGGCGCTCTGCAAGGCGCCCGTGCGCTGTTTGCCGCCCTCCCCGACATGCTGGAACTCTGACTGTCATGGCAGACCGCCGCCGCTTGCCCCTGAACATCCGTGTCGCCGCCGCGCATCTGGAAAACGTGCCGGACGGGCTGGAGCGGGTCAAGGGCACCCAGGCCCGCATTGGCGCATCCGTCACCGACCTTTTGCGGGCGCCGGACGGCGCCCGCGACCGCCAGCTTGTCTACGGTGAGCTGGTCACAGTTTATGAGAACCGCAATGGCTGGGCCTTTCTGCAATCCGCCAAGGATTCCTATGCAGGCTATGTGGCCAGCGCGGCGCTGACAGATCCTTTTGAAGCCACTCATCGGGTCCGCGCCCCGGCCACCCATGCCTATTCGGCGGATGACTTCAAATCACCAGAATGCCATGCGCTTAGCCATGGCAGCCGGGTGCAGGTTCTTGGCGGCACCGGACGGTTTGCACATACCAATCTCGGCTTCATCCCGGCCCGCCACCTGTCACTGCTGGGCACACATGAGGATGACCCTGTGGCAGTGGCGGAACTCTTTCTTGGAACCCCTTATCTCTGGGGCGGCAACAGCCGTTGCGGCATTGACTGCTCCGGTCTGGTGCAGGCAGCCCTGCTGGCCTGCGGCATCCCCTGTCCCGGCGACAGCGACATGCAGGAAACAGACGTGGGCAGCCAGGCCCCTGCCGGCGATTATCAGCGCGGCGACCTGCTGTTCTGGAAAGGCCATGTGGCACTGGTGCGGGATACCCGGACCCTGATCCATGCGAATGCGCATGATATGGCCGTGGCCCTTGAACCCATCGATGCGGCGATCGCGCGGATTATGGAACAGGGCGATGGCCCCGTCACTGCGCACAAACGGCTGGCCTAGGCCGGACCGGCAGCCGCAGACAGAAAAATCTTGCCAAGATTCTGGCCGGAAAATTTGAATTTTCCGGTCCCCGCTCCGCCGCAAACCCTTGCGGCTACTCCACGGAGCGGATCAGCTTGCGCTCCAGCACCCTCAGCACGGCCTTCAGATCCGCGCCGCGCTTGAGGATATGCCCGTCCATGCCAACCACCGAATACTGCCCCTGCCGCTGCCGCAGCTTGGGGCGTTTTTCGATACGGTAGAGCGGATGCTCCGCCGTGCGCCGGAAGACCGAGAAAACTGCCAGATCACGCAAGGAAGCAATCCCGTAGTCGCGCCACTCCCCGGCCGCGACCATACGTCCGTACAACGTCATGATGACCGACAGTTCCCGCCGGTCAAATGCGACTTGCTGAGGAATGGGAGATCCGGGAAAAGGCTGCACCTGATCAAAGCTCATACCTAAAAGGTTGCGCCATTCCCGGTTCAGATCAAGGTTTTTAACTGTCGAATTTTCGTGTGGTGCAGGATACACACAGGCTTTGCCGCTGTGTCGCAGACCTTTCAGCCCCCTCTCAGGCTGCCGCCGACTCGCCGTATTTCAGGCCCAGAATCTGCTCCAGGGCCACCCGTCCCGGCGCCGTCAGCATCAGACCCCGCTTGTGCCGGTGCCGCTTGACCCAGCCGCTGTCCAAGGCGTGATCCAGGATCTGCCGCCCCATCGGACCGGCCACATGCAGCTTGCGCTCGGTCCAGTCCAGGCAGGGCCGGGCAAAAGGCTGGCGACCCGCTTTCTCCGGCAGCGCCACGCCCAGTTTCAGCCATTCTGGGGCCGGCACGGGGCGGAAGGCGCCCTGTTCCTCGACCAGCAGGCCGCGATCCAGAAACGCAGCTGTCATTGCCACCGCCAAAGGCCCTGCCAGATGATCGTAACAACTGCGCAGCTGCGCCAGCCCGCCTGCCTTGCGCCGCTGTGCCCGGTGCAGGCTGTCTGCGGGCGCAATCGCCGCCAGCTGCTCCAGCGCATGGGCAACCTCCGCTCCCGCCAGCCGGTGATAGACACAGCGGCCGCGCTTTTCAGCCACCACCAGCCCGGCCTCCTGCAGCAACCGCAAATGCGCTGTGGCAGTCTGCGGCGTGACACCCGCCGCTGCTGCCAGTTCCTTGTTGGTATAGGCGCGCCCCTCCATCAGCTCGCACAGCATCTGTGTGCGGCTGGCATCGGCAATAGCCTGACCCAGAATGTCAAAGCGTGGTGTGATCATTCCCCTATCTTATGCCGTTTCTGCAGGGCTGCCCAAGCAAAACCCTTCGCTGCGTGCCGAACTGTCCTGCGGTAGCTGGTGCAGCGGTCACGCAAACGACCCATGGCAGAACCAGCCCGGCGACAGCGCCCCGCCATGGGCAAAGAACAGCCACAGCCGGGTGCCGCACTGTGTCACCACCACCCAGTAATCCCGCACCCCGTTGCGCCATTCCGGATCATCCAGCCACCATTCCGGAGCGATCCGCTCCGGCCCCTCCGCTCCGGCCAACTGCCAGTCGCAGCCGCGCCAGCGAAACTGCTGCGGTACCTCTGGCCGCTCCGGAGCATGGACCAGCTCAGGCCGCCACAGAAGCAGCGGCCGGGGCCGCGGCGGCAGCGGCCAATCCCCGGTGGCAGGCTCTGACCAGGCTGCTGCCTGCACAGTGAAACTCTTTTCCGGAATGTGGCTCTCGGCGGGGTGATAGCGGGTGATGGCCTCCAGCCCCAGCCGCGCGCCCAGGCGGCCGATCAGATCCTCCAGCGCTGCCTCATCCTCTTGCCGGGCCTCCTGCCGTGCCCGCGCCGCAGCGCCTGCCTGCATGTGGCCCGCCGGGGTGCGGGCATGAATGGCCTCTGCCTGCAAGACCTCCAGCCGCAGCATGTCGATGCCGTACCCCGCATCGATCTGCTCCAGCTTCATCTCCAGCAGAGGCCGGATGCGGGCCGGCGCGCGGCTGGCACGGGCCAGGCCCAGGGTCACCGCCTCCATCTCCAGATCGCAGCGGTGCGCCTCCAGCCGCAGCACCCGGGCGCCCTTGCCGCGTGCCTCCAGCCGGGAACACAGCCGCGGCAGCATCCGGTCGATGCCCGCCAGCAAATCCTCCATCAGCCCGATCGGCTCTGGCAGGGTCAGCCGCACTGCAAAATGATCCGGGCTGCGCGCGGGCGAGACCGGCTCTGGCGCGCTGCCCATCGCCTGATCCAGCCGCAAGACCAGCCCCCGGCCAAAACGGCGGGCCAGACCGGCGCGCGGCTGCCCCAAAAGATCTCCGATCCGCCTGAGGCCAAGCCGGTTCAGCTGTGCCACCGTGGCGCGGTCCAGCCGCAGGGCTGCCACCGGCAAAGGCGCCAGCGCCCCATAGGCCTGGCCTGCTTCGGCAATCCGCCCCGTCTGCGGCACCGCGGTCGGCAGCTGCGGCGCCGCCCCGCCCCGTGTCCAGTGGCGGCGCTTGACGCTCTGGCGTTTCTGCGCCCGGGCACGAGTCGCCCGCGCCTCCTGATCGATGGCATCGCCGGACCGCTCCGGCGCAGTCTCCTCCTCTGCGTAGCGCGCCAGCGCCCAGGCCGTGCCCAGGGTATCCGCCAGCCCCATCCGCACGCTCAGGCCCATCGCCACACAATCCTGCCCCGCGGTCTCCATCAGCGCCGCCTCGCTGCCGAACAGATGCGCACAGCCGGTCAGGTCGATGGTCAGCCCGTCCTCCCCGGCTTCTGCCACCCAGGGGCTGAACTTGCCCGCCCAGCGCCTGAGAACCGCCAGAAACGCTGTCTCTGCCGCCCGGTTGCGCGGCCGCACCACCAGGGCCGCGCACATCGCATGGGCATCGCGCAAGGGCTGGCCTACTTGCAGTCCTTGTGCAGAAGCGGCGCTGTTTAACGCAGAAATAACCTGGGTGTTGGAGACTTCCTCAGCGACGGCCAGAGGCCCGGCAATGTCGCCGCGCTCCGCCCGCAGAACGCGTTCGGCGCCAAGGCGCGGAAACCACAGCGACAGAATGCGGCGATGGGACATGGGCAGTTCGGGCAGCAGGGGCCGACAGACGGCAGGTTATAAGGATCAGTGACAGGTGTTCTCTTTTTGTTCCAAATATATGATTCGGTCAATCCACACAGAGGCCGCGCAATGACCCTGCATTGGCTCAAAGCCCTCGCCTTCCTCGCGATCCTTGTCGCGCTCGCCGTCGGCACCACGGCACCGGTCACGGCAGACAGCGGTCTCAGCAAACAGGTCACCCGGCGCATAACCCTGATGACCACTCAAAAGGCCGCAATGGATGTTCTGACCAGCATGATGGCCGGTCGTACCGCTTTTGACAGAGACACGGCGCAAACCGCCCGGCGGCAGCTGATCAAAACCACTGGCAGCATCCGCAAACGCTTCAAAAAACACCGGATGGACCCGCGCACCAATGCGCGGCCGCAGATCTGGACGGCCTGGGATGACTTCAAGGCCCGCGCAGAAACGACCCGGGCCGCGGCCCGCGATCTCAACACCTGGTCGCTGCCCGGATTGCGCCGCACCCTGCCCAGCCTGATGCAAAGCTGCCTTAGCTGTCACAAGACCTACCGCAGAGCGCCCAACAGCTTCATCACCCATTGAATGGGAGGTCAGGCGCCGAACCGCGCCATGAAGGTCTCGATCGCCCCTGCGACCACCCGCTCGCGCTCGGCTTCCGTGAACTCGGTCTCGACCTTGAAAAGAAACCGCAGAAAGATGTCGGCCTTGCACAGTTCGATGAACTGCGCCGCAGCCAGATCGGCATCCCCGATCACCAGCTCGCCCCGCTGTGCCGCGGTTTCCATATAGCTGCGGATCTCCTCGTGCAGCGCCATCGGCCCGCTTTCATAGAACATCGGCCCCAGCTCCGGGAAGCGATCCGCCTCGGCCACGAAGATCCGGAACAGCTGCAGGCTGAACCCGTTCAGCAGAACCCCATGCACCCGCTCCGCAGCCAACCGCAGCACATCCCGCGGGCCGCAGCAGCCCTCAGCCAGCTCCATCGAGCTGTCCGCCTGCTGCACGCAGGCCGCGCGCACGACCTCCATGAACAAGACCCGTTTGTCCGGGAAATAGCTGTAAAGCGTTGCCTTGGACACGCCCGCCGCTTTGGCGATATTGTCGACGCTTGCACCTTCAAACCCATCGGCCAGAAACACCTTGCGCGCACCGTCCAGAACCTGATCGAATTTCCGGCCCGTGCGCAGGATGCTGTCTTGCTGGTTCATAAACTTCCCTCAGAATACGGGCAGGCAGCCGCATGCTCTGCCTCTAATGTAACCCATGGGGCCTGTTTGCAACAGCTTTACAGCTGCAGTCTTGCGGCACCTCGCGAAACCGTTATGTTTAGAATAATTCTAAAAAGAGGCTCGAGATGCGGTTTTTCACTCAGCGCAAGCGTTTTGCAGATCTGACCGGGCAGGAGGTTCTTGCCCTGGCGATTTCCTCGGAGGAAGACGACGCCCGGATCTACCGCGGCTATGCCGAACGGCTACGGTCGGACTATCCCGCCTCCGCCGCCATGTTCGACGGAATGGCCGCCGAGGAAGACGGGCACCGCGCCCAGTTGATCGCCCTGCACGAGACGCGGTTCGGCCCGGCCATCCCGCTGATCCGGCGCGAGCATGTGGCCGGCTTTTATGCCCGCCGCCCTGTCTGGCTGATGGAAAACCTGAGCCTGGAGCGTATCCGCGCCGAGGCCCGCGCCATGGAGCGTGATGCCGAACGTTTCTATGCCGCCGCCGCGGCCCGCACCCAGGATGCCGCAACCCGCAAACTGCTGGGCGATCTGGCCGCCGCCGAAGCTGGTCATCAGGCCCGGGCGGGTGAATTGGAAAACGCGCATCTGGACGAAGGCACCCGCGCAAATGAGGATGCCGCCGCCCATCGCCAATTTGTGCTGACATGGGTGCAGCCGGGGCTCGCAGGGCTGATGGATGGCTCCGTCTCCACCCTGGCGCCGATTTTTGCCACCGCCTTTGCCACCCAGGACACCTGGACCACCTTTCTGGTCGGCGTCGCGGCCTCGGTCGGGGCCGGGATCTCGATGGGCTTTACCGAGGCCGCCTCGGATGACGGCGCATTGTCAGGCCGCGGCTCACCGATCAAACGCGGCCTCGCCTCCGGGATCATGACCACCCTGGGCGGCCTGGGCCACGCCCTGCCTTACCTCATCCCCGAATTCTGGACCGCCACCACCCTGGCCCTGCTGATTGTCTTTGTCGAACTCTGGGCCATAGCCTGGATCCAGAACCGTTACATGCAAACACCCTTCTGGCGCGCCACCATGCAAGTGGTTCTGGGCGGCGCCCTGGTGCTGGGTGCCGGAGCCCTGATCGGCAGCGGCTAGGCAGGGGGCAAAGGCGGCCCTCCCGCCCGTTCCGGCACAGCCAAAGGCTGCCCCGCCCCGGTTGGGCCCGGCAGCGCTGACGCGCTGCTGGGCACTCAATGCAACCGGTGGTCTCTGTAGGATCCCCTGCCCTGTGCGCAGCACAGGGCCACGCCCAACTGTGAAGGGCAGTCCCCGGACTGCCCATGAACAGGCGGGAGCTTCCCTTACAGTCCGAAAAACAGCCTTTGCCAATTGGTCAGCTCTTGTTACCAATCCCCATGGCCGAGATCTTCTTTCGCACCCTGCCCTTCTTCGCAATCATCGGCCTTGGCTACGGAGCCGGCCGCAGCCGCTTTTTCACCGAGGAAGCCACCGCATATCTCACCAAATTTGTCTTCTATTTCCCGCTCTCGGCGATGATCTTCGGCTTTGCTGCCAACCTCTCCTTTGCCGAAGTCTTCGATCCTGCGCTGATCCTCGGCTATTTGGCCGGCACGCTGGCGGTCTATCTGCTGGTGACAGCTGTCGCCATGGCGCGCGGGCTGGATGTACCGACGACGGCGGTGGAGGCGCAATGTGCGGCCATCGGCAATGTCGGCTTCCTTGGCCTGCCGATGATGGCGATCCTGTTCGGCCCGGCCTCGGTTGCACCGATGATGGTGGTGCTCAGCGTTGATCTGGTGGTGTTCTCATCGCTGATCGTCATTCTGATCAACGCAGGCCGCGGCCAGGGCCAAGGATCCAACCTGGGTTTGGCGACCCTGAAGCTCGTTGGGCTGGGCTTGCTGAAGAACCCGATGATCCTGTCCATTGTCGCAGGCCTTGCCTGGTCAGCCTCAGAGCTGCCGATCCCGGGGCCCGCAAATGATTTCCTGACGATCCTCGGCGGCGCCGCCACGCCCGGCGCGCTATTTGCCATCGGTGCCTCGCTGGCTTCAAAATCGGCGGAGCGGGTGCAGGTCGCGGGCTGGCTCAGCTTTGCCAAACTGGTGCTGCACCCGACCTGCGTCGCTGTCGCCGTGCTGTGGCTGATCCCGGCAGCGCCGTTCTCTGCCGCCGTTGCCATCGCGGCTGCCTCCCTGCCGGTGGCGGGCAATGTCTATATGCTGGCGCAACACTACGGCGTGGCCCCACACCGGGCCTCCGCCGCTATTTTCATTTCTACCGTGGTATCGATCGTCACCGTACCTGCGGTCATCGCCTGGGTCTCCTGAACCCGCGATTTCAGAGCCGGATCACGTAATCCTTGCGAGTGGTCTCGATCACCTCCCAGGTACCGCTGAAACCGGGCCGCAGGATGAAGCTGTCGCCGGCCGCCAGCGGATATTCACTGCCGTCATCGCTGGTGATCACCGACCGCCCCTGCAGAATTCGGCAGTATTCCCACTCGTCATAAGAAATCCGCCACTTACCTGGTGTCGACTGCCAGATGCCGCAGTACAGGCCCTCGCGCTCCTCGGCATTCCAGGTGGTAAACACCGGATCGCCAGCAATCACTTTCTCCGGCGCCGGGCGCTCCACTTCCGCCTCCGCAGCCTCCGGTGTCAGTCTCAGAAAATCGCTCATGGCTTTTGCCTCCCTCTTGTCTTGGCTGCGGACAGTCCCGGTTTTCACCGCTGCTGTCCAGCGCCCCATTGCACATTTGCTGCCACCGCCACGCCGCCGATGCGGATAATGTTTGCGAATTCGCAATCCTTCTGCCGCAAAAACAAGCATTGCTGCCGCCCTCCCGCTGGACCCTGAGGCCAACTGCGGATAGCGATAGGGCTAACAGATTTTGAGGAGCCTTACCCATGGAAACCGTTTCCGAGAACCGCGCCTTTGGCGGCACTCAGGGCGTCTACAAACACGCCAGCACCGCAACCGGCTGCGATATGACCTTTGGCCTGTTCCTGCCGGAGGAAGCCAAAGACGGTCCGGTGCCGGTGCTGTGGTATCTTTCGGGCCTCACCTGCACCCATGAGAACGCCATGACCAAGGCCGGCGCCCAGGCCTGGTGCGCCGAGCAGGGCATCGCCATCGTCTTCCCCGACACGTCGCCGCGCGGCGAAGGCGTGGCCAACGACGAGGCCTATGACCTGGGCCAGGGCGCGGGCTTTTATGTGAACGCCACCCAGGACCCCTGGGCGCCGCATTTCCGCATGTGGGACTATGTGGCTGAGGAACTGCCCGCACTCCTGGGGGAGAAATTCGCCATCGACCTGGACCGCCAGGCGATCACCGGCCATTCCATGGGCGGCCACGGCGCGCTGACTTTGGCGATGAACCTGCCGGGCCGCTACAAGTCGGTTTCCGCCTTTGCACCGATCTGCAACCCGACCGCATCGGATTGGGGCCGCAAACAGCTGAGCGCCTATCTGGGCGACGATGAAGCCGCCTGGGCCAAACATGACGCCACCCTCATGATGCGCGAAACAGGGTTCGACGGCCCGGTCCTGATCGACACCGGCACCGCCGACCAGTTCATTGACCTCCTGAAACCCGAAGCGCTGGCCCATGCGGTGGCCGAACGCCGCCAGCAGGCCACCCTGCGGATGCAGCCGGGCTATGACCACAGCTACTTCTTCGTGTCGACCTTCATGGAGGAGCATGTCTCCTTCCATGCCGACGCGCTGTACCAAAACTAAAGAACGAAGGACGCGGCCATGAGTGACGAATTTGATTATGACCTGATCATCATCGGTTCCGGCCCCTCGGGCCGCGCCGCTGCCATCCAGGCAGGCAAGCTGCACCGCCGGGTGCTGGTGATCGACCGCAAGGACCGGCTGGGGGGCGTGTCGGTGCACACCGGCACCATCCCGTCGAAAACCCTGCGTGAAACCGTGCTGAACCTGTCGGGCTGGCGCGAACGGTCTTTCTATGGCCGCTCCTACCGGGTCAAGGACGACATCCTCGCCGATGACCTGAAAACCCGCCTGCACCAGACGCTGGATCACGAAGTCGACGTGCTGGAACACCAGTTCAACCGCAACCACGTGGACACGCTGCACGGTCTGGCGAAATTCATTGGTCCCAATGAGGTCGAGGTCGCGACCGAGGCCGGGGAGACCACCTGCCTGACGGCAGAGAAATTCCTGATCTCCACCGGCACCAAGACCTATCGCCCCGACTATGTGCCCTTCAACGGCACCACCATTGTGGATGGCGACGAGTTTCTGGAAATGGCGGAAATCCCGCGCTCGCTGGTGGTGATCGGCGCCGGCGTCATCGGGGTGGAATATGCCACCATGTTCTCTGCCCTGGACGTGCGCGTCACATTGATCGAACCGCGCGAGACCTTCCTGGATTTCATCGACAAACGGCTGATTCAGGAATTCACCCATCAGATCCGTGACAACGGTGTGGACCTGCGACTGGGTTCTGCAGTGGAGACTATCGAGGATGCGGGCGAACATATCGAGGTCACGCTGGAAAACGGCCGCCACGTGCGCGCAGAAATGCTGCTGTTTGCAGCCGGGCGCATGGGGGCCACTGCGTCGCTGAATCTCGAGGCCACCGGCCTCAAGACCGACCACCGCGGCCGTCTCAGCGTTGACCGCAAGACCTACCAGACCGAGGTGCCGCATATCTATGCCACCGGCGATGTGATCGGCCACCCTTCGCTGGCCTCCACCTCGCTGCAGCAGGGCCGGGTTGCCGCCTGCCATGCGCTCGACACGCCGACCATGCCGGAAAGCCCCTGGTATCCCTATGGCATCTATTCAGTGCCGGAAATGTCCACCTGCGGCATGTCCGAAGAAGAGCTGAAAGAACGCGGCATTCCTTATGAGGTCGGCGAGGCCCGCTTTCGCGAAACCTCGCGCGGCCACATCATGGGGCTGGAGCACGGCATGCTGAAGATGCTGCTGTCCCTCAAAACCCGCCGGGTGCTGGGGGTGCAGATCGTCGGCGAAGGCGCAACGGAACTGATCCACATCGGACAGGCGGTGATGAACCTCAAGGGTACGGTCGATTACTTCGTGCAGAACACCTTCAACTACCCGACCCTGGCCGAGGCCTATAAGGTCGCAGGGCTGGACGCCTTCAACCGGATGCCGATCCCGGAAGAATTCAAGGTGAAGAAACCCGCCCGCAAACCCAAGGCCAAACCCGCCCCCAAGGCGGAAAAGCCTGCCGAAGCGGACAAGAAGGCCGCCGAGTGACCGCGCTTTACATCGACGCCGACGCCTGCCCGGTCAAACAGGAGGCCGAGCGGGTCGCCACCCGCCATGGGGTGCGCATGTTCGTGGTCTCCAATGGCGGGCTGCGCCCCTCGCAGAACCCGCTGGTGGAAACCGTGATTGTGTCCGAGGGCGCCGATGTGGCCGACATGTGGATCGCTGAGCGCTGCGGCCCCGGCGACGTGGTGGTGACGGGCGACATCCCCCTTGCAGCCAAATGCATCGAGGCTGGCGCCCGCGTGCTGCGCCACAACGGCGAGCGGTTTACTGAGGCCAACATCGGCCAGCAACTGGCGATGCGCGACCTGATGGCCGACCTGCGCGCCGCCAACCCGCTGGGCGCAGGCGGCAGCGGCAAAGGTTTCACCAAGGCCGACCGCTCCCGCTTTCTGGATGCGCTGGAACGCGAACTGCGTGCGGCCAAAGTTCAACGGCTGCCGTAGAAAGCTGGTCAGGCGCTCACGTCAACTCTGTAGAAATGCATGTTCGATGCCCCCACGGCTTCAGCTTTCTCTCTAAACTCCTCAGAGCACAGAACATGCATAGTCTTCGCATCCCGCCAGATATGGGCACCGTTGACAGCTTCAGCATTCAGGACACCGCTGCCCGCAAGCGCAAAGTAAACGGAACCGTCCTTCCGCGAAAGCTGTCGTACATCTGATAGGTCCGGGTCCCAGCTATCGATCGTTTTGACAACGTTTGAAAAGAAGTACTGTGATCCGTCAAGCTCCCGCTTAAAAACATCATCCCAAATTTTGCCCGCCTGAATAAACTCGCAGCAACCCGGATAGTCGCGCTGGATGAGTTCCACCAAAGGCCTTCTTAACAAAGGTGGAGACGCCGCTGGATTGAACGAAAACTGGCCGATCACATCCGGAAGCTCTTCAACTTTTGGCCGGACGACCAGGATCACCTTCGGAAGCTCTTTGCGCACGTCATTGCTGAACGTCGGCACGTCCTGGTACGCCATGTAAATGAGTTCTTTTGAGGGTATCCAGCTCCCCTCTGGCCAAGGGTAAGATTCGCCATTCCTGGAACTGACAAAATAGGAGATGCTGCGGCGGTCCCGGGTGCCAGCCATTACGGGAAAATAATAATTCATGATCTGACGCCAATAGTTCTGAACACAATTTAAGTTCTTCAACTAACAGTTCAACTCCCGCTCGGACAAGCCCGTCTCGTCCTAAGCGACTTCTCAGAAAACTTCACGATTTCCGGACGCTGCCCCATTGCCAGTTCCCGGCATTTGCGCCACTGATTTGCTGCACACCCCACGACTGATCCCGGCGGAGCTGTCCGATGAACAAGCAGGCGCAGGTCAATATCTTCGGCCTGTTTGCCGCGGTCGGCGCAGGTATTGCCTTCTCCGTCGTCGACATGATCTTCAAATTCCTGTCGGGCGATTATCCGCTCTATGAAGTTGTGCTGTTCCGCTCGGTTGTGGCGATGATCGTGATGCTGGCTATCATCGTTCCGCTGGAAGGCGGCTACCACCTGTTGCGCACCCATCAGCCGAAACTGCACCTGCTGCGCTGTTTCGTGGTGTTCTTTGCCAATATCTGCTTCTTCACCGGTCTCACCCTGCTGCCGCTGGCAGAGGCAGTGGCGATAGCCTTTGCCACCCCGCTGATCGTCACCGCCCTGTCGGCGCTGTTCCTGGGCGAACGCCCCGGTCCCTGGCGCTGGGGCGCAGTATGTGCTGGTTTTCTGGGGGTTCTCATCATCATGCGCCCCGGCGTGGGGACGTTTCAGCCCGCCGCCCTGCTGCCGTTCCTGGGCGCCTGCGGCTATGCCACCCTGCATGTTCTGACCCGCCGGGCAGGCAGCAGCGAAGCCGGCGCCACGCTCGCATTCTATCCAGTGCTGGGCTTCCTTGTGCTGAGCTCTCTGGCCGGGCTTGCCTTTGGCGACGGGCGCTTTGCCACTGGCAGCAGCCCTGCCTTCGACTTCCTCCTGCGCGCCTGGGTCTGGCCCGCCCCCGACGACTGGCCCTATCTGATCGGCGCAGGCCTTGCAGGTTCGGCAGGCGGCTATCTGGTCAGCCAGGCCTACCGCATGAACGAAGCCGCTCTGGCCGCCCCGTTTGAATATATCGCCATGCCAATGTCGGTTCTGTGGGGCCTCCTGATCTTCCGCGAATGGCCGGATCTGGCTGTCTGGTCCGGCAGCGCCCTGATCATTGCTTCAGGCCTGGTCTCAGTCTGGAGCGAGACCCGCAAGAACCGTCCTGCCCCGCGTCCGCGCCCGCGGACAGAAGGATAGCGCCATGGCAGCAAAAGCCGTCGCCTCTGACCTTGGTGGCATGCTGATCGAATGGGAGCCGGAACAGCATCCCGCCTGGTCCGGGGGCATCCGCTGGTGGCACGACTGCCGACTGCAAATGGGTCTGCGCGGCTGTGACCGCGCATTTGTCTCCATGCATCTGAAATGCATCAAGCCAGAGCCGGAAATCTATGCCATTCTGGCGCGCAAAACCGGGGGGACGCCGGGCCGGCTGGTGCAGGCGGCTCAGCTGACGAAACCAGAAGCGGCCGGAGTCGGCACAGCAGTAAGGACCAAGATCACATGAGCATTCCATTCATCGGCTTTGACGAGGGCGAGGCGCTGCTCGACTGGATCAGCTTCACAGAGGCACTGGCCGCCAGCCATGATCTGCCCAGGGCAGAGATGAGCGATACGTTCCTTTACCGTGATCCCGACACGCTGCTGAGCCGCTCCGCCTGGATCGACGGCCTGGGGCTGGCAGTGAAAACCGCCAATGTCTTCCCGCGCAACCCCGATGCCGGCAAACCGATGATCAACGGCTCCGTCTGCCTCTACTCCGACACCGACGGCACGCTCGAAGCTCTTGTGGATTTCCATCTGGTAACCAAGTGGAAGACCGCCGGCGACAGTCTTCTGGGCGCGCTGCGGCTGGCTGACCCCGATGCGAAAGAGGTGCTGATTGTCGGCGCCGGCACCGTTGGCGGCTCTTTGATCGAGGCTTTCTCTGCCGGGTTTCCACAAGCGCAGATCCGGGTCTGGAACCGCACCGCATCCAAGGCGCAGGACCTCTGCGCCCGATACAGCGGCACCAAACATGCCCCCGAACTGGAACCGGCGGTGCGCAACGCCAATATCATCGTCACCTGCACCATGTCGTCCGAGCCGGTGATCCAGGGCGCATGGCTGCGCCCCGGCCAGCATCTCAACCTGATCGGTGCCTACCGCCCCGACATGCGCGAAGCTGACGACGCAGCACTGCAGCGCGCACAGATCTACTGCGACAGTTTTGGCACGACACTGGATCACATTGGCGAGTTCAAGATCCCCCTGGCAAGCGGCACCATCCAGCGCAGCGATGTGCTGGCGGACTATTACAGCATCGCTGATTTTCCGGCCTTCGAGCCTGGGCGCATCACCCTGTTCAAGAACGGCGGCGGCGGCCATCTGGATCTGATGACCAGCCACCACATCCTGCAAAAGTGGAAGGCCCAAGCATGATCTGGCTTCTTCTGATAGTCCTGACGGTCGCCCTGGCCCCCTTCCTGCGCGAAACCAGGCGCAAAGTGATGAACACCGCCGCCCGCAAAGATGCGCCGGGCAGCTTTGCCAGCCTCTCCGGCGGCCTCACGCATTACCGCTGGACAGGCCCCCTCCGCGGCCCTGTCGCGGTCTGCGTGCACGGCCTGACCACCCCCTCCTTCGTCTGGAATGGCATCGCTGCGGGGCTGGGCGCCATGGGCTACCGGGTGCTGACCTACGATCTCTACGGACGCGGCTATTCCGACCGCCCCAAAGGGCTGCAGGACCGCGCCTTCTTCCTCTCCCAGCTAGAAGAGCTTCTGGAGGATCAGCAGGCGGGCAGCGACATCACCCTGATCGGTTATTCCATGGGCGGCGCCATCGCCACCGCCTTTGCAGCGGCCCATCCAACCCGTCTGCGCGAACTGATCCTGCTGGCGCCAGCCGGTTTTGGCCGCAGCCCGGACCGCGTGACGCAGATCATCCGCCATGTTCCCCTGATTGGCAGCTGGCTGATGCACGCGATTTACCCCACCCTGCACATGCGCGGCACAGAAGCCGAGCGCAGCCTGCCTTCCTCTGTGCCGGGCATCACTGACTTGCAGCAGAAGGAACTGGGCTTCAGGGGGTTCATCCCCGCGGTGCTTGCCTCCCTGCGCGGCATCCTGAACGAGGATTTCACCGAAGAGCTGCGCAGCCTGCACAAAAAGGGCGTGCCGGCACTGGCAATCTGGGGCCAGGATGACGCGGTCATCCCGCCAAACTCCGCGGGCCGCCTGGCGGAGCGCGCCCGCTCCCTCCGGCAAGAAGAAATCCCCGGCGCCGGCCACGGCCTGCCCTATACCCACACCTCCGGGGTGCTGGACATCATCGCAGAAAACCACCGCCGCGGGCTGGTATAGCCCTGCCCCTCTTCATCTTTCCAACAATACTCCGGGGTCCGGGGCAGCGCCCCGGTCCTGCGGCCCGCGCCGGACAATACGACGGTGTTACGCCGCCGCGGCCTGCCCCAGCGGGCGTTCTTTCACCGGCAGATGCACAATCGCACTGAACGCCCCGACTGCAACGCCGATCCACCAGACAAAGGTGTAATCTCCATAGGCGTCATACATCCGCCCGCCCAGCCAAACCCCCAGGAAACTGCCCAGCTGATGGCTGAAGAAGACAATGCCATAAAGCGTGCCCATGTAGCGCAGCCCATAGATATGCGCGACCAGACCCGAGGTCAGCGGCACGGTGGCCAGCCACAGCGACCCCATCGCAACCGAGAAGATGATGACGCTCATAGGCGTGATCGGGAACAGGATGAATGCCGCCGCCGCAATCGTGCGCCCGGTATAGATCGCCGCCAGCAGGTATTTCTTGGAATAGCGCTTGCCCAGATAGCCCGCCAGCAGCGTACCGCCCACATTGGCCGCGCCAATCAGCGAAATCGCAACCGCCCCCAGCGCCGAGGTTGAGGTGATCCCCATCGAATGCAGCATCCCGCCCGGCAGGATCGGTCCGCACATCTCGGTGACAAAGGCCGGGAAATGCGCAGTCACAAAAGCCAGCTGATAACCGCAGCTGAAAAAGCCCAGAAAGATCAGAGTATAAGACGGATCCTTGAACGCCTTGATCAGGATCGCGCCCATGCTCTCCTCCAGCTCGGCCTTGCTGGCAGTCTCGGGTACCCGCATCAGCGGCAGCAGCGCAATCAGCGCCAGCACCACGCCCGCAAACACCAGAAAAATCGTCTGCCAGGGCAAAAAGCCCAGCATCCATTCCGCCGTCGGCGCGCCAAAGATCTGCCCCGCAGACCCGGCCGCAGTGACAATCGCCAGCGACATGGACCGGTTCTCGTCGGAACTGGCCCGCCCCACAACTGCCAGCACCACGCCAAACCCGGTGCCGGCAATGCCGAACCCCACCAGCCATTCATAGGCCTGCATTTCAAACGGGGTGGTCGAGGCGGCGCTCAGCACCAGCCCGGCCGCATAGACAATGGCGCCCATGATGATCGCCTTGCGGTCACCGATCTTCTCGGCAATGGCACCGAAAATAGGCTGCCCGATGCCCCAGGCCAGGTTCTGAATGGCAATCGCCAAGGAGAATTCCGAGCGCAGCCAGCCGAACTCTTCCGCAATCGGGATCTGAAAGACACCAAAGGACGCTCGCACCGCAAAGCTCACCATGATGATGATACAGCCGACGATCAGAACGGGGGTAAACAGCGGCGCGGAACGGTCCATGGCTCTCTCCTGACAAGCCGCCGAACCTTCTGGAATTTTACAGATGCTGTCAAATCAGGAATTCTGGTTGCATGGCTAAAAAATTTTGATGCCACCGGAAATGGCGCAGGGCTGCCGCCTGCCCCAGCCCCGCCCCCGGTTCCCTTGCGGCTTCTGGCAAAGCCAATATAAAGGTCGGCGAAGATCAAGCGAGGCAGGCTGGCAAATGGGCACGGCGAAAATTCCGTTCAACAAACCCTCGATGATCGGCGGGGAACTGGCACATATCCAGGAGGCGTTGGAGTTCGGGCAGCTGTCCGGAGACGGCCGGTTTACGCATCTGTGCAACGCCCAGATCGCGGAAAAGACCGGCGCCGATGCGGCACTACTGACCCATTCCTGCACTGCGGCGTTGGAAATGGCTGCGCTTTTGTGCGACCTGCAGCCGGGCGACGAAGTGATCATGCCTTCGTTCACCTTTGTCTCCACTGCCAATGCCGTCGCCCTGCGCGGCGCAGTGCCGGTGTTCGTGGACATCGACCCGGAAACGCTCAACATCGATCCAGAGAAAGCAGCAGCAGCCATCAGCCCCCGCACCCGCGCCATTTTTGCAGTACACTATGCGGGCTTCCCCGCCGACATGGACCGCCTGACAGAAATCGCCCGCGCCCATGATCTGCTGCTGGTGGAGGATGCGGCGCAGGCCTTCGGATCCACCTACAAGGGCCGCCCGGCGGGATCGCTGGGGGATATGGGCGCTTTCAGCTTTCACGAGACAAAGAACATCATCAGCGGCGAAGGCGGTGCATTGACCCTGACCCGCCCCGATCTGGTGGAGCGGGCCGAGATCATCCGCGAGAAAGGCACCAACCGCTCCCGCTTCCTGCGTGGGCAGGTGGACAAATACACCTGGGTCGATATCGGCTCTTCCTTCCTGCCCGGCGAGCTCATTGCCGCCTTCCTCTATGGCCAACTTGAGCAATCCGAGGCGATCCTGGAAACGCGCCTTGCCCTGTACGACCGCTATTGCGCGGCCTTTGCAGACCTGCAGGCCGCAGGCCGCGTCACCCTGCCCAAGGCACCGCCAGACACCACCGGTAACGGGCATATGTTCTATCTGCTGATGCGCGATCTGGAAGACCGCGATGCCTTCATCGCCGCCATGCGCGAAGCAGACATCATCGCCCCCTTCCACTATGTGCCGCTGCATTCGGCACCCGCAGGCCTGCGCTATGGCCGCAGTGCCGGCGATCTGCCCGTGACCAATGACATCTCTGCGCGGCTGGTCCGCCTGCCGATGTATTTCGCGCTTGGCAGCAGCATCGAAACCGTGATTGCGACGGCCCGCAGCTGGCTGCAGCAGACCCCCTGATGGCCTATTACACACAGGACGCTCTGGACGGCATGGGCTTTGCCTCGCTCGGCCGCAACGTCCGGATCAGCGACAAGGCGTCGCTCTACGAGGTGCATAAAATGCACATCGGCGACAATTCCCGGATCGATGATTTCTGCGTGGTCTCCGGCAGGATCAGCCTTGGGCGCAATGTCTATATCGGCCCCTTCTGCCTGCTGGCCGGCGGTGAGCCCGGCATTGCAATGGAAGACTTTGCGACCCTGGCTTACCGTGTGTCAGTCTTTTCCCAGTCCGACGACTACAGTGGCGCCACCATGACCAACCCCACGGTTCCCGCCGCCTACAAGACGGAAATCAAGGTTCCCGTGCACATAGGCCGCCATTGTATTGTCGGCGCCGGCTCCCTGATTTCTCCCGGTGTGACACTGGCAGAAGGCTGCTCGGTCGGATCCGCCTCTTTGGTGTTGAAATCAACCAGCCCTTGGACCGTCTACGCAGGCAGCCCGGCGCGCCGGCTGAAAGACCGCAAACGCGATCTGCTGGAGCTGGAAAAGCAGTATCTCGCCGCTGAAGCGGACTAAGCCGCCGCACGCGATATCATTGACAGGAAAACAGATGACAGAGCGGCCGAACTACATTGTGTACGCCCCCGCCTTTGACCCCGACAGCGGCGGCAGCATTTTCCTGCATGAGCTGGTCAACACGCTGAATGACCTGGGGGAACAGGCCTTCCTGTGGCCCTGGCGCCGCCTGCCCGCCGCCGGCCTGCGGGCAGAGCTTCTGTCGCGCCTGCGCCTGCCCGGCTCCCGCTGGGCGCGCGCTTATGGCACCAATCCCAGCCTCAACACCCCGGTGGCCCAGCCCGCAGATTTCAAACCATCCAGCATCGTCGTTTACCCTGAAGTCACCCTGGGCAACCCGATGCAGGCGCGGAACGTGGCCCGCTGGCTGCTCTATAAACCCGGTGTCGAGAACCCGTATAAATTCACACAAGAAGAAATGTTCTTTCGCGCGGGCAGCATTTGCGACATCCCCGAAATCACCGGCGGCGCCACCGACCTGTTCATGTGGCGCCGCAACCCGGTCTACCGGAACGAAAACCGCCCGGACCGCAGCGGCGCCTGCTATATCGTGCGCAAGGGCGCGCATAAGGACCGCATCCCGGAAACAGAAAACGCCATCCAGGTCGACGGTCTCTCGCATGAGGAGATCGCAGATATCTTCAACCGCTGCGACACTTTCTATTCCTACGACGAAGCGACATTCTATTCCCAGTACGCGGCCATCTGCGGCTGCCAAAGCGTGGTGATCCCGGGAATTTACACCAGCCGCGCGGAATGGAACCAAAACCACGCACTGGGCCGCTATGGCATCGCCTATGGCACAAGCACAGCAGAACTGGAGCATGCAGAGGCAACCCGCCACATGGTTACAGGCCTATTGCAGGAACAGGAAGACCGGGGCCGGCGCTCAGTGGAGACCTTCGTGCAGCTGACCCAGGATCGCTTCGGCTAGACCGCAGGGCTGCCGCCTCCATTCCCGCGCTTCCCATCCACTGCGCCCCGCGTTATCCCTGTTCTCATGACCCATCTGACCACGCTTTACCGGCAGAAAATCGACGCGGGCGACCTCCAGCCTGATCCGGCCCAGGAGGCCGTCCTGCCCCATTTCGACCGCATCGCCGAGGGGCTGATCGCACCGCCGGTCAAACGCGGCTTCTTCCGCCGCGCCGAGTATGAACCGGTGCAGGGGCTCTACCTCTGGGGCGGGGTCGGGCGCGGCAAGTCGATGTTGATGGATCTGTTTGTCGACAGTCTGGAAGATATCCCTGCGCGCCGGGTGCATTTTCATGCCTTCATGCAGGAAATCCACAGCCAGATGCATGAGGCGCGCCAGCAGGGCGTCGAGGATGCGCTGGCGCCAGTGGCCAAATCGGTGGCGGAGTCGGTGCGCCTGCTGGCGTTCGACGAGATGCAGATCACCGACATCACCGACGCGATGATTGTCGGGCGCCTGTTCCAAGCGCTGTTCGAGGCAGGCGTCTGCGTCATTACCACATCCAACCGAGTGCCGGATGATCTGTATAAAAATGGGCTGAACCGGCAGCTGTTCCTGCCGTTCATCGACCTCATCAAGGCGCAGATGGACGTGCATGAGATGGTCAGCCCGATCGATTACCGCCAGCACCGGCTCACTGGTGCGCAGGTCTATTTTGCGCCCGTCGATGCAGCGGCACGGGCGCAGATCCGTGCCATCTGGACGGATCTTTCGGGTGGCCCGGCACAGCCGCTGACGCTGGAGGTGAAGGGCCGCGAAGTCACCCTGCCCGCCTTCCGCAACGGCGTCGCGCGTGCCAGCTTTTATGACCTGTGCGGCAAGATGCTGGGGCCGGGCGACTATCTGGCCATTGCCGAAGAGGTAAAGGTTCTGGTGCTCGAGGACATCCCACGCCTTTCGCGCAATAATTTCAACGAGGCCAAGCGTTTCGTGACCCTGATCGACGCGCTGTACGAGGCCCGCGTGCGGCTGATCTGCTCGGCCGCGGCGCAGCCCGAGATGCTTTATGTCGAGGGCGAGGGCACTTTTGAATTCGAACGCACCGCCTCGCGGCTGCGCGAAATGCAAGACAGGGATTGGGGCCTCTCCGAGCCATGATTGTCCGCGAAACCCCCAGCCGCTGGGAGCTGTTCCTGATCCTCAACGGATCGGTTGTGCCCCGCATCCTGCCCAACATCATCGGCACCGCGCTTTGGGCGCTGCTGCTGTTGCTGCTTGACCGCTATGTCTTTGCGATGCCGCATATGTCCATCGGCGCCATTGGGGTTTTCGGCCTGTCGCTGTCGCTGTTCCTCAGCTTCCGCAACAACGCCGCCTACGAACGCTGGTGGGAGGCGCGCAAGATCTGGGGGCGGATGGTGTCGGATGTGCGCAGCCTGGCACAGGAGCTTCGAATCTTTGCAGGTCAGGGCCCGGATGAAGAATATATTCTGCGCCGCATTCTGGCCTTTCACCATCTGCACCGCGCCCAGCTGCGCGGTGATGACGTGGCCGATGTGGTTCGCCATTGGGTAGGGGAGGACGCAGCGGAAGATTTCCAGACGAACGCAAATGCGCCCAACGCCGCCCTGCGCGATATCGCAACCCGGCTGCGCGAGATGGCCGAGGCCGGGCGTATCGACGGTTTCGGCCAACGTGCTCTGGCGGAACGGCTGGCGGCTTTCCCCGCGGCCCAGGCCGGCAATGAGCGGCTGCTGACCACGCCGCTGCCTTTTGTCTACTCATTGCTGGTGTGGCGCACGACCTATCTCTATTGTCTGCTGCTGCCTTTTGCGCTGCTGGACACGGCTGGCTGGTTCGAACCGCTGGTGGCAGCGGTGGCGGCCTATGTGTTCTTTGGCCTCGCGCAGGTAACCCATGAACTGGAGCACCCGTTCCGCAAACAGGCCAATTCAGTGCCGCTCAGCGCGCTGTGCCGGGTGATGGAAATCTCGGTCTGCAATGCACTTGGCCGTGACGTCCCGCCCCGGCTGGAACCGGTGAACTACGTCCTCGACTAACGACAGACAGCTAAAGGGGGCTCTGCCCCCGGCCTGACGGCCTCCCCCGGGGTATTTTCAGCCAGAAAGAAGCACAGGCCGCGCCGCGCCAGCGGCGCCCGGCCCAACGGGATGAGATCGCCAGATCGAAGCCGGGCGGGAGAGCCCCCGCCGCAGAAAAAGTCAGCCGTTTTCGCGTAGGATATGGCCCGCCAGATAGAGCGAACCGCAGATCAGCACACGCGCCTGCGGATCCCTGGCCGTGATTGCCTGCAGCGCCGCCAAAGTGCTGTCCGCCGTGCCGGCCTCAATGCCCACGGACTTGGCTGCTGCCTTGGTCTCTTCGGCGCTCAGCGTGTTCACCTCATCCGGGATCGAAATCGCGATGAGGCTTGCGGCCTGGGCGGCCAGCGGCTGCATATAGCCGCTCACGTCCTTGGTGTTCAGCATGCCGCAGATCAGATGGGTGGGCCGTTTGGGCAATTTGGCCAGCACATCCGCCAGCGCAATGCCCGCAGCCGCGTTGTGGCCCCCGTCCAGCCAGAGTTCCGCTTCTGGTGCAGCCTCGATCAACGGGCCGGTTTTCAGCCGCTGCATCCGGGCGGGCCATTCGGCGTTTTTCATCGCCGCCTCGCAGGCGGCCTCATCGGCGCCCAGATGGCGCAAGGCTGCCAGAGCCGCACCGGCGTTCTGGATCTGATGTGCGCCGAGCAATGCAGGCAGCGGCAGATCCAGCAGCCCGTTTTCGTCCTGAAAGACCAGACGGCCGTGTTCCTCATGCACATGCCAGTGCTGACCGTATGCGATCAGCGGCGCGCCGAGACGGGCGGCAACAGCCTCGATCACTTCCATCGCCTCCTCCGGCTGCGGGCCGACAACAACCGGCACGCCACGCTTGATGATACCGGCCTTCTCTGCAGCAATCTTGGCCAGCGTATCGCCCAGGAACTGCTCATGGTCGATGGAGACAGGAGTGATCACCGACACCTCTGGCGTGATGACATTGGTCGCGTCAAGCCGCCCGCCCAGGCCCACTTCCAGCAGCGTATAATCCGCTGGCGTGCGGGAAAACGCCAGCAGGCCGGCAACTGTGGTGATCTCGAAATAGGTGATGTTCTCGCCATTGTTCGCTGCATAGCACTCATCCAGAATCTCAGTGAGATGCGCCTCGGTGATCAGCTCCCCTGCCAGCCGGATCCGCTCATGGAACCGTGCCAGATGCGGCGAGGTATAGGCGTGCACGCTTTTGCCCATGCCCTCCAGACCGGCGCGGATCATCGCCTGGGTTGACCCCTTGCCGTTGGTGCCCGCGAGATGGATCACCGGCGGCAGTTTTTCTTGCGGGTTGTCCAGCGCTGCCAGCAGCTGCCAGACCCGGTCCAGCGTCAGGTCGATGATCTTGGGGTGCAGCGCCATCATGCGGGCGAGGATCGCGTCGGAGGTCTGGGTCATCAGCCTGGTCCTGTCAGAACGAAATGTCTTGCGTGGCATAAAAACGCCCGCCCTGCTCAGGACGGGCGCTGCCCGGTCTTGCAGCCGGGCGGTTCACTATGCGCTGGATTACTCGGCAGCTTCTTCGCCGGGAGCGCCATCGGTCTGCGCATTTGCGGCCGCAGGCGTCTCTTCCTCAGGCGAGGGCAGATCCCCCACCACCTGTGGCGGCAGGCCCATCAGCATGCGGATGATGGTGATCAGTTCCGCGCGCATCTCGGTGCGCGGGGTCACCCGGTCCAGCATGCCGTGATCCAGCAGGTATTCGGCGCGCTGGAAGCCTTCGGGCAGCTTTTCGCGGATGGTCTGTTCGATCACCCGCGGGCCGGCAAAGCAGATGAGCGCATTGGGTTCGGAAATATGCACGTCCCCCAGCATCGCATAAGATGCCGTCACCCCGCCGGTGGTCGGATGGGTCAGCACCACGATATAGGGCAGACCTGCCTCTTTCAGCATCTGCACAGCCACGGTGGTGCGCGGCATCTGCATCAGCGACAGGATGCCTTCCTGCATGCGGGCACCGCCGGCAGCGGAGAACAGCACCAGCGGGCGGCCCAGCTTCACCGCCTCTTCGGCGGCAGCAATGATGGCATTGCCCACATACATGCCCATGGACCCGCCCATATAAGAGAAGTCCTGCGCCGCAGCGATGATCGGGGTACGGCCGATTTCACCGGCAGCCACCAGCATCGCGTCTTTCTCGCCGGTTTTCTTCTGCGCAGCTTTGACCCGATCCGGGTATTTCTTCTGATCCTTGAATTTCAAAGGATCGGCCAGCGGTTCCGGCACCGCGACCTCCGTGAACACTCCGCCGTCAAACAGCGCAATAAAGCGATCGCGCGGAGTGATATGCATGTGATGGCCGCAACTGGTGCAGACGTTCTGATTGTCGCTCAGCTCGCGATGAAACAGCATGGTGCCGCATTCATCGCATTTCTGCCAAAGGTTCTCGGGCACTTCGCGGCGGGAAAAGATCGAGTTGATCTTGGGCCGGACGTAGTTGGTGATCCAGTTCATATTGCTTGCCTCTCCGGGGGCGCGGTTTGCCCCCCAGATAAGGCGCATTTGCCGCAATTGCAATCAGCGGCGTATGGCAAGCCGCGCACAAAGCCAGCTGACCAGCATCAGGGCAAAGTCGACAGCCATCCACGGCCGCAACGCCTGGACGTCCGCCAGTCCGAAGGGGATCAGATACAGCGCCAGCCCATTCAGGCTGGTTGGTGAGGCAAACAGCAAAAGCGCCGTGACATTGTTGAAGAAATGCACCGCCATCGCCGGGCCAAGCGTGCCGGCGCGTGCGGTCAGATCTGCCATCAGCACCCCGAACAGCCCGGCCCAGGCAGTAATCACCAGCGCATTGTCCCCGGCCTCTGCCGGCAGGTAGTGGCCCAGCGCAAACAGGGCTGAGGGCACCAGCAGCCAGACTGCAGGATGGCGGAACCGCGCGGCCAGCGCCTGCTGGATGTAGCCGCGAAACAGGATTTCCTCCGATCCGGTCTGCACCAGCACCGCGGCCACAGACAGCGGCAACAGGCCAAGCCAGGTCCAGAACGGCAGGTTCCGGGTCATCGGCGGCCCCATATCATAGGGCGGCAGCACCATCAGCAGCAGGCTGAGGCCCAGCAAGTACAGGCTGACCCGCCCGAACTGGTGCAGCAGCGGATGCAAATGGCCGGTCACGGTGGCAAAGCCGCGCTGGTGAAACAGCCGTGCGGCCATTGCCACCCCCAGCGACAGAAAGACAAAACTGCCCAGCAGCACCAGCATCGCGCCGGGGGTGCTGCCATCCGCCAGCCCCTGCAGCCAGCTGCCAGGGAACAGCCCCGCCACGGCCACCTGCAGCGCCGCCGTCATCGCCAGGCTGACCGACGCCACCAGCACCAGCCCCAACACGAGACGCCACAGCGCAGGCTGAAGCCGGGCAAAACGCACCAGCGCTTCATGTGCCCTGTAACTTTGCTTACCGTACATAGGTCCTCCGGGGCTGCTCCGGGATCAGGCCGCGATCCGGCCCACGTTATGCATTGCTGCAACGCCAAGGCAAGGCAGACGCGGCCTTGCACGCTTCTGTCTTGCTGCTTTGCTGTCCGCTCCGTATGGGTTTTCAAAAAACAGTGACCAGCAGGAACACCAGTGACCACCAATAGCAACGCGAAACCCGCCTCTTTTCCGCCCTCCGGCGGAAATGCGCCCAAGATGCGCGGCGCAGCGGCGGCGATTGCGCTCGCCGCCTTCGCGCTTACTGGCTGCAGCCTGGCACCGCAAAGCATGCCCTTTGCCGCCCGCTCTGCCAATGAGGCGCCCCGGGCCGGCGTTCAGGTGATGTCTTTTGGCGATGGCGGCGTGCTGCTGGCCGCCCCTGCGGCGTATTGCTTCGACCGAAGCAGCAGCCAGCCGGAAAAGGACGGTGGGTTTGCTCTGCTGGCCCATTGCAGCCGCATCGGCCGCCAAAATTGGTTCGGCGCCAGCAAATCTGCGGTGCTCACCGCCTCGATCGGCCCTGCCAAACCCGGCGCCGCCGCGCCGCAGGCCGCCGACATCACCGCGATGTTCCCTGATGCCAAAGTGCTGGAAACCAGCACGGATCAGCTGCTGCCGCTGGTCAAACTGGAGTTCTCCGGTGCGGTCGCGGAAGGCGCCAGCCCGGTGCATTGGCGCGGCGCCTTCGTGCTCGACCGCCATCTGATTGCTCTGGCACTTTACGCGCCTGAAGGCAGCCGCACCCTCGACAGCCACGGCGCCGCCTTGCTGAATGAGATGACCCACCGCACGCTGGAAGCCTCCACGCTGCCGCCACAGGACACCGCAAACCGTGCCCCAGCACCTGCGCCTGCTGTCTCTGCCGCCGCAGCGACCCTGCGCCCGCAGCTGCGACCAGTGCAGGCACAGACCACAAACGCTGCGCCGGCAGTGCAGAAAAAACGCGCGCCAAGACGGTGGATTGCCGGTTTATTTCAATAGCCCTGCCCGGTTACACTGCTGCCAGCCCCGGCAGCATGTGTCGCCGGAACTGACAGGCAAGCAGGATCAAACGACAGGCAAGAGAGAGCACAATGGGCAGGATATTGGACCGGTTGCTTCATCTGCGCAGCCTGCGCCGCTGGCGCGCTGCGGCGGAAGAATCCTCGCGCGCGCCATTGTCTGAGCTGCGCCGCCAGCGCAACCAGGCACGCCAGTTGCGCACTCATCTGGACCGGCTTATTCACACTGCCGACGGCCGTATGGCCTTGCCGCAGATCGGTTCCTCCTATTTCCCGCGCCCACATGGCACCGACTGGTCCTGGCGGCCCGAAATGTGGCGCGGCCCGCTGCCTGAACGCGGCCTGGCCTCTGTGCCGCCCAAAGCCCGGCTGGGCAACGAAGTACAGCTGTTTCACGATTGCACTTTCTCCGAACTGACCCTGCGCCAGCTGCGTAATATCCGCGAGGAGGATCTCGCCCCCTTTGGCCTGCGCATGGATGTGTTCAAATTCGACGGTTCCTTCCTGTCGCTGGTCATCGACCTGCCACCCGAGGCCGCCAAGGGCCTCACCCGCCAGCATCTTCTGCGCATCGACAGCATCATCGAATCCGAAAAGCCGATTGAGATTTTTGCCCGCCTCAATATCCAGCACGGCCCCAACACCGAACAGCTGGTACGAGAGCTGCCGCAGGACGAGAAAAACATCGTGGTGGAATTCGATCTGGCCTATTCCAAGCTGAACGAGAAGCGGATCGAGAAGATCTGGCTGGACCTGATTTTCGAGGCCCCGGACTTGAATCAAGTCGTCCTGCGCGATCTGACTTTCTCGCGCCACCGCCGCGCAGCGATCTGAGGAGCCCCCTATGAGCGACCTGACACTGACCAAAATCCGCTTTCGCAACGGGATCTGGGAGGGCAGGATTTCCGGCGCCTCCGGCAGCGGCGCGCGGCCTGGCATCACCGTCATGTTTCAGGATCAGCCGGTCAGCGGCGTCACCCTGACCGAAGGCCAGGGCGAGGGCGACTGGCTGGTCGCCGTCCCGGTCCCGGCAGAGGCGCTGGCCGACGGGGTGCAGACCTTTGTGATCTTTGATGATGCAGCCGGCACCCGGCTGGGCGATTTCACCCTGATTGCCGGCGAAGCCGTGGCCGACGACCTGCGGGCAGAGGTGGAGCTGCTGCGCGCCGAGCTGGACATGCTCAAGCGCGCATTCCGCCGCCACTGCCTGGAGACGACCTGAAGCTTATTCCAAAGACTGAAAGTGCTCGGCCAGAACCTGCATAAGTTTTGCATGCGGGATCGGCCCATAGCTGCAGCGCGCCACCCCGGCCTGGCGTGCGGTCTCCAGCGTGATGCCGCGCATCATCGTGTTGACCGGCACCGGGCTGCCCGCGCAGACCTGGGCGATCAGATCAGGATCGCTGAGGCCCGGCACAAAGAACCCGTTGCCGCCGGCCTCTGCATAGGCCGCCGCGCGCTCCAGCGCTTCCGGCAGCAGGGCCGCGTGTTTCGTGCCATCCCTTTCTTTCAGGAACAGATCCGTGCGCGCGTTCACAAAGAGCTCCGCATCCGCCGCCCGCACCGCGGCCACCCGGCGGGCCTGTTCGTCGATGCTGTAGAACGCATTGCTGCCGACCACCTGATCCTCGAAATTGAGCCCCGCCGCACCGGTCGCCGCCAGCCGTTTCACATTGGCCGTCAGCTGCTCCGGTTCGCGGCCATAGCCGCCCTCGAAATCGATTGTCACCGGCAGGTCGGTGGCCGCTACGATGCGTTCGGCATTGCCCAGCACAAACTCCAGCGGCACCTGTTCGCCATCCGCGAACCCTTGTGCCGCCGCCACCGGGAAACTGCCGGTCGCCAACGCCGATGCCCCGGCCCCGGCAATCGCCTTGGCGCTGCCTGCGTCCCAGATGTTGTATAAAACCAACGGGTTGCCCGGCTGATGCAGCGCCGCAAACGCCGCTGCGCGGTCGGAATATGTCATGCGGAAATCCTCTGTTTGTAACCTGTTTCTATCTCAATCAGCCGCTGCTTGCGCCACAGCCCGCCGCCATAACCGGTCAGCGCGCCATCTGCTGCAATCACCCTATGGCAGGGCACCACCAGCGCCAGCTGATTGCTGCCATTGGCCCGCGCCACCGCCCGCGTGGCCGAAGGGCGCCCCAACTCGCGCGCGATTTGCGAATAACTGCGGGTCTCGCCTGGCGGTATCGTCAGCAGATGGTGCCAGACTTCGCGTTCAAAGGCGGTGCCGTGCAGCGCCAGAGGGGTCTGAAAATCGGCCCCCTCGCTTGCAAAAAACCGGCGCAGCTCCTCTGCGATCTGCACGGTCGGCGCCGGGCGGCCAAAGCCCAATCCGCCGGGCTGCGCCTTTTGCAGCCTGGCCACTTCCCGCGGCAGCGCCTTGCGGTCGGCAAACTCCAGCAGATGCAGCTGATGCGCACAGCTGATCGCAATCATCGCCCCCAGCGGCGTGTCGATCCAATCTGCCAACAGCAGCGCATCCTTGCGAAATGCCCCCGGCGCAATCCCCACCAGTTTGGCAAAAGCGGCGCGAAAGGCGCTGGCGCTTTCAAACCCGGCATCAATCTGCGCGGCAATCACCGGCGCGCCGGCCTTTAGCGCGGTGAAGCCTTCGCGCAGGCGGCGCTGCCGCGCCATTTCCAGGAAAGTCATACCGAAATGGCGCTTGAAAGCGCGACGCACAGTCGACGCATCCAGCCCCAGCCGCACCAGATCCCCCTCGCCCCAACGGTAGGCGGGGCGTTCCTCCAGCCGCGCCAGCAAGTCCTGCACCATCGGATCGTCCCCGGCTGCCGCGGCCAACGGCTTGCAGCGTTTGCAGGCCCGGAACCCCGCCTCGATGCATTCGCCGGGCGTGGCATAGAACCGGCAGTTCTCGAACTTCGGGTTTCGTGCCGGACAGGACAGCCGGCAGAAAATGCCGGTGGAGGTCACCCCCACATAGGCGCGGCCCTCATAGGCATCATCACGGGTGATCAGCGCATGGTACAGCGTCTGGGAATCAGGCAGGTCAAACATCATGCGGCAAGCTTAGACCAGCAATAGCCGCCAATGCGCCGAAGATCGGGCGTTGATGTTCAAAACCCGTTGATCTGCCCCAGCGTCACGCCCGGCGGGCAAAGGCGGTTGCTGCCTGACCCAGGATGAAAACACCAGTGCTGCCGATGATCGCCGCCGCAATGCGGTTCAGCTTTTGCAGCGCATCAGCCCGCGCCATCATTTGCCGCGCCCCCGAGGCCAGCAGCGCATAGGGGCTCAGCGTGGCGAACAGAACCAGCACTGTCAAAACGCTCAGCATCGCCCATTGCCAAACACCAACAGCTTCCAGATCGATGACCGTCGGCAACAGCGCCAGATAGAAGATGATCGTCTTGGGGTTGCCCAGGGTCAGCGCAAATCCGGACAGAAATGTCTTGGCCGATCTGCGGTCTGCAGCCTTGGCAACCGCTGCCAGGCCCGCCTCGCTGCGCCAGAACTTATAGGCCAGATAGACCAGATAGGCCCCGCCCAGCACCTTGATGGCCAGCAGCGCCCCGGAAAACAGCTGCGCAATGGCGGCCAACCCGGCTATGGCAACGGTCAGATAAAACACATCCCCCAGCGCAATCCCCGCCAGAAACACCAGCGACACCTTCAGGCCGCTGCCCAGAGACTGCCCGACAAGCCCAGCCACACCCGGCCCCGGAATCACTGCAGCAATCGACAAGGCGATGGAGTAAGCAATGAGCGGTGCAAGCAGGTCCATGGCGGCTATCCTGAATTCTGAATCGCGGCGACTCTAGCAGCCTGCCCTCCCCAAGCAAGTGGAATGCCGCGGCGCATCCAAGGTGTTGCGCCCCCAGCGTACGCCCCCTTCACGCAATTCTCATGCCCCCATGCCAGACTGCCCCCTGATCGATCCCCCGCCATGGCTCCGCGCATGGGCCATGATACGAGGCGCAGGCATCTATGGGCTGCCTGCGCGACACCCCGGAACCGGCCCTGATAAAAAGGGGGTCGTCCAGGATATCCTGTCCGAGCAGGCCCCCCGTGGGGTCTGTCCACCTCCACCCCGGCGGCGCCGCCCCCTTAATTGGGACACAGCGCATCAACAGCACCCACAGCCCGCCAGCCCCGGCGGCACAGCAGCGACGAAAAAGGCCGCCCAACCGGACGGCCCCTTTGTGCTGCGTGTGTGCCCCGGCCTTACTTCGGCCCCAGCGCCACCATGCCTTTCAGGATGTCGATGGCATAGGCCAGCTGATAATCCTGCTCGCGCAGCTCGGCTGCTTTCTCCGCCTTTTCGCGCTCTTCCTCGATCTGGCGGATTTCATCCTCGCTCAGAGAGTCGTTGTTCAGACTGCCGCGCAGGTCCGCCTCAGAGCGGGAACGGCGGGTTGAGCCTTCCTCCTCCTCAGCGGCCGCAGTACGGCGGGGCTGCTCCACCACAATGTCGGGGCTGACGCCCAGCGCCTGGATCGATCGGCCCGACGGCGTGTAATAACGCGCGGTGGTCAGGCGCATGGCGCCGTCCCCCTTCAGCGGCATCACGGTCTGCACCGACCCTTTACCAAAGGATTTGGTGCCCACCACGATGGCACGGCGGTGATCCTGCAGCGCGCCCGCGACGATTTCCGAGGCCGAGGCCGAACCGCCGTTGATCAGCACCACAATCGGCTTGCCTTCTGCCAGATCGCCCGAGGTTGCGTTGAAGCGCTCGCCGTCTTCCGGGTCGCGGCCACGTGTTGATACGATCTCACCTGATTCCAAGAAGCTGTCGGCCACCCGGATCGCCTGGGTCAGCAACCCGCCCGGGTTGTTGCGCAGATCCAGAACGATGCCGTTTACATTGTCGATACCGCCGGCTTCCTCGATCTGCTTTTTCAGCCCCGATTCCAGGTTCGGCGTGGTCTGATCGTTGAAGGTGGTGATCCGCATCACCACCGTGTCGCCCTCGGTGCGGCTGCGCACAGCTGTCAGCTTGATGGTGTCGCGGATGATCGAAACATCAAACGGCTCCGACTCGCCTTCGCGCACCACGGTGATCACGATCTCCGAACCAACCGGCCCGCGCATCAGGTCCACTGCCTCGTCCAGTGACAGACCCAGAACGCTTTCGCCATCCACATGGGTGATGAAATCGCCAGCTTCCACCCCGGCCTCATCGGCAGGGGTGCCATCGATGGGAGAGACGACTTTGACAAAGCCCTCTTCCTGAGTGACCTCGATCCCCAGGCCGCCGAATTCGCCACGGGTCTGCACCCGCATGCTGGCGGCATCATCCGGTGACAGATAGCTGGAGTGCGGGTCGAGCGAAGCCAGCATGCCGCTGATCGCAGCCTCGATCAGCTCCTTCTCATCGACGTCTTCGACATATTGCGCACGGATGCGCTCGAAGATATCGCCGAACAGGTCCAGCTGCTCATAGACATTTGCCTCGCGCGCACCTTCCTGCGCCAGCAAGGGGCCCGCCACATAGGTTGTCGCCATGATCCCTGCCAGCGTGCCGCCCAGAGCGGCCATCGCAAATTTTTTCATCAAGCCTTCATCCACCTTTTCCAGTGCGGAACCATGTTTCCGGGTCCACCGGGCTGTTGTCCATTCTCACTTCTATATAGAGCGTTTCTGTCCGGTCAGTTCCACCCCCTTCACCGCTTGTTGACAGAATTGCGTCCGGTTTCGGGTTTTCTCCGCTCATCAGGCCGACAGGCGTGCCCTCAGGGATCACTTGACCCGCCTCGCCGAATACCTCCGCCAGGCCCGACAGCACAAACAGCGTATCGGGCTGCGGTTCCAGAATCACCACATTGCCCAGATCCAGGAGCGGCCCGCGATAGCGGATGGTCGCCGCAGTGGGCGATGTGACCAATGCCCGGGGGCGGGCTGCGATCAGCCATCCCGGCCGGGCAATGCCCGCGGCATCCCGCTCGCCATAGCTGCGCAGCAGCAGCCCCTCGACCGGCAAGGACAGACTGCCGCGCAGGGCGCTGATGTCGGCCTCGCTGGCAGAAATCTCACCGCCCGCAATTTCTGACAATCCATCTGCAAACCCCGACAAGGTTTCGGTCGATGAGATCAGGATCGCGGTGCGCACCGGGTCTTCGGTAAAGCGTTTCGGCAAGGTGGTGCGGTCGGAAATCGCAGTGGACAGCTGCACCCGCGCGCCCTGGACGCCGGCCAGCCCCTGCTCCAGCGTTTTTGCTGCATTCTGCTGCAAAAGCCGCAGACCCTGCACTTCGTCCAGATCCGCCTTCAGGGACTGTGCCTTGGCCTGCAGCGCCGGTGTCACCTCTGCCAGCATCATTGCTGAGCGTGCCGCACCCAACGGCCCGGAGGGATGCACCATCAGCACTGGCGGCGGCGAGGTTTCAATGGTCTGAATGATGCCCAACAGGCCCGAGACCTCTTCCTGCCGGGCTGCCAGCCGGGCGCTCAGCTGACCCTCGCGCCGCGCCACCCGGCGCAACCCGTCGCGCATGGCGGCAAGGCCCGCCTCATAGGCCTGCACGGCAGAAGTCAGCGCCTTCACCCGGTCGCGGGAACTGCCGGCTTCCTGCAATTGAACCGACGCCGCCTCAAGCTGCGCCGCGGCCTCCCGCGCGGCAGCACCCGGATCCGCAGCCGCCTGCAGCGGCGCGACGACCAGAGCCAGCGAGACAAGGCCAGCGCGCAGGATCATGACAGCAGACTCTCCCCGGTCATCTCGGCCGGTTTTTCCAGCCCCATCAGGGCCAGCAGGGTCGGCGCCAGATCGGCCAGCCGCCCGTCGCGCAGACCTGCGCCTTGCGGCCCGCCCACCAGCGCCACCGGCACCAGGTTGAGCGTATGGGCTGTGTGAATACCACCGGTTTCCGGATCAATCATCACTTCGCAATTGCCGTGATCGGCAGTGACAATCATTGCCCCGCCAGTTTTCTCCAGGGCTTGAACCACCTGGCCCAGCCCCCGGTCCACCGCCTCACAAGCCAGCATCGCGGCCTTCAGGTCGCCGGTATGGCCGACCATGTCGGGGTTGGCGTAATTGGTCACGATCAAATCATACCCGGCCTCGATCGCCTCAACGAATTTCTCCGTCACCTCCGGCGCCGACATCTCCGGCTGCAGATCATAAGTCGCCACATTCGGCGACTTCGGCATATAGCGGTCCTCGCCCACCTCCGGCTCTTCCTTGCCACCGTTGAGAAAGAAGGTCACATGCGGGTATTTCTCGGTCTCCGCCAGGCGGAACTGGGTCTTGCCCTGTTTGGCCACCCAGGCGCCCAGCGTGTTGACGATGGCCGCCTTGGGATAGCAGGTGGTCATGTAGGCATTGTGGCCGTCGGAATATTCCACCATACCCAAAAGCCCCGCCAGCTTGGGGCGCACGCCGGTGTCAAATTCAGCGAAGCCCGGCTCGCCGATGGCGCGCAGGATTTCCCGCGCCCGGTCGGCGCGGAAGTTCAGGCAGAAAAACCCGTCGCCGTCCTTTACCCCGTGGAACCCTTCCAGCACGGTGGCAGCGATGAATTCATCCGTCTCCGACTGGTTATAGGCATGGTCCACCGCGCCATGGGCGTTTAGCCCGGCGCGCCCTTTGGCATGGATCATCGCGTCATAGGCTTCACTCACGCGGCCCCAGCGGTTGTCGCGGTCCATCGCGAAATAGCGCCCGGTGACAGTTGCGATGCGCACGCCTTCGGGCAGTTTCTCCTCCAGCCGACGGAAGTGGCGAAAGGCCGATTTCGGCGCCACGTCGCGCCCGTCGGTGATGGCATGCAGCCAGACCGGCACCCCGGCCTCATGAATGGCTTTCACCGCCGCCAGAATATGATTGATATGCCCGTGCACGCCGCCGTCAGAGACCAGCCCCATCAGATGCGCCGCGCCGCCGCTGTCCTTCAGCTGCGCAATGAAGGCTTGCAGCGCCTCGTTTTCAAAAAACGATCCATCCTCGATCGCCAGGTCGATCTGGCCCAGATCCATCGCCACCACCCGGCCCGCGCCGATATTGGTGTGGCCAACCTCGGAATTGCCCATCTGCCCGGTCGGCAGCCCCACATCCGGGCCGTGGGTAATCAGTTTTGCCTTCGGTCCCTTGGCCATGATCGCATCAAAGGCGGGAGTGTCCGCCAGATAGGGCGCGTTGGCCTTGCCCGGTTCGCCACTGCCCCAACCATCAAGGATGCACAGGACAACGGGTTTGGGTGCGGTCATGATCGGACTCCGGGGCAAGGCAATGTTCGTAAGCCTTCTAACGCTTCCCCGCGCCGGGGTGAACCGGCATTCCTGCCACAGTTGGCGTTATCAGAGACCAGGCCAGCCGCACTGCCCGCCTCGCCGCTTCATCTTTCCCCAAATACTCAAATCCCCGGCCCGCCCCCAGACCTGCCCCCCCTGTTCTGCGGAGTCAGCAAATGCCGGATCAGCGCCACCGGATGGGCGCGCAGGGACAGGCGCATGGCGACGTAATCCTCCACCACCTCCTCGCCCGGGCCCATCTGCGGCAGGTCCGCCTCCGGCTCATATATCCCTTCGCCCTCCAGCTCGCGGGCAAACAGCGGCAGGGGCTTGCGGGCGGTGATCGCCTTGGCGGCCCACAATGCCTCGCGCCGGTTGAGGCCAAGGGCGGCAAAGGCATCCGCTTCTGCCAGCCGCTCGATCACCGGCGGCGGGGTGCCAGCCTTGCGCCAGACGTCCTGCACCTCCGTATAGCCATTGCCGCGCGCGGCAGTCAGCCAGGCGGCGTCTTCATCGCGCAGCCCCTTGAGCTGCCGGAACCCCAGCCGCAGCGCGAGGCCGCCCTGGCCGTCCGGCTCCATCACATTGTCCCAATAGGAACGGTTGATGCAGACCGGGCGCACATCCACGCCGTGCTCGCGGGCGTCGCGGACGATCTGCGCAGGCGCGTAAAATCCCATCGGCTGGGCGTTCAGCAGCGCACAGGCAAAGATCCCCGGATGGTGGCATTTGATCCAAGCCGACGCATAGACCAAGAGCGCAAAAGACGCGGCATGGCTTTCCGGAAAGCCGTAGGAGCCGAAGCCTTCGATCTGGGAAAAGCAGCGTTCGGAGAACTCCGCATCATAGCCATTCCTGGCCATGCCGCGCAGAAACAGGCTGCGGAATTCACTGACGTTGCCGTGCTTTTTGAAGGTCGCCAGCGAGCGGCGCAGCCGGTCGGCCTGATCCGGCGTGAAACCGGCGCCGACGATGGCGATCTGCATCGCCTGCTCCTGAAACAGCGGCACGCCAAGGGTCTTGCCCAAGACCTCACCCAGCGCGTCGGAGGGGAAATGCACCGGCTCCTCACCATTGCGGCGGCGGATATAGGGATGCACCATGTCGCCCTGAATCGGCCCTGGCCGGACGATGGCAACCTCGATCACCAGATCATAGAAATGGCGCGGCTTCATCCGCGGCAGGAAGTTCATCTGCGCCCGGCTTTCGACCTGAAAGACGCCGATGCTGTCGGCCCGGCACAGCATGTTGTAGACTGCCGGGTCCTCCGGTGGCAGGGTGGCCAGACTGTAGTCCAGCTGGTGGTGCTGGCGCATCAGATCAAACGCCTTGCGGATGCAGGTGAGCATGCCCAAGCTCAGCACATCGACTTTGAGGATGCCCAGCGTGTCGATGTCATCCTTGTCCCAGCAGATCACCGTGCGCCCCTCCATGGTGGCGTTCTCGATCGGCACCAGTTCGTCCAGCCGTCCTTCCGTGATGATAAAGCCGCCCACATGCTGGGACAGATGGCGCGGGAAACCGATGATCTGCTCGACCAGCTGCAGTGTCAGCTGCAGGCGGCGGCTGCCCGGGTCCAGGCCAATCTCGCGCATCCGTTCGGCCTCCACGCCCTTGGCGCTGAAAAAGCCCCAGAGCTGCGAAGACATGGCCGAGATCGTATCCTCGGTCAGCCCCATGGCGCGGCCCACCTCGCGGATGGCGCGTTTGCCACGATAGTGGATCACCGTGGCGCAGAGGCCGGCGCGGTGGCGGCCGTAGCGTTCATAGATCCACTGGATCACCTCCTCGCGCCGTTCATGTTCGAAATCCACATCGATGTCGGGCGGCTCGTCGCGGGCCTCGGAGACGAAGCGCTCAAACACCATGGTGCCCAGCTCGGGGCTGACAGAGGTGACACCCAGGCAGTAGCAGACCACCGAATTCGCCGCCGAGCCCCGCCCCTGGCACAGGATCCCGCGAGAGCGGGCAAAGGCGACGATGTCGCGCACGGTCAGGAAATAGGGATCGTATTTCAGCTTGGCGATCAGCGCCAGCTCATGCTCCAGCAGGGCGCGCACCCGCTCCGGCGCGCCGCCCGGGTAGCGCCAGCTGAGCCCCTCTTCGGCCAGCCGCCGCAGGCGCTGCGGCGGCGTTTCACTGTCGCGCCCCTCATCCGGGTAGTCATAGCGCAGCTCATCCAGCGAGAAGGTCACCTGCTCTGCCAGCCGGGCGGCATGATCCACCGCCGCCTCATAGCCGTGGAACAGACGGCGCATCTCGGCCTCGGACCGCAGGCGCTGCTCGGCATTGGCCAGAGCTGCGCGGCCAAGAGTTTCCACCTTGCAGCGCAGGCGGATGGCGCTAAGGACATCGCCCAGACGGCGGCGGCTGCCGTGGTGCATTTTGGGCGCGGCGCTGGCCAGGAGCGGCAGGTTCAGATGGGCGGCCAGCTCTGCCAGCTGGGCAAACCGCGCCCGGTCGCCGCCGTCATAGGCCGGCGCCATCAGCAGGTGCATGCGGGAGCCAAAGCGGCGCGTCAGAGCGCTCATATGCGGCCCCCATCCATCCGCGCCGCCGGGCAGGTGTTGCGTTTGCGGCAGCAAGAGCAGATGAAGACCGTCCGCAAACTCCATGAGGTCAGAGAGATGCAGCGTGCAGCTGCCCTTATCCGCCCTCAGCCGCCCGGTGGACAGAAGCCGGGTCAGGCTGCCCCAGCCCGCACGGGTCTGTGGCAGGGCAATCACCTGAGGCGCGTCGGTGAACATGAGCTTTGCTGCCGGGATCAGCCGCACGGTACCGTAGACCGGGAAGGAGGCGGGCTGCGCAACACCTGCGGGGCGCGGCGGGCCGATGGGCGCATTCTGCCGGTCCCAGGCCCGACGCTCTGCCACCCGGCGGGCGATGTCGCGGCACGCCGCATGGGCGCGCACGATGCCCGCCACCGAATTCTCATCCGCAATGGCAAAGGCACCGATCCCCAGCATCAGCGCACGCGCGGCGTATTCTTCCGGATGCGAGGCCCCGGTGAGAAAGGTGAAGTTCGAAAGACATGCAAATTCAGCAAACATGCATTGCATGATATTCCCGTTTTGTTCTCATGTGGAGTCCTGCTGCAAGCGCCACCCGCGCCGCGCGCCAGCGCGGCGCTGCGCCCAACCGCCGGAGGGCATTTTCAATGCCCGCACGGCGGGCGGGAGAGCTTTGCTACAGGCGCTGCATGCCCCTGCTGCGGAATGCGCAAGATCCGGGTCGATTACCGCCGCACGGTTCGGGCAGAGTGCTGGCAGCAAAGGAGCCCCCCATGACCAAGATCACCGCCCTACCCACAGACCTTGTCCGCACCCTGCAGGGTGGCGGCCCTGACGCCTATGGCCAGAAGCCCGAGCGCGCCGTGTCCGACGGCGGCGGCAACCCCTGCCGCCACTGCCTGCACCACATCCCCGAAGGCGCAGAGATGCTGATCCTGGCCCACCGCCCCTTCCCTGCGGCGCAGCCTTATGCAGAGACCGGGCCGATCTTTCTGTGCGCAGCCCCTTGCGATCGGCATGAAGGGACGGAAGTGCCGGAGGTGCTGGAAAACGCGCCGGACTATCTGATCAAGGGCTACAGCGCCGATCACCGGGTGGTTTACGGCACCGGCAGTGTCATCCCGCAGACAAAGATGATGGCGCGGGCCGAGGCGATCTTTGCCGATGAGCAGGTGGCCTACATCCATGTCCGGTCGTCGCGCAACAACTGCTATCAGGCACGGATTGATCGGGGGTGAGGGGTTGGGGGGTTGGGGGGTTGGGGGCGGGCTTCAGGCTGAAGGGTGCCCATTGCAGCGGGCAGCTCTGCACGCAATTGTCCGGTCGGTCTGACCAGGCAATTGGCCCCCTTCACAAACTGCCCCCACGCGCATGGCCCTGCAATCCCTAGAGCACACAATACGGCATTGCGAAAACCGCCGGAAAGGGAAGCTGCAAAAAATTGCAGAGAGCTTTACCTGACTATGCTTTGTATTTTGCCCGAAGGTCACAAATTCAGCCGCCGCCGCATTTTGAAAGAGCTGCGACTTGGAGCAGGCTCAGAGAATAAATGAAGGTTGTTGGCCGGACCGTGAATTGGCATGTATGCGAGATGCTTCGTTTCCTTGCTCATTCAAGTCTCGTATTGTTCCTGACAGTCCTGACCCAGATCGGCGGATTAGCATGGCTCATTGCTGTATTCTTTCAGCGTCGACTGATCGCATTTGTATTTGCATACGCCCTTTTGACAGTGGCAGCGGCGTGGATAGCGCCTAGCTTTGGCCGTGTTGCCCTGAGCTGTATGGATCGCGGGCCACTCCACGTCCAGAACTGGATGTATTGCACTCTGAATCGAAACTATGTCACGCCCGAACTCGCCGATATTCTGGCAGAGACCGCCGAGGAGATGGACCGGCGGTTCCCCGATACAAAGACGCTGGTGTTGGATGCAAATTTTCCGTTCTTTGACGGCTTTCCGCTCGTGCCCCATCTTTCGCATGATGATGGCGAGAAAGTTGATATCGCACTTTATTATAGAAGCGAAGCAGGGTACCTGCCGGGTTCGACACGGTCACCGATAGGCTACTTTGCCTTTGAGCAAGGTCCGTCAGAATGCGCCAAAACCTGGCCAACTCTCAGATGGGATTTCGGCATGTTGCAACCCATGTGGCGCAGCTACAATCTGGATGCGGTCCGTAACAGAGCCGTTCTGCAGATTCTCGCACGGCACGAAAAAGTCGGGAAAATCTTTATTGAGCCCCATCTGGTTCAGGCGCTGAATGTGCCGCATCCAAAAATCCGCTTCCAAGGCTGCCGTGCGGCACGGCATGATGACCACATCCATTTTCAGCTAAAGTAGCAAGCCAAGGCATATAATTTCTGTGTTTCATAAAGGCATTTGGCTGCTTGCCACCCAAATTCAGGACATGAACCCGTGCTGCGCCGATCTTTCTTTCACCCCGCCTTGGTCAGCGACAGGAAGACATCTTCCAGATCCGCCTCTTCGGTTTTTACGTCGCGGATTGAAATCCCCGCCGCATGAACCGCGGCCAGCACATCTTCGGCGCTGGTGGCCTGGCTGCGGTAGCGCAGGGCGACAGCGCCGTCCGGGCGCAGTTCGGCTTCGATCCCGCGCCCCTGTGGAAGCTTGGTCACCGGCACTGCGGGGTGCACCACCATGGTCTTGGCATCAAGACGGCCCAGCAGGCGCGCGGTCGTGTCGCGCGCGACCACTTCGCCCTGATTGATGATGGCGATCTCGTCGCACATCTCCTCGGCTTCCTGCAGATAGTGGGTGGTGAGGATGATGGTCATGCCCTGCGCATTCAGTTTGCGGATGTTCTCCCACAGCATCTGGCGCAGTTCGATGTCGACGCCTGCGGTGGGTTCGTCCAGCACCAGGACGCTGGGCCGGTGGACCAGCGCCTTGCCCAAAAGCAGCCGCCGCCGCATGCCACCTGAGAGGGTGCGGGCATAGGCCTCTGCCTTGTCCTCCAGCCCGATCATCCGCAGAATTTCGTCACTGTGGCGTTCGGATTTCGGCACGCCGTAGAGCCCTGCCTGCACCTCCAGCGCGCCGCGTGGGGTAAAGAAGGGATCCAGGTTCAGTTCCTGCGGCATCACCCCGATGGCGGCACGGCTTTGACGGGGGTTTTCGTCCTGGTCAAAACCCCAGATCGACACCGCGCCGGAAGTCTTGCGCACCAGCCCTGCCAGAATGTTGATCATCGTCGACTTGCCCGCACCATTGGGGCCAAGCAGACCAAAGACTGAACCGCGCGGAACGGTCAGATCCACACCTTTCAGGGCGTGTTTCTCTGGCTGGCCTTTGTGGCCCTTGTAGATTTTGCGCAAAGCTTCGATACGGATTGCATCTGTACTCATCGCCGCTCTTGCCCCCGGTTTTTCCTTGGCTCATAAATGCGCCTAGCTGAAAAGTGAAAGGATCGCCAGCCATGAGCACCGCCCCTAGCCCTGACGCGCCGGAAACCAGGACCGTGAACAGCCGCAAGGTGGCCTGCGACGGCAGCGAGGGTGCGCTGGGTCATCCGCGCGTGTATCTGCAGATCCCCGAAGAACAGGGCTGGGTCGAATGCCCCTATTGCGACTGCAAATTCATCTATGAGGATGCGGCCAAGGCGGCGGAGTGATCCGGGCTTTTCCTCTCTATGCTGACCACATGGGCTGCGGCTGATGGCACAGCTTCTGATCGTCTACCACAGCCGCACCGGCGGCAGCCGCCGGATGGCGCAAGCTGCGGCTGAAGCGGCGCGGGATGAGATCGAAACCGTTCTGAAGCGCGCCGGGGACGCCAGAGCAGAGGATCTGCTGGCGGCAGATGGTTACATCTTCTGTGCACCGGAAAATCTGGCAGCCCTGTCTGGCCAGATGAAAGAGTTTTTCGACCGATGCTATTACCCGGTGCTGGGTCAGATCGAGGGGCGACCCTATGCGCAGATGATCTGCGCCGGGTCCGACGGTGAGAACGCCGCCCGGCAATGCGCGCGGATTGCCACCGGCTGGCGCCTGAAAGAGGTGCAGCAGCCGCTGATCATCTGCACCCATGCGCAGACCCCGGAGGCCATTCTGACAGAGAAGATGATCCCAGAAGATCAGCTGGAGGCCTGCCGCGAGCTGGGGCTGGCAATGGGCGCGGGGCTAGCGTTGGGTGTGTTTTAGCCCGATAGCCCTCGGGCCTCAATCGACAAACCAGAAATCGCCCAGCCGGGTACCGGAGGCGGCAAACATGCCGCGGTAGGTTCCGTCAGGCAGCGCTCCGGCCAGGGCACACAGATCCTGGCCTTTGCGGAACTCTGCCCAGCGGCTGCAGATCCGGTCGCCGTCCAGCCACCAGGTGCCGGTGTCCTCGCCCAGGCGGGGAATGCTGACTTCAAACGTGCCGTCCACCCGCAGCGACGCGGAGCCGGCAAAGCTCAGCCGTGTGAAGGCGATCTTGCGGTCATGGGTGAAGAGGGACTGTATCTCCTGTCCTGTGAGCATCCTGACGTCTTCGCGGCAGGCGGTCAGAAACAAGAGGACAAAGGGCAAAACAAGTCTTGGCATGGCAACCACTTAGCCGCAGCCCGGCATCCTGCGCAATCGCGCCGACTGACCGCCGGATCACATCTGCGTGCGGCCATACTGGCAGCAGCGGGCAACAGGGCGATTGCGGACAGCGGCGGGATACTGAATAACACTGTCAAATCTATCACGCGCGAATGAACCGGGGAACAGCACTATGAGCGGAACACAATTCGGCAAGGGCTGCCATCTGCATCTGATCGACGGCTCGGCCTTCATCTTCCGCGCCTATCACGCGCTGCCGCCGCTGACGCGCAAATCCGACGGGCTGCCGATTGGTGCCGTGGCCGGTTTCTGCAACATGCTGTTCAAGCAGGTCGAGGATAACAAAGGCCCCGATGCGCCGACCCATGTGGCCGTGATCTTTGACCATTCGGGCAAGTCGTTCCGCAATGAGATGTACGATCAGTACAAGGCCAATCGCCCGCCGGCACCCGAGGATCTGGTGCCGCAGTTCCCGCTGACTCGCGAAGCCACCAAGGCGTTCAACATCGCCTGCAAGGAGGTTGAGGGGTTCGAGGCCGACGACATCATCGCCACGCTCGCGCATCAGGCGCGGGATGCGGGCGGGCGCTGCACTATTATCTCCTCGGACAAGGACCTGATGCAGCTGGTCGGCGGCGGCGTCGAGATGCTGGATGCGATGAAGAACAAGCGCATCGACAGCGACGGCGTGCATGAGAAATTCGGCGTCGGCCCCGACCGGGTGGTGGATGTGCAGGCGCTGGCGGGCGACAGCGTCGACAACGTGCCGGGGGCGCCCGGGATCGGGATCAAAACGGCTGCCTTGCTGATCAATGAGTTCGGCGATCTGGAGACACTCCTGGACCGCGCCGAAGAGATCAAGCAGCCCAAGCGCCGCCAGACGCTGATCGAGATGCGCGACCAGATCGAGCTGTCGAAGAAGCTGGTGCAGCTGGACTGCAATATGGAGCTGGATTTCACTCTGGACGATCTGGAGGTGAAAGAGCCGGTTGCAGAGGCGCTGCTGACCTTCCTCAGCGAAATGGAGTTCCGCACGCTTTCGAAACGCATGGCCGATCAGCTGGGCATGGACGCCCCCGCCATCCCGGAGGCACCAGCGGCCGCAGTGGCAGCTGTGCCGGAAGCAACTCCCTTTGATAAAGAAAAATATGAATGCATCCGTGATGCAGCGGCCTTGCAGGTCTGGATCGACCGCATCCGCCAGCGCGGCTGGGTGGCGGTGGATACCGAAACCACCGGGCTGGATGACATGGTGGTGGATCTGGTTGGCGTCTCGCTGTGTGTGGAGGCCGGCGAGGCCTGCTATATCCCGCTGACCCACAAGGCGGGCAGCGATGATCTGTTCGGCGGTGAAGGCCTGTCTGAAGGGCAGATGCCGCTGGCAGAAGCCCTGGCGATGCTGAAACCGGTTCTTGAGGATCCGGCGATCCTCAAGATCGGCCAAAACATGAAATACGACGCAAAGATCCTGCACCGTTACGGCGTGGATGTGGCACCGGTCGATGACACTATGCTGATGTCTTATGCGTTGCATGCCGGCATGCACGGGCATGGCATGGACGCGCTGTCGGAGCGGTATCTGGACCATACCCCGATCCCGATCAAACCGCTCTTGGGCTCTGGCAAATCGGCGATCACCTTTGACAAGGTGCCGATAGACGACGCGGTGCCCTATGCGGCTGAGGACGCCGATATCACCCTGCGCCTGTGGCAACTGTTCAAACCGCAGCTACATCAGGAGCAGGTCACCACCGTCTATGAAACGCTGGAACGGCCGCTGGTGCCGGTGCTGGCGGATATGGAGCGCAACGGCATCAAGGTGGACCGCGATACGCTGTCGCGCATGTCCAACGCCTTTGCCCAGAAGATGGCCGGGCTGGAGGCCGAAATCCACGAGCTGGCGGGGGAGACGTTCAATGTCGGCTCACCTGCGCAGCTGGGAGAAATCCTGTTTGACAAGATGGCCCTGCCCGGCGGCAAGAAAGGCAAGAACGGCAAGTATTCCACCGGCGCGGATATTCTGGAGGATCTGGCCACCGAACATGATCTGCCTGCCCGGGTGATGGACTGGCGCCAGCTGAGCAAGCTGAAATCGACCTATACGGATGCGTTGCAGGACCACATCAATGCGGATACGGGCCGGGTGCATACATCTTATGCACAGACCGGGGCCAGCACCGGCCGCATGGCCTCGACCGATCCGAACCTGCAGAACATCCCTGTGCGCACCGAGGAGGGCCGCCGCATCCGCGAGGCCTTTGTGGCGGAGACAGGCAATGTGCTTTTGTCGCTCGACTACAGCCAGATCGAACTGCGGATTCTGGCGCATATGGCCGGGATCGATGCGCTGAAGCAGGCCTTTGCCGAAGGCGTTGATATTCACGCGCTGACCGCGTCGGAAATGTTCGATGTGCCGCTGGAAGAGATGACGCCGGAGATCCGCCGCCAGGCCAAGGCGATCAACTTTGGTGTAATCTACGGCATTTCGGGCTTTGGCCTGGCGCGCAACCTGCGCATTCCGCGCAAGGACGCGCAGGGCTTCATCGACCGCTATTTCGAACGGTTCCCGGGCATCCGCAAGTATATGGATTCCACGGTGGAATTCGCCAAGGAGCATGGCTATGTGCAGACCCTGTTCGGCCGCAAGATCCACACCGCGGAGATCAACGCCAAGGGGCCGAAGGCAGGGTTTGCCAAGCGCGCCGCGATCAACGCACCAATCCAGGGTACAGCTGCGGATGTGATCCGCCGGGCAATGATCCGGATGCCGCAGGCCATCGCCCATCTGCCCGCGCGGATGCTGTTGCAGGTGCACGACGAACTGCTGTTCGAAGTGCCCGAAGCAGCGGTGGAGGAGACCATAGAAACCGCCCGCCGGGTGATGGAAAACGCCGCCGATCCTGCGGTGCATCTGGACGTGAAACTGGTGGTGGATGCCGGCCGCGGACAGAACTGGGCAGAAGCCCACTAAGGAACCTTCCGGGACGTGGGCGGGGGGCTCCCGCCCGGCTTCGATCTGACGATCTCATCCCGTTGGGCATGGCGCCGCTGACGCGGCGCAGCGCGCGCCGCAACCTTTCCGCTCCGCGTCAAGGGAGACGCTGTCTCGACGCGGACAGCGCAGCTTGTCCTCGACGCGACCCGGACTGAAAACACTCACGATCGCCTCTCAAGGGTACAGTTGCCCGTAGGGGCTTCTCAGCAGGAACCCGGCGCGCCGCGCCAGCGGCGCCACGCCCAACGGCTGCGGATGCATCGTAGATGCGGCCAGCAGCGGGCGGGAGTGCTCCGCTGCCGGATCAGCGCTGCCGGATCACCTCTCCGGCGGCTGTTTTACCAGTTTGGACACCAGCTTGCGCACCAGAGGCGAGGCGGTGAAAGCGACTGCAAAGGCCACAGGCCAACTGAGGCTCCACGCGCCCATCCAGGCTTCTGAAAACCCCTCCACCGGGCCAAGCGCCCGCAGCGTGGCAACGCCTGTCACGATCAAGGACATCATCCCCGACAGGATCAGGCTGAACAAAACCGGGGCATAACGCGCAGGCAGCATGGGCAGTGTCCTCTATTTGGCTTGCGCCTCTCATTTGCAGACCTCGAGACGCATTCCAAATAACGTATGCGTCAGATCTCTGCGGCAGGTCAGCACATCCAGGCGAGACTGTCCTCGGTCCGTTTGGTCGAAGGCGAATACTCGGCACTGACCCAGCCTTCATAACCATCTGCGTCGATGGCGGCAAACAGCTCCTGAAAATCCACCGGACCGGTGCCCGGCTCGCAGCGTCCGGGCGCTGCGCCGATCTGCACATGCACGGCCTGTTTGCCAAAAGTTTCCCACACTTTGGCCGCGTCGCCGTGGATCAGCTGGGCGTGGTAAGCGTCATACTGCAGCCCGACATTGGGCCGGTCCACGGCGGCCAGAATTTCCGCCGCCAGATTATAGTCATCGAGGAAATAGCCAGGCTGGTCGCCGCTGTTCAAAGGCTCGATGGTGAACTGCTGGGCGGGCGCCCGGTCGGCAGCCCATTGCAGGTTCGCCACAAAGGTCTTCTGCGCCTCTGCCCCCTTGGCATAGCCTGCCATGACGTGGATCTTTCCGGCCTTCAGCGCCTCGGCATATCGCAGCACCCTGCGAATGTCGCGCTGGAAGCGGTCGGCCCCTTCTGGCACTGCCGCATAACCGGGCATGCCGCCGGTATAATTCGGCGGCGGTGCGTTGATCAGCAAAAGCTCCAGCCCGTTTGCGAGCAGCGCCCGCTGGGTTTCCTTGGCTGCCAGTTCATAAGGATACAGGATCTCTACCGCTTCGAACCCTGCAGCGGCGGCGGCCTGAAACCTGTCAAGGTAAGGCAGCTCGGCAAACAGCATCGAGATGTTGGCGGCGAATCTTGGCATCGGGTCCTCCTGGCTTCACGGAGGTTTAGCGCGGGCGAATCCGTGAGGCCAAGATACAGAAAACAATGCATTGTCTGTTTACTGCAAGGCACAGCAGCAACGCTGGACCCATGAGCGGCAGAATACCGCCGCCGGGTTCAGCCTGCGTCCAGCTCGGCAGAGGCGATCAGCGGGAAAAATTCCCCTGCGGACCAGACCCCGAACCAGTCCTGATGGTGCTCTCCCAGCTCGGCAAGCCGGTAGAAGCTCTTGCGGTCGATCCGCGCCTCCAGGCCTGCGCGCACCATGACATAAGGAGAAGGTTCGCCGGTGCTGCTGTCACGCTCAACACGAATCGGATGCATTGCGCCTGCGGCAGTGGTGTCCCCCACATTGGTGGTGAAAGTGATCACCTGATCGCGCCCCTGCCCGGCAACATCGAAATCAACGGCCACAAACGGCGCATCTTCGACCGTGATTCCCACTTTCTCAACCGGGGTGACCAGGAAATACTTGCCGTTCTCCAGTATAAGGATGGAGGCAAACAGCTTGACCAGCTCGAACCGGGTGAAGGGGGTGCCAAGGTAGTGCCAGCTGCCGTCGCGAGCGATGCGGATGTCCAGATCGCCGCAGAACGGCGGGTTCCACAGGTGAACGGGCGGCAATCCTTTGCCTTTTCCGGCCGCTTTGGCGGCTGCGGCGATGCCCTCAGCGTCAGGGGTCACGGGGTTTTGTCCGCTCATTGCTTTTGCCATTTCCTGTCAGCACGATAGAGTGACACCATATATCCGTGAAACGAGGAATGTCATGCCCGAACCCGACGATCTGCTGGCCGGCATCGAAGCGCTGGAAGCGAAGCTGCAACAGGCGCGCGAATCGATCACCAAGCGCTTTATCGGACAGGAGCGGGTGGTGGATCTCACCCTGTCGGTCCTTTTGTGCGGTGGCCATGGGCTGCTGATCGGCCTGCCCGGCCTCGGCAAGACCCGGCTGGTGGAAACCCTCAGCGCGGTGATGGGGCTGGATGGCAGCCGCATCCAGTTCACACCGGACCTGATGCCTGCCGATATTCTGGGCTCAGAAGTTCTGGACACGGCAGCAGACGGCCACCGGTCATTCCGTTTTGTGCCGGGGCCGGTGTTCTGCCAGCTCTTGATGGCGGATGAGATCAACCGCGCCAGCCCCCGTACCCAGTCGGCGCTGCTGCAGGCAATGCAGGAGCGGATGGTGACGGTCGCCGGCGAAGACCGGCCGCTGGGGACACCGTTTCATGTGCTGGCAACCCAGAACCCGATTGAACAGGAAGGCACCTATCCGCTGCCCGAAGCGCAGCTGGATCGTTTCCTGCTGCAGATCGATGTGAATTACCCGGACCGGGCGACCGAGCGGGATATTTTGCTGGCCACCACCGGCGCCGAAGAGGCCGAGGCCTATCAGGTCTTCACCACAGATGAGCTGATCGCGGCGCAGACCCTGCTGCGGCGGATGCCAGTCGGCGAAACCGTGGTGGAGATGATCCTTGATCTGGTGCGGGCCTTCCGCCCCGATGAGCCGGATGTCTCGGACCGTGTGGCCCAGACCGTGGCCTGGGGACCGGGGCCGCGGGCCGCGCAGGCGCTGATGCTGGCGGTTCGGGCGCGGGCACTGCTGCAGGGGCGGCTGGCGCCCAACGCAGAGGATGTGCTGGACATGGCGAAACCGGTGCTGAGCCATCGGATGCAGCTGAATTTTGCGGCCCGGGCGCGCGGCGACAGCCTGGCTGCGCTGATTGCTGAAACCGCACGCGAACTGGCCCGGACCGGGGCCGCCGCGTGACCAGGCCTGCTGCCTCTGAGGCTGCAACGGGATTGCGGCACCGGGCGGAGGCCGAAGCCAGCGCCCTGCCGCCTCTCTTGGTACAGGCACGGCATCTGGCCGGATCGGTGCTGATGGGCGAGCACGGCCGCCGCCGGGCCGGCACAGGCGATAACTTCTGGCAGTACCGCCCGGCCCAGGCCGGCGACAGCCGCCGGATGATCGACCACCGCCGGTCCGCCATGGGCGATGTTCAATACGTGCGGGAACGGGAATGGCAGATTGCGCAAACAGTGCATCTGTGGGTGGATACCGGCGCCTCGATGCGTTTTGCCTCTGCCTCCAAACTGCCGCAGAAGGCAGAGCGCGCAAGGCTGCTGGGCCTCGCAGCTGCGGTGCTGATGCTGCAGGCCGGCGAGCGGGTGGGCCTGACCGGCGGCGCCCTGCCGCCACGGCGCGGCAATGTGCAGATCCTGCGGCTGGCTGAGGCCCTGTCCGATGACAGCGACGAAGAGTACGCCCCACCCGGCCACCGGGCGCTGATTCCGCATGCGCGCGCGCTGTTTATCTCTGACTTTCTGGGTCCGTATGAACCGGTCGAACAGGCGCTGTCAAAGGCCGCGGCGCGCGGTGTCCGGGGCGTTCTGCTGCAGGTGCTTGACCCGGCGGAGGAAGCCTTTCCCTTCTCTGGCCGCACCCTGTTTGAAAGCATGGCTGGCGGCGTCACACATGAAACACTGAAGGCCTCCGCCTTGCAGGAGCGGTATCTGGACCGGCTGGCGGAACGGCGCAGCGCGCTGGAACGGCTGTGCCGCGAGGCCGGGTGGCGGTTCAGCCAGCACCACACGGGCGATCCGGCGCAGACGGCGCTGATGTGGCTCTATCACGCATTGGAACGGACCGCGCCATGACCATGATTGCAGGCATCGGCTTTACCGCGCCCTGGCTTTTGCTGGGACTGCTGGGGCTGCCGCTGCTGTGGCTGCTTTTGCGGGCCATCCCGCCCGCGCCCAAACGCCAGGCGTTTCCGGCAGTGACACTGTTGTTGGGCCTGAAAGATGACGAAAGCCTGTCGGACCGCACGCCCTGGTGGCTCTTGCTGCTGCGGTTCGCGGCAGTGGCCGCCGCAATCATCGGGCTGTCCGGGCCGGTGCTGAACCCTGCTGCCGAGGACGGTGGCGGCAGCGGGCCGGTACTGATTGTGATGGACGCCAGCTGGGGCGGCGCGGCGGGCTGGAAGCAGACCATCGCCCAGGCCCGGGCGCAGCTGGAGGAAGCTGGCCGGGCTGAGCGCCCCGCCGCCTTGCTGCAGCTGACCGCGCCCGAGCCATTGCAGTTCCGCGCGGCCAGCGGCTGGCAGCGGCAGCTGGCCGGGCTGGCGCCGCTGCCCTGGCAACCGGGACCAGAGCAGCTGGCGCAGGCATTGGAGGCCATTAACGGGGTCGAGGGTGGTTTCGACACGGTCTGGTTCAGTGACGGGCTGGATTATGCCGATCACGGAGAACTGATAGAGGCACTGAGCCGTCGCGGGGACATAGAGGTTTTTGAACAGCCTCTGCCGGTGCTGGGGCTGCTGCCTGCCAGTTACACCGGCAGTGCGATCGCGCTGACCGCGCAGCGCAGCCGCGCCGGCGCGGCACAGGAGATTTCAGTGGTCGCGCAGGGCAAGGATCCAGGCGGCACCGAGCGCAGCCTGGCTTCGCTGCCGCTGCGGTTTGCTGATGGCGTCCGCACGGCCACCGCAGAACTGTCGCTGCCCGCCGAACTGCGGGCGCGGCTGTCCCGGTTTGAAATCCGGGGTGCGAACTCCGCCGGTGCGGTGGCCCTCACGGATGACAGCCTGCGCCGCCGCGAAGTGGCGCTGGTATCCTCGCAAAGCGCCGATGAAGGCTTGGCGCTCTTGTCGCCGATGCATTACCTGCGCCAGGCGCTGGCGCCTTCGGCGGAGCTGCTGGAAGGCGCGCTGGCAGACCTGCTGCCCGCCAACCCGGATGTGATCGTCTTGGCCGATGTGGCGCGACTGGCACCCGCGCAGGAAGAGGCGGTCATTGAATGGGTCGAAAACGGCGGCCTTTTGCTGCGGTTTGCCGGGCCGCGACTGGCCGCCAGCGACACCGCCCGCGCTGGCGAGGAGCCGCTGATGCCGGTGCGGCTGCGCATCGGCGGCCGCAGTATCGGCGGCGCCATGAGCTGGGGAGAGCCGAAAACGCTGGCACCCTTTGGTGAGACCTCGCCCTTTTTCGGGCTGGAGAGTCCAGGCGAAGTGTCGGTCCGCTCGCAGGTGGTGGCGCAGCCGGACCCGGAACTGGCGGACCGGGTGATTGCGGAACTGGCCGATGGCACGCCGCTGGTCACCCGCAAAACACTGGGCCAGGGTCAGGTGGTGCTGTTTCACGTGACCGCCAACGCCGAATGGAGCAATCTGCCGCTGTCGGGCCTGTTCGTATCCATGCTGGAGCGGCTGGCGGTGTCCTCCTCTGCCGCGGCGCCCAAGGCGGAAGACCTGGAAGGGACCACCTGGACGCCGCTGCAGGTGCTGGACGGCTTTGGCCGCATGGAAGCCGCGGAAACGCTGCCTGGCGTGGCGGGCCCTGACCTGGTGGCCGCCCCCGCCGGGCCGCAGCTGCGGCCCGGGATCTATGACAGCGGGCGCCGGATGCTGGCGCGCAATGTTCTGCGCCAGGGCGACGAACTGTCAGCCGCGCGCTGGCCTGCCTCGGTTGCTGTCAGCGGCTATGGCGCGCCACAGGCGCTGCCGCTGGGTGGTGTGCTGCTGGCACTGGCGCTGGGGCTTCTGGCGCTGGATGTGCTGGGCACGCTGGCGGTCTCCGGCCTGCTGGCGCGCGCCCGAACTGCGGCGCTGGCAGCGGCGATTGGGCTTTCGGGCCTTGCCCTGCCACAGGACGTGCAGGCGCAACCCTTGCAGCCGGTGGAGGACAGCGCATTGGACTATCTGACGGCTGCTGGACTTGCCTCGGAACTGGTGCTGGCGCATGTGCTGACGGGGGACGCACAGGTAGACAAGGTTGCCGCAGCGGGGCTGCGCGGGCTGACGGACACGCTGTTTCTGCGTACTTCGGTGGAGCCCGCCGCCCCCGTCAGCATTGATCTGGAACGGGATGAGCTGGCGTTCTTCCCGTTGCTGTATTGGCCTATCACACGCGATCAGCCACTGCCGTCGTCCGAAGCTTATGCAAAGCTCAACACTTATTTGCGGGCCGGTGGGATGATCCTGTTTGACACCCGTGATGCCGATTTGACGGCCTCTGGCGCCACCAGCCCGGCGGCACGGCGGCTGCAGCAGATTGCGCTGCCGCTGGATATCCCGCCGCTGGAAGTGGTGCCTGCAGACCATGTGCTGACGCGTGCCTTTTACCTGCTGCAGGCCTTCCCTGGCCGCCACGGGCGCGGCCCTGTCTGGGTCGAAGCTGCACCGCCTGATGCAGAACAGGCCGAGGGCATCCCCTTCCGCAATCTGAACGACGGGGTAACACCGGTGGTGATTGGCGGCAACGACTGGGCCGCGGCCTGGGCAGTGGACAGCAACGGGCGCCCCTTGCTGCCAGTGGGGCGCGGCTATGCCGGAGAACGCCAGCGGGAGCTGGCCTACCGCTTTGGCGTCAACCTGGTGATGCATGTGCTGACAGGCAATTACAAATCCGACCAGGTGCATGTCCCGGCCCTGCTGGACCGGCTGGGGCAATAGGGGTGACTTCATGACACAAACGATCCTGTTCGACCCCCTGCTGCCCTGGTCTGTGATTTGGGCCATCGGTGGCGTGACACTGGCAACCTTGTTGCTGGGCGTGTGGAAAGGCCTCTCTGGCTGGGCCTTGCGGGCTATGGCGGCGCTGGTGCTGCTGGCCGCGCTGTCAGGTCCGGTGCATCAGAGCGAGGACCGCGCGCCTTTCAGCGACATTGTGATCGTGGCAGAAGACCAGACCGCCAGCCAGCAGCTTCGGGACCGACCTGGACAGATGGCAGGCGCACGCAGCCAACTGAAGGCGGCGCTGGCGGCGCGTCCCGGCACAGAAGTACGCTGGGTCACGGTGGCGGATGGCGAAGGCGCCGAAGGCACACGGCTGATGACAGCCGTCACGCAGGCGCTGGCCGATGAGCCGCGGGCGCGGGTAGCCGGGATCATCGCCCTGTCCGACGGGCAGGTGCATGACGCGGACCTGCCGGTGCATCTGCCTGCACCGATGCACCTGTTGCTGACAGGCCGCGAAGACGACTGGGACCGGCGCCTGATTGTCAGGAATGCCCCCGGCTTTGCCATCATCGGCGAGCCGGTGAAATTGACGCTCAGGATCGAGGATCAAGGCGCGGTGCCATCTGAGGGCGGATTTGCAGAGCTTGCGGTCTCTGTCGCGGGCGGGCCACCGCAGCGGTTTACCCTGCCGGTTGGTGTCGATTTTGAACTGCCGATGGTGCTGCAGCACGGCGGCCGCAATGTGATCCAGTTCAGCGTGCCTGAGGAACCGGGGGAGCTGACCGCGCGCAACAACGCCGCACTGGTGCAGATCAACGGGGTGCGCGACCGGCTGCGGGTTCTGTTGGTATCGGGCGAACCGCATGCAGGCGGGCGCACCTGGCGCAACCTTCTGAAGTCCGACAGCGCTGTGGATCTGGTGCATTTCACCATCCTGCGGCCGCCTGAAAAACAGGATGGGGTGCCGGTCGAGGAACTGTCGCTGATCGCTTTTCCGACGCGCGAGCTGTTCCTGGAAAAGATCGAGGATTTCGACCTGATCATCTTTGACCGTTACAAGCGGCGCGGCATCCTGCCGGCGGTCTATCTGGACAATGTGGCCAATTACGCGATGAACGGCGGCGCCGTGCTGGTGGCGGCCGGCCCCGATTTTGCCAGCGCCGACAGCATCTATCGCTCGCCCCTGTCGCTGATCCTGCCGGCCGAGCCTTCGGCACGGGTTCTGGAGCAGGCGTTCCGGCCTGCGATCACGGATCTGGGCCAGCAGCATCCGGTCACATCCGGACTGGAAGGCGAAACAGACTGGGGCCGCTGGCTGCGCCAGATAGAACTGCGCGCACCAGAGGGGCATGTGTTGATGAGCGGTGCCGGAGAACGCCCTTTGCTGGTGCTGAACCGGGTGGGCGAAGGCCGGGTTGCCCTGCTGGCCTCGGACCACGCCTGGCTGTGGAGCCGCGGATATGAGGGCGGCGGGCCGCAGCTGGAGCTGCTGCGCCGGCTTGCCCATTGGATGATGAAGGAGCCGGAACTGGAGGAAGAAGCGCTCTGGGCAGAGACCAGCGGCCAGCAGATGCGCATTTTGCGCCGCAGCCTGTCGCATCGCATAGGCCCGGTGACGGTCACCAATCCGGACGGTTCCACAGTGGGACTGGCACTGCGCCAGACTGCCCCGGGTCTTTGGGAAGCCCGCTATGAAGGGCCGGAACAGGGGTTGTACCGCTTGCAGGAGGGGCAGGCGAACGCGGTTGCCGGGCTGGGGCCCGCGGCACCGAAAGAGTTTGAGGAAACCATTGCCACAGACACATTGCTGGCGCCGGTCCTGGCCCCCCTGCGCGGCGGGGTTTTGCGGCTGGAGGACGGCTTACCCGTCTTGCGCAACGTGCGGGCCGGGCGCCCGGCTTCAGGCCGTGGCTGGATCGGCCTGACCCCGCGGGACGCCTATGAGACACTCTCGGTCAGCCAGGGCCCGCTGCTGCCTGGCTGGCTGGCACTGCTGCTGGCGTCCTTTTTCATCGTTGCGGCATGGCTGCGCGAGGGGCAACGGTAGGCGGGTTTCGCAACCGGGCCGCTCCCGCCCATTCCCGGCTTCCTTGCGAAAGCCGTTCTGGTTGGGCCAAGCGCCGCGCCAAAGGCGCGGCGCGGGTCGCTTCGGGCAAAGCCCGAAGCGAAACACCTCAACTAGGCGGCTGTGGAAAATTCCTTGAGGACCAGCGAAACCGCCGGAGCTCCGGGCAGCCCTTCGTAAGTCACGCAGCCCCCGCCCTTGCCTGCCCGCGACTGGAACAGAGGGCCAAAGTCCCTGACCGAGATCAGGGCGCCCGGGATAAGCTCCACACCTTTGGAGCGAAGCCACAGGACCGCATTGACCGGGTTGCCCAGCACTTTGGGATCCGGGCCTGAACCAGCCCACCGCCCGCCGCATGCCGATATCCATTGCAGCGATGGTCTCTGCGCTGCGGGGCTGGCCCTTGGCAAGTGTCAGATCCGGGGGCAAAGATTGGGCGGTTGGCTGAGAAATGAACCACGCCTTCTTTGGCGTGGCGGCGGTGGTGATGCTTTCAGCCGCGACCATCAGCACCCAATCGGTCTCCACCATCTGGAGTGTGCCTCAAGCCATATCCAGCAAGGCGCCGTCTTCGAGCATCTTACTCCGGAACGGCAGACCTTGCACCGGCTCCACGGCGCCAAAGCGTTTATGCGCAGTGGCACGTTTGGCCTGAGAACAGTGCGTGTCCTCTGTGCTGCTGCCGGGTAACAGCGTTTGCGCCGGGATCAATCTATCCGCAGGTTCACCCGGTCAGAGCGTCCCATGCCATCGACAACCACCAGCGAGGAGAAGCCAGGGCCGGGGCTGGGCAGCGAGAACTCACGCCGCCGCTGGTCGATGAGAACCGGCAGGCCATTGGCCATCACCAGGAAGGGCGCAGTGCCTCCGCGCAGTTTCAGCGTCAGGGCGGCGCCTGCCAGCGCCAGCCGGGCGCCGTCGGGCGGAAAGATCAGCTCTGGCGCGCCCGCAGTATCCGAGAAGGCCGCGTCGCGGGGGCGGAAGCGCTGCAAGGGCGGAGGCAATTCGGCGGAGCTGACGATGAGCGTGGCGGGCGGCGGCGGCGGCAACGGGTCCAGGGCGGGTTTCAGGCGGCCGAAGGCCTCAAACAGCACCGGTGCGGCCAGATCGCCGCCAAAGATGCCCGGCACCGGCGTGCCGTCGGCGCGGCCCATCCAGACCCCGATCACATGGCGCCCGTCCCAGCCGATAGCCCAGGCATCGCGGTGGCCGTAGGACGTGCCGGTTTTATAGGCAATGGTCCCCGCCCGCGCGCCAGAAGGCACCGGCAGTCCGCGCAGAACATCTGCGACCTGCCACGCGGCCTCGGCTGAGGTAAGGCGGCCGGCAGGCGCAGGCGCCTCCGCTTGTATCATGCGCAGTTCCGGCCCCTGCCCGCCCGCCGCCAGCCCAGCATAAAGCTGCACCATGTCCTGCAGATTGATACCAAGACCGCCGAGCGACAGCGCCAACCCCGGCGCGCCACCGGGCAGGTCCGGGCTGGCTCCGCTGGCACGCAGGGAGGCCATCACACGCGCCGGGCCAAGCTCCTGCGTCAGCTTCACCACCGGGATGTTGAGCGAAAGCTGCAGCGCCTCGCGCATTGTTATGTCGCCGCGGAATTCACCGTCGAAATTCTGCGGTGCGTAGCCTGCGAAGTTGACCGGACCGTCGTGGATCAGGGTTTCCGGATGTGCCAGCCCCTGATCAAAGGCAAGGCCATAAATCAGTGGCTTCAGGGTGGAGCCGGGCGACCGGATGGCCTGGGTCATGTCGACAAAGCCGCGCCGTTCTGCATTGGAATACCCGGGGGAGCCGACCATTGCCAGCACCTCACCGGTCTGGTGATCGGCGGCGATAAGCGCGGCGGAAAGATGCGGGCCGGTACGACGGGCGGCCCCGGCCAGAAGCTGCTGCATCCGGGATTGCACAGCGCCGTCAAGTGTCAGCTGCAGCTGGCGTTTGCCGGGGTGCTGTGCCGTGACCCGGTCCGCCAGATGTGGTGCAAGCCGCGGGAAGGCGGCCATGCGGTGCGGCAGCGGAGTGCGGCGGGCTGCCTCTGCCTGTTCTTCGCTCAGAAGGCCCTGACGCAGCATCCGGGCCAGCACGCGGTTGCGGCTCTCATTGGCCGCCTGCGGGAAACGGTCGGGGCGGCGGCGTTCGGGGGATTGCGGCAGGGCAACCAGCAAAGCGGCCTCTGCCGGGGTCAGGCGTCTCGGTTCCTTGCCAAACCAGCTGTAAGCGGCCGCGCGAATGCCCTCAGCCGCGCCACCATAGGGGGCGTGGGTCAGGTAGAGGGTGAGGATTTCCTCCTTGCTGAAGCGGCGTTCCAGCGCCAGTGCCACCCGCATCTGGCGCAGCTTGCCGGCCCAGCGGCCAGTGGTGCCGTCCTCCAACAGGCGCGCCACCTGCATGGTGAGAGTGGAGCCGCCGGACACCGCCCGACCATGCCACAGCGCCTGACCCGCGGCGCGCAGGAGGGCGATGGGGTCGACGCCGGCATGGGAGCGGAAACGTTTGTCCTCGTAGCGCAAGAGCATCTGCAGGAAGCGCGGATCGACGTCGGCGGGCTGGACGGCGAGGCGCCAGAGGCCGTTGCCCACAGGGTAGGCACGCAAGAGCTTACCATTGCGATCAAGGACTTCGGTGGAGGTTTCCGTGAGGGTGAGCGGGAGATCTGTGCGGTCGATCCAAACGTCAAAGGCGCGACAAATTGCGAATGTCACCGCAATCAGGACCGCTAGGGCCAAAGCGCTTCGTTTCCACTTCCTGCCTGGCCGATAGGCCGGGCAGCGCCCGCCCCTCTCCATGGGAGGGCGCTTTGCACCCACCCAGGTTCTGGCGCTGCCCTTAGCTTTGGTCAGCCAGCGTTTCACCTGACGTCCACGCGCCCCGTGCTGGTGCGGGCGCGGTAGGCCGGACGGTACATGTCCTCAACCGAGGCTGCCGGATGGTGGAACACGCCGGGCGTCACCGCGCGGACCACATAGGCCAGCGTCACCTGCGAGGCATCGCGCACATTCACTGCTGCCAGAAAGCGGTCGCTGCGGAATTCCGCGTGTTCGGCCTCAGCCGGGTTCAGCCAGTCGAGATCGCGCAGGTCGCCCGACCGCAGGAGGTTGGGGTTGTCGATCTCAAACCCTGCAGGCAGCGGGTCGTTGACCATCAGCCGGGCGCCGGTCTTTTCATGTGGTTTCACCCGCAGGACCGCGACAAAACGTGCGCCCGGCTGCACAGACTGGACCTCCAGTGGCTGGCCTTCCAGCGTGAAGTAGCTGCGTTCAATGGTGTAACCAAAGCCGCCTGCCGTCGGCGGAACCTCGGGCACGCCAAGCGTGGTGAGGGTGATCTCAGCAGTCCGGCCATTGGCGGCCGTCAGGGCGATTTCCGGCATGTCCCGACCGTCAGCCGCCTGGACAAACGGCCCCTGGACGGGCTGGCCATTGACAAGCAGACCTGAGTCTTCCGGGTTCTGCGCCAGCGCATGAGCGGCCATCAGGGTCCAGGCGGACTCTTGGGTGGAGCGGGAGCCGGACACTTGCGAGAGCCGCGCCGACAGGCTGGTACGGTCCACGGCCTCGGACCCCGCTTCGGCTGCCAGCGCCAGAACGCCTGCGGTGTCACGCAGGCGGGTGCCAAAATCCGCGCGCCAGAGGCGGGCCTCGCCCTGCGTCTCAGAGGTGATCATCTGCGCGGCGCGGGCAAACATCCGGTCAGCGCGGCGCTGGTCGCCATAGGCCGCAAGGGCAGCGCCTAGCTGGGCAGCGGCAAGGGGGGTGGCAAAACCTTCGCCCTTGACGTCGGCATAATAGCGCAGGTCGCCCATCTGGGCGGCGCCTTCGCGCGCCAGCACCAGCAGGGCATAGGCGATCTCCTCGCCGCCGATGTCGAAATCAGGGGCATAGTTGATGCGGTTGCGCAGGTTGTCCATCGCCTGGGCAAAGGCCTGCTGCGGCACCTGATAGCCTTGCGCGCGGGCGCGGCTGAGGAAATCGCTGGCATAGGCATCCAGCCAGAACTCGCCGCTGTCCGCCCGCCAGAGACCAAAGGCACCCGAGGGAGCCTGCCGGGTCAACACCTTGCGGATTGCAGCATTGATACGGGCATCCACTGCCGGGCCGTTGCCCAGCCCTGCAGCTTGGGCGACACTGCTGAGATACAGGAGCGGCAGCGCCTTGGAGGTCACCTGTTCGGTGCAGCCGTAGGGGTATTGGTCCAGCTCTGCCAAGAGGCCCGGCACGTCGAATTTCGCCAGCGGGCCAGAGGAGATGGTGGCACGGGCAGTGCCGGGGAGCAGGCCGGTAAAGACGTCCTTGCTGAACAGGAAGGTGTCGCCGGCCGCCAAGGTGAAGCGGCGCGTCTGGGACGTCACCGGATCATTGGCGCGCACCGGCATCCGCAAGTTTTGCCGCAGCTCCTGCCCGTCGGGCGTGGTGAGGGTGAGGGTCAGCTCATGGTCGCCGACAGTTTGAGCTGTAAGAGGCAATTCCAGCACTGCCTTGCCCTGCTCTGCCAATGTGACGGAAGCAGGCAAGCTGCCCAGGGTCAGACCGCCTGCGGTGGCTGCCGTCAGCTGCATGTCTCCGGCAGAGCCGTCGGCATGCACGATTTCGATGCGGGCACGGCTTTGATCACCCGGCGCCAGGAAGCGTGGCAGGGTGGCAGTGACCACCACCGGGTCGCGCACCAGCATGTCGGCTTCGGCCTGGCCTACGGCCTGGCCCGACCAGGCAACAGCCATCAGCCGCACAGTGCCGTTGAAAGCGGGGAGCGTCATCGGGAATGCGGCCTCTCCGTTTGCGTCAACCTGCAAAGGGCCGGAAAACAGCGCCACAAGATCCTGAGTGGGCGGCGGCGATTGCATTTTCATGCCGCTGTCCGCATCACCGCCAGAGCGGATGCGGCCCATGGCGCCATTGCCCGGATCGATCAGACGGCCATAAACGTCGCGCAGCTCCATGCCCAGACGGCGCTGGCCATAGTAATGCGCGCTGGGGTCGGGGCTGGTGAAACCGGTGAGGTTGAGGATGCCGAGATCGACAGCAGCGACGGTGAGCCAGATTTCCTCGCCCTGTGCGGCGCCATCCACGCGGATTTTGGCGGTTTGGGTGCCGCGCGGGCGGACCACTTCGGGAACATCAATCGCAACCTCAAGCTGCTGGCCGGACTGAGTGACGCTGGCATGGGCCAGCCCCAGTGCGCGCAGCGGGGTGCGGCCCCGGTCGCCTGCCACCGGCTGGATCACGGTTGCGGTCACATAGGCGCCGCTGCCCCAGCCCTGTGTCACGTCCAGTGGGATAACGGTTTCGCCGGCAGGAACCTCGACCGCCATGCGGTGGATCAGCTGGTTGGAGACCACCGAGACCAGCGCGGTGCCTGCGGCCTGCGGCACGATGCGCAGGCGGGCGGTTTCGCCGGGGCTGTATTTTTCGCGGTCCAGTGACAGCTCCAGCTTTGCCGGGGTTTCAGAGCTGCCTTCAGGCGCGTACCAGCCGGCGTAGAAGTCATAAGCCGCAGAGACATATGTGCCGTCAAGACGTTCCACCACCAGTTCATAGCGTCCCCAGTCGACAGGCTGCGACAGCGGCAAGGGATCGCTGCCCAACTGCGCCTCGCCGGTGGCGATGCGGGTGCGGCGGGTCACCGGCTCCCAGTTCCAGTTGCCGTAAAGCTGATACCACTGATAGCGGGTCTGGACGCGGTTCAGGGTCCATTTGACCCGCATCGGCATCGCTGTCAGATCCGGTGACAGGGCGATGAGTTCAAAGCCTGCTTCGGAGCCTTCTGCCGCGACCTCGTCAAACATGGGTTTGATGCCAAGGACCGGGCTTGCCGGGCGGACCGGCAGCTCCAGCGCGCGCTCAACCGGTCGGGCAGAGCCATCGGTGACGCGGGTGGTGAGGGTGGCCAGCAGCGGCTTGCCTTCTGCCGGAGCAGCGGCAGGCAGGCTGGCCGTAATGACAGCGCTGCCGTCTGCGCCGGTTTCCTGGCCCCCGAAATACTCGGTCTGGGCCGAAGACGGCTCATCATAACGGCCAAAGTGGAAGCCTGGCCACTGATCCAATATGCTGGCGGCAGTGAGGCGGATGCTGCCTTCCACCTTCAGGCCCGCGCCGGGCGCCCCGAACAGATAGTCGGCCTGCAGGCCGATCTGGGCGGCGGTGCCGGGCCGGAGACTGTCTGCATTGGCGACCTGCTGGGTAAAGTCGATGCGCTCGGGCAGAAAATCCTCCACCAGGATTTGGCGGCTGGCCAGCGCCGGGGCGCTAAGGTCGCTTTTGATCTCGATCCGCCAGGTGCCGCGCGGGGCGGCGGGGCCGGTGGGCAGCGCAAAGACATGACCGCCCTGGTGATCTGCAGCAGAGGTCTGGCGGGTGTATTCCACCCCGTCGGGGCGCAAAAGAATCGCCGTGAGCGGCAGGCCCTTGACTGCCTGCGCCTTGCTGTCCCGTGCCAGCGCGGTCACATGCATGGTTTCGCCAGCTCGGAAAGCGCCACGGGTGGTGGCCAGGAACACATCCACCGGCCCCGGCGCAGGGCGGCCGGCAACGCCGCGGTCCGACAAGTCAAACGCGGCATCGTTCAGGGGCAGGAAGGTAAAGTCGCCCTCCCCCGCCTGCGCAGTGATCAGCGCCGGCGCCGCACCGCCGGAACCGCGGATGAGGCCGGAGGCAAAATGCACATACCCGCTGGCGTCGCTGGCTGCGGTTGCCAGCACCTCATTGGCAGAAGAGATCAGGCGGACCTCGGCACCTTCCTGCGGCTTGGCATCTGCCAGAGCCTGCACCTGCACATGCAGCCCGTCGCTGCCGGACATGGTGCTGAGACCAAGACCGGTCACGACGAACCACTGGGTGCTTCCGGCATCCTCATAAGGATCGGCGCCCGGCACCCGCGCAGTGAGGGCATAAAGACCCGGTTTCTGCCCCTTCAAAGCCTCATCCAGCGGCAGACGACTGGTCATTTCCTGATTGATCGCGGTGTCGACTTCGGCATTGCCAGTCCAGATTTCCTCGGCAATGTCAGCGGCGAAATGCTCATCCTCCCATTGGGAGAGCGGCTTGGCGAAGTAGCCCTCCTGCAGGGTGCGCAGCACGTTGCGGCTGCTGACCCGACGCAGGCGCAGATCCAGTTCGCGAAGGTTCACTGTCTCGACCGGCAATGCCGCCGCACCGCCTGCAGGCAGCACATAGGCGCGGCCCGGAAAGCGGACCTTGGGCGCGCGGTCACGCACATAGTGGGTCAGCTCCACATCCTTGATCAGCTGCTCACCGCTGGCAGCAGGCAACCCCCGGCGCAGTGTCAGGCGGTAGCGCTTGCCGTGTTGCGCCCCGTCCAGACACAGCTGACGGCCCTGTGCCGTGACGGCCAGACCGGCCTCGGGCAGGCGCACATAGTTTTCGTAATCCGTACCGGCCTGTTCCAGATCCTCCGAGAACTCGGCGCAGATGCGCGGCGCGGCGCTGTCGCTTTCGACTGTGCTGGACGTGACGCGGAAGCCATGTTTTGCCACTGCATCCTCCAGCTGCGCGGCACGGGCGGCGTCAGGCGCGATGTCCTGCGCCAGTCGCAGCAATGGCAGCATCGCGCGGCCACGACCCAATGCCTGTTGCGCCTGTGCCGCTGCAGCCAGTGCCTCTGCCTGCTGCATCGGCGCCGCAGCCCGCAAGTAACCGTTGAGCGCCGCATGATGTGCCTGCGTGCGGTACCGGCGCTGCTGACTGCGGCTGCTGCTGTCCGTGGCGGCACGCCGCAAAAATCCAGAGAGTTCTGTCCAGTCCGCAGCCTCATCGGTCAGGACTGCTGCCTGGGCCATCCAACGCAGGGCACCAAAGGAATCGCCGCTCCGCTGCAGAGACCGGGCAGCGGCGCGGGCTTCGCCTGGGTCATTGGCAGTCAGGGGGTAGTCCAGCCCCAGGCTGCGGGCAAAGCCGGCAGCGCGGTCCAGGTCCTGCTCCGGCAGGAAATCCAGTTGCGCGGCACGGGCCACCGCCGCCGTTGCCAGCGCGGGGGCCACAGGCTGTTTCAATACGGACAAGGCGCCGGCATATGCGCTTGACTGTCCCAGCCCGGATTTAGGGAAACACGCATTGGCCCGCTGATTGAATACAAAGCCTGCACACTCTGCCTGCGCTGAACAGGCCCGGGCGCAAGACTGAACATCGGTATCAAACAGCGGCTGCAGATCGGAGCCGTAGAAATCCGTGTCCGCATAAGAAAGATAGCGGAACTCAGGAACCGCGTGCTGCGCCCAGGCAGCTGGCAGAAACAACGAAAAAGCAAACAATTGCAGAAGAACAAAAGCGAATAGACGCGGCATGGCACCCTCCAATACTGAGGGCAGGCTGGCACGGGCTTAACGTCATAGCAAGATTCCTCCGCGTAACAACAAAGGGGAGCGGCGCAGCTGCCCCGCGCGCAGAAACTGCTGCGCGCCTATTTGTGTTTTGGTTTTGCGGAGTTTTGCAGGGATGAGCCTTGCTGACAAACTGGCGGAGGAACGGCGGGCACGGCTCGCCGCGGAACGGCTGCTTGAGCTGAAGCAGGCCGAATTGTCCGCTGCCAACCGCAAGCTGGGCCGCCACGCGCTGGCGCTGACCAAGCAGATCGGTCAGACACAGGCCGAGGTCGCCACTGTGCGCGACGAAAACGAAAAGGTGAAATCCGACCTTCACACCGCCAATGAGAAGATCGAAACCGCCGAACGGCGGCTGTGGCATTCGATCCAGGCGTTTCAGGACGGATTTGCCTTTTTCGACGCCGCAGGCCATCTGATCGGCGCCAACACCGCCTATCTGAACATTTTCGACGGGCTGGAGGAAGTGACCCCCGGCATCACATACGAACGCATTCTGGAGCTGCTGGCCGATGAGGGGCTGATCAACACCGGAGAGATGGGGCCGGACGCCTGGCGCGCAGTGATGAGTGAGCGCTGGATGTCGCCCGCCCCCTACCCGCTTGTGGTCCAACTGTGGGACGAACGATATCTGCGGCTGATCGACCAGCGCGGCCACGGCGGCGATATGGTCTCGCTGGCGCTCGATATCACCTCAACCGTGCGTTATGAGCAGGAACTGCAGGACGCCCGTGCCCGTGCCGAGGCTGCGAACCGCGCCAAATCTGCCTTTCTGGCCAACATGAGCCACGAGATCCGAACGCCGATGAACGGAGTGGTGGGCATGGCCGAACTGCTGAATGACTCCGAATTGGATGATGAGCAGCGGCTTTATGCCAGCACCATCAAGAACTCTGGCGAGGCGCTCCTGGTCATCATTAATGATGTTCTGGACTACTCCAAAATCGAGGCCGACAAGCTGGAGCTGCATCCGCAGGAGTTTGACCTGGAACGCAGCCTGCATGAGGTGGTCATGCTGCTGCAACCCACCGCACGCGACAAGAACCTGGCGCTGCTGGTGGATTACGACCTGTTCCTGCCGACGGGCTTTGTTGGCGATCCCGGCCGGATCCGGCAGGTTCTGACCAACCTGACCGGCAATGCGGTGAAATTCACCAAAGAAGGCCATGTGACCCTGCGGGTGACCGGAATCACCTCCCAGGAAGACGGCCAATGCGCCGTGCATGTCACCATTGAGGACACCGGCATCGGCATTCCGGCCGAGAAGCTGGAGCATGTGTTCGGCGAATTCAATCAGGTTGAGGACGAGCGCAACCGCAAATTCGAGGGCACCGGCCTGGGGCTGGCGATCTCCAAGCGGCTGATCGAGATGATGGGCGGCGAAATCTGGGTCGACAGCGAAGAGGGCAAGGGGTCCTGTTTCGGGTTCCGCCTGCCGCTGCCGGTTGCAGGCGCCGCGGAACAGCCGCTGCAGAAGCTGCCCGAGGGCCTGCGCCATGTTCTGCTGGTCGACGATGTGCCGCTGAACTGCGAGATCCTGCAAAAGCATTTGACGATGCTGGGGCTTCAAGTCACCGCAGCCAGCACCGCAAGCGCTGCACTGGCCGCGATGCAAGAAGACATCAGCCTTGTGCTGAGCGGCCACAGCCTGCCGGGCCTGGACGGCTTGCAGCTGGCCCGCGATCTAAAGTCCGGCGGCTGGGGCAACGTGCCGGTGCTGCTCCTGAATTCCAACCCTCAGACGGTGATCGGCTCCGATGTCCGGCAGCTGGTCAGCGGCGTACTGCAAAGCCCGGCGCCGCGTGATGAACTGTTCAGACAGCTGGCCCGCCTTGGCAGTGAGGCGCCCACTTCCGTACCCGCACCGCCCGCGGCTCCCGACGAACCGCTCGCGGCAGTTCCTGCTGACCCTCCAGCGCCCGGCCCTGCAACGCCGGTGCTGCCCCCCGCCCCGGCAGCTTCGGGTCTGCGCCGGATGCGGGTTCTGGCCGCCGAAGACAACAAAACCAACCAGCTGGTGTTCAGCAAGATCGTGAAGACGCTGAATATCGAGCTGAAGTTCGCCGGCAACGGGCTGGAGGCCGTGGAAGCCTTCAAGAGTTTTCAGCCAGACCTGATCTTCATGGACATCTCAATGCCAATGATGGACGGCAAGGAAGCCACCGGAGAGATCCGCAGACTGGAGGAAGAAGCCGGTGGCCATGTGCAGATCGTAGCACTGACAGCCCACGCCATGGCCGGTGATGCCGACGGTATCCTGGCTGCAGGATTGGACCATTACCTGACCAAACCGCTGCGCAAGGCGCTGATCCACGAGCAGATCCGCACCTACGCGCCTGCCGACACTCAGCCAGTGGAACCGGACAGCCCGTCCGCTCAGGCCGCCGCCGGGGGCGGACCTTGAACCTTTTTTGCTCGCTATCGGGCATATGGCGGCGGCCTAAACTCAGGACCCGTTCATTCCGCACCGCCCCAGAGTTTTCTGCCCTGCCGCGCCCGATCTGAAGTCTTTCCGCTCACCGCAAAGCACCTTTGCGGCGCAAGCGCAGCCACCCCCCAAAGCAGTTGCGGCATACTCGCCGCCGGTCGGCCAAATCCGCTCCAGGCTCTCCCGCGCCCGCAGACCCACCGGCTGCGCCGGCGCATCTTCTGTGCGGCCTTGGGCCCGGCAGCGCGCAAAGCGCGCTGCCGGGCCCAACTGTGACGGTGCATTCCTTGGAATGCGGCGGAGCAGGCGGGAGCTCTCTGCCTTAGGCGTGGCGCAGAAAGACAGGTTTGTCCGGTTCCGACATTTGCGGCTGATATGCATAGCCGCCGGTGTCAAAGTCCAAAAGACTTTGAGCGTCACTCAACCGGTTCTGGATGACAAACCGGGCCATCGCGCCGCGGGCGCGTTTGGCATAGAAACTCACCACTTTGGGGGTGCCGTTCTTGTCTTCCATAAAGACCGGGGTAATCACCTGCGGCTTCAGCGCCGCCAGATCGACCGCGCCGAAATATTCTTGACTGGCACAATTCACCAGAACCTCCGCCCCCACGGCCGCAGCCTGGGCATTCAGTGCTTCGGAAATCCGGCTGCCCCAGAACGCGTAAAGGTTCTTGCCGCGTGCATTTTGCAGGCGTGACCCCATCTCCAGCCGGTAGGGCTGCATTGCATCCAGCGGGCGCAGCACACCATAGAGGCCAGACAGGATGCGAAAGTGATCCTGCGCCCAGGCCATCTCCTCGGCGTCCAGCGAAGACGCTTCCAGCCCCTGATAGGTATCACCGGCAAAGGCGAGTGCGGCCGGGCGGGTGGCGTCAGTTTGGGGGTCGGCGGCAAAATCCTGAAAGCGGGCGTGGTTCAGCTTGGCCAAATCCTCGCTGATATGCATCAGCTTCATCAGATCCGCTACCGATTGGGTGCGGGCCACTTCTGCCAGCTCCACCGCGTCGTCGTGCAATTGCGGCCAGGTCATTTCCTGATCTCGCTCTGCCCAGTCCAGCTTCTTGGCCGGAGAGGTCACTACCAGCATGTTCTGCCCCCTTCTATTCTTGGCGCGACCCTAGCCCGCGCCGCGCAGGACGTCCAGAAACGCCTGGGCGAAACGTTCGGCGCGGCGCTCTCCTAACAGTCTTGTGATGCCCGCCGCGTCGCCTTCGCGCAGCTGCGCCACTTTGGCCAGTAGCGAGGCCGAGCAGGTGAGCGGCTTCAGGGTGCCACAGTCCCCGCGCGCCAGCTGCGCCTGCACTTCCAACAGCGCGTCATAGACCGAGCCAGCCTCCCGGCCCGCCAGTTTGCGGCGCATGGGGTGGATTTGTTCCGACGCCCCGGTGATCACGCTCAGGAAATCGTCGCCATAGCGTTCCAGCTTCTTCGCCCCGACACCGTTGATACGGGCCATCTGGTCGAGGGTTTCCGGGCGCACCTCCGCCATCTCGATCAGGGTGCGGTCGGGGAAGATCACATAAGCCGGCACTTTCTGCGCCTCTGCCAGCGCCCGGCGCTTGGCCTTCAAGGCCGACAAAAGCGGCGCGTCCTCTTCCGAGACCAGCGCTTTTACCGCCGGGCGGCGCTCCGCCTTGCGGATAGTGTCCTTGCGCAAGCTGATCTGCTGTTCGCCGCGCAAGACAGGCTGCGCCGCTTCGGTAAAGCGCAGCGCGCCGTGGCGTTCCGGATCCGGGCGCAAGAGGTCGTGCCCCATCATCTGCCGGAACACCGCCTGCCATTCGCGCTTGCTGTATTCTTTGCCGCAGCCGAAAACCGACAATTGATCATGGCGGCGCGCCTGCACCCGGTCTGTCTCATTCCCCAGCAGAATATCGATCAGATGACCCGAGCCGAACCACTCCTCGGTCCGCAGCACTGCCGACAGCGCCTTCCTGACCGCGGTGGTGCCGTCAAACACATCCGCAGGCGTGTCACACAGATCGCAATTGCCGCAAGGTTCCGCCGCTTCGCCGAAATAGCCCAGCAGTTTCTGGCGGCGGCAATGCAGCGCCTCGGCCAGACCCAGCAGGGAATTCAAGCGTGCATGATCTGCCGAGCGGCGTTCCGGCGGGGCGAGGCCCTCGTCGATCTGGCTGCGGCGCAGGCGGATGTCGTCGGGGCCGAACAGGGTGAGGGTTTCCGCAGGTGCTCCGTCGCGGCCGGCGCGGCCGATTTCCTGATAATAGGCCTCAATCGACTTGGGCAGGTCCGCATGGGCGACCCAGCGGATGTCTGGCTTGTCTATCCCCATGCCAAAGGCGACCGTGGCCACCACGATCAGCCCGTCCTCGCGCGCGAAACGCGTCTCGACGATGCGGCGGTCCTCGGGGTCCATGCCGCCGTGATAGAAACAGGCGGAATGACCGTCCTCGCGCAGGGCGCCAGACAGGGCCTCCGTCTTGGCGCGGGTGCCGCAATAGACGATGCCGGATTGACCTTTGCGGGCCGCGGCGAACTCCAGGATCTGACGTCGCGGGCTGTCCTTGGCGCCAAAGGCCAGATGGATGTTGGGCCGGTCAAAGCCGCGCAGGAAGCTGCGGGGGGCTTCGCCGTCGAACAGTTTCTGGACGATTTCTTCCTGCGTTTCCTGATCCGCTGTGGCTGTGAAGGCCGCGAGCGGTACGTCCAGGGCGCGGCGCAGCTCTCCGATGCGCAGGTAGTCGGGGCGAAAATCGTGGCCCCATTGGCTGACGCAATGGGCCTCATCCACGGCAATCAGGCTGACGCCGATGCGGCGCAGCATGCCCATGGCGGCACCAGAGGCAAGCCGTTCAGGCGCCATATAGAGGAGTTTCAGGCGGCCTGCCTCGATCGCTTCCCAGACCGCTTCGGTTTCTTCATCGGTATTGCCGGAGGTGAGAGCCCCTGCGTTAACGCCGGCCTCCTGCAAAGCGCGGACCTGATCGCGCATCAGCGCAATGAGGGGAGAGATTACCACGGTGATACCGTCGCGCAGCAGCGCAGGAAGCTGGAAGCACAGCGACTTGCCGCCGCCGGTGGGCATGATCGCCAGCACGTTCTCCCCGGCGGTCACGGCGTCGACGATTTCCTCCTGCCCGGGGCGGAAGGCGTCAAAGCCGAAGATCTCGCGTAGAATAGGGGTCGCGCCGCTGAGGGCGGTCATATCCGTCATGGGAGCGGAGGGCCTCGTGGTCAGTGCTGCTCTTCTTTGGCAGGCACAATCCCACAGGAGGCATGGGGCGGCAAGGGGGAGCGCGACGCTTCTGGCTGGCTGTCCGCGTGCCAGAGAGGGCAGCATCCGCCGACAGACAGAAGCCGAGCGCCCGCCCATAAGGGCGGACGGGGGCTGCCCGGCATCACGCCGGGCGAACGATCAGTAGAACGCCGAGATGTTGTTCACCAGGATGATGCGCAGCGCATAGACGGCGATCAGCACCGCCAGTGGGGCCAGGTCGATACCGCCCAAATTCGGCATGATGCGGCGCACCGGGGCATAGATCGGTTCAAGAATCCGATTCAACATGTACCAGATCTGCGCCACCAGCTGCTGGTGCAGGTTCAGCACCTGAAAATTGATCAGCCAGCTCATGATCACATGGGCAATGATGAAGAACCAGACAATGTCCAGGATCAGCATCAGGATTTGGAACAGCGAGACCATCTGTTATCTTTCCTCTTTCGAACAGCCACACAGGTAAGCAGACGCGGCGAAATGCGCAAGGCTTCCGCAAGGTTGCGGTTGACGTGCTGTAAACGGGTGGCATCACGGGCACATGCGAACAAGGAGCGCGCGCCGATGTACCCGATAGTCCGACTGATCAAGGATACTGTTCTGGCCAGCCGGATGCAGCGGCTGGAGATCACCGGCATGCATGTGTCCAGCCATATCTGCTGGCCCTGGGATCTGGACATGTGGATGGAGCTGAACAACGGCCGCACCATGACCCTGTATGACCTGGGGCGCACAATGCTGGCGCAGCGGGTGGGTCTGATCAAGGCGCTGCGACAGCAGCGCTGGGGGCTGACGGTGGCGGGATCCTCTGTGCGCTACCGCCGCCGTATCCGGGGATTTGAGAAATTCGAGATGCGCAGCCGCACAGCGGGCTGGGACGACAAATTCATCTATGTCGAGCAATCCATGTGGAAGAAGAACGGCGACTGCGCCAGCCATGTGATGCTGCGCACTGCGGTGACGGACAGAAACGGCATCGTGCCGCCCGCACAGGTGCTGGAGGCGCTGGGGTACAGCGGGGATATCTCGCCCGAGCTGCCTGACTGGATTCAGAACTGGTGCCAAGCGGACAGCGGCCGGCCCTGGCCGCCGATGCAGGACGGGCTTGCCTAGGCCCCTGCCCGCCTGCCATACCTGAAGGCAACTATAACAAGAGGCCGGGTATGCAGCAGATATCCACGCGCAAGCGGATCTGGGGATGGTGGTTCTTTGACTGGGCCAGCCAGCCCTATCACACGCTGCTGGTCACCTTTGTCTTCAGCCCCTTCTTTGCGGCTGTTGCGGCGGATTACTTTCTGGGCCAGGGAATGGAGGGCGAGGCTGCCAAGGCCCAAGCCCAGACCATCTGGTCGCTGTGCCTGACGGTCACAGGTCTGATTATCGGCTTTGGCGCACCGTTCATGGGGGCGCTGGCTGATATCTCCGGACGGCGGCGGCCATGGATCATCCTGTTCTCCCTGATGTACGTGCTGGGCGCAGGCGGGCTATGGTTCATGGATCCTGCAGGCAGCAACCTGTGGTGGATGCTGATCAGCTTTGGCCTGGGTTTCATCGGCGCGGAATACGCGCTGATCTTCGTCAACGCGCAGCTTCCGTCGCTGACGGGGAAGGATGACGCAGGCGAGATCTCCGGCTCGGGCTTTGCCTTCGGTTACCTTGGCGGTGTGATAGCCTTGTTCATCATGCTTCTGCTGTTTGTGGAGCAGGCCAGCGGCAAAACACTCGTCGGCCTCAGCCCGCTATTCGGCCTGGATGCAGAGGCTCGTGAAGGCACCCGCGCCGTCGGCCCCTTCACCGCGCTGTGGTTCGCTGTTTTCATGATCCCCTATTTCCTATGGGTGCGCGAAGGGCGGTCCACCGGCCAGCGCGGCACCGTGGCGCAAGCGGTGGCTCTGGTCCTTCAATCGGTGAAAAACCTGCGCAACCGGGTAAGCCTGGCAAGTTACCTGGGATCGTCCATGCTGTACCGGGACGCGCTGAACGGGCTTTACGGATTTGGCGGCGTCTATGCCAAGCTGGTTCTAGGCTGGGAGATCACCCTGATCGGCATCTTCGGCATTGTGGCCGCCCTGGCAGCCACCCTGTTCTGCTGGCTTGGAGGCAAGGCAGACCGCAGGCATGGGCCGAAACCGGTGATCATCATCTCTATCTTGGTGCTAAGCTTTGTCTGCCTGACCATTGTCAGCATGACCCGCGAACATATCTACGGCATTCCTCTTTCAGCAGGCTCGACACTGCCGGACGCCGTGTTCTTTGGCTGCGGCGTGCTGATCGGCGGCTTCGGCGGCATCCTGCAATCCACAAGCCGCACACTGATGGTGCGCCACACCGACCCTGCCAAAGCAACCGAGAGCTTTGGGCTGTATGGGCTTTCGGGCCGCGCCACCGCGTTTCTGGCGCCGATGCTGATCGGCGTTGCAACAACTGTCACCGGCAGCGCCCGGCTGGGGATCACCCCGGTCATCGGCCTGTTTCTGATCGGATTGGTACTGTTATTCTGGGTTCAAGGAGAAGGAGATCAGGGTTGAGACTGTTACTAGCCATCTGTCTGGCAGTTGCGGGACTGGCTGTCCCGGCAAGCGCGCAAACCCCCGCCAAGGCGCTGTTCGGAGCCAAACCCAGCGCCTCGCAGCAGAAACCGGCACCGTTCGGCTCCTATGCCAAGGGCTGCGTGGCCGGCGCAGAACAGTTGCCGGAGACCGGCCCCACCTGGCAGGCGATGCGGCTCAGCCGCAACCGCAACTGGGGCCATCCTGCGGCAATCGATTTCGTCAAGGACCTAAGCCGCGTGGCCGCGAAACAGCGCGGCTGGAAAGGGCTTTACATCGGGGATATCAGCCAGCCACGCGGCGGGCCGATGCTGTCGGGCCACCGCAGCCATCAGATCGGCCTGGACATCGACATCTGGATGCGCCCGCCCGACCGGCTGAACCTCAGCCGCAATGCACGTGAAAACATCTCCTCGATCTCCATGCGCCGGGCCAAGGGCGCCTATGTGAACAGCAGTTGGACCCGGGCCCACCACGAGGTTCTGAAGGCGGCGGCACAGGACAAGCGGGTGGCGCGGATCTTTGTTTTTCCCGGCGCCAAAGTGCAGATGTGCAACGACGAAAAGGGCGACCGCCGCTGGCTGCGCAAGATCCGGCCCTGGTGGGGGCACCACTATCATTTTCATGTGCGGCTCAACTGCCCGCGCGGTGCCCGCGGCTGTGTTGACCAGGACCCGCCGCCGCGCGGTGACGGCTGCGCCGATGCCCAGCGCTGGGTCAACGACATTCTGAACCCGCCGCCGCCAAAACCGGTTGACCCGAACGCGCCAAAGCCTAAACCACGGCGGGACTACACCCTTTCGGACCTGCCCAAGCAATGCGCCGCTGTTCTGCAATCAAACTGATCCTGGCAGCCGCCGCAGCCGCCGGCCTGGCGGCAGCGGGCTATGCGGCCAGCCGTCCGCAGCCGGCGCAAGACAAGGCGCAGTATCTGGGCAGTTACACCTGGACCGTGAAACAGCCCTGGTTCGGCGGCTTTTCAGCGCTGAAGATCACCGATGGCGGTCGCGCCATGGTGGTGCTCAGCGACAGGGCCACTTTGGTCACCACCAGCATCCAGCGCAATCAAGGCCGGATTTCCGGGGTAACTGCGCATACTGCGCATGGGCTGCGCGCCTCAACCGGCAAGACATTGACCGGGTTTGCAGGCGACAGCGAGGGCCTGGCCATCGCCCCGGATGGCAGCCGCTACATCTCCTTTGAAGGCTCTGCGCGGGTGGCCCGTTACCACCGACCTGACGGCCGCGCCAAAGTGCTGCCGCGGCCCAAGGCGTTCCGCAAGCTGCCCCGCAACAAGTCGCTGGAGACCCTGGCGATCGACGCCCGCAGCCGGCTCTACACACTGCCCGAGCGTGCCTATGACAAAGACGGGCAAATCCCGGTCTGGCGCTGGAATGGACGGCGCTGGTCCCGCCCCTTCAGCCTGCCGCCACGCGGTGGCTTTCTGCCGGTGGACGCGGATTTCGGCCCCTCCGGGCGGTTCTACCTGCTGGAACGCGACCTGACCCTGCTCGGCTTTCGCACCCGGCTGCGCCGCTGGGACATCACCCCTGACGGTCCCGCAAATGAAACCATCTTGCTGCAAACCGGGCCAGGCACCCATGACAATCTGGAAGGGTTGTCGGTCTGGACCGACGATAGCGGCGGCCTGCGCGCCACCATGGTGTCGGATGACAATTTCCTGTCGCTGCAACGCACGGAACTGGTCGAATACGCCCTGCCCCGCTGACATCCGCACCCGCGCCGCGCAGCGGCGCCATGCCCAACCGCAAGGGCGCCTTCTGCGAAGGCACCCGGCGCGGGCGGGAGCCTCCCGCCCTCAGGGCCAGCCCCGGATCCTTGCCAGGCGGCCAATGCCGGGATAAAGAGGCCGATCAATCCTGCTGCGGGCCTGCCCCTCGCAGCCCCGCAAAAACGGATCCCGCGCATGACCCGCACGAATATTCCCGGCATTCTTGCCATGGCCGCCGTCGTTGTTGCCTCCAACGTCCTGGTTCAGTTCCTGTTCGGAAACTGGCTGACCTGGGGCGCCTTCACCTATCCGGTGGCCTTCCTCGTCACCGATGTGATGAACCGCGTCTACGGCGCAGGTGCCGCACGCAAGGTGGTGGCAGCCGGTTTCACAACCGGCGTGGTCTGCTCGCTCATCGGCACCCAAATCATGCTCGAGGGCGATGGCTTCACCTATCCTGCAGTGACGCTGCGCATCGCACTCGGCTCTGGCCTGGCGTTCCTGACCGCACAGATGCTGGATGTCGCCATTTTCTCAGCCCTGCGCGACGGTGCGTGGTGGCGGGCGCCGCTGGCTTCGACCCTGATCGGCTCCTCGGTGGATACCGCGATCTTCTTTACCGTCGCCTTTTCCCTCTCACTGACCTGGATCGAACCGGCAAATGATGTGTCTTGGGCAGGGGATATGCTGCCGCTGATCGGACAGGGCCCTGTGATGCCTTACTGGGTCTCGCTGGCATTTGCCGATTGGCTGGTGAAACTGGCGCTTGCATTGCTTGCGCTTGTGCCCTTCCGCATCATCGTGCGTAAGCTCTCCGTAAAGACCACATGATTTTGTTTTGACATTAACCGAATCTGTGGCAGGCTGAGTTCACACGAAACATTCAGAAAGGAGGTGCCCATTGTCTAGAGAAGCTATGGAGAGCAGTGCCGGAACAGTTCAGAAGATGTGCGGCCGAGGCAGCCCTTGGCGCGTATAGATCACTGAATTGGTGCTGACCTAACCGGTGCACCTCCTATCATCTCGAAGGGCTGTTCCCCGCGTGTGGAACAGCCCTTTCGATTTTAAGACGGCCTTCCTTAATCCGCTGCATCCATGATCCGCATCAACGAACAAATTACCCTGCAGGACTGGGAAATAACCGAAAGCTTCATCCGCTCTTCGGGTCCCGGCGGGCAGAATGTGAACAAGGTGGCGACCGCCGTTGAACTGCGGTTCGAGGCCGCCCGCTCGCCAGCCTTGACGCCTGCGGTCAAATCGCGGCTGAAACGGCTGGCAGGACGGCGCTGGACCAAAGAAGGCGCCATCATCCTGCAATGCGACGAAACCCGCTCGCAGCAAAGAAACCGCGAGATTGTGCAGGAACGGCTGGCGGAGCTTGTGCGCAAGGCGCTGGTGGCTCCCAAACGGCGCATTGCCACCAAACCCACCCGAGGCTCGGTCAGGCGGCGGCTCGACGCCAAGAAACAGCGCGGCGACCTGAAAGCGACGCGCGGTAAGATCGACCCTGATTGAACTGGGATTGCGCAGTGCTTCTGCCCGGCCCATGCTGACACCAAACAGGACGGGAGGGAAATCATGCGGCTGGACGGAAAGACCGCCATTGTGACCGGCGGCGCCTCAGGCTTTGGCGCAGGCATCACGCGCAAGTTCCTGGCAGAAGGCGCCCGAGTGATGATTGCCGATATCAACGGCGCCGCGGCAGAGGCGATGGCAGCAGAGCTGGGCAGCGAGGCGATTGCGCAGACCGTCGATGTATCGGATGGCCCTTCGGTCAACGCAATGGCAGAGGCGGCGCTGGCCGCATTCGGCCAGCTGGATATCCTTGTGAACAACGCAGGCGTCACCCATCTGCCCAGTCCTCTGGAGGAGATCAGCGAGGCGGATTTCGATCGCGTGCTGGGGGTGAATGTCAAATCCGTCTACCTGACTGCCCGCGCCCTGGTGCCCCACTTGAAAGCAAACAGGGCGGGCGCGATCCTCAATGTCGCCTCCACCGCAGGCGTCTCGCCACGCCCCAACCTCAACTGGTACAATGCCTCCAAGGGCTGGATGATCACCGCCACCAAGACCATGGCGGTGGAACTGGCGCCGCACGGCGTGCGGGTCAATGCGATCAACCCGGTCGCCGGGGAAACGCCGCTGCTGAAATCCTTCATGGGCGAGGACACCCCGGAAGTGCGCGCCAAGTTCCTGTCGACCATCCCGATCGGCCGGTTTTCCACGCCAGAGGACATGGGCAATGTTGCCTGTTTCCTGTGTTCGGACGAGGCCAGCATGGTCACTGGCGTCGCCATGGAAGTGGACGGAGGCCGCTGCATATGAGACCCGTGAACCTGGCAGAGAAACTGGCGATGTTTGACAGCCATTGGGATCCGCATGTGGTGGCGGAATACAATGGAAACGACGTGATGGTGGTGAAGTTCCAGGGAGAATTTCCCTTTCACAGTCACCCGGACACCGATGATTTCTTTCTGGTGCTCGAAGGGGAGATGGTGATGGATATCGCAGGAGAGCCGCCCCGGCCCGTGCGTGCCGGTGAATTATTCGTGGTCCCCAAAGGCGTCAGCCACCGCCCCCGCGCCGAACAGGAATGCAAGGTACTGCTGATTGAACCGAAGGGTGAGCCGAACACAGGAGACGCAGCAACCGCCGCACCAAAGCCGCGGATCTGACCCCGCCTTTTCATCTTTCTTCAAATACTCCCGCCGGAGGCCGCGCGCGCCAGCGCGCATCAAACAGGAAAAGGATTGCTTCCCATGCATCCCGGCCCCAGAAACCTGATCACCGATGTGCCGGGCATTCTTGTCGGCAATGCGCAGGATGCAGTGCTGAAATCCGGCACCACGGTGCTGACCGCGAACAAACCCTTTACCGCTTCGGTGCATGTGATGGGCGGCGCGCCCGGCACCCGGGAGACCGATCTGCTGGCGCCGGACAAATCGGCGGCAAAGATTGATGCCCTTGTCCTGTCCGGCGGCTCTGCTTTCGGGCTGGATGCCTGCTCCGGGGTGATGGACGGGCTGCATGACGCGGGCCGCGGCTTTCCGGTCGGCCCGGTGCGGGTTCCGCTGGTGCCCGGCGCCATCCTGTTTGATCTGCTGAACGGCGGAGACAAGGGCTGGGCAAAGAACCCATACCGCGCCCTTGGCCGCGTGGCGTTCGAGGCGGCAGGCCCGGATTTTGCGTTGGGCACTGAAGGCGCCGGCACCGGCGCCACTACCGCCATGCTGAAAGGCGGGCTGGGATCTGCCTCGCTGGTGCTTGAAAATGGCGCCACCGTGGGTGCACTGGTTGCGGCCAATCCGCTGGGCGCCGTTACCACCCCGGGTGAGCGGCATTTCTGGGCCGCGCCGTTTGAAATTGGCGATGAGTTCGGCGCGATCGGACCGGATGGGGCTGCCGGGCTGGGCCGCAACCTGCAAAGCCGCAAGATCGCCGCGATTCAAAAACTGGGCGGCGCATCGCTGCCACCGGAACGGGCCAACACCACCATTGCCATCGTGGCCACCGATGCGGCACTCAGCAAGGCACAATGCCAACGGATAGCAATTGCCGCACATGATGGCATCGGCCGCGCCATTGTTCCGGCCCATACCCCCGGAGACGGAGATCTGGTTTTTGCCGCCAGCAGCGGCAGCCGCCAGTTGGACACCCCTGAACAAGAATTGGCGCAGATCGGACATGCAGCGTCGCTGTGCCTGACCCGCGCCATTGCCCGCGCCATCTATCACGCCCGGCCGGAACCCGGCGATCTGTTGCCCTGTTGGCGCCCCCGCTGACGCGCTGCGGCTTCCTGCCAGAACTTTGACGCGCGTCAAACTGCCGGTTGACACCAGATGCTATTGAACCATGAGTTACACCTGCCAACTCAATACTGGAGCAAGCAATATGAAACGTCTTGTGACCGCCGCCTTTGTCGGCCTCCTCGCAGCCCCCGCCTTTGCCGAAGGCGATCCGGCCAAGGGCGAGAAAGGGTTCAACAAGTGCAAATCCTGCCACACCGTCACCTCGGATACCGGCGATGTTATCGTCAAGGGCGGCAGGACAGGCCCGAATCTGTGGGGCCTTGCCGGCCGTGCAGCAGGCGCCGTCGACGGCTTCAAGTACAGCGCTGATCTGCTTGCCGCCGGCGAAGCGGGGCTGGTTTGGAACGAAGAGAGTTTCATCGCCTTTGCCGCCGACCCCAAGAAGTTCCTGCAGGCGGAAACCGGAAACTCCAAGGCGAAGTCGAAAATGTCTTTCCGCCTGAAAAAAGGCGGCGAGGATATCTATGCCTTCCTGGCCAGCCACGGTCCAGCCCCGGCTGAAGAATCGGCAGCCGAGGAAGCAGCGGCGGAAGCAACTGAAGCCGCATCTGAGTAATAGCGCGCCATTTGCAGGACCCACAGCAAGGCCGCGGCATTTTCGCCGCGGCTTTTCGCGTAATTGCTTTCCCGCACATCAGAGGCTAGCGGTGGTTGCCAAAGGTTTCCAATTGCGGCATGCCGCAGCATTCACGACCGTCACGGATACAGTATGAGCCATCTGATTCCCGCCTGGGTGAACGGCAATTTGACACCGGTTGACAAGCTTGCCGCACATGAACGCGGACTGAAGCACAAGGCGGTCTCCGTCTTTGTGGTGAAAGGCGTGGAAATCCTGATGCAGCGGCGCGCGATGGGAAAATACCACACCCCGGGCCTCTGGGCGAACACCTGCTGCACCCATCCGATGTGGGATGAGCAGCCTTCGGCCTGCGCGGTGCGGCGGATGAACGAAGAGCTGGGCCTGACTGGCCTCTACCCCGAATTCCGGCATCACCTGGAATACCGTGCCGACGTCGGCAACGGGCTGATTGAGCATGAGGCGGTGGATGTGTTTCTGGCCCATGCGCATCGCGCACCCAATATAACTCCGAACCCGGACGAGGTGATGGAGACCCGCTGGGTCGACTACCATGACCTGCTGGCCGAAGTGCAGCGCCATCCGGAACGGTTCACCCCCTGGCTCAAGATCTACCTGCACAATTACGCCGATGTCATTTTTGGCCCCGACCTGATCATCGCCGGCAGAAGCTGAGCCCGGCAACTGTCCGGCTTTGCGGTTGTTCCGGCAAGGCCGCTGTGGTTTTCTGTCCGGGAAAATAAGAGGCGTACTTACCATGACGATCCTCATTGCTGGCGGCGGCATTGCCGGCCTGACGCTGGGCCTGACCCTGCAGCAGATCGGCCTGCGCTTTCAGATCTATGAAGCGGCTCGGGATCTGAAACCGATGGGTGTGGGCATCAACCTGCAGCCAAATGCGGTGCGGGAACTGTTCGACCTGGGACTGGAGACGGAGCTGAATGCCCTTGGTGTACGCACAGGCCAGCTTGGGTTTTACAGCAAGCTGGGCAAGACGATCTGGGAAGAACCCCGCGGCATGGATGCGGGCTATGCCTGGCCGCAGTACTCGGTCCACCGCGGTGAACTGCAGATGATGCTATACCGTGTATTGGCAAAGCGGGCAGGCGCGGATTGCATCGTGACCGGCGCACGTGCTGCCGGATATGAAAACACGGACTGCGGTGCTGCGCTGCTGCTTGCGGACGGGCGGCGGATCGAAGGATCTCTGGCGGTGGCAGCAGATGGCATTCACTCCGCTTTGCGTGCACAGATGGTGCCGTCAGAAGGCGCACCGATCTGGAACGGTCGCATTCTGTGGCGGGCCGCTACGCGTGCGCCCGCCTTCAAAGGCGGCGCGGCAATGGCGATGATCGGCCATGATCACCTGCGGCTGGTGGCCTACCCGATCTCAATGCCGGATGCCGATGGCCGCGTCATCATGAACTGGATTGCAGAAAAGAGCTTTGACCCTTCCGCGCCCTGGCGCAAGGAAGACTGGAACCGGCCTGCGGACATCCGTGAATTCCTGCCAGATTTCCAGGGCTGGCGGTTTGACTGGATCGACGTGCCCGCTCTGATCCACGGGGCCGAGTCGGTATTTGAATACCCGATGGTGGACCGCGACCCGCTGGCGCGCTGGACTGATGGCAACGTCACGCTGATGGGTGACGCTGCGCATCCGACCTATCCCGTGGGTTCCAATGGTGCCAGCCAGGCCATCGTGGATGCGCGGGTGATCGGTGCGCAGCTGCTGCAGCACGGTATCAACGCCGCCGCGCTCAAAGCATACGAGGCAGAAGTGCGCCCGATCGCAACGGCTGTAGGTCTTGCCAACCGTGCGGGCGGCGGGCCGGACGGGGTGCTGCAACAGGTCGAAGACCTTTGCGGCGGCGACTTTCAGAACATCCATGAGGTGATCCCGCAGGCAAAGCTGGCTGCGCATGCCGCAAGGTACAAATCACTTGCAGGTTTCTCCATCGAGGATCTGAATGCCCGCCCCGCAACCATCCCGGCAGGCGCAACCATAGCCTAGGGCGCGCGCGGCCAGCTGCGGGTCAAGGGCGGCGCAGCCGCTGTGCCGCAGGCACGGTTCACCCTTGAGGCGCGGATGTCCGCCCCCACACTGGAACAGGCGCGTTTAAGGGCAAACCTGCACTTAAACCGCTTCTCAGCAAAGACAAACGCCGCGCAAAGCGCGGCGCTACGCCCAACTGTGATGCCCATTCCATGAATGGGCAGGAGCAGGCGGGAGTACCGCCTTTGCCCCTCAGACCGCCAGATCAGACTCCGATCACTGCCTGCACCGCCCGCTGCCAACGCCCATAGGCTGCGTCTCGCGCCTCTGGCTGCATCAGCGGGGTGAACTGACGGTCCAGCTTCCAGGTTGCTGCAAACCCCGCCTGATCAGGATAGATCCCGGCCCGCATTCCCGCCAGCCAGGCAGCGCCCAGCGCGGTGGTCTCCTGCATCACAGGACGGTCGACGGCGGCGCCCAGAAGGTCCGACAGGCTCTGCATGGTCCAGTCACTGGCGCTCATGCCGCCATCCACGCGCAAGGTCACATGGGTGTCTCCGCCCCAATCGGCACGCATCGCCTCCCACAGATCGCGGGTCTGATAGGCGACGCTTTGCAGCGCGGCACGGGCGAACTCGGCAGGACCTGAGTTGCGGGTCAGACCAAACACTGCACCCTGGCATTCCGGCTTCCAGTAAGGCGCACCAAGCCCGGTAAAGGCGGGCACCAGGATGACATCCTGACCGGGATCGGCGCCAAGGGCCAGTTCACCCGTTTGCGATGCCTGTTCGATGATCCCCAGCCCGTCGCGCAGCCATTGCACCGCAGCGCCTGCGATGAAAATCGAGCCTTCAAGCGCGTAGGTCGGCCGACCATCGAGCTGATAGGCGATGGTGGTCAGCATCCGGTTTTTCGAAACTACGGGCGCATCGCCGGTGTTCAACAGCGCAAAGCACCCGGTCCCATAGGTGGATTTCATCATCCCCGGCTGGAAACAGGCCTGGCCGATGGTCGCCGCCTGCTGGTCGCCTGCAACGCCCAGGATCGCAATCGCACCACCCAGGATCGCCGGATCGGTGGTGCCGAAATCAGCCGCACTGTCCTTCACCTCTGGCAGCATCTGTTGCGGCACATCCAGCAGATCGCTGATGGTGCGGCTCCAGCGGCCCTTGCGGATGTCAAACATCAGCGTGCGCGCGGCATTGGTGGCGTCGGTCGCATGCGAGGCACCGCCGGTCAGGCGCCAGATCAGGAAGGTATCAACCGTGCCGAAAAGCAGCTCGCCCGCCTCCGCCTTATGGCGTGTGCCCTCTACGGTATCGAGAATCCATTTCACCTTGGTGCCCGAAAAATACGGATCAAGCAGCAGGCCGGTACGGTCCGTTACCATCTCCTCATGGCCCGCTTTGCGCAAATCCTCGCAAATCGCGGCGGTGCGCCGGTCCTGCCAGACAATGGCGTTATGGACAGCTTTGCCCGTGGATTTGTCCCAAACCACCGTGGTTTCGCGCTGATTGGTAATGCCAATGCCTGCAATGTCCGAAGCAGCAATGCCCAGGTCGGCCATCACCTCGCGGCAAACAGCGACTGTGGTCTCCCAGATCTCCTCCGGGTCATGCTCCACCCAGCCTGCCTGCGGGTAATGCTGGGTGAACTCCTGCTGTGCAGTGCCCGCGACCTGCATACCTGCATCAAACAGGATTGCCCGGGTCGACGTGGTGCCCTGATCAATTGCCAGAATATAGGTCATCGGCTGCCCTCCAGTCTCCTCTGACCAGGGACAATAGACGTAAAACTGTTACCGCTGCCAGACCCTACTAATATTTTAGTTCCATAACTTCGATATTGTCGATCAGCCGGACGCCGTCCATCCAGGCCGCCGCCAGTAGCCGGGCCGGGCGGGAGAGCGTCGCCAGGGCCTCCAGTGTTTCTGCGCAACGCAGGTCGAAATACTCGACATCGGTGAAGCCTGCCTCTGCCAGCGCCTGCCGTGCAGCCGCTTCCAGCGGCGCCCAAGGCTCACCTGCTGTTGCCTTGGCTGCGGCGTCACGCATCGCAGCGTTCAGCGCCGCCGCTTTGGTCAGAGCCTCTTTTGGCAGCAGCAGATTGCGCGAGGACATGGCCAATCCCGAAGCTTCGCGCACGGTCTCACAGCCGACCACCTCAATCGGGATATCCAGATCGCGCGCCATGCGAGTCACCACCATCAGCTGCTGATAATCCTTCTGGCCAAAGAACGCCTTATCCGCGCTGGTCTGCAGGAACAGCTTGGCGACCACTGTCGCCACACCATCGAAATGGCCGGGGCGGAAAGGGCCCTCCATTACCGCGGTGATGCTGCCGCCGACCGAGACATTGGTGGCATAGCCGTCCGGGTAAATCTGATCGGGGTCCGGGCAATAGATCAGATCGACACCAAGAGGGGCGAGCTTTGCAGCATCCTCGTGTTCGGTGCGCGGGTAGTTTTCCAGATCTTCCGGTTTGTTGAACTGCTTGGGGTTCACAAAGATCGTCACGATCACCCGGTCGCAGGCTTCGCGGGCCGTCTTGGCCAGCGACAGATGGCCCGCGTGCAGCGCGCCCATGGTCGGAACCAATCCGATGGTCTCGCCATTGCGGCGCCATTCGGCTGTCTTGGCACGCAGGTCAGACAGGCGGCGCAGGATCGGGGCAGTCATGTCAGAAGTCATCCTTTGGAGGGCGCCTGATCGGCAAAAACATGTTCTGCCGCAGGGAAACTGCGGGCACGCACTTCGGCGGCGTATTCGGCGATGCCGGCCTCTGCCAACGGGCCAAGGTCGGCATAGCGTTTGACGAATTTCGGTTTGAAGGCGGTGAAGAAGCCCAGCATGTCATCGACCACCAGGATTTGCCCGTCGCAGCCCGCGCTGGCGCCGATGCCGATGGTCGGGATTGCGACCTCGGCAGTGATCCGGTCAGCCAATTTCTGCGGCACTTTTTCCAGCACCACCGAGAACGCCCCGGCATCGGCCACGGCGCGGGCATCGGCCATCACGGCATCAGCCTGCGTATCGCGACCCTGCACCTTGTAGCCGCCCAATGTGTTGATCGACTGCGGTGTCAGGCCGATATGCGCCATCACCGGAATGCCGCGCTTGACCAGGAAGCGGATGGTCTCGGCCATTTCAACCCCGCCTTCCAGCTTGACTGCGGCGCAGCCAGTCTCGGCCATCAGGCGGGCGGCATTGCGAAACGCCTGCTGCGGGCCTTCCTCGTAGCTGCCGAACGGCATGTCGATGACCAGCATTGCCTTTTCCAGCCCGCGCGCAACTGCCTGGCCGTGCAGGATCATCATCTCCATCGTCACGCCCAGAGTGGAGGTCAGCCCGTGCAGAACCATGCCGACGCTGTCGCCGACCAGCACGAAGTCGCAATGTTCGTCCATCAGCCGCGCCATCGGCGTGGTATAGGCTGTCAGGCTCACCAAAGGGGTGCCGCCTTTGCGGGCCCGGATGTCTTCGGCGTTGGGCGCCTGTTTCTTGGCTGTTGCGCTCATGGCTTCCTGTCCGCAGTTCGAATGGCGCACGGATTACCAATTAACGCCGCGTGCTTCCAGTGCGCGAAATGTCCACGCCCCTTGATTACGCTGGGAAATGCTGGAAACTCGTTTCCAATAGGCGCCAGCAGAGGCTCTGGCGGCAATAATCAGGGAGATTTTCAATGGTTCTGAGATCACTTGTACTGGCAACTGCATCCGCAATGGCCCTAATGGCAGGCGGTGCCTCGGCCAAGGACAATGTCACCATCGGCCTGCAGCTGGAGCCGCCACATCTGGATCCGACCAGCGCCGCCGCGCAGGCCATCGACTCGGTGGTTTACAGCAATATCTTCGAAGGGCTGACCCGCTTCATGGGCGATGGCTCGGTGGTGCCGGGACTGGCGGACAGCTGGGAAATCTCCGGGGACGGCACCGTCTACACCTTCAAACTGCGCAAGGGCGTCACCTTTCATGATGGCAGCGCGATGGATGCAGAGGATGTGAAATTCTCTCTTGACCGGGCCCGCGCCGAGGACAGCACCAATGCGCAGAAGGCGCTGTTTGCAGGCATCACATCGGTTGAGGCCATGGACCCGCAGACGGTGAAGATTACGTTGGACGGGCCGAACGGCAGTCTGCTGTTCAATCTGGCCTGGGGCGATGCGGTGATTGTGGCGCCAGAAAGCATCGAACAGATCAAGACCAATCCCATCGGCACCGGTGCCTATAGCTTTCAGGAATGGGTGCAGGGCGACCGCATCACGCTCACCCGCAACCCTGACTACTGGGGCGATCAGCCCACGCTGGCCTCGGCCACGTTCAAATTCATCTCTGACCCGACTGCCGCCTTTGCCGCAATGATGGCAGAGGACATCGATGCCTTTGACAACTTCCCGGCGCCGGAGAACCTGCCGCAGTTCGACGCCGATCCCCGGTTCCAGGTACTGGTAGGGTCGACCGAAGGCGAAACGATCCTGTCCACCAACAACAAACAGGCACCGTTTGATGATGTGCGCGTACGCGAGGCCGTGGCCCATGCGATCGACCGCCAGGCGATCATTGATGGCGCCATGTTCGGCTATGGCACCCCGATCGGGACCCATTTCGCGCCGCACAGCCCGGCTTACAAGGATCTGACAGGTGGCTCCGCTTACGATCCAGAGAAAGCCAAGGCGCTGCTGGCTGAGGCAGGCTTGGCCGACGGTTTCGAGACCACGCTGCACCTGCCGCCTCCCTCATATGCGCGGCGCGGTGGCGAAATCATCGCAGCGCAGCTGGCCGAGGTCGGGATAAAGGCCGAGATCATCAATGTGGAATGGGCACAGTGGCTGGAGAGCGTGTTCCGGGGCAAAAGCTTTGGCCTGACCATCGTCAGCCATACCGAGCCGATGGACATCGGCATCTATGCCCGGCCCGACTATTACTTCCAGTATGACAGCAAGGCTTTCCAAGACCTGATGGCCAAGCTGAACACCACCACCGATCCGGACGGGCGCACCGCGATCCTGCAAGACGCGCAAGAGATGATCGCCGCGGACTATGTGAACGGCTACCTGTTCCAGCTGGCCAAACTGGGAGTCGCCAAGGCCGGGCTGCAGGGGCTGTGGGAAAACGCACCAACAGCTGCCATAGACCTAAGCGCGCTTAGCTGGGCGGAGTAAGCCGCGGCACACTCACGTTGGGCCAGGAGGTTCAGAAATGATCGGGCGCCTCCTGACCGGTTTCATCTGCCTTCTGGGCGTTGCCACACCGGGCAACGCCCAATTAGAAACCCGGATGGCCCAGGCGGCAGAGCTTTGGCAGCAGGCGGGCAACGTGCATAGCCGATCACCAGCCTGCGTTCGGCCCGTAGCGGACCTGTGGCGCTGGCCTGCGCCGTCGCCTTTATGGCCCAGTCGGGCGGCAGCTATGTAACCCTCCGCTTTGTCGGCCCCTCGCCCGCGGAAAACCGGGGAAGAGCGGCGTCGGCACCGTTAGCCGCTGGACCCAGCCCCTGCAGTTACTTAACGTGATTACAATGTTGCACTATGCCCTGAAACGTCTGTTGTCGCTGATCCTCAGCCTGGCTGCGGCCTCGCTGATGATTTTCCTTGTGGTGGAGGTGGCGCCGGGTGATCCGGCCTCCTTCATGCTTGGCGTCAATGCGCAGGCCGACACTGTCGCTGCCCTGAAGGCGGAACTGGGCCTGGATCAAAGCAAACCTGCACGCTATCTGGCCTGGGTGGCCGGCATGCTGGGTGGCGATTTCGGCACGTCCTATACCTACCGCACGCCGGTGGCAGGAATGATCGCAGACCGGCTGTGGGTCTCGCTGCCATTGGCCTTGTATGCGCTGACGCTCTCGACCCTGATCGCCTTTCCGGCAGGCCTCTACGCCGCCGCCCGCCGCGGCAAGCCGGGCGACATGGCGGTAATCGGCGCCACCCAGCTGGGTGTTGCAGTGCCGAACTTCTGGTTTGCGATGATGCTGGTGGTGATTTTTGCCATCAATCTGCGCTGGTTCAGCGCCGGCGGCTTTCCCGGCTGGGACGCCGGGCTTTGGGCCGGCTTTCATGCGCTCACCCTGCCCGCCATTGCGCTGGCGCTGCCGCAGGCGGCGATTCTGACCCGTGTCATGCGCTCTGCCCTCCTGGACATTCTGGGCGAGGATTTCATCCGCACCGCGCGGGCCAAGGGCCTCAGCCGCCGACAGGCGCTGTGGCGCCACGGGGTCAGGAACGCGCTGATCCCGGTGCTGACCATCATCGGGCTGCAGTTCTCGTTTCTGCTGGCCGGCGCCATCATTATCGAGCAGGTCTTCTATCTGCCCGGCCTGGGGCGGCTGGTGTTCCAGGCGATTTCCTCGCGTGATCTGATCGTGGTAGAGTCGGTGGTGATGCTGCTGGTGTTTGCGGTGATCTCGGTGAATTTCCTGGTTGATCTGACCTATGCGCTGGTCGACCCGCGCCTCAGGAGCCGGACATGACCCGCAATTTGATCCTAGGCGGCACGTTGTCTGTACTGGTGCTGCTGGCGGCGACGGCATCCTACCTGTGGACCCCCTTTGACCACACGGCGATGAACATCCCGGCCAAGCTGCAGACGCCCAATGCACAGCATTGGCTGGGTACAGATCACTTTGGCCGCGACCTGATGTCGATGATCATGGTGGGGGCGCGCACCTCTATCGCCGTGGCGCTGGTGGCCGTCGGCATCGGCATGGGCGCAGGCGTTCCGCTGGGGCTGGCGGCGGCAGCGCGCAAAGGGTCGTGGCCGGATGAAATGATCATGCGCGGCAACGATTTGATCTTTGCCTTCCCGTCGCTGGTGATCGCCATCCTGATCACCGCGGTTCTGGGCGCTGGAGCCGTGAATGCCATCATCGCCATCGGCATCTTCAACATCCCCGTCTTTGCCCGTGTCACCCGTGGCGCGGCGCTGTCCCTTTGGGAGCGGGAGTTCATTCTGGCAGCACGGGTCGCAGGCAAGGGTGCGGCGCGGATCTCAGCCGAACATATCCTGCCCAACGTCATGAATCTGCTGATCGTGCAGGGGACGATCCAATTCTCTCTGGGCATTCTGGCTGAGGCGGGGCTCAGCTATGTTGGCCTTGGTGCGCAGCCGCCCACGCCCAGCTGGGGGCGGATGCTGGCGGATGCGCAGACCATGGTCAGCTTTGCCCCGCATCTGGCACTGGTGCCAGGCATGGCCATCATCCTGACGGTTCTGGGCCTGAACCTTCTGGGCGACGGATTGCGCGACCACTTTGATCCGAAACTAAGGGTGGCCCGCGCATGACGCTGCTGGATGTCACCAATCTGTCACTGAAGATCGGCGCGTTTCAGGTGCTGAAGGACGTCTCCTTGCACATCGATCCCGGCGAGATTGTCGCCGTCACAGGCGAGAGCGGATCCGGCAAATCGATGACCGCACTGGCTGTGATGCAGCTGCTGCCGGCGCAGGCAGGGGCCACAGGCAATATCGCCTTGAACGGCACCCAACTGCTGCGGCAGTCCGAAGCGCAGATGTGCGCGATCCGGGGCCAGTCAATTGGCATGGTGTTCCAAGAGCCGATGACCGCACTGAATCCTGTACAGACGATCGGCGAACAGGTGATGGAAACCATCCTGATCCACAAAGCGATGTCGCGCCCGCAAGCCGAAGCCCGCGCGCGCCAGGTGCTGGAGCGCGTGGGCCTGCCGCAGGACCGCTTTCCCCTGACACGCTATCCGCATGAGCTGTCAGGCGGTCAGCGCCAGCGGGTGGTGATTGCCATGGCCATCGCGCTGCGGCCGAAGCTGCTGATTGCAGATGAGCCAACCACCGCGCTGGACGTAACCACCCAGGCGCAGATTCTGGCACTGCTGAAAGACCTGGTGCGGGACTATGGCATGGGGTTGTTGATCATCACTCACGATCTGGCGGTGGTGGCGGATCTGGCAGACCGGATCGTCGTCATGCGCCAGGGCGCGGTGGTTGAAACCGGCCACACGGGCTGTCTGCTGCGCAACATGTGCCATCCCTACACACGGATGCTGTTTGAAGCGTCAAACCATCAGGTCGCACTGCCGCCCTCCCCTGCCCCGGCGCCGCTGCTGGAGGTCAGGAACGCGGTGCGCGACTACCGGACGCCGCGCAAGTCGCTGCTTGCCAAACCCGGAACATACCGCGCGGTGAATGACATCTCCTTCACCCTCAATCGCGGCGAACGGCTGGGGCTGGTGGGCGAGTCGGGCTGCGGGAAATCGACCCTGACACGGGCTGTTCTGGGGCTGGAACCACTGCAGGGCGGAGAGATCCTACTGGACGGCCAGGCCGTGACAACCCGGCTTGCCCCCGGTCTTAGGCGCAAGATGCAGGTGGTGTTCCAGGATCCCTACGGCAGCTTCAACCCGCGCCACCGGGTGGAACGGCTGATTACCGAACCCTTCCACATGCTGCCCAATCCGCCCACCGGCGCCGAGCGCAGGGATCTGATTGCCGAGACCCTTTGTGCCGTCGGATTGCAACCGGAGGATGGCAGTAAATACATCCACCAGTTCTCCGGCGGGCAGCGTCAACGTATCGCCATTGCGCGCGCATTGATCACACGGCCAGAGCTGATCATCTTTGACGAGGCGGTTTCGGCGCTGGATGTATCAGTCCGCGCCCGCATTCTCGACCTGCTGGCAGAGCTGTGCGCAGCCTATTCGCTCACCTATCTGTTCATCAGCCACGACCTGAGCGTGGTGCGCACGATCACCGACCGCTGCCTGGTGATGCAACAGGGTAAGATCGTCGAACAGGGGGAGACCGAAACCATGTTCAGCAACCCGCAGCACCCCTATACAAAACGGCTGATCGCCGCGGCGCCGGTGCTGCCAGACATCAATACGGGGGCCGCATGACCCTGACGCTGGCGCTGATCATGCCACGGGAGCAGGCGCTGCTGGCAGCCGCACTGGCGCCCTATCTTGCCGAAGTCGCACCGCAGGCCCGGATCGACCCGACAGATCGTGCAGGCCAGATGCTGAACCGCAAAGATGTGACAGCCTTCTGGATATTGAACACCCCCCAGCGCATCGGTTTTGCTATAGTGCTGAACCTGCCCGAAGACCGCCGCGAACTGTCCGAGTTCTGCATCCTGCCGCAGCACCGCCGCCAGGGCTGGGGGCAAGAGGCCGCCTGTCTGATCCTGCAGGAGTTTCCGGGCCGCTGGCGCATGGGGCTGTCCAAGTCCTCAAAGGAAGCAGTGGCGTTCTGGGGCACCTGTCTCAGCATCCTGCCCGGCATCCGGGACTTGCGCGAGGGGGCGCCCTTCACCGAGCATCAGACCAAAAGCTACACATTCGACGTTGCAGGAGCCCATGATGACTGACGCCTCTCCCCTCTGGTTCGATCCCGCGGCCTGCCTGATCGGCGGCAAATGGCAACCTTCAATGAGCGGCGACACCCTGCCGCTGGTGAACCCTTCGGATGGCAGCAGCATCTGCGCGATAGCCAGGGGAGGTGCCGCAGACATTGATGCTGCCGTGAACGCCGCAACCGCAGCGCTGGATGGCGCTTGGGGCCGTATGACCGCGCTGGAGCGGGGCCGCATCCTGACCCGCACCGGTCAGCTGGTGCTTGAACGGGTTGAAGCGCTGGCGGTGCTGGAGGCAATGGACGTCGGCAAACCGCTGGCTCAGGCGCGGGCTGATGCCCTGGCGCTGGCCCGCTATTGCGAGTTTTACGGCGGCGCAGCGGACAAGGTGACGGGGCAAACCATTCCTTATCTGGATGGCTACACCGTCTACACCCTACGGGAGCCGCATGGGGTCACCGGCCATATCGTGCCCTGGAACTATCCGATGCAAATCATCGGGCGTTCGGTGGGGGCAGCACTGGCAATGGGCAATGCCTGCGTCTTGAAACCCGCCGAAGAGGCCTGTCTCACCGCGCTGGCATTTGCCCATATCGCCATCGAGGCCGGGCTGCCCGCAGGCGCCCTGAACGTTGTGCCGGGATTGGGCGCGGAAGCCGGGGCGGCGCTGGCCGGTCATCCCGGCGTGCATCATATCTCTTTCACCGGGTCGGTCAGGACCGGCGCGCTGGTGCAGCAGGCAGCGGGGGCCAATGTGGTGCCGGTGACGCTGGAACTGGGCGGCAAATCCCCGCAGCTGGTGTTCGAGGATGCCGATCTGGACGCCGCGCTGCCATTTCTGGTGAACGCGGGCATTCAGAACGCAGGCCAGACCTGTTCCGCCTCCTCGCGCATTCTGGTGCAGCGCGGCATCTATGAGACAGTGAAGGCTCGGATGGCAGCAGCCTACGACACGCTGACTGTGGGACCGGCGGCAGAGAACCTGCGGGTCGGGCCGCTGATCTCGGCCCGGCAAAAACAGATAGTGGAAAGCTTTCTGAAACAGGGGGCCAACTTGCCAGTGGCTGCAGAGGGAACCATCGTGCCCCACGCGCCTGCCAGCGGCACCTATGTACGACCCACCCTGTTCTCGGACGTGCCCGAAGATCACGTGCTTGCGCGCGAAGAGATCTTTGGCCCGGTGCAGGTGCTGATCCCCTTTGAGACCGAAGAGGACGCGCTGCGGATCGCAAATGCCACCGAATACGGGCTGGTTGCCAGCGTCTGGACCCGCGACGGGGCTCGGCAGATGCGGCTGGCCAAACGCCTGCGGGCCGGTCAGGTATTCCTCAACAACTACGGCGCCGGGGGCGGGGTGGAACTGCCGTTTGGCGGGGTCGGGAAATCCGGCCACGGGCGGGAAAAAGGCTTTGAAGCGCTCTACGGGTTCTCGCAGCTGAAGACTGTAGCGGCGCACCACGGCTGACCCTTGCGCCTTTCATCTTTCTACAAATACTCCGGGGGTGAGGCCGCCAGGCCGAGGGGGCAGCGCCCCCTCTTTCACGCTCAGACTATGACAGCCTGACGCTCCTGCTGGCCGACACCGAAAACACGCTTGTAGCGCCTGATTTCTTCTGCCGGGCCCATCGCCTTTTCCGGGTTGTCAGACAGTTTCACCGTGGGCCGCCCGTTGGCAGAAACCGCCTTGCACACCAGCGAAAACGGCGCCAATGCGTCATCCGGCACGAGCTTGCGGAAATCATTGGTCAGCAATGTGCCCCAGCCAAAGGAGACCTTGGTGCGCCCCGCAAACTGGGTGTGTAGATCCTGGATCTGTTGCACATCAAGCCCGTCGGAGAAAATCACCCGTTTCTCCGCCGGATCCTCGCCGCGTTCTTTCCACCAGTTGATCGCCACCTCGGCGCCTTTGGCCGGGTCGCCGCTGTCGATGCGGATACCGGTCCAGCCGGCCAGCCAGTCCGGCGCGTGGTCAAGGAAACCCTTGGTGCCATAGGTGTCCGGCAGGATGATCCGCAGGTTGCCTTCATGCTCGTCATGCCAGTCGGACAACACATCATAGGGCGCCTGCGCCAGTGCCGCGTCATCTCCGGCCAGCGCGGAATAGACCATCGGCAGCTCATGGGCGTTGGTGCCGATCGCCTCCACTTCGCGGCGCATCGCGATCAGGCAGTTCGAGGTGCCGGTGAATTTGCCCCCCAGCCCTTCCATCATCGCCTGCACACACCAGTCCTGCCACAGGAAGGAATGGCGGCGGCGGGTGCCGAAATCGGCGATGCTGAGGCCATCCACCTCGCGCAAGCGTTCGATTTTCTCCCAGACCCGGGTCATGGCCCGGGCGTAAAGCACCTGCAGTTCGAAACGGCCCATGCTGTTTATGACGGCACGGCTGCGCAGTTCCATCAGCACCGCCAGCGCGGGGATTTCCCACAGCATCACTTCGGGCCATTTGCCCTCAAACGTCAGCTCATACTGGTCGCCTTTGCGCTCCAGATAGTAGGGCGGCAGCCGCAACCCTTCGAACCATTCCATGAAATCGGGCCGGAACATCTGGCGCTTGCCATAGAAAGTATTGCCGCGCAGCCAGGTGCTTTCGCCACGGGACAGTGACAGCGAGCGGATATGGTCCAGCTGTTCGCGCAGCTCGCCCTCATCGATCAGTTTTGCCAGCGGCACCTGCGCCGAACGGTTGATCAGCGAAAAGGTGACGGTTGTGTCCGGCTTGTTGCGGAACACCGACTGGCACATCAGAAGTTTGTAGAAATCTGTATCGATCAGCGACCGGACGATCGGGTCGATCTTCCATTTGTGATTGTAGACGCGGGTTGCGATGTCCACCGGCGGCCTCATGCGTAAGGGTCACTGATTGATAAGACAGCCTGGCAGCCGGGGCAAGGCGATCAGCCTACACGGCGGCTGTGTGCCTGCGGGGCAAAGCGTGCCAGAAGCGCCAGAAGCTCTGCTTTGCTGATGGGTTTGCTCATGAAATCGTCCATCCCAACGGCCAGGCAGGCCTGGCGGTCAGACTCAAAGGCATTTGCGGTCAGGGCAACAATCGCAGGCTGTGGGCCGGGCAAGGCCCGGATTGCCTGCGTCGCCTCCAGCCCGTCCATTTCCGGCATCGACATATCCATCAGGATGACGTCGGGCGAAAAGGCTTGGAATTGCGCCACTGCTTCGTGCCCGTCGCGGGCATAGGCCAAGTCCACCGATGCAGGCTGCAGGAACTTCTCGACCAGCAGCCGGTTCACTGCATTGTCTTCGGCGACCAGAACCCGCAGCCCGTCCAAAGCCGCCGGACCATCGGTACTGACCGGATCAGCCGCAGGTGCTGCGGCCTCTGCCTGCGCCGTCTGCACCTGCAGCCGCACGGCAAAACAAGAGCCTGCCCCCAGCTCGGAAGACACCATGATGCTGCCTCCCATTGCCTCTGCCAAACGGCGCGAGATTGCCAGGCCCAGGCCGGTGCCGCCATACCGGCGGCTGGTTGCGGCCTCCGCCTGACAGAAACGCTCAAACACATCCGACAGCTTGTCGCGCGAGATGCCGATACCGGTGTCTGTCACTGTGAAGGAGAGATCGTACCCCTTCTCTGTCGGAGTTCCGCCCAGCACCACCTCTACCCTGCCCTGTTTGGTGAATTTTATCGCATTGCCAGTGAGGTTCATCAGAATCTGACGGATCCGCCTGTCGTCGCCGCAAAGCTGCACCGGCAGGCTATCGTCAATCTCCAGCGCCAGTTCCAACCCTTTGGCACCGGCAGGGGCCTGCAGCAGGCGGACGGTATTTTCAAAACAGGTTCTGGGATTGAAGTTGACCGGATTGAGAGTGAGCTCTTCGGCTTCCATCTTGGAAAAATCCAGAACATCGTTGATCAGCGCCAGCAACATGTCCGCAGAGTTGAGGATGGTGTCGGCATACAGCGCCTGTTCCTTGTTGAGGCCGCTGTCGCGCAAGAGCTGCGCCATGCCGATCACCCCATTCATCGGGGTCCGGATTTCATGGCTCATGGTGGCAAGGAAATCCGCTTTGGCGCGGGCGGCCTCCTCTGCGGCGGTACGGGCGTTTTCCAGCTGCGTAGCGTGTTCCTTGGCGGCGGTGACGTCCCGCTCCACCGCGATCATGGTTTCCAGATTGCCCCGGCTGTCCAGCATCGGCATCTGGCTGGTTTCGGTCCAGATCAAGCGTCCGTCCTTGCATCGGTTCAGGACTTCAGCCCGCACTGAACGGCCAAGACGAAGGCTTTTGTTCAGCAGATCAATGGTTTCCTGATCTGTCTGGCCGCTGTTCAAAAAATCGCCAGGCCGCTGCCCCACAGCCTCTTCGAAAGAATACCCCGTGAGGCGGGTAAAGCTGTCATTGATCCAGGTGATCCGCCCTGTCCGGTCCATCAGAACTACGCTGTCACTGGCATTTTCCGCCACCAGCGCCAGACGGCGGGCCTCCATCTGCTGCTCCTTCAGGCGGGTATTGGCCGTTTCCAGCTGCTGCTGCTGGACCGCAGTTGCCCGGTTGTACCGGCGTGTATTTTCAAAGGTCCGCCGCCCGTAAGCCGCCAACCAGAACATGAAGCCGGTCAGGGTGACAATGCCAGCAGCATGCAGCTGCCAATCGGTTGTAAAGCCGCCCCCCATCGTCAGGTCGATGGCAAGCATGGTGGCCGGAACCAAGCAGAAGAAGACCATCCAGACCAGCGATGCCTGGCGGTGGTATGGCAGGGTGATCGCGGCATTCATCGCAACGCCGGCAAGGAAGGCCACGGGGAACAGAATGTCCAGATGATGATCGGTATCCACGCCGGCCTCCACCCAGGGCCAGTAGGGCAAGGTGGCGCAGATGCTCATCCCCGCGCCATAAATTACGGCCGACACCGTGGACATCAGCCGCAGCTTGCGTTCAGAAACGCCCCTCTTGGCCAGTACAGGAAGCCGCCAAAGACAATAGCTGTCGGCGGCATCTCCAACCAGCGCCGCAAGGAACCCCCAGGCGGCAATGGCCATGTCGGTGGCCAATCCCAGCAGCAGGCAGGTCCCGAAAACAAAAGCCTGGCGTGCCCGAAAGGTTTTGTACCGACCTTTGGCATAGCGCAGCATCAGCTCCAGAGAGCTGTACTGTTTTTCATAGCTGGCCAAAGGGCCGACATCCGGCCCGGTTCCTTCCTTCATTCGTCAGCCTTGCAGTTCAGTGCTCCCGCGACATTAAAGAACATTGGTTAATATTTGGAAACATCCAGTCAGGACCGAAACGCCACCCCCGCCGCTTCCATTTGCGACAGCGCCGCCTGCAGCGACCCGTTCAGGTCGATGGCCCGGCAGGCGGACAGCTCTACCTTGACCTCAAAACCCAGCCGCGCCGCATCGAGCGCCGTAAAAGCGACACAGAAATCTGTCGCCAGTCCGACCAGTGTCAGCCGGGTGATGCCGCGGCTGCGCAAATAGCCCTCTAGCCCGGTGGGTGTGATCTGATCGTTCTCGAAAAACCCCGAGTAACTGTCGATCGCGGCACGAAACCCCTTGCGGATGATCAGATCGCCATCTGTGCGCAGATCCGGGTGGAAGGCTGCTCCATTGGTGCCCTGCACACAGTGGTCGGGCCAAAGCACCTGGGGGCCGTATGGCATGCCGATGGTTTCGAACGGTGCCTTTCCCGCATGCGAGGACGCAAAGGAGGAATGGCCCGCCGGATGCCAGTCCTGTGTCAGGATCACCGCGTCATAGTCATCCATCATCGCATTGATAGGCGCTGCGATCTCATCCCCGCCGGGGACAGCCAGCGCCCCGCCAGGACAGAAATCATTCTGTACATCGACAACGATCAGGGCCTGGGCCATCGGCAACTCCTATGCTGTACACACTATATGTAGCGGTACACGCCACTCTTGGGAACTGCCGTTGGCGGCCAATGGCCTGAGCAGACATAAAGATGCATCCAAACCCCTTGTTTTATTGGTGCAGCATGGCAGGTTGTTTCTCTTGAAAACCGCGCCACTTGGTTCTAAGGGCGGGGCATGTACACGATTGCTGCCCTCTATCACTTCACCCGTTTCCCCGATCCTGCCGCCATTAAACCGGCGCTGCTGGAGCTGTGCCAGACACAGGATGTCAAAGGCTCGCTGCTGCTGGCAAGAGAAGGGATCAATGGCACCATTGCAGGCCCGCGCGCAGGCATCGACGCGGTGCTGGCCCATATCAAGTCCCTGCCCGGCTGTGCCGCGCTGGAATGGAAAGAGGCCACCGCCGCTGAGCCGCCGTTTGGCAAGATGAAGGTTCGGCTGAAGAAAGAGATCGTAACCATGGGGCAGCCGGATGTGGATCCGCTGGCTTCTGTCGGCCATTACGTCGAGCCGGAAGAGTGGAACGATCTGATCCGGCAAGACGATGTTGTGCTGATCGACACCCGCAACGATTATGAAGTTGCGATCGGCACCTTTGAGGGCGCGATCGACCCTGAAACCGACAGTTTCCGCGATTTCCCGGCCTGGTGGGAAAAGAACAAGGACCGCTTTCACAACAAACGGGTTGCGATGTTCTGCACCGGCGGCATCCGCTGCGAGAAATCAACCAACTACCTGCTGGGCCAGGGGGTAGAAGATGTCTATCACCTGAAAGGCGGCATCCTGCGGTATCTGGAAGAAATGCCCGCCGAGAACAGCACCTGGGAAGGCGAATGCTTTGTCTTTGACAACCGGGTGTCGGTGGGCCACGGGCTGGTGGAAGGCCCGCATGAGCTGTGCCACGGCTGCCGCCGCCCGATCCTGCCGCAGGATAAGGATCGGCCTGAGTTCGAACAGGGTGTCAGCTGCCATCAGTGCATTAATCAAACTTCGGCAGAAGACAAGGCGCGGTTCCGCGAACGGCAAAAGCAGATGATGCTGGCCCGCAAACGCGGCGCAGATCGTCTGGGCAGCATCCCTCTGTAGTCCGCAGAACAACAGACACTAACAAAAGGCCGCCGCCCATCGGGACAGCGGCCTTTTTCGTGGGTGGCCGGAATGGCAGCGTCAGTCGCTGCTCAGGCCCAGATAGCTGCGGGTGCTTTCCAGCAGCCCCGCACCATGCGCCGGCGCCAGCAGACCGGCATGATCTTCGCCTTCAGCTGCGGCCATGTCAGGCAGTTGGTGGGCGATGCCCTTGTGGCAGTTGATACAGGTCTTCTCGCCGGTGAACAGGAAGCGCTCATGTGCATCTGCTGCCCGCTTGGACTGGCGAGTGATATCCATCGACTCGTCCGAGTGGCAGTTGCGGCACTCAAGACTGTCATTGGCCTCAAGCCGCGCCCATTCATGCTGCGCCAGTTCCAGCCGGTGCTCCAGAAACTTTTCCCGCGTGTTGATGGTGCCAAAAATCTTGCCCCAGACCTCCTTGGAGGCCTGCATTTTGCGGGCGATCTTGTTGGACCACTGGTGCGGCACATGGCAGTCCGGGCAGGACGCCCGTACGCCGGAGCGGTTGGAATAGTGGATCGTCGGCTTCAGCTCCTCGAACACGTTGTCGCGCATCTCGTGGCAGCTGGTGCAGAAGGCTTCGGTGTTGGTGACCTCCAGCGCCGTGTTGAAGCCGCCCCAGAAGATGATCCCCATCACAAAGCCGCCCATGGTCAGAAAACCGAGCGAGAAATAGGCGCTGGGTCGCCGGATGATCCACCAGAGCCGTTTGAGGAAACCAATCATCAGTCCGCCCCACTCTGCTGCGTGTTCACATAATCGATCACGCGGTCGATATCGACGAACTCATTCTCGACCAGCGGCCGGGCATTGGTCTGCACCACGTGACACTGAGTGCAGAAATAGCGCCGTGGACTGATCGCGCCGAGTGTCTGGCCTTCGCGGTTCATGAAATGGGTGACCGAGATCATCGGCGCCTGACTGACTTCCACGGCGGTACGGCTGTGGCAGGTCAGGCATTTGTTGGAGTTCAGATCAACCTGGTAGTTGTCGGTCTTGTGCGGGATCAGCGGCGGCTGATCCGGGTAGTTGCGCACCTGACGGATGTCGGTGTTGACGATGCCGGGGATCTGGGTGGCTTCGCCCTCTTGGTCCAGCGGCGCGGTGTTGCGCAGCGTGGCGACCTGGTTCTGGGCAACGGCTGCCGTGGCCATAAAAACCGGAACAGCCAGGACGGCGAGACGGAGAAGTTTCATGACGGGCCTCACACTGCTTCGATACGGACTGCACATTTTTTGAAGTCCGTCTGTTTCGAAATCGGATCGGTGGCGTCCAGCGTGACCTTGTTGATCAGCCGGCGCGCATCGAACCAGGGTACAAACACCAACCCTTTGGGCGGCTTGTTGCGGCCGCGGGTTTCAATCCGGGTGCGGATTTCGCCGCGCCGCGAAATGATCCGCACTTCGGTGCCACGCCGAAATCCCTGCGCCTTGGCATCGTCCGGGTGCATGTAACAGAGCGCATCGGGAACGGCCTGATACAGCTCCGGCACCCGCTGAGTCATCGAGCCTGAATGCCAGTGCTCCAGCACGCGGCCAGTGGACAGCCACATCGGGTATTCCGCATCCGGGCTTTCCGCCGGTGGTTCATAAGGCAGCGCAAAAATCACCGCCTTGCCGTCGGGCTTGCCGTAAAACTCGTAATCCGAGCCGGGTTTGACGTAGGGATCTGAACCTTCCTTGAACCGCCAGCGGGTTTCCTTGCCGTCCACCACGGGCCAGCGCAGGCCGCGCACCTCGTGGTAACGGTCGAACGGCGCCAGATCGTGCGCCTTGCCGCGACCGAATTCGGCGTATTCCTCAAACAGGCCCTTCTGGATGTAGAAACCAAAGTCCTCGGATTCGTGGTTGCCGTATTCCTTTGCCTTCTCGGACAGCTCGAACTGGTCGACCTTGCCATTGGCGAACAGCACTTCGAACAGGGTCTTGCCCTTGTATTCGGGGTTGGCGTCCAGAATTTCCGCAGGCCAGACCTCATCCGTGGTGAAGCGCTTGGAGAACTCTGCCAGCTGCCACAGGTCGGATTTGGAGTCGCCCGGCGCGTTGACCAGCTGATACCAGAACTGGGTGCGGCGCTCGGCGTTGCCAAAAGCACCTTCCTTCTCGACCCACATGGCGGCGGGCAGGATCAGGTCGGCGGCCTCTGCCGTCACCGTCGGATAGGCATCCGACACCACGATGAAGTTGTCGGGGTTGCGGTAGCCCGGCAGCCCTTCCTCCATCATGTTCGGCGCGGCCTGCATGTTGTTGTTCACCTGCACCCAGTAGCAGTTGATCTTGCCGTCCTTCAGATCGCGGTTCTGCTTTACCGCGTGGGAACCGACCCAGCCGGGGACAGTGCCTTCGGGCAGCTTCCAGATCTTTTCGGCATAGGCGCGGTGCTTGGGGTTCTTGACCACCATGTCGGCAGGCAGACGGTGCGAGAAAGTACCCACTTCGCGCGCGGTGCCGCAGGCCGAGGGCTGGCCAGTCAGCGAGAACGGCGAATTGCCGGGGGTGGAGATTTTGCCGGTCAGCAGGTGGATGTTGTAGAGCAGGTTATTGGTCCAGACACCGCGGGTGTGCTGGTTCGCGCCCATGGTCCACAACGACATGACCTTGGTGTCGGGATCGGCGTAAAGCTTGGCGATCTTCTCCAGGGTTTCTGCTGGAACGCCGGACATTTCCTCTGCTTTTTCGAGGGTGTATTCGGAAACAAATTCCGCGAACTCCTCGAACGACATCGGCTCGGAACCGCCCGCCTTGTCCGCGTTCTCCGCCGCCTGCTGCAGCGGGTGCTCAGGCCGCAGGCCATAACCGATATCCGTATTGCCGCGGCGAAAGTTGATGTGCTTGCCGACAAAATCCTTATGCACCGCGTCATTCTGGATGATGTAGTTGGCGATATAGTTCAGGATCACCATGTCGGTTTGCGGCGTAAACACCGCCGGGATATCCGCCAGATCAAAGCTGCGGTGGGTGAAAGTCGACAGAACCGCCACCTTCACATGCGGATGGCTGAAGCGGCGGTCAGTGATACGGGTCCACAGGATCGGGTGCATCTCCGCCATATTCGAGCCCCACAGCACGAAGGCATCGGCGTTCTCAAAGTCGTCATAGCAACCCATCGGCTCGTCGATGCCGAAGGTCCGCATAAAGCCGCCCACAGCCGAGGCCATGCAATGGCGCGCATTCGGATCGATGTTGTTGGAGCGGAAGCCCGCCTTCATCAGTTTCGACGCCGCATAGCCTTCCCAGACGGTCCACTGGCCGGAACCGAACATGCCGATGCCCTCAGGGCCTTTTTCAGCCAGAGTCTTCTTCCATTTCTCGGCCATGATATCAAAGGCTTCGTCCCAGCTGACCGGGGTGAACTCGCCGTTCTTGTCATATTCGCCGCCCGTCTTGCGCAGCAGAGGCGTGGTCAGCCGGTCAGCGCCATACATGATCTTGGACAGGAAATAGCCCTTCACGCAGTTCAGGCCGCGGTTGACCTCTGCCTGAGTATCGCCATGGGTTGCAACCACCCGGCCGGCCTTGGTGGCAACCATGATCGAACAGCCGGTGCCGCAAAATCGGCAGGCTGCCTTGGACCATTTCAGCTCGGTTACATTGGCGTCGGTAACAAGATTCTGCGCCGCTGCCGGGATGGGCAGCCCGGCGGCAAGCGCTGCAGCTGCGGCGGCCTGCGCCTTGATGGCGTCGCGGCGGGTCAGGCCAGTCTTGGGGCCGGTCATTGGGGGACTCCTTCTTCAAAGGCGAGGTCCTGCGCATTGCAGGTCTGATGAAAGACAAGCGCCGCACTGGCGACACCGTCGAGAAGCTGAATTCTGGCCAGGGCATCGCCAATGGCACGGTCCGTTTCCGCTTCAAACAAAACAACGATCTTGCCCGAGGGATCACTTTGCGAAATCTCAGCATTGGGCATGGATTGGATCGTCTTCAGCACCGCCCCCATACGGGCCGGGTTGCTGCGCACCAGCAGGCTGGAGATATGGATTTCTTCTGTCACGCAGGGATCCTTTGCTGGCGTGGGTCGCACAGGGCGATTGCATTGCTGGGGCAATTGGACAGGCAGGCGCCGCAGCCGGTGCAGGCGCTGGCATCCACCTGAATGGCGCCGACCGGACGGATCGACAGGTCCATCCTCAGGGCACGTGGGTCACAGATGTCGGTACACAGCTGACAGGCAATCCCGGCAATGTTCAGGCAGCTGCCGGTGATCTCTACCGTCACTGGCCAGGGCGCAGGCTGCTCCAGATCAAAAACCGGTTCCGGGCAAACCTCTGCACAGGCCGCGCAGAACGTACATTCGCCGCCCTGCAACCTGATCCTTGGCCGCCCCCTGCTGTCAAACTCGATGATGTTCTCGGGACAGCTTTCCACGCAGGCATTGCAGCTGGTGCAATTCGCCTCCACCCGGTCCTCATCCGTCCAGGGCGGACGGAATTCCGGCTCCGGGCGGGCAATTCTGCCGGTCAGGAAAGCACGCCGGGAGGGCGCTGCAGAGGGAACGGTGCTGGCATGTGCTGGCATGTGCTGGCCCTCTATCCCGCAGGCGGCCCCAGGAAGATCTGGGACACCCAGATGATCAGGCCGTAACCGCCAACGATTCCCACGGCCAAAACCGGCGCCAGAATCACTGCGAGGAACAGAAAGGTGTTCCGCTCTTCGGCTTTGCTTGGCTGTTCGGACATGAGCGTCCTCCTTGGCTGTATTGAATTGCACCGTTGTTTGCGGGTCGTCCGCGATCTGATCGTGCAGGCAGAGGCCCGTTTGCCCGGCAACGCCGGATCTTAGTCCTAGGGTGTTTCAAGATCCGGCCCGTCCGCGCGGCCTGGGTCCGCCCTGCCAGCGCCACAATGAAAAACGGCACCGGCCGCCGCTTTGATCTGAATCATTTGCAGGCGGCTGATTTTCAAAAAGAAACACATTCAATAAATGGAAATCGTCTCATCACGGCGCTGCTGTCTGTCTATACTGACCTTAGACCGGAAGCAGCGGCTGACTCGGCACGCTCTGGTGGCTTCCAGACCTGATTCCCGCAGCGATACAGCTGACGCAGAACATGATTTCTGCTGGCCGCGACTGCCAAACCGCCACAGACAGCCATTCAGCCGATTCGCAAAGCAAATGCCGACCGGTTTCCAAAGCTGGCCGCTGAGTGCGCCTAAAGACACCCAAAACGTAAAACCGGCTGCAAAACAGACACTGTCAGCCGTGTCAGTTGCGGGAAATTTATTCAACGTTTTCAGTGATTAATGGTGCTGCTGGAGAGAATTGAACTCTCGACCTCTCCCTTACCAAGGGAGTGCTCTACCTCTGAGCTACAGCAGCGCCGGTGAGGGGGCTTTTAGGCATAAACGCGAAGGCGTGCAAGAGCATTCTGGACGGTTTTTTCGCACTAAGTTACAGAAGTCTTATGGCAGAGAAGAAATCACCAAAAAACGACGGTTCCGCAGCTTCGCGCGAAGATCGGCTGAAGGCGGCGCTCAAGGCAAACATGGCCCGGCGCAAGGCCCAGGCCAAGGCGCGAGCGGATAAGCAGGACCAGGAAACGGGCAAAAGCGGAGAGTAAGGTTAAATGGATTCGATTTTGGTAACGGGCAACGGCCCGCTGAACGGGCAGATCCCGATTGCTGGCGCCAAAAACGCCTGCCTCACCCTGATGCCAGCGACGCTGCTCAGCGAGGAGCCGCTGACGCTGACCAATGCGCCGCGTCTGAGCGACATCAAGACCATGACCACGCTGCTGCAGTCGCTGGGGGCCGAAGTGTCCAGCCTGCAGGACGGGCAAGTCCTGGCGATGTCGAGCCATGACCTGACCAGCCACGTCGCTGATTATGACATCGTACGCAAGATGCGCGCCTCTAACCTGGTGCTGGGCCCGATGCTGGCGCGGCTGGGTCAGGCGGTGGTGTCGCTGCCCGGTGGCTGCGCGATCGGAGCGCGGCCGATGGACCTGCATATCCATGGGCTGGAGGCACTTGGGGCCGAGATCGAACTGAAGGACGGCTATCTCCATGCCAAGGCGCCGGGCGGTCTGAAGGGCGCAGTGGTGGAGCTGAGCTTTGCCTCTGTCGGAGCAACCGAGAACATCATGATGGCGGCCACGCTCGCCAAAGGCACCACTGTCATCAAGAACGCGGCACGCGAGCCAGAGATCGTCGATCTGGCGGACTGCCTGCGCAAGATGGGTGCGCAGATCGATGGTGACGGCTCTCCCGATATCACTATTCAGGGCGTCGACCGCCTGCATGGCGCCACACATCAAGTGGTGACCGACCGGATCGAATTGGGCACTTACATGCTGGTGCCTGCGATCTGCGGCGGCGAGGTGGAACTGCTGGGCGGCCGCCGCAGCCTGCTGGAAAGCTTCTGTGCCAAGCTGGAGACGGCCGGCATCGAAATTTCTGAAGGTAAAAACAGCCTCACAGTCAGCCGTAAAAACGGCCGGGTCCGCGCCGTGGATGTGGTCACCGAACCTTTCCCCGGTTTTCCTACGGACCTGCAGGCACAGATGATGGCATTGATGTGCACGGCCGAGGGCACTTCGGTTCTGGAAGAAAAGATCTTTGAAAACCGGTTCATGCACGCGCCGGAACTGGTCCGCATGGGTGCCCAGATCGAAGTACATGGTGGCACTGCAACCGTGACCGGAGTCGAGCGGCTGAAAGGCGCACCCGTCATGGCCACTGACCTGCGCGCCTCTGTCTCGCTGATTCTGGCTGGCATGGCAGCAGAAGGCGAAACCCGCGTCAGCCGGGTCTATCACCTGGATCGCGGTTATGAGCATGTGGTGCGCAAGCTCTCCGGTGTCGGCGCAAGAATTGAGCGGATCAAGGAACAGTCATGACCGACGCAAGCTTTGAAGACGGACGCGAGGCGCCTCTGAACCTGGGCGCGCTGGAGACGGAGGACCTCAAGGTTCTGTCTTCACTGCTGCAAGATTCGGTGTTCCCGGTGACCGAAATGAGCTGGCGCGCTCATGAACGCCGCTTTGCGCTGCTGGTGAACCGGTTCCGCTGGGAAGACCGCGATGCAGCGGAACGCCGCGGCCGCGCCTATGAACGGGTGCAGTCTCTTCTGGTGGTGGACAATGTGCTCGGCGTGTCCTCGCAAGGTGTGGACCGCAAGGACAAGGATCTGATCCTGTCACTGCTCTCCATCACATTCGAGCCCGGCGAAGACGGTGCTGGCCATGTGCTGCTTACCCTGGCAGGCGACGGGGCCTTGCGCCTGCCAGTGGAGGCGCTGGACGTTTCCCTGCGTGATGTCACCCGTCCCTACCAGGCTCCCTCTGGCCTGGCGCCGGACCACAGCGCCTAAAGGATGCAGAACAAGCGCGGCATTTCCCAGGCCTTCGCGGCTCCGGCGGCCCCGCTGAGCATCCGCCGCGCCACGGTTTTCGACGTCTTTTCCATGAGCCGGGTTCTAATCAGCTCAATCCGCGACCTATGCAAAGCAGATCACGGCAACGACGCCGGCCGGATCGCGGATTGGACTGCCAACAAGACTCCGGAGCAGATCCGCGACTGGATCGGCGGCCCCGGGCGCTACTGGCTGGCGGAACAGAACAATGAAGCGGCAGGCGTGGGCGGTCTGGCCCCCGACGGCAGCATATCCCTGCTTTACATAGCGCCTGCCGCAGCTGGCCAAGGCGCCGGGACTGCCCTGCTGGCACATCTGGAAGCCGAACTGCTGCGCGATGGCCATGCAGAGGGCCGCCTCAGCGCCACCCGCACCGCGCTGGCGTTCTACCGCAATCACGGCTGGCAAGAAATCCGCACGGACAGCAATTGCTGCGGCACCTCCTGCAGGACGATGCGCAAAACCTTACGCTGATCTGCCGCTTCTTTCTGGTCCAAAATACCCCGGGGTGAATTGGCCGCAGGCCAAAAGGGGCAGCGCCCCTCTGCCGCTCCAACCTGCGGCGGCGCCCCCTTCTGCTTGCGTCCAATTGCACCGCCGTCACGCATAAATCTTGAGGCTCTGCCTGCATGCGGATATGCGGGGGCCAAAGGAGAACCCGATGCCGCAGTTTCTGAACACTTCTGAGTCCGGTTTTGAACAGTCCTTTGCTGCGCTCCTGGGCGCCAAGCGCGAGGACAGCCCGGATGTGGACGCCATCGTGGCAGAGATCATCGCCGATGTCCGCGCCCGCGGCGACGCAGCGCTGGTGGAGCTGACAGCGAAATTCGACCGGCTGGAACTGGAAGCAGCACAGCTGCGCATATCAGACGCCGAGACAGATAAGGCCATTGCCAGCGTTCCGGCGCAGGAGCGCGCGGCGCTTGAACTGGCGGCAGAGCGGATCCGGGCGTATCATGCGCGCCAGATGCCGGAGGATGCCCAGTGGACGGACGAAAGCGGCGCCACGCTGGGCTGGCGCTGGTCTGCGGTCTCGGCAGCGGGGCTGTATGTGCCGGGCGGCCTGGCTTCTTATCCGTCTTCAGTGCTGATGAACGCCATTCCTGCCAAGGTGGCGGGGGTGGCGCGGCTGGCGGTCACGGTGCCAACCCCGGACGGGCAGATCAATCCGCTGGTGCTGCTGGCAGCCCGGATCTCAGGCGTTGATGAGATCTACCGCGTCGGCGGGGCGCAGGCTGTTGCCGCGCTGGCCTATGGCACTGACAGCATTGCGCCAGTGGATAAGATCACAGGCCCGGGCAATGCTTTTGTTGCAGCGGCCAAGCGGCGGGTTTTCGGGAAAGTCGGGATCGACATGATTGCCGGACCCTCGGAAATTCTGGTGATAGCGGACAAGGACAATAATCCGGATTGGATCGCCTTGGACCTGATGAGCCAGGCTGAGCATGACGAAAGCGCCCAATCGATCCTGATCACCGATGATGAGGCGTTTGGCCGCGCAGTGGCTGCAGCCGTGGACAAACGCCTGGAAACACTGGAACGCCGCGCCATTGCAGGGAGGTCCTGGCGAGATTTCGGCGCGGTGATCACCGTGCGGGATCTGGATGAGGCTGCGGCGCTGTCAAACCGCATTGCCCCTGAGCACCTGGAGCTCTGCGTTGCCGACCCAGTTGCTCTGAGCGAAAAGACCGTCCATGCCGGCGCCATATTCCTGGGCCAGTACACACCTGAGGCAATCGGCGACTATGTCGGCGGCCCGAATCACGTGCTGCCGACAGCGCGCTCTGCTCGGTTCTCCTCCGGCCTGTCGGTGATGGATTTCCTCAAGCGTACAACGCTGAGCCATATGACCCCGGACTCGCTGCGCGCCATCGGCCCGGCGGCAGAGGTGCTGGCAAAGAGCGAAAGCCTGGAAGCACACGGGCTGTCCGTGACTGCCCGGCTGGAGGCCCTGAACGGGTAGAAGGGCGGAGGGGCGCTGCCCCTCTGCGCGTGCCGCGCATTCACCCCGGGGTATTTCACCCCAGAAAGAAGCTGCGGAAGTTCAGTAATGCGCAGTGTAGCCGCCATCCACCGCCAACACCTGCCCGGTGATATAGGACGCGGCTGGCGAGGCCAGGAACAGGAGGGCGGGCGCAAGCTCCTCTGGCTCTCCCCAGCGGCCCAGCGCAGTGGTGTGTTTGAGTTTTTCTGCAACTGCCGGATCCGCGGCTGCTGCCAAGTTGGGAGCCGTTTTGAAGAATCCGGGAGCAACGGCGTTGACAGTGATCCCCTGCGGCCCCAACTCGGCCGCCAGCGCTTTGGTCATGCCATTGATACCAGCCTTGGCGGTGGTGTAGGCCGCATCGCCCGATTGTGCGACCAGGCCGGCAATTGACGAGATGTTGATAATGCGCCCCCAGCCTTTGGGGACCATCTGCGCGGCGGCCAATTGTGACAGCCGGAAAGGCGAGACCAGGTCGACCTCCCAAAGCGATTGCAGATCGGTGCGGGTGAATTCCGGCAGGCTGCGGCGGTCGCGCTGGCCGACGTTGTTGATCAGGATATCGAGCCCGCCTGCGCCTGCAATCTCCGTCATCGACTTTGAAACCGCAGCTTCATCCGCAACATCCATGACCAAAGGACGGGCAATGCCGGGCATTTGCGCCAGCGCCTGTTCCACCCGCTCCCTGCTGCGTCCGTTGATCCAGACCTCAGCCCCGGCCTCTGCCAGCAGACGGGCAGCGGCAAGGCCGAGACCGTCTGTTGAGCCGGTGACCAGAGCACGGCGGCCCTGGAGGGAAAACTGTTCAAGCCCTGTCATTTCGGCGCCTCCTGCTGGCGGCAGGCTGGTTATGGAGGCGTAGCCTGTCAAGCACTGCCGCAAACGGGCAGAAGTTTGACGCCCGCTGCTGCATTGCCCCGGGCACGGCGGTGCGATACTCATGGCCGGACGCCCTGCGCATATCAGAGACAAAGACCCATGAGCCGCATCAGCCAAATTGAACTGGACGACCGCAACCTGCCGCCGCCGACGCCGGAAATCGAGCAGGAGCGCAAGGTGGCGATCTATGATCTGATCGAGGAGAACAGCTTTGCGCTGCCACAGCGGGAAGACCGCGATGTGCCCACCGGCCCCTATCATCTTGGGCTGGCAATCCGCGACAAGCGGTTGGTCTTCGACATCAACACCGAAGGCGGCGAAAAGGCCGCGGAGTTCCATCTGTCGCTGTCGCCGTTCCGGCAGGTCGTCAAAGACTACTACCAGATTTGCGAGAGCTACTTCAGTGCCGTGAAGACCCTGCCGCCCAGCCAGATCGAGACCATCGATATGGCCCGGCGCGGGATACACAATGAAGGCAGCCGGGTTTTGCAGGAACGGCTGGAGGGCAAAGCGGAGGTTGACACCGATACCGCCCGGCGCCTGTTCACGCTCATCTGCGTATTGCATTTCGGAGGCTGACGCGTGGAGGAGCTGCCGCAGTCCGTTCTGTTCTGTTGCGACCACAATTCGGTCCGCTCTCCGATGGCAGAGGGCATCATGAAAAAATTCTATGGCACCGGCACCTATGTGCAATCGGCCGGTGTCAAGAACGACATGGAAATCGACGGTTTTTCGATCGCGGTCTGCCAGGAAATGGATGTGGAGCTGTCGCGCCACCGGTCCCGTTCCTTCGACGAGATGGAGCGTTGGGGCGATGACCTGTCGTCCTTTGATCTGGTAGTGGCATTGTCACCGGCCAGCCAGCGTCGGGCACTTGAACTCACCCGTTTTTTCCACCTCGATGTCGAATATTGGCCAATTATGGACCCTACCGGGCTCGGCGAGACACGGGACGCCAAGCTAAACACCTACCGTCAAACACGGGATCAAATCATCCAGCACCTGAAAAACCGCTGGGGCGAACCGACGGAGAGAACATGACCGACATCATCGCACGCTATTTCGCGGCCTTTAATGCCGGCGACACAGACACCATGCTGGACTGCCTGGATGAACAGATTGCTCATCACGTGAACGAGGGGCAGATCCGCGTGGGCAAAGAGAAATTTGCCGAATTCTGCGGCTATATGGACCGCTGCTACAAGGAAGAGCTGACCGATATGGTGATCTTCTCCGCAGAGGGCGGCAGCCGCGCGGCGGCGGAATACATCGTCAATGGCACCTACCTGCAAACGGATGAAGGGCTGCCCGAGGCCAAGGGCCAGACCTACCGCCTGCCCGCGGGGTCGTTCTTTGAATTGAAGGACGGCAAGATTTCACGGGTTACCACCTATTACAATCTGGCGGACTGGACCGCCCAGGTTTCCAGGTAATGGCAATCCGGGTGGAAGCCATGACCGGCGCGGCACTTGAGGCAACGCTGGACGACGTGGCGCGCCTGCGCATTGCTGTGTTCCGGGCTTGGCCGTATCTTTATGACGGCGACCCGGCTTATGAACGGGCCTACTTGCAAAGCTACCGTGACAGCGAGCGGGCTGTTGTAGTCGGCGCTTTTGATGGAGACACATTGGTCGGCGCCTCTACGGGGGCGCCACTGGCTGATCACGCCGATGATTTCGCTGCCGCCTTTGACGGCACCGGCATCGATCTGGCCCAGGTTTTCTACTGTGCTGAATCCGTTCTGCTGCCGGAATACCGCGGGTATGGCGTTGGTCACGGCTTCTTTGATGCCCGCGAAGCCCATGCCCGCAAACATGGGTTCAGCAAAACTGCTTTTTGCGGTGTCCAGCGCCCGATGGATCATCCGCTGCGCCCGGACACCTACGCGCCGCTGGATCCCTTCTGGCGCAAGCGTGGCTATGAACCGCTGGAGGGGGCTATCGCGCAGTTCTCTTGGAAAGACGTGGATCAGGCGGAAGAGACAGAAAAACCGCTGCAGTTCTGGATCCGCGACCTGTAAAGAAAAAGAGGCACCGACAGGCGCCTCTTGTTTGGATGATCAAACGCCTTCCGGGCGGGCGGCCTGGACTTCCTCCAGCGCGATTTTCTGCTGCGTGGCATAGAGCTTCACGGAATCGCGGGCATCGTCGAAGGTGCGCTTGGCTGCTGTTACCGCCCTACCGGCCGCAACATATTCCTTCTTGTTGTAGTCTTCCTGCTTGAACTGCTTGAAATTCTCAATCAGCTCCTTGAGCAGTTTGGGCAGGGCGCCTTTCACGTTTTTTGCATGCGCGTCGATCTTGAAGGTCTTTGTCAGATCCCGAAGTCCCTTGTCAGCCTGCGCTTCGATCTTGGGGCGATCCGAACCTTCCTTGTTATAGGCTGTCTTCCACGCCTTTTTGATCGCTTCCAGCTTGTCCAGAGCCGCATTCACATCCTTGGAGATGTCGAGGCAGGCGGCTTCGATTTTCCTAGCACGATCCTCGGCAGACTGAATTTCTTTGACGAACAGTTTGCGGTTGGCCTCGTGCTCTTTCTTCAGTTTGGCCAGGTGCCTGTCGGTCTCTTCGTTTTCCTTCTCAACCTTCAGCTGCTGCGCCATCTGCTTTTGCCTGATCTTATCCGCGTTGCGGGCCAGCTCGGCGGCGGCGGTCTCGTGTTTCTCGATCAATTTGCCATAGGCGAGACACATCTCCTTGCTATGAGACTGCAGCTTGCCGCATTTGCCGCGCGCCTTGAGCATTGCGTTGGCCAGCATGCTGAAGGCCTGAACGATTTCCCCCATATTGTCCAAGTCCGCCTTGGCCGGATCACCGGACGGTGGCACCCCCAGCTTCTCCAGCAGGTCCATGTATTTGCCCACGCCGCTGCCCTTGCAGGCGCTGGAACGGTATTCGCGCCAGAATTTGGTGCGGAAGCCTTTTTTGGAAATGTCGGCAAGAACGCCCTTCAGGTTCTTGTCATCAAGTTTAGTCGCCAAGAGAGTGGTCCTTTGTCATGAAGTCACATGATATGCTGGCCGTGAAAATGGTCAAATTGCCGGGCAGCACCAGACTGAAACGCAGCCCACGGCTGATTTCGTTGCAAAAATGTTCATCTTGTTTGAGGTTTTTCCGGCATGCCCGGCGGCAGATGAAGACGGATTTCTGCACGACCTTGCACAGGGCCGCAATGCCAGGCAATCCTGCAGGATGACCACACTGGAATGCCGCTGCTGACGGCCGGAGAGATCGCATGAAAATCGCCACCGCCGCCTATCCGCTCGACTGGCTCGACAGCTGGGCACAATATGAGGACAAGCTGGCCGCCTGGGTCTCTGAGGCAGCCGGCAATGGTGCGGAACTGCTGGTGTTTCCCGAATACGGCGCGATGGAGCTGTCGACGCTGGATGGCGCTGCAGTGGCCGGCGATCTGGAGCAGTCGATCCATTCGGTGTCGGAGAAGATGGAAGATGCGGCGGCACTGCATCTCAGACTGGCCGCTGAATACGGTGTGCATATCCTGGGCGCCTCTGCCCCGGTAAACAGCGGGCTGAGCCGACCGGTGAACCGGGCTGAGCTATATGCGCCAGCAGGCCAGCGGGACCACCAGGACAAACAGATCATGACCCGGTTCGAACGCGAGGATTGGGGGATCATGGGCGGCGGGCCGCTCAAGATCTTCGATACTTCTTTGGGAAGAATCGGGGTGCTGATCTGTTATGACAGCGAGTTCCCTCTCTTGGGCCGCGCGCTGGCGGAGACGGATGTGATTCTCGTCCCCTCCTGCACCGAGGCACTGGCTGGCTACTGGCGGGTGCGCATCGGTGCAATGTCACGGGCGCTGGAAAACCAATGTGTGACCGCCATGGCCTCTGTTATCGGGACCAATGACTGGTCGGAAGCCGTGGACATAAACACCGGCACCGGCGGCATTTTCGGCCCACCAGACAAGGGCTTCCCCGGAACCGGTGTTCTGGCCGAAGGAGTGCTGAACCAACCGGGCTGGACCTATGGCGAAGCGGACCTGGGCACGATCGCCCACGTGCGGTCTGACGGCGGGGTTCTGAACCGTCTGCACTGGGAGGAGCAAACGCCGCGGGTGAAATCGGTCACAAAGGCCGTACTTTGCTGATTGAGCCCTTGAATTATTGGGAAAATGACCCCATTTAAGCGCACGTCCCGCAGTTTGCGGGTTAACCCAATGATGGAGACAACATGGCCAAGGAAGATACGCTCGAATTTCCCGGTGTCGTGAAGGAACTCCTGCCTAACGCGACGTTTCGGGTCGAGCTTGAGAACGGCCATGAGATCATCGCACATACGGCAGGCAAGATGCGCAAGAACCGCATCCGTGTTCTGGCTGGCGACAAGGTCCAGGTGGAAATGACCCCCTATGACCTGACCAAGGGCCGGATCAACTACCGCTTTAAATAAGCGTTTGATCTGGAAGAAATATCAAGGCCCGGCACTCTGCCGGGCTTTTGTTTTGAAGCGGCCTTGCGGCCGCTGCCTCCGGCGGGAGTATTTCTGGAAAGATGAAGGGGCGGGCCGCTCTTTTCACTCTGCCCGCTTTCGCCGTATGACAGGTGCAAAGAGGTAAGAGGGCCACGGCATGGCATTTATCCTGGGATCGGGCAGTCCGCGGCGACTGCAATTGCTGGCGCAGCTGGGTGTGCATCCGGACGAGGTACGGCCGCCGGAGATTGACGAAACCCCACTGAAAGGCGAGCTGCCGCGGGACTACTGCACACGCGTCACGCGGGAAAAGACCCAAGCCGTTCCCGCCCGGCCAGATGACGTTGTTCTCTGCGCGGATACCACAGTGGCGCTTGGCCGACGGATTCTGGGAAAACCGCGTGATGCGGGCGAGGCGGCGGAGTTTCTGCTGGCGCTCTCAGGTCGCCGCCACCGGGTGATCACTGCTGTTGCCGTGCGCCGCGGGGATCGGGTCTGGCAGAAAGACGTCGTCAGCCAGGTCAAGATGAAGCCCCTCTCTGACGAAGAACTGAACGCCTATCTCGCCACCGGCGACTGGGAAGGCAAGGCCGGCGCCTATGCCATCCAGGGGCTCGCTGGCGCCTTTATTCCATGGATCAGCGGCTCTTTCACCGGCATCGTCGGCCTGCCGCTGTCCGAAACCGCAAACTTGCTGCGCGCCGCCGGGCTGCCGCTCTATCAGGAGGCCGCCGCATGAAGGGCCGCACCATCATTCTCGACCACATCCAGGACCGCGAAGCCGCAGCGCTGATGGTGGATGGCAAGCTCGAGGACTTCCTTTTCGAAAGCGACGCTCCAGCCCCTGGCACCATTTACCGCGCCCGCGCCGACCGACCAGTCAAAGGCCAAGGCGGCATGTTTCTGACCACGCCGGACGGCCCGGCCTTTCTGCGACAGGTCAAAGGGCTGGCGCCGGGGCAGATGATCCTGGTGCAGGTGTCCGGCTATGCCGAACCCGGCAAAGCCATCCCGGTGACCCAGAAGCTTTTGCTCAAGAGCCGCTATGCCATTGTCACGCCGGAGGCACCCGGCCTGAACATTTCACGCAGCATCCGAGATGAGGATGAACGCGACCGGCTGCTGGAAATTGCACATGAAGAAATGGGCGATATGGATTACGGTCTGATATTGCGATCAGCCTGTGCCGGTGCAGACGGCGAAGACATCGCCGAGGACATCGCCGCAATGGTCGCAATGGCGGCTCAGGTGATGCAGGACGAAGGCACCGAGGCCGAAGTTCTGGCCGAAGGCGACACACCGCATCTGTTGGCCTGGCGGGACTGGGTGGAACCTGCGGATGTCGAGCGCGAGGCCGGCGGGTTTGAGCGCCTGGGCGTTCTGGATGCACTGGACATTGCACGCGGCACCCGAGAACCGCTTCCGGGCGGCGCCTTCATGTTCATCGAGCCGACCCGCGCTCTGGTTGCGGTGGATGTGAACACTGGTGCCGATACCTCGCTGGCGGCTGGGTTGAAGGCCAACATGGCTGCCGCCAAAGCCCTGCCCCGCGCCCTGCGCGTCCGGGGGCTGGGCGGCCAGATCGTGTTGGACCTGGCACCGATGCCGAAAAAGGACCGGCGCGGCTTTGAAACCGCACTGCGGGCAGCTTTGCGGACCGATTCCGAGGAAACCATACTGGCAGGCTGGACCAACCTTGGGCACTACGAACTGCAGCGCAAACGCGGTCGCCCACTGCTCCAGGAGTTTCTGAAATGAGTTGCCCGGTCTGCAGCGGGAAGTCGCAAAAAAGCTACCGGCCGTTCTGCTCCAAACGCTGTGCCGATATCGATCTCGGGAAATGGCTAACCGGTGCCTATGCAGTCCCCAGCCAGAACCCGGAAGATATTGAAAACGCACTGGAAGAAGCCAGACATGTCAAAGCGGCTGAAGAAAAATCACAGCAAACGCGTCATTAGCGATTTTCTTTGAAAAACCCTCTGGACACTGCCGCGCCCACGGCATAGAAGGCCCCCACCCAAGGCGACAAGCCTTCCCGTGCCCGGGTAGCTCAGGGGTAGAGCAGTGGATTGAAAATCCTCGTGTCGGTGGTTCGATTCCGCCCCCGGGCACCATTTAACAGGCTGATATGTATGTATTTTCTGCTCATGGCTGATCCTCGTTTCGGTCAGGTTTGACGCTATTCTGCGAAGGTTTGACACTTTCGGCCCGCCTTCGGTTCTCTTCTTCCAATGTCGCCATCGTCTCGCGGTTCTTGTCGGCAAGGTTCGCAGAGCGCGAATAGTGCCGCGCCATGGACGGTGTTTTCTGTCCCAGTAGGTCCGCGATACGGCGTTCATCCAGCCCTGCCTCGCGCAAGGTCGTGGCAACCGTGTGCCGCAAGCCCTTGAGGGTCAGACCTTTTTCGATAAGGCCTTCATTCTCAAGGGCGGTCTTGAAGCGGTGCCAGACAGTTGAGAAGCCGTTGTAGGTCCAAGCTTCGCCGCGCGAATTGGAAAGCACAGTCTCGGCGTTATGGTCCGGCATGCGGTCAAGGGCGGCTTGCAGCGTCGGGCTGACCGGAATCGCGACCTCTTCGCCAGTCTTGCCACGCACGCCCCAGATGGTGCCGTCATCGACCTGATCTTTTCGCAATCGAAGAGCGTCGGATGGATCGAGGCCGGTGTTCATCATCAAGGCAAGCGCCACGCGTACGTGAGGTTTGGCCTTCGCTAGGACTGTATCACGTTCTTCGATGGTCCATGGGCGGTTCGCATAGGCACGGTCGCGAGGGCGGCGCTTGGGAATGACGTCTTTGGCGAAGTTCGCTGAGATCAGACCCTTCGGAATGTTGTAACGGAAGACCTCGCTTAGAAGCGTGCGCACCATATTTGCCCGCCGCCAGCCAATCTTCTTCGCCGCCTTGTCATGGATGCCTGCAATCAGAGGCGTGTCGATCACATGGATCGGCGTGTCGCGGATCGGCTCAAGGAAATCAGCGCACTTGCGATAGTCGCGCCGGGTGGCTTCGGCCAGGTTCTGATAGTGCTCGGTTTCGAAATATGTCTGGATCAACCCGCCAAGCGTTCCAGCCTTTGGGGCCTTCGCTCGCTGCGCCTCGGCAATGGCGCGGATCGTTTCGCATTCAGCGAAGAACTCGGCTGAACCGATAGGGGCGTGGGTCAGGTCAACCTTGTGGCCAGTCTCGCGGTGATAGCATCGTTGCTTGCCGTGCCGGTCTTTGAAAATCTTGAAACCCTTGACCCGCACCTGTGTCATCAAAGGCGGTCCAGAATGGTCTCACGGGTATCTGTCACGGAACCCGATTTCACATCATCAATCCAAAGATCGAGATCACGACGATCCCAAAGACGTGCCCCTCGTATCAACTCTAAGGGGCGTACCGGGCAAGCGGCCTTGAAATGCTTGACTGGCAGCCCGGTATAGCTCGCAGCCTCGGACTGCTTGAAGATGCGCTTGTCTACCACGTTAATATTGAGATTTGTCGTCGCCATTGCCTGACACCCCCATCAATTCGCTGCCGAACCCTCGGCACTTTTGACCTTGGTCGCGTTCTTCTGAAACCGCTCCCATCCGCTCATCGTCAGCATCTTGGTCTTCGACGATATCTCCACGAACTCCAGCTTCCCGGTGTTCATGAGTGCGCGAATTTGCGCAGGACTAAGCCCAACGATTTCGCTGAGCTGTTTGGGTGAAAGCAGGCGTTCTTGTTGCAAAATGACCTCCTTCATTGGGGTTGAGCGGAATCGGTTGTTTTGGCGCGGCTGGCATGGTCAGATACAGGAGAACCATCATTGTGCCATTTTTTGCATATTTGTGAAATTTAGCACATTCGTCAACAGGAAGCCGCTTTTGAGGCAAAAAACCACCGATTTGCTCGTTGGAATAGGTGCCAGACTTGCAATCACGCGCAATGAAATCGGACTGTCCCAATCGGACATGGCCAAGGAAATCGGCGTCTCGCTGCGAGCCTATCATAGCTATGAGAAGGGCGAGCGGGGGCTGCCGATTGAGGCCTTGGTCATGCTCGATGAGAAATTTGGGACTGACGTGACCTGGATTCTTCTGGGCGCGAAAGCTGCCCGTGTGCAGCACGATATCGACGCGCTGGAAGAGTTTGAAACCTCGCTGGATCGCTTCCTGACTGACCAAGGCATCCGGATCAAAAGTGAAAAGCGTGGGGCCATAGTAGCGCGTTGGTATCGGTCTCTTACCGATGGAAAGGAGATCAAGATGGAAGACGTTCACACCTGGATCGAGCTGTTGAGGGAATGAAGATGCACATCACAGACCTGCCGCATTGGCAAAGACAGAAAATGGTCGTGATCGAGCGGCTGCACAATGACCTCGCCCGCTTCACGGACCCGGTTTTTCACATCGTCCTGTTCGCAGCAGTCATCTACCTACCATGCTTCGCACTGGTGATGGTTGGCGGCGCGGTGCCAGTTGGGGCACTAGCTGCACTACTCGCAATCTCGACCGTCGCGCTCGTCATTGCGTCACCAGCTTTCGCTCTAGCGATCAGCGTTGAGGCTTACTTTCTTCGCCAAGCAGCAAGGATGCGCCTACGCTAAATTAAGTTGTCAGTTGACAACTTAATTTGGAAGAATTATTTGATGTCTAGAAAGTCGCACAAGTCCAAAGAGATCGAGGCCGTTTTACGTGAGTTGGAGTCCTTAGGTTGGACGGTCACTCTGCGTTCAGGGCGCGGTCATGCTTGGGGCTTGGTCCGGTGTCCGAACAATGATTCCGACTGCCGGTGCGGAGAGTTTTGTCAGATGGGTGTCTGGTCGACGCCTCAAAATCCGGGTCGCTTTGCGCGGCAATTGAGAAGTCGGGCGCTTGGCTGCACGAAACTCGTCAATACGAACGAAGACGCGCAAGAGGATGAATAGTATGGCGGAAATCGAGTTTGAATTGATCTTCGCCCTTCCAGAGGGTGAGCATGAAGCGTTTGATCTGATGGACGCGGTCTTCGAGGCTGGCTTCGAGGATGCCATCGTCGGCATGGGTGTGCCAGGAGTGCTCGGCGTTGCGCTGGAAGCAGCGAGCGATCGCTCAGAAGATGCGATCCTCGATGCGGCGCGGGCGATCCAAAAGCAATTGCCTGAGGGTTCCGTGCTGCGGGAAGTGCGGCCTGACCTCGTAAGCTTGGCCGACGTGGCCAAGCGGTTGGACGTTACGCGCCAATCCTTGCAAAAACGCAAGATGCCCCCAGCCAGCCAAGGTGGACTGTTCCGGATGGACGAGATTGCCGTGGTCATCATGGACGCGGCGGAGGGCAAGGGTTCTGGAGCACGCAAAGGACGCTTCGCGGTGGACAAGGCGGGTAAGTGGCTAAGCGCGGGGAAAGCGGCACGGCGGGTGAACGCGGGCATAGCCGTTGGCGCGATTGACGCGGCGACTTTGGAAGTGCGCGAGGATGCCAAGCAGTTCTTCTACTCAGATGGAGTGAGTTGTGAACGACGGGTTGGAGTGAATTAAATAAGCGGCTTCCGATTAGCTTGGTCAAATTTTCAGAAGAGTCTTGTAAGCCATTGAAACGAATTAATTGGTGCAATTCTGAGTGTCTTTTTCTATCGCAGCGATTGCTGCTCCGGCGAGGATCAGTGGCGCAGCGAGGATGAAGCTGGTGGACAGGCTGAGGCGGAAGATGAAAAGATCCGCAAGCAGCGGCCACAGCAGGGCGACGTATTCAAACGGAGCAAGCCGCGAAGCTTCTGCGTAGCGGAATGCCAATGTCATCGCGATATGGGCAAAACCGCCAAACAGGCCTGACAAGACGAGGAACCAAAGAGTTTGCCCGTCTGGCGTGATCCAACCCCACGGCAGTGTCGCGATACCCCCGATCATTGAGGCGAGAACAAAATAAAGCGCAATCGCCCCCGGACTTTCGGTTTTGTTGAGGCTTCGGACCATAATAAGAGCGAGCGCACTCAATCCCGCGGCCACGAATCCGATGATGTAGCCGGTCAGTCGAACATCTTCTTGGCCGGGAGCTATCAGTTCTGGCCAGACCAGAACGACAACACCTACAAAGCCAAAGGCGAGTCCCCAGATGCGCCACTTGGTTAGGCGTTCTGACAAAAGCACAGCCGCACCGAGTGCCATCAGGATCGGCGATAGCTGCGAGATGAGGATGGCCTCGGCGAGGTTCAGACGAGCAACGGCAGCGAACGACCCAAACAGGGCCAGCGCTCCGAAGCTTGCCCGCAGGAAATGCGCACCTGGCCTTTTGGTGGCCATGCCGCCGGGAAATTCACTTCGTGCCCACAGGAAGATCACAAGTGGGATAACTGCGAAAAACGAGCGGAAGAAAACGATCTGGCCGAGGGGGACATCTTCACTGACAGCCTTCACGCTGACGAACATGCCAGCGAACAGCAGACCCGACAGAAGGCGCAAACTGATCCCGAAACCGGGGCGGTCTGATGCGGTCATTCGTGGCGGTCCCGTTCGGCCAGCGCATCCCGCAATGCGTCGCCTGTCAGGTTGATGGCTAGGACGCAGATCACGACCGCGAGCCCCGGCCAAACCATTTGCAGCGGGGTTGAGCGCAGATGCACTCGCGCATCAAGCAGCATAGATCCCCATTCAGGGTTTGGCGGCTGCACGCCGAAACCGAGGAAACCAAGCGCCGAGATGCCAAGGATCGCGCGGGCGAACATGCCGGTCCAAACCACGGTCAGCGAAGGGATCAGTGACGGCAGATAATGCCAACGCGCGATGGACCATCCCGGCATGTCCGCCAGCTGCGCCTGCACCACATATCCACGGCTTTGCACCGACAGGCCGATGCCCCGCGCCACGCGGGCGTAACGCATCCAGCCGGTAACACTCAGGGCGAAGATCAGGCTCCATGTGCCAGCGCCCATCAGACCGGCGATGACGATCGCCGCGACTAGTTCCGGGAAGGCAAGAAAGGTATCCGTTGCCCGCATCATCACCCAATCGGCAAGCCTCCCACCAAGGGCTGCGACAAGCCCAATGGTGGTGCCAATCACGAGGCTGATGACCGAAATCAGAAAGGCCAGCCCGAGGGACCAGCGCGCCCCGTGCAGAAGCCGGGATAGGACGTCTCGGCCCATCGCATCGGTGCCCAGCAAAAACTCCGCACTTGGGCCAGACAGCCGCTTGGGGATGTTGATGGCGGTTGGATCGTAGGGTGCTAGCATCGGGCCCAGACCTGCGAGCAGCACAAACACGGTGACAAGGATCAGAACGCTACGCATCGCTCTCGCCTATCCTTGGATCGATGACGCGGTAGATCAGGTCGATGATCAGGTTCACCGTCACGAAGACCAGTGCTGTCAGGACAACCACCGCCTGCACATGGGCAAAATCCCGTGCCATGATCGCCTCGACCAGAAAGGTGCCAAGGCCGGGCCTGCCGAAAATTACTTCGACCAGCACGAGGCCCTCAAGCAGAAACGCCAGTTCCAGCCCGAAGACCGTGATAACAGGGATGGCGGCATGGGGTGCGATGTGATCCCTGCCAACTGCCCGGTCTGACACACCGCGCCGCCGGAAGGCTGGTAGAAAGGACTGTCCGCGCGCTTCCAGAATGCCGGAGCGGATGATGCGGGTCAGCGAGGCAGCAACCCCAAGGCCCAACGTCAATGCAGGCAGGATCGCGTGGGCAGGCGTGGCTGCACCGAGGGCGGGAAGCCATGCCAGTTTGACGGCGAAGATCAGGATCAAGATGAGGCCGAGCCAATAGGACGGGATCGCATTCCCAAGAGACGCAATGCCAACCGCGAAACGATCCAGCCAGCCACCGGGACGTTTTGTTGCGATCACTGCGAGCGGGATGGAGATTGCCAGCCCGAGCCCAAGTGCTGCAAAGGCCAGCGGAAAGGTATAGCTGATCGCCGCCCACAAGTCTGGCCCTACCGGGCGGCCAGTGACGGCAGAATACCCGAGGTCCAGGGTCAGTAGCGGGCCGAGCCATGCCCAGAAGGCCTGCCAAAACGATCGGTTCAGGCCGACTTCCTCGCGCACTTGGTCAATCACGTCTTCAGTGAGCAAGGCGTCGAACCGGGCCATGGCGATTGTTTGTGCAGGATCGCCCGGCGCGTTCCACAAGAGTGCGAAGGTCAACAGGGCAGTGCCAGACAGTACCACAATAGCGCGCAGCAATAGTCCGCCAATGACTTGGATCATGCCGCCGCCTCAAGCCCGCCAAGGGCGATTGCTGCAGCCCGTAGGCTCTGGCAATAGGCTGATTGCGGATTTGTCGCAAAAGTTTCGGCGTCTGCAATTTCTTCGATCCGACCTGCTTTGAGGACCGCAATCTGGTCTCCATGCGCGACGGCATATCCAAGATCATGGGTCACAATCAGCGCGGCAAAGCCTTCCTCTTTTTGAAGGTCAGAAATGAGCCGGGCGGTGTGTTTTTGCGTAACGGCATCAAGCGCCGACAAAGGCTCATCAAACAGGATTAGCGGGGGCGACGCGATTAACGCGCGCAGAATGCCTGCACGCTGCGCCTGCCCGATGGAAACCTCAGTCGGACGGCGATCCAGCAGGTCGAGGGGCAATTCCAAGCCCGCGCAAAGCCGGTCCAGCCGACCATCCGCCAAAGCAATACCCTGGGCCGCCACAGGCTCCATGATAGACCGCCGCAGGCTAAGCACCGGATTGAACGCCGCGCGCGGCTCTTGCATCACCAAGGCTGGGCGGATGCTTTGGATGGACGCCCCGTTCCACGTGATCTGGCCCGCACTTGGTTTCAACAAACCAAGAATTGCGGCAATCAGCGTTGACTTCCCCGCGCCGCTTTCGCCGACAACGGCAAGCGTTTGACCTGCCGGCAAAGACACAGAGATATCATGCAAAGTTTCGCGTCTTCCGCGCCTTACACGGACGTTGCGAAGGTCTAACATGGCAGCGCCATCCAGTTGCGGTGTGCAGAAAGCGACCGGGCAGCTTGGGTCGTAGGGCGTTCCAGCATGTCTTCTGTCGGGCCTTGTTCAACAAGGCGACCTGCCTCCATCACCATCAGAGTATCCACCCGACGGGCTGCAAGCCCGAGGTCATGCGTGATCAGGATCATGGCCGCAGTCTTGCCTTTTAGGAAAGTGCTCAAAAGCTCCATCGTGGCTGCCGCCACAACCGGATCAAGGGCTGAGGTCGGCTCGTCCAAGACAATCAAGTCTGGATTGCCAATAAGCGCCATCGCAATGACAAAGCGCTGCAGCATCCCCCGGCTCCAACCCCAAGGGCGTTTGCGCAGATCGCCGCCTTCGATGCTGAGCGCCTGAAACAGACCCGCCTGATCCGCGCTGCCGGGGGCAAGGCCCAAGGCGATCTCTGCCTCGCTCCAGTGAAACGCCATAGACCGGAGCGGATCGAGCGCCTCATCAGGGCTTTGCGGAACATGGGCCACGCAGCGGCCTTGCGCTCGCAAGTCGTCGATCAGCGCGTGACCCAGCGTCGATTTGCCGGACCCGGAACTGCCAACGAGGCCAATGCGGCCTCGCGGTTCGATCCTGAGCGATGTGGGATGCAGGATGGTTCGGCCCGAGCGCACAGCGCTCAGGCCAGTGGCAGTTAACGTCATTCGGTCAGCTTGGTCTCGTGTGTCACCCAATAGGTCTCGGTCGGGTGCACCTGATAGCCGCTCAGCCCAGGGACGCCAACGTTGGTTTGGCTGACATGGAAGACAGGGATCATGGCGGCCTCTGCCGCGATGATCTGTTGCACTTCGTCATAGATCGCCTTGCGCGCGTCATGCTCGAACGTCAGGCGACCCTGCTCGAGCAGTTCATCCATCCGCGCATTTGCATAGCCGCCAGAGTTCGACCCGCCGTCCGATTTCAGCAATGTCTCAAGCACAGCACCGGGATCGCCTTGCGGCGTCGTCACCCATGCTTGCAAGAAGAGGTCCGCTTCGCCCGCTGCAATTGCATCATTGCTCGCGCCCCATTCACCGACGGTGATGTTGGCCTTCACACCGATAGCGGACAGAAAGGCTTGGGTCAGTTCGGCGGTGGGCGGCAGAGCCGCGCGCGAGGAATAGGTGACGATGTCGATCTCCAATGGCGCGCCATCGAGCATCCACGTGCCGCCGTCCTTCACCGCGCCAGCCTCGGCAAGAAATTCTTCCGCCTTTGCCGGATCATAGGTCGCAGGGATGTCTGCCGCCCAGCCTTTGCCATCCGGGTAGACGGTGCCCGCAGGTACGCCGCCAACGCCCGACAGTGCCGCCTGAACGATGCCATCGCGGTCAATTGCATAGGACACCGCTTGGCGGATCAGCGGGTTGGCCATGGGGCCGCTCTTGGCATTGACCGTGTAGAAATACAGGCGCGCGGTTGGGGCCGAAAAGCCTTGCGCGCCGGTTTCTTTGATCCGGTCGAAGTCTGTTTCGGGGTAGTTGATCACCAGATCAACTTCGCCTGCCTCGAAGGCCAAGGCAGCGGTTGCAGGGTTGTTAGCCACAACAACGCGCACTTCCTCAAGGCCGGGGGTGCCAAGGCGGTAGTCTGCGTTCGCTTCAACGCGGTAGAGCTGTTCTGGCACGGCTTCTTTGAACACGAACGGGCCTGTGGCATTGATCGGGAAGGCGTCAGACGGGGCACCAAGGATAGCAATTGCTGGCTCGGACAGGGTCCACGGGAAAGCCGCATTGGGGCTGTTTGTCTCAAACACCACGACGTTGTCGCTATCGGTGGACATGCCTGCCAGATCAAGCAGCTTGGCGACGCGGGCGTTGTGACCTGGATGTTCTTCGTTAGAAATAGGTGCAATAGCGTCGATGACCGCCTGCGCAGTCACAGGCGAGCCATCGTGGAACGTCACACCTTCGCGCAAGGTCACGCGCCACGTGGTGGGCGAGGATTGCTCAATTCCTTCCGCCAGACGCGGGTAGAGGTTCATATCATAGTCGATCCCCATCAGCGTTTCAGTCACGCCGGTTTGGTTGGACATCCAGCCGTTGTAGCTGGCGCGGGGGTCAGGCACTTCGGCCGTCGGGCCAAATCCGATGGAAATTGTGAGGCTACCCTCTTGGGCAAAGGCAGGAACGGCTGTGCTAAGCGCGAGAGCTGCGGCGCAAGCCATGCGGGACATGAACGACATCGGGTTTTCCTTCAGGTGAGAGAGTTCAATTGAAAAATTGTAGATTGCCGGTCGCGCGCAAGTGTGCGGGCCTCCGCCTCAGCCAGCGTTGAAAGCGCCTCTGCGTCGGACAGCCCCTTGCTGCGAGACTTGGACCAGATGCGCCGCACCGAGGCTGGCGACCAAGGCAGCGCCGCTTGCGCCACCCATTGCCGCACGGGGGCAGGCAATCCGTCGTAGGCTGCCATTGGATCGCCGTTCCGTCGTTTGCGGCGAAGGCTTGTCTGGCCAAGATTGCGGCTCACTCGGCTCTCTCCAAATCGGAAACCGGATCCAGCACAAGAACCAGACGCGTTTCGCCGGTCTCTTCGATTGGTGGCGACCGGTGCAGCAAACCGTTGCTTGGTATTGCGGGCCAAAGTGAGCCGCGCAACAGAATGGGCGCTCCCGTCGGCACGGTATGAACGTGTTGCGGGTCTTCCCCGTTTCGGGAGGTGCCGTATTGGGTGCCAGTCCCCCGATAGGTGCAAACCAAACGCCCGGTGATCGCATCGAGATGGAATTTGCGACAGGCATTGGTGGTGACGGCTTGTAACCTGAGACGCAGGAAGTCGGCCTGCATCAAACCCGCAAAGGTCTGCGCGAGCGTCGCGATGTCTTGAACCAGCCAATCCCGCGATGCGCCTTGCGGCATCTCAGCGATATCACAAAGGTGATTGACCGTCGCCTCCACTGAGGTGGGCTGCACCACAATCCGTCCGCTTGGAAGCTGTGTGGGATCAAGCCTTGCCAGCCATCGCAGCGCATCTCGCCGGACATCTCGTTCCCAAACCGCCGCTGCACAGGCGGGATCAAGAAAACTCTCGAGGCCACGCTCGTCGCGGGTGATACTCACTCCCACAGGTAGCTGCGATGCGCCCCTTGCCATGAACGGAACGGCAATATTCATGCGGCATCCTCAATACGCCGCCAGCCGGGGAATGGGTCAGGCATGTCAAGCGGCAAGGCATCTGGGCCTGCGGCCAAAACTGAAGGAACAAGGCAGGCATCCAGTTTTGCTTTCAATGCCGGCCAGTCGATGCCAGCCCCGATGAACACTAGCTCCTGCCGACGGTCGCCCCAGGGCTCGACCCAATGCTGCTGCATATAATCTTGAGCCGAAGCGTGGTCTGGCCAACGGTCTTTCGGGACAGACGCCCACCAAGTACCGATCGGTTTGACGCTGGACAGCGCTCCGGCCAGCGAGAACTCCGCGACCCAATCAGGCCGCGTGGCGATCCAGAAGTGCCCCTTGGCCCGGATCACGCCGGGCATCTCGCCGTTGAGTACCGCAAGAATTTTCTCGGGAATAAAGGGCTGGCGCGCACGATACACATAAGAGGTGACGCCGTACTCTTCCGTCTCTGGGACGTGATCAGCAAAGCCATAAAGTTCTTTTGCCCACATCGGATGTTCATGGGCCTTGTCGAAATCAAAAAGTCCGGTGTCGAGAATCTTCTCGGCGGCCACATCAGAGTGATTGGTCTCAATGATCTCCGCATCGGCGTTCAGACTTCGAATGATCTTGCGGGCTGCATCGACCTGCTCGGGGGTCGCATCATCCACCTTGTTGAGGATAACAACGTCGGCAAATTCCATCTGGTCAGTCAGCAGGTGAACCAGCGTCCGTTCGTCTTCTTCCCCAAGCGACTCGCCCCGATCCGCAAGGAAATCGTGACTGGAGAAGTCCTTCAGCAGGTTCACTGCATCGACAACCGTAACCATGGTATCCAGGCGGGAAACGTCAGACAGGCTATCGCCAAACTCATCCCGAAAATCAAAGGTGGCCGCGACAGGCAAAGGCTCAGAGATGCCGGTGCTTTCAATCAGCAGATAGTCAAAACGCCCTGCAGCAGCGAGACGCCGCACCTCGTCCAGCAGGTCATCGCGCAGGGTGCAACAGATGCAGCCGTTGGACATTTCAACAAGGGTCTCATCCGTCCGGCTCAGCTCAGTATCGGCGCGCACCAAGTCCGCATCAATGTTCACCTCGGACATGTCATTGACAATCACAGCGACCCGCCGCCCTTCGCGGTTGTTGAGCACGCGATTGAGAAGCGTCGTCTTGCCGGCCCCTAGAAAGCCGGACAGAACCGTGACGGGAAGGCGATTATCTGGCATGGGGATTCTCCAAATCGGACGACGACAGTCACGCAACTTATTCAGTTACTAGAAATTTGCAACTGGAATTGTTACGTATGTTCCGCAATAGGAAAGAACGAGCAAATGAAGCGAAACAGCCGGTTATCTCTAGCGCTCCACACGCTCAGCCACATGGCTGGTGAGCCGGACCGCATGCGTACGTCGTCGGACATCGCTGAACATGCAAGAACAAACCCGGTGGTGGTGCGCCGCGTGCTTGGCAAACTGAGAGAAGCGGGCCTGCTGACGTCCGAGAAAGGGCACTCTGGCGGCTGGCAGCTCGCAAAACCCGCAAGCAACATAACGCTCGCGGATATCTATCTCGCACTTGATGAACGTCTTGTGTCCGCCGGCAATAAGGACGCAGAACCATCACATTGCACTGTCGAGTCAGGGCTGCAAACGCGCGTCGGTGAGGTTTTGGATGAAATTGAGAACAGTCTGGTGGCGCGTTTGAGCGAGACCACGATTGCTGACGTCCACCCGGCCTCGTGTAGCTATTGCGGAAGCAAATAGTTTTACGCAGCTTTTGTTTTGTGGCCTTATGAAAACCAGAATGCCGTCGTTGAAGTTTACTCAATGCCGCAACCCCCGCTCCGCATGCGCTTCCTGGCTGTCTAGCTGTCCCTCAATCTCTCGGCGGCGGCTTTCGCTAAGGTCAAGCTCTGCTGCAAGCTCTCGTTCAGCGTCTTGTAGCTCGCCTCGTCGTTCAGCAATCCGTTCAAGGCCTTCATGGATGCGGCTTGTGAACGAATGAGCAAGGTCACGCAGTCTTTCAAGCCAGCCAGTTCCGTCTCGATCCTGCCGGTCGAGCGTGTCTCCAAGGCGGTCAAATCCTTCGCGGAGGCTTCTGAGGCCGTCACCAACCGCTCGACGCAGGCAAGCAAGTCGCGTTCCAAGACTGTCAATTGGGTCATCTAATCCTCCTCGATCCTGATGCAGGTGACGGGTCTCTCGCCCATCGTGCAGGTCCTGAGCCGCGTCTTCGATGGGTCCAGGATCAGCCATGTCCCCTCGGGTCGCTCGATCCGTGTCAGGCCCAGTTCCGTCAGTTCCGAGCGCGTCAGATGCACTGTCCAGAAAAAGCTCGCGGCCATCATCAAGGCGATCCCCGTCAGCACAGTCGCCGCGATCAGCCAAGGCGAGATCGTCAGCCAGAGGCGGATCGACCTCAGTCGTGTCTCGAACAGGCTCGCCGTCTCGGTCTGGAAGCGGCGCGTATCGCTCGCGATGGTATGCTGCGCGGCGCCCACAATGTTCTTCAAATCGATCCTGAAGCTCTTGAGCTGGGACGAGATCGAGGCGACGTGTTCGGCCCGGATCGCGTCGAGCTCCGCGTTCAGCTTCTCGCTCAGCCGGGTCGGCTTGCCAGTCTTCATGGAAAATCTCTCCTTTCAGCCGCCAGCGTTCGCCGGTCTCAGGGTCGCGGGCAGTGATATAGGCCTTGCCGGTGCGCGGCAGGTCGAAGCCCGCGTCGGTGAGCGCGTCGAGCATCGTTGCCCTGTCCGTGATCAGACCCATGTCGATCTGGTCCTGTATCCAGGCGTGCAGCTCGTCGCGGCCTTGGGCGCGGGTTGGCGCCTCGACGGTGTCGCGGACCTCTTGCGCCCGCTCGATGTCCATCGGATCGGCCCAGCCGTGGCGCTGGTTCATCACGTCCCGCAGGCTGTCATAGGCGTCCTGGTAGCCGGGCGGCGCGATGTTGAGGCTCTTGCCCGTCGTCAGCTCCAGGCGCGGCGTGCAGAAGTGAAGCTCGACCCGGCCTTCGTGGCGATGGCGGACCCAGAGCACCTCATATTGCTCAGGGTCCAGCCCCGCGAAGGCCAGCCGCTCGAACCCGTCCATGACATCGGCCTGCTGATCCTCGCTCGGATCGTCGCTGTCGGCAAAACTGATCACACCCGCGCGGTAGGTCCACTGGTGACGGCTGGCGTCGATCAGGGCTTCGGTGCGATCGGGGTTGCCCCGTAGCACCTCGGGCAAAGGATCGCGGGTGACTGTAACCGGTTGACCGTCCGCATCACGGATCAGGTCGCGGTTGCCGTCATAGGCCAGCACGCGTTCGGCCACGAGGTAGCCGACCGGCCCCGCGCCCGCACCTTTGCCATTGGGGAAGAACTTGATCAGCACCGCCGCGCCTCATCGAGGAGTTTAGCGAGCTGGCGTTCGATCACCACAAGGCGGCGCGCGACGGTCAGCGTGTCAAGGTCGGTGCGTCCGACCTTCATGGCGTGGTTCAGCCAACGGGCGATCTGGTTGAGGTTGCCGCCGATGCGCCCGACGGCCAGCACCAACGCGGGATCAACGCGCGGGATCGGCTTGCGACGACGGGCCTCGGTCAGGCCAAGTGCCTCGCGCAAGAGCGTCGAAGCAGGCAGGCCAGCGGCCTCGGCCTTGGCGCGCAGCTGGGCCTTCTCGGACGCTGTGCAGCGGAAGACGAAGGTCTCGGTCAGAGGCTCTTTGGCGGGGGCTTTGCCCGCGCCGGTGGGGTTCGAAGGGGAGGCGTGCCGCCCCTCGCAAGGTCCCGTGTCAGCAGCGCCAGCGTATGACATGGGTCGCCTTGCTGTTTGCGCTTCTGCGGGATCGGTGGTGCTCATGATCTGAGGCCCGCCGCCTGAATTTGCGCCTGCGTGACCAGCTCGGCGGCCAAGAGCGCATCGATCTGGCCCGGCGTGATGTGGCGGCAAAGCGGATGCTTGTCCGTAACCCAGTTCGCCAAGCCTGCGAGTATCTCCGCTTCTTTCGTCTTGGCCGCTTCTTTGCCTCGGGCGATGTCTTCGACGTAGGCCCGCCAGCGTCCCGACCCAAACCAGTTGTCCGAGAAACAGACCTTGGATCGGGTGAAGCCAGCGCTCTCCGCCGCATAGGCTTTCACGGCTTCGGCCAGGTCCTCCGAACTGACGCCTTCGTCCAGCGCTTCACTGATCCGCCTCAGACAGTCCGCCTTCCCGCGAATACGGTCGGGCGGATAGGCTGCCAAAATCTCCTCAGCCTCTTCATCGACCTCCTCCACGCGCTCGCGCGAAGGTGGTTTATGGATGGTTTTAGGATGGTTTGGGGGCCGTGGTGGCCCCGGTACCCCGGCCACTGTGGCCCCCGTTCCGGGTCCAGTCTGGACGGGGTCCACTGTGGCCCCCGTCTCGATATCGGGCTCGGCAGTCAGTTCCAGCGCCTCGATCCGGGCTAGATCGATCCGGTAGACGACCGTGAATCCATTCTTGCACCCTCGCGCGCCGGTCTCGATCAAGATACCTTCCTTCAGGAAGTCCCGGATCGTCCGCTTGACCGTCGTCTCGCCCAGCTCCGTATGCCGCTGGATAGTCCCCTTCGAACACCAGATGCCCGAACCGTCGTCAGACGCCTTGTCCGCCAGAAACATGATGATCTGCTTGCGCGTCGCACTTCCAAACTTCCGCTCGGCACACGCGTTTGCCACTCGCCAGCTCATCGGATGGCCTCTAGGCCAAGGTTTGACAATCTGCCGCTAAGTGCTTGATGCGCCGTAGTAGGTTTGACAGATTTTCCAGACCTAAGCGGTTGAGCCTCATCAATAAGCTTCGGTTTGAAAATCCTCGTGTCGGTGGTTCGATTCCGCCCCCGGGCACCATTTAACAAGCCTAAGCCATTGTGCCGCATCAGCTTTTGCAACGTGCAGAGCGAGGCGTAGTACATTTTGGAGTACATTTCTTCCCGGCATGTCTTCGTGAAAGAAGGCATCTTTTACTTCACCCGGCGTGTCCCGGCGGATCTTCGGAAGCACTATTCCTCCGCCAGGATCTCCTATTCACTGAGAACCAGATCGCGTCCTGTAGCCTTGGCAAGAGCGGCCAGTGCCGCCTTCAAGCTGGACGAATACTGGTATCACCTGCGGACCCAGGACGCGGACCTTCCCGGCAAGCATCTTCTGCGCCATGGCCTCTCCCGTCCCGTGCCGACGCCGGGAGACGGGCAAGATGTCACCACTGATGCTCTGACGCTCTCTGAGGCTGTGTTGACATACCTGCGCCTGAAAGGACTTGGCAGGCCGGAGACCTTCCACCGGGCTGCACACCGCTCCTGCGGCTATGTAATCGACGTCTGCGGAGATAAACCTCTGCCGGACTACACCAAGGCAGACGCCAATGCCTTCCGGGATGAGCTGATCAAGAAGGGACTTGCCGGGAGCAGCATTACCCGGATCTTTAGCACCGTCCGTGCCGTGTTCAACTTTGCCGTGGCGGAGGAAGGGCTTTCCATCTCCTCCCCCTTCGCCAATGTCTATTATGATCGGAATGCAGGCGTGGCCGTCCGCAGCCCCATCCCAGTAGATGTTGTCCGTACCGTGCAACTGCAGTGTTACCAGATGGACGATGAAATGCGCTGGATGGTGGCACTGGTTGCCGATACCGGCATGCGGCTGGGAGAGGCTTCAGGTCTGCTTGGCATGCCCCCATCGGGTGGTCCGGTTCGATTGTTAGTGCATCGTCGGCCTCTGGTCCATCGGAACGATGCTTTCTGGTGCGGGCGGGCGATATCCCAAAGCACTGTGTGGCCTGACCGTGTTGTAGTGAACTCGCCACTGCTCGATGATGATCTGGGCCTCACGCAGGCTGTAGAATAGCTCACCGTTTAACAATTCATCACGGAAGCGGGCGTTGAAGCTTTCGCAGTATCCGTTCTCCCAGGGTGACCCTGGTTCGATATAAGCGGTTTTTGCGCCGACGGCGGCGATCCAGTCCCGCACCTTCTGGGCAATGAACTCCGGGCCATTGTCCGATCTGATGTATTGCGGCGGCCCACGCAGGATGAACAGGTCGGTCAGCGCGTCCAGCACATCGGTTGAGTTAAGTTTACGATCGACGCGGATCATCAGCGCTTCCCTGGTGTATTCATCGATGATGTTGAGCGTGCGATAGACCCGGCCGTCATGGGTGCGATCCTGAACAAAGTCATAGGACCAGACGTGGTTCGGCCGCTCTGGCCTGAGACGAACGCATGACCCGTCGTTCAGCCAGAACCGTCCCTTTCTCTTCTGTTTCTGCGGAACCTTCAGCCCTTCACGCCGCCAGATACGCTCGACCCGCTTGTGGTTCACATGCCAGCCTGCGCTGTTCAGCAGGCCAGTGACCATGCGGTAGCCATAGCGCCCGTATTGGTCGGCCAGTTCGATGATGTCGTCGGTCAGACGCTCTTCATCGGCCCGGCCTTGGGGCACCTTGCGCTGCGTCGATCGATGCTGACCCAAAGTGCGGCAGGCCCGGCGCTCAGACACACCCAGCTCCTGCCGCACATGGTCGATGCATTTACGACGACGCGAAGGGCTCAGAAGTTTCCCTTTGCCGCTTCCGTCAGAATGAGCTTGTCCAGCGTCAGGTCAGATACCGCGCGCCGAAGCCGCAAGTTCTCTTTCTCAAGCTCCTTCAGCCGTGCGAGCTGAGATCGCTGCATACCACCGTAGAGCTTGCGCCATCGGTAAAATGTCTGCTGCGTCACGCCGATCTGGCGCACCGCCTCGGCAATCGTCGCACCTTGTCCCTGCAGAACTTCAACCTGCCGAAGCTTCGATACAATCTCTTCGGGTTTCTCTCGCTTCCCAGCCATCGCTGATCCTCCAATTTGTGGGACAATCTATCCCAGTTGGTGGACAACTTTCAGGGAGCTACTCCAGTTGCGCAAATCTGAGAAAGGAAATAATTTCGTGAATACAGTTCGTTAGACCTGTATGGTGTCGGCGACAACGGGACGAAATTGATGTCGAATGCCCTCCTGAAATGGCAGGAGGGCCGCAAGGTCGTGTGGCACCACATTGACCCAGATAAGCCGATGCAAAGAGGCAGAAAAGCTTGTATGTCCTCCTGATTGGCCTCGGGAAATCCATCGAGAATACCAAACAGACCTTACCCGCCAGCAGGAATCCACCAGTCAAACCCTCGTGGCGTTGTGACATACTCCGGCCAGCGGAAGTTGAGCGGCGGCTCATAATCGCAAAGCGGTGGAATCCAGTTTTCCCCGCCAATCCCACCGCCGGTACGCTGGGTGAATTCGTCCATTGCGCGCGCACGCGCGTCTGCGTCCTCAAGCAGGCGCAGTGCTGAGGCTGCACAGACTTTGGCGGCAGTCTGCACCATCGGATCAATTGTTGCGGGTATCCCGCCAAGCGCGTTCATTGCCCAGGCGGGAATCGCAGAACCAGATGGTGCGCGCAGCGCCGGGCGGGCCACGTAGAACCTGGCGGTCGGCGTGTGCCAGCACATATCGGTGTAGTCGTCCGAGGTTGAATGCAGTTGTTCGGGGGGGAGCGACCTGCGCAGGATTGCTTCGGCCTCATGCGGGTCCTGCAGCCGAGTGAGGGCATCAATGAAGGGGTCCGGGGTGGCGGGAAGCCCCAGGTTTCGCTGTACTTCGCGCCCCATTTCAAGGCCGTTTTCCGGCCATACTGGCGGGCCAACTGCCTGCATGACATCCCAGACCAGATTTGCCATGGCGTGATTGGCTAGGCCAGGACGGGATTTGGCAACCCAATGGCGTTCATAGCGGCAGCCTGTCATCTCAGCGGCGGCGCGGGCATTGCGGTCAAGCCCAGCGATCACCTGTTCGGCCATTTCAATTGTGGGCACGCGCATCATGTAATTGATGTCGGCCAAGGCGGCAGGCAGGTTGTCGGCGGTGGCCTGCCCGGCCGTCAGGATCGCTTCGGAGATAGACCAGCCACCTGAATGCGGCAGCATTGAATCGCGCAAGGTTTTGGAGCTGGTGTACATCAGGTTCAGCGCATCATTGGCCCCAGGCGCCCGGACTGCATTGTGTGCCTGCGGAATGGGCGCGCCATCGCGCATGCCCCAATTTTCGGGCTGATCGCAGATGAAACGGTAGATGACCGAATAGGCAGCACCGCAATGAGTATCCCAGCGCACCGTGTTACACATGGGCAGCATATAGAACGGGTGAAAGGACAGCATGCCCGCCAGCCCGTCATAATAGCCCTTGGCCGCGTGAATGGGTTTGGAGCCGCGCACTTTCTCAGCCGGCTCGCCGGTAAAGCGCAGCCCGCCCTTGATCCCGTGTTTTTCCATCGCGGCCTTGGTCGCCAGCAGCCCGCCAAGCGCGCCAATCCCCAGCCCGGAATGCGGATCCGTATGGCCGCCTGCATGGACGTTCAGCCCCTCGCGCGGTGCTTGATACGGGACCGCCGCCTGGCAGTTGCCAGGAATGCCGTCATATTCGGCGTACATTCCAACCACCGGCCCTGCAGCATTGTGCCACTCGGCGCAAAAGGCCGTCGGCATGCCGCCGGATCCTTCCTCCACCGTGAACCCCTCAGCTCGCAAACGTTCAACATACCAGGCCGCCGAGCGGTACTCGCGCCAGGCGGTTTCACCGTGATCGAATATGGTGGCGCACCAGTCCGACAATTCGGGCATGCGCTGATCCACATAGGTCTGTGAGGTTTGTTGAGCGGCAGTAAAAGGCATGGCGTCACCGGATCAGGCGTTGTGATTAATAGTTTCCGGCGGCACTGGCCCGCCGGAAAAACATGGTCAATGCTTGCGCCGGATCAGAACAGCAGACCCGGCAGCCATAGGGCGATCTGAGGGAAAGCCACGACCAGCGCCAGCCCCAGAATCTGCAGGATCACAAACGGAATGGCCGACCAGTAGATATCACCGATGGTGATCTCCTTGGGCGCGACAGAGCGCATGTAGAACAGATTGTAGCCAAAGGGTGGCGTCAGATAGGCCGACTGCATCGACAGCACGAACAGAACCGCAAACCATGTGGTGTCGTACCCAAGATCCTTCACGATCGGGACAAACAGAGGAATGGTGATGAACAGGATCGCGAAATCATCCAGGAACATGCCCAGAATGAAATAGGTGGCCAGCATGGTGATAATCACCCAGATCGGCGCCAGATCGTTGTCTTCGACCAATTCGGTCACGATCTGCCCGGCACCCAAACCGACATAAATCTTGGAAAAGAAGACCGCAGCCAGGGCAATCCACATCAGCATGCCCATTATCTTGGTGGTGGACAGCATGACATACTTCAGCATGTCCAGGCTGAGACGGCGCTGGAGCCCCGCAATCACCAGAGAGCCGAACGCGCCGATGGCCGAGGCCTCAGAGGGAGAGGTCACACCGCCGATGATACAGCCCAGAACGGTGGCAATCAGAAGACCGGGAGCGATGAGAAACCGCAGCGATGCGAGCTTTTCCATTGTGGTGTAGGTCTCGGTCGCAGGCGGGCCCATTCGCGGGTTTATCCGGCAGCGTATCAGGATGTAGGCAATATAGATCGTTGCCAGCATCAGTCCCGGCACGAGACCGGCGGCAAACAGCTTGCCCACAGAATCGCGCGACAGGAAGGCATAGATGATCATCAAAACCGAGGGTGGGATCAGAAAGCCCAATGCGCCGCCTGCCATGATCGTGCCGGTCACCAGCCGCTTGTCATAGCCGTGTTTCAGCATTGAGGGCAGCGCGATAATGCCCAGCGACACTGTGGCTGCACCTGACACACCGGCCATGGCGGCAATCAGCGCGCAGATGATCACGGTGCCAATGCCCAAGCCACCGGGCCAGCGGCCCATCAGCTTGTGCATCATCGTAAACAGATCATCGGTGATACCGGACCGCTGCAGCACTAGCCCCATGAAGATGAACATCGGCAGTGCTACCAGCAGGAAATTGTCCATCGAGCTGAAGGTCGAAGTGATCAGCAAGTCCAGCCCGCCATCACCATAAACCACGTAGGCCATGACCGCGCCGCAGGACAGCAATGCAAATGACAATGGCGATCCAATCGCCATCAGCACCAGCATCGATGCGAACATGATCAGCGTAATTACAAGCGGGTCGAGGTCAAGCATCGCCGTTTCCAGTTGGTTTTAAGGCCGTTTCCGGCTGGTCTGGCAGTGCTTCGGCTGCCAGCACCGGATCGGCGGGCTCGTCCTCTGCGCGGCGTGGGTCATCATAGTCAACACCCAGCGCAGTCAGCACCGAACGCAGCAATTCTGCCAGAACCTGCAACAGCAGCAGGCCCACCGCGATGGGGATCACTGTTTTGATCGGGTAAAGCGGCGGCTGCCAGATACTTTTGTTGGAGAACTCGCGCACGGCCCAGCTGTCGGCTGCAAAGGCGATGGCCAGTTTCAGAAAGACAGCAAGCACCACCAGCGCAAAGGAAAACGTGACAACATCCAGCGCAGCCCTGGCACGTTCGGGCAAGGCGCCCCAGATTACTTCGCTGCGCACATGGCCCTGATGGCGCAGCGTATAGATGCCGGCCAGAATGCAGAAACCACCATACAGCATGGTGCTGGTTTCATGGGCCCAGATGGTCGGGCTGTTGAAGAAATACCTGGCAACGATTTCGAACATCAGCACGGCGATCATCACCAAGGTCAGCCAGGAAATGGCCCGCCCGAGAAACTCGGACAGGCCGTCCTGAATGACAAGATATCTTGTCACGATCTGCATCAAAGCCGGCCTTTGGCCTTGGCGTTGGCCGCGATCAGGTCGATCAGCTTCTGGTTCCGCTCGGACCGGCCGGCTTCTTCCGTCCAGACGCTTTGCGCGGCTTCGGTCAGCGCCTTGGTGTCATCCGTCGGCAGGGTGCTGAACTCAAAGATGTCATCCGGGAAGGATGTGTTGCCGTTGTTCAGCCAGGCTTCGACCTTGGCGGCGAAATTGGCGACTTCCTCTTCCACGATGGTCCGTTGCTCGTCGCTCAGCTTGCCCCAGGTGTCCGGGTTGGCCAGGTAGGTTTCGGTCCAGCCCGGTGTCAGCATGTTGAGGCGCGTGTAGTATTTTGCGCTCTCGTTCAGTTTCAGGTGCTGATAATCCACCGCACTGCCATAGATCACCCCGTCAATGACGCCGGTCGACAGGCCGACATACAATTCCTGACCAGGCAGGGACACGGTTGGGATTTCGAACTGCTGCAAAACCTTGGCAACATTCGATGTCGCGCGGATCTTGAAGGTCTTCAGGTCGTCCAGGCTGTTGACCGGTTCCTTTGTCAGAAGATCATAGTCCGAACCATAGGATTTGCCCAAAAACACAGCGCCGGCTTCGGCATAGGCTTCGGTCAGCAGCGCCTGTGCTTCGGGCGTGCCCAGAACCTTTTTGGCTTCTTCGATGGTGGTCCAGGCACCCGGCAGGCCGGTTTCGATGTTGCCGATGTCCACTTGGCCAGACCAGTAGCTGCCGACGCCATGAGCGATATCAATGGTGCCTTTGGCCACCGCATCCACCAGCTGGTCGGACGGAACCAGCTCACCGCCGCGGAAATACTGAATGCGCACGCTGCCATCGGTGCGGTCTTTCACGGCCTTCCGGAATTCCTTGGCGATATCGTCGATTTCGGTGCCGAAATAGGTATGGAAACGCAGGCGCAGAGTGTCCGCTGATGCGGCTGTTCCAAGACACGCAGCCGCGACGGCGCCCGCAATGGCACCGAATGCCGTCCGGCGGGCCATAAGTTTGAAGTTCATGATATCCTCCTTATCGTAACTTCGTCTGTAGGATCGTGAGTACAGGGCTGCAGGGCAGGGGCCTTTTAGGCCGCGGCCAGCATGTTCAGCCGGGGGGCTGGCTAACCTCCAGTTCCTGTTTTATTTGCTCAGCGCTGATCGCCTTGGCATAGCCGATGCCGACGATGGCTGTTCGCGGCGGGCCGTCCCAAGTACCTGATTTTGCAAACTCGGTCCGGGCACCGACTTTGTTGAAAACGATGCGTTCTCCCGGAAATTCCGAGCAGAAAATTATGCCTTTGGCGCGGTACAGCGCTCCTGACATACGTTTCAGGCTGGCTTGCAACAACTTGTAGGATACAGGCTCTGTGCTGGACCAATGGGCTGACACAAACTGGCTAGGCAAGGCGGTTTCGGGTACCGCAGCCTCCAGCGCGCTGGTGCTGCGGCGCTGGTCCAGCAAGACTTCAACCGGCACTTTGCCATCGATTGCTTCAAGAACCGGAAGATCGGCAAACAGCCAGCGATCATAGACCGTGCGCCGCGCCTCTTCGGCTACCAGATCGGTTTTGGTCGCGACAATCAGGTCGGCGGCCTCAATCTGGCTGCGTACCAGATGATGCGCCTCGTCGGACAGGCTGTCGATATTGGCGACATCAATCAATGTGACCACGCTATCCAGCCGGGCAAAGCGGCTGAGCTGCGGATAACCGAAGACCGAAGCAATGCGGCCGGGCTGCGCGACGCCACTGGTCTCAATCAAGAGGTATTCCGGCGGGGTCCTTGAGGTAAACATGGCGTGCAGTTGGGCGACCATATCGCTTTGAATTGAGCAGCACACGCAGCCGTTTGAAAGCTCCATCACCTCACGTTCGCGCTTGATGATCAGATCGGTGTCGATGTTGACCGCGCCGAAATCATTCACCAAAACGGTAATGTCGCGGGCTTGATCGGACTGCAGCAACTGGTTGATCAGCGTTGTTTTTCCCGCCCCCAGAAAGCCGGATATAACCGTCACAGGAATGCGGCTGTCCATCAGATCACCACCGGGTAAAAATCGGGAACGTCGGAGGTGACCCTGCATTCCTGCTGGCTGCCTTTGGTCCAGCCATCTGGATCATGCACAACCGCGCCATCAAGCATGGTCATTTGCACCTCGGTCTTGTGAAGCTGCCCCTTGGGGCTGATCTCCAGCAGGTTCTGATCCAGCACGATCATATCCGCTGCCTTGCCAGCTGTGATGGATCCCGCCTGATCCTCCATGCCCATGGAGTAGGCGCCATTGATCGTGAGCATCCGGATGGCTTCGGCCACAGAAACAGGATCGCCAAGCTGGCCTTCCATCTCGCCCCATGGGTTCTGCCTGGTCACCAGAGCTTCGAAGCCGATCCACGGGTCGATGCTGCTGACCGGCCAATCGGTGCCCATCACGGCCACGCCGCCATGATCCAGAACGCCGCGCACATTGTAGGCTTTCTGCAGCTTGTCGCCATAGGCCGATCGGGCGCCAATGGTGAAATTGGACGGGTACCAGCCGACGGGTGAGAATTCGGCAATCACATCCAGTTCCTTGAACCGCTGCAGATTGCCTTCGTGCAGGATGGTGCTGTGGGCGCATTGATGGCGCATGCCAGGCCCGTTGCGGCGGCGGCATTCCGCAACCGCGTCAAGGAAGATGTCCGAGGCGCCGTCGCCGGTACAATGGGCCACCACGCGGATGCGCTTGCGGTCCATCTCTGCCACCATGTCATAGATATGTTCGGGCGTCAGGTTAAGCGAGCCGCGCCAGTCCTTCTCGTTGGGCCAGGGCGACAGGAAATAAGATGTCCTGGGCTCTGCTGTACCGTCGAAGTGGAATTTGACGGCATTGGCATTCAGCCGCTTTGACCGGTAATAGTGGCGCTCGCCGGCCAACAGCTCCCAGCGGCGCGCCACTGGGAAAATGTCATCCTGCCAGCTGATCGCCGCCTCCACCCGCACGGGAAGCGCACCGCTCAGGTCGATTGCGCGTAGGGCATCCAGACGGTTTTCGCAGACATGCACGTATTTGGTTGCCACCACGCCACGCGCGGATTGGAACCGTGCCCCTTCGCTGTAGGCACGCACCAGGGCATGCTGCGGCGGAGGCGGCATCGCTGCCATAATCATAGCATAAGCGCCGTCGACCAGAATGCCGTCCGGTTCACCTGTCAGCGGATCGCGGACGATATAGCCGTTGTTCGGATCCTGTGTTCCGACGGTCACGCCAGCCAGTTCCAACGCCTTGGAATTGGCCATGCAACTGCCCCACATCCGATCCATGATGGCAACCGGCCGGTCGGGAATGAAACTGTCGAGCCATTCTTTGCCCGGTGCGATGCCTGCTTTGCGGAAATTGTAATGCACAAAATGCTTGCCGAAAATCCAGCCGCCGTTGGCGTCAGTGGCGGGGTGATCCGCGGCATAGGCCAGTATGGCGTCCCGGACCTGATTTGGTTCTGGGGTTTCGAGGCCGACGTCCAGATAGTCCGAGTATTTCGGTCCCAGGGCCAGGTCGGGGTGTGTGTGCATGTCGTAAAGACCGGGCATGGCAAAGGCCCCGTCCAGATCCTTAACAAACGTGTCGGCACCGATCAGCGGTGCGATGTCTTCGTTAGAACCGACCGCCAGGAATTTCCCGTCCTTGACGGCGACGGCTTCGGCCCAGGGCTGAGCGTTGTCGACAGTGTAGATCCGGCCATTGGTGAACGCCATATCCGCCCCCAAGTCACGTTTGGGGCTGTTGGTCGAGATATGTTGCGTGAAGTTTGTCATCGATTACGTTCTTTGGCTTTCGTTCAGGTCCAGTGGGTTGGGCGGCGTTCGCCCTGACGGCGGCTGCGGGCCTCGGCCAGCAGGCAAAGCATTTCAAACGCTGTACCTGCGGCCAGACAGGCGGACATGCCGGTCGGATCATAGGGCGGGCTCAGCTCAACCAGGTCGGCACCCACGACATTCACGTCATACAGCCCGCGGATAATGTCGCGCACCTGTTCACCCGTCAGTCCAAAGGGCTCAGGCAGGGTTGTGCCGGGCATGACAGAACAGTCAAAAGCGTCGGTGTCGATCGACAGGTAAACCCGGTCGCTTCCCACCACGCGGCGGGCTTCTTCCAATGCGTATTCGACACCCCGCGATTGCAGCTCCTCGGCCAGCATGACCCGCATGCCGGCTTGTTCGCCGAATTCTGCCCGCGGCACTCCGCGTCCGCGCAGCCCGATCTGTATGGTCTTCTCCGGGTCAATGAAGCCTTCTACGGTGGCCACCTGGAACAGCGTGGCATCCGACACCCGAACCCCTTGGAAGTTGGTTGCAGTGTCTGCATGTGCATCGATATGCACCAGCGCCAAAGGGTCTTCGCCATTGTTGCTGAGTGCGCGCAGGATACCGTAGGTGCAGGTGTGCTCTCCTCCGATACTGAGCGGGGTGACGTCGTTTTTCACCAAGTCGGCGTAAAGCGCAGTGATGTCATCCAGGCAGGCGTCCAGGCTGTAGGGATTGGTGGAAAACTCCAGATCGCCCCAATCCGCGATCCGGCACAGGTCATAGGGGCATGTGCGGGTGAAATGGTTCACCATGTTGCGGTCCAAAGACCAATAGCGCACGGCCTCAGGCCCCTTGCGGGTGCCGGGACGGGGATTGGGCACTCCCAGATCCAGCGGCAGGCCGATCATCGCCAGATCCAAAGCGCCAAGATCTTTGGTATGAGGCGCGCGGAACATGCCCAGCGTGTTAAAGTTGTTTGAGACCATCTCGACACCTTCGTCCACAGCGCGTCGAAGGAAGGGGCCGAAATCCGGATCTTTTAGGTCAAACAGATCGCGGTTTGCCAAAGCGGCATAGCGGTTCAAGCGGTCTTGAGGCAGGCGTGGCATGTAGTCTCCCGTTCGCAGTCCCGGCAGGGAATTGGGTGCGAGTATTGTGTGAGAGTTTTTTTATCGTCAAATGAAAGAAACTTGGGTAAATTTGCAAAAATTACTCAAGTCATTAACGCATCTTCTGACTTTCCACGTGTGAAATGGATATGGAAATGAGCCATCCCTCTGCTGACAGGCCCTGGAAACGTTACCCGTCGATGACTGCGCTTCGCATGCTGGATGCGATTGCCAAACTGGGGAACATGCAGGCGGCTTCCCGTGCTCTGAATGTCACGCCCAGTGCCGTATCACATCAATTGCGCCATCTTGAGGAGATGCTGGGTGTCAAACTGGTCCACCGGGCCGGACGGCGGACTGAGCTGACCTCGGCTGGAAACCGGTATCTGCATCAGATACGCAAAGCGCTTGAACTGATTGAATCTGCGGCCCACCCGCCGGATGCAGAGCCTCGGGGCCATCTGCACATCAACTGCCCCTCGGGTTTTGGGAACTATTGGCTGGCGCGAAAGCTTGGGGAGTTTTCGGCTCTTTATCCCAATGTCACGCTTCAGATTTCAAGTGGGACGGGGCAGGCTGGGGCCCTGGCCAAGGAAGTGGATTTGGCGATCCACTATGGGGACGGCGCCTGGCCGGGGCTGGCGGTCCGGCATCTGTCAACTCCCCGCACCTTTCCAGTATGCAGCCCGAAACTGCTGGAGCGCGTCGACAGGCTGCGCAGTCCGGATGATCTGAAAAAGCTGCCACTCCTTCATCATACTGATACCAGCGACTGGGTGCTGTGGCTGGCGTCCGCGACGCGCAAAACAATCGAAGTGGACCGCGGCACTACATTTTCCGATATGACCCATGTGATTTCTGCGACAATTGCTGGAAATGGCGTAGCCATCAGCGATTCACTGCTGGCCGAACAGGCCCTGGCGGAAGGCAAGCTAATCCGGTTGTTTGAAACTGAGGTGCTTGCCCGGCAATCCTATTACCTCGTGGCCGAAAAGGAGCGTCTAGAGCGTGGAATTGCCCGCATTGCAGTTGAATGGCTGTCGCGTGAATTCCACGAATATGTGAGCCTGCCTCAAAGAAGTATTCCTCCCGGCTCTGTTGCACAAATCGGCTGATGGCCGGGGTTCCCCTTTCCCCGGACGGACTTATCCCACGGGCTCTGTGACAGGGATGCCGAGCGCGGTGGAGCCGTTCTGAACGGCGATACGGACCTGAAGCTCCGCGCCATGAGGCGCTGCCCCAGCAGTTTCACGCAGTGCATCCACTGACCGGCAGTGCATTGCGGAGCAATGTCACGAGAGGGGATCAGCAGGTGCAACGGGCCCTTGGAGCCGCGATAGGGGATATTGACGGCCAGCGTCTTCTGGCGGCGCGACAGCGTGCTGAAGTCGGGCACCGTCCAGTCGAGGCCAGCCAGTCGCAGCAGACTTTCGACGAACCCGGTTGTCTGCCGAAGTGCCATCCCGAACAACACCCTCATCGAAAGGCACGTCTGTATAGCGGCGTCGCTGTAGCTCTGCTGGCGGCCACGCCTGCCTGTCGGCGCGCCATCCCAGCTCATCTCAGGATCGAACCAGCCTTACGGCGATTGCGGGCAATCGCCTACCGGCCAATGGATCGTCAGCGAACCCCGGCGCTTGAGCGCTTCGTTATAGTCTGGCCAGTTCTTGGTCCTGTAGGTTAGGGGGGTAGGTCTGCTCATCCATCCCAGCTACCACGCTGGATTCATGAGATGAAACCCACACGGAATTTGTGCAATAGAGCCCCGACAAAGTATAAGATCAGGAATTGGTCGTCCTACAACGCAGCATTGAGACGGCGAGGGTCTTTCCAATAGTCAGACGCAGTGAACCTTTGTCTCACCAGGGCTCTGGCGGTGGTATCTGCTTAGTCGTTGCCAGAGCGCCGATCAAAATACATCGAGGCACGCATCGCTTCATTCCGGGCCGTGGCACGTGCCGGGGTGGGTTTCCACGGCTTTGCATTCTTGCGCGGAAGGATGAGGGCGTAGTCTTTACGGTTGGCCTCTCTCATGCATGTGAACATGCACTGTCGGGCAGTGGATGGCGTCATGGCATTTGCCTGTGTCGTAGGCACCATTGGCCGTCAAGTACATGGAGTTCAGCGCCTCTGAAAACTGTACAAAACGGTGATGGGATTTGACCAAGAGTATAATTTTGACGCGGCCTGCGCAGTGGTGACCGATTGGGGCAAGACGCTGGCTTTGCTGGATTTGAGCCGGATCAGGACAGCGAGCCGCTTTTGCCTGGGCGGTGCCGCAAAGCGGGAGCGCCCGTTCTGTTTCAGCGGGGCGGGCCGGGTTTGAAGTCCTCCGTCAGTCCTCGTCCTTTGCGTTGCGCTGCTGTTTGGGCCAGGTGAAGCGGAAATCGCTGCCTTCACCCGGCGTCGAGCGCAGGGTCACTGTGCCGCCGACATGCTGCACATGTTTTTGAACGATGGACAGGCCCATGCCGCTGCCCTCCACCTGGTCCCGTGATTTCAGTGTCTGGAACATCTTGAAAATCTGGTCATGGTATTTGGGGGCGATCCCGGGGCCGTCATCCGCCACCGAAAATGCCCAGTGGCTGTCTTGGTCCTCCAGTGTGACGTCCACTGTTCCTGTGCCTGTCTCACTGTGCTTGACGGCATTGGAAACCAGGTTGGCAAAGATCTGGATCAACGGCATTTTCGGGATCTCGATGTTCTGGAACGCCGGATCGATGCGGATTTTGAAGCCAGCGGGGGCGTTTACCAGCATCAGCGCGTCCTGTATCACTTTGGAACCCGGAACCGGCTGCTGGGTGCTGTCCGCCCGCCCGATCCGCGAGTATTCCAGCAGGTCGTCCAGCAGCCGGTCCATTCGCCTCACCCTGGAACGCAGCAGTTGCAGGTTTTCCCGGCTGTCTTCATCCATCACTTTCGCCAGATCCTCCTCGAGCCAGCTGGCAGTATTGTCGATCACCCGCAACGGCGCACGCAGATCATGCGAGGCCACATAGGCAAATCCGTCCAGGTCCCGGTTGGAGCGCGACAGCTCTTCAATGAAGGCCTCGCGCTCTTTCTCGGCGCGTTTCTGTTCGGAAATGTCACGGACAATCCCGCTGAACAGTACAGTGCCGCCGACGCGGACCTCGCTGACGGAAAGATGCAATGGGAAAGTGCTGCCGTCCTTGCGTCGACCGCGCACTTCGCGGCCAACGCCGATGATCATTTTCTGGCCGGTGCGGAGATAATTGTGCAGATAGCTGTCATGCGCTGAATGGTCGGGGTCGGGCATCAGAAGTTTCACGTTCTGGCCAACGGCCTCTTCTGTGCTGTATCCGAAAATATGTTTGCAGGCACGGTTATAGCTCAGGATGTTGCCGGAGGTGTCAATGGTGATCATCCCGTCGACCGTTTTCTCCTGAATTGCGGAGAGTTCGCTTTGCTGCTGCTCTTGTGCGGCCTGGATGGTCTTCTGACGGAAGACAATGAACGCGAGTAGCCAGAGCGCCAGGATCGTCAGGCCTCTGTTGGTCAGCGTGATCCATGCGTCTGCGGCAGGATGCGGGGCCAGGACATAGCCGAGAACTGTCAAGGCCGACGCAATTGCGGCATAGAGGTAGGCTGCGGCTGGTTTTTCGGCCCAGAGCGCGCAGAGGACCACACCGGTGTAGATAAGCCCGGCCGCTACCCCCAAGGGGGTCAAGTAGTCAAACGCCAGCCCGGCGGCGGCGGCCAGCGCTGCTGCGAAATGGGCGTGTCGGCCGGCGGCAAGGCGCCCGGGAGGCCGCCGATGGGGGCCTGATTGGCGGGCAAACATCATACGCGGGTTGTCCTCTTTAGTGTAGGTCACTGTCACCCCGGCTGCCGATTGTCGGCCGTGTCTCCAGCCAGCGGGCGGCCTGTCCGTGCAGGGTACATTCTCTATTGGGCCGATCAAGAGGAAAACAATCCTTGGTTGTATTTCGGGACGGCTTTTAAGACCTGGCAGCGGGGGGAGGGCGTTTGGCGGCGGCTGCCCGGCGACCATGGTCGGGGTTAAGAATTTTATGCCGAATTCACTGTAGCGTCTCGCGGAAAGTTCAGAATCAGGAACGCGCGGAGACTTAAGATGTTTTTCAAATCCAAACCGGCTAAGCCGACAGCGCAGGCAAACAGTGCTGAAATGATTGCCGATATGGTGGACCGCACGCAGGCCACGATCCAGTTCAAGCCGGATGGCACAATTCTGACGGCCAACAGCAAATTTCTTTCCGCGCTGGGGTACAGTCTCGAGGAAATCGAGGGCAAGCACCATTCGATGTTTGTGGCGCCGGATCTGGCGGCCGGTGCGGACTACAAGACGTTCTGGAAAGAGCTGGCGGGAGGCCGGGTGTTCACGGATCAGTTCCCGCGGGTGACCAAAACCGGCGAGACCATCTGGATCCAAGCCACCTATGCGCCGGTTACAGGGCCGGATGGCACGGTGGTGCAGGTGGTAAAGGTGGGGACCGATGTAACGGTGCGCCGCCGCGGTCTGCAGGAAATTGCCCGGGGCCTGGAGGCGATGAGCGAAGGCGACCTTGGCGTCCGGGTCACTCTGTCGGAACAGGCGGACATTGCGGCGCTGGGTGCGGCCTTTAACCGTTCAGCAGTGCAGCTGGAAACGGCAATGGGGGCGGTGGCCTCTGTATCGGATGCTGTGGAGCGCACAGCGGAAGAGATTTCCAGAGCCGCCGGTGATCTGTCTCAGCGGACCGAGAGCCAGGCGGCCACCCTGGAGGAAACCGCTGCCGCGCTGGAAGAGCTGACCGGGACGGTGCATTCTTCGGCAGAAGGGGCTGAGAAGGTGGACCGCATTGTCAGTGAAGCCAAGACCGCCGCCGAACGTAGCGGCTCGGTTGTCACCGACGCAGTGGCCGCGATGTCGCAGATCGAGACATCCTCTGAGGAAATTGCCAAGATTATCGGCATGATCGACGATATCGCGTTTCAGACCAACCTGCTGGCGCTGAACGCTGGCGTAGAGGCGGCCCGGGCCGGCGATGCCGGTCGCGGTTTTGCGGTTGTGGCTTCGGAAGTGCGGGCGCTGGCGCAACGGTCTGCCGGCGCCGCCGGCGAAATCAAGGATCTGATCAGCCAGAGCAAGCAGCAGGTTGCCAGCGGTGTCGATCTGGTGGGCCGCACCGGGGAGGAGCTGAAGCAGATCATCGACAGTGTCGGAACGATTTCCACCCATATCAGCGGGATTGCGGCAGGTGCCAAGGAACAGGCGACGTCGCTGAGCGAGATCAACATGGGGGTTTCGCAGCTGGATCAGGTGACCCAGCAGAATGCCGCCATGGTGGAGGAAACCTCTGCCGCCAGCCAGCAGCTGTCGTCGGATTCCGGCCAGCTCACCCGCGAAGTGTCCAAGTTCAAGGGGGCTGCAGCTCCGGCGTCGGCTGCTTCTGCGGATGTGCTGGCGTTCCAGCGCCCGGCGGCTCCGGCGCCTGTGTCGCCAATGGCGCCGGATGCAGGCCTTGCCGCAGCACAAGGTTGGGACGATTTCTGAACCACCCCCGCCGGAGAGCTGCGCTGTCTGGGCTTGAATTGACATGTTGACACTCCCTGTCTGCGCCGCAACGCTGGCCGCAAAAGTGACGGGGGGACAACATGGGCAGCCAGACTGCTGCAGCATATCCGCGGCTCAGCCGCGCCGGGCTAAGCGGCCTTCTGGTCAGTTTCGGCGGCAGCCTCAGCGAGCCGTCCAACCGGGCGGCGCTTGCCTTTCGCACCGCGGTAGAGGCGCAGGCGCTGGATGGCGTGGTGGAAACCATGGCGTCGCTGGCGTCGGTCTTTGTCCGGTTTGAACCCGCCGTTCTGCCGCACCAGCAGCTGGAGGCGGCGCTGCAGGAGCTGCTGGCCACGCAGGACTGGCTGCAGGCGCCGCTGCCGGCCGGTCGCCGGTTCTGGCGCGTCCCCACGGTATACGGCACCGATCTGGCGCCGCAGCTGGCAGAGGCCGCAGATGCGGCAGGTCTGAGCGAGGCGCAGGCAATTGACAGCCTCGGCGCTGCACGGGTGCGGGTGTTGACCATCGGATTTGCGCCGGGCCAGCCCTATCTCGGCTCTCTGGGGCCGGAATGGGATCTGCCGCGGCAGACGGAACTGACCCCAATGGTGCCGCGCGGCGCGCTGGTGCAGGCCATTCGCCAGTTCGTGCTGTTTTCCAATCCGGCACCCACCGGCTGGCGCCATGTGGGCCAAACCGGGCTGCAGCTGTTTCAGGCAAGTTCAGAACAGCCCTTTACCTTACGCCCGGGCGACGAAATGCAATTCGAGCCAGTGTCCAAAACGGACTTCCTGAAGTTTTGCGCGGACGATCCGCAGCGCGGCGGCGCCATCCTGTCGGAGGTGACGGAATGAACGGTCTTCGGATCATGCGCATTGGCCCGGCCGCATCGGTGCAGGACATGGGCCGACCGGGCCTGCTGGGGCAGGGCGTGTCACAGGGCGGCGCGGCTGACACTTTGGCGTTGGCCGAAGGTGCAGCACTGCTCAGGCAGGATCCGGGTCTGGCGGCACTGGAAATGGGCGGCATGGGGGGGGAATTCGAGGCCATTGGCCCTGTGCGGATCGCTCTGACTGGTGCGCCGATGGCAGCAGTGCTGGATGGCGAGTCGCTGGCCTGGAATGCGTCGCACCAGATGGAGGCCGGCCAGCGCCTGACCATTGGCGCAGCCCGTGCCGGCGTCTATGGTTATCTGCATCTGGGCGGTGGTATTGCCACGGAACCGCTGCTGGGCGCGCGCGCCGTGCATCTGATGGCGGGGCTGGGCAGGGCGGCCGCAGCCGACGATTTGCTGCCTGCAGGCCCGGATCAGAACAGCGAAACCGGCCTGGTGCTGGCAGCCGAAGAGCGTTTCCAGGGGGGCGAACTTCGGATCATAGAGAGTTTCCAGAGCCAGCTGTTCGCTGCTGCCGTCCGCCGCCGTTTCGCGGCTGTCGCATTCAGCCGCGGCAGTCGCGCCAACCGGATGGGCGTGGAAATGGTCTCGGACGGCGAAGGCTTCGCCGCTGAGGGGCAGCTGAATATCCTGTCGGAAGTGATCCTGCCCGGTGACGTGCAGATGACCGGCGAGGGCAAGCCCTTTGTGCTGATGCGCGAGTGCCAGACCACCGGCGGCTACCCCCGGATCGGCACCGTATTACCCTGTGACCTGCCCAGGGTGGCGCAGGCGCAGGCGGGCGCGGTACTGCGGTTCCGCTGGGTCAGCCTGGAGGATGGCCTAGAGATCCAGGCCAAGCACGAAAATACCCTCAAATCCCTGCCCGCAGCCTGCCACCCGCTGGTGCGCGATCCGGCGGCGGTCCGGGATTTGCTATCTTATCAATTGATCAGCGGAGCGGTCTCGGCAGAGGCAGACCCTTTTGCAGCAGGAGAAAATCCATGACCAAGACTGTCGACCTGAATGCCGATATGGGGGAGAGCTTCGGCCCTTGGAAAATGGGGGATGATGCTGCGCTTCTGGACATCGTGTCCTCGGCCAATATCGCCTGCGGCTTTCACGCGGGCGACCCGGATGTGATGGCGCGGACCATGGTGCTGGCGCAGGACAATGGCGTGGGGATTGGTGCCCATCCCGGTTTCATGGACCTGCAGGGCTTCGGCCGCCGCAAGATGCATGTGCCGCACGGCACGCTGGCGAATATGATGCGCTACCAGCTGGGGGCCGCCCGGGGCATGGCGCAGGCCACGGGTGCTCAGGTGCGGCACCTGAAACTGCACGGTGCACTGTCCAATTTGGCTTGCGTTGACCACGCGATGGCGCGGGCCTGTTACGAGGCAGCACTGGATGTCGATCCGGACATCATCATCATGGTGCTGGCAGCCACCGCCATGGAGGAGGTGGTGCGTGAGCTCGGCTGCAACTGGTGCGGCGAGATCTTTGCCGACCGTGCCTATAATGATGACGGCACCCTGGTCGACCGGTCCCAGCCTGGTGCAGTGATCCATGATCCGGACCTGGCAGGCCCGCGCATTCTGCAAATGGTTCAGGAGGGGGCAATCATCACCAAAAGCGGCAAACGCATCCCGGCAGCCATCGACACCATTTGCCTGCATGGCGACACCGCTGAAGCGGTGCAGCTTGCAGCGTCGGTCCGGTCCAGTCTGACCGACGGCGGGATCGGCATCCGGACCTTTCCGGGCCGCCGGGGCTGAAAAGCGCAAGCGATCCGGTCGCCGCGCAGGTCTCAGGCAGCTGATGTGGCCCCAAGCTGAGAGGACTCCCGCAAAAAATCGGCGCTTGGCTGCGGGAGGCGGCCTTTCCGAGTCGCAGGAAAAAAGCCCCGGCTTGTGCACTTTGCCTTGGCACCCCCTATATATAGTAGAGGGTGTCGGCGGGGCGCTTCTGACCCCGTCTGCCCGCGCTTGCCGGGACTTCCTTTTCGAAGCTGATCGACGCTTTGAATCCTCCCTAAGCCTCTGATTTTATTGGTGTATCACCCCTTTTCCGCAAAAAGTCGCAGAAACTTCAAAAAAGGGCTTGCGACTCTCCGGCACTAACCATAGAACACCCCTCACCGGCGGCGCTGAGGCGCAGCTGAGACACACCGGACGGGACGGCGGCG
>MDLF01000087.1 GCA_001730095.1 Rhodobacteraceae bacterium (ex Bugula neritina AB1)
GCCAGGGTGTCATCGCTTGAGGCATTGTCCACCACCACGATGTGCAGCGCCACATCCTCAGCCGCCAACAGGCTTTCAACACAATCCAGCAGCTCACCGGCTGCGTTAAAGCTGACGACAACAACGCCAAGAGCACAAGAAGTCATGAACAGGGGCCTTTAAGAAGGGTCAGTAGACTGCGATCCGCGCTTTTTGGGCGCAAATCGCGAATAGGGCGAGGCCCGCTCCGACGCGGGGGTCGGGGCAGGGGCCTCTGGTGCGGGGCGCGACAGAGGCGCTTTGGGGGAAGTGGCGGTGCGCTGGTCATTCCGCGGGGTGCGGCTGAAGCTGCGCGCCGCGCGCCGCGCATTGCCCTGTGCCGGGGCGCTGTCCGCCTCGGGCTCACCCTCGGTGCCCCTGGGTTCTGCGGTGATCATCCAGGCCCCGGCCCCCAGCATGAAGAACACAAAGGAATAAATCGAGGTCCAGACGTGCACGGTCGACAGGGTAAAGGTCAGGCCGACAAAGGTGAAAATCCAGGCCCGGCGCATCTGCGCCAGCTGCACATCAGCGCTGAAGTCACGGAACATCACCCGGCCAATCAGATAGACATAGCCAAAGGCCAGCATCAAAAACCCCGGAATGCCAAAGCGCACCGCGATCACCAGCCAGAAGTTGTCCATACTGCCCGAATACATGAACCAGGGGCGCACCCAGTCGTTCAGGCCAATGCCCACCCAGGGGTTGTCCCAGACGTTCATCATGCCCCATTCCAGGATGATGCTGCGCCAATAGGCGGTATGCGGAGAGAAGGTCGCATAGGTGAAGAACACATGCATCGGCGTGCGGTTGGAGAGCAGGTCAATCACCACATAAAGAAAAACGCACAGACCGATCAGGATGTACCACTTGCGCTTGTTGTTGCCCAGCATCCAGGCCCAGCCGAGCAGGAAGAGCTGCATCATCAGCGACAGGAAGGCCCCACTGGACAGGGACAGGAAGCTGCTGAAGCCTACAATGCCACTGGTCACGATCCGGCGTGAATGACCCATGCTGCCGCGCAGACCCACAATGGTCAGAGAAAAGGCGATGGAACAGAACATGCCGTAATGGATCGGATGCAACAGCACGGTCTGCACCCGCTCCAGACCCAGGCGCGGTTCGGCAAATCCATAGTTGTTGGCCCGGATCAGCGGTACCTTGCGCAACAGATCAATGATCACATTGCGCCCGGTCAGGGTCTCCACCAGCGCAAAGGGGAACAACACAACCACCGCAACCCCAAGGAACTTGCACAGGGCAATGAAATCACTGCGATCCCGGATCGCGGCGCGGGCAATCAGATAGCCGCCCAGAAATTCAATGCCGGTGGAGCCGATGTTTTCCACCACCCGGTCCGGGTTGTTGGCCAGCATCGCCACCACCATCCAGGCGATGTGCAGCAGGAACAGAATATCGGTCCAGATCACCCGGCCGTATTTGCCTGTCAGCAGCTGGAACAGCAGCGGCACGCTGGTGACCAGCAGCACAAAGCGCAGCGGCGTCATGAACAGCCCGGCCAGGACCATCGAAAACGGCATCAACATCGCAATCAGATAGACCACGACAACCCGCGACAGGCGCGTGTTGCCTGCCTCATAGGCGGCAGCTGGGACCCCCACCTCAGCGCGGGGCAGGGGGCGCTCTATTGCGACCATGACTGCAGCCTCCGCCTCATCGTTTCACCTTTGGGGCCTTGCCGCCCGCAGCACCGGGCCCGGCGGCAAAACGCGCACGCGCCTTTAAGCCGGGTTGCAACAGGGTGGCCCCCAGTTTTTGCCGCGCCACCAGACCGCCGGGCAGGTAGACAAAGGTCTCCAGCTGATCAGGGGGGCCATGCAGCGCGTCTTTGAAATAGGTTGGATAGGCACCGGGCAGATCCAGGCGTATGTCCTGCACCACCAGATTATCGCGCATGTCCCAGCCGAACTGCGGCTCCTGGAAGGTCGCGCCGAGGTTGCGCAGAATCTGCACATCCGTCGAGGCTCCGGCCACCTTGATGCGCGGCATCTTCGCCTTGCGGCTGCGGTTCTTGCCTTGTGCAAAGGCCTGACCCCGCAGCAATGTGTTGTTGCGAATGCGCACGCCAGCGGCTTCCCCCAGGGTGATGCCATGCACATGGCCGTTCACGATCACATTGTCCTCAATCACCACGTTGCGATAGAACATCTCGCGGCCTTTGAGACCCCGGTCCACCATGTCATTGCGCATGAAGATCGTCTGGGTGCTGTTGCCATTGCCCGCCATCAGCACATTGCCCCGGATGGTGATATCCGTGCTCGGCTGATCCGTGCGGTTGGTCCAGAACTGGATCATATCCGCATGATCGCTTTTCAGCTTCGAGCGGATAAAATCATGGATGTAATTGGCCTCGATCAGCACGCCCTGCATCTGGCTGAAATTCATCCCGTCCGAGCGGATGGAGTGTATGTCATTGCCCCGGATGGTGGCGTTGAAGCCCTTGCCCATCGTCATCCCACGATGAAAGGTGTAAATCTCGTTATATTCGAACACCAGACCGCGGTTGCGCGGAAAGACCGCGCCAATGCCGTAGCCCAGTCCATCCTGCTTGGCATCCACCCCGCGCGCCACATCACCATCAAAGATCGAATTGCGGATCGTCAGGTTGCGCCCCTCGATGAACTTGAAAGGTTTCGCATGCACTGGCGTGCCCGGTTTGAAGCGATAATCAAAGACGATTGCCTCAAAGGTCAGATTGCCCGCCCCGCGCACATCCGCGCCACTAAAGACCGCAGGCTGATCCGGGTTGGCCGAGCGCAGCGTGACTTCACGCGGGTAGGCGTAGTTGAACCCTGATTTCTTCTGCAACACCAGCTTGCCGTATTCTCCGCCCCGCAACAGGATGGTTTCCCCGCCCCGGGCCTGAGCCATAGCGGCATAAAGTTCCCCAAGAGTTGAGACGGTTGTGGATTTTGCAAACCCCGCCACGGGCAGCATCAGAAGGGCCAGCGCCATGCAGTACAAAAAGGAACGCAACTGTTTCATCTTTCAACAAGGCCATCCATGAGAGCACCCAGCCCGCAGGTTCTGAAGGGGCACAGGACCAAATCCATGGCCCGGAAAGTGACACATGCCCGGCACCGTCTTTTAGACCTATCCGGCAAACGTGGCAAATGCGGGGCGGCAAAGGGGTAATCACCTCTGCGGGGGGCGATTTTATCCCCCGGCAGCGGTCTTTATCATTGGTATATGGAGCGTGCGGTGCCGGGAGGCCAGGCGCAACCAATGCCCCGGCCCCCTATAGTGTGGCCTTTGACCTCGCAGCAAAGGCACCCCTCATGACACTCATGACCGGACTTTCCCCCTCCATCCGCACCATTACCACAGGGCAGTCCGGGCCCGGGCCGGGACCGGGGCCAACCCCCGGACCCTCACTGGCAAGCCTGCCGGTGGCCCCTGCCGGGCGCTGGCATGCGGGCACCGCCAGTGTCAGCCTCTCCGGGGACCGGGTGCAAACCGCCAGCGCAGAAGTCGGACCAGGCCTGAGCGCAGGCGGGGCAGGGGTTGGCCCACAGGCCGACACCGATGCGCTGGGGCGGGACTTCTGGCACTTTGACGGCAGCGCCTATTTTGATGTTGGGCCGGGGCTGACCTTTTCCAGCCGTCAGATGGCAGTCTTTGCCGTGGTGCGCATCCTGGGGGGCAACACCCCGGTCTTTGGCATTGGCAACCGCACCGGCTACGGGGCGGGCTCTACCCATACCAACACCGGCGGGGCCTCGCTTGATACCTCGACCTCCGGGCAGGTTGCGCCCTTTGTGCGGGCCTATTCGCGCAGCGCGCGCAGCGACAGCGCGCAGAAGCACAATGTCATTGGCGGCCAGCAATTGCAGGTCATGGGCGCGGTGACGCGCAGTTCGGGCAATGGCGGCAGCCGGCTTTACCTCAACGGGGAAATCGCTGCCGTCTCTCATCCCAGCATCAACGCCACCAATGTGGAAGGTGCCGAGATCGGGCGCCGTGTGGATGCGCCGGGCACTTCTGGCAAATGGGCAAAAATGGATCTTTATGAGCTGGTGGTCTATGACCAGATCCTCAGCGATGCTGAAGGCGCGGCCATTGCCGCTGCGCTGACCCAGCACTGGGCAATCCCCGACGTCACCGATCAACTGGTCATGGAAGGCGACAGCATCATGGCCGGAGCCGGGTCCAGCCCGGCCAATAACGCCGCCCGCGTGCTTTCTGCCCCCGGGGCCGGGCAGGTGCCGGGGGCGATGCGGGTCAGTATGGCCGCCATTTCCGGCAACCGGATTGCCGATCTGACCGCACGGCGCGACCTGACCCATGGCTGGGCCTCGCAACTGCTGCCGGGGCGCAACGTCATGGCCTTTGAGATTGGCCGTAACGATTTCACCAAAGTACCGCTGATGGATTTCTACAATGATGTGGTGGCCTATCTGAACACCCCCACCACCGGGGTGCTGCAACGGGGCTGGGAGGTGCGGGTGATGCTCAACATCGCCTCTGGCAGCGCTTTTCAATCCGACATCGAGACCTATCGCGCACTGCTGCGCAACCCGCAATTCCTGAGCGATCTGGATGCCGGGCCGGGGCAGAGCTTTGACGGGCGCGTGCGCCTGATCGAAACCGATCTGATCACCCAAGGGGCGGCGGGCACGCTGTTTGCCAGCACCGCGGATGCCAGTGACACCGGTTATTATCAGGGCGATGCCACCCATCCTTCCAACCCGGGCATCATTGCCCGGGCCACCGGGGCGGATACACCACAATACGGCATTGCAGATGGCCTGATTTAGCCTCTGCCGGCTGGTGTTTTTTGGGCACAACCATAAGGAGCCGTGCCGTCTGCGCCAATTGAACCTTGCCCGTCCTGCCCCCGACGGGCAAGGTTGTTCAAACGCCCGGTGCCTCAGGGGTCTACCCGCAAACGGCACATGGGACGGTCACCGCCATCAAAAAGGGCGGGACAATTGAGGAAAGGGTGGCAGCCCGTTGGAACGCAAGAACACATGCAGCGCAGCGCTGATCAGCGTGGCCGTGGCCACGGCTGTTCTTGTGTCCGGATGCAGTGATCAAAGCCTGCCGTACAAGAACCCGACCTTTGGCTTCTTTTCCAAATACACCAACGCCACGCGCGGGGCCCCGGTTCTGCTCAACAACGTGGCCTGGTGGAAAGGCTTGCAGGACCCGGTGCTCGACCGGCTGATCACCCTGGCTCTGGCCCGCAACCTGGATCTGCAAATCGCCAAGGAGCGGGTGGTGGCGGCAAAAGCGGCCCGCAACGCGGTGCCCGGTGCCACCTTGCTGACCTCCAATGCAAAATATGACGTCACCGGCACAGACAGCACCAGCCCCACACGCACCGGCGAAAGCAGCATCGGGCTGAACTGGATGCTCGACCCTTATGGCGCACGCCGCAATGAACTGCGCGCGGCCGGGGCCCGGATCGAAGTGGCCGATGCCGAAGCGGATGCCGCCCAATTGCTGGTGCTGTTCAACATGGCCAATGCGCTGGTCAACCTGCGCCACAGCCAACAGGTGCTGGCCCAGAGCCATACCGAGCTGGCGCGCCGTCAAAGCACCCTGTCGCTGACCCGCAAGCTGGAAACCGCCGCCTCCACCACCCGGCTGGAAATCACCCGCGCCCGCGCCCGCGTGGCCGAGCTGCGCTCTGAGTTGCCGCGCCAGCAGGCCAGTGTGGTGGCCGGGCTGAATGAAATCGCGGTGCTGGCGGGTCTGAAACCCGGTGGCCTGCCCAAAGACCTGATGGCCGCGCTCAAACGGGGCGGCAAGCAACCCCAGCCCAGCCTGTCGCCGGATGTGGGCATTCCTGCGGATCTGCTGCGCAACCGCCCCGACATCCGCATTGCCGAGCGCAGCTATTACGCCGCAGTGGCGGACATTGGCGTGGCGCGCGCAGCACTTTATCCGCAGCTTTCCCTGAGTGGGGCCATCACCCTCAACACCCTGGGCAGCTCCAGCTCCAGCGCGGAATATTTCTTTGGCCCCGCCGTGACCTTCCCCAATCTGCCCGCCAAACCCGCCCGCGCGCGGGTCAGTGCGCGCTATTCAGCGGCGCGCCAGGCGCATATCGGGTGGAAGTCCACCGTGCTGGACGCCATTCTGGAGGTGGAAAACGCTCTGGTCACCTATCAGGCCGCCAGCACCTCGCTCAGTGCCGCACATCAGGCCAACCGGCTCTACCGCGAAACCCTGACCCTGACCCGGCGCGTGTTTGAACGGGGCGAGGCCACTCTGGGTGACCTGATTGATGCAGAGCAATCCGTGCTGGATGCAGAGCGCACCCTGACCGATCTGCGCCGCCAGCACGCCTTGCAGTTCATTTCCCTCAACGTGCGCCTGGGTGCCGGCCACACCGCCAAATAAGGCAACAATCGGGGACATGTCGCGCCCCAGTTTTGAATGTGCCCCAGTGTGAAATTCTAAATCCCATAATTTACATTATGGTAAATTATGATCCCCAAACGCCCTGAACATTGATAAATCACGGTGGCCCCGTCATGATGCCCAAACCGGCATGTTATTTTTAAATGCCGTTCACACCATATTTTTGAGGGAGAATTTTGATGAAACATTATGCCTTGGCCGTCGCGCTTGCCCTGGCCCCCGGTATCGCCAGTGCTGTCACATTGGGTGCGGGTGAAACCATTACCAACCCTGATGACTACTTTGACTCGCGCCTGACCGGCGTCGAGGCGGACTTCTTCGGGGCCCTGCTGCTCAGCGGCACCAGCACCGTGATCCGCAGCCGCCCCGGCTTTGATGGGGTCGAAGTGGTGGATGACTTCTTTGTCGGCTCCGCCACCATCGACTGGGAGGTCAGCAGCTCTGCCTCCGGACGCACGGTGTTCCGCTTTGATCTGTTTGGGGACAACATCTCTGACGCCGGTGACAATGGCGCTGGTCTGTTCAGCTTCAGCGGGTTTGCCGGGTATGACGTGCAGTTCGGCTTTGCCTCGGATCGCCCGGATATTGAGATCTTCTTTCCGCCGGTGTCACGCTCCGGGGATGGCGATACGATCACCATTGACCCCACCGTGGTGCTGGGCAGCCCGCTCTTTGAGTTTGCCCCCGGTGTGATGGAAAGCTTCTACTTCTCCACCGATGCGCCCAGCTTCTCTCTGGGGGGTGACACGGCCAGTGCGGAGGTGATCCTGGAATCCTTCGGAGCCGAAGCGCTGTTCTTTGACCGTGCCCCAGCGCCGGCCATGGTGCCCCTGCCTGCCCCGGCCTTTGGTCTTGTGATCGGGCTGTTGGGTCTGGGCGCATTGCGCCGCCGCCGTTCTTTCTCAGCCTGAGCAGCGCAGATCTCAGCGCCGCCGGGTCATTTGCGGCCCGGCGGCCGTCTGAGGGTGTGTTAAATATGAGTTATGAAGGGAGTTACGCCTGAAAAAGTGCTGATTATCCCTTTGTTATCAAACGGATAAAAATGCACCGGTGTGTGATAACACGTTCATAAGTGGGTGATAACACGAAAATCGGTGTGTGATAGCACGAAATTGCTTGACGCGGTGGGTGATAACACGAAATAGAAGGGCATGGTGTCTGATAACACGAAAGCACGCTCTCCCCTGCTGCCCGACCGCATGCGTCAGGATGGGTTCTTTGTCTGTGATATCTTTGATGCCGCGCCCAAGGGCGACATCGGGTCGATGGAACATCCCGTCTTTTCGATCTCCACCAAGCCGGACCGCAATGTGCGGCGCTATGAAAACGGCGAAACCTTTGTGGAGGTGGTGCCCAGCGTCAAAGGGCTGGCGACGATCTATGACCGCGACATTCTGATCTTTTGCATCTCCCAGGTGATTGGCGCGCTGAATGAGGGGCGCGCGATCAGCCAGACCCTGCGCTTCAAGGCTTATGATCTGCTGACGGCCACCAACCGGGGCACCGACGGGCGCGGCTATGAACAATTGCGCGCCGCCTTTGAACGCCTGTCGGGCACCCGCATCACCACCAATGTGACCACGGATGATGTGGAGATCTTAGATGGGTTCGGGTTGATCGACCGTTACCGCATCGTGCGCCAGACCCGCGAGGGGCGCATGCAGGAGATCGAGGTGCATCTGTCAGACTGGGTGATGGGTGCGATCAACGCGCGCGAGGTGCTGACCCTGTCGCGCAACTATTTCCGTCTGCGCAAACCGCTGGAACGCCGGCTGTACGAGATCGCGCGCAAACACTGCGGCTATAAACAACGCTGGGCCATTGGTCTGGGCAAGCTCAAGGACAAATGCGGCTCTTATTCCACGGATAAGGAGTTCAAACGCCTGGTCTCCAAGATCATCACCGAAGACATCGCCCATAGTCATATCCCCGATTACACCCTGCGCCTTGAGGGCAATCAGGCGGTGTTTTATGCGCGCGGCACTGTCCCGGCCCCGGTAGAGGAACTCTTTGAAGGGCCGTTGGATGCAGATGCCTATACAGAGGCACGCGCGCTCGCACCGGGCTGGGATGTGCGCACATTGGAACAGGAATGGCGCCGCTGGTGCGGCAAGGAAGAGATCGAGCCCAAACACCCCACCCGCCATTATCTGAAATTCTGTGAAAGCTGGGCCGCCCGGCGGGGCGCGCCATAAAAATGCTTGAGTTAGGCGGCAAGACATTGTTTTGGAACATTTGATTTGAGGAGCAGCGCCGCGCGCCCTGCCCCGGTGACAATAAAAGAGTGAGCAACATGAAAATTGCAGTGATCGGTTTGGGCTATGTTGGCCTGTCAAATGCCGCCCTTCTGGCGCAGCACCACGCTGTGGTCGGTGTGGACTTGGACGAAACCCGCGTCTCAGCCGTCAATGCCGGGCAAAGCCCCATTCAGGATGCGGAACTGTCTGAGTTTCTGGCCCGCGATGATCTCAACCTGCGCGCCTCGACAGATGCGGCGGCAGCGCTGAAAGAGGCTGATATTGTCATTGTCGCCACGCCAACCGATTACGATCCCAAGACAAATTACTTCAACACCACCTCCGTGGATGGGGTGGTGGAGGCCGCGCTGAGCGCCAATGACACCAGCACCGTGGTGGTGAAATCCACGATTCCTGTCGGCTATATCGCCGCCGCGCGCCAGCGTCTGAACAGCGCAGAGCGGTTGATCTTCAGCCCGGAGTTCCTGCGCGAGGGCCGCGCGCTTTATGACAATCTGCACCCCAGCCGCATTGTGGTGGGCGATCAAACGGAGCGCGGCCAGCAATTTGCCGATCTGCTGGCAGAGGGCGCTGCCGTGACGGATATTCCCATCCTGCTGACCGATCCCTCAGAGGCCGAGGCGATCAAGCTCTTTGCCAATACCTACCTTGCCATGCGCGTGGCCTATTTCAATGAGCTCGACAGCTATGCCATGGCCGGGGGCATGGACAGCCGCCAGATCATTCAAGGCATTGGCCTGGATCCGCGCATTGGCGATCACTACAACAACCCCTCCTTTGGCTATGGCGGCTATTGCCTGCCCAAGGACACCAAGCAGCTACTGGCCAATTACGCCGCAGTGCCACAGAACCTGATGCAGGCGATTGTAGACGCCAACCGCACGCGCAAAGACTTTCTGGCCGAACAGATCATCGCCCAGGCCCCCGGCGTGGTGGGCGTGTATCGTCTGGTGATGAAAGAAGGCTCGGACAATTTCCGCCAAAGCTCCATTCAGGGGATCATGAAGCGGATCAAGGCCAAGGGCATCGAAGTGGTGGTCTATGAACCTGAACTGCATGAGAGTCATTTTTACGGCTCAACCGTGACCCACGACCTTGAGGCATTTAAGGCCGGCTGCGACATCATCATCGCCAACCGCCTGGCAGATGCCCTGGAAGATGTGGCGGATAAGGTCTTCACGCGGGATCTGTTTCAGGCGGATTAAGCGGCGCGCGTTGCCTGCGTTGCACAGACAACAGATGCCATCTCCCCTGACAGCGGATCATGGGGTTAACCCCTTTGTTTTATGGCAAATCCCCTATCGGCATACTGTCGGTAATACATCGGTATTACGTCGGTGCCGGGGTCGGTATTTGGGGGGTTAACAAAGCGTGCGGGGGGTATTTCTTAATGACCTGTGAAGTAAACGCGGCATAAGCTCTGACGCGCCGGGCCCGCTTGAAGCCTGCCCTTTTGTACGCATGTCAGCTTCTTTGGGCTGGCAAAAACGACCGTTTTTGCCCCTACTCGTAATACCCATACCCATACTCAGGGCCCATGTAGCGGCATTTGTTCAGGATCACGCCCATCACGTTGGTCTGGCTCGCCAGGTCCGTTTCGCAGATGTCGATTTCCTTCACGGTGGTGGATTCAGCGCCCGCGACCAGCAGCACGCAGTCCACATGGCGCGCGAACGCCATCATGTCGTCGCTCACCAGCATCGGGGGCATGTCAAAGATCATCAGGTCCGGCGCATAACTCGTTTCAATGTCGCTGAGGGCTTCGGGCACATGGGCGCTGCCCAGCAGTTCGGCGGCATCGCGCCAGGGGCGCTGGTTGGTGGAGATCGCCAGATTGGCTCCGTAGCGCAGCGCGTTTTCCGAAAACGGACGGGTGCCTTCCAGCACATGGGCAAAGCTCAGGTTGTCCTGAACGCCCAGCATCCGTGCCAGCGCGGGGCGGCGCAGGTCCAGTTCCACCAGCACGGTGCGCAGATCGGCCTGGCGTTGCAGGCTCATCGCCAGGTTTAGCGCAATGGTGCTTTTGCCGCAGGCCGCGGTGGGCGAGGTGATCGCCAGACGGCGCCAGCCATTGTCGCGCATCTGTTGCAGCACCCGGGTGCGCATCATGTCGATGCCCGTGGCCTCATGCCCGCCCTGCAGGGCGACAATGCGGTTGCGTTTCATCAGCTTGGGCTGAAGTTTGAGCAGCGGCAGCGCTTTCCAGGTTTCCGCGATGGAGCCGGGCACCGGCGCGGGGCTGGCTTTGGGCTGCGGCGCGGGGGCGGTTTCCTGCACCGGGGCGGGAGCCGCCTGAGGCGTCCCGGCCGGGGCTGCGGCCCCAGCGGTTTTGGCGTCCCGTTCGGCCCGGGCCTTGGCAAGTGCGGATTGTATCTTTTCCATGGTGTTTCCTCAGACCCTAAACCAGCGCGGAAGCTGCATCAGACAGCAAACCGGCCAGCCCCACCCGTTGCATGATGGCATCCAGCAATTGCTCCAGCGGCATCACATAGGTGTCCACCGCCCAAAGCCCCAGGGGAATCCCGATCAGGAAGAACCCCAGCACCCCGGTGATGATCAGCCGGCGGCGGATCAGCTCTGCGCGGGTCCGGTAATAAGGCAACGTGGCAAAAGGCGTGATCCCCAGACGGTTGGTCAGATCCACCGGGCGACGGATGCCCTTTTTCAACAGTTCCAACAGGGCGACCACGGCCAGACCCAGCACCATACCGCCACCAACACCAGCGGCGGCAATCACCTTGCGGTCGGGCTTTTCCGGCTCCGAGGGCACCACGGCCTGTTCCACCACCGAGATCCGCTGACCCTGGCGCAGCGCTTCGATGATGTCACCGGTCTGGGCCTGCGCGCGTTTGGACACGGCCAGGTCATATTGCACCCGGGTGTTGGCGTAATCGCGTTCCAGCGTTTCCAGTGTGATGGCATTGCCCGGCGTCGCCTCGATGGAGGCGGCAAGCGTCGCAAGCGTATCATTCAACTGGTTTTTCTGGTCTTCAATGAATTCGATCTGACCGTCGAGCTGCTCCATCTGCAAATCGAAATTGGTCATTGGCGTGCCCTCTTCGGTGACACCGCCACGGCGCGCCCGCTGGGCCTCAACCCGCTTGCGCAGACCCTCAATCCGGGCCTCCAGCAGTTTCACCTTGGGATTGGAGGGGGCCAGAATGGACAATTGCGCGGCCAGCTGGTCTTCCAGCTCCTGCAATTGCGCCTCTTCGGGGGTCTGGGCGGGCAGATCACCCGCGCTGCTTTGGGATTCAAACTGCTCCCGCAGGCTTTCCATGCGCGACCGGCGGTCCTTCAGGCCTGCCTCCTGACGTTCCAGCTGCAACAGACGCTCCTGCGCGGCGGCCTGCTGGTTGCGCCGGAATTGCAGGCTGTCGGGCAATGCCTCCTGGTTTTCTTCCTTGAAGGCCAGGATATCCGCGCCCTGCCCGGCCAGTACCGTGTCCAGACGGTCCACTTCCTGCTGGAAGAACGACAGGGTCTGACGCGCCACCCTTGTGCGCATTTCCACATCTTCGCGCTGGATCAGGGTCACCAGCTCATTGGTCACCGAGGCCGACATCCGCGCCGTGGGCGCTTCAAAGCTGACGCTCACCAGGGTGGCCAGACGCGGCCCGCGCCGTTGCTGGCCGCCGGACATGATGATGCTGATCCGCTTGCGCATATCCGCCACCAGCTCATCCGTGGTCAGCCGGGGCCGCTGGGCGCCGCCGCGGGTGCCATAGATGTTCAGCCGGTTCGCCATATCGACCAGCGTTTCGCGGGTCAGAATGCGCTGCTGGATGATCTGCAATTGCTCTGCCGCCTGAATCCGCACGGTGGATTCCGCCAGATCACCGGGGATCTGCTCGGATTCCACCAACAGGCGCGCCTGCGCCACATAGACCGGCGGCAGCACGGTCGCCAGGGTCAGGCCAAGGGCCGACCCGATGACCAGAAACAGCATGAACCAATGCAACCGCCGCATGAACAGCGAGAAATAGAATTTAAGGTCCATGATTAGTCTGCTTTCGTTCGCTGGTTAGGGCCCAGGACAAGGACCGGCTTACCAATTTTCTTCACTTCTTCGACCGGCGGCACGTTGGGCACAGGATCCTCTTCCAGCGTCTCAACAAAGAAGGTTCCGTCATTGAGCACCTGTTCCACCGTCAGCCGGGTCACGGTCACATTGCCCTTGGTAAAGGCATAGACCATCGCCAGATCACACAGCTGGTTGACCAGACGCGGCACCCCGCCGGTTGTCTCATACACAAGATCACGGGCGGACAGGTGAAAAATCTCGCTCTTGGCCCCGGCCACTTTCAAACGGTGCGAAATGTAGCGGCGCACCGTGCGCAGATCCATCGCCTTGAGGTGAAAGGCCGAGGACACCCGCTGCGCAAACTGGCGCAGATCGGGTTTGCGGATCATGTCGCGCAGCTCGGGCTGGCCCACCAGCACCAGTTGCAGCAGCTCATCCTTGTTGGAGTTGATGTTGGTGAACATGCGCAGCTCTTCAAGGCTCTCGCGGGACAGGTTCTGCGCCTCGTCAAAGATCAGGATGACCCGGCGGCCCTTGCTGTATTCCTCAATCAGATAGCTTTGGAAGCGGCCAAAGAGATCAACATAGGTTTCTTCGGCCCGCGCCTCCTGGTTGAGCGCCAGCAGCACCCAGCGCAGCAATTCACCACGGTCCCCATGGGCGTTGGACACCAGTCCGATCTGGACCTCGTCGCCCACCGAGCGCAGCAGATGATGCAGGATCGTGGTCTTGCCCGCGCCCACTTCGCCAGTGATCAGCGTGATCGGCGCGCGGGTGACGATACCGTATTCCAGCATCGAATAGGCGCGCTTGTGCGCATCTGACCAAAACAGGAAATCCGGGTCCGGCACCAGAGAAAACGGGCGTTCGGACAGTCCGAAAAAATCCGTATAGATGTTCAGGGTACTGTCCATATCAACTCTTGAATAGCAAACAGCGGATCACTGCATCACAAAACAGGCCAAACTATGACCGGGGGGTGACCCACCCTCAAAAAAAATGACCCGCTTGTCTGAAAGTGGGGGTGATTTAGTCACAAAGCAACAGATCAACAAGCAGATATGTGATTCTACACGCGGAAAGGACACACCTACACGTTATGCGTGTATTTCTGTTTCGCGGGGCCCAACAATGGCTAAAATGAACTGTATTGATGAAGTATACGTATCAAATTTGAGATATATCTTCAAAAAACTTTCTTCTGTTGGGGAGGGGCGGTAAGATGCGCCCGAGTCCCTCCTTGTGCAACTGCCGGCTGAAATGCTGCATATTTGGGGCTTTCTGCGACGCGTCTGCCACTTCTTTTATGTTGTTTTTGGCGTAAGAGTATGTGCTGAAAATTTTCAGCATGATTTTGATTAGGGAATTTTGACCTACCATGACAATGCATTATCGCGAAACGTCACCCCCGCATCTCCATGCACAGGCCCGGCCATTAGCCACGCCACTCTCCACCTCAGCCGCCGCTTCCACTGCTCCACTTTACCGCAGCTTTGGCAAACGCGCGCTTGACCTTATCCTCTGTATCCTTGGCGCCCCCTTTGCGCTGCTGCTGGTGGGCGTATTGGCCCTGCTGGTGGCCCGTGATGGCGGCAAGCCGTTCTACAGCCAGCTGCGCGTTGGCCAGCATGGCCGCACCTACCGGATGTGGAAACTGCGCTCCATGGTGCCCGATGCGGACCAGAAGCTGGAGGCCCACCTGGCCCAGAACCCCGCCGCGCGGGCCGAATGGGACAAGGACCAGAAGCTGAAGTCCGATCCGCGCGTTACCCCTCTGGGGGCCTTCCTGCGCCGCGCCTCCATTGATGAGCTGCCGCAACTGTGGAACGTCTTCAAAGGCGACATGAGCCTGGTTGGCCCGCGCCCGATGATGGTGGATCAGCAACTGCTTTATCCGGGTCGTGACTATTATGACCTGCGCCCGGGCATCACCGGCAGCTGGCAGGTGTCGCATCGCAACGAAAGCAGCTTTGCCGAGCGCGCGGTGTTTGACACTGAATATAACCGCAAGGTGTCCTTCGGCGAAGATCTGCGGATTCTGACCGCCACCGTGCGTGTGGTGCTCAAGGCCACCGGCTACTGATCTGCGTCCGACCGGCTTTAAGAATGTTTCACCGCCCTGCCCTGCGGCGCTGAAGCGCTGACATATTACGCCTCATCAATGCCCCAAAAGCGCCCTGCGCGCTGACTATGGGGGATTCATGTTTTCTTCAAAATGCGATAGACACTCCTATATCGCGTCTAAATCCCACTGTGTTGATGAGGCCCATATGACCCGCTCCCGACTGTTTCTGATGACCCTTGCCTCCTGCGCCACCCTGGTGCTGGCAGGATGTGAAAGCGATGAGGACAAGGCAGAGCGGTTCTATCAGTCCGGCCTGGCCCTGCTGGCAGAAGGCGATCAGGAGCGCGCCGCACTTGAGCTGCGCAATGTGTTCAATCACGACGGTTTTCACAAAGACGCGCGCATGACCTACGCCGGGCTGATGCTGGACATGGGCCGCATCCCCGAAGCCTATGGTCAGTACCTGCGCCTGATTGAGCAATATCCCGACACGGTAGAGGCCCGCGTGGCCCTGGCCAAGCTGGCCCTGACACAGGGCAACTGGCCCGAAGTGGAACGCCACGGCACCGCCGCTCTTGAGCTGGCCCCTGATCTGCCAGAGGTCAAAGCCATTGATCTGGCCAACCGATACCGCGCCGCCGCACAGGAAAATGACACTGAGAAACGCGCCGCCCTCGCCGTGGAAGCCGAGCAGATGCTGACCGAAGTGCGTGCGGCCACCAAGGCGGATAATGACGCTTTGGTGCGCATTGTGCTTGACCGCTACCTGACCAACGAACAGCCCGCCGAGGCGCTGCGGGTTGTGGAGGGCGCCCTGTCCTACAACCCCACCGAAGAAGAGCTGAACATCCTCAAGATCCGCCTGCTGAGCCAGTTGAAGGATGTTGAAGGCACCGGGGCGCATCTCCAGAACATGATCCAGATGTTCCCTGACAACCTGCAAATCAAACAGGCCATGATCCAGTGGTTCATGAGCCAGGGTGACGTGGACGGGGCAGAAGCCTTCCTGCGGGCCGAGGCCGGAGACGACACCGCCGCCACCACCGGGCATGTGCAGGTCATACAATTGCTGCGCTCCACCAAGGGTGAAGACGCCGCGCGCGCTGAACTGACGCGCCTGCAGGCGGCCAATGAGGGCACCGAAAACGGGCGCTTTTACACCGGCCTGCTGGCAACAATAGATTTCCAGGCCGGAGAACAGGACTCAGCCATGGACGCCCTGCGCACAGCCATTGCCGCCTCTGAAGAGGGGCCGCAAAAGGTGCGCCTGCAGGTATCTCTGGCCGAAATGCTCAGCGCCACGGGGGCAGATGAAGACGCGCTTGCCCTGGTGGACACGGTGCTTGAAACCGATAGCGGCAATGTGCGCGCCTTGCAGATGCGGGCGGCCAATCTGATCGAAAGCGATCAGATTGGTGATGCCATCGTGGCCCTGCGCACCGCACTTGATCAGCAACCGCGCAATGCCGAAACCCTGACCCTGCTGGCCCAGGCCCATCAGCGGGACGGCGACATCAACCTGGTGGGCGAACGTCTGGCCATGGCGATGGAGGCCTCTGGCAACGGGGTGCCTGAAATCATCCGCTATGCCGGGTTCCTGGTCTCTCAGGACCGTTTGCAGGTCGCCACCACCGTGCTGGAGGACGGGCTGCGCCGCAACCTTGGCAATGTCGAACTGCTGGCCGCTCTGGCCAACATCCACCTGCGCACCAACAACTGGGACGACGCCCGCGCCATCGCCAAGACCCTGGCCACAGGCACGCCGCAGGCCCAGCAAATCGCCCGGGAACTGGAGGCACGCATTCTACAGGGCGAAGACCGCACGGATGAAAGCGTGGAACTGCTGCAACGCCAGCTCAGCGAAAGCCCTGAGGCCAGCGCCAATGAAAAGACCCGCGCCATTGGTCTGATCGTGCAGACCCAGATCCGCAGCGGCAAGACCGCCGCCGCCCGCGAAACCCTGGACGCGGCCCTGGCCGAGAACCCCGGCAACAGTGATCTGCAACTGATCAATGCCGCCCTTTTGGTCATCGAGGAAAAGTTTGACGAGGCCGAAGCCATCTATCGCGACCTGATGGAGAAATTCCCGCAAAGCGAAGTGCCGGTGCAGATGCTGGTCAACACCCTGATCGGCACCAACCGGCGCGAAGAGGGCCGCGCGGTTCTGGAGGCCGCGCTGGAGGCGGTGCCAAACCGCCCCAACCTGCTGTGGATGCAGGCCAGCTTCCTGGAGCAGGACCGTGACTTTGACGGGGCCATTGCGATCTATGAACAGCTCTATGCGCTCAATTCCAACAGCCCCGTGGTGGCCAACAACCTGGCCAGCATGATCACCACCCATCGCAACGATGCCGAAAGCCTGACCAAGGCGGCCAATATCGCGCGCCGTCTGCGCGGCACCGAGGTGCCCGCTTTCCAGGACACCTATGGCTGGATCGCCTATCGGCGGGAAAACTACGAAGAGGCGCTGGAATATCTTGCCCCCGCGGCCAAGGGCCTGCCCGAGGATCCGCTGGTGCAATACCACCTGGGCATGACCTATCTGGCGCTGAATCAGGTCGATCAGGCCAGGGCTCAGCTGGAAAAGGCACTGGAAATTGCCGCAGACAGCCCCCTGCCCCAGTTCGAAGATGCCCGCAAAGCCCTTGCCGGCTTGGAATAAGACCACTCTAGGGCCCTGGGGCCAAGACCCACGCACCTGCCCCAACGGGGCAAAATGAGTGGGTCCTGACCCTAAAATGTTGCATGGTGATCACCAATTCCCCTCAGCGGGGGATTGGGGCATGTTTTCCTTTGAATATCATAGCCATTCCCCGTTAGATCAGGAGCAACCATTGCAAGGGCCTTCACCTTGAAAGGAAGATCAATGACACGCAGCACCCTCTCTCTGACCCGCCTGTGGCACCTGCTGTGCCTGACACTGGCCTTTGGTGTGCTGGCCGCACATCAGGCGGACGCGCAAGGCTATCAGATTCGCGCCGGGGACAAGCTGCGCATCGAAGTGCTGGAAGACGCCAGCCTGAACCGCTCCGTTCTGGTGGCCCCGGACGGGCGCATTTCCGTCCCCCAGGCCGGCACCATCAGCGTGCGCGGGCAAAGTGTTGAAACCGTGCAGGCCAATCTGACCCAGCGTCTGGCCAGCAACTTTGCCAATACGCCCAACGTCTTTGTCTCCATCGAACAGCTGGCCGAACAGCGTGAGCGTCTCCCCACAGCCCCGGCCCCGGAGCCGGTGATCACCGTCTATGTGATGGGTGAAGTGGGCCGTCCGGGCAAGCTCGATGTGAAGCCCGGCACCAATGTCCTGCAGATGTTTGCGGTCATGGGGGGGTTCACCAAATTTGCGGCCACCAAGCGCATTCAACTGCGCCGCGGCGGGGCCGTGGTCTCCAAGCTGAACTATGACGCGATCGAAAAAGGCGGCCAGGGCGGCCAGGCCACCCTGCGCGATGGCGATGTGATTGTTGTCCCGCAGCGGCGCTTGTTCGAATAGGTCACCCGTCATAAGAAGGTGAGCAGAGCAGAAAAGGCCACCCATTGACCCAATCCCGTACCAAACAGCTGGCACTCTCCACCCTGATCCTTGCGGGTCTGGGGACAGTGACGGCCCCCCTCTGGGCCCAACAGACCAACAACGGGCCACGGGGCATCCAACTGCGCCTTGGGGTGGCTGTCGGGCTTGAAACCCAAAGCAACCGGGCCCTGGATGTCACCAACCCGGGCCGCACCTCGGAGGCGGTGATTGACCTCTCTCTTGGTGTGCTCAGCGAAACCCGCACCCAGCGCCTGTCTTTTGATGTGGGCGGGGAGCTGCGCAATGCCAGCGGTCCCAGCCTGACCCAAAGCGGCTTTGTAAATCCCTATGGCCAGCTGAATTATGACCGCTCCTCGGCCTCTGCACGGTTGAGCCTGTCGGCCTCTCTGCGGGAAACCGACCTGAACGACAATGACTTTGACCTCGACTTTGGCGAGATCACCACCTCTTCGGAATCCCAGGCTTTCACCTTTGTGGACGGCGATGCCACGCGGCGTAACACCAACCTCTTTGCCCGCCTGGACTGGCGCGATGATGCGCCTTTGGGCTTTGGCGTGCAGGCGCGGCTGGAAGAGAATACTTTCAGCGGTGGCACGGCCACCGGCGTGGGAGGCACCCCGCTGAATGACACCCGGCGCCTGACGCTGGGGGTATCCGCGCGGGTTGATATCAATGAGGCCACCCGTCTGGACAGCTCCTTGACCTTCAGCCAGTTCGAAGAGGACACCGTGGCGGGCAGCCGGGACACCTGGACGTTCGGCAATCGTCTGACGCTGGATCGCCCCCGTGGCGGCCTGACCTTCAGCTTCAATGTCACCGATACCGAGGATGGCACACGCTATGCCACCAATGTCGGGCGCAGCCTGGAGTACCCGCTGGGGATCATCTCTGGCCGCATCGGATTTACCCGCGGCGTGACCGGAGAGACCTTTCTCAGCGGTGGTCTGAACCTGACCCGCGCCCTGCCCCGTGGCAACATGACGGTTGATCTGTCCCGCTCGGTGAATTCCGGCGCGCTGGAGGATACCGAACAGCTCAACACCACCCTGCGCCTGGGCTACCTGCATGAGCTGAGCCCGCTGGCCAGCCTCAGCATCGGAGCCGATTGGGCCGAGGTCAGCCAGACCAGCACCGGGGTGGATACCACCAGCGCCAGCATCACCGCCACCTACCGGCGTGAGCTGACGTCCGACTGGGGCATGAACCTGGGCATCCGCCACCGCTTCCGCGATGACGGGGTGACCGGCTCTGCACGCTCCAACGAAGTGTTCATGAACCTGAGCCGGGATTTCCTGACCCGGTTCTGATCGCCCCTCAGCCCCAGAATAACAGACGTTTATAGCGTTTTGATGGAAGCCCTTGCAGGGCCGCTTTGTGGACTTTGCTGTCGCTCAAGTTTGGCACCCAGCCCGGAATCAAGCGCGGCACGCGCGCCGGGCAGCGCCGCCCCCTCCCA
>MDLF01000088.1 GCA_001730095.1 Rhodobacteraceae bacterium (ex Bugula neritina AB1)
ATTATGCCGACACGCCGCGCCGGTCTTCTCGCTGAAAAACAGGTTATGAGGAACGGCGCGGCATAATCCGAACCTCGGCATTATGGCAATTATGCCGACATCGGCATAACGTTCACTGGACGAAGCACAAAACCCGCCTTGATCGTGAATTCGGACGTAAAAAATGGGGTGATGAAGGCTATGCTAAGGAAGAGCTGGTCGCAGAACTCGGCGCGGCATTTCTTTGCGCTGATCTGGCCCTGACACCAGAAACGGGAGAGGATCATGCGGCTTATATTCAGAGCTGGTTGCGCTAATGACGAGCTCGTCATTACTTCAATTATCGCGAGGACGGCGTAATGCGGAGGACGTCCGACAAGCCCCTTGTTTCTCGGCGCTTCCGGCATTTTTCCTCCGCATTATCTGAAGCGCCGATCAGAGTGTGTCCAACCAGTCGAGCACGCTTTCGTCGCGTCGCCATGATGGCGGACTATCGGTCTTTGCTCTTTCGACCCGCTCCAGTGCCTTGCGTTTGGTCTCCAGATTTGCCTGAGCATAGTGGTTGGTGGTCTCGAGGCTGACATGACCCAGCCAGCTGCGGATCACCGTGACGTCGACGCCGGCGGCGACCAGGTGCACGGCTGTCGCGTGCCTGAAGCTGTGCGGTGTCACATGTTTTGCCGCCAGCGACGGTGTGTCCTTTTCAGCCGCCCGGACATAGTCCGCAAGCTTGAACCGCACGCCGGATGCGCTGAGCGGGTTGCCATAGCGGTTCACGAAGAGCGGCGCATCGACCGGCCTCGGTGTTCGCTCAAGCAGCGACTTCAGCAAGGCGACCGTCTCCGGCCAAAGCGGGCTGATCCGTTCTTTCCGGCCTTTTCCGTACAATCGCACGCAGGCCGGAGCCTCGAACCTGATCGCCTGGGGGCAAAGGTCGAGCGCTTCCTGGATGCGAGCGCCGGTATTGTAGAGAACCGACAGCAATGCATGATCCCGCTGGCCGATCAACGTGGACCGGTCGGGTTGCGCCAGGATCGCCTGCACCTCTTCGGGTTCGAGGTAGTCTGGCGCACGGATCGGTGCTTTTTTCGTCGGCACGTTCAGAACCTCCGCGCATTGCGCCATAACTTCCGGTTCGCGCGTCGCCACGAAGCCAAAAAAGCTGCGCAGGGCAGCAAGACGGCAGTTCCTGGTACCGATGGTGTCACCGCGTTCGTTCTCAAGATATTGCAGGAAGGCGATGACCTCCGCCGCGGTCAATTCGCTCAGCGCCAGGCGAACAACCGGCTTGCCACGCCGGGCCGCGACAAAGCGCAGAAAGAGCCGCCAGGTATCCCGATAGGATTTGACGGTGTGTTGGGACGCGTTGCGTTGCTGGACCATCCAGTCTGTGAAGAACATGCGCAGCAAATGGGGGAGCAGATCGGGCTTCATGATGCCACCTCCGCCGGTTCGGCGTTGCCAGGCGAAGCGAACGCCCGGAACCGCTCACTGGCTTCGTGCAACAGTTCCTGGGTCACGGTGATATAGACCAGCGTGGAGTTGATGTCGCGGTGGCCAAGGTACGTGGCGAGATACGGCAGTTTTTCCTGCGGATTCACGCCTTGCCGATACCAGTCGAGGATCCGGTGAACAACGAAGGTATGGCGCAAATCATGGATGCGTGGCCCAATCTTGCCCGCGGGCGGTTTCAGGCTGGCCATGCGCAGAATGGCAACGAGGAGGCTGCTGATGGACGCCCGGCAGTACTGCCGGTTATTCTGATCGTGCCAGAACAAGCCAGCGTCAAGGCTACGCGAGACGTTGGCCTCCTGCCGCGCCTTGAGAAGCGCGCGCAGGGCATCCATTGCGCTCTGTGACAGCGGCAAGAGGCGGGACTTGAAGAACTTCGTCTCGCGGATCGCAATTGTGCCCGCTTGCATGTCAACATCGCCAAGCGTCAGCCTTGCGATCTCTCCAATTCGCAATCCGGCGCAATAGGCCAGAACCAGCATCGTGTAGAGGTTGATCGGACGCGAAGGCGCGCGCGGCGACGGGTAGGTCCGGGCGATTGCAAGCAGTTTCTGGATGTCCTCGGGACTGTAGATATGCGGACGCCGCCAGCCGCGGGCGACCTGCTTCACTGGCCAGTTGTCCGGTCGCCGTCTGGGCCGTGATGGATCGTCATGACACAAGGCCTTGTTCAGGATACGGGCCAATTTCTCGCATTCGGCCGGATGGTTCGCGGTGGCCTTCGTCCTTCGGTAGTGCTCAAGCAGGCTTTCCAGTGGTTGACCATCAAGGTCGGGCCGTTGCTGCAAAAAGCGGTCGAACCGGCGGCAAATGGCGTCGGCCGCCTCATACCGGTAACCCCTGCGCTGCATCCGCTCGACATGGTCGCGCAGCAACTCGCCCAATGAACTCTCGAACGGTCGGGGTTGTCGCAATACCTCGAACGCCTGATCGGGATCAGGGGCCATCAAAGCCCGTATAATGCCGGTGTCGCTGCGGGCATTATAGTCATGGCGAAGGTCGGAGATCGGATTGCTGGCTATTCTTCCATCATCCGCCAGAGCATCAAGGAAACGGGCAACAATCCTGGCGCGGTGCTGTACCGTTGAGCGGGCCCAGACCTCACCGCGCTCTCGCAACCAGTATTCAAGTGTTTGCCGGTCGGTTGCGCCAAACCGTAACACCGCCTGCCAAAAGCTGTTCAGCGCCTGGCGATAGTAGATTGGCGTTATCGCGTAATGCAGTGGAAGCTGGGCGATGTAATTCTCGATGATCACATCGCCATCTTCAGGCCAGCGCGTCATTGCCTCACCTCCCGGCATGGAAGGTTGATGGCAATTGCCCGTAGGTCTTCAGTGGCAAGCTTGAGATAGGGAACTGTCGCCTCCAGGGAACGGTGGCCCAGCACATCGCCAATGATCTTGCGCGGGGTGGATGCCCTCAGCATGCTGACGGCGCGGGCGTGACGGAAGATGTGTGGCCCTCGCTTGCCTATGAGTTCAATCCCGGCAACTCCCAGACGCCGTTTGACCACGCCATAGAGACCGCTAGCCGTCATCGGCTGATAAGGCGCCCGGCTTCGCAAGAAGATGGTGCGCACATCAGTGTCTGGACGGCCGTCCCGCAGGTAACGCAGGATCGCTTCCCCCACGGTTTCCATCAAGGGTAGCGCAGCCGTGGCATTGGATTTGGAGCGGTGCACGCGAATGGTCTCCGCCCGCCAGTTGATATCCTCGATCTGCAGGCGGCCGACCTCGCCTGAACGAAGGCCATACTTGGCAAGGAGTTGAAGAATGGCATGATCGCGCAAACCCAAAGGCGAGACGTCCTGCACCGCCACCTCCAGCACATGTGCGATCTGTTCGGTGGTCAGGATCGACGGAATGCCCTCATAGGCATAGAGTAGCGGTGCAATCACGTGGCCAGATAGATCATCGCCGTGCAGCTTGCTGCGATGCAAATGCCGCAGAAAGCCCCGCAACCGCTCGGCTACGTCCTTAAGCGATTTGCGGGCCAGACCCGGTGCCCTGCTATCCATGTAAGCATCGATGTCGCGCACGCTCAGATCAGCAAAACCGGCTTTTCCATTTCGCTGGATAAGCCATTTGCAAAAATGACGCGCTTCCCACATCAGCGCCGTGATCGAAGGGTTTGCCAGGCCCCGTTCGGCCCTTAGCCATTGCTCATACTGCTCGCAGACCTCTTGGGCGACGCGCTCCGCTTCGTTTGCTGCGGGCGGGCTCGGCGGCCACTCTGGCAAGGCAGAGCGCAGTAAGGCATGAATGCCCGAACGTGGGATCGATGCCCATCTTGGTGCGGGCAAACGTCCGCGATCCTTCTGAAACTGCAGGACTGCGTGGCACAAGTATTCAGCGACAAAGTCCGCGGTGACGTCGTGCAAGTCAATCTCATGCTCCTCCAGATAGGCAAGGAATTGACCCGCATAGAGGCAATAATTGTGAATGACGGTCGGGCTGTAACGCTGCCGATGCAGGGTGCCGCGAAGCTTTGAAAGTTCTTCAGATTTCGATGATGACATTTGGTTCTCCTTGGTTTTTAGGTCAACCAAGGGAACCTCCAGTCTCAAATAATGCGCAGCAAGGGCGACAGCGCCCCAACGCAACACATTGAAATCAAACGGACTACGAAATTCTTCTCCGCATTACGCCGTCCTCGCGATAACTCCGTGTGCTGCGTTCTGACAAGACCGCAATCTTCAAACACGCGGCGGACGCGCAGAAGGCCTGCGATTATCTGATCGCAAGGTCGGAGGCGGGTAGGGCAGGGGCCACCGATCTCGCGGCATGAGAGGTTTGTTGCTGTCGCAGGCCGGGGTTCTCAAAGAGTGAAAGCAAGCTTTGAGTTTTGTGTTTTCAATTTTCTCGAAAGGACAAGCCCATGACCACTTCCGCACGCCCTCAAACCGAAGGCCCCGACATCGCAGCAATCGCGGCTCAGAATGATGCCTTCCGCAAACTCGCTTGCCTTGGCATTGCGCCGGATCAGCCCATCGCAGGCCGTATGCATGTCACACGGTCTCTTGCTGAAGCCGAGGATGGTTTCATGGCTGAGGCGGTCAAAGCGACAGGTGAGTTTGACGTCTTTGAACCCGAGAATGATCCTGACGGCTGTCACGATTTCGGGGCCGTAGATGTCCGTGGGCAAAAGGTCTTTTGGAAAATTGATCTGCATGAGGAATTTACATTTTCAAGTCCTTTTTTTTCTTTGCAACGCTGGTTTGGCTCCTCGATTATGCTCACACCAGTGGCATCGACTTGCATACGGTGGGCGTGCTGCCCGAACCAAATTTCCGTTCACGTTCCCGGAATGGAGCCGCCTTGGTTGGGACCAAACTTCTACAGGGTTTGTGAAGACCATCAATCTTCTCGGTCACTCAACCATCCGGCGTTGCGCGTTATTCTGAAGTTTCAGTATCCCGTTTTACACCTCCGCCTTCAGAACCGCGCCAGACGGGACAAGTCCCGTTTCCACATATCGCCACAAGGCCACGATGAGCTTGCGGGCAAGAGCCACGATGGCGACTTTCTTTCTCATTCCCGGGCGTTCGGCGGTGTATTTCCGGAACCAGCGCGCAAGGGCGCTTTGTGGTTGATACCGCAGCCAGCACCAGGCCAGTTCGATGCCGAGGGTTCGCGCCGGTCGGTTTCCGGCCTTGCTGATACCCTGGCTTCGTTCGACGTCGCCACTGGAATAAGGGCTGGGTGTCAGACCCAGATAAGACGACAGGTGTCGCCTGTTTTTGAACTCCCGGCCGAACACTTCGGCCGACAAGAGCATCGCACTGTGTCGTCCAACACCGCGAAGCCCTTCGAGCAGAACGGCCTTTTCGTGTTCGGGAAACTGTTCAGATTCAGTCGCAAGGGCTTCGTCGCGTTCCTCTGCCAGAGCCTTGATCATGTGGTTCGCCAGCTCCAGGCGTTCGAAGGAACGGACGATCTCGCGCATCAGCTGAGGTGGGAAAGGACGGCCATCAGCAGTCTCGAGGCCTTCCAGTCTCCTGCGCCATGTCACCATCGCCGGATTGATGTGTCGAACGCCTTGAAGGGCGAGCAGGGCACGAATGCGATTTATGTGGCCAGTGCGTTCGCTCATCAACCTTTTGCGTTCTCTGTGGAAGCGCTTGGCATCTTCTTCGGCAACGGTTGGAACACGCACCGTGCGGAACGCCTTTCGATCACCGGAGCAATAGTTCTTCAGCAGAACGACCATACCTTCGGCGTCGACGCGATCTGTTTTGACCCTGCGGGCTTTACGGTTCACGAGGAAGCTCGTGGGATCCACGACCAGCGTCTCGATCCCTTCGTTGGACAAAAGCCGCTGAAGCCAGAAACCGTCGTACCCGGTCTCAAAGCAAACGACAGGTCGTTGATCCGCTCCGCAAAGCCCCGTCGCCGCCGCGACGGTCGCTCGAACCAGATCGATCAGTCCCGGCGTGTCAAACCCGTCCAAACGCACAGACTTGATCTTGGCCAAATGCGGCGCATCAAGCGCAACCAGCCATTTCGATTTGCTCAGATCAATGGCGACAAAGCAGGTCGCCGCAATAGATGGCGTCATCATCTTGGAAATCTCCTCTCTTTTGATTGTGCGCCAAACCTATCCGCTAAGCGCGACCTTCTGCATGGAAACTTTTACGACACCGCCTACCACTACGGCAGCGAAGACCCCGCGAACCCCAAGGCCACGCGGCGCGCGCTCACGATCATGTTGCGCAGTGAATACTAGCGCCAGCGCCCCCCGTTTCATGGGGGGCAATCTCCCCCGTTTTTCAAGGACTACCCCAATGCAAGAAAAAATCACCGTCACCGCCCAGCTTGTCTATTCCTGTTCAGCAGACGACAGCCTGACCGCTCAGGGCCAGAGCATTCACGACGATCTAACGCGGCTTTTAGATGCGGACAGCACCACAGGCGTTGCCTGTTGTGGCGTCACCATTCAGCACCTTTCCCCCGAAGCCCTGACCTATGGCAACGCCGAGGCACGGCAAGGGGCGATCCGCCAAAGCGACCGGATCAAGGCCGCGTTGCAAGACCTCTATATCGACTCCGAAGAAGCGCGGGAGCTTTTGACCTATGCGCTTTGCGATCTGCGCCATTTTGCCGATCAGCACGGGCTTGCCTTCGGGCGGCACGACAAGGACGCGCACCAATATTACCGCGAGGAACGGCAGGCCGAGCCGGAGGCATTGGGGCAATGAACCAGACAGCCAGCACCCCCCACCCCGATCCTGACGTGATAATCCTTTGCGGCGCTTGTGGCGGCGAGAACATCCGAAAGGACGCCTACGCCGAATGGAACGCAGAGCTTCAGCAATGGGAGCTTAGCGCCATCTTTGACCATACCGTTTGCGACGATTGCGGCAGCGAAAATTCAGCCATCGAAAAGGTGGTTGAATAATGACCATCGAAGAAATCCAAGCCGCCGTTGATGCAGGAAAACCCGTTCGCTGGGCCAATGATGGATACCACGTAACAAAGGACTGTCACGGGCAATATCTGATCACGTTTCAACCCAATCAGAACACCATCGGCCTAACCAACCGCGCAGGCGACAAGCTGAACGGCCAGCCCGAAGACTTTTACATTGCTGAGGTGGCGGCATGACACCAGAAGCGAAAGAATTTGTGCGGTTGATGAATGATATTGACCGCTCGAAACACCGCACAGAGGTTTTTTCTGACTTCTGCGAACTGGGCTATTGCGCACTGGCAAAGAAGGCCAGCCCGTTCACCGAGCAGCAGGACGCCCTTGAAGCCCAATATATGGAAGTGGTTGGGCGTTACCGCGACAAAGACGATGTGCGCAAAATGCCCGAACTTATGGGACTTGCCCTTGGAGAAATCAGCGGTGGCGGGTGTGATTTTCTGGGCATGGTCGCGGGTGAAATCGGCGCTTTGGAAAGCCGCCTTGGGCAGTTTTTCACGCCTTATGAGGTGTCGCGCCTCATGGCTGAAATTAACCTGACTGACGTTGACCAGATGATTGATGAACAAGGGTTCGTCACCTTGCAAGAACCAGCCGCAGGCGCAGGCGGTATGCTCATGGCGGTGGCTGATGTGATCGAGGGTAAAGGCCACGATCTGGAAACGAGTGTCTGGATCGAGGCGGTAGAGCTTTCGCGATCGACTTACCATATGTGCTATCTGCAATGCGCCGCCCGTGGCCTTGCTGGCAAGATCGTTTGCGGCAACAGCATTTCCCTTGAGGTGTTCACTGGCGCCTATACCGCCGCCGCGCCGGTCTTTCTCAACGCTAACGGCGACCCCTTTGCTAAGCAGAAAGAGCGGGCCGCACAATGGGAAGCGGCTGAAAAAGAGCGGGTGCAGCGCATCGAGACCGAGCGCGCAGAACGTCTTGAAAATCTTGGAACAGGCCCAGCCATTGCAGGCGATCAGCTCACCCTCTTTTGAGGGTGGCTACCTGCCTTGGTAGTCCCTGCCCCAGACGACCTTGCGGCCGTCCGGAACAAGGACGTGCGCTATTCGCGCGGAAGCCGCTAATCGCGGCGACTTCGGGAGACTCGATTCAACAAGATTGTTCAGCATCTAGCTGGGAAAGCCGAATATCACGAGTAAACCGACCATCGCCGCTAGGGCCAATGCGGCGAAGCCAAGGCCCTTCCCCCAATCGCCCAATGTTGCACCGGCTAGCACTGGATCTTCACCGTTACATTTCGGGCAGGTCTTGGCTCGAACCGCGACAGGCTCGAACCCACAGTGACCGCACTTTCCTGTCTTGCTCATATTTTCCGCTTTCATCTTCCTAAAAATATCCTCGGGGGAGCGCCGTAGGCGCGGGGGCAGACGCCCCCATGGCTCCTTCAATGTAGCCGCGCAATGGCTTGATTGTGGCTTGCCCTGGTTATTGGCGCAAGCTGGTACTGGCACAGGTTTTCGGACGTGTTGGTGTCTTTCCCGCAGCGACAAAAGAAACCTGAGTTTCCGAATAGCATAACCGTCTCCGTGAAAACGGTCGGGCAAGATACACGGCGCGGGAACCTGTCAACGCCAAGCCCTTCGGGGCGCTACGCGCGTGTTGACAGGCTCCCCTATGACGCCGTGTTTCGAGGCCCTGTTTATTCACTAAGGAGACAATTATGAAATACCTTCGCAAAAAATCTAATCGGTTACGTCGCATTGCTGCGCGGCGGTTAAGAACACTCAGGAAGCAGCTACGCAAAATCGACTTGAGCCTAAGCATCGAGCTCAATTTGCTCATCATTAAGATCAAGTTCACCATAAAGCGCCGTGAAAAGTAGCGGCTGCACGGCAGAGCCCCGAACGGGGCGTCTGCCTTTCTGTTCTATTGAACAAAGTGTCGGGATGACCTACTCTTGCTGCACCGTCGGAGGTCTTAACCACCGTTTCTGGTTTCAAATCCACAGCACAGCTCAAATTGAGGTTTATATGAATATTCCCATGCCAGACGACTATCCATTCAGATTGCCTACTCCGGCTTCTTCCGTAATTGCGCGGTTCGGCTTCTCCCAGAAGGAAGCGGCGGCGTTCTATGGTGTTCGGTTGGACACCATCAAAAAATGGATGAGCGGCAGGATGGAAATGCCAGACGACCTGTATTTGGCTAGCCTGGTCAAGCTCGACAAGTTGTCTTCGCTGGCCGCTTTTATCGCCAGCCGCTACTGCGAACAGGCTCTCGACAACGAGACGGGCGAACATATGTCCTCTCAGTACATCAGTTTGCCCACCCCTACGCAGTTGGTTCGCGGCTCTTTTCCATTTTCGAAGGGCTTTTTTGACGCCTTTTTCGCGGACATTGCCGCCAGATGCTACGCGGCTGGCCCAGACAAATTTTGCTACCTGATACCCTGCGAACCCGAAGAGGAGTTTTGCGAAACAAACTTTTGGCTGGTCCCTTGGCTTGAACGCGGCATGGTCATGGATGTTTGCCTTGAGCGGGAGGACGAAATCGTGCGTTTTGACGTGTCGCTTTACGATCACCTGCGCAAAGAGCTTGGAACCCTTGAAAACGTGCAGGTTAATTTACCAAAACCGTCGCCTATGGATGATTTCGGCTGGCGGCTCGATACCGTTGGTATTGAGTGTCCTTATGTCCCAGATTGGTATGCTGAAGCTCACGATTTGTCTGATGAGCAGTTGGCGCTAGTCAATACAACCGTTCGCCTTTCGGTCAGTCCTTCTTACGGAGAAGGTTCGAATGATTTTTCCGATATTATCGAGTGGCAGGGGGCCGCACTGCACTTTGTAGAAGATGACGAAATCCGCCCGATGATGGAAGCGTTTGAGAGCGAATCTGATGCCGATCTGACGGCTACCAATGAAAATCTCGTTCAGGTTTTGCGTGATGTTTTCGGGACCAAGAAGGCGCTCTTGGAGCGTATCGGGTACTTAGAATAGCACCTTCAGTTTGGCCCCTGCCCCGGCCTTATGGCCGTGTCACCGCGCCCTAGGCTTCAGCCGGCAGACCGGCTTACGCCCAGAACGTCACGCCCCCGTGCGAGCTGATCCAATAGTCCTGGTCGCGTCTCTCCGAGCCGCGCTCTGTCCTTTGTCTCATGCCCTGCCCTGGGCCGCGCCGATCTGCCCATTCGGGTGACGGTCGCATGGGGCGACGGATCTCGGGCGATCCTGATTTTTCCTTTGTGACTTGGGGTTCGGACAAGCCGAACGCCACTGCGTCACGTCGCTAAGGGGACTTCGCCCCCTCGCGCCCGCAAGTTCGGATAGACGGGGCCGTGTCCTCGCGCTGCGCGCTGCGGGCCGCACCACCCCCGTCGATCCTGCCTTGCAGTTGCTAACCCCCACGCTTCGCCAGCGGGTCAGGTTTTCAGGATCAGCCGCTTTCAGCGGTTGTCCAAAAAACCATTCCAAAGGGGCAATGACCCCGCCCACACCACGAAGGATCAAACGACATGAACAGCTACGAGCAAAAACAAGAAGACCGCCGCGCCCGTCTGGAAGCCGCAGCAGATCGGGCCGACGAACGTTCTAACGCTGCATATAAACGTGCTGATATGAGCGAAGGCGCGACAGGCATTCCATTTGGACAGCCGATCCTATGCGGCCACCATTCAGAAGGTCGCCACCGTGCCGCGATCAAACGCGCCGACAATGCCATGCGCAAAAGCGTTGAGGAAGACAAACGAGCCAAGGAGCTGCGCGCAAAGGCGGCAAGTGTTGGCACTGGCGGGATCAGCAGCGACGACCCCGACGCTATCCCGAAACTGACTGAGAAACTGACCAACTTGCAATCCCAGCAAACCAACATGAAGGCGGCAAACCGTGTTGTGCGCAAGTGGAACAAGAAGGGTGTGACACCAGAGACAGAGGGCAAGACCTTTGACAGCTACGCAGCAGAATTGGCGGGTGTGGCGGATTTTTACACTCCGGCAATGGCCCGCGAATTGCTGAAACCGCAATGGGGTCATGCAGGACCTATCGGTTTTGCGCCCTACCAATTGACGAACCTTAACGCGAAGATCAAAGCCACCAAAAAACGTATTGAACAACTCGAAAAAGCCAGCGCGGCCACAACGAAACGTCACGAGTTTCAGGGTGTGTGTGACGTGGTTGAGAATGTCGAAGAGAACCGCGTTCAATTCATCTTTGATGGTAAGCCAAGCGCGGAGGTGCGCCGCATTATGAAATCGCACGGCTTTCGCTGGGCGCCGTCGCAAGGAGCGTGGCAACGGCAACTCACCGGAAACGCCCGTTACTCGGCGAGGTTGGCCTTAAAGGAGCAAGGTGTTGAGCTTTGATAATGGAATGTCGGCCAACTGATGATAGGCTAACCCCACTCCCTGTTGGTTTATCTGGCCGATGCTGCCCCTGCCTGAAATGGCGGGGGCTTTTTCTATTGTGGTGATTGTGACGCGGCTTGGAACGGGCTGCACCCGTCCCCTGCCCCGCCTAGCGCTTCGCGCGGAGGCCCTTCGGGCCTGGTCAAAGGCAACTAAACGGCATCGGGTCGCCCAGCTTAACGTCATAGGATTCATCGCCAACAGAGACAGCCACCGCGCTGTGCGTGCGAAAGCCAGTGAGCAGCGGTTCCCATGCTCCGCCAGCGTTATCAGCTTTCGAAATTCGGCCATGGTCTAACGTGGCTTGAATAGAGATTAAGTCTGGAAACCGGAATGTCACAGGAACACTCATATCCAGTTCAGGACCAACGCCGACCATAACGGCACTAACAGTTGTTCCATAGACGGTATTTGGGTCGCAGACCATCGACACCGAGACAGCGCCGTCAAGCGTCTGATAAAGGTCAACGCCGCGTTCCATGCTATGTTCCCACGCTTGCGCAGTGACCGGCAGACTGCCAACAATAATACCCAAAATCAGTGGTTTGTTAAAAAGCATAGGCTGCCTCCTTTTGGGAGACAGCCTAGCATTTTCGGCCCGTACATCCAAGGTCTTGCTTATGTTTCGGCGGCTTCTATCCGGTCGCTTCCTCATAGATCACATCCGTTTTGCGCCCGTCCTTCCACATCGGCACCAATGAGCCTGTATTCCATTTGTAAAGCCATCCCACGACCTCACGCGTCTCTCTGTCTAAAATCCGTTTGATGGGTTCTGCGTGGAGCCTCTTTTTGTGTGCCATGATCTTTCCTCTGTCTGCACTGAGAACAGCACTTCCCCTGCCCGTTTCTCGGAATTGGAACAGGATAAGCGGCTGCTTATCCCTGAGTATGCGCGGAGCTTGAGAGGTTGGGGGTGAAACCAAATCGACAGGGTTGGTGCGGCCCGCAGCGCGCAGCGCGAGGACACGGCCCTGTCTATTTTGTTTCAGGGGGAAGGAAGCCGAAACTCCTTCCCCCTTCTAAGGATAAACTGCGCGGCTGGCCGCGCCTTCTATCAATACTTGCTGTTCAGTTCTTCGATGACTTCATCAAGGCAGGACCAAAACAGAATTTCGAATTGACCTCGTACCATTGCGGCATCCGATGAGACACGCAACGGATCGTGCTTGTCTCTCAGTTTCTCCAGCAACGTAGTATCGACGCGCTTCGTACTCTTGTAGCCTTCCCGCATCGGTCTGCGATCAGCTTCCGGCTTTTCGACAAATTCCGGTTTTGGGTCGAAACGCTCTATCGCCCGTCTGCCAGCCAAGGCGATTACATCTTTCTGGGGTAGACCCTTGCTTTCCAGAGCTTCAAGTTTGCTATGCTGGTCCATTTTGACCGCCGCGATCAAAGTTAGCTCGCGCTTTGGTCCGAGATCCTTTTTTGGTTCAGGGGCCGCCTGTTTTCGCCCTGGCGCTGTTGCCGCTAGTTTTGCCCTTGGCTTGCGTGTCCGAGCTGCTGGTGGAGCGCTTGTGGGTTCCGGCTTCGGTTCTTGGGGTTGAACGGGCTGCGGTTCGGGTTCCTGAATTTCAGGGGGTTTGTTGGTCGGCAGTTTGTTGAACTCCGAAAAATCGGACGTATAGGTTGGGTCCGATCCAGCAATCTTTGGCTTTTTCTTCCGTGCCATCAGCTACCCCCTGTTAGTGCATCAAGAATGGATGAGGCTTCTTCGAGCGCTTCATCGAAGCGGGCTGCCTGAACTCGAAGATGGCCGGGGCCTGTGCGGCGGTTTTCCGCAATGTGGTGAATGAAGCCTTCTGCCGAGGCGTCTTTGTGCTGTATCCGGTGCACGAAATAGTCGTCCATGACGGGAAATTGTGAGAGAGCTTTCTGTTCGATCAGCAGCTCAGACTTGCTTTGCTTAGCTGGCACGTTCGATAGGAGAACGTGGAAAGTTGGTAGGGCTTCTGGATCGTCCGCCCGTTCACGTAGCCCAACATACCAATTGAAGGTATCGGTTGTAATTTCCAGATCATCGTCACTCAACATCATCGGCACAACAATCGCGTCACTTTCCGACGCCAGATCATCAGCCCAGGCACCGGCTGCACCGATGGTATCAACAAACACAAAGTCCGCTGTGTCGTTTTCGTAGGCTTCCTCTGCCTTTTCCTCCAACTCGCTGGCTTTGGTCAAAGGCTCGATCTTGAACAAAGGGTCGTCAATTTTGAGTTTGGTCGCCCAACGCGCGAGGGCCTGTTGCGGGTCAGCATCGAACACAAGGCAGCGTTTGCCCCGTGACATGGCGGCGCTAATGAGTGCGCGCGTCAAAGTCGTTTTTCCGGCACCACCTTTTCGGGTCATTACCGAAATCACTTTCATATCTTCGTTGGGCATGTTGCCTGTTCCTTGTTCTTTGTTGCCTGCTTCCTGTTGCTTGTGCCGTGTGCCGTGTTGCCTGTCAAGTGTTCCTTGCGCCGTGTCCCGTGTTACCTGTGCCGTGTTCACTCTGCCCTGTTACCTGTGCCTTGTGCCGTGTTGCTGGTTGCCTGTGCCGTGTTGACTGTTCACGTTGCCGTGTTGCTGGTTCCGTGTTACCTGTTCCTTGTGCCGTGTTGCCTGTGCGGTGTACCGTGTACCGTGTTGCTTGTTCGGCAAAGTCTACCGTCATTGGCGTTCGGAATGGCCTTGCGGGTGGAGGATCGATGTGTTGGCGGGGCAGGGGAGGGGCCGCAACTCGCCTGTGAGCCACGGAGAGCCGCGAGAAACGCCATTGTCGCTCTGTGGAGAGGGTGGGGTGCGGAAAGCAAATTGAGGCCGCTTAGCGGCCAATTTTGACCAGTGGGCCGTCACCTTCGGTTTTGGGCCGATCTCGCCTGCGGCTCGACAACCTCACCCTGCGGGTTCGGTTTGCAGCGGAATACAATTCACTCTTAACGGTTTTGACAATATTATGATGTGTGCCACACTTTTATAATTGCGTCAAAACCTAAGTGATTGTATGAAGTTGGCAGGAAATAGGGATTGTATGTTCGCAATGGCTAGTCGCCACCGCTTGTCTGATTTGGAGCGATTGGAAATCGTCCGAGAAACGCAAAAAGGCGTTTCTACTCAGGTACTTGCAAAGCGTTTTGGCGTTACCCCCCGGACAATCCAATACACTGTGCGGCGCGAAAAAACGCGAAAACGCGATAGCGGCATGCGTACTGTCCAAATCGGTACGACAATCACCCCCGAGGAATTGAGGGCGTTTGAAGCAGTCCTATCGCGTCATGGTGTTTCAAGTCGGTCGGAAGCAATGCGCCGATTGATCCAGTCTGCAAACGAGATTTTCCAACCTGACGAGTACCTGGCCGACGAGTTGAGAGGGTTTCGAGCTGCGCTAAACCGTGTTGGCAACAACGTCACGCAGATCGCTAAGCGGATGAATGAGGCGAACAACAAGGGCATAAAGCCACCCTTCGGGCGAGCGAGCTTAACCCAGATGCGCAGTCTTGCAGGGTTTGTTTTGGATTTCGCAGATCAAGTTGATCTACTGGTTCGACGGCGAACGAACGGAATCAAACTGTCTGTCAACGAGGCATTAAGGGAGCTTGTTGATGGCGAAGAGTGATGCAGTCAGTGCCGTAACCGGTGAGATTTTCCGCGAAGGCTGGAGCCGTGTGCGCGGGTCCACGCAAGGGCTTGGCGAAAAGCGGAAACAGATGACGCGTGCGGCCAAAGGCCATAGAGCCGCCGTTTTCAAGGCCATCCGATCCGGCGGAACTCATACTAAGAGCCAGCTTTCCAACCAGCTCGAATACCTGACTACGAAATCGTCGTTCATCGTGGATAGCCGCGGTGTTCTCGATGGGAAGAAGCAATTGAACGCGGATGAAATCAAATCGGTTGTTGATCGTTTTTCGAGCCGGTGGGACGAG
>MDLF01000089.1 GCA_001730095.1 Rhodobacteraceae bacterium (ex Bugula neritina AB1)
TCAGATCATGCAGCTGTCGTCCCCTGATGAAATCTACAGCCGCCCGGTCAACAAATATGTGGCCGGTTTCATCGGATCGCCGTCGATGAACTTCATGGATGGACAGATCAAAGATGGTCACTTCGAAGTGGACGAGCTGAAGATCCCGCTGGCTGGTTACGAATTCTCTTCGGAGGGTTCGGTCGAAGGGCCAGCGACCCTTGGTATTCGCCCTGAACATGTCATCACGGGTGAGCTTGTGCAAAACGCACCTTACCAGATCGACGTGGATATCGACCTGATCGAACCCACTGGCTCAGATAAGCTGGTGGATTGCGTAGTTGCGGGCAACCACTTCCGCGTACGCATGGAAGGGCAGGCCGACGTGAATGTCGGCGAAAAGCTGCGGCTTGGTTTCGACCTGTCACAATCCTCGCTCTTCGATATTCAATCGGAATTGCGGCTCTAAGCGCTTTCCAATCCTAAAAACTGGCCGAATGGCCATCCCTTAATCTGATCTAAAAGGACAGATCATGCCGTCTATTTCTTATCAGCTTTATTCGTCACGGAACTGGGACGTTGAAGAAACCTTCAAGATGCTCGCCGAGTTGGGCGTCAAAGAGGTCGAAGGTGTTGGCCTTTACTATGAAGACCTGGCCAAGACCAAGGCCTTGCTTGAGACCCATGGCATGACCATGCCGACGGGCCATTTTGCGCCCGACCTGGTCGAGAATGAGCCGGAAAAGGCCATCGAGATTGCCAAGACCCTTGGCATCAAATCGGTGATCGTGCCTTTCATTCCGCCGGCCGAACGCCCGACAACTCTGGCTGGTTGGCAGGAATTTGCCACGCGTCTGGCCAAATCGGGCGAACCGATCACCGCCGCCGGGTTGCAGTTCGGCTGGCACAACCATGATTTCGAATTCGTGGCCGTCGACGGGCAAATCCCGCTGGATATCATTGCCGAAGCCTCCGACGACATCATGCTTGAGCTTGATCTGGCCTGGGTCAAAGTGGCCGGTCACGATCCGGCGGAATGGCTGGCGAAATATGCCGACCGCATCACAACCGTGCACGTCAAGGATCGCGCGCCCGAAGGCGAGAATGCCGATGAAAGCGGCTGGGCCGATGTGGGTCACGGCATCATGGACTGGCCCGCGATCAAGCAGGCCATGGATGCCGCCGGGGTCGAGCGTTACGTCATCGAACATGACAACCCCAATGACCATGTCCGCATGGCCACCCGGTCGCTGGCCACCGTTCAGGCATTTTGAGGGATCACAGACATGAAGACTGTTGGTGTCGGCATCATCGGCTGCGGCAATATCTCGACCTCTTACCTCAAGCTCGCGCCGCTCTTTAAGGCGCTTGAGGTGCGGGCGGTTGCCGATCTGAACATGGATGCCGCCAAGTTGCGTGCGGAAGATTTTTCGTTTCGTGCCGATACGATCGACGATCTGCTGGCTGCCGATGACATAGAGATCATCGTCAACCTGACGATCCCGGTGGCACATTTCGATGTGACCAAACGGATTTTGGAGGCAGGCAAGCATGCCTATTCCGAAAAGCCCTTTGTGCTGACCTTGGAAGAAGGCGAAGCACTGCGGAGCCTTGCGGCGGAAAATGGTCTGCGCGTGGGGTCGGCGCCGGATACCTTCCTCGGCGGTGCTCATCAACTCGCTCGCGCAGCCATTGACGAAAATTTGGTAGGGGACATCATCGGTGGTACCTGTCACGTTATGTCGCGCGGAATGGAGGCTTGGCACCCCAATCCGGACTTCTTTTTCCAGCCCGGTGGCGGGCCCATTCTTGATCTCGGACCCTACTATGTGACCAACCTGGTGCAGCTTATTGGGCCGGTGAAAGCGGTGACAGCCATGGCTTCGGCCAGCTTCCCGACCCGCACCATCGGTAATGGCCCGCGCGAGGGCGAAACCGTGCCTGTGGACACGCCGACCAATATTCATGCGGTGCTTGCATTCGAAAACGGCGCGCTGATCACCCTTGGCGCAAGTTGGGATGTTTGCGCCCATCGCCATGAGAATATGGAACTTTATGGAACTGACGGTTCGCTGTACCTTCCTGATCCAAATTTCTTTGGAGGTGAGGTTTATCAAGCCAAGCAGAACGGCGATTCCACCGCTATTGCGTCTCGCAATCATGCATTTGAGATCCCCAATGCCAAGGACGGGCAAGGGAATGACCGTGCCAACTACCGCTGTGCAGGACTTGCGGATATGGCCGCGGCCATCGCCTCGGGAAGGCCGCATCGTTGTAGCTTGGAACTAGCGACTCACGTGGTCGAGATAATGACCGCAATCCTTCAGTCCGCTGAAGAACGACGCTGGATCGATATGGTCACTGCTTGCGAACGTCCGGATGCGTTGCTCCCGGATCAAGCCCGCGCTCTACTCATTTGAATTGCACTCTTATGGTTGAACCCCCAAAGGCCACCCGAAATCATGTCTTTATTGTTATGGGCGTGTCCGGTGTTGGCAAAACCACTATCGCACGCAGTCTCGCGGAGCGACTGGACGCTCAATTCATTGAAGCCGACGATTACCATTCGGACGCCAATCGAAGGGCCATGAAACGGGGTATCCCGCTCAATGATGAGATGCGATTGCCGTGGCTTCATGCATTGTGTGAGGCCGCTGAAACCGCCCGACGTCAAGGGCATGTCGTTCTGGCCTGCTCTGCCCTCAAACAGCAGTATCGTGACCTGTTTCGCACCCACGTGGGGCATTTAAAGTTCATATTTCTAGTTGCCGGTCGCGATGCCATTGCACAGCGTATGGCGTCGCGCAGGGGCCATTTTATGCCAGCATCTTTGCTGGATGCCCAATTCGCAAATCTGGAGCGGCCGCTCAAAAATGAAGGCGCTATCGTAATAGATGCCGCTGCTCCTATGCCGACGGTCGAGGATGCCGTCGAAGCAGCTGCCAAATCGGTTTGTGGCTAGCAACTGTATCTCTCCAGCGGTTTGCGATGACCGCTCCTGACCTGATTTGACGAGAGCGCTGGCAATGATCACAGGCTTGCGGGCGACGGCCGTGATGGCGACTTTGTGAGGTTTTCCGGCGCCTCGGAGACGGTCAGCAAATGCTTTGAGTACAGGATTGTCATGACTTGTCTCGCCGCGAAAGTACAGTTTCGGTTCCAGCCAAATCGACGCACTTGAACGACCGCTCCGGTGACATCGTTTGCAACGCAGCGACGCGAGTGCCGCACATGCGAATGGATGCTGCGTCAGCAATAGCTGCGACTGTATAAGTCTGCAAAGTCCCGCATCTTTTCTCTTCAGCTCGAGCGCAGCGAAGGTCCGGTCTTGAGATTTTTCGCAGTAGATGGCTTTGAAGTTAGTCTGCGAACACCTGTCTTGCCGACGCGAGCCTCATCCAGTCCCGACCGCCGAATGCGACGAGAGCGAGATAAACAATTCCGGCATTTAAATCCGGTTTGAATACGATGGTCAGTCGGTGACCTGCGCCGCCATGGCGCACGAGCCATCCGTCCAGCTTGCCGCTCAGGCGAGCACCGGATTTTGGGTTTTCGGCAATTTCTTGAATAAGGGTATCGATTTCATCGAGCCTGCGGCTTGCTGCAGCAACGTCACCGTCAGTCACGTCGACAATATGATCAACGATACCGATGAGGTCCCGTTCAAAGAACGGATGCCTGACAAAACGCATCAGGTCTTTTGAGCCATTGCCGCAAGATGGGCCCGCGCGCCTGCGGTGACGTCTGAGGCTTCGCCGACGGGTTCCCAGTGGTTGAGTGGAAGAGACAGGCGGCGTTCCAATTCTGCCTCAAACAAAGACCGTTCACGATCCCGCTCTGCCTTGGCCTTCGCCAATTCACCCGAGACCGCCGCGCTCACATTGGGGTACTCGCCCGCTTCGACCAGTTCCTTGGCGAAAGTGTAGGCGGTGTCGGTAAAACTGACAGATTGCTTTTGAACACTCATGGAAAACTCCTTGGTGCTCCAATAGACTACCGGATGTTGCAATATCTGGCAAGCCGTGCAGGCCGACAAGGCGTAGTGGGTCGGTAGCCTTGCGGCCTCCCCCGCTCGGTACGCCAAGTCGCAGGGGAGAACGGCCCTTCGGTCCGTCGCGCATTCGGCCATGCGGCCTCACCGCGGCGTTGCGCCCGGCATTCCGGTTTGCCCGCCTCGCGAGCACGTCCCTCCCCGGCCGCTCCGCCGGATTGCGCTTTGGTCTGTTTTGCGGGGCAAAACGATCCCGCCGCTTCATCCGTCTCCCGCGTCCGGTCGGGCCGTTTGCCTGCTCGGGTCGGGCAAACCTACCGTCAAAACACACACACATGAGTGCGGAAGCATATCCTCCGGATGGCCCCCAAATCAGCCCGCGTCAAGGATCGCAAAACTTTTCGGCGAGGGCGGGGCCTTTGGCGCGGGGCGGTCCCGTGCGTGAGCGCGCGCATGTGTCGGGTGCTGCGCGCAGAAAACTTTTGCGCCCGGCAAGCCGGCGGCTGCGCCGTCCCTGACCCGGGCAGATTCGGAAACCAGGCATTCGGCCATGCCCCCACACTCACGTGGTGGCCTAGGAACCGAACACTGGAGACAGACATGGCTTACGACACCGCAAACACCTACGAGACGATCGAACTTTTCGGGCTGACCGAGAAGGACGCGCAGCTGCCGATCCCGGAGGATCACGTCCTGACCGACCGCATCATCCGCGAGAGCTTCGAGGCTCTGCTTGGCTCGCTGCGCGGGACTGGGCTCGAGGCAGAAATCGAACCGCTGGCGCACGGGCTCGCCACGATCCTGCAGCGCCGCAAGGTGGCACTCGGCAAGGAGGTCGACCGCACCGCTGACAAGATCGGCGCGCTCGCAAAATCCCACGATGGATCCGAGATCGCCGAGACCGCGCTCGAAGAGGCGCAGGCGCGCTTTCTGCAGCTGCGCGAGATCGTCGGCGCGATCGAGGTGATGAGCGAGGCCGCAGCGGAATGCTACGAGGTCGAGACGGGTCACGCTTTCATTCCGGCAGCCGGGTCGCGGGCGAGCGTCCGGGCGCAAGAGACCGGGGCGGTCTTCGAGGCTCGGCAGCTCGTGGAGCAGCATGATCGCGAAACCGCCGAGAAGTCGAAAGTCGAGGGGGTGCCCCTGATCGTTTCGGGCGCCACCGACTGGACCGATGTCGATGTGATCTTCAACACGCTCGACAAGGTTCGCGAACGGATCAAGCAGAACCGCAACCAGGAGATCTTCCTCTGCCACAAGGGTGGCAAGCACGGGGCGGAGATGATTGCGGCCCGGTGGGCCCGGGCACGCGGGATAGCACAGGCGCGCTTCGATCCGCGCTGGTCCGCGCACGGGCGGGCGGCACCGTTCAAGTGCAACGACGAGATGCTGGACGACAAGTTCGCGGCGACGGGGGTTGTGCTCTTCGGCGGCAACGGGGTCGCGCTGAACCTCGGGCAGAAGGCGGAAGCGAAAGGCCTGACGGTCATGCGGGTTGCGGACCCGGCAAAGAAAACTGCGGAGACGTGAGTTGCGAGGGTCGCCTTCGGGCGGCCCTTTCGTTGTTTCTCATGCGCGTGGCGGGGCCCAAATTGCTTTGCCTAGCATTTTCCTGTTTTGATAGGTATATGTGTGCCAAGCAAAACTTGGAAATGATTGGCATGACTCCACTCAGCAGCATCGCGATGAGCGCCTATACCGATCTGGTACGTCTTTTGAAGGACGACGCCTTGTCCGGTGTCGAAGGCAAGCCGACTCTCAAGGAGCGCGGCGACAAGGCCTATTGGTACGCAGCCCGGCGTGTCGGCACCGAGATGCGCTTCATCTATATCGGCGAGGACAGTGACGAGACGCGTGCACGTATCAACCGGATTGAGGAGCTGCGCTCGACCGCCAAGGATCGGCAGGCGGAACGGTCTCGGCTTGTCCGCCTCTTGCGCGCCGAAGGCATGACCCCCACCGACCGGGCAACGGGGTCCATCCTGTCGGCCATGGCCGCAGCCGGAACCTTCCGTTTGGGTGGCACCATCGTTGGGACGAACGCATTTCGCCTCTATGAAGGCGAGCTTGGTATCCGTCTGCCAATTGGCGGTATGGCCAATACTGGCGACATCGACATCGCGCAGTTCGAGAAGCTCAGTGTTGCGTTGCAGGATCAGGTCGACCCGGGTCTTGCCGAGACGTTCTCAGCGCTCAAATTCGATCCTCTGCCAGCTCTTGACCAAGGTCGGACATGGCGATGGGCCCAGGGTGGCAGCGGCCAGTTGGTCGAGTTTCTCACACCGGCGTTCGGAGATGAGACCATCCGTGATCTGCCTGCCTTGGGCGTGAACGCCCAAGGACTGAACTATCTCAACTTCCTGATCGCTGAGCCGATCCACGCGGCGGCGATCTATAGATCCGGCGTTCTGGTGCAGGTGCCCCGCCCGGAGCGTTATGCAGTCCACAAACTGATCATTGCCGACCGGCGCCGCGATGGGGCAGGAAGCCTGAAATCCGCGAAGGACCGCGAGCAGGCGGCTTTCCTTATCGAAGCGATGGCCGAGGACCGGCCCGATGATCTGGCTCGGGCCTATGCCACCGCATTGGAGGTTGGGCCGCGCTGGCGGGAACACATCGGCAACTCGCTGAACCGAATGCCTGATACCAGGGGGATGCTCGACAGCTTGGGCGCGTGATGGCCATAACGGGGTCGCCTTCGGGCGGTCCTTTCGTCATATCTCATGGCGCGTGCGGTCGGTCACGCGTGATCGGGAACTCGGGGCGTCCAGCACCGTCATCCCTCTACCCAGCCCGTCAGAGTTCGGTCCATCCGCATCGGTACGGGCTGGGGATGGTGCGCATTTCACGCACATCGTCAGCGGCGCAAGACGCGAGCGGTCGAGACGCTGCACTTGAGGCTGAAGACCTGCACAACCCTCGGGTGGCGTTTCGGAACATCGCACACACGCGGGCGGGCACCGTCAGCTCCCCGGCCAGGCTCGGCGGGACGCGGATGGTGGCGGCTGCGTTATGGCAGGGGTCATCCGGATCACTCCTTTTTGCTCATAGATGTGGATCGCACGGGGTCGGCCCAATCGTGCCCTGCGCTTCGCTTCGGCAAGCACAAATACGGCTTCCACGGCGGAGCCGCGGACCCTCCGCATTTGCACTTGCGACCGGGCCTCTTGCCCCCGTGCCGGGTGATCCCCATCGCAACAAGGAGTAACCCAAATGACCAACCACTACGTCGCCACCGTCCCCGTCAAGTTCACCGACACCGATGGCCAGGAGCGCACCCGTTTTCAGCGCGTGGGCGCGATGTTCCGCAACACCCGCAATGGGGATGGCTCGGAGTTCTTCAGCCTCAAGCTCGACTTCCCGGTCGCGGTCTCGGAGCTGGTGATGTTCCCGCCGAGCGCGAAGGATCCCCAGGACTGAATCCTCTGACGAGGATGGGCCGCCCCAGGACGATCTTGGGGCGGCCCGATCCCTGTCCCAGGGATGCCGTCACCGGCGCGGGTGATCGCCGACAGCGACCTCCACTTGGTGCCAGTCGCTGCGCGCTCAAAGGACGATCGCTGCTCGGAGTGATCAGGCCGCGACAGACCGGCCAGTCAGCCTCAAGGGGGCCATCCGCAAAAACAGGCAGGCCGAGGCCTGTCGGTTTTTGCGGCAGAGATTTGGCGGAGCCAAATCTGGCCCTCCTTGACCCTGCCTGTCCGCCCTGTCGGTGGGGTTTGCGCCCGCCCGCGGTTCCGTCCGAACTCGTGGGTGTTCGGCCAGATCCTCGGGCGGGGCTGGGGAAGGGGCCTTTGAGGTTGGAGGCTGTGCTGGTGGTGAGGGGGCAGGCCCGCGTCCCTGCGGGCTGCGGGGGAAGCGGACACCAAGGCTGCCTGAGCCTGAATGCAACGTAAGTATACAATTGACAGCTAGGTATATTATCGTAAGGTGGGGGCAGCCTTGGTGGAAGGTGGCAGGAAATAGGGGGGCTTTCTTCGCATGTCGCGCTCAAAACGTCTCACAGATGCGGACCGCATGGAGATCGTTCGCGAGGCTGCGGAAGGCGTTTCCACTTCAGTGCTGGCGGAACGGTTTGGCGTGTCGGTGCGGGCGATCCAGTACACGCTCAAAGCCCATGCGGAGCGCCAGACGGATGCTGCGATCCCGGTCTCGGCGGTCAGTGTGAAGGTCACGGCTGCGGAGCTTGCGGCGCTCGATGCGGTGCTGGCCGAGGCCGGGATCGAGAGCCGGGCGGAGGGGCTGCGGCGGCTCATCCAGGCGGCAGGCGGGGTGTTCGTTCCGGATGCGCAGATGGCGGCTGAGATGGCGCGCTACCGCGCCTCTCTGCACGAGGTTGGCAATGGGGTCGCGCAGATCGCCAAGCAGATGACGCGAGCCAACCGGATGGGGCAGGGGGCTGATGGTGGCACGCGTGCCGAGTTTTCTGAGCCGCGCCTTGCGCAGATGCGCGGGTTGGCGCGGTTCATCCTCGATTCCGCCGACGAGATCGACCTGCTTTTGCGCCGCCGTCGCGATGGGATGCAACTGCAGGCCACGGCCGCGCTGAGGGAGTTTGCCCATGCGGCTGAATGATGCGGTCGATGCCGTGACGGGCGAGGTGTTCCGGGATGGCTGGAGCCGCATTAGGGGCTCGATGCAGGGGCTGCATGTCGCCAAGCAGAGCCAGCTTGTACGCGCGGCGGCGGGGCATCGGCCAGCGGTCTTCAAGGCGATCCGGGGTGGGGGCACGCATACGAAATCGCAGCTCACAAACCAGCTCGATTACCTCACGACCAAGTCCACCCATATCGTGGACAGTAGCGGGTTCCTAGATGGCAAGGCGAAGCTCGAGGCGCGTGACATCAAGGATCTGACCGAGCGCTTTGCCAAGCGGTGGGATGCGGGCTTCAAGCCCAAGCTTGGGCAGACCACCCACATGCTCATGTCCTTCCCCATCGGCACGCGCGGGGAGGATGTGCGCGACATCGCGACGGATGTGGCCGAGCGGTTCTTCCAGAGTGACGCGGGGCATTTCGACTACATCATCGCGGTGCATGAGGACCGCGATCACCCGCATGCGCATCTGGTGCTGAACCGCCGCTCGCAGGAAGGCGAGTTCTTCTTTCTGGGGCGCAACCATCGCTTCAACTATGACGACTTCCGCCTCGCCATGGTCGAGGAGGCGGAGAAGTACGGCGTTCGCCTGGAGGCTACGCGCCGCATCGATCGCGGGGTTGTGCATTACCCGGCCCGGACCAGCGAGGTCTATGCGGCGAAGGAAGAGGGTCGCGCCCCCCGCGAGCGCGAACGCGTGGGGCAGGACCTGACGCGGACGCTGGCGGAGATCGCCAACACCAGAACCGTCTACCACTCGCTTGCCGTGGAGGCCTCCCGTGAGACCTACGAGGTCCGCGGGGCCCGCGAGGATATTGCCGCAGCCCTCTTCCGCGCGGGCGAGGTGCTGGCGCGCGGCGGGCAGGTGGACCGAACAGGAGATATCTATATGGCCGAGGATCAGAGTTTCGAGGATCTGAGAAGCCTCTATGCGGAGAAGCTCGCGCGGGTGCAGGGCATGATCGCCGAGAAGTCTGACGCGGAACGTCCCGTGCTGGAAAAACGCCTCATCGAGATCCAGACGCAGGTCCAGCACATGCAGCCCTTGGGGCTGCGCTCGGGCTCGCTGTCAGAGGCCCCCTCGGAGGGCGGGATCTATTCCGAGGCCAATATTGACGCCAATCAGCGCGAGCGACTGGCCGAGCCCGACCTGAGATCGCGCATTGACGCGGCACTACGGGGCACCGGGATCAGCACATCGGAAGTGGTGGCACGGATCGAGACGGGCGCCTCAAATGCAGCGCTCGAGCATCAATGGATCGCAGATGATCTTGCCAAGGTGGCCGAGGCACGCGATCTGAACCTCGAACGCCGCGCCGATCTGGAACAGGCCCGCGACATTCTCAACGATGTACATGTGGAACTTGGCACGCTGTTGGAGCGCGAGAACGTGCTGCGCCGGGATGGTGTCATGGAAGCGGAACCGGTCAGCGAGCGGTTCCACTATCACGAGGGCGCGGTGCGGGCGATGGAAGGGACAATCCGTCAGGAGATGCGCGCAGACGGCCTGACCGCGCAGCAGATCGAGGAC
>MDLF01000090.1 GCA_001730095.1 Rhodobacteraceae bacterium (ex Bugula neritina AB1)
CAAGCTCTGCCGGTTCCGCCGCCAGCGCCGCACCGAAATCTCCGATTTCTCAGGCGCTGCGTGACGATCTGAACCGCGTTTCAAAGGGTGCTCAGCAGCAGGCAATCCTGCGCGATCCGGATTTGATGATTGACCTTCTGGCCTATCAGTTGAGCCACGAAATGCGGTGGTCCAATCCTTTCGGTCTGTCCCAAAGCTATGTGCCGAACTGGCCCAGCACCGAGGCGGCAGGCTATGAACTGGACGAGCGGCTGACCACCAACCCGGCACGCGACATGTACGATGCAAAAGACCTTGGCGCGTCGTTCCGGGCGTTCCGCAAGAAGGGCGCAGAGCATATTCGCGGTGAACTGACCCGCTTCCTTGCAGCCCAGTATCAGGGCGGTGATGCGAAGCTGGCGGCGATGATTGCCAAGGAGACAAAGCCCAGCATCCGCGAAGTTTGGACGCCCACCGCTGAGAACTTTTTCAGCCGTGTGGGTGGCCCCTACATGAACCAGATTTGGCGCGATCTGCTGGACCTTGCCGAAGATCACCCGACCGCAACGAGTTTTGCCAAGCTGAAAAAGGGCGAGAAGGCGGAGAAGCTGGAAAGCCTGTTTGCCAGTGCTGAGACACGCAAGGCTCACAACGTCACCGACGAGCAGGCCGCGAAGATCGACGCATGGTTGCCCGAGGGCATGGAATAAAAACCGCTGGCAGGGCGCTAACGCGCCCTGCCCCATCCGCAGGAGATTGAACAAATGCGCTTCAAATCTTGGCCCCGCCACGCATTCACCGACACACCGCGAAAGCGGGCCGCTCTGCGCCGCAAGCAGCGCATGGAGCGGGAAGCCCTGCCGCTCTTTGCCGACCAGATTGCCGAAGAACAGCCGAGCGAAGATCAGGTTATGGAAAACCGGGCAAGGGCGTGGTCCGATCAGGAAATCAGGGACCGGAGCGCACGGGCCGGGAAATGGCGTGAAGCCCGGCGCATGATTGACTCGATGCCAAAGGACGAACGCCGCGCCGTTCGGCGGGCATGGGACTGCGCCCCATACCCAGCCGACCCGTCCTATCTGTTGAGCGTTCTGCACAGCTACAGCCTTGGCCGGATCGACCTGAAACGCCCGCCATTTCCGCTGTCTCGCACAGATGCATCAGGCGCACGGAAAGGCAGCCTCTTTGCAACATCCGAGTTGTTCGTGACGATCCTGAAGGCGCGCGACATTGCTGAAGACCCTGACGCGCATCCGTTGGCCGAACGCCATGCCGCCTACCATCATCTGCAAGCTGCGGCGTCCTCGAACAAAGACCGCACGGAAGCCATGCGAGATCGTGTACGGGCGTCCGAATTGTTCCTGCGCCTTGGAGAATTGGAGGAATGCAATGCCTGATTTCACCGCCCACCGGCACCCCGTTCTTGCCGTGCGTTGCCCGGATTGCCGCCGCGCGCCGGGGAACTGGTGCCGCCGCCCAAGTGGTCACATGGCAAGCGATTTTCACGCCAGCCGAAAGGCTGAGGCCGACCGGGAGTTTATCGACCAGCACGGCCCGGACGCAAGTATAGAGCGCGTCGGAGACGGCTGGGCGGTCGATCCGCGCGGGCGCGTCGGCATCCGGCCAAGGCCGGAGCCATCCGCGCCGAGCTGACCAAGATTTTCCCAGGGCGCGCTCAGGCACCCCGGCTGCGCTCCTGGACAACGTGTTTTCCTTGATGGAGTGGATGCCTCCTCCCGACGGCATCTACGTGCCAAGATACGTGGTCAGAGCCACAAGCAGAGGAGAAGACACCCATGTCAGAAGTTACAGTAGTCGGGGTAGATTTGGCAAAGTCCGTCTTTCAAGTTCATGGAGCAGCGGCAGACGGTACAGTCCTTTTCAGAAAGAAACTGACGCGCAAGCAGTTTCCCCGGTTCATGGCTGAACATCCCAAATGTGTTGTGGCGATGGAGGCGTGTGGAAGCGCTTACTTCTGGGCAAGGGAAATGGAAAGTTTCGGACATGAGGCAAAGCTCATTGCGCCACAGTATGTTAAACCCTTTGTCCGCCGGCAAAAGAATGATGCGGCTGATGCAGAGGCGATTGCGGAAGCCGCTGTCCGTGCCACTACCCGGTTTGTGCCGGTGAAAAGCCAGGGGCAGCAGGCGCGCAGTGCTTTGTTTCGTACGAGAGAGCTGATCGTCAATCAGCGCACTCAAACCGTAAACGCCTTTCGAGCGCATCTGGCGGAGTTTGGTGTTGTCGTGCCCAAAGGGGTGCAAAACGTCAAACGGCTGGTGAGCTACATCGGCGAAGAAGGACATGGCCTGCCTGCGGAGATTGTGGAAATCGGGCAGCAGCTCACCGCTCAGATTGAGCAATTGACCCAGAGAATTAAGGGGCTGGAAAAGTCTATCCGGGAAGCGGCAGATGCCAGCGAGACGACACGGCGCTTGCGCACCATCCCCGGTGTCGGGCCGATCACCGCTGTTGCGATTGACTCTTTCGCACCGGAGATGGCCAGTTTCGCCAATGGGCGGAACTTTTCGGCCTGGCTCGGCCTGGTTCCCTTGCAACGCTCCACTGGCGGAAAGCAAATCCTGGGGCGCACTTCCAAAATGGGCCAGAAAGATATCAGGCGCTTGCTGATAATTGGCGCGATGGGGCGGATAGGCAGCAAACACCGCCATCCGCGTGAGGTTGAGCCATGGCTTCAGGACAAGCTGGACCGCAAGCCCCGCATGGTTGCAGCCATTGCGTTGGCAAACAAAATGGCCCGGCAAATCTGGGCGATGTTGACCAAGGGCGAAGATTACAGGAATCCGATAGCAGGGGTTGCTGCATAGCAGCCCTGCCCTATCGGTGTTGAGAGTGTGAGGAGGTTTTGAACAGTATGGGCAAATGATCGATCAGATCGGGAACAGGAAAACCAGTTCACCACAAAGCGCAGATAGCGCGTTTCCTTGATTTGGACTTGTTCCGCGAACTTACCATACCGGCCCGCGGCCATGTGAAGAGCCGCACATTTGAGGCCTTACACATGACCGCACCCGATCACTTGACCCAGACCAGACAAAATCACTTGCACAAGCGGAGGCATCCACACATGTGGTGAAGGAACCAACTGGCTCTGCTTCGGCAGGGCCTTTTTTTAGGTATTTTAGCTAAGTTCCCTATTGAACGAATAATCTGTATATTCTATATATTAGCTAAATTAGCTGAAACGAAAAGGAGGCACTATGCGACAGTTTTCTGCAACTGAACTCGCCAACAAGACCGGCGATGTTCTGGCGCTTGCTGCGCAACAGCCCGTCGCCATCGCTCGCCACGGCAAGCCGCGCTTTGTGGTCCTGTCCACAGAGGAATTCGAAGCCTTACGACAAGGCAAGGATAGCCGGTCCGCACATCATGTTGACGATCTGGACGATACCGAGGCCGCGCGCCTTATGAACGAGCTACAGGCCAGCATCGACAATGACTGACAGCGACACTCCAAAGATCGGACAGGTTTGGCGCTACCCCTATTTGTGGTCGCATGAGGCCGATGCCGGGCGCATAGAAGGTGCAAAGCAAAGACCGACAGCAGTATCACTGCTGACAACCAACAAAGAGGGTGAAGACGTTGTGATGCTGGTGCCGCTGACGACCTTGGACCCAGCAGGCAACCCCTTCGCGGTTAAGGTTCCCGAAACCGAATTGCGGCGGGCTGGGTTGGATCCGGCGGTTCAGGCATGGGTCATTGCCAACGAGTATAATTTCGAGGCGTACAAGCGCACCTATTACCTTGAGCCGGGGGCACACCAAGGTCAGTTTTCCTCGATGTTCATTAAGCTGGTTCAAGGCAAGATGGTCGAAGCCATCAAATCGCGAAAGGCAAAGGGCGTTAGTCGAAACTGACGCCTTACCTCTCACTCTCTATCGCTCAGAAGTGACGTGCGTGCCAGGACTGCGCCCTGCCACGCCCGCCCGGCGCTATTCGCGCGGAACCGCATTCGCGGGCCCAGGTTGGCGAGGGTGAATGCCCGATCACATTTTAAACCAGAGGCAGAAACGGGCTAGTCAGAAGCTTCGCCCGTCTCCTATGCTTGTCCAAAAGGAGTCGAGCATGGATCAGGCCCAACAGCACGAACTAGACATGATTTCCGATCTGCGCAGCCGCAGTGTCCGGTGGAAAATTGGTGCCCTCGGAGGCTTGGCAATCACCTTTCTTTTGGCCGCCTTTCCTTTCTTTCAAATGGTCCATAACGGGGCGGTTCAACCTGCTCCGCCAGTTTTGTTGCTGGCCGGGTTTATTCTTACCGGCGTCTGCGTATGGCAGACCGTCGAGCTGCGCGGAGAGGCAGCACGCCGCGAAACCCGGCTATGGGGTTAGACCCCACAACCAGAACCTAATCACTCCCCCTGTTTCCTTCGTGGTGAAGGAGGCACTTGGCTCTGCTTCGGCAGGGCCTTTTTTTATAAAAATCAGAAATTTAACGCCCGAATTACGGGTTTTACCGTATGCACTTTTCAGCCTTTAGTGTTAGGCTGAGGCCATAGGTTAAGTCTTCCACTCACGAGAGAGGTCAGCAGAGTTCTGTTGGCCTCTTTTTCTTAGGCGGATCATGGGCAAACCCCGAGCTTGCCCGCCCAGGACTGGTGCCATCCGCGCGGGAGGACCGCTTTGCGGCCGTGCGCCTTACGACTTTACAGCTTTCCAAGCGTTGCTTGCAATTCGCTGGTTACGTCCTTCGCCTCGGGCAGATCCCAAAGCGCGTCTGTCAATCTGAGGATATGGCTATTGGTGTGGCCGTCCGGCTTTACTTTTTGCCTCACAACATCAGCTGGCAGCAGCAAGCCGCGCTGCACCTGGTACTGTTCGTCCAACAGCACCGCTGCCAGTATTTCAAAACCAGACAGAGAACGGAAACCCGACAATTGCCGCGACGTGCTTTCCGGCGTAAGCCGCCGCGCTTTGATCTGGATCCGACGATTTTCAGAATCCTTGGCGTCGTAGGCTTTCACCGATCTTTTGGCCTGTTTCCAACCAAAGGTTTTGCAGAAAAGGTATTCCGCGAGATCCCCGGTAGGATTGTTTCCCGACCTGACAACACCTCGGTCGCGGAGGGCAATCAAGGTGTCGGAGTGCAGGGCAAGTATCTCGGAAACAGATAGATCGCTCAAAGGTTTCATCCCCGTTTTATGCCGGACTGGGAGTGCGATTTCTATGGCAAATCCCGCCGCCTGGGCGGCGTGACCGGTCCCTAGTCGGACGCCGGCAGACCGGCCTCCGACCCGAACCAACCATGTGCGAACTCCCTTTGACCTGGTGCGGTGAAATCTGTCTCGTCCGAGCCAGCTTTAACCGCGGCCAAATGGTCGCCTGCCCATGTTTGTTTCGTCCCTGCGGGTGACGCGATCCCCTCGCTTCGCTCAGCCTTTTGCTTTCATTCATAGGAGATCCGCGCGGGGCGCGCGGCTCACATATATCCATTAGCCAGGACAAGGGATCGACGCGCTAAAGCGCGCTCACCCCTGCCCTGTCATCTTTGCAATTGATGATCGCAGCCCGCCGTTGGCGGTCTGCTGTGCTGCTTTTCCCCGGCGGTCAGGGGGGCGACGAGTGTCTTTAGCCGAATCCAGTGTCTTCCCCAACCGGCGCAAGCGCCGGTCCTCCACTGTGTTCCGGCCCTACGGGTGTGAAAGCCCCTGGATTCGGCACAGCCCCTCTTTTTGTCGCCCCCCCTCCCTTCCGGGGAAAAACGCGGATGGGTGCGGGTGGCGATGTCAGTCCATCAGGCCGTTTCCTTGGCCTGATGTGTTCATACCGAAGCACACGCGGATAGGTCGGGCGCACATCGGCCACCGCAGCACCACGAAGGAACGAGCAATATGCCTTGCGAAAACCCCGTTTCCATCCATTGCGGCAACTGTGGCGGCAAAAATATCAAAGCCGATGCCTATGCAGAGTGGAGCGAAGAAACCCAAAAATGGGAACTTGCCACCGTGTTTGACGACCGCTTTTGCGACGATTGCGGCCATCAGGTGCAAGCCTATGAATATCCGATTATTGAACAGACCGCCGAGCAGGTAGCCGAGGAAGAACGCGCCGCTGCCGCAGAGGCTATGCAGGACGAGAACCGCGCCTATTTTCAGGGCGGGGTGTAATCATGCTGCATTCCATCATTCTCAACAGCACACACCCTGCCCGTCATGTTGCCGTGGCTGAAAGTTTGCGGGCCGCGCAGATCACCGCCCGCCTTTTGGCTGAGCGCTTTCCCGGCTCCAGCTTCAGCTACAAAGCCGGTAGCGTATTTGAACTTGCAGATTGCCACCCGCATGTGCGCGATTGCGCCCTGTCTTTCGAGGTGCAACGCCTTGTTTCCGACGAGCTGAAGGCAGAGGCCGGCAACCCGCAGGATTTGCCGAAGTGGCGCGTGTTTTTCTATGACAGCCGGGCCACTGTTCACGGGTGCTGGCAGGTCAACGCATACCTTGATCATGACCTTAGCGTCATTCGGAAATGCGAAGTAGACGGGACATTGCGCGGCACTGCTGCACTGTTCACCTGCCAGCCCACCCCGGCCGAGCTTACCGACATGCTCAATGCCTTTCTTTCCGGCGAGGCTGTAGCATGAACCCGGCGGTAAAAGAGTTTGTGCGGCTTCTCAACGATATTGACCGTTCCAAACACCGCAGCGAGGTTTTCGCTGACTTCTGCGAAATGAGCTATTGCGCGCTGGCCAAGAAGGCCAGCCCGTTTCCAGACCAGCGCGAAGCCTTGGAGGCCCAATATATGAGCGTCGTTGCCCGTTACCGGAACAAAGACGACGTGCGCAAAATGCCGGAAATGGTAAGGATCGCCCTTGGAGAAATCGGCAATGGCGGTTGTGATTTTCTGGGCATGGCCGCCGGTGAGCTGGAAGTGCTGGACGCTAAACTAGGTCAGTTTTTCACTCCTTATGAAGTGTCGCGCATGATGGCAGAAATCTCGCTTCCCGATGTGGACGAGAAGATTGCCGAACATGGGTTTATTACTGTTCAGGAGCCAGCCGCAGGCGCAGGCGGAATGCTTATGGCGATTGCAGACGTGATCGAGGGCAAAGGCCACAGCCTGGAAACCTCTGTCTGGATTGAAGCCGTGGAACTGTCCCGCCCAACATTCCATATGTGCTATGTTCAATGCGCCGCCCGTGGCCTTGCGGGCAAGGTCATTTGCGGAAACAGTCTTTCGCTTGAGGTTTTCACCAGCGCTTACACCGCCGCCGCGCCGGTGTTTTTCGCAGCAAATGGAGACCCGTTTGCCAAGCAGAAAGAACAGGCGCAGCAGGCAGCGGCACAAGAAGCCATGCGCGAGGAACAAGCCGAAGCCGAGCGCAAGGACCGGCTGGCAGCCCTTGGCGATGGTCCAGTAATTTCCGGTCAACAGCTTACCCTCTTCTGAGGGTGAGCTACCGGCTAAGGTAGCCCCCGCTGAGCGCAGCTGTACCAGTTGCCCACAGCGCGGGCGTGTGCGCTCCGCGCAGGGCCGCGTCGCGGCGGTTTTAAGCAGGTGCAGCCTTGGCTAAGCTATTGCCCTTGCAGTCAGGGGTTGCATCGTACAACGGTGCAAAAATCCAGAGCCTTTACCTGGGAAGCAGAGATATGAGCAGCAACAATACCCCTTCCACAATCGAAAAGACCGCCCGGCGCGTCTGGAAATCTGCCCAGATGTTCATCGCCTTCCACAAGGATCAGGACAAGCGGCACCGGGAGGAACCCAAGTTCTGGCCGCCAAAGAACGGCAACGCTTCGATTCACGGCGATCCAGCAAACCAAGAGGCTCTTGTCGTTGTGAAATCCGCTGACCCGGAGAAATCACAAGACGTGCAGATCAAGCTGCATCCGGGCCGCATTGTCGTGCGGCGTGACGCGGAGGTGTGGTGGCAAGGCGTGGCGGTTGACGAACATTCCGTCACGGTCCGGATGGCCGACAATACGATTATCGAAGTCCGGCACGATGGATCTGTCAAACGCCGCTCTGCTGAGGATGAAACCCACGTCGAAGCGGATGGCAGCATTTTCAAATGGACCGAACATGCCGAAGCACACATGACCGGCGACGGCGTTGAATTGACACGGCGGACCGAGGACCGAATTGCGGCGATCACAGCCGATGGTGTTGTCGATCGTTCGCGCAAACGATGATCGTGAACAGGATTTCAGACCCGCCATGGCGGGTCTTTCTCATTCCGGTGTCTAAGTTCTGAGGTTTTCGGACCCTACGCGAGATCCGTCTTTGCGAAGTCATCGCCCTTGTAGACAAGGCGGGCGTTGTAGGACGAGGCACAGGCGTAGGCGAAGCAATCGCCAAAGTTCAGATCCGCCTCATGACCCACGAATTTTCCATAGGTGCGCGCGGCGCGCATGGCGCGCTGGCCGATGGTGTGGGTTATGTCGATGTCTCGGGCCTTTAGGCTGTCACAGAAAGCCGTGACAACCTGTTCGGCCAGCTCAAACTGTTCCGGAGTTGGGCGGGTTGCGCCCGACCGGGAGCGGGCAAGCGCCGCAACGGCTTCAAACCGGACCAGCGGTGAAACGAAACGACCGTTTTTCTTATCGTCGATGCGCTTCACAATCTCTTCATAACCAGGTTCGCGGTTCAGAATCGCGACGATGGCGGATGCATCAATGAACATCAGGCGTCTTCCCACATAGAGTCAGAAAATTTCTTCATGTCGAAAGCAGGGTCAGCTGCGCCGATTTCATCGGCTTGCCCCTGCATCTCGTGGATGCGCTCCAGGAGCGGCTTTTTGTTTTTCGCAGCTTCCAGTTGTGCTTGCAAAGCGGCGCGAACAGCGTCAGTTTTGGAGCTGGCCCCGGTCAATTTCTTGACCTGTTCCGCCAGCGCATCAACGCTATCATCCCGAATATAGAGCGGCATACGAATATCCTCCTGCTAGCCATATGAATATCCCAAAGCGGATATTCAAGCAATGCGGTTTTGAATATTCACCGGCATTCACTCCATTTTAGGATTAGTGCTGCAGGCTGTTGATGTGCAGCAAGTACAGTCAGCTGCATCACATCAACATTTCAGTGCTCAGAGGGGGTCTAACGGCCCCCTCTTATTTTCTGGAAAGTCCGGAAATTGGGGGTGTCTTCGGCAGTGCCCGAAAAAACGGGCACCGCCTTTGACAACGGCGCCCGATCAGGGAGGTGTGATGAACACCGGAAGTCGTCCCAACCTATAGAAAACACGGCAGTGCCGACAGTCCGGAAATCCTGCAGATGACGTTTATGTGATTGAAAATATGAGGTGATTCCAGTTTCTGGACTGGGTTTCATCTTGACCATAAGTTTACGCTAGGTTAGCCGCCGCGCGTACATGATCCAATGCCGCGCTGCGGCGGATCGTCCTTCTCTGTTTCACCGACAGTTATGGTGAATTTTTGGTTTTGTGTGTTCAGGACAGCGCGGTATTGCAGTTCATCCACCTTTTGCCCTGGCTGTGCATGGCCGCGCCAGATCAGGGCAAAGGTGGTCTCACTCTTCTTTTCTAAAGCCACTGAAGTAAAGCTGCCCAGATCGTGCGCGGCGTTGAAGCCCGATACACTGGCAAGGTGCCTTTCTGTGTCCAATAGGATTGAAAGCTGCCCAGGCACCAATCGGCTTTGAGACAATGGCCGGATCGTGCAGTCCAAAACCAAGCCGGTTTCCAACTCAACCCCCTGCCCCGCCGTGCCGCTCAATACGGCCAAGGCTGCTATCGCAACTCCATTCCGCATCTGGTTCCCCGATCAGGTAACTCCTGCCCACCACGTGACGCTGTTCAGGAGGAACATAAATCTATTTCAAAAACAAAAAGTGAATTATAGGGGCAACTTGATGCAAACCAACAATTTGCATCAGAAGTGAGTGGTTGATGAGTACCGGGCCCCGGTGTTGCCTTGTGAATTTCATCGGGGCCCATTTTTCTAAGCTGACGCTTAATGACGTCAGCCTATCAGTTTCCGGCCAGCGCAGCCTCATACTCAGCCGTGGCCGACATCACAGCGAGAATTCTCTGGTCAATCTTGTCCATATCCAAGGCCGGAACCTGGGGAACCCGTGCGCCATACAAACCGCCTGCCTTGTCCAGATCAAAGGCCGCCAGCCGCTTGTCAAAGCCTTCCATGACCCGGATTTCAGGCGAGAGCGGATTGCTTGAGCAGACGCTAGGCAACCCTTTGTTGAACAGGCTGTTGCGCCTGTCCGTTTCCTTGAGCTGTTCCCGCAGACCGGTCAGGTGCGCGCAGGCTGGCACCAGAACGTCCCGGCGCTCCAGCAACCCAGCCTTCAGGCTTTCCCATGCAGCGGTGGTTTCGGCAAGCTCTACCCTAGCTTCCTCAATCTTGGCCGCGGCTTCAGCTTCGCGCTGCGCCTGCTTTTCTGCCTGTTCCGCCTGACGTTGTGCGTTCTGAGCCGCCTGCTGTTCTTCAGCCAGTGCTACGATCCGCTCCGCGAGATCTTCACGCTCGAAATCGGCAAGTTGGAGTTCCGTTGAATTCCGGACAGGATCATCAAGCCAGCCCTGGAACCGCTTGCGGCAGTCGGTTTTCATCGCGCCTGTCAGTTCCGCAGGGGCGTCTTTGTAGACGGCCTGGTTGATGCCACTCAATATTTCGACGCATTCAATCGTCCGCTTGGTGATCCGCGCTGGCCGGTCGCTAAAACCGCTTTTCTCACTCAGCAGAGTGACGAGTTGATCGTCTGTGACTTTGGTTAGATCTGTTTTGCAGGCCGCTAACGCCAAAGCTGTGCAGCTCATCAAAATAACCGTTCGAAAATGCATTTTTACCTCACATTTGATTTCTGCAGTGAGATAGAAAAATTCTTCCGGGAGTTGTACGCATTTTCTTGTGATGAGCAACTTTACGCTAGGCAAAGCCAGCTGCGGATCTACATGCCAAACCCATCGTCATTGCGGTCCCTGCCCGGCTGCTGTTTCGACGTTGAGCGATCAACGGATTCATCAGCTGTGCGCCCTTTTTCCTGACCGGCCTCGATGCGTTTCACATCGAGTCCGTCAGCTGCTGCGGCTTCGCGGGCCCGTTCAAAGGCTGCGTCCCGCCCCTGCTGGTCAGTTGCCCGGGCAAAGCTGAGTTCCGCAGCTTTGCCAGCGGCATCTTTTACCCATGCCGGTGCATTGGGTTCAATGTCATATCTGTCACGGGTCAATTCCGCAGCGATCTGCGGGGCCCGTCCCTGGCTGCTGTTGTCGTAGACTGTCGTGCGGTCAGCTCTGGCGATAGCTTCAGGCAGGTTTTCCCGCGAGCGTTCAAATCGCCGTTCGACATCGGCAGCGGGTACGTGATGCCCGCCCTCGCTCACCCGTTGGGAAATCCGGTCGATGGACTGGGCAGGAGAGTCGACAGAAATGTAATGCAGCTCGACCTGGTAGCCGGCTGCCTGTGCCTGATCAATGAACCGCAAGGCCGAAGATCCGGACAGCGTTGTTTCAATGGCGATGTTTTCCCGTTTCGCCATAGCTCTGGTCCGTTCGCGGATAGCTTCCCGGCCCGCCGTCGCTGACGCCCCTTCCGGATCTTCAGGTGACAGATGGCGGGCTATGGCATCCGGATCCACAATCCGTGCATCAGCAAAGGCACCGGCACGGGTGATGGTCGATTTTCCGGACCCATTGGGCCCGGCCACAACGTAGAGCGTTGGCTGATGCTGGCCGGGAACCGCTTCGCGTTCCCGCCGCTGCTCGATCAGCGCGCTTTCCACACCTTCACGCAGCGAAAGAACTGTCTGCTCGGCACTGCGTCCCGCAGCTTGAAATGCTGCATCATACCGAGCGGCTAGCTGGTCCAGATCCGCGGTGATGGCATCTGCCCGCGCTATATGGGAAGGCTGCAGATCCGCACCGTGTTCCCGTGTCAGCTTGTCCAGGTTGATCAGGTCTTGGGCATCTGTCCTGCGCTCGATGGCATCCAGCGTGCGCCTGTAGGTATGGTTGATATTCCCTTCAGGACCAGGCCCCCTGCCCTGCCCTTCAGACATCAACCTCACCTTTGGTGCCTGGCACTACTTCCCGCGACCCGTCCTTTGTAGCAGCCACGTAGCGCCCATCATCATCATAGCCGAACATTGTGCCGCCCCGCGCGAGCTGGTCCGCTAGATCAGCCTCAAAGCGTTCCTGCCAACCCGCCTTATGGTCCTTTTTGGCTGGACTGTTTCTGTTTCCATTGCCCGGCATGTGAGATCTCCATTCTGAAGAACAATCTACGGCAGAAGCCGTGCTGCCTCAATGGGATAGCATCAGGGTAGCAGCGGTATCAGGGCGTTCCGAGCTGGCTTCATCGGTCAGCGCCGATCCTGGGCCATGATGCTCCGGCCACATCTGCGCGCAAGGGCTGCGCCCTCCTCCACTGCGTTGCGGCCCTACGGGTGCGCGCAGCTGTCTTAGCCTGCGCTGTACATTCCCATGATCAACACCAACCGAAAGGAAACCATCATGAAAAAACTACTGAAATCACTTCGCTCTGTCCTGAAGTCTCTCGGCCGCAAAGCCCGGATCAGCCTGACCATCGCATTCAGCATTCCGGGGTTTCTCAAAATCGAGGTGCAATACGCACGCGACCTGTTGACTAAGCCCTGTCAGGATCAGCACAAAGCGGTATCATCAAAGGATGAACCACCAGCTGCCTAAGATCACGATCCCAACCACCCCGGCGGACCTTCACCCGTCCGTTCGGGGTTTGATCCTGGTACTGGCGGCAGCAGAATTGCTCTTTGCCCTTAGTTCTGCACTGGACGCACCCTTGCGGGAACAGGCGATCAGCGCCCTTGCCGCTAACCTCGCCTGGACTGCTGAGCCATACAGGCTCATCAGTTACGGCTTTGTTCACGCAGACTACTTGCACCTGCTGTTCAACCTGGTGCCGATCGTTCTCTTTTCTGATGCAGTGTCGCTCAGGCTTGGGGTTAAGGCGTGGGCTTTTCTTTCCCTTCTTTCTCTGGCGGGCGGGGCAGCAGGCTTTTTGCTGTTTGGCGTCAGCCCAGCCATGATAGGAGCTTCCGGGCTCGCCTATGGGCTCGCCGCAGCCGCCCTGCCCTTTTGGCGGCAGCTTGGAGCCTTGCACTTGCTCATGCTTGCAGCCCTTGCTGTGCTTCTACCGGTTTCGGTATGGTTTGCGCCGGGCACCGCTTGGGAGGCTCACGCAACCGCCGCGATCTGCGGGTTTGCGGGATCGTTACTCATAGAACGCGTTTCTGATTTTAGGGCCCCTGCCCCCGAATAAATATGCCCTGACCTTGCGGCCAGGGCATCGGCATTTCCAATGAAAGATCATTCCGGGGTTTGGGGGCAGAGCCCCCAATTGGCGCTTGCGCCAATCTGCCATGAGGGAGTTATCCAGTCGTGGTTATTTCGACCTTGGGAGAAATCACCGCGACCGCAGCAGGCCGTAAGCGTAGACACCCAACATCGGAGCGTCGGCCTGTGGGTAACTCACTCATGGCAGTCTGACCTATCAGCCTTTGAGGCGTATGTAATTGGCGATCAGGCATTCAGCTGTTTTCGCGGCTAGAGTATGCTCTGTCATAATGTTCAAAGGATCGTATGCAGCTTTCACAGCTTCACTCAGTCTAGGGTCCACGCTTCTCTTCGTTTCAAGCTTTTGTCCTTCCCGTCGCCCATAAGGCTTGGCTTTTGGGTCAATCGGAAGCTGAGATACGTCAGTTACGGCTTCAATGGCTCTAGAGAGGATCACTTTGTTTGCAGTAGGGATATCCATCGCCTCTGCAATCTCATCATACTCCCGACACAGGCCAGCTGCGATGGGGTGCATAACAATCCGAACGTAGTTGCCCTCACCCGCTTTGCTAGCGACATTGGGGCGAACCTCCTGTTTCTGTTTCGAGCCTTGTGGCTTGACCAGAGGTTTTACCTCGGGCGCTAGCGGCTTTTTAGAAGCTACTGACTTCGGCGCCGGTTTCTTCGCGGGAGGTTCCGCCTTCACCGGTTCTTCCTTGGAGGAGTTCACCTCTGGCGTTTCAGCTTTTTCAGGCTTTGAAGCCGCGTCAGTAGCGTTTTCGGTTTTGGGATCCGAAGGCGCTTCCGTTTCGCTACCCAAATGTCCCTTACTACCTGTCGCGCGGGCGCGAAGCTCAGCATATTCGACTTTTGACTTACGCAGCGGCATGTTCAACTCCAATGGCGTCGAGCAAGTCGCTGATCAAGGCATTTGAATCCTTAACCGCCGTCGTAATATGCGTTGCTGCAATCCGCTTGGCTGGAATGCTAGCCAGCGCATCGCGGTAAAGATGCAGCATGCCCAGGCTTGCTATGTCTTGAAATGCGTTGCGGGCAGGCAAGCGACAATCAAACGATGGCAGGCTTTCAGCAATACCCAGGCATTCTGCCTCAGAAGCGTTTAATTTACCCGACGTTTTAAACTGAGTGATCAACACGCCGACCGGAATGTCAGGAATGTCGGGATCTTCCAGCAGGTTCGCCACAAATTCATATGTGTCTAGCGTCGAGTTGAGATCAAGCTTTGTCAGGGCCATCGGAATGACGATCAGATCAGAGCTTGCGAGGATTGTGGTGTTAAGGTCGCTACCGCCTCCCTGGGTGTCAGCAATCGCAACTTCAATACCTTGATTTTCAAACCTTTCGTATGCCTTTTCAAAGGCAGGCAGTTCGGCTGCGTGCGCAATCTCACAGTTTTCATCCCATGTGTTCTTTGCGCGTCCTGCGTCGCGCCAATTGCTCAAAGGGACATTTTCGTCGGCTTCAAACAGGCCGACCTTCATGCCGCGAGCGGTCAACGCGCCGCACGCTGCCATCAAGGACGTGGTTTTTCCTGCGCCTCCTTTGAAGGAAGCAAATGTGATGAGTTTCATAACTGCCCTGCCTCTATATTCGGGGTTGCCGGTTTACCGGCTTGCCTGTTTACCGTTTTGCCGGGTTGCCGTTTTGCCGGAATACCCGTTTGCCTGTTTGCCGTTTTAACAGTTTGCCGGTTTACCGGCAAGACAATTTACCGGCTTGCCAACTTACCGGGTTGCCGCGATGCCAGCTTACCGGCTTACCGGCTTACCGGCTTACCAGCTTACCGGCTTACCGAATTGCCAGTATGCCAACTTGCCGGATTAACAGGTTGCCAGCTTACCAGAGTGCCGGTTTAACGTAATACCGGCTTACCGGCTTACCGACTTACCGGCTTGCAGTTTTGCCGGTTTGCCGGAAAG
>MDLF01000091.1 GCA_001730095.1 Rhodobacteraceae bacterium (ex Bugula neritina AB1)
GTTCCTGGACAGGGGTACTTTACCCCGGTGTCCGGAAACAGGGACGAAGTTCAGACAGCTCCCAAAGCAAGAGTTCAAACCCCTGGTCGGTAAGGCTGTTTAGCGGGGCTTGTTGCGCACCCGCTTCGATGTCCTCAAATTTTGAAACTGCTTCGAGCTCTCCATCGATTGCATCAGCATTGATAATTCCCAACAAGCTATTCTTATCATTGCTAAATTTCACCCTTAGATCTTGCCTTAGCTTCTATGATCTTGGGCGCGAAGCGAAAGTTAAACATCCACCCACTAACTGTGGCACATCCCTCAAGCGAACCGAAAGCTAACGTCACCTGACAAATTGGAATCACGTTTTTCCGAGCATTTTCAGCGCACAAGCTATTGGCACTTGGCGGCATCCGCAATCGAGGATTGCACGTGGACGGGGTGCCAACACGAGCTTCAGCCTTAACAAAGGGCATTCCGCTGTACCTTTTTTCAACAGGTACCGGAAATCCGAGCCATCGCGGATCTCTCAGCGATGGCAATCTTTTAGTCGTCAGAATTGCATTCTGAACTGGTCAAATTACGAACTGATGCGAGCTTTCACACAAACAAGTGCTCTACGCGAAACCTATCCACACTTTGAATGACCACAGCTGCGGCAGGTCATGCAGCCTTCGACCATCTGCATGTCGAACTGCCCGCAGCTCGGGCAGGCCTTGCCGCGCGGGGCATTCAGGTTCACCACCTGCGCCTGCGGGTCCGACTTCAGCCCCATGCCTTCGCCTTCCAGAAAGCCCGTCCTGACCATATGGGTCTCGATTACGCCGCCGATTGCCGCCAGGATTGAGGGGATGTATTTGCCCTGCACCCAGGCGCCGCCGCGTGGGTCGAACACCGCTTTCAGCTCTTCCACCACAAAGGACACGTCGCCGCCGCGGCGGAACACCGCCGAGATCATCCGCGTCAGCGCCAGTGTCCAGGCATAATGCTCCATGTTCTTGGAGTTGATGAAGACTTCGAACGGGCGGCGGTGGCCGTTGATGATTATGTCATTGATGGTGAGATAGATCGCATGCTCGCTGTCCGGCCATTTCAGCTTGTAGGTGTGGCCCTCCAGGCTCTGCGGGCGGTCCAGCGGCTCGGACATGTAGACAACCTCTGCCCCGTCTTCACCGATACCGCTTTCATGTGGCGCCTGGGCGGTCTCGCCCGGCGCGGTGTCGGCGCTCTCGCTCACCGACAGGACCGAACCGGTCACATCGTTCGGTCGGTAGGTGGTGCACCCCTTGCAGCCCTGGTCCCAGGCCTGCATGTAGACGTCCTTGAAGTCGTCAAAGGAGATGTCTTCCGGGCAGTTGATAGTCTTGGAGATCGACGAGTCGATCCATTTCTGCGCAGCAGCCTGCATTTTGACGTGGGCCGCAGGCGACAGGGTCTGGGCGTTGACAAAGTAGCTGGGCAGCTTGGCATCGGCGCCGAATTTCTCGCGGTACATTTGCACCGCGTAGTCGATCACTTCCTCTTCAGTGCGCGAGCCGTCCTTTTGCAGCACCTTGCGGGTGTAGGCATAGGCGAACACCGGCTCGATCCCCGAGGAGACGTTGCCCGCATACAAAGAAATGGTGCCCGTTGGGGCAATGGAGGTCAGCAGCGCATTGCGGATGCCGTGTTCGCGGATCGCGTCGCGCACGTCGTCATCCATGTTCAGCATATTGCCGGAATTGAGGTACGCCTCGGCATCAAACAGCGGGAAGGCGCCTTTCTCCTTGGCAAGTTCCACCGACGCCAGATAGGCGGCGCGGGCGATCGCGTGCAGCCATTCATCGGTCTGACGCGCCGCCTCGTCGGAGCCATACTCCAGTCCCAGCATCAAGAGCGCATCCGCCAGACCGGTGACTCCCAGGCCGATCCGACGTTTATTCTTGGCTTCCTGTGCCTGTGCCTCCAACGGGAACTTGGACACATCCACCACATTGTCCATCATCCGGACTGCGGTGGCGACCAGATCCTGCATGGCCTTCTGATCCAGATGCGCGCCCTTCTCGAACGGATCCGCCACCAGCCGCGCCATATTGACCGAGCCCAAGAGGCAAGCCCCATAGGGCGGCAGCGGCTGCTCGCCGCAGGGGTTGGTGGCGCAGATGTTCTCGACGTAGCTCAGGTTGTTGGCCTTGTTGATGCGGTCGATAAAGATCACGCCCGGTTCGGCATAATCATAGGTCGCCTGCATGATCTTGTTCCACAGATCGCGGGCCTCGACCGTGTGATAAACCTTGCCGTCGAATTGCAGCTCCCAGCTGCCGTCCGCCTTTACCGCGTCCATGAAATCATCGGTGACCAGCACCGACATGTTGAACATGCGCAGGCGGGCAGAATCGGACTTGGCAGTTATAAAATGCTCGATATCCGGGTGGTCGCAACGCATGGTGGCCATCATCGCACCGCGGCGCGAGCCGGCCGACATGATGGTACGGCACATCGCATCCCAGACGTCCATGAACGACAGAGGGCCCGAGGCATCCGCCGCCACACCTTTCACATCAGCCCCGCGCGGGCGAATGGTGGAAAAGTCATAGCCGATGCCGCCGCCCTGCTGCATGGTCAGCGCCGCCTCTTTCAGCATATCGAAAATGCCCGACATGCTGTCCGGCACCGTGCCCATCACAAAGCAGTTGAACAGGGTTACCTGCCGTGCAGTGCCTGCGCCTGCGGTGATCCGGCCTGCAGGCAGGTATTTGAAATCTTCCAGCGCGCCATAGAATTTCTCTTCCCAGGCTTCCGGCGTCTTCTCCGCCCGCGCCAGATCCCGCGCGATTCGCCGCCAGCTGTCTTCAACAGTCACATCAATCGGAGTGCCGTCCGCCTGTTTAAAGCGGTATTTCATATCCCAGATCTGCTCGGCGATGGGGGCAGCAAAGCGGCTCATATAGATGTTCCTTCGAGTCGGGTGGCAGCGTGTATGCGGTATTGGTGGCGGCTTCGATACTACATGCACCGTCGAACTCTCAACGCTGAAATCGCAGTTCGTTGAGAAATTATTACCGAGTGTACCACAATACCTTGCTAGCGCCAAACTCCGAACTACTATATAAAGGTGTGTCTCTGGACGACTCTGTGGGGAACCTGTGGATAAACGCGTGAATCTCGTAAAGCTCTCGGTGGGGACCGAAAGCGTCGAAAGCTTGATGGCCTGGCAGGAAATGCGCAGCCGGGACTTGCCGGAAGGCCTGCCCCGCCATGTGACCCGGATGTGGCCCAAACGCGAAGCAGAAATCCTGAACGGCGGTTCGATCTTTTGGGTGATCAAAGGGCTGATCCAATGCCGCCAGCGCGTGTTGCGAATGGATGAAGTGACCGGTGAAGACGGTATCCGCCGCTGTGCCATCATCCTCGACCCGCAACTGCACCGCACACACACGGCGCCCAAACGCCCGTTCCAGGGCTGGCGCTACCTGAAATCCGAAGATTCACCCGCCGACTTGCCTGCAGGCAAAAGCCAGGAAGAGCCGCTGCCGCTGGAACTGTCTCAGGCGCTGGCGGAAATCGGGGTCGTCTGAGGCGGTCCGCTCCCCCCGCGGCAGCCTCGCCAGCGCCGGGCATCAGCCCGGCGCACGGCCCAACTGGTGCGGAAGTATCTTCAGATGCTTCCAGCAACAGGCGGGAGCACCCCGGCAGGCGGCATGCATCCAGAACCACAAAGCAGCCCTCCCGCCCCCTTTGCAGGCATCAATAGATGCCCTGAAGGCGTTGGGCCCGGCCCGCGCTGCGCGCGGGCGGATGCGCTTACTTGCGGTGCTCCAGCAGGTCCAGCAGCGTGTTCAGCGCCGCTTTTTCATCGCCATCATATTTCGCCACCCGGCTGCGCCATAGGGTTGCCTGCGATTTCAGCACCAGCCCGTCGCTCAGAAGCTTCAGATGGTTGGCGCGCAGGGTCTCGCCGGTAGAGGTGATGTCCGCCACCATTTCGGCGGTTTCATTCTTTACCGTGCCTTCGGTTGCGCCCTGACTGTCAACCAACTGGTAATCCGCCACCCCGGCATCGGTCAGGAATTCCCGCACCAGCCGGTGGTATTTGGTGGCAATCCGCAGCCGGTGGCCGTGTTCTGCGCGAAAGGCCGAAGCCGCCGCGTCCAGGTCATCCAGCGTGTCCACGTCGATCCAGAATTGCGGCACCGCCAGGATCAGGTCAGCATGGCCGAACCCCATCTCTGCCAGGCCTTCCACCTGCTGTTCAAACCGTGGCAGCTTCTCCTGAACCAGATCGGTGCCGGTGACACCCAGATGAATCCGCCCCGCAGCCAGCTCGCGCGGGATCTCGCCTGCGGACAGCAGCACCAGTTCCATGTTCGACACGCCTTCGACGGCGCCCGCATACTCCCGGTCAGAGCCGGTCCGTGTCAGCGTTACGTTGCGCTTAGCAAACCAGTCAAAGGTCTTTTCCATCAGCCGCCCCTTGGACGGCACCCCCAGCTTCAGGGTCATTTGCCTGTCTCCTCAAGCAGCAGCATCAGATCAGGACGCAAGACGCCACCCACGGCCGGGATCTCTTCGCCGTCTCCCAGCTGCCGGGTCAGCGCGTCATAGCGCCCGCCGCTGGCCACCGGCGGCAGATCGGGCCGCGCTTCGGCATAAAAACCAAAGACAAAGCCGTCGTAATACTCCATCGAGGTCCGCCCGTAAGAGGCCTCGAAGTCGAGGTTCTCCACATCCACACCGCGCGCCTTCATCGCCGCAGTGCGCGCGTCCAGCCGGTCCAGTGCCGGGTTGATCTGTGGCAGGTCCACCGCAATGTCGCGCATCTGCTCGGTGGCAAAAGGCACGGTTTCCCGCACCGCCATCAGCGCCTCCAGCGCCAAAAGCTCATTCTCGGCAATCGGCGGCGCCTTGGCGTCTTCGCGCAGCGCCTCAACCCGCGCCTGCACTTCAGCAGCCCGGCGCTTGCCCAGTTCCACGGCTGATCCGGTCAGATCCCCTTCGGTTTCCAGCAGCTTTTTGCGGCTCTCCGGCACTGGCACCCGGCCAGAAAACCGGTCCAGCAAAGCGCGGAACCGCCGCGGACGCCAGATGTGGCGCATCAGCGCGGCCTTGCGCTTGTCCGTGGTGTTCAGCCCCTGCACCGCCGCCATCAGGATGCCCATGTCGCCAATTGCGGCCCGCAGGGGCAGCCCGCGCACCTGAAGGGCAAACAGCGAAAACACTTCTGCATCAGACGCAGCCGCATCGTCGCGCTCAAACACTTCGTAGCCGACCTGCAGATATTCGTTGGGCCGGTCCGGGTCCTGTTCCTGGCGCCGGAACACCTCGCCCGAGTAGGTATAGCGCGCAGGCTCCGCGCCGTGGCGCATATGCGCCTCTACCACCGGCACGGTGAAGTCCGGCCGCAGCATCTGTTCGCCGCGCAAAGCATCAGTGGTCACATAGGCGCGAGCCCGGATGTCCTCGCCGTAAAGATCCAGCAGGGTGCCAGCCGGCTGCAGCAGCGGCGTGTCCACCACCTGCGCGCCAGCAGCCTCAAAGCGGACCCGCAGCTGGGCGGCGCGGGCCTGAATGTCAGAACGCAGCGTCATGATCAGCTCTGCCCGTCCAGGATTTCACGCACCTTGGCGACCAGTTCTGTGCGCGGCACCTCAAACTGGCTGGGACGTTCCTTCCATTCTTCCAGCGTCGCGCTTTCAGCGATCTTGGCGCCCAGGATCAGATCCTTGATCTGCACCACGCCACCGGCCTTCTCGTCGCCGCCTTCGATCACGGCCACCGGCGAATTCCGCTTATCCGCATATTTCAACTGGTTGCCAAAGTTCTTGGGGTTGCCCAGATAGACTTCGGCCCGGATGCCTGCATTGCGCAGCTCCGCAACCATGGCCTGATAGTCTGCCATCCGGTCGCGGTCCATCACGGTGACCACGACGGGGCCGGTTGCCGCAGCCGACAGCCGACCCTTGGCATGCAGCGCCGCCAGCAGCCGGTCAACACCGACCGAGACCCCCACCGCAGGGACTTCCTGCCCGGTAAAGCGCTTGACCAGCCCGTCATAACGGCCGCCGCCCGACACCGATCCGAACTGCCGTTTGCGGCCTTTCTCGTCGAGGATTTCAAAGGTCAGCTCCGCCTCGAACACCGGCCCGGTATAATATCCCAGACCGCGCACAACAGAGGGGTCGATCTCGATCCGGTCCTTGCCGTATCCGCCCGCAGCCAGCAGCTCGCCGATCTGTTCCAGTTCGGCAATGCCGTCCTGGCCCACCTTGCTGTCGCCGACAGCCGCGCGCAGGTTGGCAATGGTACCCGCCGCATCTGCCGCCTTGGACGTCAGGAACGCCAGCACCGGCGCGGCCTGATCGTCCGACAGGCCAACCCCGTCGATAAAGGCACCAGATGCATCCAACCGTCCCTTGGTCAGCAGCTCGCGCACGCCGGCCTCGCCCACCTTGTCGAACTTGTCGATGGTGCGCAGCACGTCATCACGCTTGGCGTCGCCGTCCCCCAGGCCCATGGCCTCCAGGACACCATTCAGAACCTTGCGGTTGTTCACCCGCACCAGATAGTCGCCGCGCGGAATGCCGACGGTCTCCAGCGTGTCGGACAGCATCGCGCAGATCTCTGCATCCGCCGCCATCGAAGCGGTGCCGACAGTATCCGCATCACACTGGTAGAATTGGCGGAAGCGGCCCGGCCCCGGCTTCTCGTTGCGCCAGACCGGCCCCATCGCATAGCGGCGGTAGGGCGTCGGCAGATCATTGCGGTGCTGTGCGTAAACCCGCGCCAAAGGCGCCGTCAGGTCATAGCGCAGCGCCATCCAGTCGCCCCCGGACCCTGAACTGCCGTCGTCCTCGGTCTCCTGCCAGGCAAACACACCCTCGTTCGGGCGGTCCACATCGGGCAGAAACTTGCCCAGCGCCTCGACGGTTTCCACCGCCGAACTTTCCAGCGCTTCGAACCCGTAATGATGATACACACCCGCGATGGCCCGCAGCATCTCGCTGCGCTGGGTCACCTCCGCACCGAAATAGTCACGGAACCCCTTTGGCGTCTGCGCCTTGGGGCGGGGCTGTTTCTTCACTTTGGCCATGTTTGGCCTCCTCACGGGTAGCGGTTTCACTTGCTCGGCGGTCTAGCCGAAGCAGGCCGCAACAGCAAGACAGAGCCGCGAGAGGCAATGCCGCAGGACGCAAATGCCGAAGTTTCACCCGGCCGAAAAGCCGGGCCACGCCTGCCTGCCCCCGGCAGGCGCATGCGCGACAGCCCAGGCAGCCCCAGCCCTCATTTCCAAGCGAAACCCATGGACCTCGACCGCCAACACGCCTATCTAAGCGCATCCGCAAACAAAGGCCTGACCCATGCAGCATCTGGAAGAGCAAATCGCCCATCTGACCCGCAGCGTGGAGGAAATGAGCGACGTGATCGCCCGCCAGCAGCAGGAGATCGACGTGCTGACCCGCCGCGTCGCCATGCTGATGCAGCGCGAAGCCACCCGCGAGCAGGAAGGCACCGGCGGCGTGGTTTTTGCCGACGAACGGCCACCGCACTACTGACCCCTGCCTCGCAAACCACGGTTTTCCTTGATCCATGCGCCCGCGCCGCGCAGGCTGTCACATAGGTATTTTGTGACACGTGATAAGGGGGGCAGCGCCATGGCACCATCCAACGACCCGGTGGAGTTTGTCGAAAGAGGTATCGAAAAACTGCACACCCGGATGATCTTCTACCTCAAGAAAGTCTGGAAGCGCGTCCGCTCGCTGCTGATGCCGCTGCGCAAATTCATGAAGAAAATGCTCTCGGCGGCCAAGTCCATCGCCAAAACCGTGGGCAAGAAAGCCGTCGCACAAGTCACCTCTGCCGGGCAGACGGTGCTCAGCCTGCTGGACCGGGTGGAGCAGATGCTGAAGGCCATGATCAAACTGGGCCAGCGCATCCTTGATACCATCCGCAAGACCACCGACCGCGCCCGGCTGGTCAAAGTGCTGAAAACCGTGGTCCGCAAATACGTCGAGATGTTCCGCCAGATCTGGGGCTGGGTGCAGGAGATCTGGGAGCAGATCGGCGTGCTCGACACCGCGCTGATGATCCTGAACCGCTTTGCCTCGGTGCTGCAGATCGTCTTTGGCTGGATCAAGGAACTGACCACGATCCTGGGCGGCGTGAAGAAGGTGAAGGGGATGCTGAAGAAGGTGGTGAAAACCCTGCGGCTGGAAATGAAGGAGGCGATCCGCCTGCTGAAAGACGTCGCCAAGCTGCCGGTTCCGAAGGGGACCTAAACCCGCTCCTGCCTCAAACGGGCCTGCGGCAGCCCATGACATGGCGCCTCAACGGGTTTTCTGGGCAATTTATCCCGGCCAAACGAGCACGGCATTTCGAGATAGGCAACTTGATTCTCGTTTGCCACTATGAGCCGTTTTTTCGTGCTCCGACAAAAATACCAGTCAAAACCATGCCTACCAATCCGATGACAGTCACTGCTGTGCTGCCAACCAAAAATTCCATGACCGATGGCGCGACTTCTTTTTTAAAGCAGCCAAACCCATACAATAAAAGATACAGACCAACGAAGGACGAGTAGGCGCACATAAACCGATAGGCCTTCTTTGCGTATGGCTCGATCAGATCGTCCAGTATTTCAGTGGTCCGGACCTTCTTCCTAGTTTCTTCAAGCTCTTGCTCCAGTGCAGCTTTTTCGTCGCTCACTCTCGACAAAGCTGCGCTTAGATCCTCAATGGATACAGGAACATCAGTGCCACTCGCTGGGACTCCGCGAGGAGCATTGTCAATGTCATCGACCGAGATTTCAGGCTGCTGTTCGTGCTCGTCCTGCAAGTGCCAACTCTATGAAATGACTTTGAATATCAGTTTGAGGCAAGCGACTGTTTCTACCGCTGCCGAAATACGCGTTACTCCATGGCGTACCCGGCTGGTGCGTCATGTCAGAAAGCTCAATTCCGGAGTAGTCACCGTACCGTTTCCATACATGCTCGACTACTGCGCGCTCACGGTCAGTCAATTCAGCCGAATGCTTTTCCCCATCAGGAGAAGCAAAAAACTTGCCCTCCAAATTATAACCGAAATCTCGGATGTGATTCCACACCTTACGCAGAACCGGACCACCATCCCAGGCTTCAAAACTTTGCGCGACAAGTGGTTCCTTATTTACAGCAAGGTTCCACCCATGCGCCATGTAGACCAGCTTTTGAAGCTTCATCTGGTTCATGGTTCCGCCATTCCGTTCCAAAAACTCATTGGCTATGGCAAGTGCGTGGTGTCCCGGCATATAAAAAGTCACTCCAACGCGGCCAGCTTGGCCTGCAAGGCAAGTCACTTACCCCCAGTGGGTAAATTCTAGACTTCCTACTTAGGAACTATAGGTCCAAATGGTGGACATTCAGTTCCTTCCTGCAACTTAAGTGGTGTATTTATTCG
>MDLF01000092.1 GCA_001730095.1 Rhodobacteraceae bacterium (ex Bugula neritina AB1)
CCCGCGGCGCCGCTGTGGTGGCAGTGACCCACAGGCTCAGCCTTTTGCGCCGGGTCAGCCATGCGGCGCTGCTGCAGAACGGCCGGATCGCCCGCTTTGGCGAAGCCCGCCACGTGATCGAGGCCGCGCATCCGCTGGCCCGGCCGCAGAACGACCCGAAAGTCGCCTCCTTCCGCCATCGCGATACCGAACACGGCAGCTCTGAGCAGGGCTCAGACGGCCCCCGCAATGAAGGAGAACGCGCATGACTCTGGTGGACCATGAGCCCCGCAGCCCGCAAGCGCAAACAGCGGCCGACAGCGGTTTCCGCGACCTGATGCCCGCAGGCGGCAGTCTGGATGTGGCGTTGCCCAAACATCCGCCAACCCGAGTCCGTCAGCTGGTCATGTGGCTGCTGGTCTGCGGCTTCGGCCTGTTCGGTGGGCTGGTGTTCTGGTCCACCCAGGCTGAGCTGACCAGCGCAGTGGTGGCGCCGGGCGCCTTCAATGTGGTCGGCGACCGGCTGGCGGTACAGCACTTTGAAGGCGGCATCCTGCGCGAATTGAATGTCACCGAGGGCGACCGAGTGGCGGAAGGCCAGGTCATTGCCCGGCTCGACAACCGCAGAGTGCAAGCCCAGCTGGCGATCCTGAACAGCCAGCTGGCCAGCCAGCTGGCACAACAGGCCCGGCTGGTAGAGGTGCAGCGGGATCTGCTCAGGTCCAACCGGGCGCTGTACCAGGGCCAGATGGACATCCTGCGCACCCGTGTCAGCCAGCTGAAGGACCAGCTTGCAGGCCGTGACGCCCGCATCCAGGCCACCGAAGAACAGCTGGCACTGGTACAGGAGGAACTGGACGATCTCACCCAGCTGTTTGAAAAGGGGCTGGTTCCGAAAACCCGCATCAGCCAGCGGCAGATACAGCAAAGCGGACTTTTAGGCACTCTGGGCACTCTGGAAAGCGACCGCGGCAATATCCTCGAACGGATCGGGGAAATGGAAGAGCGGCGCCTGCAGACCGGCCGCGACCGGATCGCCCAGATCGCCGCCCAAAGCCAGGCAGTGCAAGAACGGCTTTTGGATCTGCGCCAACGCCTCGGCGCCACCCAGGATGTGGCAGACCGCCAGATCATCCGCGCACCGCAGAATGGCCGAGTGGTGGGGCTTTCCATCAACACCCTGGGCCAGGTGATAGAGCCCGGCCAGACATTGCTGGAGCTAATGCCCGAGGATGCAGGGCTTCTGGTGGAAACCCGGGTGCCGGTCGGGGACATTGACGAAGTTGCAGAGGGCAGCCTAGCCCGGGTGCAGCTGACCGCCTACAGCTTCCGCTCCACCCCGCCGGTCCAGGGCGAAGTGGTGATGGTGGCGGCCGGCAGCAGCACCGACCGGGCCACCGGCCAATCCTATTACCCGGTGCATATCCGCATCCGGCATGAGGATCTGGCTGCCCTGCCCAATGTAAAGACCCTGCCCGGCATGCCAGCCCAGGCGATGATCGAAACCGGGCGTCAAACCCTGGCCAACTATCTGATCAGCCCGGTGCTTGCCAGCATGTCCCAAGCCTTGAAGGAAGGCAGCAGCTAACAGACGGCTGCTGCTAAGAAAGGCGGCGTTCATGGGGGGATGGCCGTCGCCTGTCCGGGCCCGCTTCAGCCTTCAGAGCTGAGGCGGGCCTGTTATTTTCTCCTCCCGTTTCCCAAAACGCCCTGCAGTAGCTCCGGCCTCCCCCGCCCAGCGGGAGAGACATAAGCCCGGATCGGACCCAATGTTTCGCGCGCGAAACATTGGGTCAATTATATTGACCTTTCCAGAGAGACCTGAGCGCCGCTTTCTTTGGCACAACGGCGGCCTGCGGCGCGGGTATTTAAGACCAGAAAGAAGCGGCAAGACGCTCTGCCCTGCCGCTTCTTTCTGGTTTCAAATACCCAATTCCAGGGGGCGCCCCTACAGCGCCGCGCGTTTGCGGACCCAGCCCAGGAAAGCCGCATCAGCGGCCCGCAGACGGGGGCTTCCAGAGCGGACCCACATGGCGCGCCATTCCGCCTCCAGCGCATAGGCATCGGCGCCAGGGATCAGCGCGCGCGCCTCCTCCAGCGTCTGCGGTTTCAGCTGCGGCGCATTCAGCACCGCCTCTGTGACCGCATGTTTCTGGCTGAAGCGGATGATGTCCCCCTCCAGCTCCTCCAGCGCATAATCCGGCAAGGGCTGGGCGTCGATCATGTCGCGCACCATCTTGCGGAACACCCGGCGCGGGCTAGCGGAGCCGGATTTCTTCAGCAAGGTCTCCACCGAGACCTGCCAGCTGTTCTGCCGCCCGCAATGCTTGCGCGCCAGCTCATAGATCCGCCGCTCCAGCGGCTTGCGCAGCCGAAAGTAATCGCGGCTCAGCGTCAGCACCGATTTCGACAGCACCGCCCGGTACAGCCAGTCCGAAAGCGTCACCGCCACGCTGACCATCTTACCACCGCGGGCCTTGCGCACGATCTCCCATTTTTCGATCAGGCCGAAACCGGTGGTGACCTCCTGCCCGCCGGTCACGATATTGGTGGTGATGCGGGTGCCTGCCAGCCGCTCGAAGGCCTCGCGCAGGCGGCGGTAGGCATCGCCGGAGGTTTCCCGGTTGGTGGCTGCCAAAAGATCATGCGCTTTCAGATGCAGCACCCGGCTGACCTGGCGACCGGCATTCAGCGCCGCCATCAGCTGACTGATGCAGAAGATCAGGATATCCTTGTCGTGGATCGTCGCCAGCCCCTTCACAGAGGGCGTCACGGTGATCTCGGCGCCGTTGTGCTGATAGTTCAGAATGCGCCGGTCCGGCCGTGTGCCAAGCGAGAACAGCGGATGCTCCATCGAGGCCAGATCATTCTTGGGGATCGCCCCGAAGATATCGCAAAGGAAGAAATCCCCCTGCCCCTCTGGCGGAATCCCTTCCGCTGTCAGCCCTGCTGCCATCTGCCTGTCCGCCGTCTGCTCTGCCGGGGCCTGGGGTCTCATGCCCCGGTGCCGCGACTCATTTATCGTGGTTTTGATTACACTCACCCTAGGGTTATCCACACCCCGCGGCAACGGGGGTTCGGAATCGTCACATCGGGGGTTCGGAGTCGTTTCAACGGGGTTTCAGAGTCGCACGTGCGCCAAAATCCACCCCAATCGCCTTGTAAAAAAGGGCTTTGCACAGGCCCTCCTCGCCCTGTAACTAATAAATAACTCATAATTAACAGAGCAGATTTTTTTCACCGCTCTGAAACAGCCCCAGCCGCCCCGCCGCAAATCCCGGAATTGCTTAGAAAATTCAGGCGGCATGCGCATTTTGCTTTCATGTGCGGTGTTTTTGAGTATTCTGGCAAAAAGGCAGCACATCAGGGCTGCAGAGCAGAGCAAACACCACTTCACACGCATTGAGCCTCCGGGCTCACCGGCAACAGGCAGCATTCTCATGGCCAGAGATATCCACAAGGCAAGCAGCAGCCTTCCCCCCTATTTCAGCATTGATCCCGACGCTGCGTTGGCAGAATTGGATGCCCCCGCCAGCACCGCGGGTTTTGCCGAAATCGCCAGCGCCTGCGCCCAGGGACGCGCGGATCTCGCCAGCCGTGGCATGAACGAAGACGGCCGCAAAGAGCTGCGCCTGTTCTCCACCTGGGAAATCACCCGCTATCTGATCCCGGTCGCCCAGGCCCATTTCCGCCGGGTGCTGAAGGCCAACCCGGACCTGCCCCAGGGCAGATCGGAAACCGAAGGCGGCGCCAAGTGGTTCACCCTGGACGAGGTGCTGCGGCTGCGGGCCTTTTTTGCCGCCCAGGGCTCCAAGGCCAAGGACTATACCCCCTACCGCCCCGAAGGGCTGCCTGCCAAAATGGTGGCGGTGGCCAACTTCAAGGGCGGCGTCGGCAAGACCTCAACCGCGGCGCATCTGGCGATGTCCGCCGCGCTTGATGGCTACAAGGTGCTGGTGATTGATCTCGACAGCCAGGGGTCGATGACCTCGATCTTTGGCGGCCGGGTCGAGGACGAATGGCAAACCGCCTTCCCGCTTTTGGCGCGCCACTATGGCGAACACCTGCGGCTGGAGAACCAGCGCCGGCTCGACCGCGGCGACGCCCCGCAGCCGCTGGACGAAGCGCTGGATGCGGCCATGGAGATGACGGCCAGGGACGTCATCCAGACCACCCACTGGCCCAACATCGATCTCATCGGCGCCCAGCTGAACCTCTACTGGGCAGAGTTCCAGATCCCGGTCTGGCGGATGGCGGCGCGCAGCTGGAAACTGTGGGATGCGCTGACCGAGCGGCTGGAGGCCGACGGGGTCCTGGACCAGTATGACGTGATCTTCATCGACACGCCCCCGGCGCTTGGCTACCTGACCATCAACGGGCTGTCGGCTGCCGATATCCTCTTGGTGCCGATGGGCGCGTCCTTTCTGGAGTTTGATTCCACCGGCCGCTTCTTTGACATGCTGCATTCCACCTTTGCCTCCATCGAAGAGGGAGAGAACCTGGCGGCCCGCGCGCTTGGCCGCCCCGGGCTTGCGTTTGAATGGGACGCGGTGCGCACTGTGATCACCCGCTATGACGGTGCCCAGCAGGGCGAACTGGCGGCGCTGATGCAGGCCTATATGGGCCGGGTGCTCAGCCCTCACAAACAGGATTACACCGCGCTCATTGGCCAGGCCGGCGAGCAGGTGAGCGGCATCTACGAGGCCGACTACCGCGACTTCAACCGCGAGACCTATGCCCGCGGCCGCGAGACCTTCGATGCGACCTATGCCGCCTTCAAGAAGCTGTTGATCGGTGTCTGGCGGCGCGAGGTGTTGCAGGATGAGGCCGGGCAGCGCGCGGTGAGCTAAGGCTCTAACAGGGAATTTCCGGCATCATGCATGCCGGAGACATGAGGACAGGATATGGCAAAACGCAAACGGCTTTCCCCGGCGCAGACGGATTACCTCGCAGCCGCCCCCGCCGGCAGACCCGCGCTTGGCACCGCGTCCAGCGTCGGCGCCGCCCCCATTGCCCAGGTGGCCTCTGATGCCTCCGCTCAGGCCGCTCTGCAGGAGCTCAGCGGGGTTCTGGAAACCGCCCGCGCCAAAGGGCTGATGATCGAAGAGCTGCCGCTGGCGGCAATCGACGAAAACCATCTGGTGCGCGATCGTATCGAACAGGATGAGGATGAGCTTGCCGCCCTCATGGCATCGATCCGGGCCCGCGGCCAGCAGACCCCGGCAGAAGTGGTGCCGCTGGAGGAGAGCGCCGGCATCATTACCCATGGCCTGATCTCCGGCGCGCGCCGGCTGACCGCGCTTCGCAGGCTCTATGAAGAAACTTCAGACCCGCAATTTGCCAGGTTGAAGGCGCTGGTTATCCAGCCCGACAGCGCCGAGGCCTCTTATGTGGCGATGGTCGAGGAAAACGAGATCCGGGTGAATCTCTCTCATTACGAACGCGCCCGGATCGCGGTGCGCGCTTATAAGGAGGGGGTTTTCAGCCGGCGCAAATACGCGCTGCAGGCACTGTTCGGCAATGCGACCCGCGCCAAACGCTCCAAGATCGGCAGCTTTGTCACGCTGGTGGAAGCCTTGGATGCGGTGTTGTTCTACCCAACCGCCATCAGCGAGAAGCTGGGTCTGGCGCTGGTGCGCGAGATCGAGGCGGATGCGGGCTTTGCCGCCCGCGCCACTGCGGCGCTGCAGGCCGCCGACCGCGCCACACCGGAGGCAGAGCTGGAGGTGCTGACCCGTCTGACAGAGGCGCAGCCTGCGAAACCCCCGAGGTTAGAGCCTGATCTTCCGCCACCGCCGCCGTCGCTGGCACAGGTGGCCGCCGAAAACGGCACCCTGCCCGCTGCCCCGCCGCTGCCTGCGCCGCCCAAGCTGCCGCCGGTTCCGCCGCTGGTCAGCGCCCCGCGGGTGCGCGGCAGCGGCGACTGGGACGCCGCCATGCCGGGCGAACGGATCACCCTGCCCGCGCCTCGCGGCGTGCAGCTGGCCTATACCCCCAGCGCGCAGAAGATCGAAATCAGCGGCGAGGCGGTCAGCGCCGCCCTGGTCAAGGAGCTGCAGGCCTGGCTGAAAAAGCTCTGATCAGAGCCTGCCTTCTCTTCTTCTTTGCAAAAATACGCGCGCCGCAGGCAAAGGGCCTTTCGCAAGAAAGGCCCTTTTTAGCGTCTGGTACCAGCCACGCGAGAGAGATCATTTAGGTCAGCAAGATTGACCAAATGTTTCGCGCGCGAAACATTTGGTCCGAACCGGACCTATTTTACATTCTCTCGCCCCACGGAGGTATAGGTCGCGAAACCCGCTCGTTTGGCGACCTTGGCAGAGTAGATATTGCGCAGGTCTGCCATCCGCGGGGTTTCCATTTTGCGGGCCAGCTTCTTCAGGTCCAGGGCGCGGAATTCGTTCCATTCCGTGAGCAGCACCACCAGGTCGGCGTTCTGCGCAGCCTTGTAGGGATCCTCCTCCCATTTGACCCCGGGCAGCAGAGCCTCGCCCTCTGCCCTGCCCTGCGGGTCCACCACCCGCACTTTGGCACCGCCACCCACCAAAGCGGGCACGATGGTCAGGCTTGGCGCCTCGCGCATGTCATCGGTGTTGGGTTTGAAGGTTACGCCCAGCACCGCGATGATCTTGCCGTTGAAAGAGCCGTCGCAGGCATCGCGCAGCTTTTCGACCATACGGGTTTTCACCTCGTCATTCACCCGTATCACCGTCTCGGTGATACGCATCGGAAAGGCGTGGTCCTGGCCGATGCGCGCCAGCGCGGCAGTGTCTTTCGGAAAGCAAGACCCGCCATAGCCCGGCCCTGCATGCAGGAATTTATTACCGATACGGCCGTCAAAACCGATGCCGCGGGAGACCTCTTTGACGTCTGCCCCCACCCGTTCACAGAGGCCCGCGACCTCGTTTATGAAAGTGATCTTGGCGGCCAGAAACGCATTGGCCGCGTATTTGATCATCTCTGCTGATTCCAGATCAGTGGTCAGGATCGGGAAATCGCGCAGGTAAAGTGGCCGGTAGACCTCGGCCATCACCTCTGCCGCGCGCTCGTTCTGAATGCCGACCACCACCCGGTCGGGTTTCATGAAATCCTCGATTGCGGCACCCTCGCGCAAGAACTCGGGGTTGGAGGCGACATCGAAACCGGCTTGGGGATTGACCTTGGCGATCACCTGTTTCACCTGCCGGTTGGTGCCCACCGGCACGGTTGATTTGGTCACCACCACGGCGTAACCCGTTAAGGCTGCGGCGATCTCTTCTGCGGCGGCCATCACATAAGAAAGATCCGCATGGCCATCGCCGCGCCGGGTCGGGGTGCCAACCGCGATGAACACCGCCTCAGCCCCGTCCACGGCTGCTGCCAGGTCGGCGGTGAAGCTGAGCCGCCCGGCGGCCACGTTTTTTGCCATCAGCTGGTCCAGGCCGGGCTCGTAGATCGGCACCTCGCCATTCTGCAGCCGGGCGACTTTGCTTGCGTCTTTGTCGACGCAGATCACGTCATGGCCGAAATCCGAAAAACAAACGCCGGACACCAGTCCGACATAGCCCGTGCCAATCATTGCAATGCGCATGAAATGCTCTTTCTCCAGTCCTCTGTCAGCCGCTTTGGTGCCGCCGTTGCTTATGAGTGTAAAGAATTATACAGCGCCGGACAGCCCACGCCCGATTTTTACTGGCTGGCGCAGAGGAGGTAATAATATAGGTCCGGTTCGGACCAAATGTTTCGCGCGCGAAACATTTGGTCAGTATAGATGACCTAACAGGCCATATGTGGCGACGAAGGCTCAGGCGCTGTAATAGTCGCGGTACCAGGCGGCAAAGCGGGCAACACCTTGGGTGACATTCACCTGAGGCTGATAGCCGGTCAGCTGGGTCAGCAGGCCGGTTTCGGCCCAGGTCGCGGGTACATCGCCTGCCTGCATCTCCATCATGTTCTTTTGCGCCTCAATGCCCAATGCGTCTTCCAGGGCGGCGATATACTCCATCAGCGGGGTTGGTTTGCTGGCGCCGATATTGACCACCCGGAACGGAGCCACGGGGCTGAGGGAATCCTGTTCTGATACCGGTGTGCTGCCCGGCACGGTATCAATCAGCCCTGTGATGCCTGCCACGAGATCATCAATATAGGTGAAGTCGCGGCTCATCTTGCCGTGGTTGTAGACATCGATCGGCTGACCGTTCAGCATGGCCTTGGTGAATTTGAACAGCGCCATATCAGGCCGCCCCCAAGGTCCGTAGACCGTGAAGAAGCGGAACATGGTGACCGGCAGCCCGTAGAGATGGGCATAGGAATGTGCCATCGACTCATTGGCCTTTTTGGTGGCGGCATAAAATGACATCTGATGGTCGGCCTGCTGGCGCTCGTCAAAGGGCATTTTGGTATTGGCGCCATAGGCCGAAGAGGTGGAGGCCATCAGAAGATGTTTCGGCGGATGCGCGCGGGCAGCTTCCAAAAGCTCAAAAACGCCAATCAGATTGGCCTCAAGATAGTCGCGCGGCGCATCAATCGAATGGCGCACGCCGGCTTGGGCTGCCAGATGGACCACCGCATCCGGCTTGTGCTGCTGGAACAGCTCCATCTGCAGGCCGGGATCTTCCAGCTTGCCGATCACCGGAATAAAACCGGGGCTTTCCGCCAGCATGGCGTGGCGGTGTTCTTTTAAGGAAACGTCGTAATAGGGCGATAGGCAATCAAGGCCGATGACCTGCCAGCCGGCTGCCAGGAGCCGGGCAGAGAGATGATATCCGATAAAACCGGCTGAGCCGGTGATAAGCGCTGTTTTCATGCGGCCTTTGTTGGCGGCTTCCCGCGCCGCTGTCAAATGCTTTACCCAACTGTTGCCAAAGCGTTTGACAGGGGCTGGGATTTATGAGTTTTCGGGGCGCATATGCGCAACAGGATTCCCATCGGAAAGGAGCTGGCCCCGGTGAGCACGGCAGAGGCAATCGACACCCGAACGCCGGCAGGCATCTCCGGAGAGGCGGCGGAAAGCAACCGGGCTCACAGCCAGGCAGGGGCCGGACGGCTGGTGGCAGTGGTGGTGACCCATAACCGGCTGGACAAGCTGAAGGCGACGCTGGCGCGGCTGCTGGAAAGCCCGGTGCAGGAGCTGGCAGTGGTGGTGGTGGTCGATAATGCGTCCAGCGACGGCACCGCAGCCTGGCTGGCGGGACAGCAGGACACGCGGCTTGATATCTGCACCAGCGAGACGAACCGAGGCGGGGCAGGCGGGTTTGAAATGGGCATGCGCCGGGCGGTGGAAGCCCATGCTGCCGATTGGCTGGTGGTGATGGATGACGATGCCCGCCCGGCCTCGGATGCGCTGGCGCAGTTTCATGCCATGGCTATGCACGGCGGTGAAGGTGAGGTCTGGGATGCGGTGGCCGCCGCCGTGTATTTTCCCGGCGGCGGCATCTGCGAGATGAACCGGCCCTCCTGCAACCCGTTCTGGGACCGCAAGCGCCTTTGGGCCACCATGCGCAGGGGGCGCGACGGGTTCCATATTCCGCATACTGCCTATGCTGAGGATCCCTGTCCGGTGGATGTGACGTCTTTTGTGGGTTTTTTCATCTCAGCGGCAGCGGTGCTGCGGGCGGGGTATCCGGATCCGGGGCTGTTCATCTATGGCGATGATGCGATTTACACCCTGGAGATCAGCCGCCTGGGCGGGCGGATCGGTTTTGTGCCGCAGATCCGCTTTGAGCATGATTTCACAACCTTCAGCAGCCAGGATGGTGGCCAGCGCTTCCGGCCGCTGTGGAAGGCCTATTACCACCACCGCAATCTTTTGCTGTTGTACCGGCTGGCGGCGGGCTGGCTGTTTTGGCCGGTGCTGCTGGTGATCCTGCCAAAGTGGATTCTGAAGGCCCGTCACCATCCCGGTGTGCGCCGGGCATATCTGCGGCTGACGGGGCTGGCGGTTCTGGACGGGCTTAGGCGACGGCTGGGGCGCAGCCATGCAGAGGTACGCCGCCAGGCCGGGGACTGACAGGGCGGCGGCACAGGGCACTGGCTCCGGCTGGCGGATAAGGCGGTGTCGCACTGCCGTCCCGGCGTCAGCGCTGCAGGATGACCCGATGGTAGCGGCCCAGCAGCACCAGGCCAAAGGCCAGCAGCACCAGACTGACAAGCAGCACAAAAACTGGGCTGGCATAGGTCGCGGAATAGGTCGGATAAAAGCCGGTGCGCATCAGGCCGGTGATATGCAGCAGCGGGTTGTACCACAGGATTTCGCGGGCCAGCAGCGGCAGGTCTTCGTAGATGTAGATCACGCCGGAGGCCAGGAACAGCGGCCGGGTGATGATCGACCAGGCTACTTCCCATAGCGGATATAGCCCCGTCAGCACCGCATTCAGGGCTCCGACGCCCAGCCCCAGCATCATGGCCAGCCCCATGGCGCCAATCACCGGCGGCAGATCCAGCACCGCGCGGGTGCCTGTGATCGCCAGAATCACCATGACCAGCAGCACGGTGACAATCAGGCCGGTCAGGCTGTTGAGCAGAAAACGGGCCAGCAGCGCATCGATCCAGGTCACTGCCGGGTAGCGCAGCAGTGGACGGGAATAGTTCAGCGCCCGCGCCACAGTTCCGGAAATGCCTTGATAGAGACTGAAAGGCAGGAACCCGCTGGCATAAAACAGCAAAAAACTGGTGCCCAGAGACGGGGTGCGGATCACCAGAGAAAATCCGGCGGCAAGAAACAGGATCGCAGCCAGCGGTTCCAGAATCGCCCAGATATAACCGCCGGGGGTGCGCCCGTAGCGGGTGGACATTTCGCGCAGCACCAGCGCCGCTGTGGTGCGCAAAGTGGCAAAGCGGCGCCCGGATCCGGGCCGGTGTTTCGGCTGCAGGGCGGGGGCCGGTTGCGGCGCAGAGGGAATATTGGGCATGGAAAACTGCTGTGAAAGGAAAACCCATTGTGAACGGGCAGGATACGCGCGATATTATGGAAGAGATAACAGGCAATGACAAACGGCTGCAGGCCGGGACGCGTAATTATGACAGAAAACCGCCCGGTTGCGGCGCCGCAGGCTGCTGCAGACCCGCAAGCAGGCGCAGATGCGCAGCAGCACAAGTCCGGCACAGACGCAGGCGCGGCTGCTGCGGGGCACGCTAAACCCAAATCCCGCCGCAAGGCCAAATCTGGCAGCAAGGCCGCCGACAGCGCGCTTCGGCTGAAGCGGCTGCGCAAACGGGTTCTGGCGGCAGAGGCAGAGCATGCCGAGCTGGCAGCCAAGGCCAGCAGCCTGGCCCTGCAGCTGGAGCAGATTTCAGCGCATCCGGTGGCTCGACCGGCGCATATGAAGACGCGCCATTGGGGGCTGCTGGCCAGTTTTGCCCTGATGGTGCTGGTGCCGCTGGCGGCGGCGGTCTTTTATCTGTTTGCGGCGGCAGAGGATCAATATGCCTCTACTGCCGGCTTTACTGTGCGCAGCCAGGAAAGTTCTGGAGCAAATGAGCTGCTGGGCGGGCTGGCCAGTTTCACCGGCAATTCCACGGCATCGGACAGCGACATCCTGTATGAATTCATCCAGAGCCAGGAAATAGTGGAAGCGGTGGATGCGCGGGTGGATCTGCGCAAGCATTACACCCAGCACTGGCCCGGAGACTGGGTGTTTTCGCTGTGGCCCGGCGCCACGCTGGAAGAGATCCTGTGGTACTGGAAACGGATGGTGCATATCGCCTATGACAGCGGTTCGGGGCTGACCGAGGTGCGGGTCACGGCCTTTGATGCTGAGACCGCCCGCGCCATTTCCCGGGCCATCACTGAGGAAAGCCAGATCCGCATCAATGCGCTGAATGATCAGGCCCGCGCGGATGCCATGCGCTATGCCGAGGCGGATCTTGCAGAGGCGCTGGAGCGGCTGAAGCTGGCGCGCGCAGAGCTGACCCGGTTCCGCACTCGCACCCGTATCGTGGACCCGGAGGCCGATATCCAGGGCCGCATGGGGGTGATGAACAACCTGCAGCAGCAGCTGGCGGAGGCTCTGATCCAGCATGATCTGCTGCGCGGAACTGTCAGTGCAGGCGACGTGCGGCTGAAAAAGGCGCAGCAGCAGATTGATGTGATCCGCTCGCGGATCAACATTGAGCGGCAGACATTTGCCTCCAGCAATACCGACACCGGCGGTGTCGGGGAGGATTACCCGTCTCTGATCTCGGAGTTCGAGCGTCTCACGGTGGATCGGGAATTTGCCGAGGAAGCCTATCGTGCGGGGCTGGCAGCGCTGGAGGTCGCCCGTGATGATGCGGCCCGGCAAAGCCGCTATCTGGCCACTTACATCAAGCCCACCCTGGCCGAGGAGGCCGAATATCCGCAGCGGTTTGTGCTGAGCGGCCTGGCGGGGCTGTTCCTGCTGCTGATCTGGTCGGTTGCGGCGCTGATCTATTACTCGATCCGCGATCGCAGCTGAGGGGATGTTTGAGGAGACCTGTGCGATGAGACGGTTGCCCGGTGACAGGACAGCGGCGGCGTGCCTTCTGGAAAGGGCTGTGCAGGTCCTTGCCGTCCGCCTGCTACGGGGCAGCTGCCTCGCATGATCCGGTTCGAGAACCTGACCAAGAGCTTCTGGCTCAAGGGGGAGCGCCGGGTGGTGATCGACAATCTGACCCTGACCCTGCCGCCAGGCAAGCCGCTGGCGCTGTTGGGGCGCAATGGCGCAGGCAAGTCGACACTGCTGGAGCTGACGGCGGGCACGTTGCGGCCGGATTCGGGGCGGGTGATCCGGCAGGGCACGATTTCCTGGCCGGTGGGGCTGGCGGCCTCTTTCCACAAGGATCTGACAGGGGCGGAAAATGTCCGCTTTATCGCCCGGATTTATGGGGTGGATACCGATGATCTGGCTGCTTTTGTTGAGGATTTCGCCGAGCTGGGGAAATTCTTCCACATGCCGATGCGCAGCTATTCTTCGGGCATGCGCGCGCGGTTGACGTTCGGGGCCTCAATGGGGATCCGGTTCGACACCTATCTGGTGGATGAGGTGACCGCAGTGGGCGATGCCGCCTTCCGGCGCAAGAGCCAGGCGCTGTTTGCCGACCGGATGCAGGCATCCGGCGCGATCATGGTCAGCCATTCGATGCGCCAGCTGCGCGAATTCTGCTCAGCCGGGCTGGTGTTGGATGGCGGTCGGCTCCGGTATTACGACGATCTGGAAGCAGCCATTGCCTGCCATCTGGAGATCATGGCGGACGGAGGTCGGCAAAAAGCCTCCGGATGATCAATTACATCATTGATATGATTGCGTAATTTTGGTTTTTTCCAGCGGCTTGTTTACCGTGCAATTGTTTGACAGAAGAAGGCAGCTGTTCTGAGGGGCGGGCAAGAGAGGGATGCCATGAAATTTCTATGCGTAGGGGCCGGGCTTTCAGGCGCCGTGATCGGGCGGCATCTGGCCGAGGCGGGCCACCGGATCACGGTGATCGACAGCCGCAACCATATCGGCGGCAACTGCCACACCGAGCGCGATGCAGACACCGGTGTCATGGTGCATGTCTACGGCCCGCATATCTTCCACACCGACGACGCCGAGGTCTGGGACTATGTGAACCGGTTTGAGAGTTTCCTGCCCTATAAGAACCGGGTGAAATCCACCACCCGCGGACTGTCGGGGGAGCAGGAAGTGTTCTCGCTGCCGGTCAATCTGCACACCATCAACCAGTTCTTCCGTAAGACGATGCGCCCGGAAGAAGCGCATGATTTTATCGTCAATGAACAGGCCGACACTTCGATCGAGACTCCCGAAACCTTCGAAGAGCAGGCGATGCGGTTTGTCGGTCGCGAGCTCTATGAGGCGTTTTTC
>MDLF01000093.1 GCA_001730095.1 Rhodobacteraceae bacterium (ex Bugula neritina AB1)
GGCATCCGTCTTTTGATTCACGCTAAAGCGGGACCGACTGGAAGTCGGTGGGTTTGCTCCAGGGAGTGGATACTAAACCTCAATCAGCAAAGCCCCCGCGGGCAGACTTGCCTATCAGGGTCGCACAGCGAAAACCTGCGCCGCGCAGCGGCGCCCGGCCCAACTGTGAATGCCGTCCGGCAGGACGGCAGGAGCGGGCGGGAGCACCTGCCCCGCCGCGGGTTCAAAGTTTCGAAGAAATGATCCCGGTGGCAAAACCGCCCATCCGCAGCTCACCGAACAGGCGTTGGTATTCGATTTTGGGGCAACGGTTCTGAATCACCGTGACGCCCCGTGCTTCTGCCTTGGCGGCTGCCTCGGCATGTTCCACACCAATCTGCATCCACACAGTCTGCAGGTCAGGGAACGCATCCAGCGCCTCGTCCACAATCGGCGGCACCGCATCGGAGCGGCGGAAGATATCGACCATATCCACCGGCACATTGATCTCTGACAGGCTGCTGCGCACGGTCTCGCCAAACAGCATTTTGCCGGCATGACCGGGGTTCACCGGAATCACCCGGTATCCCTTGAGCCCCAGATAACGCGCCACGTAATAGCTGGGGCGCACCGGGTTCATCGACACGCCGACCACGGCCACTGTTTTGGCCCGTTGCAGGATCGTTTTCAGATGGTTGTCGCTGTAATCTGTCATGCCGCGACCCTAGCCGTGCCGCAGCTTCGCGCCTAGATCGATTCGCCGCCTGCGAACAAAAAAGCGCCCGGACTTGCCGGGCGCCAGGTATGGAACGAGGGACAGTGAAAAAGATCTGCGGTGGTTCCATTCCGCAGTCTGTATTGAATATGGGTCACACATTTGAAAACATAAGACCACATCACGCAGTTGTGAGGTGACAAGCTACTTTCGCAGGACCGCGGGCCAGTGGATGCGACCGGAAGCAATCATTTCTGCAGCGTCAGCTTGCCAGAGACCATGCACCCGCCGGTTATTCAGCAGGAACAGTTCTCCATCGACAATCGCCCACAGCTGCGGGTTGCCTTCATGAACAAGCCCTTTTGACATGGCATAGGCACAATACCCACCAAAGGCGGGTGCATAGGCGCGCGGGTCGGCCTCAAACTGCGCCTGATTGCGGGCAGAGGAAAACCGCCAGACCACACCTTTCCACATCACCGCATGGGTGTGGCGACCTGGCTCCGCGACGCCGCGCTCAAAGAAGGCAACAGCATCATACCCGCCAATGGCCACTCCGGAACGAGAGGAAAACACCGCCTGCTCAGCCCGCGCCGTTACCGGCAAGGACAAAAGCAGCACGGCGGCGGCCATCAACACATAACGCAGGATCACATCGCACTCCGTTCAAAATCTGCAACATGAGGACTTTGCCGCACCGCACCGTTTTTGCAAAGGCAGCTTACGCAGATGTGAACGCGCCGTGCGCGGGATGCTTCAGCGGCCGATAGAGGCGTAAAGGGCAATGGCGGCGGCGTTGGACACATTGAGCGATCCAAAGCCGCCCGCTGCATCAATCTTGACCAACCCATCAACGGTTTCCTTGGTCTTCTGGCGCAGTCCCGGCCCCTCCGCCCCCAGCACCAAAGCCACCGGCAGATGTTTCTTGCCCTCTAGCGCAGCCTCAATGGTCTGCGCTGCCTCGCCGTCCAGACCAAGCACAAGGAATCCCATGCCCTGCAGTTCGGTAATTGTATCGGCAAGATTGCGCATCCGCAGATAGGGCTGACGCTCCAGCGCTCCGCTGGCGGTTTTGGCCAGCGCACCGGTTTCCGGCGCGGAATGATGCCGTGTGCCGATCACTGCACTGGCGCCAAAAACTTCGGCCGAGCGCAGGATCGCACCTACGTTATGCGGGTCGGTCACCCGGTCCAGCAGCAGCACCCGAGGTGCCTCGCGGCCGATGCAGTTGTCGGCAAGCCCACCCCAGTTCAACGGCTTCACTTCCAGCGCTGCCCCCTGATGCACCGACTGCGGATCAATTGGCGGGTTGAATTTGCGCGGGTCGATCACTTCGGCCTCAACACCCGAGGCCGCAATCGCGTCCGCCAGTTTTGCTTCGGCGTTCATGGTCACCATCAGCCGCAGCTTTTCGCGCTGAGGATTCATCAGCGCATCGCGCACCGCATGTAGCCCGAACAGCCATACAGTTTCGGCTGAGGCGGCCTTTTTGGACTGTTCTTTTTCAACGACCCATTTGGGTTTCTTGGACATTTTGCCCTCCGGCAGAAAGAATTTGCGGACCGTCTGAAAATCTTGCGATTTTCCTGTTGACGCCCCTTTGGCCTGCTTGTAATCACGCCTCCACATCAGGTGCAACATGCAACTGACAGTGGGCGACAGGCCGCAAGGTGTGGCAGGGGACTGTAACTCCCTCGCGGAGACGCACGCCTGGTTCGATTCCAGGGTCGCCCACCATCTTCTCTCTTTTTCTCAGATGTGATGATGGTTGTTCAGCAGTAGGCTGAGCAGGATACGCACAGCTTTGCACAGCAAAAACCCGCGCAAAATGCGCAGGCTTTTCGTTTGATTTCAAATGTTAAAGGGTGAGTCAGGCGGTTGCGGCCACGGCCTGTTCCGCCCAGGCAACCAGCCCGTCCAGATCGGGGCCTGCAGCCACCGCCATACCATCCGCAAAGGCCTGGAACGGTTCCACATTCATCTTGTTTACGCCCGAGATCACCGGAATGCCCAATGCCAGCGCTTCGCCGATTACGGCGCGCATGCCGCGGCCGTCTGCTTCGTGCTTGCCGAACTTATTTACGATCATCAACTGCGGAGCTTCGCCGGCTTGCAGGGATGCAGAGACCTGCCCCACTGCCTGCTCGAGCGCTTCAGGGTTCAGGCGGCAGCCGCGCGCACCGGCGCCCAGCGACTGTGAAATGCGGATGGTTTCACCCTCGGGCAGCACCCGTACATCCATGTCGCAAAGCTCTTTGTCGTAACATTCCACATTGGTCTGCACGATGCCTGCCAGACGGATACCCTTGGCCTGCAATTTTTCTGCCAGTTCGCTCATCAATCGATCGGTGGCACCGCGCTCTTCGGTCATCACATAGGCCAGTTGCATCGGTTCTTCTCTCCAGTGTCGTCTTGTTTCATAGGTGGTGATGCGGTGTTCGGGGTCAACCCCTACCATGGCAACGGGGAATAGCCGATGACCGGTGCGTGCAGGATCAGCAAAGCCAGGAAAACCGTCGCCGCCAGCCCCGCCTCGGCGGCTGAGGGTCGCAGCCGCAGCAGGTTCAGCCGCGCGGTGTGGCGACTGAGACGGGTCCATTCCCCCTGCCCCATCTGGCGTTTCTTGCGCTTGTCTATGATCGCCATGCCAGCACCTGCAAAACCTGCAAACAGGCCGAACAGGATGACATGCGCCAGATCACCATTGGCCAGCAGATGCGCCCCGGCCCACAGCGCCATCGCCGCCAGCAGCGGGTGGCGGCTGACGGCCAGGATACCGGGATCAGCGGGGTCAAAGGCCCGCAGCCCCAGCCCGCCGAAACTGAATGGATTCTGCCGCATCATCCCCGCCACCGCCAGCAGGCAGGCCAGCGGCATAAGCAGAATCGGCGCCCAGCGAAAAACGCCCCAGGATGGCAGCACGCCGATATAGGGCGCGCGAGCAGCAGCCACGACAAGCCAGGCCAGAATTGCCAGCGACAGCAGGCTGTAGGCAAAGACATAGCCGCGCAAACCCAGGCGCCCCACCAGCCAGAGCCGCACAGGCGGACGCACGGGGATCACATGGCTGGCCAGGAACAGCAGCAGTGCGGCAGTGAATTCAAGCCAGGCCATGGGCGTCTCTCCGGTCATAGATCTGTCCTGGGGCAGCTATAGGCCGACCAGCAGCGCCTTACGTTGCCCCAGATCAAAAAAGGGCGCCGCAGGGGCGCCCTTTCGCGGGTATGCGGGCGGGCTTACAACCCCAGGGCCTTACGGCGTTCCTCGGCAAAGCCCTGCACCATACGGTCAGCAATCAGGGCAAGAATGGCCATCGCCGCACCGGCCGAAATGCCCAGCCCAACATCGGCCTGCCCCAGCGCCAGATAGATCGATTGGCCAAGGCCGGTGGTGCCGATCAGCGCCGCGATCACCAACATCGCAAAGGCATAGAGAATGGTCTGGTTCAGCCCCAGCAGGATCGAGGGGGCTGCATAGGGCGCGCGGATATCCTTGAGCATTTGCCATGTGGTCGCGCCAGAGGCGGTGGCCGCCTCGATCATCTCGTCAGGTGTCGAGACCAGCCCGTGCCGGGTGTAGCGGATCATCGGCACGATGGCATAGGCGATGATCGCCAGAAAGGCCGAGAATTCTCCGATCTGAAACACCATCAGAACCGGGATCAGGAACACGAACAGCGGGATGGTCTGCAGCATGTCGCAGATCGGGCGCACCACGCGCCAGACACCCGAAGAGACCGCCGAGGCAAGGCCGATCGCTCCGCCCATCACCGCGCAGGCAAAGACAGCCGCGCCGGAGAGGTAAAGCGACAGGAGCGCCCGCTCCCACAGGCCCGACAGCAGGATAGTACCCAGCAGCACCACCGTCAGAGCGGCCAGACCACGGCCGCCCGCGACCCATGCAAGCCCTCCTGCCCCAACCAGAACAAAGGGCCAGGGCAGTTGCGAGACGCCGGTTTCCAGCATACCCGCTGCAATCAGCAGCATCACGCCCAGCGCCATACGACCACGGATTGCAAAGACTGCCCCCGCAGCCGCGCCTGCTGCAAACAGCCACAGGCTCATCACCGGGGTCCAGGCAAAACCCCAGGTAAAGGGCAGCACGGCTTGATCAAGACCAATGCGAATTGGCAGCAGCACATAGAACAGCACGTTATTCTTGAATGCAGTCAGAATCTCAGCATTGGCGCTGGTGAAGGCCGACAGGCCAGAGTCGAGACTGTCCGCTACTGGATTGAACAAGCTGTATGAACCGGGCGCCTGAACGCTCCCCCAGAAAGCGGCACTGGCCGCGACGCCAAACGCCAGGATACCCCAGGCGACACGCGGGTCGTGTTTGGCGCGCCGGTCTTCGGTCAAAGTGCCGCTCATCCGGTCGATCAGGATCGCAAAGACCACGATGACCGACCCTGCCAGAAGGCTTTGCCCGAACTGGGCTTTGCGCATGGTCAGCAGGACTTCCCAGCCAATATCGTCAAAACCGCCAATCACGGCGGCAATGATCACCATCGACAGAGCCGCCATCAGGCATTGATTGACGCCCACCATAATTTGCTGGCCTGCGGACGGGATCTCACACTGGAACAGCTGCTGCAGGCGGGTGCCGCCGGCCATGATGGCCGCCTCCTTGATCTCCGGCTCCACCCGTTCGAGCCCCAGCAGAACATTGCGTGCCATCGGGGGCGCAGCATAGATGGCAGAGGCGATCAGCCCCACCACCGGCCCGAATCCGAACAGCACCAGTAACGGGGTGAGATAGGCAAAGGTCGGCACAGTCTGCATAATGTCCAGCAGCGCCTGCACCGGCTGGCGAATACGAGGGTATTCATTGGCAAGGATGCCGATACCGCCGCCGATGATCAGCGCCAACGGCACCGAAACCGCGACCAGCGCCAGGGTATTCATGCTTTCGGGCCAATATCCTGAAGCCAGCACAAAGCCCAGGCCCACAACTGACATGAGCGCCATCCGCATCCCCCCCAATGTCCAGGCCAGCGCCGTAGTGGCGCAGATGACCAGCGGCCATGGCGTGCGGCTCAGCACATAATTCGCGGCCTCCATCGGATAGAACATCAACGCAGAAAAACTGCGCGCGGCGGGTTTGATCAGCGCCAGAAACCATTCCATAAAGGCCCCGACCCAGTCGGTCGCGGGCAAAACCCAGGCGGCGGGAAATTTCACCAGCCACGGCAGGTTGCTTTCCAGCAGCAGGCACAGAGCGCCCACAAAGGCCGCAATCAACGCCGCGATGGAGCCTTTCGAAAGACTTGCCATCACCCCTGCTCCACCTGCAACGCCGCAGCGAGGTCTGCAGGGTTCACCACACCGACCAGTGTACCGTCAGGCGAGCGGACCGGAACAGGTTCATAAAGCTCCATGCAACGCGCGAGTGCGGCATCAAGCGTCATATCCTGGCGCAGCCCAGGATCATCGGCCCCATAGACATGATGTGCCCCGGACTGCATGACAGAAGACACATGCGCATGCTGGCCCTTGGCCACATCCTTGGAGAATTCACGCACGTAGTCGTCAACCGGGCGCAGTACGATGTCGGCGGGGGTGCCGATCTGCACGACCTTGCCGTCGCGCATGATGGCGATGCGGTCAGCCAGTTTCAGCGCCTCGTTGATGTCATGGGTGATAAAGACGATGGTGGTTTTCAGCTTGGCCTGGATCTCCAGGAATTCATCCTGCAGCTGCCGCCGGATCAGCGGATCCAGCGCCGAGAACGGTTCATCCAGGAACCAGACCGAACAATCCGCAACCAGTGAGCGGGCAATGCCGACGCGCTGGCGCTGACCACCGGACAGCTCGCGCGGGTAATTGGTTTCACGGCCGCCAAGGCCGACAAGGTCGATCACCTCCTGTGCTTTGGCCAGCCGCTGCTTTTTCTTCATCCCCTGCACCCGCAACGGGTAGGCGACGTTTTCGGCCACGGTCATATGCGGAAACAGGCCAAAGTGCTGGAACACCATGCCCAGCTTCTTGCGGCGCAGTTCGATCAATCGTTTGGGGCTGGCCTCAACGATGTTTTCGCCATCGATGCGGATTTCGCCGCCGGTGGCATGCAGCAAGTGCGAGATACAGCGGATCAGGGTGGACTTGCCGGAACCGGACAGGCCCATGATCACAAACAGCTCGCCTTCCTTGACGTCAAAGGAAGCGTTCTGAACTGCGGGGATCAGCCCTTTGCCGCGCAGCTCAGCCTCCACATCATCCGCAGCGTCATAGCTGGACAGCGCGTCCTTCAAAGCGCTGCCCGCATTGGTGCCAAACACCTGCCAGACATTCCGGCAGGTGATGGCAGGCGTTTCAGAGCCGGTCACAGGGCAAAGCTCACTTGATGGCGGCGTCAACAACCGGGCGCCATTTGTCCTCGTTGGCGGCCATCCATTCGGCAACGACCTCCTCGACCTTGCCGCCATCCACATCGACCGCACCCATCATCGGCTGCTGGTCTTCTACCGCCAGAGTGTAGTTCGACAGGATCTCAAAGGCTGCGGGCCAGGTTTCCGCGGTGCCCGACCAGGCGGCTTTGAAGATGCGGGACGGCGAGAAGTCGCAGTCGTTGACCGCATTTGGGTTCGGACCCCAAGCCGGGTCACTGAAACAGGCGTCTTCACCAGCCGGCAGGTCAACAAACTGTACGTCATAGGCCGACATCGCCCAATGCGGCTGCCAGAAGGTGATCAGCAGTGGCGTTTTGCGCTCTGTCGCAGCGCGCAGTTCGACGATCAGTGCCGCCTCAGAGCCAGCAGGCACAGCCTTGAAAGGAAGTTCCAGACCGGTCATGCGGTCGGCTCCCGGGGTACCCCAATCCGCTGGATAGTCCACCAAACGGCCATTCGGAAGGGTTTCGGCAGTGGCGAATTGCATCGCGCAATCCTTCAGCGCTTCCCAGGCCGGCAGGCCCGGGCAGAGTTCCGCCACATGCGCCGGATAGGCGATGCCTTCGCGGGCATTCAGTTCCAGATCCCCCAATTCGACAACAGTGCCTTCTTCGACCTTCTTGGCGTATTCATCGGAGACGTTGGAAGACCAGATTTCCAGCGTTGCATGGATATCGCCATCGGCAATCGCCTGAAACTGGTTCATCATGCCAGCGGATACGAATTCCACGTCATAGCCTGCGGCCTTCAGCATCTCGCCCGCGATATGGGTGGTGACATGCTGACCGGTCCATTCATTGACCGCCAGTTTTATCGGTTTGCTGGTATCGCCCAGCTCAGCTGCCGAGGCGATACCCGCGGCAGCTGTTATTGATGCAGCGCCCAGTGCCAGCGCATATGCTTTAAAAATCATATCAATACTCCCTGTCATTGTTTTTGCGCCGCCCATTTTCCGGCTTTGGCGCGGCTTTGGAACCCGGCGGTTCATAGCACCTGCCCGACCTTATGGCCGTACTCGTTCTGGCAGACTCGTGCCCATGGGCCAAGTGTGGCCGGGGATAATGCAAGTACTGGAACATTTTGCGACGCTTTGTCGAGCAATAGCGGCGATGGAAGTGAACTTTTTTAATTGACGGTACAAATTCTTGTGCAAACGGACAAGTTTCAAAATCGCCCCCCGCCTGGCCAGCACTGGGTTCTGGGCCGCCATACCGCAGCCTTGCCCAAAGCTTCAAGCCTGCCGGTAAATGAAAAAGGCGTTCCCGCACTGCGGGAACGCCTGAAGGCGAAAATGAGTGAGAACCTGTGTCAGGAGCGCCCTTTGCCGGTGGCCTCTTCGACGACCGGCATCCATTTGGCCCGGTTCACTGCCAGCCAGCCGCGGGCGGCGCCCTGCGGGGATTCGCCCCTGGCATCCACAAGACCTATAAGGGGCTGCTGATCCCAGATGCTCAGCTGGAAATTCTCCAGGATTTCATAGGCCGCAGGCCAACGCGCAGCAAAATCTTTCCAGGCCGCTTTCTTCACTTCCCCGCGCGCAAAGTCGCAATCGCCAGTGGCGTTCGGGTTCGGCCCCCAGGCGGGGTCCGTGTAGCACGCCGGTTCCGGCTTGGGTAAGCGCACGAACTGCAGTGCATAAGAGGACATCGCCCAATGCGGTGCCCAGAATGTCGAGATGATCGGACGTTTTTCCCGATAAGCCTCCTGGAAGGCTTCGATCATTGCCGCCTCTGAGTCAGCCGCCACGACATCAAACGGCAGCCCAAGCGCCAGAATCCGATCGGCGCCAGGCGAGCCCCAGGATTCCGGGTAAGCCAAGTAGATACCGCGCTTCCCCTTGCCATCCTTGGAGAAAATGCCCGCGCAGTCACGCAGCGCCTCCCAATTGGGCAAGCCGGGGCACATCTGTGCAACATATGGCGGGAACACTACCCCATTGCGGGCATCAAGCCCCATGTCGCCGATTTCAACGACCCCGCCAGCCTCCAGCGCATCAAAGTAGGGCTTTGGGCGGCTGGTCGTCCAGACCTCCATGGCAGCATGCACATTGCCCTCGGCAATGTCCTCGAACATCTCGTTCGGGTCCGCCTTCACATACTCAACTGTATAACCCGCCTCTTCCAGCATGCCGCCAGCAATGTAAGTTGACAGATGCTGCCCGGTCCAGTTGTTGAGTGACAGCCGGATCGGTGTTCCGACGTCGCCCATGTCGGCTGCCTGCACTGCCCCTGAAACAACCAGCGCGCCCAGCGCTGCTGCAAACGCTTTGAATGTCATGGCGTCACTCCCGTACTGCCAATATTCCCCATGCCGCGCAGTCGGCGCAGCTCTTCATCCGGGATATCAGGCGAGTGTTGACAAAGATTAACGCCACAGCGGGTGATGATGCATTACGAATAGAAAAAAACGTAAAACTCGCCTCAAAGGCGCATAACACATTCCCGAAATCTGAACGCCGAGTTCGGCTCAGCCTTCCTTGCGCGCCACCAGCAGCACAGGATCATAAGTCAGCGGCAGCATCCCATTCCGGCCAAACCGGCTGCGATACTGCGTCTCAAATTCCTGAAGCCGACTGCGGTTCCAGGATTGACGGGACTGCCCGTTCACACCTGTCAGGCGCAAATGTTTCAGCAACTCCACGGCACTGGTGAACTCAAGCACCACCGGTTCCTGAGTGATTGCCATCAGGGTCAGACCGTCCGGCAGGAGCTGCGGCCACTCCGCCGCATCAAGATAGCTCGGAGCCGCCGCCTGCGACCCCAAGGCCGCAAGCTCGTGAAACTGGCTGCGACCAAAGCCCGAAACGGCCAGCCAGCCTCCGGGTTCCAGCTGCGCGGCCAGCCGTTCCATCAGCCCCGGCAGATCCTGGATCCACTGCACAGTTGAAGCTGACACAACCAGATCCAACTGTTGCGGCAACGGCAAGGTCTCAACCGGGCCGGGCTTAAACCGGAATTTGGCTGGAGCCCGGTCCAGGACGGGCCGCAAGGCAGCGGCAGCCTCGGGCACAAGGTCATTCAAGACAAGCTTGGAGACATTGAAGCTTTCCAGCAAACGATGTGTCAGATGCCCTGTCCCGCAGCCGAACTCAAACACCGACTGGAACCGGTCAGGCGCCCCCTGCTGCTGCAGCAACCGGACCAGCTGCGCGGCAATCCCCGCCTGTACAGAGGCGCTGCGGTGGTAGCTTGCCAGCCCGCGCCGGAAACTTTGGCAGATACGGTTCTGGTCGGCCTGAAAGTTAAAAGGGGCCATATCTTTCATCAGAACAGCTCCTCCCACCGGGCAAAACGGTCAAACGGCGCATGTGGCGCGTCCAGATGCGAAACATTCTGACCGGCCCAGGCACGCGCCAGATTGGCAGGCGGAAAAATCTTGTCACCTGAGCTGATCCAAACCCTGTCAAAACGCATCTGCGGCGCATCGGCACGACGCTCGACCGCCAGAAGTTCTGCGCGCCGGGCTTCCACATCCAGTGCCTCGGCGTCCTGCGGAGCGCCGAACACCCGGGCCAGAAACTGCTGGTAGTTTTCCAGACTCAGCGTTTCCACGGTGCGACGGAACACAGTCGGCGGAATACCCGCCCCCCGGTTCACTGGCTGCAGGCTGCCGTTCACAGCCACTTTCCGCCTGAATGGGTCAGGACGCCCCTGTTGCCAATGGGCATAAGAAGCAACACCAAAAGACCAGGCCAACAGGCTGATCTGCCCATAGCTGGACAAGTCCGGCAGATCAGCATCAAGGTCAGTGTATTCGCTGGCAAACAGAACATCCCGCGGGCCGTCCAGGTGCCAGAACACCTCTGGCCCCACAGCCCAGCCGCCAAAGACCACAATGGCTTCTGCCGCATTGTTCTGTTTGAGCCAGCGGAATTCCATCTTTACAGCTCCCGCGCCAGCCGCAGCATGCCTGCGGTGATCTTGCTCAGCTGATCCGCTGAGGTGATAAAGGGCGGCATGGTGTAGATGTTGGTGCCGAAGGGGCGCAGGAACACGCCCATTTCATGGGCGCGGGCGTGGGCTGCATCCGCTGAGACCCGGTGCTTCATTTCGATAACGCCAATGGCGCCCAGCACCCGTACATCCGCCACATTGGGCAAATCGCGCGCCAAAGCCAGCTCTGCCTGCATCTGCTCGTCAATGGCCGCCACCGTGCCGCGCCAGTCCTGTCCGGTCAACAGATCCAGCGAAGCCTTGGCCGCAGCACAGGCCAGCGGATTGGCCATATAGGTGGGGCCATGCATGAAGAGTCCGGGATTGCCGCCGCCAATGCCTTCGGCCACCCGGTCACTGGTCATGGTGCAAGCGAATGAGATATGGCCGCCAGTCAGCCCCTTGCCCAGGCAGATGATATCCGGTTCGACAGTGCAGAAATCGGTGGCAAACAGCTCACCCGTGCGGCCAAAGCCGGTCGCTATCTCGTCGAAGATCAGCAGGATGCCCAGCTCATCGCACAGCGCCCGCGCCTGGTTCAAATATTCCGGGTGATAGAAATACATGCCGCCGGTGCCCTGCACGACGGGTTCCAGGATAAAGGCAGCGATCTTTTGCGCATTGGCTTCCAGCACTGCGCGCAGCTCGCCCAGCCCGTTGCGAGCCGGATCATCCACCCAGTCCTCGTTGATGCGAACCGGCGGGCGGGAGACAAAATGCTGCACGCTCAGCGCGCCCTGAAACAGATGATGCATGCCGGTGTCCGGGTCGCAGACGCTCATCGCTTTCCAGGTGTCACCGTGATAGCCGGAGCGGATGGTGGCAAACTCCTTACGCTCTGGCTGGCCGATTGCGTGCTGGTATTGCACTGCCATCTTCATTGCCACCTCGACGGAGACCGACCCGGAATCGCAATAGAAGATCCGAGTGAGGCTTTCGGGGGTGATCTCCAGCAGTTTTCGGCCCAGGTCGATGGCCGGATCATGGGTCAGCCCGCCAAACATCACATGCGGCAGGGTGTCAAGCTGGTCGTGAATAGCCTGGGTGATCGCCGGGTTTTTATGCCCATGCATCATGCACCACCAGGACGACATGGCGTCGATCAGCCGGGTGCCATCGTCCAGGGTGATATACATGCCCTCGCTTTCCTTCACCACGAATGTCGGACCGGGTTTGGCGACGTTCGTGTAAGGATGCCAGAGGTGCTGCTGGTCGAACTCCAGCTGGGTGAGGTCTGCAGCGCTCATGCCATCTCTCCTTGGGCCAGGGCCGCCTTGATCAGATCCACCCGGATGTTGGCCTGAAAGGCCACCGCCAGCGCGTCAGAGGTCAGCTCGCCCAGCACCGGCAACCGTCCCAGGTGCGCCGCCTGGCCGAACTGGCAGATAGTTTCCTCTACCGCCGGCTCTGCATCACCAATGAAGGCCACGCCGACCACCGGGCAGCCTGCATCGCGCAGGGCTTTCAGCGACAGCAGCGTGTGATTGATCGTGCCCAGCTGGGTGCGGGCGCAAAGGATCACCGGCGCACGCCAGCGGGCAAACAGATCAAGGTACAGAACCTCGCGATTCAGCGGCACCATCAACCCGCCTGCCCCTTCGGCCACCAGCACGCCGTCAACTTCGGGCAAAGCCAACGTATCCGGGTCGATTTTCACCTCCTCGGCCTCGGCCGACAGATGCGGCGAGGCAGGCAGCTGCAGCAGGTACCCCTCCGGCAAGGCAGGGCGGCCCGACAGGCGGGCGACGATTTGGCTGTCGGTTTCCTCTTCCAGCCCCGATTGCACCGGCTTCCAATAGGTGGCGCCTAGGGCCTGCACCAGACTTGCGGAAAAGATGGTTTTGCCGATACTGGTATCGGTTCCGGTCACGATCAGCGCGCTCATGCGGCGGCCTCCATTTCCCGGGCGAGGTCTTCGAACATCTGGGTGATGACCCCTGCCCCTGTATTCAACGTGATCGACAGCCGCAGCCGCGCTGTGCCGCGCGGCACAGTCGGCGGGCGGATGCCGCGGATATCATAGCCGCGGGCCTGCATTGCAGCGGCTAGTGCCATGGTGCGCTTGTCGTCGCCAATCACCACCGGCAAGATCTGGCTTTGGCCCCTCTCCAGCCCGCACAGGCGTTTGGCCTCGCCCTGGGCATGGGTGATCCCCTGCCAGGCCTGTTCGCGGCGGCCCGGATTCTGCTGCAGTTCCTGCAGGGCCGCCCGCACCAGTGCCGCATTCAGCGGCGACGGCGCGGTGGCAAAGATGAACCCGCGCGCCTTGTTGATCAGTGTTTCGATCAGCACGTTCTGGCCGCAGATCAGCGCACCCGACGCGCCCAGCGCCTTGCCACACGTATGCAGGCTCAGGACGTTAGGGTGGTGCGCAATGTCATGTGCCAACCCGCGCCCCAGATCGCCAAACACGCCAGAGGAATGCGCCTCGTCCGCTACCAGCACAGCACCTTCGGAATGTGCCAAGGACATCAACGCATCCAGCGGAGCAAGATCGCCGTCCATCGAATAGACCGCCTCAACCGCGATCCAGACCTGGCCGGTGCCACCAGCAGCGCGCCAGTCCGCCAGCACCCGTGCGGCGTCTTCGACATCGCCATGCGCAAAGCTGCGGGTCTCAGCCCGGCCCAGCCGCATCCCGTCGTGGGTGCTGGCATGGATCAAGGCGTCATACAGAACCAGGTCGCCCTGCTGCGGCAGCGTGGAAAAGATCGCCTGATTGGCAGTGAAACCACCGCCCATGAACAGCGCTGCCTCGGTGCCGAAGAACGCAGCCGCCTCGGCTTCGAGCCGCTGATGTTCGGCATCATTGCCGCGCAACAGGCGCGAACCGCCTGCCCCGACCGGCACCCCGCGCGCCAGCGCATCTGCGGCGGCGGTGCGCAGCACATCGCTGCCCGCCAGACCAAGATAGTCGTTAGAGGCAAAGTCGTGCCCGTCCCGCGGCATCAGCTGCCGGTAGCGCCCGCGCGTGCGCAGCGCTTCCAGCGATTTCTCATGCCTCGGGAAGGCGCCCGCCATCAGCGGCTGCCGTCACATCCCACCGCCATGGCGGTGATGCCCAGACGGTCGAACAGCTGCTGGTCCTTGTCCTCTTCGGGGTTGTCAGCAGTCAGCAGCGTGTCGCCCACAAAGATTGAGTTGGCCCCGGCAAAGAAGCACATCGCCTGCATTTCGTCCGACATATCGGTGCGGCCTGCAGACAGGCGCACATGCGATTTCGGCATCAGGATGCGGGCCAGCGCCACAGAGCGGACGAATTCGATCGGGTCCAGCTTCTCGACATTGGCAAGCGGCGTGTCGGCGATCGGGATCAGCATGTTCACCGGCACCGAGTCGGGATGCACTTCCAGCGTCGCCAGCGCCAACATCATGTCGATACGGTCCAGCTGCTGCTCGCCCATGCCGACGATACCGCCCGAGCAGACCTTGATGCCCGCTTCGCGCACCCGGTTCAGGGTGTCAATGCGGTCGGCAAAGGTGCGGGTGGTGATGATTTCCGAGTAGTAGCGCTCGGAGGTGTCGATGTTGTGGTTGTAGTAATCCAGACCAGCGTCGCGCAGGCGGAACACCTGTTCCTCGTCCAGCATGCCCAGGGTCATGCAGGTTTCCATGCCCAGATCCTTGACGCCCTGCACCATAGCTTCGAGTGCAGCCATATCGCGGTCCTTGGGCGAGCGCCAGGCAGCCCCCATGCAATAGCGCGTTGCGCCGCCTTCCTTGGCTTTCCTGGCCTCGGCGATCACCCGCTGCACCTCGATCAGCTTGGAGGCCGACAGCTGCGCGCCGTTGCGCGCCGATTGCGAGCAATAGGCGCAATCCTCGGCACAGCCGCCTGTCTTGATGCTGAGCAGCTTGGATTTCTGCACCTGATTGGGGTCGAAATACTGCCGGTGCACAGTGTGCGCCTGAAACAGCAAGTCCATGAAGGGCTTGTTGTAAATCTCTTCCGCTTCCTCGCGGGTCCAGTCGGTGCGGATGGGTGCAGCGTCCAGCATGCTGTCTCCTGTTCTCGTATACCTGTTGGCCATGCGCGGATGGCGTTGGCGATTTTATAGATAATTTACCCCACGCCGATCAAGCACCAAAGCTGCGCTGCAGCGATTTGCCCCGACCACCTGTCGGAAAAGGTCTTAAAATATTGATTTTAAAATGAAAAAACAATCTACAAAGATTCCGGTTGACGGGAGGGCCGCACCTCCCCTAGCCCTATAGGCACGCAGGGGAGTCCCGCCAAGGGGACTGAGAGGCGTTTAGGTGCGGGGCAACCCAAGCCGGCGGCGCGACCCTTTGAACCTGACCCAGTTGATACTGGCGTAGGAAGCTAGGTGCGCATTGCCAAGGGACCCGTACATCCCGTCGGCTGTGCGAAACTGAACAAGGGGCCTGGTACAGCCCCTGTTTCCCGAGCCAAACCTCATCTGGTGTCTTTTCTAAGTTTAGGCTTCGAGGAGCACCAAAATGAACGTCCCCAACCCCAAGATCACCACAGGCGGATTGCCTGCATCGCGTAAGATCTACGTGAGCGGTGAACGGTTTCCCGATATCCGCGTGCCGATGCGGGAAATCTCCACGCACCCCACCGCAGGCGAGGCACCGCTGCCGGTCTATGACAGCTCTGGTCCCTACACCGACCCGGAGGTGCTGACCGACATCCGCCAAGGCTTGCCTGGCTTACGTCGCCAGTGGATTCTGGACCGCGGCGATGTTGAGGAATACGATGGCCGTGACGTGCAGCCCGAGGACAACGGCTTTGCCAGCGGCGCGCGTCTGGTGCCGGAATTCCCGGTAAAGCCGCGCCCGCTGCGTGCCAAGGATGGCAAGGCGGTGACCCAGCTGGCCTATGCCCGCGCAGGTATCGTGACACCGGAAATGGAGTTTATCGCGATCCGCGAAAACCAGCTGCGCGAAGCTGTGGCGCCCGCGCGCGACGGCCACGACTGGGGGGCCAATATCCCCGACTACGTGACCCCGGAATTTGTCCGGGATGAGGTCGCCGCAGGCCGCGCCATCATTCCGAACAATATCAACCACCCGGAAAGCGAGCCGATGATCATCGGCCGCAATTTCCTGGTCAAGATCAACGCCAATATGGGCACTTCGGCTGTCACCTCCTCGATGGAAGAGGAAGTCGACAAGCTGGTCTGGTCGATCCGCTGGGGCGCCGACACGGTGATGGATCTGTCTACCGGCCGCAACATCCACAACACCCGCGAATGGATCGTGCGCAACTCGCCGGTGCCGATTGGCACGGTGCCGCTGTATCAGGCGCTGGAGAAGGTGAACGGCATCGCCGAGGATCTGACCTGGGAAGTGTTCCGCGACACGTTGATCGAACAGGCCGAACAGGGGGTCGATTATTTCACCATCCATGCCGGTGTGCGCCTGCACATGGTGCCGATGACGGTGAAGCGGGTCACGGGCATCGTGTCGCGCGGCGGTTCTATCATTGCGCAGTGGTGCTTGCACCACCACAAGGAAAGCTTCCTCTACACGCATTTCGACGAGATCTGCGACATCTGCCGCAAGTATGACGTGGCCTTCTCCCTTGGCGACGGCTTGCGCCCGGGTTCGATTGCCGACGCCAATGACGAGGCACAGTTTGCTGAGCTGGAGACTTTGGGCGAGCTGACCAAAATCGCTTGGGCCAAGGACTGCCAGGTAATGATCGAAGGGCCGGGCCATGTCGCCATGCACAAGATCAAGGAGAACATGGACAAGCAGCTGGAGTGCTGCCACGAGGCGCCGTTTTACACTCTGGGGCCGCTGACCACCGATATCGCGCCGGGCTATGACCACATCACCTCTGGCATCGGGGCTGCGATGATCGGCTGGTTCGGCTGCGCCATGCTGTGCTACGTGACTCCCAAGGAGCATCTGGGCCTGCCTGACCGCGACGACGTGAAGGTGGGTGTGATCACCTACAAGATCGCGGCCCATGCAGCGGATCTGGCCAAGGGCCTGCCGGGCGCACAGCGGCGCGACGATGCGATCTCGCGGGCGCGGTTTGAATTCCGCTGGGAAGACCAGTTCAACCTGGCGCTGGATCCGGAAACCGCCCGCGACTACCACGACCAGACCCTGCCGAAAGAGGCGCATAAGGTGGCGCATTTCTGCTCCATGTGCGGGCCGAAGTTCTGCTCGATGCGGATTTCCCACGACATCCGCGCCGAGGCACAGAAAGAAGGCATGGAGGCGATGGCCGCCAAGTTCCGGGAAGGCGGCGAGCTGTACATGCCTGCCAAAAAAGTGGAACCAGCCGAGTGATCACCATCGCCGGCGCCGGCCTTGCCGGTCTCGCCTGCGCCTTCGAGTTGGCGCAGCGCGGGGCGGCGGTCACCGTCTATGAGCGGGGCGAGATCCCCGGAGACAGCAGTGTCGCGCGTTTTGCCGGCGGCATGCTGGCGCCATGGTGCGAACGCGAAAGCGCCGAAGAGCAAGTGATCACCCTCGGCAGCCGCGCCTCGGACTGGTGGTCCAAGATCACCCCGGTCCACAGGCGCGGCACGCTGGTGGTGGCGCCTGCCCGCGACCGGGCGGAGCTGACCCGTTTCGCCCGCCGCACATCCGGTCACCGCTGTGTAGACGCTGCGGAGATTTCGACAATGGAACCAGCCCTGGCGAGGCGGTTTGCGCAGGGGTTGTTCTTTGCAGGGGAGGCACATCTGGATCCGCGCCGCGCATTGCGCGACCTCAGTGCCAAGGTTCAGGCGATGGGGGCACAGATCCGCTATGGCACCCCTGCCCCTACCCGCGTCACGCTGGACTGCACCGGCATGACGGCGCCCCTGCCCGGCCTGCGTCCGGTGCGCGGCGAAATGGCGGTCCTGCACTGCCCTGATGTGGACATCAGCCGCACGTTGCGGCTGCTGCACCCCCGGATGCCGCTCTATCTTGTGCCACGCGGCGACGGGCATTTCATGATCGGCGCCACCATGATCGAGAGCAGCTCGGACCGCCCAGTGACCCTGCGCTCGCTCAGCGAACTGCTGAATGCGGCCTTCACCCTGCACCCCGCCTTTGCCGAGGCCAGCGTGGCGGAAACCGGTGCAGGTCTGCGCCCCGCATTTGCCGACAACTTGCCGCGGCTGACCGAACAGGACGGCACGCTTTACCTGAATGGCCTCTACCGGCACGGCTTCCTGCTGGCGCCCGCGATGGCGCAACAAGCCGCTGCCCGATTGATACCGGAGACAACAGATGAAGATCATCGTGAACGCCAAACCGCATGACATCGCAGGCAACACCCTGGAAGCCGCACTGCAGGAGCTGGGGTATACCAGCCCAGCCGTTGCAACCGCATTGAACGGCGCCTTTGTGACGCGGGCCAATCGCGGCGATGCGCAGCTGGCCGAAGGCGACCGGCTGGAAGTGCTTGCTCCGATGCAGGGAGGCTGAAATGCAGATTTACGGAACAGACATCACATCCCGGCTGTTGCTGGGCACGGCGCAGTACCCCTCCCCCGCCATTCTGGCCGAGGCGGTGCGAGCAAGCCGCACAGAGATCATCACCGTCTCCTTGCGCCGGGAAACCGCCGACGGCTCCGGCACCGGCTTTTGGGAGCACCTGCGGCAGACCGGCTGCCGCATCCTGCCCAATACCGCCGGCTGCCATTCGGTGCAGGAAGCCGTAACCACCGCCCGTATGGCGCGGGAGCTGTTTGATACGCCTTGGATCAAGCTGGAAGTTATCGGCCATTGCGACACGTTGCAGCCGGATGTGTTCGGGCTGGTAGAAGCCGCGCGCATCCTGTCCGCGGACGGTTTTCAGGTCTTCCCTTACACCACCGATGATCTGGTGGTGGGGGAGAAACTGCTGGAGGCTGGCTGTGAAGTGCTGATGCCCTGGGGCGCGCCGATCGGCTCTGGCCAGGGGCTGCGCACCCCGGATGCGCTGCAGACGATGCGGGCGCATTTCCCAGAGGTGCCGCTGATTGTGGACGCGGGCATCGGGCGACCATCGGATGCGGCACAGGCGATGGAGCTGGGCATGGATGCGGTACTGCTGAACACTGCCGTGGCCAAGGCCGGGGATCCGGCTGGAATGGCCCGAGCGATGGCGATGGCAATTGCGGCCGGACGGGCGGGATACAAGGCCGACCCGATGGAACGCCGCGATATGGCTGTGCCCTCGACACCTGTCCTTGGAATGGCGGAGTTCGCTTGATGGAACGGTTCTATCTGATTGTGGGCCACGTGGGGCGGCTGGAGCTGCTGGTGCCCCAAGGCGCCAAGCTGGTGCAGTTGCGGATCAAGGACGAAGCGGATGCAGAATTCCGCCGCCAGATTGCCAGGGCACGGGATTTCTGCGCGGTATATGGCGCACAGCTGGTGGTGAATGATCATTGGCAGGCAGCGCTGGATCTGAACTGCAATTTTGTCCACCTTGGCCAGGAAGACATGGACACCGCCGACTTTGCCGCGTTGCGCCGAAAAGGGGTGCGTTTTGGCCTATCGACCCATGACGAGGCAGAACTGGACCGCGCCTTGTCCCTTGCGCCGGAATATGTGGCGCTGGGTCCGGTTTACCCAACGCTTTTGAAGAAGATGAAATGGGAGCCGCAAGGGCTGGAGCGGGTCACGCGCTGGAAGCAGATGGCCGGGAAGACACCGCTTGTCGCGATCGGAGGCCTGACGCCGGAGCGGCTGCCAGACGTGTTTGCGGCAGGCGCAGACAGCGCCGCAGTGGTCACCGACATCCAGCTGGCTGACGACCCGGAAGCCCGCACCCGAGAATGGGCTGAGGCCTGCCGCGTCAAGGAAGCTTCATGAAACGCTATGCGCGCCAAATGATCCTGCCTGAGGTGGGGGCAAGCGGGCAAAACCGGCTGGCGCGCGCCCATGTGCTGGTGGTAGGGGCTGGCGGCCTTGGCTGCCCGGTTTTGCAATACCTGGGCGGTGCCGGAGTGGGCCGGATCACCGTGGTGGACGGCGACACGGTGGAGGAGAGCAACCTGCACCGGCAGGTTCTCTATTCCATGGCAGACCTCGGCTTGCCCAAGGCAAAAGCAGCCCGGCAGCATTTGCGCGCCGCCAATCCTGACCTGCAAATCACAGCACTGGTTCAGCGTCTCGATGCCGCCAATGCAGTGCAAATGGTGGCTGACGCCGATCTGGTGGTGGATGCGGCGGACAGTTTTGCGGTGTCTTATATCCTGTCGGATGAATGTCTCAGGCAGGGTAAGACGCTGATTTCGGCCTCCGCCCTGGGGCAGTCGGGCTATGCCGGTGGGTTCTGCGGGGGAGCGCCTTCCTTGCGCGCGGTGTTCCCGGATCTGCCTACGCGCACCGCGACCTGTGCGACCGCCGGAGTGATGGGTCCGGCCGTTGGCATGATCGGCGCCCTTCAGGCCCAGCTAGCCCTAAAGGCACTGCTGGGTCATGAGCCATCGCCGCAAGGGCAGCTGTTTGTGTTCCGGCTCGCAGAGCTGCAGGCAAGCACGTTCCGGTTCGACGGGGCTGAGGAACCAGAGGACACCCTGCCCTTCATTGCCGCCTCTCAGATTTTGGCACAGGATACTGTGATCGATCTGCGTGCTGCAGCCGAAGCACCGCAGCTGCCAGCGCCGCAGGCCAAGCGGATTGCCCGCCAAGACCTGCCCGGCACCGGACTGCCGCGCCAGGGGCGGATTGTATTGTGCTGCCACAGCGGCCTGCGGGCCTGGGGCGCGGCGCAGGATCTGCGGCAGGCAGGGTACAGCAATGTGGCTTTGCTTGCGGCAGGTGACAGCGTATGACGGCCATTCTGGCCATCGGCGGCACCGACAGCAGCGGCGGTGCGGGCCTTACGCGGGATGCCGCGATGGCGGCCGAGCTGGCTATCCATCTGCGCCCAGTGGTGACAGCCGTCACCGTCCAGACCGACGAAACTGTTCTGCGCATTCACCCCTGCCCAGCGCAGACTGTGGCGGCACAGGCCCATGCTGCTCTTTCAATATTCCCGGCGCCCGGGGCCGCGAAGATCGGCATGCTGGGCTCCGCTGCAACGGCAAAGGCCGTAAACACGGCTTTGCCTGCCGGGCTGCCAATTGTTCTGGACCCGGTACTAAAGGCCACATCCGGCGGCACATTGATGGAGGCCGGCGGGTTCGGCCCCCTGTTGCGCCGCGCCGCGCTGGTCACGCCCAACCTGGCAGAACTGGCGGTTCTGGCAGGCACGGGAGAAACTGCCGAAACCCAGGCAGCAGCACTGCTGGCGCAGGGTCTGCAGGCCGTTCTGGTCAAAGGCGGCCACGGCACCGGCGACGACAGCATTGACCTGCTGTTCGAGGCGAAGGGCACGGTCACGCCGTTTGCGGCATCACGGCTGGCCGTCTCCAAACGCGGCACGGGATGCAGTCTTGCCACCGCCATTGCTTGCCATCTGGCCAAAGGCGCCCCCCTGCCGGACGCCTGCCGCAGCGCCAAGTGGGACGTGCACCGCTGGCTGCGCTGCTGAGTGAAACCGCAGGCCTGCTGCATGACCAAGATCACTGTCCTGCCCGCTGGCCAAACAGCGCGCCCGGAAACGAACCAGCCAGGAGGTGCAAACGGGCGGTTCCGGTCTGAACCTGCTTCAGCGCATCCAGAAACCTTCGGACTTGATCCGGTTGCGGATCGCCTGTTCGCGGCGCGGCAGGTTTTCGCGGTCAAACAACGCCCGCACCTTTTCGCCACGCCCCTGAAAGATCATGCGCTTGGCCGGTTCATAGCCCTTCAGCACTTTTTTGATCCGGTTCGGCGCGGCAACCTCGTGCAGCACTTCCACCACACGATCGCTTTCACGCGCATAAAGCAGCGGGAACAGCCGATAATGGCAGCTGGTGGCACCGTCCAGATATCCAGCGGGCAAGGCATCGCGGCCGCCGCCAAAGGAATGGATCACCAAGGGCAGCACGATCTGATCCAGCCAAGGGTCGAGGCTCTGCCCAGCCAGCTCCTGCGGCGGATCGTTTCTGACCGACTGGGCATAATCCAGAAACCGAGAGCCAAAGGCCCGCGGACAGGCGCCGTAGAAAAAACCTGCGTTGAAATACAGGTAACGTTTCCAGAACTCATCCGGCTGACTGAGATCAAGGCTGGACGGAAAATCCAGACCGAAACGGTCATAGAGCGCCTTCCAGATCCCCGCGTACCCCGGCCCATAGAGTGTCGGCTTGGGCCAGGTGCCCTCAACCCGCAGCGACGCTGAGGGACGAGAAAAATCAAACGGCACGTCAGACAGTTCGCCGGTGATCAACGTATCTGAATCAAAGAACACAAAGGGTTCGCCCTCCGGCAGGGCCTGCAGCGCCTCGATCTTGTTGCCATAGGGGTATGCCGCGCCAAAGGCGTTGCTTTCAAATGGCAGGATCTCCGCGCCCAGATCCGCCAGTGCCTGCAAGACGTCCCGGTTGCCGATACTGGGGTCCTTGTCCCACAGCGGTCCAGGCTGTGGCACCGCAACAAACAGCCGTCCGGCAAAGCCCGGCGAGCAATGCCGCAAGGAGGCTGCAAACAACAGCGCCTCATACTGCAGCCGGCCGGCCTGGCCGACAATCATCACGTTGAATGGGGCATTTGCCATTGTTTTCCCCGTTTTCCGTCTCTGCCGCGCGGTTAAGACTGCCATTAAGGCCGCAAAGAGAACTGCCTGCTAAGGTAGGTATAAGCCGACAGGATAGCGCGCAACCGGCCATTGGAAAATCTGGGCGCCTTGTGACGCAAAAGGCGCCATGAGTGGAGAAAGACGATGTTTGATGTGATCCTGGCGATTCTTGCCGCCTCCGTGCCGCCCGGAGACGGCACAGACGGTCTGGCAGTGCAGGCGCCCACGAAGCAGCCCACGCAAACCGCGCTGACGGCAGAACCGCAGGAGGCCACCGGCCGATTCACCACTGCGCTGGAGGTCAAACCGATCCTGGCGGCGACCCAGGCCAATTGGATTCATGTGCGTGAATTCGACGGCCAGGACCTGCTCTATGTGACTCATCTGTGGTCCTGGCGCTGCGGGTTGGCACAGATCAAGCTGAGCGTAAACGGTGCTGCGCCTGAAGTCTGGCCGCTGCCGGACTGCCATCTGGAGGAGGGTTTTCCCAACATGATCCAGGAGGCGGACGGCCTACCCTACCGCGGCTATCCGCTGGACTCCATCCAGCAGGTCTCTGTCGAAGTGACTTATGATGACCTGACAGTCGAACAGCTGACAGTCGGCCGCAACGGCCAGCCGCTGCAATAGGCAAGAGCTTCACTGCCCCTTTTTTACAGTCAATCAGGCGCGGCAGACTGCGTGCGGCCCAAGGTATTCCACCGGGTCGCACGCAGTCGCCCTCCGCTGGGCCTTGATGCTGTAGCCGCCCCCCGACGGCATCGACGTGCCAAGGTGGGATCGCAACAATCCATATTGGGAGGCGGTCATGTCGGAGATTATCACAGTCGGGCTGGATCTGGCGAAGAATGTGTTCCAGGTCCATGGTGCTGACAGCAATGGCAGTGCTGTTTTACGCAAGACGCTCAGAGGGGCCCAAGTGCTTGAATTCTTCGCTAAGTTGCCGCCCTGCCTGGTGGCGATGGAGGCCTGCGGGGGCGCGCATTACTGGGGGCGGGCGCTGGCCAAGCTCGGTCACGACATCAAACTCATCCCGCCCGCCTATGTGAAGCCCTTCATCAAGCGGCAAAAAAATGACACGACGGACACTGAGGCTGTCTGCGAGGCGGCGCAGAGACCGAATATGCGCTTCGTGCCGGTGAAGAGCGAGGAAACGCAAGGGCGGCCAGCGTCTTCTGCGTCCGGGCATTGCTCATCCGGCAGCGCACCCAGGCCATCAACGCACTCCGCGGACACCTCACCGAGTACGGCTGGGTCGTGCCACAGGGTGCGGCGAATGCCCGGCGCCTGGTCGCCCTTGTCGCAGACGAGGCCTCGGGCCTGCCCGCCACGGCGCGGGCCTCTCTGACGGTCCTGACTGCAACGCTTGCCCAGCTCGACAGTCAGATCGAGAGCCTGGATGGGCGTTGATGATATGACCGCCCCCCGACGGCATCGATGTGCCAGGGTGGGTTTGCAACA
>MDLF01000094.1 GCA_001730095.1 Rhodobacteraceae bacterium (ex Bugula neritina AB1)
TGGAACATCGCTTCGAGATCAAGCCCCGCGAAATTATAAAGGTATTCGAACAGCAGGAAGGCAAGGATCACCCAGGCCAGAATAAAGCTGGTCTCTTCGGTCACACGGGTCGCCGCAGAATCCTTGGCGTTTGTCATGGATTTTACCGGCGAGCGTGCCCAGATCAGCATCGACAACCCAACCCCGAGCATAGCCAGCCACAAAGCCACATCGGCCCAGACACCGGAAAGCTCCACCTGAGCAAGGCCAAGCACGCCAAACACCAGCCCTGGCGCTGCAAGCGCAAGATACAGCACATCCTGCCAGCGGGTGCGACCAATATGCGGCGCGTCACTGATCCCGCCTGCCTCGGAAAACCGGCGCTTTTCGAACAGATCGACGATATAGCCCGCGATGATGCCCGCGCCAAAGGCTACGGGCAACAATACAAGTGCCGCATCCGGACGCTTTGCGATCAACAGAAACGCTGCGTCGCCCATGGTCGCGGTCAGCGTCGCAACGACCGCGCCCATCGTGACATTGCCAGAGGCATAAGCCGCCACCACAACCACCGCTCCACCACAGCCGGGCAACGCCCCCAACACAGCGGCAAGCGGCACCTGGCTCAGCCTGGTACGACGAAAAACGGCACCGATATCAAAATTCAGCGCCTTCTCTGCCCCATAAAACATCAGCAAGGTCGCCGCAACGAACACGGCAACTGCCAGATAGGCATCCTCGAGCGCGGCGCGCGTTACCTCACCCACGGCACCCGGCCACACCGCCAGCGCCAGCAGCGCGAGCGACAGCAGCAGTCGATTGGTGCGAAACCCGGCCATGCTGCCCGGCAGCCCAAACATGGAACGCGGCATCTGCACTTGGGGGCCGTTGATTTCAGTCGACATCGTCATAGCACCGGGGCCAAATTGTTATTGCGAATTATTCTCATTCACAGAAATAGGCCTTGCGCCCCCAAATGCAAGCGAAATATCAAGCGTTATCCAAGACCTGAGGACTTCTGATGGCCACTGATCGCGCAAAAATGGCGACACAATTTATGAAAGTGCTGCCGTTCTCGTCGGCATTGGGGATGGAGCTTGTATCCATCGACGGCACCGCAGCCGAGATCAGCATGCCTTATGATCCGGCCATCGTGGGCGATCCCGACACCGGCATCGTGCATGGCGGCGCTGTATCTGCCTTGCTCGACACCGTCTGCGGAATCGCTGTGTTCCTGCAACCCGACAGCGACGTGCCAACCGCGACGATTGATCTGCGGATCGACTATATGCGGCCAGCGGAACCGGGCAAAACCATCCACGCGCGGGCCGAGGTCTATCACACCACACGGTCGGTCGCGTTTCTGCGGGCTCAGGCCTGGACCGATGACCGCAACCGGCTGGTGGCCACCGGCACGGGCGCCTTTACCTTTTCCAAGACCAGCGCATCGGACAGCACGTCATGAGCAAGCAAGAACCCCTGCAACAGATCAAGGAACGCCGCGACGGTGTTCTGGCCGCGCTGGCTGCGCGCACCCCTTATTTGCAGTTCATGGGCATCCGCTTTGAACGCCGCGGCGATGAGCTGACAGCGATCATGGCCTTTGACGAAAAGCTGATCGGCAACCCGGTTCTGCGCGCCCTGCACGGGGGTGCGACCGCTTCTTTTCTGGAGGCAGCGGCGATCATGCAACTGTCCTGGGACCGCGCCTGGGACCAGATGGAAAACGGGCACCTGACTGCGGAAGAGATTGCCACGCCCAAAGGCTTTGCCTTGCCAAAGACGATTGATCTGACGGTGGACTACCTGCGCTCTGGTCTGGCGCGGGATTCCTATGCGCGTGTCAAGTTGAACCGCGCGGGGCGGCGCTATGCCTCGGTGCACATCGAGGCATGGCAGGACAATCGCGACCGCCTGTTCGCGCAGGCCAGCGGGCATTTTCTGATGCCGCCACAGGATGGCTGACAGCACGCCCATCACCCATAGCCGGGTTCTGAAGATCGCTTTGCCTGTGGCGTTGGCCAATGCCACGGTGCCGATCCTTGGTTTGGTGGACACCGGCGTTGTCGGCCAGTTGGGTGCGGCGGCCCCGATTGGCGCGGTCGGTGTCGGGGCGGTCATCATCACGGTATGCTATTGGTTGTTCGGCTTTCTTCGGATGGGCACAGCCGGGCTGGCCGCGCAGGCGCTTGGGCGCGGCGAAACCGCAGAGGACATCGCGATCCTGATGCGCGCGCTTATTGCCGGTGCAGGTATTGGCGTTGTGCTGATAATCGTCCAATGGCCGCTGTTTCTGCTCGCCTTTCGCATCTCTCCGGCCAGCCCCGAGGTCGAAGCGCTGGCGCACAGCTACCTTGGGATCCGGATCTGGTCAGCACCTGCAGCGATTGCGCTTTATGGCATCACCGGCTGGCTGATCGCACAAGAACGCACCCGGGCGGTGCTGGTGTTGCAACTCTGGATGAACGGTCTGAACATTCTGCTCGATCTGGTCTTTGTGCTCGGCCTTGGCTGGGGGGTCGAGGGTGTGGCACTCGCCACGGTCATTGCGGAATGGAGCGGGCTGGGGCTTGGGTTCTGGATCCTGCGCGCACAGTTTCGCGGGGATCTGTGGCGCAACTGGACCCAGATCCTTGACCCGGCTCGTCTGCGTCACATGGCCGCGGTCAACTCGGATATCATGATCCGCTCAGCCCTGTTGCTTGCCGGGTTTTCGTCGCTCACGTTTCTGGGGGCTGGGCTTGGGGATGTTACACTCGCGGCCAATCAGGTGCTGTTGCAGTTCCTGTACATCTTTGCCCATACGCTTGACGGCTTTGCCTTTGCGGCAGAGTCACTGGTGGGTCAGGCCATGGGCGCACGCCGGCGTAACCGGTTGCGCAGGGCCGTTTGGTTGTGCGGGCTTTGGATCGGGGCATGCTCGATCCTGCTCAGCATCGTGTTCATGCTCGCGGGTCCCATGATTATCGACATCATGACCACCGCGCCCGAGGTCCGCGCCGAGGCTCGCATCTACATCGGCTGGCTGATCGTGTCTCCGTTGCTGGGCGCGTTGCCGTTTCTGCTGGACGGCGTGTTTATTGGCGCCACCCGGACACGGGACATGCGCAACATGATGGCGGTATCCACGGCTCTCTATTTTGCGGTGGCGTTTTTGCTGCTGCCGATCTGGGGCAATCATGCGCTCTGGTTCGCGATGAGCGTCTACTTCGTGGCGCACGGGCTGACGCTGC
>MDLF01000095.1 GCA_001730095.1 Rhodobacteraceae bacterium (ex Bugula neritina AB1)
CGTTGAACAATTCTGTGTCAAAACAATCTTCTAAGCTTGGGTTTAAAAGCAGGGTGTTGCTGTTATGTGCGGTGGTAATCAATCGATCATAGAGTGCGGCTTCTGACGTCGCTGGAATAAGGTCAGCCAGCTTTTGCAGTTTTTCCGCGCCCCGTCCGGATCGCAAATCGGCGCCGCGTATTCCAGCCAGTGTCGCCACGGCATTGACCGGGAGATTGCGCAAAATCGCAGCGATGGGCGCGCGTGCAAAGCAGGGCAAGCGACCGGTGCGCGCCCAGACCTGTGGCCCGAAAATGTAACGGTTGTAGCCGCCCAGAACCTCGTCCCCGCCATCACCGCTCAACGCGACGGTGACCGATTGGCGGGCAAGTTGGGACACAAGAAACGTCGGAATTTGCGAACTGTCCGAAAAAGGCTCATCATAGATTTTCGGCAGGCGCGGAACCACTTCTGTCAGGTCGCCTGGGGTCAGCATCAGCTCAGTGTGATCGCATCCCAGATGGGCGGCAACGTCGCGGGCGTGATCCGCTTCGTTAAAGCCGTCCTGCGCCATACCGATGCAGAAACTGCGTGGCCGTCCCGACGTGCGCGCCATCAACGCCGCGACGGCGGAACTGTCGATGCCGCCAGACAGCAGACATCCAAGCGGGACATCGGATACCATGCGCGATGCGACGGACTGCTGCATCAGGGTTTCGAGCTGGGCCAACGCGTCCTCGTAGCTGCCTTCAAACCGCCCGCGCGCAGCAAGGGCAGCACGGCGTGGCGACCAAAACGGTTGTGGATCCGGCAGACCCTTGTCGAGATCTTCTAGAGCCAGCGTCATGAAATGCGCAGGCGGTAACTTGTGGACCCCGCGATAGATCGAGCGGGGTGCCGGGATGTAGCTGAGTTTGAAATACTGCGTCAGCGCAGTTTGATCAAAGCTGGCATCAAAGCCAGGCAGATCCCGAAACGCACCGGGTTGCGAGGCAAAGCCCAGCGCGCCATTGACGAGACCATAATACAGGGGTTTTTCACCAAAGGCATCGCGGGCCAGGGTCAGGCTTTGCTCCTTGTGATCAAACGCTGCCAGCGCAAACATGCCGTCAGCACGTCTTAGGGCCTCTTCAGGACCGAAAAGGGCGATGGCTTCGAGCATCACCTCACTGTCGGCATGTCCCCGCCACGCCAACGGACCGCGCTGCTGATCGATCTGACTGCGCAGCGCTTCGGTGTTGTAGAGCTCTCCGTTGTAGACCATTGACCAGCGGCCATCATGCGAATGCATCGGCTGATCGCCTGCCTCTGACAGGTCGATCACTGCCAAACGGCGATGTCCAAAGCCGATCTGATCCGCCTGCCAATGGCCGTCGCCATCCGGACCCCGCAAAATCATCCGGTCGGTCATGGATTTCAGGGCAGACTTGATCTGCTCCGCGCTCAGCCGACCCTGGCCGTAAATACCTGCTATTCCACACATAGTTGACTTGTGTGCCCCACAAACGGTCGTGTCAACGCAAAACCCCCGACACGGGGCCGGGGGCTTCTTTGACTGGTTTTGAATGGATCAGCTCCGCGAGCAAAAGATCCCTTGCTGAGCAGCACAATAGCGCAGGACCTGATACGGCATTCGCTTCGTAATGCTTTGATTGCCACCTGTGTTGCCAATCGATCTGGAGTCGAGATTGACTCGGTTGCTGGCTTCATCCAGGTGATAGGTGTCCGGGTTCCGTGCAAATGTATTGTTGCTAGGATTTGAACCATCCGCGGCACTGTTAGTTGCCCGAACGTTATGGCGGTGCTGCGGCAGGTGCGTGGTGGTCAGTTGGATGGTATCCGAGCCACCGGTTGTACCTTCTCTCCCGACAGAGTTCAGGCCGGTCCCTCTTCCATAGCTTACAACGGAGCGCGATTTCAGGTTCGGCACGCCAAATGTTGTGCGACCGTCTCCGCCATATTGTGTGCCCCAAATTGAAAATAGCGCCGAGTACTGTACAATAGACAAAAGCTGGCCATCAGCATTGATCCATCCTCGCGGGCAGAAGGTGGCCGCAAAGATTGCAACTTGTCCCAGGCAGGGTTCTGTTTGCGCCTGAGCTTGTTGACTGGTCATAGCGGAGATAGTTAGCGACAGGGCAGTCATAGTACCCAGCGCCAGTTTTTTGGTAGATTCAAACATCGAAGTTCCTTTCTGTCTGGTCTGAGTTCATCAGTTACGCGAACAATAAGTGCCCTGGGTTGCTACGCAGTAGCGAATTGCCTGATAAGGCGAGGTTTTGTTGTAAGCTTGCCCAGCCCCGGTTTGGCTGATCAGGTCGGTGGCCATGTTCACAAGGTTTGATCCATCATCCACATGATAGATGTTTGTCCGACCTGTCAGATTGTTGGACGGATTGCTGGCGTCAGTAGCAATGTTGACCGCATACGCCGTATGCTGATGACTTGCGAGATTCTGGGTCGTAAGTGTGAAGCTCTGGGATCCGCCTTTTGCGCCCTGCGGTCCCAGGTTTTGCAAGCCTGGACCATTCCCGACATGGGTCACCATCCGGCCACGCAAATCCGGGATTCCGAACGTTGTTCGCCCATCACCGCCATACATAGTACCATAGAGGGAGAACAGCGCTGAATGCTCCGAAGTAGCCAGGAGCGCACCATTCGCCTCAATTGAACCGCGTGGGCAGTAGGTGCCGCCAAAGACGATAACTTGGCCCATACAGGTCCACCCGACTTGGGCCGATGCAATCGTTGCCGGCATCGAAAACCCGGCTGCAGCAGCGAGCACTGCACCAACGGGCGCAAGTTTTTTTACGAGTTTGAACATATCTTGTCCCTTTCTCTGAATGTCGTTGCTGTGATCAATTGCGCGAACAGAATGTACCCTGGGTGGCGATACAATACCGGATCACCTGATAGGGACTGTTCTTGTTCACTTCGAGACTGCCGCCTGTATTCTCGATCATTCGGGGATCCATCGAGACAGTATTTGCTGCATCATCAACATGATAGAAGTTCCCCCGACCCAGAATGTTGCTGGATGGGTTGGCCGTATTTGAAGCTACACTCGACGCCACAAATGTATGCTTGTGCGACGGCATTGTCGACCTGGTCATGGTGAAATAGTTGGTACCGCCCTTAGCGCCCTGGGATCCAACATTATTGATACCGGGGTTTGTCCCGACATGAACAGCAACCCGACCGCGCAGATCAGGCAGGGCAAACGTCGACCGGCAATCACCGCCATAGGTGCAACCGATCAACGAAAACAGCGCTTGGTTTGAATTGATCGGAAGCAATTGCCCATCGGTGTTTGTCCAGCCACGCGGGCAGAAATTTCCGCCGAATACCATAACCTGAGTCATACAGAATTGCGCCTGTACGGCAGTCCCCGAAAACCCTGTGAGTGCTATAACAGCAGCTCCGAGGGTCGTTGACAGTTTTTTTAGACAGTTTACTCGCATCTTTCTCCCTTTCCTGTTGAAAGGCGCGCCCAAGGTCGCCTTTCAGTTTCGGCATCTGTCCCAATTTCAATGGGTTACCATCATTTTGAGTGGATGATGTCGTGGGATGCTCTGAAGAAAGGTTAGGAATGTCCCAATTTTGATGCAACTCTTTCGGGTGATTGCACGTCAGCTACACGACAAAATAGAAACAATTCGCGGCAGACGCTCGATACTTTTACTTTGGGTTTATAACAATTCTCGCGCTGCAACTATAAATGCGCTCTCGGCCACTTCAAAATCCTCCTCGCTCAACGCCAAAGAGGGGTAAAGCTTACCCGGCGATTTGAAAATGCCATTGGCACGCAGACTGTCATTGTAGCGTGCATTCCGGGCACTGTCCGCCCGCTGACCTTCGCGATAGTTCGTCACGGCAGTTTCGGTGAACAGGACATCAAACAACGTCTCATCCCCGACGATCTGGTGTATAATTCCCTGACTGTTCAGAGCATCGCGTTGCATCTTCATGAAACGTGCTCCATGGGCGCGCAGCAGATCATATTGTCCGGGTCGACGCAGAATCTCCATGGTTTTGAGCCCGGCAACAGCCGCCACAGGATTGCCTGACAAGGTGCCAAGCTGCATCAGCCATTTATCGCCTCCGACAACCGCTTTGTCGAAATGTGTCATCAGATCACGGCTGGCCCCAATCGCGGCGAGCGCAAAGCCTCCGCCGATGATTTTTCCAAGAGTCACGATATCCGGCACAACGCCATACCGTTCCTGCGCCCCGCCATAATCAAGCCGAAAGCCTGTGACGATCTCATCAAAGATCAACAGAACACCGGCCTTGCTGCATTCCGCGCGCAGCTCTGCCAGAAACCCTTTGTGTGCCGGTATGATCCGCTGCAACGGCTCGCAGATCACAGCTGCGATATCCTGGCCATGCTCATCCAGCAATGACCGAACCATGTCGATGTCATTCCATTGCGCGATCAGCATTTCATCGCGCACGCCATCCGG
>MDLF01000096.1:0-199581 GCA_001730095.1 Rhodobacteraceae bacterium (ex Bugula neritina AB1)
CTGACCATGCGGAAGACGCGACCCCCAAGCAAAAAGAGGCGGCTTTGGGCGCTGCACAAGCAGCCATTGACGAAGATATGCTGGAGGACCTGGGCGGACCGCATGGCGACGACCGCTGAACTGGCTGGGCGGCGGTTGTTCTTTACTTGGCTATTGCCGAAGCCGGATTGAAGGGAGCGGTGATGCCGCGCTGAAGACCGGGATGATCAAGCAGCCATGAGGCCAGAAAGGCTTCGGTGAGGTGCTGCCTGACCTCTTCCAGCTCTGGTCTTCTCCTCCAAACGGTCGAGGGACAGTCGGGTTCGCTTATTGCCGGGCGGTTTGCCAGGCAGCCGGGGAACTGCCGCAGCGGGTGGCCGGCTGCTCCCAATGCAGTGTTGTGGCGCTGAGGTGGAGCGGGGCAACCAGTCGGCGGCCAGGTCCCCAGCTGCTTTTTTCTGTATGCGGTGCGTAGTCTGCGGCGGCCGGATCAGCAATGTCTGGCCCTTGAGTGGACGTGTCCATCCCGGCAAGCAGTTCTGCAGTGCGTGCCAGCGACAGGCGGGCCAACGGCACTGGCGCGCCTTGTGCCGCTGCATTGAGTGCTGAAAGCACCGCCGCAGCCATGAGGTATCCGGTGGCATGGTCCAAAGCCTGTACCGGCAGCGGGTGAGGCGTTCGGGAACCAGCCCAGTCGCGACCTGCATCCGCTATGCCTGCGCTCATCTGTACGAGGCTGTCAAACCCGCGCCGTGCGGCCCAGGGGCCTGTCCAGCCATAGGCGTCCAAAGTCACCTCCACTGCGTTCGGTGCAAGCCGACGCCTGTTGGTTGTATCATACCCCAGCCCATCCAGAGCGCCCGGCCGATATCCGTGCACAAAGACATCGGCCTTGGAGAGCAAAGCTTCAAAGACCAAGCGGTCTTCGCCCATGGACAGGTCGAGTGAAGCCATGCGCTTGCCCAGTGACACTTCGGTGATTACCCCCGGCTCGTCCCAGCCAGGAGGGTCGATCCGCAGTACATCCGCGCCAAAGCCCGCCAGGGTTCTTGTTGAGACAGGCCCGGCGAGAACCCTGGTAAGATCCAGAACACGCAGACCCGCCAGAGGGCGTTCTGCCGTGGCTTGCGTCCGCTCACGCAGCTGGATGAAGCCGGGAGAAACCCAGTCAATCAATGGCTCTGCCGCAACGGCGCGGCCTTGCGGGTGCGCGCGCCAGTCTTCGCGGCTGCGCATGGCAGCAGCAACACCGCCCGCATTTACGGTTTCGTATTCAAGCTCGTCAGCCTGCCAATGCTGTACCGCAGCAGCCACGGAGTCCCACGTGGCATCGCAGTCCAAAACATGCAGGGCCGCCTGGCGGTGATGCGGCAGGTTGGTGTGCAGACGGATCCAGCCGTCTTGGGTTTCGTAGACCCCTGCGATTGTGTCCCACAGGTTAGGCAGCTGCCAGCCGTCAGGGCGGAAACTGCAATCGAACCACAGGGACGCAAGGCGCTGGTCCACAGTCACCTGGGGGACGGCGGGCGTCAGGTTCAACGACGCGATCAGCTTTGCCAACTCGAGCCCTACAGCGGCAATAGAAGCGTTGGCCAGATCAGTGACCGCAAAGGCGCTTGACCATTTGCCGCTGCCTGTTAGGCAAAACTGCTCCGTCGAAGGCAAGGCATTGAGCAAGCTCACTGCTGATAGGGGTCGAGACTGTCACGCAGCCCGTCGCCGAGGAAATTGAAGGCAAGCACAACAACAACAATTGGCAGCATGGGAATGGCCAGCCAGGGGTAGATCTCAACGGACGTCAGATTCTGTGCGTCATTCAGCATCACGCCCCAGCTTACTGCCGGTGCTCGCAAGCCAAGGCCGAGGAATGAGAGAGCGGTTTCACCCAGGATCATGGCTGGAATGGACAGCGTCGCTGACGCGATAAGATGCGACATGAAGTTCGGCAGCAGATGCTTGCGGATCACGCGGCCGGAGGATGCGCCCATCATTTCTGCAGCACGGACATATTCTTCTTCCCGTAAGGATAGAAACTTGGCGCGGACAGAACGGGCAAGGCCGGGCCAGTCAAGGATGCCGAGAATGATAGAGATGATGAAAAACACCGCAACCGGAGACCAGTTCGACGGCACCGCGGCAGACAGTGCAAGCCATAAAGGCAGCTCAGGAAGTGAGCGCAGGATTTCGATCACCCGGTTCACGGTCCAATCGATCCGGCCGCCAAAGTAACCGGCAACACTGCCGAAGAAAATGCCCAGCACGAAAGAGACCGTGATCCCGATCAACCCAACTGTCAGTGACAGCTGTGCGCCATAGGACACCCGGCTGAAGATATCGCGGCCCAGCCGGTCGGAGCCCATGATAAAGATCGTCGCTTCCTCGCTGGCGCAGAACAGGTGCCGGTTGCTTTCTATGAATCCGGCCAGGTAATAGGTGCTGCCTTCACAGAAGAATGTGAGCTTGAGAGGACGCGAAGTGTCCGGGCTGAATTCCCATTGGAAGGTTTCCAGATTTGCCTCTGACGTCATCGGATAGACAAATGGGCCGACAAACTCACCCTCATGGAACAACTTGATTGATTGCGGCGGTGAGTAGAGGTGTTCTGAAAACCGCTGGTTCGGGCCGTATGGGGCTATGAAGCCGGCGAAAGGGATCAGGAAGTAAGCAATAAAGAGAAAGATGCCAGAGATCAGGCCCAGCTTGTGCGTCTTGAATTTGCGCCAGACCAGCAGCCAATTAGGGGCGTCAAGGTCCTTGCGCTCCAACTCCAGCAGGGAAGCCTGAGGATCGAAAGGCTGGTCATCGACATAGCGTCCGTCGGGCAGGTGGGTCATGCGTTGCGCCCTTCGTAGCGGATTCTGGGGTCAAGCAGTACAAGCAGGACATCTGAGATCATGGTGCCGATCAGCGTGAGCAGGGCAACGAACATCAGCACAAAACCGGACAGGAACATGTCCTGGGTTTTGAGCGCCGTCAGCAGGGTTGGGCCGATGGTTTGCAACCCCAAAACCACTGACACGAGGACGGAGCCGGAGATCATAGAAGGAAGCAGATTGCCGATGTCCGCCACAAACGGATTAAAGGCCACTCGCAGCGGGTATTTGGCCAGCATCCGAGAGGGCGCCATACCTTTGGCTATTGCGGTCTCCACATAGGGTTTGCCCAATTCATCCAGCATATTGGCGCGCAGCCGCTGCATCATCGCCGAGGCGCCAGCAGTTCCGATCACGAAGGTAGGCACGATCAGATGTACAAGAATGGATTTCACCTTGTCCCAGTTCATCGGCATCCCCTCGTATTCTGGTGCCATCAGCCCGCCGATTGGCAGATCAAGCCAGCGGTGGCCGTAGTAGAACATGATCAGCGCCAGCAGAAAGTTCGGGGTGGCAAGGCCTAGGTATCCGACAAAAGCAGTTGTGTAGTCGACCCAAGAGCGGGCGCGGGCAGCGGCCAGCACGCCCAGGGGCAGGGCGACGGCATAGACAAAGACGACGGCTGCCAGATTGACCAGAACAGTCAGCCACAAACTGTCGCCAACAATGTCGGCAACCGGGCTGTCAAATTCGAAGGACCAGCCAAAGTTGCCCTGGATCATACCGGAAAACCCATGCGGGCCGGGCATGAACCCCATCCAGATCATGTATTGCTGCCACAGGGGTTTATCCAGCGCATATTCCTTGCGCAGGAATTCGGCCTTGGCAACACCGGCAGACTGGCCGGTCGCCTGCAGTTCGGCGATCTGGTTCGACAGGTAGTCGCCAGGGGGCAGGTTGATAATGACAAACACCAGAACCGATACCACCAGCAGGGTCATCAGCATGGTGCCAAAGCGGTAGATGGCGTATCGCAGAATTTCCATTAATCCAGGCCATCCTCAAAAAAGAACTCATCCGGCCGGTAGACACCAAAATGTGCACCCGGATCCCAGGCCCAGATTGCTTGCTCTGGAACATTGCGCAGCCGGTTGCTGACGACTACGGGCTGCGGTGCGGCGGCAATCACACCAATGGCATAGACCTGATCGGCGTGGATCTGCAGCATTGACCGCCAGGCGGAGAGGCGTTCATCTTCCGAGGTGGCCATATCCCAGTTTTCCAATAAGGAGAGCAATTGCTGGGCTGGCTCCATGTCAGGCGGCTCGCCCGCTGCGCCGCCGGTCTGATAGTACTGGCCCCATTTCGGCCAAGACAAAAAGACCTGATCTGTTGGGGCCAGATATACCGGGGATGTATAGGACTGTGGCAAACCGTTGTCCCAGCCGAACCACGCAGAGGCCATGGAGTTGCCGGAGAAGACCCGGTTTCTCAGGATGTCCCGGTCCAGCGGGCGCATGATCAGCTTTACTCCGACATCGCGCCAGTCATCAGTAATGATCTGGAGAGCGTTTTCCACTTCCTGGCGTTCGCCGGCGGTTTCCACAATCAGTTCCATCAGGCGACCGTCCGGCAGATAGCGGATGCCATAGCCATCCTTTTTTGTCAGCCCGGCTGCATCCAGCAGGCGGTTTGCCTGTTCCGGGTCAAACTGCGCCCAGGCTTCGCGCAGGGCGGGGTCAAACAGCTCGCTCTGTTCCAGAACGGTCATGGCGCCGGGTTTCGCGAGATTGAAATACAGCGCCCGGTTAATGGCGCGTCGATTGATGGACAATGACAAGGCGCGCCGCACCCGTACATCGCGCAGGATCTCCCGCCAGATCGGATCTTGGGTATTGAGGTTCGGGTAGATGGCGATCTGCGATGCCGCGCCATTGCCCCAAAGGAAAGTCTTGTAGCCCGAGTTATCCTTTTCGCCTTTGCGCAGGATCGGAATATCGCGGAAATCCAGTCCGCGGGCCTGCAAATCCGCTTCTCCAGCGTTTGATTTGGCTGCCACCAGACCGGGGGTCACGATTTCCATCTCAACCGTGTCGATATAAGGCAATTGCACGCCGCGGCTGTCGATGCGGTGGTAATAGGGGTTACGTACAAACTGGTGCCGGATCTTCTTGCCTGGCGAGGCATTGATCCATGGCTGCAGTGTCGGAAGCTCGTGATTGTCGAACTTGTACATATTGTCGTATTTATTGTGCAGCGCAGCCCAGCTTTTGACACGGGCGTAGTCGACTTCCTCTTCCAGAACTTCTGGGTCAGCATAGTCTGCGTGGAACTTCTTTAGATACTTGGCAGGGCGGTAGATGAAAGGCGGACGGGCCTGAGCCAGAGTGTGCAGGAAACTGGGGTTCGGGTTATCCCATTCATATATCACCGTGGTTTCATCCGGAAAGCTAACCCGTGGCAAGGTTCCCATCACCCGCAGAAAATCCGGCGGGCCGGCGGGGCTCAGCAATTCGTTGTTGGCAACATCTTCCCACCAGTACCGGAAATCGTCAGATGTAAAAGCATCACCGCTGGACCAGTGGTGCCCGGGCCGCAGTTTCAATGTGAATCTGCGATTTCCCTCGTTTTCGTATCCCAGAAGGATGTCTGGTTGCAGCTGGTAATTCTCGTCGTAACCTGTCAGCCGGGCGTAGCCGTAAACCACCATTTGCCGAATATCTTTGGAGCGCGTCACCATGGTATTGAGCGTTCCGCCCTCAGTGCCGAACTCCCGGCCCTTGGCGGCCAAGTCTACCACCAGTGGCACCTTTGGGAGACGCTTGGCTACGGGCGGCAGGTATCCTGCCTTGACCTCTGATTTCCAGAAACCGCTCTCCTGCAGTTTTATGTCTGCGATAGCAGGAACAGCGCATAGGCAGAAAGCAGCGGACAGAAATGGTTTCAGTGCATCAAACATGGCAGCGCACCTTATGGCCAGGTTCTAAGTGTCTTAGTCCGACGAGCGGCGGAGCATCGGCGCCACTGAACCGAAACGCTTCGGGCCAATGCTCAGGTGTGCCTGCCCCTTGGGCCACCAGTTTCAAGTCAATCGGCCTGTCGATGTCCGGTTCCGGCTGCGCCGCGATCAGCGCCTTTGTGTAAGGGTGCTGGGGGTTGTAAAACAACGTCTCCGGCGGGGCCTGTTCCACGATCAGGCCGCGCCGCATTACCGCAACCTCGTCGGCGATACGCGCCACTACGGCAAGGTCATGGCTGATGAACAGGTACGAAAGATTGTTTTTGTCGCGGATTTCTTCCAGCAGCCGCAAAATCTGTTCCTGAACTGACACATCGAGCGCAGACGTCGGCTCGTCGCAGACAATCAGCGCAGGATCAAGCATCAGGGCCCGCGCAATCGACAGCCGCTGACGCTGCCCCCCCGAGAAGGCGTGCGGATAGCGTTTCAGCATGTCGGGCGACAGGCCGACAAGACGCAGCATTTCAGCAGCCTTTTCGCGGCGCTCAGCGCGGGTTCCGATGCGGTGGATGTCCAGAGGCTCCATCAGAGTGTCCTGAATGCGCATTCTGGGCGACAGGGACGAATACGGGTCCTGAAACACCATTTGCGCCTGTCTCTGGAACGCAGTCCTGGTACCTTGGTCCATGTCATGGACCGTAACCGGGGGCTGGCCGGGGAGGGGCCGGAACAGCACTTCACCGCCGGGATCGGGCGCTTCGGCTCCCAAGGCGATGCGGGCGGCAGTGGTTTTTCCCGATCCGCTCTCCCCGACAATCGCCAGTGTTTTGCCGCGTGTTACCCGCAGATCAATCTCACGGCAGGCGTGGATCAATGTGGGAGCCTGCCAGCCTTTGCCAGCTCGCAGCGTATAGGTCTTGGAGACAGATTTCATCTCCATGATCAGATCGTCGCGTGCAGGGGGGATTGCGACGACTTTGGCCTCCGGGATTTCCGGGGCGGCATCGAACAATGCTTTTGTGTAAGGGTGGGCAGGCGTGCGCAATATGGGTTCGGCGGGCCCTGCTTCCATAACACGGCCTTTGTGCATCACTACAACCTGTTCGGCCATGTTCGCAACCACGCCCAGATCATGGGTCACCAAAATCATCGCCATGCCGGTTTCACGCTGCAGATCTTTCATCAGCCCCAGCACTTGCGCCTGAGTGGTCACGTCCAGAGCTGTGGTCGGCTCGTCCGCAATCAACAGATCCGGCTTGGCAACCATTGCCATGGCAATCATCGCCCGCTGGCGCATGCCGCCTGACAATTCAAAAGGATAAGAACGGTAGGTGCGCTCCGGTTCCGGAAATCCGACCCGTTCAAAACACTCCAGAACGATCTCTCGCGCCTCGCGTTCAGATTTGCGCCCATGCAGCCACAGCACTTCGGAAACCTGATTGCCGATCCGGTGCAGCGGTGACAGCGAACGCATCGGTTCTTGAAAGATCATCGAGATGGTGTTGCCACGCACGCCGCGCATCAGGGATTCATCCAGCGATGCAAGATCCAGTGCTTTTCCACGGGTATCCAGCAGAATCCGTCCTGACCTCAGCTGCGCAACTTTTGGAAGTATGCGGAGAACGGCGCGGCAAGAAATCGTCTTGCCTGAGCCGCTCTCGCCAACCAGGGCAAGCGTCTCTCCGGGCTGAACAGCAAAGTTCACGTCTTTGACAACGGAGTCACCTTTGCCAAACCCGATGCTGAGGTTTTCGACGGACAGCAGTGGGCGCATTCAGGTTTGTCCGCCTGGCTCGTTCACGACGCTCATGAGATCGCGGTTTCCCTTGATTTTTTCAGTACCTTCGCAAGCCGGGGAAGGATTAGTCAAACCCCATTTGGCCAATTGCCGCCTTAGTACCGGAAAATCAGCAATGAAAATGAACGTCTTGCTGCCCGAAGATGGCTTTGCCCCCAACATTCATTACCAGTTGAAGGGCCGGGGAGCGGCAGCCCATCGCCGGATCACAAAAAAATGTGGGGGGTAGGCTTCAGCCAAAGGCACGTACCTGCAGCAGAGCAGATATACAGGGTGTCGCCTCGACAACTCAGGGCTGGCTGTATTTCCGGGCTGCGCAGGCTGCCGTGTTGGCGCGGGAATGCGGCCTGGCATAAGGTGGCGGAAATTCGAAGGATCTGAAAGGCTGTTCATGGCGCAAAAACCTGTCTTGCACCGGGATGACCCGGAAGCCGAGCCGCTGGTCGGCAATATTAAAGTCACCCGCAACGATTGGCTGAATGTAGCCATGGATGTGTTGATCTCGGATGGGGTAGAGCAGGTCAAGGTCCTGGCGTTGGCGGAACGGATGCAGGTTTCGCGGTCTTCTTTCTACTGGTACTTTAAGTCACGTCAGGACCTGCTGGATGCGTTGCTGAAAACTTGGGAACAAACCAATACCGCGGGCATGGTGCGGCAGGCTGAGGCTCCTGCCAAGGCTATCACCGGTGCGGTCTTGAATGTGTTTGAGTGCATTGCCAATCCTAATCTCTTCAACACGGCCCTGGATTTCGCAGTCCGGGATTGGTCCCGCCGCTCCGGCAAAGTGCGCAGCCTGCTGGACCGGTCTGACCAGCGACGGGTAGACGCGCTGACAGCGATGTTTGCCCGCTATGGTTACCTGGAGCGCGAGGCTATGACCCGGGCCAAGGTGCTGTACTACATGCAGCTGGGCTATGACATGGCGGACCCAAACGAAAGCCATGCGCACAGGCTGGAGGTAACACCTGAATATCTCAAAGTGTTCACCGGCCGGGAACCGCTGGCAGAGGAAATGGAGGCTTTTACCGAGTTCACGCGCCAGCACTGGGATATTTGAGTCCCATGTGATTTCTGGAATGACTTTGGTTAGAAGTTGCGAAAAGCCTCATCGACGGAAGTTTGCACCTTTCTTGCGGCCTCTTGGCGAACGGGTCCATAACCGCGGATGTCCATAGGAGCCTGCAGGATGTCCAGGCAGGTGTCGTGCTTGCCTGACGTATAGCTCTGGGCGACGTCCTGAAGCGTCGCTTGGTACCAGGAAAGAAGATCGCGGTGCAGGCGGGCTTCTGCGTGATAGCCGAAGATATTGAAAGCCGTTCCGCGCAGGCAGCGCGCCTTTACCAGCAGGTTCAAAGCAGGACGCAGCCAGGGGCCAAAGGATTGTTTCAGGGGGCGGCCGCGGGCATCTATTTTGCGGTTCAGAAAGGGCGGTGCAAGATGATATCTGACGGTTAAGTCCCCTTCGAATTCATCTTCGATCTGATGCCGGAACTTGTCACTTGTTAAAAGGCGCGCAACTTCAAATTCGTCCTTGTATGCCATTAGTTTAAAGAGAGACCGCGCCGCTGCCGCAGTCAGTTGATCCGCTGCCTCAGCAGGCAGGGCAGCGTGGAACTGTGCCAAAGTATCCTGGAACCGTGCTGCATACTTGGTGTCTTGATAGCCTGTCAGGTAGGTGGCGCGCCGTTCAATCAGCTCTGTCAGAGTTTCGTCTTTTTGCGGGGGTTCCTTGTAAAAATCGTTGACTCGTTTGGGGTTCGCGGCCACGGCGCGGCCGATCGCAAATGCAAGGCGGTTTTGGTCAATGGCCACGCCGTTCAATTCAATGGCTTGATCCAAGGCTTCTGCGCTGACGGGAACCAGCCCCTTTTGCCAAGCAAACCCTAGCATTATGACATTGGCCAGAACCGCATCGCCAAGCAGCTTTTCAGCTGCCTTGTTGGCGTTGAAGCCGGACAGGTTGGCCGCGCCAACAGCCTCGGCGATTGCCTGTTCTCGTACACCTGCCATCAGGTCGGCATCGCGCCGCAGAACGAGATCGCCCGTGGGCATTTCAGCCCGGTTCAGAACAACTTTGGTACCCATGCGGTAATGAAGCGACGCTTTGGGCGCGGAGCTTACGACGATGTCGCAGCCAATCACCGCATCTGCTGCTGCTTGGCCGATCCGTACTTGATTCAGGGATTCCGGAGCACTGGAAAGCCGGATGTAGCTCAGCACGGTGCCAAACTTCTGTGCGAACCCGGTGAAATCCAGCACACTTGATCCCCTGCCTTCCAGATGGGCGGCCATGGTGATCAGCGCTCCGATGGTCACAACGCCTGTGCCGCCCACCCCGGTAACAAGCAGATCAAACGGCTTTGACAAGGAAGGAAGTTCCGGCGTCGGTAACTGGGCAACCAGCTTGGCCGCATCCAAACCGGCGGCTTTCTTCTTGCGGCGGGTTGCCCCTTCGACGGTCACAAAGCTGGGGCAAAAGCCGTTCAGGCAGGAGAAGTCCTTGTTGCAGGCGGACTGGTTGATCTTGCGCTTGCGGCCAAATGGCGTCTCTTTCGGCTCGACGCTCAGGCAGTTGGATTCAACCGAGCAGTCGCCGCAGCCTTCACAAACCAGATCGTTGATGAAGGCAAACCGCTTGGGGTCTTCGATTTGCCCCCGTTTGCGGCGGCGGCGTTTTTCGGTGGCGCAGGTCTGCTCGTAGATCAGCGCGCTGACACCAGGCACTTCGCGGAGTTCCCGCTGCACCCTGTCGAGCTCGCTGCGATCATGAAAGGTGGTTCCTGTCGGGAATTCCCCGGAAGCGAATTTGCCGATGTCGTCGGAGATCAGCGCAATCCGCGCTACGCCCTCTGCGCGGCAGGTCTGGGCTATTCCGTGAACAGACACCGGCCCGTCTACTGGCTGGCCGCCAGTCATTGCCACCGCATCATTGTAGAGGATTTTGTAGGTGATATTGGTGCCGGCGGCGACCGCCTGCCGGATCGCCAGGGAGCCAGAGTGATACCAGGTGCCTTCGCCCAAGTTCTGGAACACGTGTTTGTTGCCGTTGAATTGCGAGGCCACAGTCCAGGGCACGCCTTCGCCGCCCATCTGGGCATACCCCGCAGTTTCACGGTCCATCCAGCTGGCCATTACGTGGCAGCCAATGCCGGAAAACGCCTTGGATCCCTCAGGCAGTTTGGTCGATGTGTTATGGGGGCAGCCGGAGCAGAAGTAGGGCGTTCGGGTCGCGCCTGGAACATCCAGCAACTTCGGCGGTTCAGCCGTTAGTGCTGCAGCTTTGGCGGGCAGGTTCTCCTCTGGAAAGAATTTGTCCAGCCGGGCGGCGACGATGGGCGCCAGCAATAACGGGCTCAGCTCGCCGGTCCAGGGGATCAGCGGCGCGCCCTGGCTGTCGTATTTGCCGACCATCTTCTCGGGCTTGCTGCCGGGCCAGTCATAGAAGTTTTCCTTGAACTGGCTTTCAATGATGCCGCGCTTTTCTTCGACAACCAGCACCTCCTGCTTGCCCTTCACGAACTTCAGCGCGTCAGAGCGGTCCAGTGGCCAGACCATGCCGACCTTGTAGATGTCGATGCCCAGACGGCGGCAGGCGGTCTCGTCCAGCCCCAAAAGCCGGAGTGCCTCCATCAAGTCGAGATGTCCCTTGCCGGTGGAGACAAAGCCGAACCTGGCTTCCTTGATGTCATAGATCCGCTTATCGATCGGATTTGCTTCGGCAAAGGCGCGCACCGCGTCCAGCTTGGCGTGAATCCGGGTCTCAATTTCAGCAGAGGGCAGGTCGGCGCGGCGGATATGCAGCCCACCAGGATAAACCGGCAGCTCTGGGTAAACAAACCGGCGATCCGGATGCAACTCGACCGAGCGTGCGCTTTCGACAGTTTCCGACACGGCTTTGAAACCTACCCAGGTGCCCGAGTAGCGGGAGAGCGCAAAGCCGTATTCTCCGAAAGTCAAAAACTCTGAAACATCCGCCGGGTTCAGGACCGGCATGAACCAGGACATAAAGGCCACGTCCGACTGGTGCGGCATGGAGGAGCTGACGCAGCCATGGTCATCGCCGGCAACCACCAATACGCCGCCTTTGTCAGAGGAGCCGTAGGCGTTGCCATGTTTCAATGCATCGCCGGAACGGTCCACGCCCGGCCCTTTGCCATACCACATGGAGAACACGCCCTCGACCTCGCAATGCGGGTCCAGAACGGCCTGCTGGGCTCCGAGAACTGCGGTGGCACCAAGGTCTTCGTTCACTGCTGGCATGAACTTTATGCGGTTTGCCTGCATACGCTCCTTGGCGCGCCAGAATTCCAAGTCAACCCCGCCCAGCGGTGAGCCGCGGTACCCGGAAACAAAACCGGCCGTGTTCAAGCCAGCATGCCGGTCGCGGCGGGCTTGGTCCAGCATGACACGGGCCAGCGCCTGGGTGCCGGTGAGGAACACCCTCCCTGTGGTCATCTCGTAACGATCGTCCAGTTTGTAGCTGTGGAAATCATGGCTCAGCTTGGTCATCGCGGCAGAATCCTTGCGCGGAATGCGTTATTTCCGGAAAAGTAATCCATAAATGGTGAAAAAAATTGCCAGAATTGCTGGAAAATCGGTAAAATACGGTTAAAAATACCGGCGTGACGCTTCATTGCGGGGAAAGTGACCGGAATATGAAACTAGATGACCGTGACCGCCGGATCCTGACGTTGCTGCAAGAGGATTCCCGTATCTCGAATGCAGATTTGGCAGAGGCAGTGGGAATGTCCCCGTCAGCTCTTTGGCGCCGGGTGCGGGGGCTGGAGGAGGCGGGTATCATCGAACATTACGGGGCCGTGGTGAATGCGCCGGCTATGGGGTTGGGGTTCCAGGCCATTGTGCATGTGCATTTAACACGCCATGACCCGGAGAAGCTGGTGGAGTTCATCGGTGCGGTGGAAACCAGCCCTCTGGTGCAGGAATGCTATGCGACCACTGGTCAGGCCGATTATCACCTGCGGGTACTGGCGCCGGATCTGGAGGCCTATAATCGGTTTTTGGAAAACTTCCTGTTTCGACTGCCTGCCGTTGCCAGCGCCCAGACCAATGTGGTGTTGCGTACAATCAAACGCGACAAGCCAGTCGTGCCCTGATCAATGGGCCAGCAGCGCGGACATGGGAATGGCATGCTGCTGCGACACTTACATAGCAGCGTATTTGACCCAGCCCCAAGCAATAGCAATATACGTCAGCTGGTGCAGCGCCTGGTCGGACCCCATGGCCTGCCAGAACATGGCTTGCTGTGGAGTGAGCTTCTTGCGCTCAGAAAAGCGGGCCTTGCCGAAATCAATATGGAAATGAACCACCCATTCCAGCACTGCCAATACCAGGATGAAGGCCAGCGGCGCGGCAAACAGCAGGAAGACCACCGCTGAACCGATCACATGGACACCGGCATGCTGCGCGCGCCCCAAGTGCGCATAGGCGCAGCGCCCCGACAACATCTTGGGAGTCTGCAGGAAAAAGTCGGCAAACAGGTGCTTGACCTGTAAAGCGCAGAGCAGCAGCAGAACGGATCCGACGTATTCCGGCAAACCTATTTATCCTCTAGAAGCTTACTTGGCTGGAACCTTACGGATTTTTTGGCGCCTGGCAAATGTTGCGACGGCAAGATGCCGCAACGGGACGCAGCAGTTTTCTGCCCATTGCCTGTTCCGGTCAAACCGCGCTACCCATAAGGAAGCCTTGTCCGAAGCCGCCAATTATGGAGCTTTCCCATAGAACGCTCTCTTTTCCGTTTTATCTGGAAGTACTCGAAGCGTGACCAACTGGTGCTGCTGGTTGTGACTGCCTGCCTGTTTCCACTGCTTTACCTGACACTTGAGCTGCCCAAACGGATCATCAATGATGCAATCGGGGCCGAAAGCTCAACGATCACTATGCTGGGGCAAAGTTTCGACCAGCTGACGTTTCTTTGGATTCTATGCGGTGCGTTTCTGCTTTCAGTGTTGTGCCATGGCCTGCTGAAGATGCGGATCAACACCATGAAGGGTGTTCTGGCCGAGCGAATGCTGCGCCGGTTCCGCTACTTGCTGATTGCCAGGGTTCTGCGCTTTCCTCAGCCGTATTTCGAACGGGTGAGCCAAGGTGAACTGGTGTCAATGGTCACCTCGGAGTCCGAACCAATGGGCGGACTTATGGGCGATGCTGTAAGCCAGCCGGTGCTGCAAGCCGGGCAGATGCTGACGATTCTGTTTTTCCTGTTCCTGCAGAACTTCTGGTTTGGAATGGCGGCTATTGCGCTTATTCCGCTGCAAGGCTGGCTGATCCCAATACTGCAGCGTCAGATCAACCTGCTGAACAAGAAACGCATCAAGCAGGTGCGCGCGCTGGCCACGGAAATCGGAGAGAGCGCCGCCGGGGCCTCAACACTCAGGATCAATGGCGGCTGGCGGTATAGGATGGCGGTTATCACCGCCCGGTTGGGACGGCTTTATGATATTCGCTTTCTGATTTACCAGAAAAAGTTCTTCATGAAGTTTCTCAATAACTTCATTACTCAGCTGACCCCGTTCTTTTTCTATGCGGTTGGCGGCTATCTGGTTTTACAGGGCAAGGTCTCACTGGGTGCACTGGTAGCAGCTTTGGCTGCCTACAAGGATCTGGCATCGCCCTGGAAAGAGCTTCTGACCTATTACAACCAGACACAGGACATGAGCCTGCGCTGGGAGGTGATCCTTGAGCGCTTTGCGCCGCAGGGCATGATCGATGAAAAGCTGCTGAGCGGCGAGCCGGAAGAGCTAGGCCGACTTGAGGGCGACGTAAGCCTTGATACTGTCAGCGTGCGGGACACAGATGGAAATCTGGTCTTGGAAGATTTGAGTGCGACCTTCCCAGCGGGGCAAGTGATTGGGATTGCAGCGCCATCCGAGGAAGACAGGCGGGCTCTGGCGGAACTGTTGACCCGGGAAATTCTGCCGTCTTCGGGCACTGTGACAGTGGCCGGCAAAAGCCTTGCCGGGCTGCATCAGGCAACCGTTGCGGCCCGGATCGGCTATGCTACATCCCGTCCCGTGCTGTTTCAGGGATCATTTGGTGACAACGTGATGATGCCGATGCGGATGCGCCCGCGGGGCAAAGCACGCAATTTGCGGGAGCTGGAAATCGCAAAACTTGCTGGCAACAGCCCAGACCCCTTTGATGCGCCATGGCTGGACCCGGAACTTGCAGGCTTCTCAAATGAGGGGGAACTGCGCGCCTGGTGGCTGAAGCTGGTCGAAGGTATTGGTTCAGACACAGCTTTGTTCCGCCGTGGTATTGACCAGTATTTCGAAGCCCCGGCGCATCCTGTTCTGGCGGAACAGCTGGTAAAATTGCGCCCGGCAGTGCGCAAGGCAATCGAGGATGCCGAGCTGGATGGGCATGTGCATTTTCTGGACGAGGAAAGCTATAACCCGGCTTTGCCGGTTGCCGAAAACCTCCTGTTTGCCGCGTCTCAGGAAGCGATGACAGGAGAAATGCTACACCGTCAGGGGGAGTTTCTCGACCTGCTCAAACAGATCGGGTTGGACGAAGGATTGGCTGCGCTGACCCGCGATGTCGTCGAGATGCTGAGGCAAATTTTTGGCGTCGATGGCACCGGGCATCCTTTGTTCCGCAAGCTGGGGCTGGACGTGGCAGCCTATGAGGCGGCTTTGGCGTTGGCGGACAGGCCTAGGACAACTGATGCCGCTAAACTCAGCCGTGAAGAACTGGCACAGCTGCTGATTATTCCGTTCACAATCTCGGCTGAGCAGATCGGACCGGCCTTTGAAAACAGCATGAAGGAGCGAATCCTGGGGTTCCGCCGCAGCCATGGCGACAGCTTGCTGAATGCGCTGGGGGCCGGATTTACACCTTTTCGCGACGATTTGTTTGCGCCCAGTCTGACGGTTCTTGAGAATGCGCTGTTTGGGAAAATCTCAGATACCGCCGGGGCCAAGGCGGACGAGGTGCGCAAACTTGTTTCAGATCTGATGGTCCGCGACAGCTTGCGGGATAAAGTGGTGGAGTTGATCTTTGACATGCCGATAGCCGTTGGGGGGCAGGGGCTGGCCGCCAGCTTTGCAGAGCCGCTGGCCTTTTGCCGGGCAACCATCAAGCGGCCGGATATACTGATCCTCGACTCTGCTATGGCAAGCTATGATTTGGAAACCCGGGTGGCGGTGCACAAAAATTTGCGCAAGCTTCTGCCAGAGACAACACTTGTCTATCTGGCCCCTAGTTTTCAAAGCCCTGATGTATTTGATGTGTTCTTTGAGCTGCGCCAGGGGCGGCTTGTCAGCGATGAGGCACAAGCAGCTGCGTCGGGAGACGGGGCGGCAAGCCAGGACCTTGCACTCAAGCTGCGGGCGTTGGAGCAGACAGAGCTGTTTTCCGGCCTGAACCGCCGCCAGCTGCGGCTGCTTGCCTTTGGTGCGCGATGGTATGAGGCCAAGGCGGGCGAGGTCGTCTTTCTCAAGGATGATGAAGCGAGCGACGGTGCCTATATGGTCCTCGAAGGCGAAGCCGGTCTCTATTTGCCTCAAGATGGCCAAGAGGACCGCCTGATCGCGGCTGTTGGTCCGGGACGGCTGGTTGGCGAACTGGGGTTGATCCGTCATGAGCCGCGCGCATTGAGCATGATTGCAAAGACTGATCTGCGGTGCTTGCGGATCGGTGAAGAGGAATTCCTGGCAGTGGTGGAAAATGATGCCTCGACGGCTTTCAAATTGTTGCAGGTGGTGGCTGGCTACGTTTCCAACTGATCCGGAAACAACTGGGGAGAACGGAAATGAAACTGCTGCGATACCGGGTTGACGGAGAAATAAGGCCGGGGCTGCTGGACAATGCGGGTGCGGTCAGGGACCTTTCTGCCCACGTGCCGGATTTTACTGGCGCGCAGCTGGGGGATGAAACGCTGAGTCGGCTGGCCGCGCTGGACCCGCTGCAGCTTCCGCTGGCCGCAGCTGCGCCGGAGCTGGCTCCCTGCGTTGGGCAGGTGGGTAAACTCCTTTGCATTGGTCTCAACTACACTGACCATGCAGAGGAGATGGGCATGGCTCTGCCGGAGCATCCCATTCTTTTTCTAAAGGCGACCTCTTCGATTTCCGGGGCGAACGACGACGTGGTCCTGCCGCGCGGTTCGGTGGCAACAGATTGGGAAGTGGAATTGGGTGCGGTGATCGGAACCAAGGCCAAGTATGTTGCTGAAGAAGAGGCGCTAAACCACGTGGCAGGCTATTGTGTGGTCAACGATGTGTCAGAGCGGGACTTTCAGACCAAGCTGGCAGGACAGTGGACCAAGGGCAAAAGTTGCGACACATTTGGACCTGTCGGGCCTTGGCTGGTCACCCGCGACGAGGTGGAGGATCCGCAGAAGCTGTGGCTGACATGTGACGTGAACGGCACACGGCGGCAGACAGGCAGTACCAGCAGGATGGTGTTCAGCGTGGCGCAGATCATTTCACATTTGAGCCAGCTTATGACACTGCACCCCGGTGATGTGATTGCGACCGGAACCCCGCCGGGTGTCGGCATGGGGATCAAACCTGAGCCTGTCTACTTAAATCCCGGTGACGTGATGCGGCTAGAGATTGAAGGGCTGGGGGTGCAGACCCAACATGTCAGGGCTGACGCACAGTAATCTTTAGGCCGGAGGCTGCGTCTTGGGGGAGGATACGGCATGCAAAACTTGAGTGTTTTGTGCCCAGTCTCCACTGCAAAACTGCTTGTGCAGCAGCGCAAGAATCTCCCGGAGTATTGGTGTTTTCCTTGAGGGGGTCCGGTCGGTCAATCAGGAGCAGCCCCATGGTCAAAAACAATAACATTGCGTCGGGCACTGCCGGTTTTGGTGTCTGCTATGGCTTCGTTTATCTGATCAAGAGACCAGCGGCCCGAAATCAGTTCGTCCAGTTTTAGGCGTCCCTGCTGGTACAGATCCACAATCCAGGGAATGTCCCGCTGAATTACGGTGTCTCCCATTTTGGAACCTATCAGACCCTGTCCCAAGGCCGCGAGGACAACAGGTTCGTAAGCAGATTTGGCTCCGGAATGGGGCATGCCGATCAGCACGGCCTTTCCGCCGCGGGCCAAATAGCGCAGGGCCTGATCGTAAGCAGGAATGGCGCCGACGGTAACCAGAACTGCATCAGCACCGCGCCCGCCTAAAGCCTGGTGCACGGCTTTCCACGGCTTGTCTTCGGTTGCAAGAACCCCGTCGGTGGCGCCAAACGCGTTTGCGATTTCCAGTTTCTCCTGGGTCGTGTCGACAGCCACAATGCGGCGGGCGCCTGCAATACGGGCGCCTTGGATTGCATTTAGGCCGACGCCGCCTGCGCCAATGACCACGACGTCCTGACCTGCGCGCAGCCCTGCCGCGTTAACGGTTGCCCCAACACCAGTGATAACCCCGCAGGAAATCAGGGCTGCAGCATCTTTGCGGATGCCTGCGGGGATTTTCACAATCTGGCGCTGGTCCACCACCACTTTTTCCGCAAAGGCACCGCACGCCATTGCCTGATCCAGCGGTGTGCCGCTGGCGGTTTTCAAAGGTCCGTTCACAGTGTCAAAGGCGGTCTCGCAGATGACTGGCCTGCCGCCAGCGCAGGACGGACAGGTTCCGCAGCTGCGGATCAATGTGACCACCACAGAGTCACCTTTGGCAAAGCCTTGTACGCCTGCTCCGACACCAGTGATGACCCCTGCCGCCTCGTGGCCGTAGACCGCAGGCAGATGTCCGCCCCAGGCACCTTCGGCAAAGGAAATGTCGCTGTGGCAAATCGCGACTGCGTCCAGCGTGATCTCGACTTGGCCCAATGCCGGTGGAGCCAGTTGTATCTCCTCTACGATCAGGGGGGCACCGAATTCACGGCAGACTGCAGCTTTGATCGTTTGCATTCGCTTACTCCCTGTTTGTGGTCAGGGTGAAGGCACACTGTTGCCGTATCAAGCGGCATTGCGCAGCAGGGCGCGCGTTGTAACGTCACAGAAAGCAGGCTGGATGATCTATTTAGGAAGAAAGGCCCAAGCTTTCTGCCGCCTTGCAGAATTGCATCGCTTCCTGTGGTGCATGGCCTAACTGCCGTGCCGGGTCGAACAAGATGTCACACTCCAGATCCGGGTGGTTGCGTGCAACAAGATCCTGCAACGGTATTTTCAAGCTCTGGGCTTCCTGGCACAGAGCTTTGACCGCTGCTTGGGCATCCGGCCTTGGCATTTGCGCGGCAAGGGCAAAACTCAGCGATTCTGCGTGGATCATGCCAAGCCCCTGCGACAAGGCTGTCGCCATTGCTGCTGAATTGGGCGTCAATCCGGCGCACAGACCATTCCCGGTTTTGGCGGCGCTCGCCGCGCCCAGCACGATCTGCGGCAGGCATATCCACTCGCTGAACCAGGCCGCTCCATCGCGTTGGTGCTGATGGGTTGCTGCGCCCTGAAGAACAGAGAACAAGCCGCTGCCTTGCCGGGCCAGTGCCGTCAGCGCCGAGGGGGCCACCGGGTTCTGCTTCTGCGGTATGGTGGAGGAGGCGCCAGTCCCACCCAGCCAGATTTCTTCAATTCCGCTCTGCACCAGCGCGGTGCAATCCTCGCCGATCTTGCCAAAGGCCAGAGTGACACGCAGCAGCCAATCTGCAATCCGCAGTACCGGCGTTCGATCGGTGTGCCAATTGCGTCCGGGATCCTGCAGCGCCAGCCCCTTTGCCATGGCTGCACGCACGTCCGGCGCCGTTGGACCCAATGCACTGGATGTCCCAGCCGCACCGGACAGGGACACCAAAAGGCAGGACTGCCGCAAGGCTGGCAGCTCCTCTAGCAGGTTCAGCAACGGCATGCCCCAGGATGCCGCAACAGCGCCGAAACTGGTGGGGGTTGCGTGCTGCCCATAGGTGCGGGCGGCCATCGGCAGCTCTGCATGTGCCCTGGCCAGTTTGGCAAGCGACGGAACCGCGGCCTTCACATCTTCCTCAATCAGTGCCAGCACCTGACGCAGCCGCAGCATCAAGGCGCTGTCCATGATATCCTGCGAGGTCGCGCCCCAATGCACGTATTGTGCATGTTCGGGAGCCTTCATTTCTTCGCGGAATGCTGCCACCAACCCTGGAACAGGCACACCATTCTGTTCTGAAGGCCGTTTCAGAACGCCTGGATCTACGGCAATTTCAACCACCGCGCGCCCGATCGCAGCAGCACTTTCCTGCGGGATTACACCGGCTTTACCCTGTGCCTTTGCCAGTGCGCCTTCCACCAGCAACATGGCGCGCACTTCGGCGCTGTCGGAAAACAGGCGGCTTGCCTCGCCGCTGCAAAAAAGCCCGCCGTAAATCTGGCTGTCGAAGACGGATCCTGCCATCAGAATTCCTTTGCTAAATGTCCGGCCATTTCCGCCAGTCCCTTAGGGTCAGCAAAGAAGGGCGAGTGGGAAGTTTTCATATCAAGTCTACGCTCAGCCGGAAGCCGCGCAGCCATCTGCGCCTGATACTCTGGTGGGATAACCCGGTCTGCGGTGCAACGGACGTATGCCTTGGGTATGGCGTCAAACCGGTGACCCAGGCGGATTGGTGTGTCCTGCGGCAAAATCGGCTGCTGGCAGAGATTACCCATTGCAAAGCGCACAGATTCAGAGGGGCAGTCGTGATAGAACAGGTCCGGTGTGGTCTCTGGTATCAGGCTGTATGCAGTGCCTGCTTCATTCTTTCGTGTAGCCCCTTCCAGAGTTTGCCGAGGTCCAGCCTTGCGCATATCAATCAGGGACATGTCGCTGACTGGCAAATAGGCGCAAAGATAAATCAACCCGCGCAGTCCGCCCGGATGCGCCTCTGCTGCTGCAGAAATCGGAAAGCCGCCCCATGAGTGTCCGATAATCACCGTGCCCGGAGTGGAGGCTGCCGCAATCGCGTCAGCTGTTTCCGCCAGAGTAACGCCTGCAGGGTCGCGCCCGTCTCCATGGCCGGGCAGGGTAATGGCGCGGGCTTTGTGGCCACTTGCCTCAAGCACCGGGATCACATCGCGCCAGCACCAGGCGCCGTGGCAGGATCCGTGAACAAGCAGGAAATCAGCCAATGTGCCCGGTCTCCCTCAGGAAGCTGGTCAGGCGTTGGGCGTATTCATCCGGCTGCTCGACACAGGGGATATGGCCTGCGCGCCTTATCAGATGGAATTGACTGCCGGGGATCAGATCCACCGTTTCCCGGACCAGATCAGGTGGGGTGGCGCCGTCCTCCGACCCGGCGATGCCAAGGCAAGGCAAGCGCAACCCGCTGGTGGGTGTGTAAAAATCGGTGCCTGCAATTGCTGCGCAGCAGCCGGCGTAGCCTTCGCGTGATTGCTGCAACAGCATGTTCCGCCACAACTGCATGTCCGGCGCGGAGCGGAACCCGCGCGCAAACCAGCGGTCCATCACAGCGTCAGCCAGCGCCTCAATGCCTTGGCTTTGAACGATGCGGGCCCGTTCTTTCCACATCTCGGCTGTGCCGATCTTGGCGGCAGTGTTCGACAGGACCAGTGCCCGCACCTGATCCAGGCGTTTGACTGCCAAACCTTGGGCAATCATGCCGCCGATCGACAGGCCCACAAACACGCAGTCCCGTACCTCCAGATGATCCAGCAGCCGCTCTGCGTCCCGCACCAGCGCGCCCATTGAATACGGAGAGGGCGGACAGGAGGACAGCCCATGCCCGCGCGTGTCATAGCGGATAATGCGCAGACCTTCGGGCAGTTGGTCCACCACCGCATCCCAGACCCTCAGGTCGGTGCCAAGCGAATTGGCAAAGACAATGGGTGCACCATTCGGTTTCCCGTCAACACGGAAGTGAAGCTGGACATCGCCCAGGTCCGCAATTTGCATGGAGCGCCTCTTTGTTGTTCCGTCGCAGTTTACCTGCGCCAGGGCAGGGAGGTAAAGCAGGCGACCTGGCTCAGCTTCGCAGTTCCATGTGGGCCATGATCTGCCCATGGTCCGAGGCCAGTTTGTTGTACGGCGCTTCCGGATGGCTGCCGTCGGTCAAATGGTCGTTGAAAACGCTGTAGTAATGCATTTTTCCAACGGCGCCGTCCCAGGCGGGGTCGAAATGGCGCGACATGTAGATCTGATCAATGCTCTCGTGCACGCCGCCAAAGGCGGTTGTGTAAACCACATCGCGCAGGGATTTCCGCAGGAACATCTTTTCGGCAGACCGCAGCCGCACCCGGTCGATGGCTTCGCGGATCTGAACGTCTTCTTCACTGCTGTAACGATCGCCGCCATGTTCGGCATCATGGCGCAGCATCCAGGCGTAGTTCTTAAACGGTGTCTCGCCCGAAATGATTTCACTGCTGACAGCATGCTCGCCGTCGTTGAAATCGCCCAGCACCATCACAGGGCGGCCCTGTTCCAGATCGTCCAAAACTGCACGGCGCAGTACCCAGGCTTCGGCCATGCGTCTTAGTGCAGCGCGCAGGGACCCCATCGCCCGGCCTGCAGCGTCATAGGCTGTCAGCACGGCTTCCGGCGGGTAGGGGGCGCCTTGGGGTTTGATGTATTCCCCCAGTTTCGACTTCAGGTGGCAGTTGTAGACGCTGATCACCTGCCCTCCGACAGGCACCCGCACTTTGAGTATCGGCCGGGACAGGCGGCGCAGCGTGTAGAAACCGGCATCGTCTTCTTCGCCCAGGCAGGCCATGGGAATGTCCAGCGGCTGTGCCAGATCCTGAATGATCGCAGGCTCGTCGACAAAGCCAAACCGGGACAGCACAGCCAGCCCCGGCCGCCGCTTGCCGGGTTCACCGGTGTCATTGAAATTCGGGGCAAAGGCGACTTCGGCCTCAGCGTAGGAACCATAGGCAAGCTTTTGAAAAATCGCTTTGCGGTGGTAGCGTTTGGACGGATCAGGGATGCTGGCTGCATTGGCCTGCGCGCCGCGGCGGTCCGCTTCGGCAATCACCTGCCGCAATGATGCTTCGTCGAAGATTTCTTGGAAACCGACGATATCGGCATTCAGTGTCAGCAACTGGTCGGCCATCCAGTCTGCTTTCCAGGCGTATTCCTCGGGCGTGTAGCTCTGAAAGCGGTAATACTCCTTTTCTGGGCCAATCAGGTTTTTGGCGTTGAAAGAAGCGATGGTGAAACGTGTCATGACGTGTCCCCTTTGTGGCCGGGCGTTCGATCGCGCGGTCAGAACTTAAGCATAGCGCGCGAGCGCCTCTTCGAACAGCTTTGCATCCACATTGCCGCCCGTGGCAATCGCAATCACCGCATCGCCTTTGATATCATCTGCATGGAACAGGGCCGCAGCAAGGGAGGCTGCACCGCCGGGCTCCAGCACAATCTTCAGCCGCAAAAATGCAAGAGCCATGGCACGCATGGCCTCTTCCTCAGAGATAACGATGCCAGGTCCGCAAAGGCGTCTGAGAATCGGAAACGTGATCTGACCAGGTTCCGGCGTCAAAATTGCGTCGCAGATTGAGCCAGAGATGCGTGTGTTGCTGCGGATGTCACCGTCTGCAAGCGAGCGGGTCACATCGTCAAACCCCTCCGGCTCCACCGGGCGCACACGCAACCCCGGAGCTCGGGCCTCTAGCGCCAAGGCTATGCCCGAGGAAAGCCCGCCACCACCGCAGTTCACCAGAACGTCTGCTTTGGTGACGCCTTCTGCAGCGGCCTGCTCGGCGATTTCCAGGCCTGCTGTGCCTTGGCCTGCGATAACCAGGGGGTCATCATAGGGCTTGATCAGTGTCAGCCCGCGTTCTTGTGCATGTTCGGCTCCAACTGCTTCCCGGCTTTCACCGCCCGCGCGATCGTACAGCACCACGTCAGCACCCAGGTCGCGGGTGTTCTGGATTTTCAGTTGCGGCGCGTCTGCGGGCATCACGATAACGGCCGGTGCCCCATGCGCTTTGGCTGCTGCTGCCACGCCTTGCGCATGATTGCCGCTGGAATAGGCGATCACGCCGCGCCTGCGGGCTTCCTCCGGCAGGGCCGAAACTGCCGACCAGCCGCCGCGGAATTTGAAGGAGCCTGTGTGCTGCAGACACTCGGCCTTCACAAGCAGCCGCCGCCCGGCGATTTCATCGAGAAATGGCGATGACACCAGCGGCGTCACCCGGGCCTGGCCTTTCAGCCGCTCGGCGGCGGCTTCAATCATGGCAATCGAAGTCATTGGATCTGCTCCAGAACGGAATGAACAAGGGCGAGCGCCTCAGGCTCATCAAGAAAGGGTACATGGCCGCGATTGGCGATTTCTACGGCCTGCAAGGTGGGCAGGCGGCGCTGCATTTCAGAGAAGGTTGCGGGGCTCAATATATCTGAGTTCGAACCGCGGATAACACCGCATGGCAAGCCCTCCAATGCCAGGAACAAAGGCCATAGATCCGGTGGAGGACCTGCTTCAGCCTGCTGAAGTAAGGCGTCTCGCAGACGCGGATCATAGCGAAGGGCAAGCCCGCTGGGGGTTTGATCATAGAAGGCCTGAACTTCCTGCTGCCAGCGTGCCGGTGACACGTCGGGAAACGCGGGTGCCATCAGGGTGGCGAGTGTTTCGGCTGCTTGCTCCCAGTTTTTTGCAGTTGGCCGCCGACCAACATATTCCATGATGCGGGCAATGCCGCCGGGCGGTATCTCCGGGCCAAGATCATTGAGGATGACGGCTGACAGCCTGTCTTTGGCGATTGCTGCGAGCGTCATTGCCACCAGCCCGCCGCGGGAGGTGCCAAGAATGGCAGCTCGGGCTAAGTTCAGATGGTCCAGAAGTTCCAGCACATCCTGTGTTTCGCGCAGGACATTGTAATTCATGAACTCAGGATCATGGTCAGAGTGACCGCGTCCACGGGCATCCAAAGTGATCAAACGGTACTGGCTTGCATGGGGCGCAAAATACCGAAAATCCCGGCTGTCGCGGGTCAGCCCGGCAAGGCATAGAAGCGGCAGCCCTTCGCCGTTGTCGGCGTAGTGCAGATGCAGCCCGTCTGATGTTTCAAAGAATGCCATGACGGGGTTCAGTTCCTGGCCAGGTCCGGGATGGAACTCAGGTCCGGCAAAACATGCGCGGGTTTCCAGGGCAGGCGGTCAACAGGTTCGCTCGCGCGGTTCACCCAGGCTGTTACAAACCCATACCCCGCAGCCCCCGCGGCGTCCCATCCGTTGGAGGAGACAAACAGAACCTCCTCCTTGGCGCAGCCAAACCGCTCGCCGACCAGATCATAAACACGGGCGTCGGGTTTGAAAATTCCGACGCTCTCCACCGACAGCACGTCGTCCAGCACATGTCCCAGCCCTGCAGATTGTACAGCGCCATCCAGCATTGCAGGCGATCCGTTCGACAGGATCGCAGTGTTCATGCCCGCGGCTTTCAGCGCTTTCAGCATCGCGGGAACTTCCGGGTAGGCCTGCAGCTCCCAGTAAAGATCCAGAAGCCGTTGACGCAATGCGGCATCGCCGGCCAGCCCGGTTGCTTCCAATGCCCAATCCAAACCATCTTGCGTCACATCCCAGAAATCAGTGTGCGCATCGGTTATGGCCCGCAGCCACGTGTATTGAAGTTGCTTCAGTCGCCAATGGCTGGCCAACGTTGCCCAGCTATCCCTTAACTGAGGGAATTGCGCTTCGCTGGCTGCCTGCCGCGCTGCGGCAGCGACATCGAAAAGGGTGCCGTAGGCATCGAAAATGCAGGTGCTGATTGGCATCGTTTCCTCCCTTGCGGCGAAGGTCGCACGAAGCCAGACAGAGGCAAAGCAGGAAATTGTACCCATACGGGTTTACTTCGCGCCTCTTGCCGCTACGTTGCCTCCCTTTGATAACCCGCAATCAATTGGAGGTCTTATGACCGGGGTAAAAAACGGCGACACCGTACGTATTCACTACACAGGCAAACTGACGGATGGCACCGTTTTTGACAGTTCCGAAGGACGCGATCCGCTGGAATTCACTGTTGGTGCCGGTCAGGTGATTGCGGGCATGGACGCAGGTCTGGAAGGCATGGGCGTTGGCGAAAAGAAGACCCTCGAAATTCCTTGCGCCGAAGCCTATGGCCCGATCAATCCGGCGGCTCGTCAGGAAATTCCACGGGAGGGCATTCCCGAGGATATCCCGCTGGACCTTGGCACCCAGCTGCAAATGCAAAGCCCCGACGGCCAAGTATTGCCGGTGACTGTGGTGGAAGTCAGCGATGAGACTGTGACGCTGGATGCCAATCACTTTCTGGCCGGCAAAGATCTGGTGTTTGATATCGAACTGGTCTCGGTCAACTGATCCGCTAAGCATGATAAGCCCGCCGGTATGAAGTTGACGCAAGATCTGCTAAGGTTCAGCCATGATCGGCGGGTTCTATTTCCACAGGACAAAGGCAGCTGCTGGGGCGGTTGTTTTTATGATTGCTATGACTGCTGCAAAGGTGGCCCTGGCTGACTGCAGCGGCGCCAATGCTGTCACGGACGCCATTCGCCTTGGCGCTTTGGAAGCCGATCAATGGGATGCGGTGCCCGGCTTGCTGCGTGTGACCGGGAAGGCACCGCATCATTGTGCGAGGGCAGCCGGTCTTGAGGGCGGGTCGGCGTCCTATTGTGCCTTTGTGTTTCCGTTCAGGTCTCTTGCCGCCAGCGAGACATTTTCCGGCCTGCTTGAACGCTTTGCGGAATGCCCAGCCGTGCCGGAGCTGACGACTGCCGGTCCTGCGGTGAACCATCCAGACAGTTACGAACTGAAGGTCTTTCAGTTGGGAGCTGAGACAGTCTCATTGGCTTTGAAAGACAAGGGTGGGATAGCGCAGACCTATATTTTCGTCCGCATTGAAGCCGCAGGAGAATAGCAAACGCAAACGCAGACAAGGCGCCACAGTGGCGCCCTGTCTAAGCATTTAGAGCTTAAGTCACAGGTGTTCCGATTGCGGCATGCCCAGAACATGGAAGCCGCCATCCACCCGGAGGATTTCGCCGGTGGTGCAGGCCCCTGCATCCGAAGCCAGGTAAACCGCAGTGCCGCCAACGGCCTCTAGCGTTGCATTGTCGCGCAACGGGGCGTTCTGGGCCGTGTGCTTGAAGGTCTTGCGCGCACCGCCAATGGCCGCGCCGGCCAAAGTCTTCATCGGACCGGGAGAGATGGCATTCACGCGGATGCCTTCCGGCCCCAGATCATTGGCCAGGTAGCGGGTTGCCGATTCCAGCGCAGCCTTGGCCACGCCCATGACGTTATAATTCGGCACCACCTGATTTGAGCCCTGATAGGTCAGGGTAAGCAGGGTGCCTCCGTTCTCGGTCATCAGCGGGTGGGCGCGGCGGGCCACTTCGATGAAGGAGTAGGCCGAGATATCCAGCGAGTTCTTGAAGTTCGCACGGGAGGTGTCCAGGAACCGGCCAGTCAGTTCGTTCTTATCCGAATAGGCAATCGCATGGACCACGAAGTCAATTGTTGGCCAGCGTCCGGACAGCTGCTCAAATGCAGCATCCAGTGAGGCGTCGTCGGTCACATCCACATCGACCATGAAGTCCGAGCCGATGCTCTGCGCCAACGGCTCCAGCCGCTTGCCAAAGGCTTCGCCCTGGTAGGTGAAGGCCAGCTCAGCTCCGGCATCTGCCATCGCCTTGGCAATGCCCCACGCGATGGAGCGGTCATTGGCAACGCCCATAATCAGGCCGCGTTTGCCTGTCAGCAGTCCCGCCATCGTTACTTAATCCTTGTACTTGCTCAAAACCATCGAGCCATTGGTGCCACCGAAGCCGAAGCTGTTGGTCATAACAGAATCCAGCCCGGCGTTTTCTACCAGCTCGGTGGCAATTTCACCGGGCAGGATGCCTTCGGCGAGTGTTTCCACGTTGATCGACGGGGTGATGAAGTCATTGTCCAGCATCAGAAGGCAAAACACCGCTTCCAACGCGCCGGCCGCGCCCTGGGCATGGCCTGTCATCGATTTGGTCGAGGAAATCGGCGGCACATTGCCTTCACCAAACACGCGGCGCACCGCTTCGACTTCGCCGACGTCACCCACGGGCGTCGAGGTGCCGTGGGCGTTGATGTAACCCACCTTGCGGCCTTCGGGCAATGTGGCCAGTGCCAAACGCATCGCCCGTTCGCCGCCTTCACCGGACGGCGCCACCATGTCGTGGCCGTCGGAAGTGGCGGCAAAGCCGGTCACTTCGGCATAGATCTTGGCGCCACGGGCCAGCGCGTGATCCAAGTCTTCCAGCACCACAATACCGCCGCCGCCAGAAATCACAAAACCGTCGCGGTCCTGATCAAACGCGCGCGAGGCTTTCTCTGGGTTGTCGTTGTTCTTGGAGGACATCGCACCCATGGCGTCGAACAGGCAGGACAGTGTCCAGTCCAGTTCTTCGCCGCCGCCGGCAAACATTACGTCCTGTTTGCCCATCATGATCTGCTCTGCCGCATTGCCGATGCAGTGCAAAGACGTGGAACAAGCCGAGGTGATTGAGTAGTTGATGCCCTTGATCTTGAAGGCCGTCGCCAGATTGGCGGAAATGGTCGAAGACATGCATTTCGGAACCGCGAAGGGACCAATGCGTTTGGTGGCGCCGGTTTTTGCGACAACTTGATGCGCCGCCAGCATGGCCGAGGTCGAGGGGCCACCGGAACCGGCTACCAGGCCGGTGCGCTCGTTCACCACCTGATCTTCGCTCAGGCCCGCATCGGCGATCGCCTGGGTCATGGCGATGTGGGCATAAGCGGCGCCGGGGCCCATGAAACGCAGGGTGCGCTTGTCCACATGTTCTGCGACGTCGAGTTTCAGCGTGCCTGCCACCTGACTGCGGAAGCCATGCTCGGTCATTTCCGGGCTGGCCACGATGCCGGACTTCCCGGTTTTCAGCGAGGCGATCACTTCTTCAGCATTGTTCCCGATGGAGGAGACGATCCCCAGACCGGTGACGACGACACGGCGCATACGTGCACTCCCTTGTTTACATAGGTCTTAGTAGGCTGTGAGGGGGGCAGGTGCAAGATGGGTTGACCAACAGGCAGAAAACCCGTTCCAAAGGAAGAAGGCGTCCGGCGCGTTGGGGGACGCGCCGGAACTGAAGGCCGAATGATTTGTCCCGCCAGATGTTCTGTTCGGCAGATTGCCGCAGCTGGCCCGCATCTGACAACGTGTCAGACGCTCCTGCAGCGGCGACGGGCAGGTCAGACAGGGTTAGGCAGGGACGAGTGGTGCAGTACGATGCGCAGGGCGCCGTCTGCGTCTTTTTTGTAGCCGAAGGACTTGTCGACCTTGGTGACGTCACCGTTCTTGTCCGTCAGCATCACCCAGCCCATCCACATTGCGACGTCGCCTTCGATGAACTCGGCCGAGGTCACACTGTCCATGGCGCGCCAGCCCTGGATGGCAAAACCGCCGTCGCGCGGATATTCCTCGGAGTGGCCGCAAAAATATGCCAGCGCGCCCTCTTTGGTGGGGCGGAAGGACTGCGCGCCGCTGGCCATTGTGGGCTTGAACAGAACCGGACCCAGGTTATAGCCGTAAATCGCATCCAGATGGGCCCCGGCGACTTGGCGCGCCGCGTCGATGCCGCCTTCTTCGAAAGCTTTCGAGATTGCAATTTTGCCCTGTCCCCAGGCGGTGCGGGCGTCGGATAGGTCTTTGTGAGTGATCGCCAAGATATAGTCCTCTCGGTTGCGATGTTAAAAAAGAGGCCCCAAAGCCTCTCTTTTGTGAGCGTTTGCTGTGCCCAGTCAGCTTTCGCTGAGAGCCACTTTCATATCCTTGACCTGATAGATCACTTCGCCATCGGCCTCGACGATACCGTCTGCGACGCCCATGGTCAGCCGACGGGTTTGGATGGCTTTGGTAAAGTTGATGCGATAGGTCAGCATCTTGCGGTCGGGGCGGACCATGCCGGTCAGTTTGACTTCGCCCACTCCCAGCGCATAGCCGCGGCCCTGCCAGCCGCGCCAGCCCAGGTTGAAACCGGTCAGCTGCCACAGGCCGTCCAGGCCCAGACAGCCGGGCATAATCGGGTTGCCGGGGAAATGGCAGTCAAAGAACCAAAGGTCCGGTGTGATGTCGAACTCGGCAATCACATGACCCTTGCCATGTTCGCCGCCGTCACCGGAAATCTCGGTGATGCGGTCCATCATCAGCATCGGCGGTGCCGGCAGCTGGGCATTGCCGGGTCCGAACAGCTCGCCCCGGGCGCATTTCAGCAAATCGTCCTTGTCAAAGCTGCTGGGGTAATCGGCCATACGGGCGCATCTCCTGCTGAAGAAAGTGTTTATCCTGTTCCCTGTAGCACCCGGTCAAAGGGTCCTGCAAGAGCGCCACGCGACGCATCTTGCGCTGAAAGTGCCACAGGTGGACAGTAAAATGGCTCCGGGTTGCATAAGGTAGGGCTTCAAAACCGCAATGCGACAAGCTGCGAATGAATTTCATTTGAAAACCCGGGGGTCTTGCTCCTATATATACGGTCAGCAACGCGATGCAGGACCTGCTCATGACGCCAAACAGCGAAGAAGTGGCCACACAGTGGCTGACGGATGCCGGGCTGAGACCCACCCGGCAACGGGTTGCGCTCGCCGAATTGCTGGTTGGCGACGGCAAACACCGTCATATCACAGCAGAAAGCCTGTTTGAATCGGCCCAGAGGAACGGCGCGGCGGTGTCGCTGGCGACGGTCTACAACACATTGCGCGCTTTTTGCGATGCAGGTGTGCTGCAGGAAATCCCGTTGGACGGCTCCAAAAGCTATTTTGACACCAATACCCACGACCATCCGCACTTCTTCTGGGAGGATGAGGGCCGCGTCAGCGATGCGCCGGCCCAGGAACTGGTGATCCACAAATTGCCGGAAGCGCCGGAAGGAATGGAAATTGCTTCAGTCGATGTGGTGATCCGTCTGCGCAAGGTCTGACAGGCTGGCGCGCAACGCCTGTTCCAGAATGCCATGTGCTTGATACGCGGCTGAGGTTTTGGGCAGGTCCGAATGCACAGCCAGGATCACCGGCTCTTCCGCACCCGCATCTGTGATCCGCACCGCGTTCAAGGGTTTTCCATCATAGCTCAAATTGCCAGGCGGCAGGCTGTAGCTGATGCCCACAGCTTCGCCATTGGCCGCCAGGCTGCGCAGCAGTTCCAGCGTATCGGCCCGGTGTGCAATCTGCGGCACCAGCCCATGTGACTTGAATAGTCCCAGCATATGCTGCACGGAAAAACCTTCCTGCGACAGGACCAAAGGGTGCTCAGCCAATTCAGTCAGAGTAAGCCCGCTGGCGGAGGCCAGCGGATGGCTTGGCGGCACCAGTGCATGCGGCGCAATGCGATCCAGCTCTGCCTTGCTGAAACTTGCATCAAGACCCAGATCATAGGTGATTGCCAAGTCTGCTTCGCCGTTGGACAGGGCGGTTATCAGATGTTTGAAGCTGCAGGCCCGGTGGCGTATTCCGACTTCGGGCATGGCTTGGCGCAGTGCCTTCAGGGCTGGCGCCAGCAGAAACGGAGCGAGGTCGGAAAAACAGATCAGGGCCAACTGCTGTTGCCCCGCGCCTGCGCCATTGGGGTCTTCCAACTGGGCTGCCTGATCCAGCAAAGCCTGCGCTTTTGACGCAAACAGCCGCCCTTGCGGTGTCATCGCCAGTGCGGCCCCGCGGCGGCGCAAAAACAGCGGGTGGCCCAGATGCTCTTCGATCCGGCTCAGGGCGGCGGACATTGCGGGCTGGCTCACGTGAACAGCATCTGCCGCGGCTGACAGGCTGCCGTGCCGGGCAACGGCGCAGATGTACTCGTAGTGGCGCAATGTGAGATATAACATGGGTGGAATGGTATCTTAGAAAGATATGATTTGAAACTATGCCTGTGCCGCGGCAGGAACAACACATCAGCTTTGCACATTCAGCAGCGGAGGCAGCAATGGTCCACCCTCTCATTACCTTGGAACATGTGGAACAGTATCAGCGTGACGGAGTGGTCCTCATTCGCGGGCTGTTTGCGGATCAGGTTGAGTTGCTGCGCGCAGGTGTTGCAGCCAACATGGGCAATCCCGGCCCCTATGCGTCGAACAACGAAAAAGCCGGTCAGACAGGACGTTTCTTTGATGACTATTGCAATTGGACCCGTATCCCCGAGTTCGAACAGGCTATCAAAGAATCCCCGGCCGCTGAGGTCGCCGCGGATCTGATGAAATCAACTTCTGTGCAGATGTTCCATGATCATGTGCTGGTTAAGGAACCGGGCACATCGATGCCGACGCCCTGGCATCAGGATGGTCCTTACTACTTTGTCGAAGGTCAGCAGACCATCAGCTTCTGGTCGCCGCTGGATGAGGTAAAGGAAGCTGCGCTGCGCTGTGTCGCAGGCTCTCATAAATGGGAGAAGGAAGTGCTGCCGACCCGATGGGTGTCTGAAGAGGACTTCTTCCCGGACGAAGGCCAGTATATGCCGGTTCCGGATCCGGATGCAGAAGGTATGAAAGTTTTGGAATACCCGATGCAGCCGGGCGATGCGGTGGCCTTCAACTACAAGATCCTGCATGGTGCTCGCGGCAATACTTCATCATCGCGCCGCCGTGCCTTCTCGCTGCGGCTGGTGGGTGACGATGCTCGCTATGTGGAACGCCCGGGCCGCACCTCGCCGCCGTTCCCGGGCCACGATATGCAGCCCGGCCAGCGCCTGCGCAAGGATTGGTTCCCGGTGCTGCTGCAGCGGTAATAGGAAGGGGGCATGCCCCCTTCCGGTCGGCCTTCGGCCCTTGAGTATTTAAGGAAAGATGAAAAGGCTGCCGGGGCTACACCTTGCTACACCTTAAGGTCGCGGCGGATGCCCATGTTTTCGGCGTTGGAGAATGAGCAGGTCTTGCAGATGTCGAATTGCTTGAGGAAGCCACGTTTGCGGGCGCGGGCGGCCTCGTCGGAACGGTAGGCTGCAAGAAATCCGTCTTTTTCGACATTTGGCAGCTGGATCACCTGGTCATAGTCGATGCAGCACAGCCCCAGGTCGCCGTTCCAAAACACCACCGATTGGAACAGGGGCACTGTACACATGGCATGGCTGGTGTGGCGCGGATGGCGTCGCAGCTCCTTTTGCCGTGGCAGAAAATGGGCAAACTCGCGCTTCTGATCGGCCGAGGTGTAGGATCCGATCGAGAAGGTCTTGAACCGCACCCGGTCGAAACCTGCGTCCCTGGCCCAGGTTTCCATCTCCTCCATTTGCGGCTCGGAGTAGCTGGTCAGCAATGTCTGCAGAACCGTGACCGGCGATTGGGAGCCGATCTGCTTCTTGATGGTCAGGAACTCTTCGATGCCGGATTTCACTTTGTCGAAATCGGAATTGACCCGGTAGGTTTCCTGCGCTTCCTTGGAAAACCCATCCATGCACAGGTTCACACGCGCCAGTCCCGAACGGATCAGTCGCTCGCTCATTTCCGGTGTCAGCCGGGTCGCATTGGTCGACAGATAGGTGTCATGGCCGTTTTCATGGGCATAGGCGATGAAATCCGGCAGATCCCTGTGCAGGGTCGGCTCGCCCGAGAAGCTGAAATAGATTGCAGGCTTTTCGCGTTGATCCTTGAAATCATCAATGATCTTGCGGAACACACTGGGTTTCATCATGCCGCGCTTGCGCTGCATTGCAAAGGTCACTGGGCAGACAGGGCAGCGCAGGTTGCAGCTGTTGGTGGCATCGATGATGATGATCTTCGGCGGCCGCCGGAAATATGCCAGCGGCAGGAACCGGGCCAGGAAATGCAGAGCGCGTTCGTGCAGCCCAGGGGGATTTTCGGGCAAGTCTGGCGGCGCGGAAACCGGTTTGAGATCCGGGGCAGGGCTTAGGTCTTGCATAAGGCTGGCTCCGTAAAATGCGTGCACTGTCAACCTTAAGGGTTGGCAGCGGGCTGGCAAGTATCTGGCTGGTCACAAGACGTTAGGAATATGTGACCGGAGCTGCAGAGCGGCCGACTGAATTGATCCCGCTGCGGAGCCAGGTTCTGGTTCGGTCCAGCGGTCGTAATGACCGGTTTCAGAGCCGAGATTCAGGGTCAGCTGCAACGTGGAAAACACCTGCGGCGGCCCGAACGCCAAGGGAAAAGGATGCATAGGGGCTTCTTCTCAAATGAAATGAAAACCGCCGATGCGCGTCTCTCCCCATCTATAGCCACAGGTTGTTCAGAACAGAAAGTCATTTCGGCTGAGGTCATCAATAGCGACACCTTCCAGCGTGATGACCATTCCTGCACCATCGTCAATGACTACATTGCCGTCTATTTCCGACAAATGGTTGTTCATCAAGTCGTTGTACCTTTTGATACGGGTGACCGCTGTTAAGTCGATTGCCTCTCCGCTACTGAGTGTGCTGAAGTCCTGGATTAGGTCCGTACCGCCCCGGTTCGCAAAGACAAAAAGGTCACTGTCTTTACCGCCGGTCAGCAAGTCGTCGTCGGCCCCTCCCTCAAGAGTGTCAGAACCATTGCCGCCCAACAAACGGTCATTTCCGGCACCTCCTAGCAACTTGTCGTCTCCGCGGTTGCCTAGAATGCGGTCAGCACCGTCAAAGCCCTTCAGAGTGTCCTTTCCCCAGCCTCCATCAAGCCTGTCGTTGCCTTGGAAACCAATCAGTTTGTCGTTTCCTTTGAACCCTTGAAGTTGGTCAGCAAAACGTGTTCCGGACAGAGTATCCTGATCTTTGGAGCCCTGGGGTGGGGTCAGCACGATCCGGGATTCAATCCCGCCTGTGAAAGTTGAGCGGCTGTAATCCTGCCAGCTAACTGCAACTGCGCCGTCTTCCAGTTCAACTACCTGAACCCGCACATCCAAATCAGCTGTTCCGGACGAGATCTTGGTTTCGCCACCAATGGGGGTGCCGTTGGCGCTGAACCGTTGCGCAAGGATGGTCGCGGTATCTTCGGACGTGAAGTTCGTCCAGACAATTATAAACCCGCCATCCGAGAGTGCTGTCACATCCGGCTGGTGCTGCGCGTTTGATGTCTGGGAATGCACTTGGAATTCGTTACCGGCCGGACTGCCGTCTGCATTCATAATCCGCGCGTAGACGCCTTCGTCGCTGCCGTCCTGCCCATCGGAATTCCACGTCAGAATGACCTTTCCGTTTTTGAGAATGGATATGGACGAGTTCGATTGGCTGCCTAGCCAGTATTGGTTTACCTGAATCTCATTCGTCCTAGCTGTTCCGTCAGCATCGTAAAGCCGCAGCATCACGGCATAAAGGCTGTCATCCACTTCACTGGAACGCCAGGTGACAGCAAAACCGCCGTCCTTCAAGCCAACAATATCGCCGAACGACTGGAAGCTTTCAGACGTCTGATTGACGCGGAAGTCGCCTGAACGGGGCGTGCCATCGGCGTTGAAGACGCGCGCATGATAGCTGATCGCATCGCCGTCCCGTCCCAGACCGTTGTAGGAAACGGCGAATCCGCCGTCTTTCAAAGCGGTAATCTCTGGGTCGAAGCTTGTGTTTTGCGCGTCAACAAACACAGTGAAAGCGTCTCCGGAGGGTACGCCGTCTTTGGAGAATTTTTGTGCTTCGATTGCGGCCTTGGTCGAGCTGCGCAGCGATGTATAGGTGACGATGAAATTGCCATCGGCCAGAACCGTCACATCGGGGCGGTTTTCCCCGCGAGTGCTTTGCGTGATCTCAATGTCATCGCCCTTGGGTCGGCCAATGGGGTGGAAGATCTGAGCTCTAATGCCGTTGCTTGTATCCCAGACGATGACATAGCCGCCATTGGGCAGGGCAGACGCGCCATGCACGTTTATGCTTCCGGCATCAGTGAGGGCCGCTTCTTTGCCGGTTCGTGCCAAGGGTTTCATTTGTCGCTCTAATTTGGTACCTTTGAAATCGTGGTTATCTATTCGTGCATAAAGGGTCTTGGCAACCTCGGGGTGAAATCAACTGCCAAATTCTTGGTGGTTTCATGATGGAAAAGTTCTGTCCTGTGTTGCAACTCTTGTGTTGCGGCAACTTGCCTCTGGTCAACCGGGATGTTCAGCCATAGGTGGCGTCTTACTGAGCTTGGATGCAAAATCCGACCGGAAAACATGATTGTGTGATACGCTTTTTGATCCACGTCAAAGTTCCGGCATCAGGCTTCTGTGACAAGAGCTGCACAAGTGCCACAAGACGGAGAGAGTCCGTGAGCGATTCCAACCCGGCCCCCAGTCTCTATGCCGCCAGAGAGCCGATTTTTCCGCGGCGCGTATCCGGCAAGTTCCGGAACCTGAAATGGTACATCATGGCGGTGACGCTGGGGATCTACTATCTGACGCCCTGGATCCGCTGGGACCGTGGCCCTTCGCTGCCGGACCAAGCTGTGCTTTTGGATCTGGCCAACCGGCGGTTTTATTTTTTCTGGATCGAAATCTGGCCGCATGAGTTCTATTTTGTTGCCGGCCTTCTCATCATGGCTGGGCTGGGGCTGTTTCTGTTTACCTCGGCGCTGGGCCGGGTCTGGTGCGGCTATGCCTGTCCGCAGACCGTATGGACTGACCTGTTCATTCAGGTGGAGCGCTGGATTGAGGGTGACCGCAACGCCCGCCTGCGCCTGCATCGGCAGAAAAAGATGGATTTCCGCAAGGCTCGCCTGCGGATCACCAAATGGGTTGCCTGGTTCCTGATTGGGCTGGCAACCGGCGGCGCCTGGGTGTTCTATTTTGCCGATGCGCCCACGCTGGCTTATGATCTGGTGACGCTGAACGCGCATCCCATTGCTTATTCCACCATGCTGATCCTGACCGCGACCACCTTCCTGTTCGGCGGCTTCGCACGCGAGCAGATTTGCATCTACGCTTGCCCCTGGCCACGTATCCAGGCAGCCATGATGGATGAAGACACGCTGACCGTCGGCTATCGCGACTGGCGCGGAGAGCCGCGTGGCAAGCTGAAGAAGGGCCAGGTGGCCAAAGGGCAAGGCGACTGCATCGACTGCATGGCTTGCGTCAACGTCTGCCCCACGGGCATCGACATCCGTGAGGGACAGCAGATGGAATGCATCACTTGCGCCCTGTGCATCGACGCCTGTGACGACGTGATGGCCAAAATCGGCAAGCCGCGCGGGCTGATCGATTATATGGCTCTGTCGGATGAAGCCCAGGAACGTGCCGGCAAGCCACCCCAAAACATCTGGAAACACATCCTGCGCCCACGCACTATCATGTATACGGGCCTGTGGTCCCTGGTAGGCGTCGGCCTGCTGTTTGCACTGTTCATCCGCTCCGAGATTGAACTGACCGTGGCACCGGAGCGCAATCCGACCTTTGTGACGCTCTCTGACGGGTCAATCCGCAACACCTATGACGTGCGCCTTCGCAACAAACATGGCGAAGACCGGGTGTTCAAACTCTCGATCAAGGGCGATCCGGCGATGCGACTGCAATTGGAAGGCACAGACTACCATTCGGTCAACGTGCCGGCCGACACGGCACTGCTGCAGCGGGTCTATATTGTTTCTGCCAAGGGTGCCGCCCCCTCTCAAAGCGGCAGCACTCCGGTTCGAATTTGGGTTGAAGATCTGATAACCGGGGAACGGGCCCACAAAGACACCAGCTTCAACGGCAAGGGGAACTGAACCATGGCCAATCGCGAGCGCGAGTTCACAGGCAAGCACGCATTGATGCTGTTCGGCGGCGCCTTTGCGGTGATTATCGGGGTGAATATTGCCCTGGCCGTCAATGCGGTGAAGACTTTCCCGGGACTGGAGGTGAAGAACTCCTATGTTGCCAGCCAGCAGTTCGACCAGCGCCGCAGCGCCCAGGAAGCGCTGGGCTGGTCGGTTTATGCATCCTCGGCAGGGGATCAGGTCAAGCTTGAGATCACGGATGCCGACGGCAATCCGGTGGAGGTCGCCAAGCTGAACGCGACGCTGGGCCGTGCGACCCATGTGCAGGACGATCAGCAGCCGCAATTCGTCTATGACGGACAGGCCTATGTGGCGCCGGCCAAGCTGGGCGCGGGCAACTGGAATATCCGCATGGTGGCGCGGGCTAAGGACGGCACCGAATTCACCCAGCGGGTGATCCTGCACGTGAAAGGCTGATTTCCATGACTGCCCAGCCCCGTCCTTCGCTGGCCGCCTGTCCGGCCTGTGTTGCGGCCCCGCAAACAGGGCTGGAACAGGCGCCGACCGAGGCGCGGCTGGCGCTGTCGCTGCCCGGCATCCACTGCCAGGCTTGCATTTCGACGGTGGAACGGGAGCTGAACGCACATCCGGGCATCCATTCGGCGCGGGTGAACCTGACCCTGAAACGCGCGCAGATAGAGGCCGATCCCGAGGTTCGTGCCGCCGATCTGATCCCGGTTCTGGAGCAAGCCGGATTTGAGGCCCATGAATTGGATCTGGCGGCCCTTGCTGCAACCAGGAATGACAAGGCAGGGCGCGATCTGTTGATGCGGCTGGCGGTCGCCTTCTTTGCCTCAATGAATGTGATGCTGCTGTCGATCTCGGTCTGGTCCGGGGCATCGGATGCAACCCGGGACATGTTCCACTGGATTTCCGCAGCCATCGCCTTTCCGGCCATCATCTTCTCGGCACAGCCGTTTTTTGCCAACGCCTGGAGCGCCCTGCGTGTCAAACGTCTCAATATGGACGTGCCGATTGTTTTGGCTCTGGTGCTGGCGCTGGCGACCTCGCTGTGGGAAACATCGCTGTCGGGTGAGCACGCCTATTTTGATGCGGCGCTGACGCTCACCTTCTTCCTGCTTGCAGGCCGCTACCTGGACTACCGCACCCGTGCCGTTGCGCGGTCAGCAGCGGAAGAGCTGGCCGCGCTGGAAGTGCCCCGCACAATCCGGTTGCTGGACGGGCAGGAGAGCGAGGTGTCAGTGGCGGATCTGGCCATCGGCGATCTGATCCTGGTGCGGCCGGGGGGGCGAATGCCTGTGGACGGGGAGATCGTCAAGGGGCAGTCAGAGCTGGACCGCTCGCTGCTGACGGGCGAAACCTTGCCGGTCTTTGCAGAGCCGGGGCTGGCGGTCTCAGCCGGCGAAGTGAACCTCACGGGGCCGCTGACCATCCGGGCGACGGCGGTGGGAGGGGATACCTCGCTGCACCGCATGACCGATCTGGTGGCCATCGCTGAGTCAGGGCGCTCGCGTTATACCTCGCTTGCTGACAGTGCGGCCAAGCTCTATGCGCCCGGTGTGCATATCCTGTCAGCGCTCGCCTTTGCCGGCTGGTATCTCTACACCTTCGACATCCGCACCGCGCTCAATATTGCCGCAGCGGTACTGATCATCACCTGCCCCTGTGCGCTGGGTCTTGCGGTGCCTGCGGTCACCACCGCCGCCTCTGGCCGGCTGTTCAAGAAGGGTATGCTGATCAAACACGCCACCGCGCTGGAGCGGCTGGCAGAGGTGGACACCGTGGTTTTCGACAAGACCGGTACGCTGACTGCGGGCACGCCGGACGTCACGAACCTCGCCGATCACGACCGTGCGGATCTGGAGATCGCGCTGGCGCTGGCCGAGGGCTCCTCGCACCCGCTGTCGGCGGCCCTGACCCGGGCCGCGCGGGAGGCCGGGATCAAGCCAGCCGCAGTGCGAAACATCACCGAGGTGCCGGGCCATGGCGCCGAGGGGCAGTTCTGCGGTCGCCGTGTCCGGCTGGGCCGCGCAGCCTGGGCCGGAGCAGAGCAGGGCAGCCAAACGGCGGCCTGGCTCGATAGCGGGGCAGGGCCGGCAAGGCCCTTCCTGTTTTCCGATGCCCTGCGCCCCGGTGCTGCAGAAGCTGTTCAGGCCCTGAAACAAGCGGGCAAGGACGTTCTGCTGATTTCCGGTGATACAACCGGCGCAGTGGAGGAACTGGCCCAGCGTCTTGGTATAACCGAATGGGTGGCGGAAGCTCTGCCTGCGGACAAGTCCGCCCGTGTGCAATTACTGTCTGAGCAGGGCAGGAGGGTGCTGATGGTAGGGGACGGGCTCAACGACACGGCAGCGCTGGCTGCAGCGCATGTGTCCATTTCTCCGGCGACAGCATTGGATGCTGCACGGGTTGCTTCGGATATCGTATTGCTGGGGCAGGATTTGTCGCCGATAGCGGAGGCTTGTGCAGTGGCGCAAAAGGCCACCCGCCGGATTCGCGAGAATTTCCGTATCGCCACTCTTTACAACGTGATTGCAGTGCCGCTGGCCATTGCCGGGCTAGCCACGCCCTTGATTGCAGCGCTGGCGATGTCTACGTCTTCTATAACTGTCTCCCTCAATGCGCTGCGGCTGCGCTAAGACTTCTATTCTGGTACTGACCCTATGAGCGTCCTTACATATCTGATCCCGGTTTCACTGATCCTCGGCACGGTTGGGCTTGCGGCGTTTTTCTATACGGTTCGCAGCAACCAATATGACGACCCCGAAGGCGATGCCCGGCGCATTCTCAGCGACGAATGGGATGACAAGCCCAAGCCCTGAGGGACTTCTTTGCGGCAAATCGCTTCGGCACCAGAAGATGCGCCGAGTGACACTGGGCTCTCTGGTGGCTGATTAGAATGTCCACCTGAGCAAGGGCAGATTGCAGGGCATGAAAAAGGCGCCCTTGCGGGCGCCTTTACGGGGTGCAGTTCCAATACTGTTCAGGAAGGGCCGATCGGCTTGCAGGTCGCGTTGCGGGCATTCAAGCGACGGCAGGCCAGTTCCGCCTGCTCCTGGCTCATGCCCAGGAAATTGGCCTCGAACCCGCGGCGGGTCTTGGCCACCTTGCGTAAAGTGCCGTCCAGTGTTTCCAGCTCTGACAATGCTGTACGCAGCAGAACTTTTTCCGCCTGATACCGGCTGGTGTAGAGGCCGACATTGACCCCCCAGTAGCGCCCGCCGGAGGTGGACAGTCGCGTCACAACCACCAGCTCAGTCTCGGGAGAGGCCACGGCAAGGCTGGTGGGGCGGGCGACTGGGCGCAGGCCGGTGAATGGGACTTTTTGAACCGCGGCCATGACCGTCGGAGCTGCCGCTTGAGCCTCAGGCTGGGGTTCGGCCTCGGCTTCAGCCAGAGCAACAGCGATGCTTTCACGCAGTGCATCTCCCTCTACGGCGCCGCTGACGCTGACAGTCTGAACCTTTTCGATTGATCCCGCGGCCGCTTCTGCTGCTTCGGTCGCCGCCTCGGCGTTTTCGGTTTCGGAGGGCTGCAGTGCCTCTTCAAGCGCGGCCACAAGCACCGGAGAGCTGTTGTTGCTTGGGCGTAGCTTCGGGCGCAAGCTGGTGTTGACCTGGCCGCTCATGCGGAGCGTCTTGCCAGCCGCCTCATTCGCCGACTCGGTGCCGGTATCCGCAATCTCCACTTTCCCGGCCCCTTGATAGGCTGGGCGCCGTGGTTTGCGCAGCGCCGCACGCGACGGCGCCCGGCGGAAGCCGAGGTCCAAAAGTTCTGCCACCTTGGCATTGCGTGAGGTGGTGGACTTGCCGCCGAAAACGGTCGCAATGATCCGTTCATTGCCACGCTTGGCCGAGGCGACAAGGTTAAAGCCGGCGGCCCGAGTGTAGCCGGTCTTGATGCCATCTGCACCGCGGTAAGCTGCCAGAAGGCGGCGGTTGGTATTGGGGACTTCGCGGATGCCGGCATGGGTCGTGCGGCGGGAAAACAGGTTGTAATACTCCGGGTAATCATAAAGCAGATGCCGCCCTAGAGTTGTCATGTCGCTGGCAGTGGACAGATGCCCGCTGGCGGTTAAGCCGTGAGCATTCTTGAAGGTCGTGCGGGTCATCCCCAGGGCCTTGGCCGTGCGGTTCATCCGGCGGGCAAAAGCGGCTTCTGAGCCGGACAGAGTTTCGCCGATAGCCGTGGCGGCATCATTGGCAGACTTCACCGCTGCGGCGCGGATGAGGTAGCGGAACGCAATCCGCTGGCCAGATTTCAGCCCCAGTTTCGATGGCGGTTCAGCAGCGGCGTTGCGGCTGATCTTCACTTTGGTGTCCAGGGTGATCTCGCCGTTCCGCACCGCTTCAAACGCGATGTACAGCGTCATCATCTTGGTCAGCGACGCAGGGTGCAAACGGGTGTTTGCATTGCGCGAATGCAGCACTTCGCCAGTGCGGGAGTCGATCACCATCGCAGCATAGGGCGCAGCCGCAGCGCGCTGTGGCTGAAACAGCAGCACAAAAGCTGCAAGGAGAAAGACTGCGACTGCCCATAGGAACCGGGCACGGTAATACCGACCAGACGCCGGATTGACCTGCGTGATAACTGCCATGTTTGCCTCGTGTCGCCGGTTTTCCGGCTGACGTTTTTTGCCTGTGAGGAAAAGCGTAACACAGGGTTTAAAAGGAATAAACAGGTGCGAAGAGGCGATCTCGGGAGGCTCAGCCAAAGACCGCCGACATCTTGTGTCTGGGGTCGGCTGTGCCGCTACATAGGGCAAACCCTAACGAAAGGTTATCAAAAAAAACTTGCTGCTGATGCCCAAACCAATTGGCTGTGACACAGAGTAAGCAGGCTTTGGCGCGTATTTTGCCGACTATCCGGGGTGGAAATGGGTCACATAGAAGGGGGAGGAATAGCTGAGTCCGAGCGAAAATTCGCAGGGCTGCTTCAGATGCGCCTTGATGCAGGATTCGAGCGCGGCCAGCAGAGCCGCGGAGAACGCCTGATCTCGGTGCGCTTTTGTCAGCAGAGCAATGCTGATGTTAATATGGGTGTGGTGGAAGCACTCCACCGGATAGGCGCGGCCTTTGCAAGCACCTGCGCCGCCGTCATGCTCCTGTATCACCGCCTCGATGTCCGCCAGGACAGCCTTGGCATCAAATTCAAGATCACTGGAATATTTCAATTCAGCGTGCGGCATCTATTTCAGGCTCCCTGTTTGGTTGCCAAAGGGGTAGCGCCGCAGGTGGCTTTCGTCCAGAACGGCCTAACCTAAGCTTCCCACCAGCGCGGCCAGCCCGCTCAGATCCGAAATCTCAGCATAGCGCGGGCTGTGCTCCGGTGCTTCCGCATGTTCCACCTCCCAGACCAGCCCGTGTGGCACATAAATTCCCCAGCTGCCTGCCTGGATCGGGGCTACGACATCGGAACGCATGGAGTTGCCAACCATCATGGCATGCTCTGCGCCGTCACCGTGGCGGGAAAATATGTCGGAATACACGTCCGGCGTTTTTTCTGATACGACCTCGACGGCATCGAACAGATCGCCAAGGCCGGATTGCGCCAGCTTGCGTTCCTGATCCAGCAGGTCGCCCTTGGTGATCAGCACCACCTTATAGCGCCCGGCGACGGCTTCCACCGCTTCCCGCGCATGCGGCAGCAGTTCGATAGGGTAGGAGAGCATCATCTGTCCGGCGGTTATCAGCTCCTTGATGACCGCTGCCGGAACACGCGCGCCGGTGACCTCAATCGCGGTTTCGATCATCGATAGGGTGAACCCTTTCACCCCGTAGCCATAACGCCCCAAATTGCGTTTTTCGGCGTCTAAAAGCTGCCGTTCCAATTGCTCTGGGCCGACATCTGCCGGGGAGTGATCCAGCAGCAGGCTGGCGAATCGTTCCTGCGTCACGCGGAAAAATCGTTCATTGTGCCAGAGCGTATCGTCCGCATCGAAGCCGATTGTTGTCAAATTTCGTGTCAATCTGCGCGTCTCAGTCTCTTTTCCTAAACACTATAGAGGCTATATAAGCGACACAGTTAATTCCACGTATCACTGGACCGAATTGCTCATGCTGCTGCCGCCCGTAATGATGACGGATCATTCAGACGACGACACCGAATTCGGTGTCATGACCAAAACGCGGCCCAAGACCAAGCGTCCGCCGCGTTACAAGGTACTGCTTCTGAATGATGACTACACCCCGATGGAATTCGTGGTGATGGTGTTGGAACGTTTCTTTGGCATGACGCACGCGCAAGCGTTTGAGATCATGCTGACGGTGCACAAAAAGGGCGTTGCCGTTGTAGGCGTGTTCAGCCATGAGGTGGCGGAAACCAAGGTTGGACAGGTGATGGATTTCGCCCGCCGCCATCAGCACCCGCTGCAGTGCACCATGGAAAAAGAAGAATAAAGAGGCCCTTAGATGTCTGTTCGCTTGTCACTGGCCGCCCAATCGGGCGGCTTTGCTGTGCCGTCTGAGGGCCGCATTGCCGTGTTCCATCCGCGCGCGGACCACGATCTGTCGGCCTTGCCCAAAGATCAGGTTCTGGTCATCCAGCCGTTCCGCCCGGACCACGATCATTTTGCCACCCAGGGCTTTGCCTGTGCCCCGTCGCTGGAGGCAGGTGCGGAATATGCCGCGGCCGTTGTCTTCCTGCCGCGGGCCAAGGCGCTGGCCCGTATGCTGGTGGCGCAAGCCGCCTCCGCAGCTTCGGGGCAGGTGCTGATCGATGGTGCCAAGACGGAAGGCATTGATTCGCTCCTGAAGGACCTGCGCAAACGCTGCGCTCCCTCGGAGCCGGTGTCCAAGGCGCATGGCAAGGTGTTCTGGATCGACGGCGGGACTGCTCTGCCTGATTGGCTGCCGGATGGCCCGCAGCAGGTCGAGGGGTTCATAACCGCGCCCGGAGTGTTTTCGGCGGATGGGATCGATCCGGCTTCGCGGATGCTGGCAGCAGCGCTGCCGGTGAAGCTGGGCCGCTGTGTGGCCGATTTGGGGACTGGCTGGGGTTATCTTTCGACCCAGGTGTTGCAACACGAAGGCGTTGAAGAAGTGCATCTGGCAGAGGCCGATCACGCTGCGCTGGCCTGCGCCCGGGTGAACGCAGCAGACCCGCGGGCGCAGTTCCATTGGGCCGACGCCCGGACCTGGAAGGCGCCGGGGGTGGTGAACACGGTGGTGATGAACCCGCCGTTTCACACCGGACGCGCGGCGGAACCGTCTCTGGGGCAGGCCTTCATCGCGTCGGCGGCGTCCATGCTTGCGGCCAATGGGTCACTGTGGATGGTTGCCAACCGGCATTTGCCTTATGAAACCGTACTGGCAGACCGTTTTTCCCAGGTGCGCGAAGAAGGCGGCGACAACCGGTTCAAGATCCTGCACGCGGCCAAGCCGAGGCGCGGGCGCAAGTAACCACACTGGTCGCGCAATGGCGGTTTCCAAACCGGCAGGCGCGGTCTAACGTGCAGACCAGATTGCCCCAGGGGAGTACCCTTTCATGTCCTTTTCCATTTCCGGTAAAACTGCCATTGTGACAGGCGCCTCCAGCGGCATCGGCCTGGCGATCGGCAAGCAGTTCGCCGATGCCGGCGCCAACGTAATGTTTGCTGATCAGTCCGAGGCACAGCTGGTAGATGAGCTGGGCGAACAGGCTGACGAAAGCAACATCCGCTATTTCGCGGGCGATCTGCGCGAACGGCTGACCATTGCCAACCTGCTGTCGGCCACCATCGACGCCTTTGATGATATCGATATTCTGGTCAATGGCGCTCGGCAGGTTGTGGCAACTGACCCGCTGGACGCCCAGGACGACACTCTGGATCAGCTCATGAACCAAAGCCTGCTGCCGACGGTGCGCCTGTCCCAGCAGGTGGCCAGGCGGATGATCAAGCAGAGAGAAGAGCGCGAAGAGGACGGCCCCCTTGGCAGCATTATCAACCTGTCCTCAATTGCGGCCCGCCGCACCCACCCTGAGCTGATGGCCTATTCCGTGGCCTCTGCCGCATTGGATCAGGCAACACGCTCTCTGGCGGTGGCGCTGGCCCCGCACCGGATCCGGGTGAACTCGATCGGCTTTGGTTCAGTGATGAGCGCTTCGATGCAGGCAACGCTCAAGGAAAACCGCAGTTTTCGTCAGGACATCGAGGCGCACACCCCGCTGGGCCGGGTTGCCTCCCCTACGGAACTGACTGAGACTGCGCAGTATCTGGCTTCCGACGCCTCTGGTTTCATGACCGGACAAGTGGTGACACTGGATGGCGGCCGTACCCTGCTGGACCCTGTGTCCGCGCCGATGCACTGATTGGATACGGGCTGTGACTTCTGAAATGACAAATGAAAAGGCTCAGGCTGCCGCCTGGTTCCGGGAGCTGCGCGACCAGATCGTTGCCGCCTTTGAGGGGCTGGAAGACAGCCACGGCGAAGGCCCCTTTGCAGAGATGGAACCGGGCCGGTTCGAGGTGACGGAGACGAAACGCACTTCGGATGATGGTTCCGACGCAGGCGGCGGGCTGATGAGCGTGATGCGCGGTGGCCGGGTTTTTGAGAAGGTCGGCGTCAACATCTCCGAGGTTTACGGCACCCTGGGTGAGCGCGCGCAGAACGCGATGGCGGCGCGCAAGGGCATTCCCGGCATGAAGGAGGATCCGCGCTTCTGGGCTTCGGGGATTTCGCTGGTGGCCCATATGCGCAATCCGCATGTCCCGGCCGTACATATGAACACCCGCATGTTCTGGACCCCGCATGCCTGGTGGTTCGGCGGCGGTTCCGATCTGAACCCCTGCATCGAATATGATGAGGACACCGCGCATTTTCACCGGACACAGAAACAGTATCTGGACCCGCATGGCGAAGACCTCTACCCGCGGCTGAAAGAATGGGCAGATGAGTATTTCTATATTCCCCACCGAAAGCGTGCCCGCGGGGTGGGCGGCATTTTCATGGATGACCACAATACCGGTGATTGGGCTGCGGATTTTTCTCTGACACAAGACATCGGCCGCGCCTTTTTGCCGGCCTTTGTTCCACTAGTCGAAAAACGCCGTGTGCAGGCGTTTGATGACGCCGACAAGGACGCGCAACTCGTTCATCGCGGGCTTTATGCTGAATACAATCTGGTCTATGACCGCGGCACCAAGTTCGGCCTGGAAACCGGCCACGACGCCAATGCGGTGCTGATGAGCCTGCCACCGCTGGCCAAATGGGTTTGATCTGCCTCTGATGACCGCGCAACGCGCCGCCCCTGGGTCGCGCGTTTTTCTTGCGGCGGATTTACGCTGATATGTGCTCATTGGGGCGCGACTTTGCGTCGCTCCACGCTAAGATGGAAATCAACAGGCAAAGAAAAGAGCAGTTGGAACGAAGCAAGGCAGGGAGCACATCACATGCGCAGACTGGTTCTTGGGGTATTGGCACTGACATTGGCAGCGGGGTGCGGAGGGCCGGTGGAAAGGAACGCCGACACTGCGCAGGTCACCCGCACGGAACCTGCAAACGCAAAGCTGGCCGGTCTTGCCACTTATCCGCGTTTTGGTGACCGCGACCCACATGACTGGGAAGGTCGCAAGCCCTGGTCCTACCCGGTGCACGGCATCGACGTCTCACGCTATCAGGGAGACATCAACTGGGGCAAGGTGCGCCGCTCTGGCGTGTCCTTTGCATATATCAAGGCGACTGAGGGCGGCGATCATACTGACGAACGGTTTCGCGAAAACTGGCGCGGCGCGCGGGCTGCGGGGTTGAAGCGCGGGGCGTATCATTACTATTATTTCTGCCGCCCGGCGGCCGAGCAGGCCCGGTGGTTCATTCGCAATGTGCCCAAAGACTCGAAGGCGTTGCCGCCGGTTCTGGATATGGAATGGAACCACCGCTCCCGCACCTGCAGGCTGCGCCCCGACGGCGCCACAGTGCGGGCTGAGGCGCGCAAGTTCCTGAACATTCTGGAACGCCATTACGGCAAGCGCCCGGTGGTTTACACGACAGTGGATTTCTACCGTGACACCGGCATCGGACGGCTTGGCGGCACCGAGTTCTGGCTGCGCTCCGTCGCAGGCCATCCGCGCAAGGTCTACCCCGGCGAGACTTGGAGTTTCTGGCAGTACACCGGCACCGGCCAGGTGCCGGGGGTGAAAGGGGATGTAGATCTCAACACCTTCCGTGGCAGCCCGGACAGCTGGCTCAGGTGGTCGGGGCAGATCTGACCCTGAGGCAGGGGGCTTTGCCCCCTCGCGCCCTGGGCGCTCACCCCCAGGGTATTTCCGGCCAGAAAGAAGCAGGTTTCAGTGTCTGGTCGGCAACGAGCCGGAGCGCGATGCAGGGCCTTGCTTCAGGCTTTCCAGTCAAAGAAGCCTTTGCCTGCCTTCTCCAGCAGTTTGGCGGCCATCTCCCGGCCCAGCCCCGCACCATCTTCAATCGCGCAGCTCTGGTCATCATGGATCGCCTCAGACCCATCCGGGCGCAGAACCTCGCCGCGCAGGCGGAGGGTGGTGCCGTCGAGTTCTGCCAAGCCGGCAATCGGTGTCTCGCAAGAACCGTCAAGCGCTGCCAGGAACGCCCGCTCTGCCGCCAGCCGTTGGCCTGTCTGATGATCATGGATTGCCGCCAGCATATCACCCGCGCGGCTGTCATCGGCGCGTCGTTCAATGCCGATCGCGCCCTGAGCCACCGCGGGCAGCATGTCACGGGTCTCAATCGCATTGGCAGGCACATCTGTCATTGCCAGGCGGTTCAGCCCTGCCATGGCCAGGAAGGTGCATTCCGCCACGCCCTCGGACAATTTGCGCAGACGGGTCTGAACGTTGCCGCGGAATTCGACCACCTGCAGGTCCGGGCGGCGGTTCAGGAGCTGTGCCCGGCGGCGCAGCGACGAGGTGCCGACCAGCGCGCCTGCGGCCAGATCATGCAGCGATGTCAGCGAAGGTGAGATAAACGCATCCCGCACATCCTCGCGCGGGAGGTAAGTGTCGAGCGTCAGCCCCTCAGGCTGCAGTACCGGCATGTCTTTCATCGAATGCACGGCAATGTCGATGGCGCCGGACAAGAGGTCCTCTTCGATCTCCTTGGTGAACAGCCCCTTGCCGCCTAGTTCCTTCAGCGGCTTGTCAGCTGCAATCAGTGCCTGATTGTCGCCGGTGGTCTTGATCACCACGATTTCAAACGCCTCTGGCGGCAGATCAAAGGCAGTGGCCAGACGCGCACGTGTCTCATAGGCCTGGGCCAGCGCCAGCGGCGATCCGCGGGTGCCGATTTTCAGGGGCGAAGCGGGGGAGGGCAGGGTCAGTGTCATGCAGAAAGCCTTAAATCAGTTTGCGCCGCGGTGGAAACCGGTTTTTGCCTCTCACATGGCCGTCTTGCCGGAACCTTGATCTGGAACAAGGCGCCCCTGCACGAGGCGCGGCACATCGCCCCTGCTCTTGACATTCTGCCCCACAGGCGTGACCTCAAGGCAAGATCAATGTGAGCGGATGAGAGCGAGGAAACACATGGCGGGACAAAAGAAGCTGCTGCGCGCATTGGCGGGTGAGACACAGGATGTGCCGCCGATCTGGATGATGCGCCAGGCGGGCCGCTATCTGCCGGAATACCGCGCAACCCGGGCCGAGGCCGGGGATTTCCTGTCGCTCTGCTACAATCCTGAGCTGGCCGCCGAGGTGACGCTGCAGCCGATCCGCCGCTATGGTTTCGACGCGGCGATCCTGTTTGCCGATATCCTGCTGATACCGCAGGCGCTGGGCGCCGATCTGTGGTTCGTGACCGGCGAGGGCCCGCGGCTGTCGACCATCACGACCGAAGGGGATTTTGCCAAGCTGGGCCCGGTATCTGATATCCATGAGACGCTGAACCCGATCTATGAAACGGTCCGAATCCTGTCGCGCGCGTTGCCTGCGGAGACCACGCTTATCGGCTTTGCCGGCGCGCCCTGGACGGTGGCGACCTATATGATCGCAGGCCGCGGCACCCCGGATCAGGGGCCGGCACATGCCCTGCGCGAAGAAAACACCGCGTTGTTTGAGGCCCTGTTGGCGCGGATTACCGAAGCCACCATTGAATATCTTTCCAAGCAGATCGAAGCCGGCGCAGAAGTTGTCAAGATCTTCGACAGCTGGGCGGGGTCTCTGAAGGGGGAAGCGTTTCAGAAATACGCGCTGGAACCCTGCCGCCAGATCACCGCAGCGTTGAAAGAGCGCCACCCGGGTATCCCCGTTATTGGCTTCCCGCGCGAAGCGGGAGACAAATACGTAGGCTTTGCCAAGGCGACCGGTGTTGACTGTGTGGCGCTGGACAACTCCGTTGATCCGGCCTGGGCGGCGGCCCATGTTCAGGTCGGCGGCTGCGTGCAGGGAAACCTGGCATCCCGGCACATGGTGACCGGCGGGCAAGAGCTGGTGGATGAGACGCGCCGCATTGTCGAGGCGTTCAGGAACGGCCCGCATATCTTCAACTTGGGTCATGGCATAACACCGGACGCTGATCCGGCGAATGTCCAGCTGATGATCGATACCGTCCGCAGCAGCTGACCCGCGCGGCCGACCCGGCCTTGTGCCGGGCCGCTGTTTCGGGCATCAGCGCAGCAAGACGCGCAGCGAACGAGGGTAGATCGGTGGATTACGGTAAATCTGGAGCACCTAAGATGGGCAAGAACAAACCACGTCACGCCGAACATAATGCCAAGGGGACCAAGAAGAACCCTTTTGGCAAGCAGTCGGACAAAACTGAGCTGCTCAAGCGGATGAAAGCCGCAGCTGACAAGGCCAAGAAAGAAGACTGACTTTAGCGGGTCAGCTCTGCCAGGATCTCCTCGGTGTGCTGGCCACGCCGGGGGATCTCCGGCGGGATCCAGTCTGGTTGGCCTGAAAAGCGAGGGGCAGGGGCGGCCTGCAGTATGCCCCCCGCCGTCACCCAGGCGCTGCGGGCGTTCATTGGATGCTTCAGCGCTTCTTCGGGGTTCAGCACCGGCGCCACGCAAGCATCTGATCCTTCGAATAGAGCTGCCCAATGATCGCGCGGCTGGCTGGCGAAGATTCCGGCAAGACGGCCGGTCAGGGCGGGCCATTGGGTTTTGTCATGCTGCTGCTGAAATGCAGCATCCTCCGCCAGCCCCAGTATTTTCAGAAACAGCGCATAGAACTGCGGCTCCAGGCATTGGACCGAGACATAGCCACCGTCGGCGCAGGCATAGGTGCGGCTCCAATGTGGCCCATCGAGCAGGTTTGCGCCACGTGTGACGCCAAAGTTTCCGGCCTGCCGGATGCTCATCAGAAGGTTCATCATATGGGCTGATCCGTCATAGATCGCCGCATCTACCACGCAGCCCTTCCCCGTGGCCCTGGTCTTTAGAAGGCCTGCCAGCATGCCGACAGCCAAATACATTGCACCGCCACCGATATCGCCGGTCAGAGTGGCGGGCGATATCGGTGCATCGCCGGGGGCCGAGGCATACCACAAAGCGCCCGACAGCGAGATGTAGGTGAGGTCATGGCCCGCCGCATGGGCCAGCGGGCTGTCCTGGCCCCAGCCGGTCATCCGGCCATAGACCAGGCTTGGGTTCACTGCATGGCATTGTTCCGGCCCCAGTCCCAGCCGCTCCATCACGCCGGGGCGGAAGCCCTCAATCAGCCCGTCGGCTGTGGTAGTCAGGGCAAGAAACCTTTCCAAATCGTCGGCGTTCTTGAGATCCAGCTCTATCGAACGCTTTCCACGGTCCAGTAACGAGTGTTCAGGCATCCCGGGCGTGACACCACCGCCTGTGCGGTTAATACAGATTACGTCTGCTCCGAGGTCGGCCAGCAACATCGCGGCAAAAGGGCCGGGCCCCAGCCCTTCTACTTCCAAAATGCGGATGCCCTGCAGCATTTGGTGCCCCTCTCTGTGGTGTTCGGCGCTGGCAGTGTGCGGCGGGCTAGGGGCCTGCGGCAACCTGCTGGCGGAACTTCCGTGGCGGCATTCCGGTTCCCTTTGCAAACACCCGGCTGAAATGCGCAGGGTCGGCGAAGCCGAGCTCATAGGCAATCTGAGCGGCCGTCAGGCTGGTATAGATTAGCAGCCGACGCGCTTCGCGCAGAACCCGGCCGTTGACCAGTGCCGAGGCAGGCTGCCCGGTGGCCTGATGCGCGACCCGGTTCAGATGAGTGGGTGAGACAGCCAGTTCAGCGGCGTATTCCGACAATGGTCGGCGCAGCCGGAAATCGCGTTCTACCAGCGCTTCGAATCGGGAGAACAGCGGGCTGACTATGGGCAGAGCAGAGACATTTTTGCTGCTGGCAATGGAGCGTGCAGTCAGGGTGACTGCAGAAAGAGCCAAGCTGCGCAGCATCTGGGCCCTGCCAAATTCGTGGCCGGAGTATTCGCGGAAAAGCTGTTCAGTCACGCCCTGCAGACTGGCAGGTAATGGCAGCACCGCTGGCTGATCCAGAAGAATGCCCACGCCCTCTCCGGATGCCAGATGCTGGTCCAGAAGGTCTGAGGCCAGGGTGACAACCCAGCCGCTGGTGCCGCTGTCAAACCGGAAACCATGCACAACGCCGCGGGGCACATTGATCAGGCAGGGCGGCACCAGAGAATGGGTGAAACCGTCAATTTCCGCCGAACCGCCGCCGCCGTTCAGAACCAAAAACTGGTGCAGACGTGCATGCCGGTGCGGCCTCAGTTCCCAGTCGTGCAGTTCAGATCGTGCGCGAATGGTTTCAACATGCAGGATATCTGCAAGTTCGGAAGTCTCACCAAACAGGCTGAAGCTATCGATGCGGGGTGAGGTGCTCATGTGCGAAATATACAATTTCTGGCGTGTATGGTCCATTCGCTAGCAGGCATAAACAGCGCATACTTTCCTTCGCACGAAACGCTGAAGTCTCTTGGGGAACGCGCATGTCCGCACTTCAAACACAGGTCGTCATCATCGGCGGCGGCCCGTCCGGGCTGCTGCTGTCGCAACTTTTGCATCGCAAAGGGATCAGCTCCATCGTGCTGGAGAGGCAGACACGGAGCCATGTGATGGGCCGCATCCGGGCGGGCGTGCTGGAACATGGATTTGTAAACTTGATGCGCGAGGCAGGCTGCGGCAGGCGCATGGACCGGGAAGGCGAAGTCCACGCGGGGTTCTGTATCGCTCACCAGGGACAGCTGAACCGGATTGACCTTGCAAGCCGCACCGGCGGCGAAACCGTGATGGTCTATGGGCAGACTGAAGTAACCCGCGACCTGTATCAGGCGCGGGATGCGATGGGCGGGGTGGTAATCCACACAGCACAGAACGTGCAACTTCATGCCTTGAACGATGCGCGTCCCTTTGTGACTTGGGAGCTGGACGGAAACGCTCAGCGGGCCGAGTGCGATTTCATTGTTGGTGCCGACGGGTTCCACGGGGTCAGCCGCAAATCGATTCCCGCAGATGTGCTGAAGGAATACGAGAAGATCTATCCTTTCGGCTGGCTTGGGGTTTTGTCTGAAACAGCGCCAGTGTCGGACGAGCTGATCTATGCCCGGCATGAACGCGGTTTTGCCTTGTGCTCGCTGCGCAGCCCGGTTCTCAGCCGCTACTATATTCAAGTGCCATCGACGGATCAGGCGAAGGACTGGAGCGACAAGGCTTTCTGGGTGGAGTTGAAACGGCGGCTGCCAGCGGATGTTGCTGCAGCTTTGCAGACTGGACCTTCTATTGAAAAATCCATCGCTCCGCTGCGCAGTTTCGTGGCAGAGCCAATGCGCTATGGCAATCTGTTTCTGGCCGGGGACGCGGCGCACATCGTGCCGCCGACCGGAGCCAAAGGGCTGAACCTGGCTGCGTCGGATATTCATTATCTCTATCACGGGCTGTTGGAATACTACGTGAAAGGCAGCTGTGCCGGGCTGGACGCCTATTCGGAAAAGGCGCTGGCGCGGGTTTGGAAGGCCGAACGGTTCAGCTGGTGGATGACGAACCTTTTGCACAGCTCGCCGGACGGGTCGGAGACCGACCTGCGGCTGCAATCTGCAGAGCTGGACTATCTGTTTTCGTCGGATGCGGCACAGGCTTCGATGGCAGAAAACTACGTAGGGCTGCCATATTGACGGTGTCAGTCGCTGCTGCTCTGCCGTTTCAGAGACGGTGTTTGCCGACCGCGAGGACAACGGGCAAGCGGAGCCGGGCAGTCCCCTGCGGGCTTGGCAGGGCCAGGCAGGGCAGCTAGGTCTGAAAGAAGATGAAATGAAACGCCAGGGAGACCCAGCCTATGCAGATGAGTGACCAAAAGGAGATCGCTGCTGATCCTGGAGCTGTCTATGCGGCGCTTCTGTCTCCGGCGGTTCTGAAGGCCTGCATACCAGGAGCGCAGGAAGTGACAGGCACGCCGGAAGACGGCTTTGAGGCAACGGTCACTCAGAAGGTTGGCCCCGTCAAAGCCACGTTCAAGGGGCAGGTAAACTTGTCGGACTTGGTTGAAAACAACAAGCTGACTATCCTGGGCGAGGGCAAGGGCGGTGCGGCAGGGTTTGCCAAAGGCGGGGCCGTGGTGGTACTGGCACGGTCGGAAACCGGCACGCTCCTGTCCTATGAAGTAGAGGCGAAAGTCGGTGGCAAGCTGGCGCAACTTGGCAGCCGGATCATTGATGGTTTCGCCAAGAAGATGGCAGATCAGTTTTTTGCCAACCTCCAGGCACATCTGGCGCCGCAGGAGGGCAACGGCAACGCTGAGCTTTCGGACGAGGAACAAGAGAAAAAAGGCTGGTTCAGCAAGGTCACCGGCCGCGGGTGAACCCTGCGCTGATGCACAGGCCATTCTGCGGCGCATTCCATGGTGCAGGGCTGGTCGATGCGACGAACCGCCGCTAGGGTGGCTGAGATTTGAGACCACCCCGGAGGCACTATGGCGGCGATCCTGTCCATCCACGAGTTGCGCAAAACATACGAAGGCGGTTTTCAGGCTCTGAAAGGCGTCTCGCTGGACATTGAAGAAGGCGAAATCCTGGCTCTTCTCGGTCCCAACGGGGCAGGGAAAACAACCCTGATTTCGACAATTTGCGGAATCACCAACGGAACCTCCGGCAGCGTCAGTGTTGGCGGATTTGACAATGTCACGCATTTCCGGCGCGCACGCGCCCTGATCGGGCTGGTGCCTCAGGAAATCACACTGGAGCCTTTCACCGGGGTTCTGGATACGGTCACGTTCTCACGCGGGCTGTTCGGCAAACCCGCCAATCCGGCATTGGTGGAAGAGATCTTGCGCAAGCTGTCGCTGTGGGAGAAGCGGGACAGCCGGATTATGGACCTGTCGGGTGGCATGAAACGGCGGGTTCTGATCGCCAAGGCTCTGGCCCATGAACCGCGCATCCTGTTTCTGGATGAACCAACGGCAGGTGTCGATGTAGAGCTGCGCAAGGACATGTGGGAGATTGTGCAAGAGCTCAAAGCGGATGGCGTTACCATCATTCTGACCACTCATTACATCGAGGAAGCTGAAGCGATTGCCGACCGGGTCGGGGTGATTGCAAATGGCGAGCTGCTGCTGGTCGAAGAAAAAGACCAGCTGATGGCACGGATGGGACAGAAGCAGCTGGAAGTGCAGCTGAGCGCACCGGTCTCCGCAATTCCTGAGTCGCTGGCACAACACAGCTTGCAGCTTGTGAATGACGGCAAGGCGCTGCTTTACAGCTATGACACAAGGGCAGAGCGCACCGGCATCACCACGCTGCTGAATGATGTGGCGCAGGCCGGTTTGGTGCTGGCAGATGTGCAGACGCGGGAATCCAGTCTGGAGGATATCTTTGTCGGCCTGGTGTCGGGAGAAAAATTACGGACCGAATCCGTTTCAGGAGATGCAGCATGAACTGGACAGCTGTTGCCACGATCTACAGGGCGGAAATGGCGCGGTTCTGGCGCACATTCCTGCAAAGTTTCATTTCGCCCGTTCTTTCGACCTCACTTTACTTTGTGGTGTTCGGCAGCGCCATCGGCAGCCGCATTCAGGAGGTCGACGGTGTCGAATACGGCGCCTTTATCGTGCCGGGACTGGTGATGTTGTCGGTTATCACCCAAAGTATCTCAAACGCTTCTTTTGGGATCTTTTTCCCCAAATTCATCGGCAACATCTACGAGATCCTGTCAGCACCGATCAATTTCCTGGAGGTGGTCGCGGGGTTTGTCGGAGCGGCTGCGACGAAGTCGCTGTTCATAGGAACGGTCATCCTGTGCACCGCCTCGCTGTTTGTCGATCTGGCTGTTCAGCATCCATTGGCAATGGTGGCGTTTCTGGTGCTGACCTGCCTCAGCTTCTCGCTCATGGGCTTCATTATCGGCATTTGGGCCCGGAATTTTGAACAGCTGCAGCTGGTGCCATTGCTGGTGGTTACGCCGCTTGTGTTCCTGGGCGGCTCTTTCTATTCGATCTCGATGTTGCCGCCGTTCTGGCAGACAATCACCCATTTTAATCCTGTGGTTTACTTGGTCTCAGGTTTCCGTTGGGCCTTCTTTGGCCAGGCGGATGTGCCTGTTTTGCTGAGCCTTTGCGCCATCGGCGGCTTCACGCTGGCTTGTATGGGCGTTATCTGGTGGATCTTTAAGACCGGCTGGCGCATCCGGGCCTGACCCAAAGGACACAGAACAACGAAGGCCGCCAGCCAGTTTGGCGCCCTTCGGTCGTGCCGCCCGGATGACTTCGTGACGCTGCGCGGGCCGTAAATACCACCGGCGCCCGGTCCAATCGGACAGAGGTGGCTTCAAGCTGCCAAGCAGACGGGCAGACGCACCAGGAATGCGGCCAGAGTCGGCGTTGCAAAATTGCCCGTGGCTGTGCGGTTTTTGCATTTGAGGGCATTTCCCTCCGGGCCGCACCTTGTTTCACCGCGGGGGGGGCTCTACATCGGCGCCATGAGATTTCACCTGCCTTTCCTGAAAAGACAGCCGCTGGTGGCGGTGGTCCGCCTCAATGGCGCCATTGGTATGCCGGGCCGCGGCTCCCTCAGCGATGCTGCGCTGGCCCCGGTTCTTGAGCGCGCCTTCCGCAAAGGCAAACCCGCCGCCGTCGCGCTGGAAATCAACTCGCCCGGCGGTTCGCCGGTACAAAGCTCGCTGATTGGCGCCCGCATCCGAAGGCTGTCAGAAGAACTAGACATACCGGTCTATGCTTTCGTCGAGGACGTCGCAGCCTCAGGGGGCTACTGGCTGGCGGCTGCCGCAGATGAAATCTGGGCTGATGCAAGTTCCGTACTTGGGTCCGTCGGAGTAATCTCTGCCGGTTTCGGTGCCCATGTACTGCTGGCCCGCCAGGGTGTGGAGCGTCGGATTTACACCGCGGGCGAGAGCAAATCCATGCTGGACCCATTCCGCCCGGAAAGCCCGGACGACGTGAAACGGCTCAAGGTGATCCTGAACGACATCCATGCGAACTTCATTGATCACGTTACGGAACGTCGTGGCCCCAAGCTGAAAACCGATGAAAACCTGTTCACCGGAGAAATCTGGCTGGCGCGGCGGGCTGAGGAATTGGGCCTGATAGACGGCATCGGCCACCTGAAGCCCAAGATGAAAGAACGGTTCGGCGAGAAAGCCCGTTTCCGCCGCTATGGCCTCAAGAAACCTCTGCTCAGCCGCTTCGGCATGCAAGTTGCGCAGGATGCGCTGACGGGAATTGAGGAGCGCGCAGAATATGCGCGTTTCGGGCTCTGACGTGCTGTTCAAGATCGTTGCAATCTTTCTGGTGGTGATGGCTGTGATGGCGATGTTCGGCAAGCTGCGCTTTCCCGGCCAGAAACAGATCAATTCCAAGCGCTGCCCGTCCTGCGGCCGCTTCCGGATCGGCAAAGGCCTGTGTGCCTGCAAGAAAGGAGGGCCTGGCAAATGATGCCATGGCTGTATTCCGCCCTAGGGTTGGTCATCCTGCTGCTGGCCGGCGATGCGCTGGTTCGGGGTGCGGTGAATCTGAGCCTGCGGCTGGGGGTGCCCGCGATGATCGTCAGCCTGACGATTGTTGCCTTTGGCACCTCAGCTCCTGAACTCTTAATCGCCATCAGCGCAGTGCATGAAGGCGCGGATGGCATCGCCCTGGGCAATGTTGTTGGCTCCAACACCGCCAATATTCTATTGGTGCTGGGCATCCCCGCCATAATGCGCGCCCTTCACACCAGCGAATGCAACACTCGCAAGAACTACATTTTCATGCTGGGAGCGTCCTTTCTGTTCATCGGCCTGGCGTTTTGTGGAACTTTTACCATCTGGTCCGGTTTGATCCTGCTGGCGGTGCTGGTAGGCGTGCTGGGGGTGGCTTTCCATGAGGCGCGCAACCATCGCCGAAACGGCAAGGAATGCGCCTGTGATGACGACCTCGAAGAGATTGAGGAAGCCGATCCTGACATGCCTTATTGGCGAGTCTGCACCTACCTTCTTCTTGGGTTGATTGGCCTGCCGCTGGGTGCCGATCTGCTGGTGGACAATGCGACTGTCATCGCCCGCACTTACGGGATCACCGAGACCGTAATCGGCCTGACGCTGGTGGCCATCGGTACGTCGCTGCCGGAGCTGGCGACCACCGTGATGGCGGCAATGCGGCGCCAGGCGGATGTCGCGCTGGGCAATGTGATTGGCTCCAATATGTTCAACCTGCTGGCCATTATCGGAATTGCTACCTTTGTTGGACCGATCAGTGTCGATCCTGAGTTCCTGTATTTCGACCTGTGGGTCATGCTGGCCGCTTCGCTGCTGCTCATCCCTTTTGTCTTTTTCAAACAGGACATAACCCGAGTTTGGGGGGGCGTTCTGACGGCGCTGTATCTGGCGTATATGTTCGTCCTGTTCTAACGTTTTACTGCACTATCAGCAGGGGGCGCAGATGCGGGCATTGGTGACCGGAGCGGGCAGGCGGCTTGGCCGCGCTATGGCTTTGCGGCTTGCGGCGCAAGGTTGCGATGTCGCGGTTCACTACGCGTCTTCGGCAGACGATGCAGAGGAGACAGCGGCGCAGATCCGTGCACTGGGCCGTCGTTCCCTGACTTTGCAGGCGGACCTGATGGAAGAGCAGCAGGCCAGTTCGCTACTGCCGCGCGTAGCTGAGGCGTTGGGCGGTCCCGTGTCATGTCTGGTCAACAACGCCTCCGTTTTTGAATATGACACGCTTTGTACCGCCACGCGGATCAGCTGGGACCGGCATCTGAACAGCAATCTAAGAGCGCCGTTTCTGTTGTTGCAGGCGATGGCTGAACAAGACGTGCCGCTGGAGATGGATCGCGGAGGAGAGCCGCGCGCCTGGGGGCTGGCAGTCAACATGATCGACCAGCGGGTGCGCAAGCTGACGCCGGAGTTTATGACCTATACCCTGGCCAAATCGGCGCTGTGGACGCTGACCCAAACCGCGGCTCAGGCACTGGCGCCGAAGATCCGGGTCAACGCGATCGGCCCTGGCCCGACCTTGCAGGGCGCACGGCAAAGCGAGGACCAGTTTTTCCGTCAGCGCAAAGCCACAATTCTTCAGCGCGGCGCAGATGCGGGAGATGTCACTGCGGCGCTCAGCTATCTTTTGCAGGCGAAGGCTGTGACAGGGCAGATGATTTGCGTCGACGGCGGTCAGCATCTTGGCTGGCAAACCCCGGACAGCGACGGGCTTGAGTGACGCATATCGGGGTAAAACCGTCTCTTTCGCCAGAAGTTTTGCACCGTTGCACCTTCCGTCACAGAAGCGTTACAAAAGAACCTTTCTTTTCAAAACGTTGATAGGTGGAGGGAAAAGTTTTCTATTAAATCAGCATCTTACCATATTGCCTAAAATTTAGGCGTTTGTCCAAAACCGCTCTGAAATAAGGGAAAAGGCGGGATAGCCCAAAGATATCTCCGTAGTTATCCACAACTTCCGTGGATTTCCTCACTCTTGATCCGGGCAGGCAAACATTGCAGCCGATGGCAGGGAATCATATGTCTGGACGCATGACTGACCTGCCTTCCGATAACTCTCTCGAAACGCCTGCCCGCACCGGATATGCGGTGATCAAGGATTATGTAAAAACACTGGATGCTTCGCCCGGCGTTTACCGGATGCTGGATGCGGACAGCAGGGTTCTTTATGTGGGCAAGGCACGCAATCTTAAGGCGCGGGTGTCGAACTACACACGGCCGGGCAACAGTCCGCGGATTGAGCGGATGATCGCTCTGACGACTTCAATGATGTTTCTGACCACCCGTACCGAAACAGAAGCATTGCTCTTGGAGCAAAACCTGATCAAGCAGCTGAAGCCCAAGTACAACGTGCTGCTGCGCGATGACAAAAGCTTTCCCAATATATTGGTCGCCAAGGATCACGCCTTTCCACAGATCAAGAAACACCGCGGCGCCCGCAAGCAGAAGGGCAGCTATTTCGGCCCCTTTGCCAGTGCAGGTGCCGTGAACAGGACGCTGAACCAGCTGCAAAAGGCATTCCTGCTGCGCAATTGTTCGGATTCGATGTTCGAGACCCGCACCCGGCCTTGCCTGCAACACCAGATCAAACGCTGCACCGCGCCTTGCACGGGGCTGATCAGCGAGGAGGATTATGCTGCCAGCGTTCGTGATGCAGAACGTTTCCTGTCGGGTCGGTCCACCAAAATTCAGGAAGAGCTGGCGGAACAGATGATGGCAGCGTCTGAGGCGATGGAGTTCGAACGCGCGGCAGCGCTGCGCGACCGAATAAAGGCGCTGACCCAGGTGCAGACCTCGCAAGGCATCAATCCGCGCGGCGTGGCAGAAGCAGATGTGATCGGCCTTCATATGGATGGCGGACAGGCTTGTGTGCAGGTCTTTTTCATTCGTGCCAACCAGAACTGGGGCAATCAGGACTTCTATCCGCGGGTTGATGCCGACAATAGCCCGGCGGAGATCATGGAGGCCTTTCTGGGGCAATTCTACAGCAACAAGGAACCACCGCGGCAGCTGATCCTGTCTGATGGCATCGAAAATGCCGACTTGATGGAAGAGGCGCTGAGCGTAAAAGCAGAGCGCAAGGTGGAACTGCTGGTGCCCCAGCGCGGCGAAAAGACCGAACTGGTTGCCTTTGCTGTGCGCAATGCCCGCGAGAGTCTGGCCCGGCGCATGGCTGAAAGCGCAACCCAGGCCAAACTGCTGCGCGGGCTGGCGGAAGCCTTTGGTCTGGAAGGGCCGCCGCAGCGGATCGAGGTTTACGACAACTCTCACATACAGGGCACAAACGCAGTTGGCGGTATGATTGTCATGGGGCCGGAAGGTTTCATGAAAAACGCCTACCGTAAATTCAACATCAAGGGCGATGATCTGGTGCCGGGTGATGACTTTGGCATGATGAAGGAAGTGCTGAACCGCCGTTTCTCGCGCCTTCTGAAGGAAGATCCAGACCGCGAAAAAGGCCTCTGGCCCGACTTTCTGCTGATTGACGGCGGGGCCGGGCAAGTTTCTGCAGTGGCAGAAATCATGGAAACACACGGGGTCCAGGACATCCCAATGGTGGGGGTTGCCAAGGGCGTAGACCGCGACCATGGCAAAGAAGAGTTCTACCGCCCGGGCGCGCGCGTGTTCGCCTTGCAGCGCAATGACCCGGTGCTCTACTTTATTCAGCGGATGCGGGATGAGGCGCACCGGTTTGCCATCGGTACCCACCGCGCCAAACGCGCCAAGGCACTGAGTGCCACCCCGCTGGACGAGGTGCCGGGTGTCGGGGCATCGCGCAAGCGGGCATTGCTTGCGCATTTCGGCAGCGCCAAGGCCGTGAGCCGCGCCAACCTGGTCGACCTGAAAGCGGTTGAGGGGATCTCCGAAGCTTTGGCGGAGCGGATCTATGACCATTTCCACGCGCAAGGTTAGCAAGCTGATTTTGAGTTGAAGGGCAACCGCGCTACGTTAGCAGGACAGCTTGTGACTGGGCGGAGAAACTATGCCGGTATCCTTGACCGTGAAAAATGTTGTCTATGACACCTACTCAGTGTCGGGAAAAACGCTGCCCGACATTGCCAAAAGTATCAAAACCAAGGGGCCGAAAGACCCCAACGACAACAAGAAGGTGGCGTTTCTGACCACCACGGAGTTGGAGTGCCTGACGGCCAAGGGGAAATACGTTGCAGAGGGCAAGCCCAAGATCGACAAGAAAACCGGATGGTTTGAAGTGACTGCAAAGGTCTCCGCGCTGAAACTGATCCTGCACACGACAGTCCGATGCCCGAAACGTTCTGTCAGCGGACTGACCCCGCGGGCGCTGATTGAATGGTACCGGTTCTATGCCTGCTGTCTGGTCCACGAGGCACAGCATTTGGACAAGGCCAAGAAAGAATGCGAGAAGATAGCCAAGGATCTGAATAAACTCAAAGGCTCCGGGCTGGCAGAGACCGAGGCTGAGGCCTTGAAATTTGCCAAGGAGGATTTGCAGCGGGTGATCCACAATCACATCTTTTTGGACCGGGACCGGTTGAATGAGGTCCATCGCAAATTCGACCACTCCAGTCATCATGGGGAAAAGAAAGGTGCCTTGCTGGATACCTCCATTGGGTGAATGTGACATGCATTGCGTGTATGCATTGCGTGTATGCAGTGCTGATTGTCGCCGTTGGCCGCAGCCGGTCCACACAGGCGATTGCCGAATTTTGACGAAGCCTGCTTTCCACTTGCCGAACAGCCAGATAATGTGCGCGGCATGACGTGGACTTTGCCCAATATCCTCACCCTGCTGCGGCTGATTGCAGCGCCCGGCTTGGCCGTGATGTTTCTCTATTTCAGCCGCCCCTATGCAGATTGGTTTGCCCTTCTGCTGTTTGTGACGGCAGCCGTGACCGACTGGTTCGACGGCTATCTGGCGCGGGCCTGGAAGCAGGAAACCAAAATGGGAGCCATGCTGGATCCGATTGCCGACAAGGCGATGGTGGTGATCGCACTGATGATCCTGGTGGGCTATGCCGCCGAACAATGGACCCCCTGGCTGGTGCTGCCTGCGACGGTGATCCTGTTCCGCGAGGTGTTTGTGTCCGGCCTGCGTGAATTCTTGGGAGATACCGCCGGCACGCTGAAGGTGACCAGACTTGCCAAGTGGAAGACAACCGCCCAGATGATCGCCATCGCGACGCTGTTTTCGCAGGGTATTTTTGAACATTACCTGGTGATGTCGTCCTTTGGTATGGACCAGACGCTGATTGACCAGATCATGACCGGGCAGGTGTCCGACGAAATGGGATTGCGCTGGAAATTCGACGGGATGATCTGGACTGGCCGTATCGGGCTTTGGCTGCTGTGGATTGCTGCGGCGCTAACCGCCATTACGGGGGTCGATTATCTGCGCAAGGCGATGCCACATCTGAAGGAAGTGCATTGATGGATGTTCTGTATTTCGCCTGGGTGCGTGAACGCATCGGTCTGCCGCGCGAGCAGGTGGAAACGTCAGCGGCCACCGTCGCCGATCTGGTAGAGGAGCTGCGCGCGCGTGAAGAGCGCTATGCGGCGGCTTTTTCTGATCTGTCTGCACTGCGGGTCGCATTGGATCAGGAGCTGTCGGAGTTTGATGCATCTTTGGAGGGCGTGCGCGAGGTGGCCTTCTTTCCGCCAATGACCGGAGGCTGAGGCGATGCGGATCTCCGTGCAGGAAGCCGCCTTTGAGCTTGGCGCAGAGAGCGATGCCTTTGCCGCAGGAGTTGCGAATGCAGGCGCTGTGGTAACATTCACGGGGGTGGTGCGGGACGCTGATCAAGGCGGCCTTCAAGCGATGGAAATCGAGCATTACCCTGGTATGACCGAAAGGGCACTGACGGCCATCGCCGAAGAGGCCATGGACCGCTGGTCGCTGGCCGATACGCTTGTGATCCATCGGCATGGTCGGTTGGCCCCGGGCGAGCGTATCATGATGGTCGCCACCGCCGCCCGTCATCGCAAGGATGCGTTTGAGGCGGCAGAGTATCTGATGGACTACCTGAAATCCCGTGCCCCGTTCTGGAAAAAGGAAATCCTCAGCGGCGGCGGGGCGGATTGGGTGGCCGCCAAGGACGCTGATGAAGATGCACTGAAGCGCTGGCAGGGCGGAAAATCTCCCGCCAGTTGATCAATCATCAAAGATGATTTCCGCCTGTTGGGCGTGGCGCCGCGCTTTGCGCGGCGCCACGCCCAAGGCTGATCAGACTGTGCTGGCGCAGCCAGTGCGGTCTGCAGGCGCGGGAGTGCCGCGCTGGGCTCTGTTATCAGTGCGGGATCTGGCTGCGCAGTTCCTCGGTTTCGCGGCGGGCTTCGCGCAGGCCATCCATTGCCGCACGCAACTCCGCTTCGGTTTGGGTCAGCTGATTGGTCAGCTCCGCCTCGCGCTGCTGCAGATAGGTGATCGCCTGATCCCGGGTTTCCTCTGCCTCATGCAGCTCCTGGCTCATTCGGTCGAGATCGGCGACATCGCTTTGCCGCACGCGGGTAAACCGGTGCACCAGCCAATTGGCGAACCACCCCATGGCAAAAGCCACAAACAGGATGATCGCGGTGGTGATGATGAACTCTGTCCTGTTCATTCCTCTGGTGTCTCCTGTGCATCATCTGCGCTTTCGGCTTCCGGGCTGCTGCCGTCGTCGCTTGTTTGTGTCTGCTCCGCCGGACGGATCAGCTTGAATTCTATGCGGCGGTTGGCTTCGCGGCCTTCCTCGGTGCCATTGTCGGCAATCGGTTCGCTTTCGCCGTAACCTTTGGCAGCAAATGTCGAGGTCACCACCCGGCGCGCGCGCAATTCATTCAGAACTGATTGCGCGCGCGCCTGGCTAAGGTTCTGGTTCATGGCTTGACGGCCCTGGCTGTCGGTATGGCCTTGGATCTCCAGGCGGACCGGGCCGCAGCGGCTCAGGACTTCGGCTATCCGGTCCATGGTGCCGGCGCTTTCCGCCGCAATGGTGGCAGAGCCCGGTTCAAAAGTGATTTTCGACTCGCTTTGAGCACCGGCGAGCTGGGCTTCGCACAGCTCCGGTGGGATCGGCTGATCCTTGGGGGCTGGCGGCTCTTGGTAAGATACATCAAGGCCATAAGTCTCTGCTTCGCCCAGCTTGGCAGACAAAAAGCGCGCGATTTCGGAAGGGGCGTTCTTGCGGTAGCTCATGCCGCGCAATTCCAGGTTTTCCGGCGTTACCGTCACTGAACCGCGCTGCAGATATGAGAGCGCTTCCAAACCCGCCAGCACCCGCACCGGCCAATCGGCCGGCAGGTCCGCAACGGCCCGGGTGGCCGTATGCACATTCGCCGAGCCAAAGCGTGCCTTGGCATAGCTGTCGGCTACGGTGCGCAGGGCGGCGTCACTTAGTCGGCCTCGCAGCTGGACTTGGCCTTCGGGGCTGAGGGTCGCAGTGAACTCCGGAGGGCCGGTCGTGTCAGATGCCACGGGAACCGGCAGCACTGCGTGCAAGGCAAAAACACGGGGCAGGGCGGTTTCCAGCTCTCCGACCACATGGTCGAAGGTGCCGCTGGCAGTGCCTTCTGCGGCAACAAGGGTGATGTCGGCATTGGCAATGGTTACGGAACCACCACCCAGTTCAGCCAGGCTGGCGATGCTCAGCTCTGCTGCGCGGGCCCAGTTGGGTGAGGGCACGCCCATGCCGATCACACAGTCCGTATCGCTTTGCAGTCCGGCCTCTTGTGCGGCGTCGAGGATGCGCCTGCGGCTGGCTTCACTCTCGGCGGTGCAGGCATCAAACTGGGCGCCGTCCTTGGTCAGCAGGAACCGCAAGGTGAACGGGGTAACCACCGGCCTTGGCGCCGCGATATCCATTGCCAGCCGCAATCCTGGCGGAGCCAGTCGGCCAAGCTGCTCCTCCAGCTGGTGCTTGGCTTCTTCACTGCCTGAAATGGCGGTGATGGAAACCGCGCCGGCCTCTACTGAAATCTTGGCACGTGGCAACAGTTTCAATGCTTCCACGGCAAAATCCAGGGCCTGCTGCCAGCCGTCGGGTTTGGTGTACTGAGCCGTTTCCAGAAGGTCCGCCACTCTGCCGTCAGCTGCTAAGGCGTTCAACTGTTCGACCATTGCCTCGCGGCCGGATCCTTCCGGAATCAAGCCGATAATCGAAATGCCGCTGTCATTGCGCAGAATTTCCGCGGAAAACCGCGGTGGTGTCAGCCCTTTGGTCGGCGGAACTTCCATCCCGTCGATGATCCGTGCCGCATCCACCACGCTGCCGATCAGAGAAATCACTGTGAACCTGGTCGCCTCGTCGGGGGGCGTGCCTTCGGCCAGGACTTGCAGACCGTCCGCCGTGACTTCGGCCCAGGTATGCCCGGCAGCGTCGAGCGACTGCCGTACCGCGGTTTCGGTGCTGCGTTCCACCGTGGTGACGGCAAACCCGGCAGCAACAAGGCTCAGCCCTGCGGCGGCAGTGAAGGCCAAGCCTGGGATCAGCAGAGAGGACAAGCGCATGTGGCGGCAGTTTCCCTTGGTCAGTTAATGGCTCTTACCCTGCGCAGAGAAATGGTTCAATCACGCGAACATGGCCAAGGCAAAGAAGATGAGCGGGATCAGGCCGGTATCGCGGTTCAACCGGAACAATTGCAGCAGCCGGGTATTGTTCTCCGCGTCAAAAATACGCAGCTGCCAGGTCAGATGCCAGCCCATTGCCCAGGGTGCTGCCAGCGCCAGCACCAATGCCAGCACCGAGGCCGTTTCCAGCATTGCCCCAATCACCGCCATGGCCATCAGGCAGACAAAGGCCACGATGAAACGGCGCAGCCACATCGGGGTTTCTGTGCCAAACAGCCGGGCGGTGGATTTCACACCGATCAGCGCGTCGTCCTCTGTGTCCTGATGAGCATAGATAGTGTCATAAAACAGCGTCCAGGCGATGCCGGCCAGATACAGCAGCACCGGAGGCCAGCCCATTGTGCCGGTATGTGCGACCCAGGCCAACATGGCGCCCCAATTGAAGGCGAGGCCCAGAAACACCTGCGGCCACCAGGTAAAGCGTTTGGCAAAAGGATAAACAGTTACTGGCAGCAGCGACAGGATGCCCATAGCGATGGTCGCTTGGTTGAAGGTCAGCAGGATCACCAGGCCTAGAAGACATTGCAGCCCCATCCAGGCCAGCGCGCCTTTGACCGTGACCTGGCCCGAAGGGATCGGGCGTGAGCGGGTGCGTTCCACTTCGCCGTCGAAATTGCGGTCGGTGATATCGTTCCATGTGCAGCCCGCGCCGCGCATCAGCCAGGCGCCGGCTGCACAGCCAATGGCGATCCACAGGTCGCTCCAGCGCGGGCTTTGATCTGCCAGGATGGCGAGGGCCAGCCCCCACCAGCAGGGGATCAGCAGCAGCCAGGTGCCAATGGGCCGGTCGGCACGGCTGAGGCGCAGATAGGGTCGGGTCCATTCCGGGGCATATATGTCCACCCAGTTTCCCTTGACCGCGTCCGCGACCTGACCCTCTGGTGCTGGCTTCTGGCCTTGCATATGTAGGACCCCATGAGTGCAAAAATCAGACTGTATGTAGAGCACCCTTTGGGGGCAGGGCAATCGGTTCCCTTGGATCGTGATCAGGCGCATTACCTGTTTGGGGTGATGCGGCAGGGCGCCGGCGCGCATGTGGCGCTGTTCAATGGACAGGATGGCGAATGGCTGGCAGAGGTTGCCGAGGCCGGCAAGCGCGGCGGCACGCTTGTATGCCGCGAACAGACCAAGCCGCTACAGCTGCCGCCGGATCTGTGGCTGATGTTCGCGCCGATCAAGAAGGCACGCACCGATTTCATTGTCGAAAAAGCGGCAGAGATGGGCGCCGCCCGCATCCTGCCGGTGCAGACCGAGTTCACCAATTCCGAGCGTATCCGTCAGGACCGGCTGCAAGCGCATGCGGTTGAAGCTGCTGAGCAATGCGGCGGCACATATGTGCCCGAGGTTGGCGAACTGCAAAAACTTTCGCGCCTGCTGGACGCCTGGCCGCAGGAGCGGCAATTGATGTTCTGTGATGAGGCCGAGGTGGGCAAGGCGCTGCAGTTGGCTGCCCAGACGCAGGCGGGGGCGCCCTGGGCGATCCTGATCGGCCCCGAAGGCGGGTTTTCCGATGCCGAGCGCAAGCGTCTCCACACCCTGCCGCAATCCCATGTGGTTAGCCTCGGTCCCCGCATCCTGCGTGCGGACACCGCTGCGGTGGCAGCCATGACCCTTTGGCAGCAGGCGCTGGGGGACTGGTAAACGGTTGCTTGCCCCCTGAACTCAGACTCTGGAAACCAATTCCTGCTAAATTGATCGCAACCCGGAGTTGATTAGGCCCTGTTGCCACCACATGCTCGGTACAGGCCTGCCGTTTCGGGCGGCAATACAAGGGCTGGTTCAGATCATGGAGGGCAAGATGATTCGCAGGGCAGAACAGGGTGATTTGCAGGCAATTGAGGGGTTCCTGGCTCCGCGCGCGGCAACGTCCATGTTCCTGTCGGGCAATCTGCGTGATCACGGGCTGAATGCGGTTGGCCACCCGAAGGCAACCTCGGTCTGGCTCAGCGAGGATGCAAGTGGTTTGAACGGTGTCTTCGGCCTGACAGAGGACGGCTTCCTGACCTTTGAGGCCCCTGGCATTGGACCCGCTGCAGGCGGCGCGCTGCGGCGCGCGCTGGACGGGCGGCGGATTGCGGCGCTGAACGGCGAGGCGCGGCAGGCTGATGCGATGCTCGAGGTTCTGAATGTCGATTGGGAGCAGATCGGATTCTCCGACACTGAACCTCATTTCCGCTTACCTCTCAAAGACTTGCAATTGCCCTCTGGCGGCAGCACCCTGCGTCCCATGCATCCCGAAGACGTGCCGCTGATCACGGAATGGCGCCATGCCTACGACAAGGAGGTTTTTGGCTCCGCAGACCTGCCCGAAATCCGGCAGCGGTCGACTGGCCGGGCGGAGGAGCTGGTGGAAAGCGGCCGGGGCCGGATTTTGGAACTGGGCGGTCTGCCAGTAGCCATGACTGCCTTTAACGCGGCATTGCCAGAGATCGTGCAGATCGGCGGCGTCTTTACACCGCCCGGACAGCGCAGCCGCGGCTTCGCCCGCCGCGCTGTTGCGCTGCATCTGGCCGAGGTGCATGAGGAAGGCGTTCAGGAGGCTATCCTGTTTGCTTCCGGCGCGGCAGCGGTCAGGGCGTATCAGAAGCTGGGTTTCCAGAGAATCGGGGATTACCGGATCATTGAGTTCAGCGAGCCGGTGACGGTTCGTTGCGAATGACGGCGGGGCATCGGACAGTTTACTTGCACGGGCCATTGCATCAGCCGTCAGGACCGCACAGATAGGAAGGGCAGGCCGGGTGCTTGCCCGACCGGAAAGAATGAGGCGAAACACATGAGTTTCATCCGCCCTGAGGCTCGCGCTCAACTGTGGCGCTGGCGGGAAGTTATAGCCGCTGTTCTGATGTTCCTTCTGGGTGTCAAGCTGGCGTTCGCGTTCTTTGGTTTCACGGCAATCACCGGCTGGGCGCTGGTGGCAACGGGGCTGGTAACTGCGATCATCGGCGCTCAGCGTATGCGTTTTCGCAGCGGCACGGGCGGACCGGGTGTCGTGCAGGTTGACGAGGGGCAGATCGCCTATTTCGGCCCTTTGACCGGCGGGGCGGTGGCTGCGTCCGAGTTGGAACGCCTGGCGCTTGATCCTTCGTCGAAACCGCCGCATTGGCTGCTGGAACAGCCGGGCCAGGCGCCTCTTGCGATACCTGTCAACGCTGAAGGCAATGAGGCATTGTTCGACGTCTTTGCCGCCTTGCCGGGTCTGAAGACCGAGAAGATGCTGAGCGTATTGCGCAATGCAGGCCCTCACCAGGTCGTGATCTGGGAGCGCTCTGCCAGTCGCCCGGATCATCAGCGCCTGCATTGACACTGCCGGCGATTCCGCCCACGACTGATCCTTCAAAACATCTCTAACAGGACGGAGTGCCAGGCATGTCCATTCCCCAGTCCGGCGGCGGACCGATTGAACGCCACGAGCAGCTTGCCGAGTATCTAGCCGACGGCTGCAAGCCCAAGGAAGACTGGCGTATCGGAACCGAGCACGAAAAATTTGGCTATTGCAAGGACACTCTGAAACCGCTGCCTTATGCCGGTGAACGCTCCATCGAAGCCGTGCTGACAGGCTTGCGTGACAGCTATGGCTGGGCGCCGGTGACCGAGGCTGGCAATCTGATTGGTTTGGAAAAGGACGGCGCCAACGTCAGCCTGGAGCCGGGCGGTGCCTTGGAACTGTCCGGGGCCCCGCTAGAGACCATTCATGAAACCTGCGATGAGGTGAATACGCACCTGCGCGAAGTGAAAGATATTGCCGACAAGATCGGTGTTGGCTTCATTGGGCTTGGTGCGGCGCCTGAATGGCAGCATGAGCAAATGCCGCTGATGCCCAAGGGTCGTTACCGGCTGATGAACGACTACATGGAAAAGGTCGGCACCATGGGTCGTGCCATGATGCGCCGCACCTGCACCGTGCAGGTCAACATCGATTTCGGCTCCGAAGCAGACATGGTTCAAAAGCTGCGCGTCGCCCTGGCTTTGCAGCCGGTTGCTACCGCGCTGTTCGCCAACTCCCCCTTCTTTGAGGGCAAGCCCAACGGTCACAAATCCTGGCGCAGCTACATCTGGCGCCACCTCGATGATGCCCGCACAGGCATGCTGCCGTTTGTCTTCGAGGAAGGCTTCGGCTTTGAACGCTACGTGGAATATGCGCTCGATGTGCCGATGTATTTTGTCTACCGCAACGGCGCGTATATCAACGCGCTGGGCATGTCGTTCCGTGATTTCCTGAAAGGGGAATTGCCAGCTTTGCCGGGTGAAACGCCATTACTGTCGGATTGGGCGGACCACCTGACAACGGCCTTCCCGGAAGCGCGGATCAAGAAGTTCATGGAGATGCGCGGCGCCGACGGCGGACCCTGGCGCCGCCTGTGTGCCCTGCCTGCCTTCTGGGTTGGCCTGACCTATGATCAAACGGCTCTTGATGCAGCCTGGGACCTGGTCAAAGGGTGGGATGCAGATACCCGCGAAGGACTGCGTATTGCGGCCGCTGAGCATGGTTTGCAAGCCAAGGTGAACGGCATCAGCATGCATGAGCTTTCCCGCGAGGTGGTGGCAATTTCCGAAAGCGGCCTCAAAGCGCGGCAAAGACCGGGCGCAGGCGGGCTGGTGCCGGATGAAACCCACTTCCTGAACGCACTGAAAGACAGTCTCGACAGCGGCAACGTGCCTGCGGATGAGCTTTTGGCGCGTTACCATGGTGCCTGGGAAGGCGACTTAAGCCGTATCTACAGTGAGTTCGCTTACTGATGTTGCATTGAAAAGGCCGCACTCCAGGCGCGGCCTTTTCCTTAAAGAGGCGGGCGGTGGATGATCCCACCGCCCGCTTTTTTGCACTTGAGTGGTGGCTTGTGCCTTACTGCGCCTGCAATTCAGACGGCGTTTTTTCGGCGATGTCTTCCCAATTGGTGTTGGCGTTCTGCACCATGCCCGGAATGTCGCCTTCCCAGCGTTCCTGAATGTCAGCCGACAGGTTCAGGTACAGGGTGTTGTCAACGATCTTCCAGTGGTTCGGGTCACCGTCGAATTTGAAGCCCATTGCAGTACCAAAGGCGCAATAGCCGCCGTATGCCGGCAGATAGGCTTCGGGATTCTTCTCAAAGGCCGCTTTGTGCTCTTCCGAGGCAAAGCGGTACGTTGCGTCATTGAAAACAGTTGTGATTTTATAGCTGCCCTTGGTGGGGGCACCATCTGTGAAATATGCGACCGGGTCATAGCCCTGCATGGCCAGGCCGGTGGAGGATGCGTTGATCTCAACACCTGCTGCCATTGCCGAGGTTGCCAGCGCAACCGACAGAGCCACACCGCTGATCAGTGCCTTTACTTTATTCATGGTTTCTATCCTTTCATAATCCGGCCTGCTTATCGGAATTGATCGTCCGGCCGGGGTTTCACCATGCGTGCCGCGGTATGCTGCGGGTCACGGAACCCATGTGGAGAGCCGGCCGATCACGTTCAAAACAACTCAATTTGAATGTGCGCAGAACCAGTTATGCCTGTGCACACATGCGCAAAACAGGTGACAGCCGGATGTCCGCAAGGCAGACTGGGTGCAATCCAAATGGAGGTGAATATGACATTGTCGACCGGAACCCGCCGGACAATCCTGGCCTGTTTTGCGGCGCTGACCTTGTTTGCGGTGCCAGCCGGCGCCCAAAGTGTCGGCGGCAGCTACAGTGCAGAAGGCCGCAATCCTGATGGCAGCGCGTACTCCGGCACAGTGCAGATCCGTGACAACGGCGGCATGATCGAGATGAGCTGGCAGGTTGGCGCCCAGTCTTATGCAGGGACCGGTACCCGCAATGGCGATGTGGTCTGGGTTGATTGGGGGCAGCCGGACCCGGTTGTCTATGTCCGAATGCCCAGCGGCGAGCTGCACGGAACCTGGGCAAACGGCCGTGGGCTTGAGCGGCTAATTCCGTAACCACATGTGCCAGTACGAAGCGGATGACCATTTCTTTGGGCATGTCGCAAGGCGTCAAAAGCGCGCCGAAGACCAGCCGGTTGGGTGCCGGGCTGATGTAATCTGTTCCGCCCGGTTCGCGCGCCGCCCGCATTTGGGCTTTGCCGCTCACCAGATCCTCTCAGAGGACCGAATACGTCTGCCTTTTGGCAAGACCGGTCAACCTGCTCAAAGGCCGCGCGTCAAAGGCGGCCACAAAGGCAGTCTGCCTGCCTTTGACTGTTTCCAGGCTTACTTCTGGCCGATCCGTGGTTCGGTGCCTGCGCGCAGCCGAGCAATATTGGCAGAGTGGCGGAAGTAGACGACAGCCGCCAGCAGAACGGCCAGAACCGCCACAGGCTGATAGCCCAGCAGCAGTGCCCAGACCGCGCCAGAGGCTGCCGAAACCAGTGCGCCCATAGAGGAAATGCGGGACATGGCCGCTGCAGCCAGCCAAGTCAGGCAGCAGGCGATACCGACCGGCCACGCCAGCGCCAGCATCAGCCCCAGAAAGGTCGCGACGCCTTTGCCGCCTTTGAATCCCAGCCAGACCGGGAAACAATGGCCGAGAAAGGACATGAGCCCGGCCAGTTGCGCGGCATCTTCGCCGGCCAGAAAACGGGCCAGCAGCACCGCCGCCGCGCCCTTGCCGCCATCCAGCAGGAGTGTCAGTGCCGCGGCGGCCTTGCTGCCGGTGCGCAGAACATTGGTGGTGCCGATATTGCCCGAACCGATTTCACGCAGATTGCCGAGGCCGAGAACCTTGGTGACCACCAGGCCGAAGGGAACCGACCCCAACCCGTAGCCGATGACGGCCCAGAGGATCAGAATGGCTGCAGTGCTTTCGAAAACCGGCATCAGTCCCTCCGGTAGACAGGTTCGCCTGCCACATAGGTTGCTTCGACCCGTCCCTGCATGCGCTGGGTGTCATAGGGCGTGTTCTGCGATTTCGAGCGCAGCTTGAACCGGTCCAGCACAAACGGCACGTCGGGGTCGAACAGCACCAGATCCGCAGGCGCGCCGTCGACCAGACGACCGCTGTCCAGCCCCAGGCGCTTGGCGGGATTCAGCGACATGGCGCGGAACAGGGTGGGCAGATCCAGCAGTTCAGCATGATACAGCCGCAGCGCGGCCGGCAGCAGGGTTTCCAGCGCCACGGCACCGGCGGCGGCTTCCTCAAACGGCAGCCGTTTGCTTTCCTCGTCCTGCGGCGTATGCATGGATGAGATGATGTCGATCAGCCCGCTCCGCACGGCCTCGACCACGGCCAGCCGGTCGTCCTCAGAGCGCAGCGGCGGCTTCACTTTGAAAAAGCTGCGGTAGCCCGCCACATCCAGTTCATTCAAAGTCAGGTGATGGATCGACGTGCCCGCAGTGATATCCAGCCCATTGGCCTTGGCGCGTTCCAGCGCGGGCAGGGCGCGGGCAGTGGTGATCTGGTCGGCGTGGTATCTGGCGCCGGTCATTTCCAGCAACGCGATATCGCGGTCCAGACCCATGCGCTCTGCCATGGGCGACACTGCGGGCAGACCGTAAAGCGCGGCGAATTTGCCGCTGGTTGCAGCCGCGCCTTTGCTCAGAATCGGCTCTTGCGGATGCGCGATGACCAAAGCATCGCAGGAGCGAGCATAAGACAGAGCCCGTTGAAACACTTTGGTGTTGCTGACCACATGGTCGCAGTCAGAAAAGGCCACCGCGCCGGCATCCATCAGGAAGCCGATTTCTGTCATCTCGCGGCCCTCGCGCCCTTTGGTGAGCGCCGCCATCGGCAGTACGTGCACAGATGTGTCGGCCTGGGCACGGCGGGTCACGAATTCCAGCGTTTCTGGGCTGTCGATGGCCGGGGCGGTATCGGGGCGGGTAACAATGGTGGTGACACCGCCCGCCGCCGCCGCAAGACCGGCGGATTTATAGCTTTCCTTGTGCCGCTCGCCCGGCTCGCAGACTTTGACGCCGATATCGACAATCCCCGGCGCCAGGCATTTGCCGCCGCAATCCACTTCTGTCACGTCTCTCGCTGCAATGCCTCGGTCGTGCAGCAACTGGGCGGGATCTGCGGCGCCTTTTTCAACCGCGGCAATCCGCCCATTCTGCAGCAGAACAATGCCGGGCGTATCGGTGCCTGCTGCGGGATCAATCAGGCGGGCGTTGGTGAAAAGGGTTGCTTGGTCAGTCATTTATGAGCCTCTTGAGCCTGTTTCAAAGCCCGGACAGCCGCATCCGGATCAGACAGGTGGTCAAAGGAGAAAGAAGGGTGGCGTTCAAAGTCAACTCCGTGCCGGGTTGCTTTGAAATGGAGAAACATGTCGATGGGCAGGTGTTTGGACTTGGTGAATTTGTTCAATTCCCAGGCGTTTCGGGTTGTGACTGCATATCTGCAGTTTCTGCGGACGTATTGATGGCCCCATAGGCCAAGAGCGCATCCCGCAGTCACCAGCAGCAGCTTCCAAAAATCCCATGCCGTGGGCTGATCAAATGGCAGTATCATCCATAACAGCGGAATTATTATGCCGAATGGGTAGTAGAGCCACTTGAAACGAGGCGGGACCAGAGCGGCTGATGGCGGGCTGGACCACAAAACTTGCTCATCTTCACTGAGTTCCTGTTGCCACCATTCCCGCCCGCTCATGTCGCAGCCCTTTCGATGGTCATAGCCGTCGCGCTCGGGTTGGCCTGGTATTTGATCAGGTGCTTGTCGCCGCTCTTGGTGATCACCTGCACATAGCTGCCCATGGTTTTGACAGTTTCAATCTGACTGACTTGAACAGAGCGCCCGACGGGGCCTGTCAGAGTTTCCTTGGTCAGGGTCCAGACCACGGCCATTTCCTCGCTGGCCATGTACCAGCCGCGCAGGCCGATTGCAGCCAGCCCGCCAACAGCGCCGGTCCAGACATGCGGGCTGTTCAAAGCCCACAACAGGGCCATGGCACCGCCCATGCCAACCGCTGCCATCCAGGCATGCGCCCGGACATAGGCGCTGCGGTCCGGCGTGAAAGAGGTGTCCTCCATCAGAACACCAGCGCCCAGACAGCCAAGGCGATCAGGGCCATGACAAGTGCAAACAGCGTGGCCCCTATGCGACGGGCCTGCGCCCGGGCCTGGCGCGGGGAGAGCTTTGGCGCAGAATAGGGTTTGGCGCTTTCGGCACTTGCAGGTGCCGCGTTCCAATTGGTCTGGCGCTCACCATAGGTGCCCTGCAGCATGATCTGATCCGCCGGCGTCAACCGGGTTTCCACATCGTCAAAGGCACGGGAACGGATCAACAGAACGTAGCCCTCCAGCCCTTGCAGCAATTCACGGTCTTGCTCAACCTGGGCCCGCGGCACGCCGCATCCTTCGCTGAGATAGCCCACCAGGCCTATGTCCTCCAGGTCGCTGACCGGGAAGATCTCCACCTGATCCATGTCCAGCGCTGCAATCCCCAGCACCTGCGCCAGCGCGCCGGGTTCCTTTAGAAACGCCGCCTGCTCGGGCCGCATGTCGAGTGCAAAGAGACGGATCACACCGCGCTCGCCTGCCGGGATATGGATGACACCTTCCAAGCGGTTCAGCCTGCCTTGGCCTGGCGCTCTGCGCGCAGGTTGCGGGCCAAGAGATCCATCGCCGCCATCCGCACAGCGACGCCCATCTCGACCTGTTCCTGAATGACTGAGCGGTTGATGTCATCTGCCAGCGTGCCGTCGATCTCCACCCCCCGGTTCATCGGGCCGGGATGCATGACAATGGCATCTGGCTTCGCCAGTGCGAGCTTGGCAGCGTCGAGGCCATAGCGGTGGTAGTATTCGCGCTCCGAGGGGATGAAGCCGCCGTCCATCCGTTCTTTCTGCAGGCGCAGCATCATCACCACATCCACGTCCTTCAGCCCTTCGCGCATGTCGTCATAGATTTCTGCGCCGAATTCGGCGAACTGGCCGGGCACCAGGGTGGGCGGGCCAATCAGGCGGATGCGGTTTTCCATCTTGCCGAGCAGGATCAGGTTGGAGCGCGCCACGCGGGAATGCGCGATGTCGCCGCAGATGGCGATGTTCAGCCGGTGCAGACGCCCTTTGGAACGGCGGATGGTCAGCGCGTCCAGCAGGGCCTGGGTGGGGTGTTCATGCTTGCCGTCGCCGGCATTCAGCACCGCGCAGTTCACTTTCTGGGCCAGCAGATCCACCGCGCCGGAATGCGGGTGGCGCACCACCAAGAGGTCCGGGTGCATCGCATTCAGCGTCATCGCGGTGTCGATCAGGGTCTCACCCTTTTTGATCGAGGATGCTTGCATTGCCATGTTCATGACATCCGCCCCCAGCCGCTTGCCGGCCAGCTCAAAACTGGCCTGCGTGCGGGTGGAATTCTCGAAGAACATGTTGATCTGGGTAAGGCCTGCCAGAACGTCGGAATGCTTCTCGGGGCGGCGGTTCAACGCGACGTAATCGTCTGCCAGGTCGAGGATCGCGGTGATCTCATGTGGTTTCAGCGGTTCGATGCCAAGCAGGTGGCGGTGTTCGAAGGACATAGGGGGCAGCTCCGCTTGATTTGCGGGTTCTTATAGGCGGGGTGGTGCCGTGCGGCAAGGCTGAGCAGGCCAGGGAGGACGGTCCCGCGCGCTCGCCGGAGTATTTGCACAAAGAAGCAGGGTTTGACGGAGAATACTTGGGGGCGGGGTGTTCCGCTTGCCTGGCGGGCGGGGTAGCTTGGGTGCATGGAATCGGCATTGGATTACTGGAGCGCCAAGGCGCTGTTGGAGTGGCAGGTTGAGCTTGGTGCCACCGAGGCGCTGTGCGACGAACCTGTTGACCGCTATGCGCTGGAGCAGGCGGCCCCCAAGCCGAAACCGGGTGCTGCTCCTGCAGCGCCGCCCAAACCCAAGGAAGTCGACCCCGTCGACGCTGCCAGAAAGGCCGCAAAGGGGGCTGCCTCTCTGTCGGCCTTGCGCGACGCGATGGAAAACTTCAGTCACTGCGAGCTGAAACACGGCGCCCGCAATCTGGTGTTCTGTGATGGTCAGGCGGGGTCTCGGGTGATGATAATTGGCGAAGCGCCGGGCCGCGACGAGGATCTGCAAGGCAAGCCTTTTGTGGGCCGCGCCGGACAGCTTCTGGACAGAATGCTGGAGGCTATCGGTCTCAGCCGGTCTGAAAATGTCTATATTACCAATGTGCTGCCGTGGCGGCCGCCGCAGAACCGTGATCCGCTGCCGACGGAGATTGCCATGATGACGCCCTTCCTGGAACGGCACGTGGCGCTAGCGGAGCCGGAAGTGCTGGTGCTGATGGGCAACATCAGCTGTCAGGCCATGCTGGGCAAACGCGGCATCACCCGGCTGCGGGGGCAATGGGATCAGGCCTGGGGCAAGCCGACCATTCCGATGTTCCACCCCGCTTACCTGCTGCGTCAGCCTTTGCAGAAACGGCTGGCCTGGGCCGACCTGCTGGAACTGAAGGCGCGGCTTGGCAGTTTGACCTGAGGCAGCCCATGAAAATTCTTGCATTCTCCGATCTGCACCTCTCGGCGTCCCATGCTGCTGATATTGTGGCAGCCAGCGCGGGTGCGGATCTGGTGATCGGAGCCGGCGATTTCTGCAACATGCGTCAGGGGCTGGACCGGGCGGTGGCCATGCTGTCGGGTCTGAAGGCACCGATGGTGGCAGTGCCCGGAAATGGTGAAAGTGCGGATGAACTGCGCTCTGCCGGTTTTCCCGGCACTTCTGTATTGCACGGCGAGGGCCTGGATTTTGAAGGGCTGCGCCTGTTCGGGCTGGGGTACGGGGTGCCGGAAACGCCTTTTGGCGGCTGGTCCTGCGACCTGAGCGAGGTTCACGCTGCTGCTATGCTCGCAGCCTGCGATCATGCGGACATAGTCATCTCCCATTCGCCGCCAAAAGGTTTTGGCGATGTGACTTCAGGCGGAGTTTCTGTTGGCTCCACTGCAGTCCGGGCGGCGGCGGAACGGCTCAAGCCGCAGGTGCTGCTGTGCGGGCATGTGCATGATTGCTGGGGCTTTCGCGGCACTCTGGGAAAGACGCAGGTCGCCAATCTGGGCCCGGCAGTCAACTGGTTCGAGGTGGAGCCGTGATCGATCCTGTTACCTTGCTGGTCTTCATACCGGCTGCGCTGGCGCTGAACCTGACACCTGGTGCGGACATGCTGTTCTGCCTGGGCCAGGGGCTGCGGTCCGGCCGCGCCACGGCGGTGGCGGCCAGCGCAGGTATTTCAGCTGGCAGCATGGTGCATGTGGCGCTGGCCGGGCTTGGGTTGGGGGCGGTGGTCTCTGCCCTGCCGGGGCTGTTTGATGTGATCCGCTGGATCGGCGTTGGCTATCTTGTGTATCTTGCCTGCAGTGCCCTGCGCAGCGGGCCGGTTCGGGCCGATATGCCTTCAGTTCCTGCCCGACGGGCGTTCCGCTCCGGCTTCTTGGTCAATTTGGCCAATCCCAAGGTGATCCTCTTTGTGTTGGCATTCGTGCCGCAATTTGTTTCGCCCGAGGCCGGGCCAGTGCTGGTGCAATTCCTGATTTTCGGATTGATCCTGGCTGTGGGCGGGTTCTTTATCAACGGCATGGTGGGCATCTTTGCGGATCAGGTCAGACAGCGGCTGACCGGCTCTGCGGTGTTTGCCCGCTGGCTGAGCCGGATCTCGGCAGGAATATTTGCAGGGCTGGCCGTTCGGCTGGCAGTAATGGAGAGGGCGTAGATGTCCCGGATCGACGAAAGCATGGATTTCATCCCCGTTCGTATCGCGGTGCTGACGGTTTCAGACAGCCGCAAGATGGAGGAGGACCGGTCCGGACAGGTTCTGGTCGACCGGCTGCAGGCGGCGGGTCACACTCTGGCGGACCGTCAGATCATCCAGGATGAGCGGGCAGAGATTGCGGCGCAGCTGCGTGTCTGGATTGCCGACCCAAAGGTGGATGTGGTGATTTCCACAGGCGGTACGGGGCTGACGGGGCGGGATGTGACGGTGGAAGCGCATCGTGATGTCTATGAAAAGGAAATCGAAGCTTTTGGCACGGTTTTCACTTGGGTTTCGATGCAAAAGATCGGCACCAGCGCGGTGCAGTCGCGGGCAACCGGTGGCGTGGCAGGTGGGACCTACTTGTTTGCGCTGCCCGGCAGCCCCGGGGCCTGCAAGGATGGCTGGGACGAAATCCTGTCAAAACAACTTGATTATCGTCACCGGCCCTGCAATTTCGTGGAAATCATGCCCAGATTGGATGAACATTTGCGGCGGAAGTAACCGCGTGCGGCGTATAACCTCGTAAACCTGCGCGGAAATTCTATGTTTTCAAACAAGCGGGGGCCATGCGCAGTTGCGGCATTTGCTCCGCAGCTGGCCATATGAAGTCCCGGCAGCCGCCGCCACCGGAAGGAAGAGACATGCGCTTTTTGCGTCAAAGTATGATGGGGCTTTTCCTGGCGTCGCTGACGGCGGCCCTGTTGCTTTATGCAGGGCATCTGATTTTTGGAGCAATCGACGCGCAGCTGAATGCCGAACGCAAAGTGCCGCCCGTGCGCGAGCGGGTCTATGCTGTGAATGTTGTGACCGCTGAATTGCAGACGGTGGCACCAGAACTCACAGCCTTTGGCCGCGTCGAAAGCCGTCGCACGCTGGAACTGCGTACAGCTGCTGGCGGCAGGATAGTGCAGCTTTCGGAGGACTTCGAAGAAGGCGGGGCAGTCCGGGCCGGTGAAGTGCTCGTGCAAATCGATCCGGCGGATGCGCAGGCTGCGCTGGACCGCGCCGAGGCCGATATGATGGACGCCCGCGCCGAGGAACGCGATGCGGGCCGGGCGCTGATCCTTGTACAGGACGAACTTCAAGCGACCCAGGATCAGGCGCAGCTGCGTGAACGTGCTTTTCAGCGGCAAGTGGACTTGCAGGAACGCGGTGTCGGGACCGCAGCCACTGTGGAAACCGCCGAACTGGCTGCGGTGCAGGCCCGTCAGACTGTAATTTCGCGCCGTCAGGCGGTCAGCCAGGCAGCGGCGCGCACGGATCAGGCCGCCACCCGGGTAGCACGGGCGCAGATTGCGCTGGATGAAGCGCGCCGCGACCTGGACGATACCACTATCACGGCGGGATTCGACGGTATCCTGCAATCAGTGAGCCTGGTGCAGGGTCGGCTCGTGTCCGCCAATGAAAAACTTGCGGATTTGGTTGACCCGGGATTGCTGGAGGTCGCGTTCCGTGTTTCCACCGCGCAATATGCCCGGCTCCTTGATGGGGACGGCCGTCTGTTGGAAGCCCCCGTACGTGTGCGGCTGGATGCGGCTGGCGCCGGGCTCAGTGCTGAGGGCCGGGTTTCGCGGGCCAGCGGCGCTGCGGGTGACGGGCAGACCGGACGTTTGGTCTATGCCAGTCTCGGCCTGGCTCCGGGATTCAAACCAGAGGATTTCGTAACCGTCCATGTGACAGAGCCAGAGGTCCGCGCGGTCGCACGGGTGCCTGCCTCTGCTCTGGGCGTTGACAGCACTGTGCTGTTGCTGGACGGGAAAGACCGGTTGGAGACGCTTCCTGTCGAGCTGGTGCGGCGCCAGGGCGAAGATGTTCTGATCCGTGGCTTCGGTTTGGAAGGACGTGAAGTTGTGACTGGTCGCACGCCTTTGCTTGGCGCAGGCATCAAAGTGCGCCCACTGCGCCAGGGGGCTGAGGCGCAGGTCCTGCCTGAGTTGATCGAACTGACGTCGGAACGCCGTGCCCGGCTGATGGCGCTGGTTGAGGGTAACAGCCGGATGCCCACTGAGATGAAAGCCAAAATGCTGCAGCAGCTTGCTGAAGCCAAAGTGCCTGCACGACTTGTCAGCCGGATCGAATCCCGGATGGGAGGCTAAAGCACATGGCGCGCAAGCTACCCAGGCCGGCCCGCGGGCTGTTCAGCTATTTCACCCGCCATCGTACTGCGGCCAATCTTCTGCTGCTGATCATGCTGGTGCTGGGCGCGGCGGCGATGCCCAACATGCGCGCGCAGTTCTTTCCTGATGTGATCGTCGAGCGCGTCACAGTATCTGTCGAATGGGACGGTGCCGGCCCCGAGGATGTGGACAGCGCCATCGTACAGGTTCTGGAACCTGCTTTGCTGGCCGTGGACGGCGTAGAGGAAACCTCTTCCATTTCGCGCGAAGGGCAGGCCACCCTGACGCTGGAATTCGAGCCTGGCTCCGACATGGGCCAGGCCACCGACGATGTGCAGACCACAGTGGATGGCATCACAACCCTGCCGGAGGAAGCTGAAGAGCCGGAAGTGCGGCGTGGGGCCTGGCGGGACCGGGTGACGGATGTGGTGATCTCCGGTCCTGTAGGGGCAGGGCAACTGGGCCTCTTTGCGGATGAGCTGGTTGCGCGCCTGTTTGAAGCCGGTGTCACGCGCACCACAATCCGCGGCGTAGCAGCGCCCGAAACCATTGTCGAAGTGCCAACTGCCAAGCTGATTACTCATGACATCACCATGCAGGAGATTGCCGAGGCGATAGCTGCAGAGGTTGATGCCGATCCTGCCGGCGATGTGGCCGGCGCCAATGCGCGGGTGCGCACCGGCAGCGAGAAACGCAAACCGGATGAATTGGCTGCCATTGTCCTGCGCACCAATGCCGACGGTTCGGTGCTGACCATCGCAGATGTGGCGCAGATCCGGGTCGAAGGCGTCGACCGTAACCGGTCTTACTTTGTCGATGACAACCCGGCGATGTCGATCCGGGTGGACCGGTCCGACCAAGGCAATGCCATCCGTTTGCAGGCGCAGGTTCAGGATGTCGTGGATGAGATGCAGGCCAGCCTGCCGCAAGGGGTGTCGGCAGAGCTGATCCGCACCCGGGCCCAGTCGATCACCAACCGGCTGGATATTCTGATTGACAACGGCCTGATGGGTCTGGGCCTGGTGCTGTGCCTTCTGTTTCTGTTTCTGAACACCCGTATTGCCTTTTGGGTGGCGATGGGTATCCCGGCCTCGATGTTTGCCGCTGTTGCCCTTATGTATGCGGCAGGTATCACCATTAACATGGTTAGCCTGTTTGGCCTGATCATCACCCTGGGCATTGTGGTGGATGACGCCATCGTGGTGGGTGAGCATGCCGATTTCCGGGTCCGGCGGCTGGGTGAAAGCCCGATCCAGGCCGCAGAGAACGCAGCCCGGCGCATGGCAATGCCGGTCTTTGCCGCAACCCTTACGACCATCATCGCCTTCTTTGGCCTGACGCTGGTTGGCGGGCGGTTTGGTGAACTGATCCGCGACATCCCTTTCACCGTGATTGCGGTGCTGGCGGCCTCGCTGCTGGAATGCTTCCTGATATTGCCCAACCATATGGCCCATGCGCTGACCCATGCCCAGGCACGCCATTGGTATGACTGGCCGAACCGGATGGTGAACCGCGGGTTCCGCTGGCTGCGCGACCATGCCTTCCGTCCGCTGATGGGCTGGATCGTGACTGCGCGCTACGCGGTGCTGGCTGGCGCGTTGGCAATCCTGGCCAGCCAGGCGGCCCTGTTCATCAATGGCGATGTGCAATGGCGCTTTTTCAATGCGCCCGAGCGCGGCTCGGTCACCGGCAATTTTGCCATGGTGGAGGGCGCCAGCCGCGCTGACACCATGAAGATGATGCAGGAAATGCAGCGCGCAGCTGAGGCGCTGGGCGCCGAATACGAAGACCGCTATGGCCGCAACCCGCTGGATTTCGTGATCGCCGAAATCGGCGGCAATGCTGGCCGCGGCCTCAGCGGAGTAGAGGCAAAGGATACGGATCTTCTGGGCGGCATTTCCATCGAACTGATCGACGCCGATCTGCGCCCCTATTCCAGTTTCGCCTTTGTGGCGGAGCTGCAGCAGCGGGTGGCGCGTCACCCGATGGCAGAGACAGTTTCCTTCCGCAGCTGGCGGTCAGGCCCTGGCGGTGATGCATTGGATGTCCAATTCTCAGGCCCCAGCGTGCAGGTGCTGAAAGATGCCTCCGAAGACCTGAAAACCGCATTGCTGCGGTTCCCCGAAGTCTCAGCGGTTGAGGATAATCTTGCCTACGACAAGGAGGAAGTGATCCTCGACCTTACTCCTCAGGGGCAGGCGCTGAACTTCACCATTGGCAGCCTGGGACAGGCGCTGCGGGCACGGCTTAATGGTATCGAGGCCGCGACCTACCCCGATGGTCCGCGCAGTGCCACGATCCGGGTGGAGCTGCCGGAAAATGAACTGACTGCGGACTTTCTGGAACGCACCCTGTTGCGGGCGCCCAGCGGCATTTATGTGCCGCTTGCGGATATTGTGTTCGTCACCCAGCGCACCGGCTTTTCAACTGTGCGGCGTGAAAACGGTATCAGGGTGATCAGCGTGACCGGGGATATCTCAGAGGACGACCCCGCCCGCGCCGAAGCCGTCACTCAGGCGCTTCAGAACGAAATACTGCCAAAAATCGCCAGCGAACGGCAGGTGGAATGGCGCCTGTCCGGGCTGGCAGAGCAGGAGCAGACCTTTCTGCAGGAAGCAGGCGCAGGGCTGATCCTCTGCCTCACCGGGGTTTACCTTGTGCTGTCCTGGATATTCGCCAGCTGGACGCGACCGCTGGTGGTGATGGCAATCATCCCCTTCGGCCTGGTCGGGACCATCTGGGGTCACTACGTGTGGGAGGTGCCGCTCTCCATGTTCACCGTGGTGGGGCTCTTGGGAATGACCGGGATCATCATCAACGATTCTATCGTCCTGGTGACCACTATCGATCAATATGCGCAGGATCGCGGGTTGATCCCGTCGATCATCGACGCGGCGGCAGACCGGCTGCGACCGGTGATGCTGACCACGATGACCACTGTATTGGGCCTGGCGCCGCTGCTGTTTGAACGCTCGCAGCAGGCGCAGTTTCTGAAACCTACGGTGATCACGCTGGTTTACGGTTTGGGGTTCGGGATGTTCCTGGTGTTGTTGGTGGTGCCTGCGCTGATCGCCATGCAGCGCGATCTCTCGCGGCCGCTGGCTTCGCTGCGCCGGGCATTGCAGCAAGGGGCAGGGCGGCTGCGCTGGCTGGTGTTGGGCGCGTCTCTGGCGCAGCTGGGCTGGCTTATGATGACGCTGCTATGGGCCATGGCCACCGGCGCGCTGCACCCGGCGTTGCGGTTGGTCCCGACGCTGGCTGCGATGGAGCCTGTCCGTGCCGGGCTTCTGGCCTTTGCCGTCGGGGCGCTGCTGCTGGCGGTGCTGTCCTATGCGGCAGGCGGATTGACTTACCGGCTCAATGCCCGCCAGCGTGCCTGAGCCAGCCGGGCCACTTCGCCCACCTGATCCAGCAGCTGCAAGCCGCGGGATTCGATTTCTGCAACCGGCACCCATTCGGCCTGCTCAGCGTCATCAGCGGGCACCGGTTCGCCGCCTTGGTGCTCGCATAGAACCACTGTCAGCAAGTACTGGCGCTGTACTGCTTCGGTTGCATCGCGGGAAATCACATCCACATTGGTGAGATACTCAAGAGGTGTGGCGGCAACCCCGGTCTCTTCCATCAGTTCGCGGGCGGCGGCCTGCATCGCGGTTTCGCCCATTTCCACATGGCCGCCGGGAAACCCCCACCAGCCCGCCTTCGGTTCCTTGCCGCGCTGCACCAAGATAACGTGATCCTGGCCACCGAAATGGCGGCAGACCACGGCAATTGTGCCCAGAACCGGGCGGGCAGGGCTGTCAGCTGTTCTCATCCGGCGCTGCAGCCGCGAATGTCTACTGCGTGGTTCTGTCCCAGAACGGTGATCCGCAGCTGCGAGCGATCAATGGCGTAAGGCTGGCTGTCGGCGGGCAGAAACTCGGTCTCGGCGATCAGTTGGCCGCCCTCGCGCCGGGTGACGGTTTCACCGGCGAACAGCCTCGGGTTGCCGGGTTCAATCACTGCAATCTCCTCGCCGCCGGCTGAAGGCATCGAGATACGGGCTGTGACCGTCATGCCGTACTGAGACGGCCGCAGGCTGCAGACGGCTTTGCGCACGCCGGCTTCCCTGGCCGACCAGGGGCGGCTTGCCATCGCGGCGGCAATTGCCGGATTGCGGCCCGCGCTGCTGTCCAGTTGGTGATCAAAGGAAAGCTCGGCCGGAACGCAGACATCTTTGCACACCCCCAGCTGCATCCGCCCCTTCAGGCGCACGGGCTTGCCGGGCGTTTCTGGCGTGATTTCCACTGGCAGCACCAGCTGGTCATGATAGCCGATGGTGCGGTAGCCGGATGTCAGGAACACCTCCGGTGACGGCCAGGTGATCGACAACCTGCCGATGTTCCGGGCGCCGCGCCAGGAAAAACTGGGCGGAATGCCAGCATCGCCAGGCGTGCGCCAGTAGGTTTTCCAGCCGGGCTGCAGAGTGATCTTCAGGGCGCTCAATTGAGTTCCGCGCGGGGTCATGCCGCCGTCCAGCACTTCGACTTGAACGATATCGCCATCCGCAACGCCGGAAAGCGCCGGAGTTGCGGTTGCCAGGGTCAGCAGGGCCAAGGCGGCGGCTGCGGATTTGCTCAGCATCTGTTTCATGCGGAAATACATGCGCCTGTCTGGCAGGTTTGCCAAGTCACGATCCGGTCATGGCCCGGCCATCTTGCTGTGTTTGCGGCAAATTTGCCGGAGCCAGGGCAATGTTGCGCGGATGCGCCCCTTGCGCGGCAAGCGGGTGCGCGTCATGGTGGGGGGAGGCAGCAGAAAGACGGAATTTCATGGATCTGACTGGCAAGCTTTTGATTGCAATGCCTGGAATTGGCGATCCGCGGTTTGAGCATTCGGTAATTTTCCTGTGCTCGCACGGAGAGGAAGGCGCAATGGGCTTGATTATCAACAAGCCTGCTGACGGTGTTGAACTTGGCGATCTGCTGGAGCAGCTGGACATGGGCGGCGAGAACAGCGCGGCGTCCGCACTGCCAGTGCGCTTTGGCGGTCCGGTGGAGACGCAGCGCGGATTTGTGCTGCATTCGCCGGACTACGAATCGGATGTGAGTTCACTGAAAGTTCCAGGGGGCTTCTCGATGACCGCGACACTGGACATTCTGGAAGATATCGCCGGAGGGCAGGGGCCGGAACAGCTGCTGGTGCTTCTGGGGTACGCTGGCTGGGGGGCCGGGCAATTGGAGGCGGAGATCGCCATGAACGGCTGGCTGACAGCTGACGCCAGTCCGGAACTGGTATTCGGCCTCGCAGATGACAGCAAATGGGGCGCGGCGTTGAAAACCCTGGGGGTTGATCCGCTGACGCTCTCGGCCAGCGCTGGTCACGCTTGAACGCAACCCGTGACCCAGAGCAGGGAAAGCTCCCGCGCGTTTTCTGATTATCAGAGATAATCCCAAAACCCTTGGGCCGGGCGCCCATCTGCGATGGGCGCGGCGCTGTTTGCAGCGTCCAGCGCCTAATCCCGGGGGGCGGCTGCGCGGCGCAGGCGGTCATTGATAGCTTCGCCGAGCCCGTGTTTCGGCACCGGTGCGACAGCGATTGGTTGTCCAATCGCATCGAGCTGGTGGAGATGGCCGAACAAGTTGGCGGCGGCTTCAGCCAGGTCACCGCTTTCAGACAGGTTCAGGTCGCATGTTCCGGGGCCAAAACCGAGAAACAGCTCATCGGTTTCTGGCGCCCCTGCATTCAGTCGCACTGGCGCGCCGGGGGCATAATGCGACAGCAGCTGGCCGGGTGCTGTCAGCGGGTCGTGCTTATCCCGTTGCGCCAGCTTGCGGCCCAGAACGGCCTCGATCTCCTCTGCGGCCAGTCCGCCGGGGCGCAGCAGCACCGGCGCTGGCTCTGGCCCTGCCAGTCCAATGCCCGCCAGTCCAATGATAGTGGACTCTAGCCCGACACCGCAGTGGCCGTCGTCGAGAATAGCGGCGATACGCCCGTCCAGACCCGCTTGCACATGCTGCGCGGTTGTCGGGCTGATCTTGCCCGAGGGGTTGGCAGACGGCGCTGCCACCGGCCCGTCCAGCGCCTGCAGCAGCGCTTGGCCAGCCGGATGCGCAGGCACCCGCACACCCAGCGTATCCAGTCCGGCCGTGACCAGCGGCGATATTCCGTGCCCCGTCCGTAGCCGCAGCACCAGGGTCAGCGGTCCAGGCCAAAAAGCCGCTGCAAGCTGTTCTGCAACCTCGTTCCATTCCACATAGCGCCGGGCCGCCTCGGCCGAATGGACATGGGCAATCAGCGGATTGAACGATGGCCGCCCCTTGGCTGCGTAAATGGCCGCAACCGCTTCGCCTTGCCGGGCATCAGCCCCCAGGCCATAGACCGTCTCGGTCGGGAAGGACACCAGCTGTCCCGCCTGCAGAAGCTGTGCAGCGCGGGAAATGCCGCTTGCCGTTGCGGCGAGAATTTCAGTGTTCTGCTGGGGCATTTAGGGTGACGCGGCGTTTTGGTTGATTGAAAAAGCGGCCCGTTTAGGTAATCGGACAAGCCATAGACAATAATGGGCCTGCTCCGGGAAGCCAAGACTGCCCGTGCAGACACGCCCTGAAAAGCCCGTCAAAGGACTGCCATGACCTTCCGCGCCCCTGTTTCCGAATATGAGTTTTTACTGAACAACGTAGTTGACTACGCTAGTATTCCGGCAACGGGCCGGTTTGCCGAGGCAACATATGACATGGTGAGCGCGGTCCTGAGCGAGGCGGGCAAGCTGTGCGACGGGGTTCTGGCGCCACTGCAGCGCAATGGCGACCTTCATCCTGCGCATCTTGAAAATGGGGTGCTGCGCTCCTCGCCCGGATTTGACAGCGGCTATCAAGCCATTGCGGAGGGAGGCTGGGTCGGCATCAGCGCACCGCAGGAGCACGGCGGCATGGGGCTGCCGCAGACAGTTGCCATTGCCGTGAATGAGATGATGGCAGGGGCCTGTATGTCGCTGCATCTGGCACCACTGCTAAGCCAGGGCCAGATTGAAGCACTGGAGCACCACGCTTCAGATGCAATCAAAGAACTGTATCTGCCCAAGCTGATCTCTGGCGAATGGTCCGGGACCATGAACCTGACTGAGCCTCAGGCAGGTTCGGACGTTGGCGCGCTTAGCTCCAAGGCGGTGGCGAACGGGGATGGCACCTATGCCGTCTCCGGCCAGAAAATCTTTATCTCCTGGGGCGACAACGATCTTTGCAGCAATGTCTGCCACCTGGTGCTGGCACGGCTGCCGGACGGGGTGCCGGGCACCAAGGGGATTTCGCTGTTTCTGGTTCCGAAATACCTGCCGGATGCGGAGGGCAATCCGGGCAAGGTCAATGACCTGAAGGTCGTCAGCCTGGAACATAAGATGGGCCTGCATGGCTCCCCCACTTGCGTCATGCAGTACGACGGTGCCACTGGCTGGCTGGTTGGGGCAGAGCACGGTGGCATGGCGGCGATGTTCACCATGATGAACAACGCCCGTCTGGGGGTTGGTGGCCAGGGTGTTGGCGCAGGCGAGGGCGCCTATCAGCACGCGCTGGCTTATGCGCTGGAGCGCAAGCAGGGACGTACCGCCAGCGGCTTCATCGCTGACCATGCCGATGTGCGCCGGATGCTGATGGAGATGAAGGCAGACCTCTTTGCCTCCCGGGCGATCCTGCTGGCCTGTGCGCGCGCCATCGATATGCAGACCGCCACTGGCGGGAAAGACTGGGCCGCCCGCGCGGCTTTTCTGACGCCGATTGCCAAGGCCTTTGGCACCGACACCGGCATCCGGGTTTCGGAAGCCGGGGTGCAGGTCTTTGGCGGTATGGGCTTTATCGAGGAATCCGGCGCCGCACAGTATTACCGGGACGTGCGTGTGACCTCGATCTACGAAGGCACCAATGGCATCCAGTCGATGGACTTGGTGGCGCGCAAGATGATGGATGGCGGCGAGATGGCCTTTGCCCTGCTTGATGAGGTGGAGGAGCAGGCCGAACGCGCCCGTGCCACGCATCCGAACATGGCCGAAGCCGTCTGGCAGGCCTGCGAGAGTCTGCGTGAGGCCACGGAATGGCTGGTGGCGCAGCAGGATATGCAGGACCGGTTTGCCGGCTGTGTTCCCTACTTGCGTGCCTTCGCACGGGTGCTGGGCGGTCAGTACCATCTGGCCGCAGCAATGGCGGATCAGGGTGGCCCGCGTGAGAAACTTGCGCGTTTCTACATCACCCGGATGCTGCCGGAACACAGCGCGCTTCTGGCCCATGCACAGGCCGGCGCCGCGGGCGCCTTTGCGCTCAGCCTCGACGAACTGACAGGCTGAAACCATGACCGATATCCCCGACGTCTCCCCCCGTACCCCCTGGGCAGAGCCGCCCGCCGCAGGCGAGGCCATCGAGGTGGCCGACGGCGTGCTCTGGATGCGGCAGCCGCTGCCGATGAAACTGGACCACGTCAATATCTACGCGTTGGATGAGGGCGACAGCTGGACCGTGATCGACACCGGCTTTAACTCCCGCAAAAGCCGCGGCATCTGGGAAACGCTGATGGCGGGTCCGCTGCAGGGCAAGCCGGTCAGCCGGGTCGTTGTGACCCATCACCATCCCGATCACATCGGCCTGGCAGGCTGGTTCCAGTCGCAGCACGGAGCCGAACTGGTCACCACACGAACCGCCTGGCTGTTTGCCCGCATGTTGACGCTGGATGTGCAGGAGGTCTGGCCGGAAGAAACGCTGGCCTATTACCGCAGCGCCGGCATGGCGTCCGAGGTCTATGAGAAGCGCATCAGCGACCGGCCCTTCAACTTTGCCGACACTGTGCATCCGATGCCACTGGGCTTTACCCGCATCAAGCAGGGCGATGTGATCCGTATGGGTGGCCGCGACTGGGATGTGCATACCGGCAATGGCCACGCGCCAGAGCACGCAACGTTTTGGAGCCGCGACGACAACCTGGTGATCTCCGGCGACCAGATCCTCTCGACCATCAGCCCCAACATCGGCGTCTATGCCACTGAACCCATGGCGGACCCATTGGGAGAATGGCTGGAGTCCTGCGAAAGGCTGGCGAAACTGGCCCGCCCCGATCATCTGGCCCTTGGCGGCCACAAACTGCCGTTCTCACGCCTGCCGCTCAGGATGCAGCAGCTGATCGGCAACCACCACGGCGCGTTGGAGCGGCTGATGGATCACCTTTCCGTGCCGCGCACAGCGGCTGATTGCTTTGCGCCCCTGTTCAAGCGCACAATCGGCGAAAGTGAGTACGGGCTTGCACTGGTTGAAGCAGTGGCCCATGTAAATCATCTGTACCACACCGGCCAGGTGGAACGCTGGAAGCGCGAAGACGGCGCCTGGCTGTATCAAAGCAAGGGGTGATGTGCCCCGGATAGGGGAGAGCATGGATAACGAGATTTCAACCAGCGCCGAAGCGGCCGAGGCCGCAATTCTGCCCTGTGTGCATGAGGTGCACGCCGACCCGGAAGCTTGTGCGGGCCTGACCAAGGTGCCGGAAAAACTGCAGCAGCAGGACGCGGCCAAAAGTCCGGCGCGCTGGGCCTATGAGCGGCTGATCCTTTATATCCAGAATTTCGAACAGCAGCTGGACAATGAACACGAAGTGGCCATGGGGTTCACCGGCGGCGATGCCGGGGTGCTGCGGATCGAAGGCATGGGGTATTTTGATCCGGATATCGTGACCTTCTACGGCAGCGATGCCGGCGGGCGCACCCAGCTGGTACAGCATGTCAGTCAGCTGAATGTCATGCTGCGCGCCGTCCCCAAGGCGGTGGAAGAGGCGCCTGCGAACCGGATCGGATTCCGTTTGGCCTCTGATCTGGAAAACAGCTGAGCCGCAGCAGGCGGCGCGATTCGCTGCACAGGCCGCGATGGCCGCACAGCTGTCGTATTTCCAGGGTTTTCCGGGGGCATTTCCCCCGGATGCGCCTGAATGACGTGGTGACAGAGCGCAGCAAATCCGGTAATCAGCGAAAAAATGCACGTGAACTTGAGGGATAAAACAAATGGCTGAACATCAGCACGGCAGCATGGACATCACCGTTCAGGAGAAGATGTTCTCGAGCTTCATGACCTTCGTGACCCGTTTCTGCATTGCGATGGTCTTTCTGGCGCTGTTCCTGGCGATTTTTGCCACCTGATCCGGGACGATAATGATGCGCAACCTGCTCTGCCTCGGCGCGGTGATGCTGGCGCTTGCGGGTTGTGCGGCGCCGCAGCAGCCAAATGCGGATGCCGGCACCCTGGCCAAGGCGTCCTACCGCCACGCGGGTCCGGCGACGCTGACCCTTTATACGATGATCAACAACCGCACGGGGCGGGGTGGTCACACGTCGCTGATGATCAACGCGTCGGAACGGGTGATCTTCGACCCCGCAGGCTCATTCTACGCTTCAGCGGTGCCAGAGCGGAATGACGTCCTGTACGGCATTACTCCTGCAGTTGAAAAAGCCTATCGCGGCGCCCATGCCCGCAGCACTTTCCATGTCGTGGTGCAGCAGGTTGAAGTCACCCCGGAACAGGCCCAGAAAGCGTATCAGCTGGCCGTGACCAACGGTCGCGTGCCTGGTGCCTACTGTGCACAGGCCACCATCGGCATCCTGCAGCAGATCCCGGGGTTCGAGAGTCTCGATCGTACTTTTTATCCCGATAAACTGTCTGAACAGTTCGGCCGTCTCCCCGGCGTTTCGACCGAACGTTATTATGAAAATGACAGTGCAGACCTGCAGACGGGCATCACCAAGAGCGACGCAGCACTAACTGCAGCCGAGTAACGCTTTGCCCCGGCGTTGCCGGGTCAGGCCGCGAGATACAAGAGCAGCAGGCACAATCCGCCAGTGCCAAGGCCGATCAGCACATTGCGGGTCAGATATCCTGCGGCCAAGGTCACTGCACCGGCTGCAAAATGCATCAGACTGGGATCACCGCCAGTCGGGGCAGGCCAGACCACCAGCGGCGCCACCAGCGCCGGGATGATTGCCACAGCCGTGTAGCGCAGATGCCGCATCAGCCAGTCAGGGATGGGTTTGCCACCCATGAAGCCGATAAAGCCAAAGCGCAAAGCAAAGCTGCCAAGCGTCAGCCCGGCGATCACGGTCCACAGTAGATGCGGTGGAATGCTGTTCATTTCCCGTGCTCCTGCTTGGTCTTTTGCCGTTCCAGCCACAGTTCCGCCTGGGCGCCTGCAATCATGCCGGCAATCCCCGCAACGATCAGGCCCAGATTATAGGGCAGGGCAGAAGCCGGCAGTGCAGCCGCCACAGCGACGAAACAGGCCACCACATGCGCCGGGGTGCGCAGCATCGGGCCGATCATCGCCAGAAACGCCAGCGGCAGGACAAAATCCACCCCCCAGCTCTCTGGAATGCGGGTGCCGACCAGCGCCCCCAGCGCTGTGGCAGTCACCCAGGTCGGGGCGATCAGCCCGTTGGTGCCAAAGAAATAGGCCATCCGCTGCGCCAGCGGCATCTTGGGTTCCTGTTCAAACTGCACGATCGACAGCGCATAGGACTGGTCGACAATGAAATAGGCTGCAATCGCCCGCTGCCACATCGGGGCGTCACCCAGATAGGGCGTCAGCGACGCCGAATACATCGCCATCCGCAGATTTACGGCCAGTGCCGAGAGCAGGATAATTATCAGCGGCGCATTCTCCTGCATCAGCTGCAGCGCGGTGAACTGCGCCGCACCGGCGAAGACCGCCAGCGAAAACGCAAAGGCCTCTGGCACGATCAGCCCAGCCTCTGCCGCCAGCACCCCAAACAGGAAGCCAAACGGAGAGGCCATGAACACAAACGGCGCGCTGTCGCGGAAGCCTTTCCAAAAGGCTGATTTGGTGGTGGTGATTGCCATCAGCGCGTCCTAAATTGCCTGCAACCGGCCTACGGCGGACGCAGAAGGAATGCAATTGGTGAGTATGGATATCACGTCAGAATATCTGATCGCGCCCGGCGTCGCCAACCCGCGGCTCACGCGCGCCGTCACCGGCACCGACCAGAATGGCGAAACCAGCGAGATCGCAGTGGTCGAGGAGCGCCCGCTGACCATCTTCCTGAATTCCCAGGAAATCGTCACTGCCATGACCATCGGCGACTACCCGGAATATCTGGCGCTTGGCTTCCTGCGTAATCAGGGCATGCTGCGGAACGAAGATGAGGTCACCCGCGTCGACTATGACGAGGATCTGGAGACCGTGGTTGTGCGCACCGCGGTGGAAACCAGCCACGAGGAGAAGCTGAAGAAGAAGACCCGCACCTCCGGCTGCGCCGTCGGCACCGTCTTCGGCGACATGATGGAGGGGCTGGAGGACGTGCGCTTGCCTGAGGTGGAGGTGAAAACCTCCTGGCTCTACACGCTGGCGCATAAGATCAACCGCACGCCCTCGCTGTACCTTGAGGCCGGAGCCATTCATGGCACCGTGCTCTGCCAGCAGAACCGCCCGCTTGTCTATATGGAGGACGTCGGCCGCCACAACGCGGTGGACAAGATTGCGGGCTGGATGCTGTCCGAGCAGGCAGAGGCGGCAGACAAGATCCTCTACACCACAGGGCGGCTGACCTCGGAAATGGTGATCAAAACCGCGATGATGGGCATTCCGGTGCTGGCGTCCCGCTCAGGCTTCACCGCCTGGGGCGTCGAGATCGCCCGCGAGGTTGGCCTGACCCTGATCGGCCGGATGCGCGGCCAGCGGTTTATCTGCCTTGCGGGCGAGGAGCGGCTGGTGCGCGACATGGACCCGAAAGATGCGCCGGTTGAGGAAAAGAAGCACCGTAGGAAGAGTGCGGGATGATTGGCGCAATTGAACGCGGAGGGCAGTACCCGGCCGCAGGTGGAAGCGTAGCGCCCGACAATGGAGGCGGTCGGGCAGTGCCCGGTGTGCCTCCGGGCGAGTCGCATTTGGAGCAGACTGATGAAGCATGAACCCCTCGGCGTAATCCTCGCAGGCGGCCTTGCCACCCGGATGGGCGGTGGCGACAAAGGGCGGCTGCAGGTCGGCGGCCAAAGCCTGCTGTCCCGTGTCGTGGACCGGTTGTCTCCGCAGGTCGCGGGCCTGACGCTCAACGCCAATGGCGATCCTGAGCGCTTCGCTGATCTGGGCCTGCCGGTCATAGCTGACTCGATTGAAGGCTTTGCTGGTCCGCTGGCAGGCGTTCTGGCGGGCCTTGACTGGGCGGCAGAGCAGGGGGCGGACAGCATCGTCACTGCTGCTGCCGACACGCCCTTTTTTCCGCAGGATCTGGCGGCCCGGCTGACTGCCGCTGCGGAAGGCATGGAGCATCCGCTGGCGCTGGCCACCACACCGCGCACCGGCGACGAGGCGCTGAAATCCGGCGGCGGCAAGCGGATCAACCGGCACCCGGCCTTTGGCCTCTGGCCCGTTGCCTTGCGCGATGATTTGCGCGCAGCGCTGCAGGATGGCCTGCGCAAGGTGGTTCTATGGACAGACCAGCACGGCGGTCGCGAAGCCCTGTTCGGGTCTGATCCCTTTGACCCTTTCTTCAACATCAACACGCCGGATGATCTGGCCAGGGCTGAGGCACTGCTGACATGAAGATCTACGGCGTCACCGGCTGGAAAAACAACGGCAAGACCGGGCTGATGGAGCGGTTGGTGGCAGAGTTCTGCGCCCGGGGCCTCACCGTTTCGACCCTGAAACATGCGCATCACGCAACGGATGTGGACCATCCCGGTACCGACAGTTTCCGCCACCGGCAGGCGGGCGCTTCCGAAGTGGTACTGGCCTCACCCAACCGGGTCGCCATCATGCAGGAGCTGCGCGGGGCAGGGGAGCCTTCCTTCACCGAGCTGCTGTCGCGCCTGCGTCCCGTTGATCTGATCCTGGTCGAGGGTTTCAAGCGCGAAGCCCACCCCAAGATCGAAGCCTACCGCACCGCCGCAGGCCAGCCGCTGATTGCGCCCGATGATCCTACCATCCGGGCAGTGGCCAGCGACGTGCCGCTGCATCTGGACCGGCCGGTCTTTGATCTGAACGATACAGCAGCTGTCGCTGATTTCATCCAGTCGGACTTGACGATGTGAGCCGCTGGCAGACATTTGCTATGGTGGACTGGTCCGGCGGTAACGACCGTGGGGCGAAACCCAAAAAGGATGCCATCTGGGCCTGCGTAATGCGCGAGGGTGCTGCCGAAGACCCGGTTTACCTGCGGAACCGGCAATTGGCGGAAGACTGGCTGGTGAAGCTTGTGGAGGTCGAACTCAGCGCAGGCCGAAAGCTGTTTCTGGGCTTCGATTTCCCATTCGGCTACCCGGCAGGCTTTGCGCAGGCGCTGACCGGTTCGGCTGATCCACTGGACCTTTGGACGTGGCTCGAAGACCGTGTTGAGGACAGCCCGCACGCCAACAACCGCTTTGATCTTGCCGGTGAAATCAACCGCAGCTTCGGCGGGCAGGGGCCGTTTTGGGCCAATGCCCTGAAACGGGACATCAATGGGCTGCCGCGCACCAAGGCGGAATACGGCAACCCTTTCCCGGACCGGCGCGCGGTGGAGCATCTGGCCAAAGGCAGTTTCACCTGCTGGCAGATGGCGGGCGCCGGCGCGGTGGGCAGCCAGGTAATGATGGGACTGCCGGTGCTGGCGCGCCTGCGTCGCCGTTTTGCCGGGCAAGTGGCGGTCTGGCCGTTTGAAGAACTGGGCAAACCTGTGGCCCTTGTCGAAATCTGGCCGTCGCTCAATCTTGGCCAGCCACCGGCCGGTCTCATCAAGGATGCCTGGCAGGTTCAACAGGTCGCACTGGAACTTGCCGCCAAGCCTGTGGCAGAACTGGAGCGGCTTTTGAATATCTGCGCGCCCGAAGAGGGCTGGATCCTGGGAGTGGAACCGCAATGACCCTGACACCGCCGCCGCTCAGTAATGATTGTTTCGCACTGCCTGCGGGCGTGAGCTGGACACCGGTTGATGAAGCGCTTGCGCTGCTGCGGGACCGGCTGGGACCGGTCACCGGCGCTGAAACCGTGCCCCTGGCCAATGCTTTGGGCCGGGTGCTGGCACAGGATGCAGTGGCGAAACGCGCCAATCCACCGCTGCCAAACACGGCGGTGGACGGCTATGGCTTTGCTGGCGGCAAACCGGAAGGTCCGCATGTGCTGCCGCTGGTGGCGGGTCGGGCTGCGGCGGGCGTGCCGTTTGACGGGCAAGTGCCCGGAGGCCACGCCATCCGGGTTTTGACAGGTGCGGCACTGCCCGACGGCGTGGATACCGTTATCCTGGAGGAAGACGTTAACACCGACGGTACACAAATCGCCTTTAACGGCCCCCTGAAACACGGCGCCAATACCCGCAAGGCGGGCGAGGATGTCTGCGCCGACGACGTCATCCTGCCTGCAGGCCGGGTCATAACCCCTGCCGATCTTGCGCTGGCTTCGGCCACCGGGCTGGCAGAGCTGACGGTCCGGCTGCCGCTGCGCGTGGGGGTGCTCTCCACCGGCGACGAACTGGTCGAGGCCGGGGCGCCTGCAGGCAGGGGGCAGATCTTCGATGCCAATCGACCAATGCTGCTGGCGCTGATCCGCCAGTTGGGTTTTGTGCCGGTGGATCTGGGCAAAGCTGTGGACAACCGGGAAGCCCTGCGTAGGCATCTGGACGGTGCCGTATCGCGCACGGATATGATTCTGACCTCGGGCGGCGCCTCTGCCGGCGATGAGGACCATATGTCAGCGCTCCTGCAGGAGGCGGGTGCAATGCAGGAATGGCGCATCGCGCTGAAACCCGGCCGCCCGCTGGCGCTGGGCATGTGGCAGGGCACGCCGGTCTTCGGCCTGCCGGGCAACCCGGTTGCAGCCTTGGTCTGCACGCTGATCTTTGCCCGCCCTTCCATGGGGCTTCTGGCGGGTGCGGGCTGGCAGGCGCCGCAGGGGTTTGAAGTTCCTGCTGCCTTTGAAAAACGAAAGAAACCGGGCCGCCGCGAATACCTGCGGGCACGGATGCGGGATGGCAAGGCCGAAGTATTCAAATCCGAAGGCTCCGGCCGCATCAGCAGCCTCAGCTGGGCGGAAGGGCTGGTGGAACTTGGCGACGGTGCGGCTGAGATCAGGCCGGGCGATCCTGTGCGCTTCCTCCCCTATGGCAGCTTTTTCATGTAATCGGAGCACTCCCGCCGGCGCAACTGCGCATCAAAGATGCTTGCCCGCCGTTGGGCCGGGCGCCGCGCTGGCGCGCGGCGCTGTACCGCCTGCTGCTTCTTTCTGGTCAAAAATACCTGCGCCGCAGGCCGCGGCCCGCAGGGGCGCTCTGATCAGTCGAACGTTCCGGCGACACGGCCCAGAAGCATGAAGGCGCGGGCGGTGCGGGTGTTGCCAAGGGCGGAAATCTCGCCGTCGGTGGCTTCCGACTCAAATTCCGCGAACATCTGGTCGAAGCGGCGCAGAAAGTGATGTGCCGCGTCGCGAAAGATCGGATCCTGCTTCATCCGGGCTGCGGTCAGTGCCAGAGACGTCCGGTCGCGCACGCCGCCCAGAGCGGCCACTGCACGGCCGCGCGCGCCCTGGCCGAACTGGCGCCAGATCTCAGGCCTGGCCATATCGGGGCGCAGGTCGTCCATGTAGATACCGTCCTGGCTGAGCAGCGTCAGAACATCCTGGGCCGCCTGAACCACCTGTGCAGCCTTGCGATCTTTGAGTGCCGCCCGCAGCGCGGCAAAGCCGTCCGTGTCCTCGGCGGTTTCCGGGAAGTTCAATGCGCGGATGAACTGCTCTGCGGGCAAGGGGGGCGCGGTGTCCGCAGCGCGGGTGCCAAGCGCCAGCGACCCTTGTCCGGCTGCCGTGATCTCTGCCGCCTCAGCCGGGATGGCCGGGCGTATCGGATCGGCACGGCGGCTGGTGTGGAAGGTGGCCAGTGTGGTTTCTGTTTTGCGGGTGGCCTCGGCGATCTCCTCCAGGCGTTTAGCCACCGAAGTCTCTGCCACGCCGGCATGCTGCTGTGCCTGGGCCAGATAGCTCTGTCGCAGCCCATCGATGGCGGCTTGCAGCTGTTCGCTTTCTTCTCGCATCACCCGGGCCGAACGCGCCGCTGAGGCAGCAACCCACAGCATTGCCAATGGCAGGACAACCGCCAGCACGCTGGTGATCAGATCCGCCCATTGCGCCAGCCCGCTGCCTTCCGGAGCAAAAACATAAATGCCGACAATGGCCAGCAGCCACAGCGCACCAAGGGCAATGGCTGCCATTTCAGCACCGCCCAGCCCGTTGCCTTCAGACCCGTCCAGCCGCCGCAGCGGGCTGCTGCCTGCGGGACGGGAACCGGGACCTGGACTGCTGCTGGAGCCTGTCATGAACACATGAATCCTTGCTGGTCAGGAATAGACAATCTTGAGGATCTCGTAGGCACGCTCGCCGCCCGGCGTGCGCACTTCCACGCTGTCGCCTTCGTCTTTGCCGATCAAGGCACGGGCGATCGGAGACTTGATGTTCAAGAGACCCGCTTCAATGTTGGCTTCGTGCTCACCGACGATCTGCCAGGTTTTCTCCTCGTCGGTGTCTTCATCCACCACGGTCACCTTGGCGCCAAATTTGATGGCGCCGGACAGCTTTGCCGGGTTGATCACATCTGCCAGCGACAGGACGCCCTCCAGCTCCTTGATGCGGCCCTCGATGAAGGACTGCTTTTCGCGGGCTGAGTGGTATTCAGCGTTTTCCGACAGGTCGCCCAGCTCGCGCGCTTCGGCGATGGCCTGAATGATGGCCGGGCGTTCGACGGACTTCAGGTTCTTCAGTTCACTTTCCAGCGCGGTGAAACCCGCTGGGGTCATCGGGATCTTTTCCATGTGATTGGTCCAGGTCGCTTATTGTTCTTGTCTCTAGGAAAACCGCAGCCCCGCAGCATGAGCCGCGGGGCCTCCGGTCCGGTTAACAAACACCTGACCCAATCCGGCGCCCGATTTCAAGTGGGCGTGAACCCCAGGCGCAGGGAAATCTGCCTAAGCAGGCGGTTTGGGCGGATTTTCCACAGATATGCGCGGGAAGATGCCGCGCTCAGGCATCAGCGACGGGGTCGCCTGCCAGAGAATATCAATCATATTGCACGGCTTCGAATTCTATGCCGTTGTCATCGTGGAAATAGAACCGGCGGCCGGGTTCGTAGTCGCCATGGTTCATCGGGGTGAAACCGGCGGCCTTTACGGCGGCTTCGGTGGTGTCCAGATCGTCGACGATCACTGCCAAATGATTGAGCCCGCCGATGATGCCATAGCTTTCCGGCGCCGTATCGGCCGGTTCACGCGGCGTGTACAGCGCCAGGTAGCTGTCCTCTGCGCCGATATGCACTGTGTAGCCGCCATTCTTGGCCTCGCCCTGCCAGCGCACATGCCAGCCGAAAACCTGCTTCATCCATGTCGCGGTGGAATTGGGGTCGGCGACGGTGACGTTTGCATGTTCCAGAACTGCGCTCATTGGAAATCTCCTTCTGCTCCGAGCAAATCTGTTGATAAGACTCACTGTAATTTCTAAACCTAACTTTAGCTCAAGGTAATTTTTCAGGAGTTTCTCCATGCCCTCCACAGCTGGGATATCCATTGGCTCTCTGTCCGAACGCACCGGCCTCGCCGTATCGGCCATTCGCTATTACGAAGCACAGGGGTTGGTAGAACCTTGGCGCAATGCGGGCGGACAAAGACGGTTTCACCGGGCAGATATCCGGCGGATGAGTTTCATCATGATTGCGCAGCAGTTTGGCTTCTCGCTGCCCCAGATCCGTGGCTTCCTGAAGACCCTGCCTGGGGGACGGACGCCGACAAAAGAGGACTGGGCGCGGATCTCCGAAGGGTTTCGCGCGCATCTGGATCAGCGAATCGAAACATTGGTCAAATTGCGCGACAATCTGGACGGCTGCATAGGCTGCGGCTGTCTTTCGCTTCCGAATTGCAAACTTTACAACCCCGAAGACAAAGCGGCAGAGAGGGGGCAGGGACCCCGTTACCTGATGGGAGACAGCCCTGAGACCGGAACCGGGGCGGAAAACGCACCTTGAGTGACGAAAATGGACGCACTTTTTGTCTCAGTTGCCTGTTTTACAGGTGGTTGTCGCGGAGTTTGGATTGACCCAAGGGGGCGCCAAAGGCTAAGCAGCCGCGAAAGAAAATTGCGCCCGCATGACCCTGTGGGGCCGGTAGCGAACAGAAAGCCAAGGAGCGCCGCAAATGGCCGAGATTGAACGCGAAGCGATGGAATACGACGTAGTGATCGTCGGGGCCGGCCCTGCCGGTCTGTCTGCGGCCATCCGCCTGAAACAGCTGGACAGCGACCTTGAGGTCGTGGTGCTGGAAAAGGGCTCGGAAGTGGGCGCGCATATCCTGTCCGGCGCAGTTCTGGACCCCTGCGGCCTGAACGCGCTGATCCCTGACTGGAAAGAAAAAGGTGCGCCGCTGAACGTCGAGGTCAAGGAAGACAACTTCCTGATGCTGGGCGAGGGCGGCCAGATCCGCATTCCCAACTTCCCGATGCCGCCGCTGATGAACAACCACGGCAACTACATCGTCTCCATGGGCAATGTCTGCCGCTGGATGGCAGAGCAGGCCGAGGAACTGGGCATCGAGATCTTCCCGGGCATGGCGTGCTCGGAACTGGTCTATGGTGATAGCGGTGAAGTCAAAGGCGTCATTGCCGGCGAATTCGGCAAGAACCCCGACGGCACCCCCGGCCCGTCTTACGAGCCCGGCATGGAGCTGCACGGCAAATATGTCTTCATCTCCGAAGGCGTGCGCGGTTCGCTGGCCAAGGAAGTGATCAACAAATACGATCTGGCGGCCGGCAAGGACGTGCAGAAATACGGCGTTGGCATGAAAGAGATCTGGGAGATCGACCCTGCCAAGCACAAGGAAGGTACCGTCACCCACACCATGGGTTGGCCGCTGGGCTCCAATGCGGGCGGTGGTTCGTTCATCTACCACCTGGACAACAACCAGGTTTATGTCGGTTTCGTGGTGCACCTGAACTACAAGAACCCGCACCTGTTCCCCTACATGGAATTCCAGCGTTTCAAGCACCATCCGGTGGTTGCCGACCTGCTGAAAGGCGGCAAGCGCGTGGCCTACGGCGCCCGTGCCATCACTGAAGGCGGCTATCAGTCGATGCCGAAACTGGTCGCACCCGGCGTGGCGCTGCTGGGCTGCTCTGCCGGTATGGTCAACGTGCCGCGCATCAAGGGCAACCACAACGCAATGCTGTCGGGCAAAGCCGCAGCTGAGGCGGCCTATGACGCGATCAAGGCAGAGCGTTCGGGCGACGAACTGACCGCCTATGAGACCGATGTCCGCGACGGCGCTATCGGCAAAGATCTCAAGATGGTCCGCAACGTCAAGCCGATGTGGTCCAAATGGGGGCTGACGGCCTCTCTGATGCTGGGCGGTCTGGACATGTGGACCAACAACATCCTGGGCTTCTCGCTGTTCGGCACCCTGAGCCATGGCAAGAACGACGCCGAATCGACCGAAGAAGCATCAAAGCACAAGCCTATCGACTATCCGAAACCCGATGGCGTGCTGTCCTTTGACCGTCTGACCAACGTGTCCTTCGCAATGACCAACCACGAGGAAAGCCAGCCCTGCCACCTGCAGCTGGGCAACGCCGACACTCCGATCGCGGTCAACCTGCCCAAGTTCGCAGAACCGGCGCAGCGCTACTGCCCGGCCGGCGTCTACGAAGTGGTTGAAAACGATGGCAAGCCCGAGTTCGTGGTCAACTTCCAGAACTGCGTCCACTGCAAGACCTGCGACATCAAGGACCCGTCCCAGAACATCACCTGGACCACGCCCCAGGGCGGCGACGGCCCGAACTACCCGAACATGTAACGGGAACGTTAGGATTCCGGCGGGCTTTTGCCGGATTTTATGGGGCGGTCCTCGGGCCGCCCCATTGCGTGTTGACGGGCGCCGCACTACGCTTTCTTAGAAGAGCAAAGAGCAGTAAACCGTAAGGGGATCCCCAGTGCCCGTATCCATTCTTCGCAGCTTGTCCTGTGCGGCCCTGATGGCCGCCGCCACCGCACCCGCAGTGCAGGCCGGGGGATTGGCAGGATCCTACCTGGCCGGACGGGCCGCGACCTATGACAGCGACTTCGCCTCAGCGGCGCTCTATTACACTCAGGCGCTGGCGCGCGATCCGCACAACCCGCTGCTGATGGAAAACGTGGTGTTTGCCCAGCTCGCCATGGGGCAGGCAGAGCTTGCGGTGCCGGTGGCTGAACGGCTGCGCCAGACAGGCGCCCGCAGCCAGGTTGCCAATATCGTCTCGGCGGGCGGCCATGCCGCCAGGGGCGACTATCAAGCCATTCTGGACCGCGACCCCGAGCAGGACGCGATCCATCCGCTGGTGGACGGGTTGCTGGAAGGCTGGGCGCAGGTTGGTGCGGGCTCGGTCTCCGGTGCGCTGGACGCATTTGACGGACTGGTCAAGGATGGCAGCCTGAAACCTTTCGTGCTTTATCACCGGGCCCTGGCGCTGGCCTCTGCCGGCGACTATGGCGGCGCCGAGGAAATCTTTGCCGAAGAGAACGGCCGTCTGGCCACTCTCAGCCGCCGTGCTGCGGTGGCACGGGTGCAGATCCTGTCGCAGCTGGGCCGCAATGAGGATGCCCGCAAAGCGCTGGCCGCCGCTTTTGGCAGCAGTCTCGACCCCGGACTGGAGACACTGGACGCACGGCTCGCTGCCGGTGAAACCCTGGCATACACCATTGCCCCCAGTCCGCAGGACGGCATTGCCGAGGTGTTCTTTACCCTCGGCGCGGCGCTGAATGGCGATACCGCTAATGATTATGTGTTGATGTATGCCCGCATGGCAGCCTCGTTGCGCCCGGATCACGTGGATGCCATCCTGCTCAGCGCAAGCCTCTTGGATCAGCTGGGCCGCTATGAGCTGTCTGTTGCCACCTACAAGCAGGTGCCTGCCGACCACCCGGACTATCACGCGGCCGAAATGGGCCGGGCAGAGGCGCTGCGCCGCGCCGCCAAGCCGGATGCCGCCATCGAAGTGCTGGAGAAACTGGCCCGCGACTTTCCCGGCCAGCCCGGCGTTTACATCAGTCTGGGCGATCTGCTGCGCCAAGAGGAAGACTACGCTGCAGCCGCCCGTGCCTATGACAAGGCGCTGGACAAAACACCTGAGGATTCCTCCAGCCGTTGGTTCCTGTATTATGCCCGCGGCATCTGCCACGAGCGCCTGGACCAGTGGCCGCAGGCAGAGGCCGACTTTCGCGCGTCTCTGGAGCTGGACCCGAACCGACCGCAGGTGCTGAACTACCTCGGTTATTCGCTGGTGGAGAAAAGCAGCAAGCTGGATGAGGCACTGGACATGATCGAGCGCGCGGTTGCCGCGCGCCCCGACTCCGGGTTCATCGTCGACTCCTTGGGCTGGGTGCTCTACCGCATGGGCCAGTTCGGCGAGGCCGTCGCCCATATGGAGCGTGCAGTGGAACTGATGCCGGTCGACCCGGTGGTCAACGACCATCTGGGCGACGTTTATTGGGCGGTGGGCCGCGAGCGCGAAGCGGAATTTCAATGGAAGCGCGCACTGTCGTTCATTGACCCAGAGGACACAGACGGCGAAGCCGACCCTGAGCGCATCCGCCGCAAGCTGGAAGTCGGCCTCGACGCGGTTCTGGCCGAGGAAGGCGCCAAGCCTCTGAAGGTCGCCAATGGCGGCTGACGTCGCAGCACCCGCCAAGATCAACCTGACCCTGCATGTGACCGGCCGCCGCGGCGACGGATATCACCTGCTGGATTCGCTGGTGGTTTTTGCCGATACCGGTGACCGATTGCGCTTTGATCCGGGCAGTGAATTGACGCTGGAGGTCTCTGGTCTGTTTGCAAAGGGCGTGCCCGCAGATCAGCGCAATCTGGTGTGGAGAGCTGCGGAAGGGGCGGGGTGGGCCGGGCGGATTTCCCTCGACAAACAATTGCCTCACGGTGCCGGCATCGGTGGCGGATCCTCGGATGCCGCCGCCATTCTGCGCTGGATTGCCGGGCAGGGCGGCAGCATTCCTGCAGACCTGCCCCTGTCGCTGGGAGCGGATGTGCCGGTCTGCATGGCAGCTCGCGCGGCCCGGATGCAGGGGATCGGCGAGCAGGTAACGCCGGTGCAATTGCCCGAACTGCACGCGCTTATTGTCAATCCTGGCGCGCATGTCCCGACGGGGGGGGTGTTTTCAGCGCTCGCCTGCCGCAACAACCCGCCGATGCCGGCGGAAATCCCTGCCTTCACGGAGGTAAAAGACTGCGCCGCCTGGCTGGCAGAGCAGCGCAACGACCTGGAGACCCCGGCCATCGCCGTTGCTCCGGAAATCGACCGGGTTCTGTCGGATCTTCGCAATACCCGACAGGTTTTGCTGGCGCGTATGTCCGGTTCCGGCGCCACCTGCTTTGCGCTCTATCCCACAAAAAAAGCCGCCCATATGGCGGCTTATGAAATCGGCGCCGAACACCCTGGATGGTGGTGCAGCGCCGCTACTCTGACCTGACAGTCCGCGCCCGACTCCGCAACAGGACCTCCCGCCCGCGGCCCGGCGCATCAAAGATGCTTGCCCGCCGTTGGGCCTGGCGCCGCGCTGGCGCACGGCGCGCCACCGTATGTCGCTTCTTTCTGGTCAAAAATCCCCGGGAGTGAGGCCATCAGGCCGAGGGGGCAGCGCCCCCCTCTTTCTTGAAAGAACTACCCGTCTCAGTTCAGCCGTGACACCACATAGTCCGCCAGGTCGCTCAGCATGCTGCGGATTTCATGATCGGGCAGCGCCTGCAGCGCATCCCGCGCTTTGGCAGCCCAGCCATAGGCATCCGCGCGGGTGGCCTCCAGCGTCTTGTACTTGGCCATCAGCGCCAGCGCCTGCTCCAGGTCGCCCTCTTCCTGCTTGCCCTTCTCGATGGTGCGCATCCAAAAGACGCGTTCTTCGTCCGTCGCCCGCGCCACTGCCTTGATCACCGGCAGGGTCAGTTTGCGTTCGCGGAAATCATCGCCGACATTCTTGCCGGTGGCCTTGCTGTCGCCCTGGTAGTCCAGCAGGTCATCAGCGATCTGGAAGGCAATTCCCAGCGCATCACCATAATCAAACAGCGCCTTCACCTGATCCTCAGACGCGCCGGCAATCACGCCGCCCACTTCGGTTGCCGCCGAGAACAGTGCCGCAGTCTTGCCGCGCACCACCTGCAGATAGATGTCCTCATCCGTCTTCAGGTTCGACGCTGCGGTCATCTGCAGCACCTCGCCTTCGGCAATGGTGGCAGAGGCGTTGGCCAGAATGTCCAGCACCCGCATAGAGCCGGTTTCGACCATCAGCTGGAAGCTGCGGGAAAACAGGTAGTCGCCAACCAGAACCGAGCTTTTGTTGTCCCATAACAGGTTCGCAGTAGGCCGCCCGCGCCGCTGGCTGCTTTCGTCGACAACATCGTCATGCAGCAGGGTGGCAGTGTGGATGAATTCCACTGTGGCCGCCAGTTTCAGGTGGTGGTCACCCTGGTATCCACAGAGCCGCGCCGCCGCCAGTGTCAGCATCGGCCGCAGCCGCTTGCCGCCTGCTTCGACCAGATGCGCGGTGACTTCGGGGATGCGCGGCGCATGTTTGGACGCCATCCGGGTCCGGATCAGCGCATTCACCGCGTCCAGTTCCTGGCTCAGTGTCGCGGCCAGCATCTCATGCGGCTTCCGGGTCATCACTTGGTCCATCACTTTCCTGCTCGCAAGGCTCGACAAGGCCTGCACCTTGCCCTTAGATCCATCCCCATGAAAGAGCTTTTACGCAGCACCGATCCGACGATCATGGCCTTTGCCTCCGCCCTTCTTGAGGGAGAGGATATAGACTGCTTTCAAATGGACGTAAATATGAGCATCCTGGAAGGCGGGATCGGAATTTTCCCGCGTCGCCTGATGGTGCATGAAGATGACTATTATGAAGCCGTGATCGTGATGCGCGACAATGAAATCCCGTTGGGACGATGACCGCATTCACTGACAATGAGCTCAGCTGCAACGGGTTTCTGGGCGGCAGGGTGCAATTGTTGCAGCCGCACAAAGGTTACCGCGCCGGGGTTGACCCGGTGCTGCTGGCGGCAGCAGTTCCAGCGGCGCCAGGGCACGCCGTATTGGAGCTTGGCTGCGGTGCCGGGCAGGCGCTTTTGTGTTTGGGCGGCCGGGTGCCCGGGCTGTCTCTGGCAGGGGTTGAGCTTCAGCTGCCTTACGCGGATCTTGCCCGGCGCAATGCCGCCGCAAACGACCAAAAGCTTGAGGTGTTCGAGGCGGACTTGTCGTCCCTTCCTGGCGAATTGAAACAGCGTCACTTCCAGCACGTCATCGCCAATCCGCCTTATTACAAACGCGGCGCGCACAGCCAGTCCGAGGATGCAGGCCGTCGGCGGGCCTTGGGGGAAGAGACGCCGCTGGCGGATTGGATTGCAGTCGCCGCCCGCCGCCTGGCGCCAAAAGGGTACCTGCACATGATCCAGCGGGCTGACCGGCTGCCGGACATGCTGGCGGGTTGCAGCGGCAGTCTGGGGTCGCTCGAAATCCTGCCGCTCTGCCCACGTGCAGGCCGAGCTGCTGAACTGGTCATCCTGCGCGCGCGCAAGGGCGGCAAGGCGGATTTCCGGCTGCATGCGCCGCTGGTCCTGCATGAAGGGCATCAGCACGAGCGGGACGGCGATAGCTATCAGCCGAAAATCCGCGCTGTTCTGCGTGATGCTGCGGCCTTGCCCTGGCCGCAGTGAGCAATTTTCTGCCGAGACGCGCGGCCGTTCCTATTGCCTCTTCTGCGCCTTTGACGGGAAAAACTCCAAGGAAAATACGACCATAGGGGTCGCCTGCCTGCGGCAAATTGCGCGGCGTAGGGTTGATATGAAAATTTCATGACAAAAATACTGCGGCTGCGGCGTGACAGACTGGAAAACTTATGCTCCACTCGTTTTGTCGAAACACATTCAGCTCAAAAAAGGAGGGTTGCCATGAGCCTCAGCTCGCATCTGACCGAACTTAAGAAGAAGCACGAGCATCTGAGCATGGAAGTGGAACAGGCCCAGCGATCACCGGGAACCGATGATCTGGAAATCGCAACAATGAAGAAGCAAAAGCTGAAGCTGAAGGAAGAGATTTCCCGCCTGACCGCTGAAGCCGTCTGAAGAATTCCGCCGGGCTGACTCGGCACCAAGGTTCAGAGGGTCTGCCTGCGCGGCGGCCCTCTTTTCTTTTCAGGAAAGGGTGCGGAGGTTGATCACTTCGCAGCGCTGGCCCGTGCTGCAATCAGTGCGCCGCCGGTAATCAGCGCCGCTGCCAGTGCCAGAACCCAGGAGGCTTGGGCAATCCCAGCCAGCACCAGAACCAGCGTGGACAGCAGCGGTGCCGCATATGAGCTGGTGCCGAGCATCTGAATGTCACCCTGTTTGACGCCGATGTCCCAGACATAGAATGCCAGCCCCACAGGGCCAAGACCCAGCAGCAGAGTAGAGGTCCAGCCCAGGGTGCCGGCGGGCCAAACGGTTTCTTCCAGGGCCAGGTGCAATCCCCAGGATGCTACCGCCGTGGTCAGGCAGAATACAGCAACCGAACTGGTCGGAGCCTTGCCCACCAGCCGCGACAGCACCGAATAGCCTGACCAAGTCAGCGCGCAGAGCAAGGCCAGCCCGTAGCCGGGCAGATACTGCACCTCAAATCCGCTGCCGCCGCCGGATATGATGGTGGCCGCCCCGGCAAAGCCCAGGCCAGCGCCGATCAAATGGCCGGGTTTCAGCCGCTCCCCTGGCAGCAGGCCTGAAAACAGCACAATCAGCAACGGCCATAGATAGGAGATCAGCCCGGCCTCAGCCGCCGGTGCCAGCCGCAGTGCCGAGAAATACAGCAGGTGATAGCCGAACAGTCCAATCGTGCCGAAGGCGTAAACTTTGAGCGGCACGTCCTTCAGCTGTCCCAGCCTGCCCGAGACTGCAGTCCAGATGATCCCCAATGTGCCGCCGATGGTGAAACACAGGGCGTTCAGCAGCAACGGCGGGGTCGGCTCCGATCCCACGGTCAGCAGCGCCAGCAGCGCCCACAACAGAACTGCGATGAAGCCAATGATGGTCGCGCGGGTCTTGGTCATTGGGATAAGAGATCCTGAAACGGGATGACTTGCATGCCGCCCCACATATGCGCGGTTTTTCCATCTTCGCAAAGCACCATTCGCGGAAGGTGGTGATCTGCGGTTGGTCCTTGGCCTCAGGCAGGCACAGGAAGCGGCAGACTGGATGGCGAACTTGAAAGGGCGCAAGCAGACGCCCTTGGCGCAGATCCTTGATGATCAGCGGTCGCCGCCCCAATGCCACCCCCAGCCCGGCGCCAGCGTTCTTAAGGAATAGAAAAGGGCCGATCCATCAGGACCGGCCCTTGCCGTTTCCGCTGAAGCGAAAGATCAGACGAAGAACTGCGCGCCGTTGGCGGAGATGGTCGAGCCATTGATGAAGCCCGAGTCGTCAGAGGCCAGGAAAGCCACACAGCGGGCGATCTCTTCCGGCTCACCCAGGCGGCCGGCCGGGATCTGGCCGATGATCGATTCGCGCACCTTCTCCGGCACCGCCATCACCATTTCGGTGGCGATGTAGCCGGGGCAGATGGCGTTGGCGGTGATGCCCGCACGCGCACCTTCCTGGGCCAATGATTTCACGATGCCCAGATCACCGGCCTTGGTGGCGGCATAGTTCACCTGCGCGAACTGGCCTTTCTGACCGTTGATCGAGGAAATCACGATGACGCGACCGAACTTGCGCTCGCGCATGCCGGGCCAGATCGGGTGCACGGTGTTGAACACGCCGGTCAGGTTGGTGTCGATCACTTCCTGCCACTGCTGCGGCGTCATCTTGTGGAACGGTGCATCGCGGGTGATGCCGGCATTGGCGACCACGATGTCGATCGGGCCCAGATCTTCTTCGACCTTGGCGATGCCGGCAGCGCTTTCCTCGTAGCTGCCGACATTCCATTTATAGGTCTTGATACCGGTTTCCTCGGTAAATTTTGCCGCGGCTTCGTCATTGCCGGCATAAGTTGCAGCCACAGTGCAGCCCTGCGCCTTCAGCGCCTGGGAAATTGCTGCGCCGATGCCGCGGGAACCGCCGGTGACGAGTGCAGTACGTGCCATTCAAGAATCCTCCAGTCATAGTCTCTTGGTAATCTTGCTACAGTTTGCGGCAAGCAAGAGCAACAATATTGCGCGGCAAATTTCTGCATTGCCGCAAAAAAATTGTCGCACCTGCAGTATTAGGACTGCCATGTAAAAGAAAAAGGACGCCACGGGGGCGTCCTTCTCATTTTACGGTCTGTTGCCGGTTTTTACGGGCGTTCGACGCACATGGCAACGCCCATGCCGCCGCCGATGCACAGTGTCGCAAGGCCTTTCTTGGCGCCGCGGCGCTTCATTTCGAACAGCAGCGTGTTCAGCACCCGGCAGCCGGAAGCGCCGATCGGGTGGCCGATGGCAATGGCGCCGCCGTTCACATTGACGATCGACGGATCCCAGCCCATGTCCTTGTTCACGGCACAGGCCTGTGCGGCAAAGGCTTCGTTGGCTTCCACCAGATCCAGGTCACCTACGGCCCAGCCGGCCTTCTCCAGGGCCTTGCGGGAGGCATAGACCGGGCCGACGCCCATGATGGACGGATCCAGACCCGCGGTGGCATAAGAGGCGATTCGGGCCAGCGGTTCGATACCACGGCGCTCGGCCTCATCGGCACTCATCAGCAGCGTTGCAGCGGCGCCATCATTCAGGCCAGAGGCGTTGGCAGCGGTGACCGAACCGTCCTTGGTGAAGGCCGGGCGCAGTTTCTGCATCGCTTCCATGGTGGCGCCGTGGCGGATGTATTCATCCTGATCTACCACGATGTCGCCCTTGCGGTGCTTGACAGTGAAGGCGGCGATTTCATCAGCAAATTTGCCAGCCTTCTGCGCCGCTTCCGCCTTGTTTTGCGAGGCGACGGCGAATTCGTCCTGCATATCGCGGGAGATCTGCCACTGGTCAGCCACATTTTCTGCGGTCTGGCCCATGTGGTAGCCGTTGAACGCATCCCACAGACCGTCGCGGATCATCGTGTCGATGTATTTCATGTCGCCCATTTTCTGGCCGGCGCGCAGATGCGCGGCATGGGGGGACAGTGTCATGTTTTCCTGGCCACCTGCGGCCACGATGGAGGCATCGCCCAGCTGGATATGCTGTGCACCCAATGCCACGGCGCGCAGGCCGGAGCCACAGACCTGGTTAATGCCCCAGGCGGCGCTTTCTTTGGGCAGGCCTGCATTGATATGGGCCTGACGGGCCGGGTTCTGGCCCTGCGCTGCGGTCAGCACCTGGCCGAGAATGGTCTCGGACACTTCGGATTTGTCCACGCCCGCGCGCGCCACCACGGCCTCCAGCACGGCGGCGCCCAGATCGTGGGCCGGGGTATTGGCGAACGAGCCGCCAAAGGAGCCGACGGCCGTGCGCGCGGCGGATGCGATTACAACATTGGTCATTGATTTTGGTCCTCTGCCATCAATTCTGGTCTCCCGGGAGAGCCCTGTTGTGGCCAGGTGAAAATCGGCCACGCAAGAATCTTTCCCGAATCCTCCGGGTACCGACATAATCTATTGCTGCACGTGCAGCAATTGACAGGGTGTCTCAGGGAGTGCGGCAGAGTCAACAGCAGGTTGCGCCTTGACCGTTAGGACGTCTATCTGCCAGCAGCGGTGACGCCGCAAGACAGCAGGTCAGGGGGCGAAAATATACCCTGTGTGTGCCGCGAAAACGGTAAAACAGCGCAGCCGGAGACCGGCCGGGGTAAAGCAGCGCAAAGGTAAAACCGGCAGGGAAGCCAAAGTGAAAGCGGCAGGGAAAAAGGGCGCCTTGCAGTGCGCGCGGGACCGTTGCCGCAGCTTCAGCGACCATTGCAACCAGTTACCCGGTCGCGCGCCGCAGCTGGATCGCTCAGCCTGCCTCTTGCTGTTTCTTCATGTCCTCGATCCAGGGCGGAGTGACGGAAGGGGCGCCAAACAGATAGCCCTGCAGGCAGTCGACGCCATTTTCCACCAGGAACTCTGCGTCCTCCTGGTTTTCAACTGATTCCGCGACTGTCAGCATATCAAATTGCTTGGCAATGCCGATTAGGGCGCGGACCACGGCCTGGTTGTCGTGGCTGCGGGATATGCCGCGCACAAATTGCCCATCGATTTTGACCGCATCAAAGAAAAACTGGCGAAAGTTTCCGATCGCGGTCGTGCCGGCACCGAAGTTATCCAGTGCAAAGGCGATCCCGTGCTGCTGCATGCGGCCCATGAAATCTGTCACCAGCTCCGGCGCGGCCATGGCAGAGGCCTCGGTAATTTCCAGAACCAGCCGTTCACCCAGGGTGGAGTCGCGTTTCAGGAAACGATCAAGAACCTGACCCCAGCGCTGATAGCCGATGGAGCGAGCGGACATGTTCACCGACAGGCGAATCTGCGGGTAGTGTTCCAGCGCTTTCAGCCCGTGCTGCAGCGCGAGGCAGTCCATTTCCCGTCCGATTTCCTTGTCTTCGACAACATGCATGAATTCCCGTGCGGGAATGACCCGACCGGTGGGGTCCAGCACCCGGATGTATCCCTCATAAAAGGCAACACCATGCGGCGCCATTGCCTGCATGATCGGCTGGTAAGCAAGCACCGTCTGATTGTGCCGTACAGCTTCTGCCACCATATCCAAGGTCGACCGGTCGCGTTCGGTCACCGCCGCATTCAGCGGGTTTTCGGCGCCTTCCGGTAAATCTGCTCTGCGTCGTTTCATTTTCTGTGATGCCCCTTTTACGGGAAATGTTGGGGTGTAGTATGATGCGTCATGCAGACTGCTGCAAAAGCGTTGAAGCGGCATTAAAATTAAAATTTGAAAAGTTCCGCTGCGGTGCTGGGCTTCAGCCCTCAAATCCGGGGCGCGGCTTTTGCATGGCGGGCCAAATGCGTAACTTTGTTTGCAGCTGGCGCATCACCGCGGGTCGGCATGCGCACCCCGCTAATGGAATGGCAGTTGGTCCAGCGGCACGGCCACATTGCCAATCACATGCGGCAGTTTTCCGATCAATAGTGAAACAGGTTTATTTCCACTCTCCATCCGATGCCAGTGCGCCGGTTCGGGGCGTCTTTCAGGAATGAGAAAGCGCAAAACTCTGCCGGGTCAGAGGACGGATAAACTGTTAGAACGAAAATATGGTCGCCTTGCCCTTCCCTTTGTCGCGGGTAAAGGTCGCTGTATTCCCATCGATGCTGACGGTATTGCAGTCTTCAGGTAATCTTGTTTGTCCAAGGTAGATATTCCGGCAAAAGAAGCGCTTATGCCAAATCCAGGCACCGGTGATTTTCTCGCCCTTGCGGGAAACCCCGGTCAGCTTACCATCTGCGGAGGCGACAATCCAAGAATTGCCAGAAACTAGCTTCTTACCCACGATTGTGGCCATGAAGTCTTTTTGTTTCTTGATAGGCTTGGCATCAGCTGAGACAGCAGCCGCAACGCTGAGAGCCAGAACACAGGTTGTCCAAAGCACAAATTTCATAGGTGCCCTCCCGGTGAATTTGTTAAACGAACACCGGAAGAGCTTGCCAGAAAGGTCTAGCGGTCTCAATCAGAAGTTGCGGCGCTGCCGGTCTGGTCACCAATCATCGCCTTCACAATCGCCTTGGCGCTGTCTGAGTTCCACTCGGCATCACCCAGCAGCCGCGCCACTTCCTTGCCGTCGCGATCCAACAGCACCGTGATTGGCAGGCCGATCACCGCCATTTCGCGCGCCAGCGCCTGTTTGGGGTCCTGATGGCGGGGCAGGTTGGAGATACCGGCCTCGTCAAAGAACTTCTGAATGCCGGCTGGCGAATTCCGCCCGGTGGCAATGGTCAGCACTTCGAAATCCTCGCCGCCGAACTCCTCCTGCAGTTCCGACAGCTGCGGCATTTCCTTGCGGCAGGGGGCGCACCAGGTGGCCCAGAAGTTCAACAGAACCACCTTGCCCTGGTAATCCTCCAGGCTGGCGGTGCCGGCGCCATCGGCCAGCTGAAACGCGGTGGCAGATGTGCCGCGCGGCTCGGAATGCACAACCAGCCGCCTCAGGCTGTCCTCGCGCAGCGCTTCCAGCTGCGCCTGATCAGCCGCAGCCGCGGCATTTGCACCCAAGGCGAGGGCCATATAAAGGGAAAGCTGACGAAACAGACGCATATTATCTCCGGGGTTCCACACCATGACAGATCAATCCTCGAACCAGATGTGGGGCGGCCGCTTTGCCGCAGGTCCCGACGCGATCATGGAGGCAATCAATGCCTCGATCGGGTTCGACAAGCGGATGGCAGCACAGGACATCGCAGGCTCCAGGGCCCATGCGGCGATGCTGGCCGCGACAGGCGTTATTACGGATAATGATGCTGAGGCCATTCGGGAAGGGCTGCTCACCGTATTGTCAGAAATCGAGGGCGGAAGTTTTCAGTTCTCCACCGCACTTGAAGACATCCACATGAATGTGGAGGCACGTCTGAAAGAAATCATCGGCGAGCCTGCGGGCCGTCTGCACACCGGCCGCTCACGCAATGACCAGGTGGCAACCGATTTCAAACTCTGGGTGCGCGATCAGCTGGACGCGGCCGAAAGCGGCCTCTTGGCACTGATCCGCGCGCTTCTGTCGCAGGCTGAGGCGGGGGCTGACTGGGTGATGCCGGGCTTCACCCACTTGCAGACCGCGCAGCCGGTCACCTGGGGCCATCACATGATGGCCTATGTGGAAATGTTCGGCCGCGATCTGTCCCGTGTGCGCGACGCCCGCGCCCGGATGAACGAATCGCCGCTGGGCGCCGCAGCGCTGGCGGGCACGTCCTTCCCGATCGACCGGGAGATGACAGCGGCGGCGCTGGGCTTTGACCGCCCGGCGGCCAACTCGCTGGATGCGGTCAGCGACCGCGACTTTGCGCTGGAGTTCCTGTCGGTGGCGTCGATCAGCGCGATGCATCTGTCGCGCTTTGCCGAAGAGCTGGTGATCTGGTCCTCCGCCCAGTTCCGCTTTGTGACTCTCAGCGACCGTTTCTCCACCGGCTCCTCGATCATGCCGCAGAAGAAGAACCCGGATGCGGCAGAGCTGATCCGCGCCAAGGTGGGCCGGATCTTCGGCGCCAATACCGCGCTGATGATGGTGATGAAAGGGCTGCCGCTGACCTATTCCAAGGACATGCAGGAAGACAAGGAACAGGTCTTTGACGCCGCCGACAACTGGATGCTGGCGCTGGCGGCGATGGAAGGCATGGTGCGTGACATGACCGGCAACCGCGAGTCGCTTGCGGCGGCAGCGGGTTCCGGCTTTTCCACCGCCACCGACCTTGCCGACTGGCTGGTGCGCGTTCTGAAGGTGCCATTCCGCGACGCCCACCACGTGACCGGCACCCTGGTCGCCATGGCCGAAAAGCGCGGCTGCGACCTGCCGGACCTGTCGCTTGCAGACATGCAGGGCGTGCATGAAGGCATCACCCAGGACATCTTCACTGTGCTTGGCGTGGAAAACTCGGTAAACTCGCGCATGTCCTACGGCGGCACCGCGCCTGCGCAGGTGCGTGCGCAGATCGCCCGCTGGACGGAGATGCTGGCAGGCTGAAGCCAACGGGGTCGGCATCGCTGCAAGGAGGCACATAATGCGCAACATGATCTTTGCTTTGCTGGGGCTGGCAGTTCTTGCGGCTTGCGGCGCAGACGGCGAACCTGTGCAACCTACGCTGAATGCCGGCGTCGGTGTCGGTAGCGGCGGAGTGCATGTCGGCGGGGCAGTGGGCCTGCACAAGGGGCCGGTCAGCGTCTTTCTGGGGTTCTAGGCGCCAGGGTCCTTGATGCAGGACAGACAAGTTCCCATGTTGAGACCGTCCCGCCCTTGCGCCGGGGCGGTTTTTTACTGAGGGCCTTGCGATGAGAGTTTTGAGTGTTGTTCTGGCCCTGCTGGGCCTGGCTGCCTGCGATACCGGTGCGCCAGTGGCCAAGGCACCGCAAAAGCCCGAGGCCGCCACAACCGGTGTGAAAGTCTCCGGTTATGGGCGGGTTGGGGTGTCCACCTCGTTCTAGCAGGCACGCGGGATGGGCTGACTGGGCTTCTGCCCCGTCCGGTCGCGGCCTGCTGTTAGGCATTCCATATCTGATGTGCTGTGTTTCAGCAGTGTAGAGTGGCGGCGCCGCCAAGAGGCGGAGGCGGGACGGGAGGGGGGCTCCCGTACGCGAAACGTCGTCTGTGCGTGCCCGTGCCAAAGGGCCCTGTTCCGGGGTGCCGGGGGTGTCAGGCCCAGCGGTGACCGCGATCACTCAGGATCATGCCAAACCAAATTTAAGATGCCGTGACTGGCGCGCACGCTGGTTGCGCAACACCCAGGGCGTTGCGTTTGCCGCGGCCGTTTCGCAGTGAGTATTTTTGGAAAGATGAAAGCGCAGGTCCGGCATTTCATCTTTCTCCAAATACTCAATCCCCGCCGCGCCTTGGCGCGGCGCCGGGCCCAACTGGCGTGGGCGCATCTTTGATGCGTCTGCGGCAGGCGGGAGAGCCGCGGTGTGGATGGGAAGCGGCAAGGGGCGGAATCATTTGATCCATCTGCCCCTTTTGTCCTAAAGGCAGGGCCATGGACCATTTTCTCTACCGCGACGGCGCGCTTTTCGCCGAAGACGTTCCCATCTCCGAGATCGCCGCGGCGGTGGGGACCCCGTTTTACGTCTATTCCACTGCCACCCTCCTGCGCCATTTCCGTCTGTTCGACGAGGCGCTTGAAGGCACTGATCACCTGGTCTGCTTTGCGATGAAGGCGGCATCCAACCAGGCGATCCTCAAGACGCTGGCACAGGCCGGTGCGGGCATGGATGTGGTCAGCCAGGGCGAATACCTGCGCGCCAGGGCGGCGGGCGTTCCCGGTGACAGGATCGTTTTCTCCGGCGTCGGCAAGACGGCAGAGGAAATCCGTGTGGCGTTGACCGGCGGCATCCGCCAGTTCAACGTGGAATCCGAACCGGAAATGGAAGTGATCAGCGCCGTGGCTGCTGAGCTGGGCACCAAGGCCCCGATCACCATCCGGGTGAACCCAGATGTGGATGCCAAGACACACGCCAAGATCGCCACCGGCAAATCCGAGAACAAATTCGGCATCCCGATTGCCCGCGCCCGTGAAGTCTATGCGCGCGCCGCTGCGCTGCCGGGGCTGGACATTGTCGGGGTCGACGTTCACATCGGCTCGCAGCTGACCGATCTGGAGCCGTTCCGGCTGGCCTATCAGAAGGTGGCGGAGCTGACCGAAACCCTGCGCAGCGACGGCCACAACATCCGCCGATTGGATCTGGGCGGCGGTCTGGGCATTCCTTATGAGCGGTCCAATTCGGCACCGCCCTTACCGGTGGAATACGGCCAGATGGTCAAGGAGACCCTGGGCCATCTCGGTTGCGAAATTGAGATTGAGCCAGGCCGGCTGATCGCGGGTAACGCGGGCCAGCTGGTGTCGAAAGTGATCTATGTGAAGTCGGGCGAGGGCCGTGATTTCCTGATCCTGGATGCGGCGATGAACGACCTGATCCGCCCGGCAATGTATGAGGCCCATCACGACATTATTCCGGTGCAGGAACCAGAGCCCGGCGTGGAAAGCCAGCCTTATGACATCGTCGGTCCGGTCTGTGAAACCGGCGATACCTTTGCCAAGCAGCGCAATCTGCCGCCGTTGGCAGCGGGTGATCTGGTTTCCTTCCGCAGTGCGGGCGCCTATGGCGCGGTGATGGCCAGCGAATACAATTCCCGTCCGCTGATCCCGGAAGTGCTGGTGCATGAAGATCAATTCGCGGTTATTCGCCGCCGCCCGGACTATGAAGAAATGATAAACCGCGATACCATCCCGGAGTGGCTCTGAAGCGGTCCGGATGTGATCCGGCGCGGGCCATCTGAGGATATGGCCCGTATGCCCTTTGACCGCGATAGACACCGGCATGCCGATTCGGCTCTGAACTCCCTGCGCCGGCCGCTGGCCTTGACACAGGCCGGGATGGTGGCAGAGCGGCTCTTGCGCAGCTTCTGGCCGGTCGCCTCGCTGCTGATGGCCGCGCTGGCGGCGTTGATGCTGGGACTTCACCAGCTGCTGCCGGAGTGGCCGGTCTGGATTGCTGCCGTGGGGGTGCTGATTGGTGCCGCGGCGGCCTTTGGCTGGGGCGTCTGGCACTTTCGCTGGCCCAGCCAGGCCGCTGTGCGGGACCGGCTGGATCAGAGCCTGCCGGGCCGCCCGGTCACGGCTCTTTTGGATGTTCAGGCCATTGGTGCACAGGATGCGGCCTCAGCGGCCTTGTGGCAGGCGCACCAGCGCCGGATGGCGGCAGCGGCGGCAAAGGCAAAGGCACCTGCACCCGATCTGAACATTGCCGCCTCTGACCCCTACGGTCTGCGCTACATGGCAGGTCTTATGCTGGCGGTGGGCCTTCTGTTCGGATCCATCTGGCAGGTTGCCACGGTCAAGGATCTGGGTGCCGGAGATGGTGCGCTTTTGAACGGCCCGACCTGGGAGGGCTGGGCGGAACCGCCCGCCTACACCCGCCTGCCGGTGCTCTATCTGAATGACCAGGATGCAGGCCTGCTGCAACTGCCACAGGGCAGCCGCATCACCCTTCGTTTCTATGGCGAAGCGGGTGCGTTGGAGCTGGCAGAGACTGTGTCTGGACAGGAGGATCGCGGCGAAACAGACGCACCGCAGACCGCCATGGCCTTTGACGTCACCCGTAGCGGCAGTTTTTCGATCGACGGCAGCGGTGGCCGCCACTGGCAGGTGGAGGTGATCCCGGACACCCCGCCCTCGGTGGCCGTTGCGGGCCGGCCTGAGCTGGAAAGTGATGGCTATACCACTTTGGCTTTCACAGCGCGGGATGATTACGGCGTGGCGGCGGGGCAGGTCAGGATCACGCTGGACACGGAGGCCGTGGTGCGGCGGCACGGGTTGGCAGCAGATCCCGATCCGCGGGATGCCGTGGTGCTGGATCTGCCTTTGCCGTTGTCCGGGTCGCGCATGGAGTTCACAGAGAAGCTGACCGAAGATTTCGCCCGGCACCCTTGGGCCAACCTGCCGGTGGTCTTCACCTTCTTAGCTGTTGACGAGGCGGGCCAGTCCTCGGCTGCCGCAGGCTTGGGCAGCGAACTGGCAACCCGGCGTTTCTTTGACCCGCTGGCGGCTGCGGTCATTGAGCAGCGCCGCGATCTTTTGTGGGCCCGTGCCAACGCGGTGCGGGTGGCGCAGGTGATCCGCACACTGACACACCGGCCAGAAGGGGTATTCCGCGACTACGGTGATTACTTGCGGCTGCGCACCATTTTGAGGCGGCTTGAGAGCTATACCGTGCAGGGCACTGTGACAGCGCCGCGCCAGGCGGAAATCGCCGACGCGCTGTGGGATCTGGCGGTGCAGCTGGAAGACGGCGATGTGGGCGACGCGCTGGAGCGGATGCAGCGGGCGCAGGAGCAGCTCAGCCAGGCCATGCGCGATGGGGCCAGTGAACAGGAAATCGCCAGGCTGATGCAGGAGCTGCGGGAGGCGACACAGGACTACATGCGCCAGCTGAGCCGACAGGCTGAAGCCAATGGAGACATGATGGAGCCGGGAGACATGCCCGAGGACATGATGACGCTGAGCCAGGACGATCTGCAGGCGATGATGGACCGCATCCAGGAATTGATGGAGCAGGGCCGCATGGCCGAGGCAGAACAGGCGCTGCGCGAGTTCCAGGAGATGATGGAAAACATGCGCATGACCCGTTCGCAGCAGGGGCAAGGCGAGGGCAATGAAGGCCGGGAAGCGATGGAAGGTCTGGCGGAAACCCTGCGTGAGCAGCAGGGGCTGTCGGATCAGGCTTTCCGCGACTTGCAGGAACAGTACAACCCGGGTGTCCGCAAAGGCGAAAGCCAGGGCAATGAGGGCCGCGACGGCGGCTTGGGCCGCGGTCAGAGCCACCAGGGTGGTCAAGGTGGGGATAGCGGCGGAAACGGTCAGGACGGCGCGGGTGCCGACAGCCGCAGCCCGGAGGGTCCGGGCCGCGAAGGGGACAGCAGCCGCGGACAGCCGGGGCAGGGCGGCTCGCTGGCCGACCGGCAGCAGGCGCTGCGCCAGCAACTGCAGCAGCAACGCGGAGGGATGCCTCATCTGGGCGGAGAGGCCGGCGACGCGGCACGCGAGGCGCTGGAGCGGGCGGACCGCGCCATGGAAGGCGCCGAGAACGCACTGCGCGGCGGTGATAATGCCGAGGCCATTGACCGCCAGTCCGAGGCCATGGAGGCGCTGCGTGAAGGCATGCGCAGCCTGGGAGAGGCACTGGCGCAGCAGCAGCCAGGCGGCCCACAGAGCGGCCCACAGCCCTCTTCGACGGCGCAGGGCGACCGTCTGGACCCGCTGGGCCGCAACAACGGCCAGGCGAACGATGGCGGCAAAGTTGGCGAAGGCAATGCCTACCGCCGAGCCTGGGACCTGCTGGAGGACATCCGCCGCCGCGCCGGAGAGCGTGAGCGCAGCGAGCGCGAGCGCAGCTATCTGGAGCGGCTGCTGGACCGGTTCTGACAGGTTGGTTCTGACAGGTTGGTTCTGGCATCAGCACCTGCTGCCAAGGGGGCGGCTCGCAGTGGTTTCTTTAGATATGTGATTACTGGGGGGCAGTGATAGACTTCACTTGGGTATCCAGCCACAGCCGCGCCTGATCAACCCACGCCACATAGCTGTTGATTGCCGGGCTGGCCTGCGGCAGCTTTTCGGCGATCAGCGGTGCCCTGTCATAGGTCATGACCAGGATCAGTGCCGCGATCACCGACAGGGCGAAACCCCGGGCAAAACCGCTCTTGCGTCGCACAGGCTGCGCCTCTGGGTTTGCTTGCGGGACTGTTTCTGTGTTTGCGACAGAACGCAGGGTGGAATTGATTTCCTCAATATCCGGCAGCAGCTCCTTGCGAGAGCCGCTTTCGGCGGCTGCGATCTGGCGCGGGTCTTCACCGCGTATCCGGGCCATTCGGTCGCGGGCCTGGCGGCTGCGGCGTGCGGCCTCGTCCTCGGCTGGCATGGCACCCTCCAGCCCCAGATCCGGCTGGGTTTCCAGGCTTTGGGTTTCGGCTGCACGCAATTCGGCCTCCCGTGCCGCTTCTTCGCGCAGAATGTCGGACATTGCCGGATCCAATGTGCGCACACGCTGCGGCTGCGCCTCGGGCTCTGTATGCATATCTTCGCCTGCGTCCTCGTGAACCGCGCCGGGCTGTTCTCCTGCGTCTTCCCCGGAACGGTCTTCCGCAGGATGGTCCGGGGCAGCAGCTACTGCGTCTTCCGGCTGGTCAAAATCTGCCTCTTGTACAGGATGCTCAGATGCGCTGTCTTCAGGCTCAGGCTCAGGCTCAGGCTCAGGCTCAGGCTCAGGCTCAGGCTCAGGCTCAGTTTTCTGTTCTGCCTGCGCTGCCAGCTGCCGTTCGGCTTTCTCGCGTGCTTCAGCCTCAGCTGCCCGGGCAAAGGCCTCCTCGATCCCGATGTTCTCCACGGCGTCTTCTGCCGCCGGCTGCGCGCCCGCCGCGGCCTGGAACCAGGTCTGGCCGCAGTTGGAGCATTGCACGTCCCGGCCCTCTGGCGGGATAACATCTTCAGGCACTTCGTATTGGGCTGCGCAGTTCGGGCAGGTCAGGCGCATCATGCTCTCCTCGGCACCTCCCCGCCGCCCTGACTGGCGGCAGGTTGTTTTTAAAAGGATTATAGGCCGCTGCTGCCAGTGGCGAAAGTGGCAATTGAGGCAAGATCAGAGGGCCGTGTTTCAAGGCAACAGCGTCCCCATTGAAACTGCCGGCCCCTTGGGGCAAAACAGCCGGGCGCAAACAGCAGGCGCGTTCAGGGGGCAGCAGTGATCGAGCTGGAAAATGTGGGCTATAACTATGGCGGCGGCGAACTGCTGAGCGCAGTGTCGGTGCAACTGGCACCGGGCTCGTTCCATTTCCTGACCGGCCCTTCGGGCGCGGGTAAGACCACGCTGCTGAAGCTCTGCTACGGGGCATTGAATCCGACGGCTGGCCGGGTGCGCGCCTTTAACATGGATGTGCAGGGACTGGACCGGGATCAGATGGCCTTTTTGCGGCGCCGGGTGGGGGTCGTGCATCAGGACTGCCGGTTCCTGGATCACCTGCCGGTGATCGAGAACATCGCGCTGCCGCTCCTGGTGTCGGGCCGTGAGCTGAACCACGAGGAGGCGAATCTGCAGGAGCTGCTGAGCTGGGTGGGCCTCAGCGAGCGCGCCCATGCGCTGCCGCCGGAGCTGTCGGGCGGAGAGCGTCAGCGGGCAGCTCTGGCCCGGTCGGTGATCCTGTCACCGGATGTGATTATTGCGGATGAGCCAACCGGCAACGTCGACTGGGAAATGTCGCAGCGGCTTTTGCAGCTGTTGGTGGAGCTGAACCGGATGGGCAAAACCATCCTGGTGGCTACCCATGATCTGTCGCTGATCCGCGCGGCCAAGAACCAGGTTCAGGCGCGGGTGCTGCGGATTTCCAACCGGCAGTTACAGCTGGCGGGGGCAGACCTATGAACGAGGGCAGGCTGCGCAAGCTGATCCTGGGTGATGCCCAGGCGGACCGGGTGGTGCCCCCCAGCGGTTTCACCGCTCAGCTGACTTTGTTTGTGTCCGGTGCGATGGCGTTTCTGGCGGTTTTTGCGCTGGCCTTGTCGATGGCGTCCGGGCGGCTGGCGGATCAATGGGCCGAGGAACTGGCCCGTGCTGCCACCCTGCGCATCAATGCGCCCGCTGAGCAGCGCGCGGCCCAAACAGATGCGGCACTGGAGATCCTGCGCCAAACGCCCGGCGTGGCCACAGCGCGGGCGTTCACAGGCGAAGAGCAGGCGGCGCTTTTGGCACCCTGGTTCGGGGCCGGCGTGCCGGTGGGGGAACTGCCGCTGCCGCAGCTGATTGAGGTAACTGGCGATGATAGCGGTTATGACGCTCAAGGCCTGCGGCTGCGTCTGCAGGCAGAAGTGCCGGGTGCGGTGCTGGATGATCACACCCGCTGGCGGGCGCCGCTGGTGGATGCAGCCCGGGCGCTGCGCCGCCTGGCCTGGGTGTCGATCCTGCTGATTGGCGGCGCCACGGCTGCAATGATTACTCTGGCTGCCAATGCGGCGCTGGCTGCCAATGCTCAGGTGATCGAAGTGCTGCGGCTGGTTGGCGCGCTGGACAGCTACATCGCCCAGGCCTTCATCCGCCGCTTCACGCTGCGGGCGCTGACCGGCGCTGCCGCAGGGGTGGTGCTGGGCATGATCGGCGTCTGGCTGATGCCGGAAGCCACTGACGAGGGCGGCTTTCTGACCGGGCTTGGCTTTCAGGGCTGGGGTTGGCTGGTGCCGCTGTTGATCCCGCCGCTGGGCGCGCTGGTGGCCTTTGCGGCCACCACCCGCGCGGCCATCAAACGTCTGGGGGAACTGTCGTGAAAAATCCTGTCCAATGGCTGCGCTCGCTGGCGTTTACCTTACAGATGTATCTGGCCATGCTGGTTCTGGGCATCGTCTTTGCGCCCTGGGCGGTGGTGTCTCCCAAAGGGGCGCGCACCGCCTGCAAGACCTATGCCCGCTGGGTGATCTGGACCGCGCGCTGGATGGTCGGCATCCGTTGCGAGCTGCGCGGGCAGGTGCCGGACGGCGAGGTGATCGTTGCGGCCAAACACCAGAGTTTTCTGGACATCATTATGATTTTCAACGCGGTGCCCTCGGCCCGGTTCATCATGAAGCGGGAATTGATGTGGACGCCGGTCATTGGTGTTTACGCCAAGCGGCTGGGCTGCGTGCCGGTCAATCGTGGGAAACGCGGTGCAGCCATTGCCAAGATGGTCAAGGATGTCGCCAAGGAAAGCACGGAGCCGGGCCAGCTGATCATCTACTCGCAAGGCACCCGCGTGGCGCCGGGCGCCAAGAAGCCTTACAAGATCGGCACGGCGGTGCTGTATGAGGGCCTGAGTCAGCCCTGTATTCCCGCCGCCACCAATGTCGGTGTCTTCTGGCCCCGCAGCGGTATCTACCGCAAGCCGGGCCTGGCAGTGGTGGAGTTTCTGGAGCCGATGCAGCCGGGGATTCGTCGGGCTGAATTCATGGAACAGCTGGAAGAGCGGGTAGAGACCCGTTCGGATGCGCTGATGCGGGAAGCCGGGTTCAACCCTGCTCAGACTGCCCCGCAGGTCTGATCGGCCGGATCTGCCGATTTTGGGCGGGGCAGGTAATCTTCGGTTCCCGGCCGGCTGGCGCCAGGCAGAGTTGTGTCAGCGGATCACGTCGCCTATCAGGATTTGCGGCTGTACGTTGGTGAAATTCGGGATGTCTTCCAGCGCAGGCCCTGCCGCCAACATGGCAGCGTCCATAGCGGCCTGATCGGCAAAGACCATCGTCGCAACAGCATGGTAAGGGGCAGGCACATCCGGGCCGCCAGCCAGCCCTTTGGTCACCACGATGCTTTGCGTGTGCGGGGCGATATGTGCGTCAACCAGCTCCATATGGGTTGCGGCATAGTAGCCGTGATCGAAACGGCTGCCTTCGCTGACGGGGTAGATGACTTGCAGTGAAACGGGCATTTTTCGGGCTCCTGGGTTTGCATTGCAGGGACACTAGAGCCGGTCTTGTCCGGGCTGCCAATAGAAAAAGGGCAGCTGCGTCAAGCTGCCCTTCCAGTGCTTGCCGTCTGGCTGAAAATCAGCTGTGGATCGGCCCGTCGCCGCAGGCCAGGGCGGCCTCTCGCACGGCTTCGGAATAGGTCGGATGCGCATGACAGGTGAGCGCGATATCTTCCGCCGAGGCGCCGAACTCCATTGCCACGCACAGCTCGTGGATCATGTCGCCTGCTGCCGGGCCGATGATGGCAGCGCCCAGGATGCGGTCGGTTTCCGCATCCACGATGATTTTGACAAAACCGCCCTCTGCCTGGCCGACGGCCTTGGCGCGGGCATTGCCCATGAACATGAATTTGCCCACCTTGATCTTGCGGCCTTCGGCCTTCAGGGCGTCTTCGGTGGCGCCGACGGTGGCCACTTCCGGCGTGGTGTAGACGACACCGGGAATGACGCCGTAATTCACATGACCATGCTTGCCTGCCATCACCTCGGCCACTGCCATGCCTTCATCCTCGGCCTTATGCGCCAGCATCGGGCCTTCGATTACATCGCCAATTGCATAGACGCCGGGGATATTTGTGCGCCACTGGCCGTCGGTGGCAATTTGGCCGCGTTCGGTCATCTTGAGCCCCAGCGCGTCCAGCCCCAGCCCTTCGCTGTAGGGTTTGCGCCCGGTGGCCACCAGCACTGTGTCAGCGTCCAGCGTTACCTCGTCGCCGCCCTTCTTGGGCTGGTATTTGATCTTGGCCTTGGTTTTCGAGGTTTCCACCCCCTGTACCGCAGCGCCCATGATGAAGGTCAGACCCTGTTTCTCCAGGATGCGCTTGAAACTGCGCTGGACGTCCTTGTCCATGCCGGGGCAGACCGCGTCCATGTATTCCACCACGGTCACTTCCGAGCCGAGGCGGGCATAGACTGACCCCAGCTCCAGCCCAATAACGCCGGCGCCAATGACGGCCAGTTTCTTCGGGATCTTCGGCAGCTCCAGCGCGCCGGTGGAGGAGACCACGACTTTCTCGTCGATCTCCACGCCCGGAATGGAAGCTGGTACCGAACCGGAAGCGATCACGATGTTCTTGGTCTCATGCAGCTCATCGCCGACCTGCACCTTGCCGGCCGCAGGGATCGAGGCCCAACCCTTGATCCAATCGATCTTGTTCTTCTTGAACAGAAACTCGATGCCGCCGGTGTTCTGGCCGATCACCTCGTCCTTGTAGGCTTTCATCTGGTTCCAGTCGACCGAAGGGCTTTTGCCCTTGAGACCCATATGGGCAAAGTTGTGCTCTGCCTCATGCAGCAGATGGGTTGAATGCAGCAGGGCTTTGGACGGGATACAGCCCACGTTCAGGCAGGTGCCGCCCAGGGTCTCGCGGCCCTCGACTACTGCTGTTTTGAGGCCCAGCTGGGCGCAGCGGATGGCGCAGACATAGCCGCCGGGGCCGGCGCCGATTACGATCACGTCATAGGAGGCCATTTTGAGAGGGTCCTTTCGTCAGAATGGGTGTGGGCCAAGGAGGGCATTTGTGCGCCATGCGTACATCGCCTGTGCACCGGCCTGGTTGTTTGGAGGTGCGGGCCGGGGAGGGGGCGCTGCCCCCGGCCCTGACGGGCCTCCCCCGGAGTATTTTGGGAAAGATGAAACAGTTGGAGGGTCATTTGGTTCGACTGCCTGCGAGTTTCACACTCTTGACCTCCTCCAGGCGACTGTTAGTGGCACTGAGGACGATGAGCATCGTTATCATCATCAAAGGCAAGGCACCGAAAGTTGGTTCACCTTTTTTCGGGCCTTCAGTTGTCACCCAGCCCAACCAGCTAAATGCGATTGAGATGAGCACCACTACAGAGAAAAAAATGGGCACGTTTATGAGGAAAAAACGCCTGTTGCGGGATTTTCCAGTCAGGAAGAGGTGTGTTCCGCAGGTTCCGCAAAGGTGAAAATCGGTCTTATTCACGCCTCTCCAGGGATTGGTACGCTCCATAGCCAGCGGTGATTGAATGCGTCCGCAATCGGGGCATTTTATTCCGCACCAGCGCGCCCAAAGACTGGGTCTTTCCCCGATCTTGGGCGCGCTGATTTTGAAGGGCTGGGTAGGCTCGTCCCGCAACGGTTTACAGATCCATCAGCAGGCGGCGCGGGTCTTCCAGCGCTTCCTTGACGCGAACCAGGAAGGTCACGGCGCCTTTGCCGTCGACGATGCGGTGGTCATAGCTGAGCGCCAGATACATCATCGGGCGGATCACCACCTGGCCATTGATCGCCATCGGGCGGTCCTGGATCTTGTGCATGCCCAGGATGCCGGACTGCGGCGGGTTCAGGATCGGCGAAGACATCAGCGAGCCGTAGACGCCGCCGTTGGAGATGGTGAAAGTGCCGCCCTGCATTTCCGCCATCGACAGCTTGCCGTCGCGGGCGCGGGCGCCTTTTTCGGCAATCGCCTTTTCGATCGCCGCAAAGGACATCGCATCCGCATCGCGGATCACCGGAACCACCAGACCCGTGGGGGTACCGGCCGCAATGCCCATGTGGACAAAGTTCTTATAGACGATGTCGGTGCCGTCGATCTCTGCGTTGACCTCGGGCACTTCCTTCAGCGCATGGCAGCAGGCTTTGGTGAAAAAGGACATAAAGCCCAGTTTTACACCGTGCTTCTTCAGGAACAGATCCTTGTATTCATTGCGTAGGGCCATCACCTCGGTCATGTCGACCTCATTGTAGGTGGTGAGCATGGCAGCGGTATTCTGGCTGTCCTTCAGGCGCCTGGCGATGGTCTGGCGCAGACGGGTCATTTTCACACGCTCTTCGCGCGCGGCGTCGTCCGCAGTCACGGGACCGCGCACCTGGGCAGGCGCTGGAGCTGCCGCAGGGGCTGCTTTGGCGGCAGCAACAGCGGCAGAGACGTCTTCCTTCATGATGCGACCGTCGCGGCCGGTGCCGGTAACCTGGGACGCATTCAGCCCGGCTTCGGCCATCGCTTTTTCGGCGGAGGGCGCATTGGCAACATCCTTGGAACCGGACGCAGTCGCCGGAGCAGGAGCAGGAGCTGCCGCGGCAGCAGCTGCGGCGGCTCCGGAGGCGATCACGCCCAGCTGCGAGGCCGCCTGCACAGTTGCGCCTTCTGCGGCCATGATCTCGGTCAGCACGCCCGCTGCGGGGGCAGGAACTTCGACAGAGACCTTGTCGGTTTCCAGCTCGCACAGCATTTCATCCTGCGCGACGCTGTCACCGACCTGTTTGAACCAGGAGGAGACGGTGGCCTCGGAGACCGACTCGCCAAGTGCGGGAACCATGACCGGCACCGGTGCGCCGCCGTCGCCGGAGGGCGCAGCAGCCGGAGCCGGTGCTGCCGCAGCGGCGGCAGGGGCAGGGGCTGCGCCTTCGCCTGCTGTCAGGGTGGCCAGCAGTGCGTCGACGCCGACTGTGTCGCCTTCGGCGGCGACAATTTCGCCCAATGTGCCGGCAGCGGGCGAGGGCACTTCGACCGTCACCTTGTCGGTTTCCAGCTCGCAGAGCATTTCATCGGCATTGACGCTGTCGCCGGGTTTCTTGAACCAGGTGGCCACGGTGGCCTCGGTCACGGATTCGCCCAGGGTGGGTACGCGGACTTCGGTTGTCATGTCTGTTTATCCTCAGATGCTCAGCGCTTCGTTCACGAGGGCTGCTTGTTGCGCTTTGTGCTGACTGGCCAGGCCGGTTGCGGGCGAGGCCGATGTGGCACGGCCTGCGTAGACGGGCCGCGTGTGCTTGGCCTTGATACGGCTCAGCACCCATTCGATGTTGGGTTCGATGAAGCTCCAGGCGCCCTGGTTCTTGGGCTCTTCCTGGCACCAGACCATTTCCGCGTCCTTGAAGCGCTCCAGCTCCTTCACCAGCGAGATGGCCGGGAACGGATAGAATTGTTCGATCCGCATCAGGTAGATATCGTCGATGCCGCGGGCGTCGCGTTCTTCCAAGAGGTCAAAGTAGACCTTGCCCGAGCACATGACGACGCGTTTGATCTTGTCATCCGCCACCAGATTGGTGTCGGAGTTGCCATGCTGCGCATCATCCCACAGCACCCGGTGGAAGCTGGAGCCGGTGGTGAATTCCTCGGCCCGCGAGACCGCCAGCTTGTGGCGCAGCAGGGACTTCGGGGTCATCATGATCAGCGGCTTGCGGAAGGTGCGGTGCAGCTGTCGGCGCAGGATATGGAAGTAGTTCGCAGGCGTGGTGCAGTTGGCGACGATCCAGTTGTCCTGGCCGCACATCTGCAGGAAGCGTTCCAGACGGGCAGAAGAGTGCTCCGGCCCCTGGCCCTCAAAGCCGTGCGGCAACAGGCACACAAGGCCTGACATCCGCAGCCATTTGCTTTCGCCCGAGGAGATGAACTGGTCGAACATGATCTGGGCGCCGTTGGCGAAGTCACCGAACTGGGCCTCCCACAGGGTCAGCGCGTTTGGTTCCGCCAGCGAATAGCCGTATTCAAAGCCGAGAACCGCGTATTCAGACAGGGCCGAGTCGATCACCTCATATTGTGACTGGCCCGCGCGGATGTTGTTCAGCGGATAGTAGCGCTCTTCGGTTTCCTGATTGATGATGCCGGAATGGCGCTGCGAGAAGGTGCCGCGGGTGGCGTCCTGCCCGGCCAGACGCACCGGGTAGCCTTCGGTCATCAGCGAGCCAAAGGCCAGCGCTTCGCCGGTGGCCCAGTCAAAGCCTTCACCGCTTTCGAACATCTTGCCACGGGCGTCCAGAACCCGGCCGACAGTGCGGTGGATCGGGAAACCTTCGGGCACGCGGCTGAGGGCTGTGCCGATTTCCGCCAGTGTCTCTGGCTTGATTGCAGTGCGGCCGCGCTGATAGTCGGCGTCCTTTTTGTCGAGATGCGACCAGCGCCCGTCCAGCCAGTCGGCCTTGTTGGGCTTATAGTCTTTGCCGGCCTCAAACTCTTCGTTCAGACGCGCCTGGAAGGCTGCCTTCATGTCCTCGATCTCGCCTTCGGGGATCAGCCCGTCGCGCACCAGCCGGTCGGTATAAAGGCTGAGCGTGGTTTTATGCCCCTTGATCTTCTTGTACATGATCGGATTGGTGAACATCGGCTCGTCGCCTTCGTTGTGACCAAACCGGCGGTAGCAGAAAATATCCAGCACCACGTCCTTGTGGAACTTCTGGCGGAACTCGGTGGCCACACGGGCCGCGTGCACAACCGCCTCGGGGTCGTCGCCGTTCACATGGAAGATCGGCGCCTCCACCACCAGCGCGTTGTCGGTGGGATAGGGGGAGGAGCGCGAGAAATGCGGTGCGGTGGTAAAGCCGATCTGGTTGTTCACCACGATATGCATGGTGCCGCCGGCCTTGTGGCCCCGCAGGCCCGACAGGGCAAAGCATTCTGCCACCACACCCTGACCGGCAAAGGCGGCGTCGCCGTGCAGCAGGATCGGCAGTACCTTGGTGCGGTCTGCATCCCCCAGCTGGTCCTGTTTGGCGCGCACCTTGCCGATGACCACCGGGTTCACCGCCTCGAGATGCGATGGGTTGGCGGTCAGCGAAAGGTGGACGTTGTTGTCGTCAAATGATCGGTCCGAGGAGGCGCCGAGGTGGTATTTCACGTCGCCCGAACCATCCACGTCCTCGGGCTTGAAGCTGCCGCCCTGGAACTCGTTGAAGATCGCCCGGTAGGGTTTCTGCATCACATTGGCGAGGATGTTCAGGCGGCCGCGGTGGGGCATGCCGATCACGATGTCCTGCACCCCCAGCGCGCCGCCGCGCTTGATGATCTGCTCCATCGCCGGAATGAGGCTCTCGCCGCCATCAAGGCCGAACCGTTTGGTGCCGGTATATTTGACGTGCAGGAATTTCTCGAACCCCTCGGCCTCGACCATTTTGTTCAGGATCGCCTTGCGGCCCTCGCGGGTGAAACGAATTTCCTTGTCATACCCCTCAATCCGCTCCTTCAGCCAGCTGGCCTGCTCGGGGTCGGAGATATGCATGTACTGCAGCGCAAAGGTACCGCAATAGGTGCGTTTTACGATCCCGACGATCTGCCGCATGGAGGCCACCTGCAGCCCCAGCACGTTGTCGATGAAGATCGGCCGGTCCATGTCGCCTTCGGTGAAACCGTAGGTCTTGGGGTCCAGCTCAGGATGCGGGGTGGCCGCGCGCATGCCCAGCGGATCAAGGTCAGCGGCCAGATGGCCCCGGATGCGGTAGGCGCGGATCAGCATCAGCGCCCGGATTGAATCCAGAACTGCGCGCTGGATCTGGTCATCGGTGACCTCGACGCCCTTGGCGGCGGCCTGATCCTTGATCTTCTTGCCCGCGCCCTTGGCCTCAGCCGGGGCCGGCCATTCGCCGGTCAGCGCGCCGGTCAGATCATCATTGGGGGCCGGCGGCCAGTCAGAACACGCCCAGGAGGGGCCCGCGGCCTCGGCTTTCACATCCAGTTCGGCGTCGCCCATCTGGCGGAAGAACTCAGCCCAGGCGGCATCCACCGCATTGGGGTCATTGGCGTAACGGGCATAAAGCTGCTCCAGATACTCCGCATTGTGCCCCTGCATGAAGGAGGAGGCGTGGAAGAGGTCGTTGGGCGATTGGTCGGTCATTGGGGTGCCTCGTGCGGGTTGGGACCGTATTTATTGGAACCGGGTTGAGAAGGAAGCGCGAAGGTCATCAGAAAGACGAAGACGAAAATGCAGAGAACGATAAATGCGGTATCTTCAGAAAAGCTGAATGCCGGTGCCAGTATGACGGCAGGCCAAACAATCAATAGCCATCCGCTCATTCCTATGTCGTGATAGCGCCTCACGGAGCAGCTTAATGTTGGGGGCAGGGTCGCAAGGAAAACTGCAATGTACAGTAACGAGAAGGAAAATCCTGCAGTTCCAACAAGCCATTCGTCTGCCAGTTTTGCGCAGGCCAGTATGCAAGCACAAAACAGGTAGAACTGCCAAAACTCACTTCGTTGGGCGCGACCCTTGAGGTCGCGCCACCTGGCATAACAAGCTTTGACTGCTTGTTCGGTCGTCATACTTACTTGCCGATCGCTTTCAGAACCGCTTCACCCAGGCCGGCCGGGCTTTCGGCAACCACGATGCCTGCGGATTTCATCGCTTCGATCTTGTCGTCTGCACCGCCTTTGCCGCCGGCGACAATCGCGCCCGCGTGGCCCATGCGGCGGCCCGGAGGGGCGGTGCGCCCGGCGATGAAACCTGCAACCGGCTTGGAGCGGCCCTTTTTGGCTTCATCGGCCAGGAACTGGGCGGCTTCTTCTTCGGCGGAGCCGCCGATTTCGCCGATCATGATGATGCTTTCGGTTTCGTCATCGGCCAGGAACCATTCCAGCACGTCGATATGCTCGGTGCCTTTGATCGGGTCGCCGCCGATGCCGACGCAGGTCGACTGGCCCAGGCCCACGTCGGAGGTCTGCTTCACGGCCTCATAGGTCAGGGTGCCGGAGCGGGAAACCACGCCGACGTTGCCGCGCTTGTGGATGTGGCCGGGCATGATGCCGATCTTGCAGGCGTCCGGAGTGATCACGCCGGGGCAGTTGGGGCCGATCAGGATCGAGGAGGAGTTCTCCAGTGCGCGCTTTACCTTCATCATGTCGAGCACCGGGATGCCCTCGGTGATGGCCACAATCACTTCCATTTCGGCGTCGATGGCTTCGAGGATGGAATCCGCGGCAAAGGGCGGCGGCACGTAGATCACCGAGGCATTGGCTTGGGTCACATGTTTGGCTTCATGCACGGAGTTGAAGACCGGCAGGTTCAGGTGGGTCTGGCCGCCTTTGCCTGGGGTGACGCCGCCGACCATCTGGGTGCCGTAGGCGATGGCCTGTTCGGAGTGGAAAGTGCCCTGCGAGCCGGTGAAGCCCTGACAGATGACTTTGGTGTTTTCGTCGATGAGGACTGCCATGTTTTGGTTCCTTCAAGCGGTGTGTGTCTGTTGGTTCTGTGGGGTGGCCAGTGCTTGGCCGTCGAAGCGGATTTTTTCGAGGGTGGCCCGCCCCAAGACCACATGGGGAAGTATTCGGAGGCCGCCGCGGAGTTCGTATACTCCGCGCCGGAGTTTCTGGCGGATCAGCGGCCAGCCGCTGGGCCGGTGACGCGGCGGGCCGACGCCCGCTTCGCCAGGTGCTTCATTGCCCTGTTCGGCCAATGCGGGCTGGACCTGATAGACCTTGATGCCGCGCGCAGGCAGCGAGGCATCAAAGTTGAACAGCAGGTTGTCCAGCGTGATGCAGAACGGGCGGCTGTCCAGCAGGTGCTGTGCAGCCTTGCGTGAGATTACATAAGCCGCACCGCCTGCGTGACGCGACAGCATCTGGCGCACCTCGCGGCCCAGATGAGTAAAGCCATCCTTGCCAAGCGCCACCTGCAGCCTGTTGGCCCGCCAGCGTTCAAACTTGACGATGCCGGCATCCGCAGGCCACCAGGAAAGATCCTGCAGCCAGGCACCGGTGTCGGGCGACAGAAAGACGTCATCCTCCAGGATCAGCGCCACATCAGCGTCCGACCCCAGAAACGCCTCCCAGGCTTTGGCGTGGCTGAGGGTGCAGGCCATGTCCTTGGTCTGGAAATAGCCCCAATGCCCCTCGGAGCGGCACTGCTGCAGCATCTCCTCGCGGCTGACCTTAGTACTGTCCACCGCATCGATGCGCACAGCTGAAAGCCCGCACTGATCCAGCTCGTGCTGCATCAGCTCCGCCCGGCCCGTGGCCTGCTGCAAGCCTATGAGGTAGACGGCGGCTTTCATCAATTACATTCCTTTGCCTTCAACTTTCATTTCCGAGCCTAGTTGTATCGCTGGAAGTACAAGAAAGTTGAGTAGGTGCTGTGGCTGCTTCTTGTGCTGCCGCCGATTTGCAGGGTGACATCACCTTTCATGTAGCCAGCATCGTACTGTCCTTTCCGGCCTGCTATCGCAGCTAGCTGGTACCCGTTTGCTACGGCGGCGCGCTTGGCTGTGTCGAAAAGCATGAAGCCGTCATTGCGTCCAACAATACCGAATTGTGCGCTGCAAGAGGGGCCAGAACGTGTGTTCCGGGCCTCGACGGAGATGTAGGGCTTGGTCGCGCCGATAATCGAACGGCTGTACGATTTCTTGTAGTTGCTGCCTCGTGCCGTAAATCCCGCGCCTAATAACGATGGGGACTCCCGACCTGTCTCAATGTAACTCATGCAGAAGCCAGAAATGTTCTGCATGTCAGCCTGAATGCCTGACCCGGAACTTGAGACTAGAAGGGGAGGCGCCCCTGCAGGAGCCGACGGCGAGGCATTGGCTACTGCAGGCAGACTGCTGTGTGTTGCCAAAGCAGTCGAAGCCGCCACGGCTTGCGTGGTAGTAGCAGGGACGAATGTATCTGTCGCGGAATCGTACTTCCCACCCGTAGCTTGAACGGCGGTTGTATTAGAGACCGGCTGTTCATAACTTAAGCTGCCCGCCGGTGACGCGGTGTACTGATCGGGTCCAGCGGAATAACCGCTGGAACAGGCCGCAACCGCAAAGCAGCAGCAAACAGCTTGAAATGATCTGAACCGCATGCCGTTCAGCCTTTAACCGCCTTCACGATCTTCTCGGCGCCGTCTTTCAGGTCGTCCGCGGCGATCACGTCGAGGCCGGAGGTGTTGATAATCTCCTTGCCTTTTTCGACGTTGGTGCCTTCAAGGCGAACCACCAGCGGAACCTTCAGGCCGACTTCCTTGACTGCGGCAACCACGCCCTCGGCGATCACGTCGCAGCGCATGATGCCGCCGAAGATGTTCACCAGGATGCCTTTGACGTTCGGGTCAGAGGTGATGATCTTGAAGGCCTCAGTGACCTTTTCTTTGGTGGCGCCGCCGCCGACGTCGAGGAAGTTGGCAGGCTCGGCGCCATAGAGCTTGATGATGTCCATGGTGGCCATCGCAAGCCCTGCACCGTTCACCATGCAGCCGATTTCACCGTCGAGCGCGATGTAGTTCAGATCGTATTTGGAGGCTTCCAGCTCTTTCGGGTCTTCCTCGGTGGTGTCGCGCAGCTCAGCCACGTCCGAATGGCGGTAGACCGCGTTGCCGTCAAAGCCGACCTTGGCGTCCAGAACCTTGAGGCTGCCGTCGTCGCCCACAATCAGCGGGTTGATCTCCAGCATCTCCATGTCTTTGTCGACAAATGCCTGGTAGAGCTGGCCCATCAGCTTGACACATTGCTTGATCTGGGCGCCTTCCAGCCCCAGCGAGAAAGCGATGCGGCGGCCGTGATAGGCCTGATAGCCGGTGGCCGGATCAACAGAGAAAGACAGGATTTTTTCAGGGGTGGCAGCGGCCACTTCCTCAATGTCCATGCCGCCCTCGGTCGAGCAGACAAAGGAGATACGCGACGTCTGGCGGTCCACCAGCAGCGCCAGGTACAGCTCGGTCTGGATGCCGGAGCCGGCTTCGATGTAGATGCGGTTCACCTGTTTGCCGGCCGGGCCGGTCTGATGGGTGACCAGGGTGCGGCCCAGCATCTTCTTGGCTTCCTCGGCCGCTTCTTCCACCGATTTGGTCAGGCGTACGCCGCCCTTTTCGCCAGCGTCGGCCTCCTTGAAGGAACCTTTGCCGCGGCCGCCTGCATGGATCTGAGCCTTGACGACCCAAAGTGGCCCGTCGAGTTCGCCTGCGGCGGTTTTAGCGTCCTCGGCTTTCAGCACCACCTTGCCGTCTGACACCGGGGCACCGTAGCTGCGAAGGAGGGCTTTTGCCTGATATTCGTGGATGTTCATCTGAAACTGTCCCGTCTGGCTGCAATTGTTGTTCTTCAATAGGCCGTCTTAAAGCCAAGTGTTAAAGGCTTTTTTGACAGCGGGACGAGAAATGATGAAGATTTTCACATTTTGTGATCACGCTTTTCCGGCGTGTGATCACATATTATCGAAGGCTTAACGGCATTGATTCGTCTTGTCTCGCTGCCTGCTTGCGCCGCTTTGTGGGGCGGAAGCGTCATATTTGCTGGGGCAGGCAAAGGAAAAGGGCCTGCCAAACGGCAGGCCCTTTCCGGTTTTCAAGCGGCTCTGAGGCTTAGGCCAGAGAACCATCGATGCCTTTGCAAGCTTCAACCAGGCCCTTTACTGCGTTGACCGAGTTGTCGAACATGGTCTGTTCTTCCTCGTTCAGTTGGATGTTCACCACCTTTTCAATGCCGCCGGCGCCGATCACGGTGGGCACGCCCACATACATGTCCTTGACGCCGAGCTCGCCGTCGCAATAGGCGGCGCAGGGCAGTACGCGCTTCTGGTCTTTCAAAAAGGCCTCAGCCATTTCGATGGCAGAAGTGGCCGGCGCATAGAAGGCAGAGCCGGTTTTCAGGAGGCCCACGATTTCGGCGCCGCCGTCACGGGTGCGCTGCAGAATGGCGTCGAGGCGCTCCTGGGTGGTCCAGCCCATCTTGATCAGATCGGGCAGCGGGATGCCGGCAACAGTGGAGTAGCGCACCGACGGCACCATGGTGTCGCCGTGGCCGCCCAGCACAAATGCGGTGACGTCTTTCATGGAGACGCCGAATTCCTCAGCCAGGAAATGGCGGAAGCGGGCGGAGTCCAGAACGCCGGCCATGCCGCAGACCTTGTTGTGGGGGAGGCCGGAGAATTCGCGCAGCGCCCAGACCATTGCGTCCAGCGGGTTGGTGATGCAGATCACAAAGGCGTCCGGCGCGTGGTCGCGGATGCCTTCGCCCACGGACTTCATCACCTTGAGGTTGATTCCCAGCAGGTCGTCGCGGCTCATGCCCGGCTTGCGCGGCACGCCGGCAGTCACGATGCAGACGTCGGCGCCTGCGATGTCTGCATAAGACTGGGTGCCCTTGAGGGAGGCGTCAAAGCCTTCGGAAGGACCGGATTCTGCGATGTCCAGCGCCTTGCCTTCGGGGATGCCTTCGGCGATGTCGAAAAGAACAACGTCGCCCAGTTCCTTGAGAGCTGCGAGATGTGCGAGGGTGCCGCCGATCTGACCTGCGCCGATGAGGGCGATTTTGGGTCGTGCCATTGGAAAATGTCTCCGGTCCGGTTGAAATTTCCTGATGCCTACGGCGTTCCGGCCCCCCGTGCAAGGGTTCTGCACTGCGGCAAAGGGTTTGGTATACTGATGCATGCTGAAATGATAACGCTAAAGCGCAAGGATTTTAGGGCTTTTGGGGACGCGTAATGGCTGCATTTGACGCTATGTTTTTCGTTTTTGCGATCCCTGCGGTCGTTTTCGCGGGCGTCTCCAAGGGCGGTTTCGGGTCCGGCGCAGCCTTTGCCTCGGCCTCGATTCTGGCTTTGGTGATGGAGCCCGGTGCTGCCCTGGCGCTGATGCTGCCCTTGCTGATGCTGATCGATGCGGCGACGTTGAAGCCGTATTGGAGGCGCTGGAACCTGCGGGCGTCCTTGCTGCTGATCGGTGGCGGGCTGCCGGGTGTTGTACTGGGCGCTTGGCTCTACACTGTTGTGGATGGCGACGCGATGCGGGTGCTGATCGGGGCCGTTTCAATTGGATTTGTGCTGTGGCAGCTGAGGACACGGCTGGGGGTGACGCATGCGACCGGCGCGCCGTTGTCCACGGGCGCGGGGGCATTGGCCGGGCTGGCAGTCGGGTTCACCAGTTTTGTCAGCCATGCAGGCGGTCCGCCTGCGGCGGTTTATCTTCTCAGCCTCAAGTTGCGAAAAACCGAGTATCAAGCCAGCACGGTGCTGATCTTCTGGGCTATCAACATAGCTAAGGCGGTGCCTTATGCCGGGCTGGGGCTGTTCACACGCGAGACCTTGATGCTGGATCTGATGCTGGCGCCCTTTGCCCTGTTGGGTGCCTGGCTGGGGGTGAGGCTGCACCACTCGGTCCCGGAGCGCTGGTTCTTTGCGCTTGCTTATGTTCTGTTGACGGTCACGGGCTTCAAGTTGATTTGGGACGGGCTGGCATGAACACTGAGACAGGATGCTGCCTGCGGTTGGCAAATGAGAAGGACTATGGCGGTCTTCTTTGCCTGTACCGGGAGCTGATGGGGGATATCCCGGTTTTGTCCGGCCCGAAAGGCGCCGTGGAGTTCAACCGAATTCTTGCCATGCCCGGCACATCCATCGCTGTGGCCGAGGCCGACCGGCGGGCCGTGTCAGCTGCAACATTGCATGTTATGCCCAATCTCACGCATGGCGGGCGGCCGTATGCGCTGATCGAAAATGTCGTTACACTCCGAGCCTTCCAGGGCTGTGGGTTCGGCCGGGCCGTGATGAACTTTGCCAGAGACCGGGCCTGGGAGATGGACGCCTACAAGATCATGCTGCTGACCGGCAAGGCGGCCGGAGTGCGGGGTTTTTATGAGCGGCTGGGCTACTCGAGCGATGATAAACACGCCATGACCTTGCGCCGCAGTCCGGCCCGCCGACCGCAGCCTGGAAACCTGCCTGAATAACTGCTCAGGCGTCGCTGTCGGTGTTCGGCGGAGCCTCGGCAAGCACTTCATAGGATTGGCCGGAAGCCACCAGGCAGGTCATGCCGTTAGGGGTGGTGACTGTTATGGTCCAGCTGCCGGTTTCGTCCGAGGCGAAGGTTTCCATCACCATGCCCTGCTGGCCCATGCCGATGCTTTGGCGGCTTTCGCCGTATTTTTCCGCCAGCCGCTTGACCACAGCCTCACGCGGGGCACAGTTGCGGCTTTGTGCGGCGGCGGGCGCTGCCGCCATGGTGACCGCGGCCAGCGCCAGCGGCAGTGCATAGATTGAGTATTTCATCTCGTTTTACCCTTTCCGGAACGGCCGGACAGAGCAGGGTGCCTGGTGGCAGCCCCCGGAGTCCCTGTTCGGGCCGGCGTGTGACGCAATTCGAAATGCAGGCCCCATGCCTGCTGGCATCAGGTGCGGCCTGTGGAGGCTGCGGGGTCCTGTGCCCTAGTATCCCATAGTGTGCCGCTCAGGTGCTGATAAGTGGTTAACCGTGCGTGCGCTGAAAATTCACATTGTTTGTCAATTGCTTGCTGCAATTGCGCGCAGGGTTGCGCTGCGCTGCGGCGAAATTGTACTTGAAAGTATACAATCGAATCTATACCGATTTGCGCAACAAAATAACTTTTGGAGAAGGCTTCATGGATCCGCGCACGCGCCCTTACCGCTCGGTTTTGTATATTCCCGGCTCCAATGCGCGCGCGCTGGAGAAGGCCAAAACCTTGCCTGTGGACGCGGTGATCTTTGACCTGGAAGATGCTGTTTCACCTGATGAAAAAGTCAATGCCCGCGGGACCTTGGCCAAGGCACTGGCGGCGGGCGGCTATGGCGCGCGGATGAAAATCGTGCGGATCAACGGGCTGGACACGCCCTGGGGGCGGGGTGATGCAGCAGCAGTTGCCCGGATGGATTGCGATGCGATTCTGCTGCCCAAGGTGAATGCGCCGACGGATCTGGATGCACTGGCGGCGGTCACCGGGAAAATGCCTCTTTGGGCGATGATGGAGACGCCGCGGGGCATGCTGAATGCGACCGCCATAGCTGCACACCCCAAGCTGCAGGGCATGGTGATGGGCACCAATGACCTGGCCAAGGAGCTGCAGACCCGTTACCGCCCCGACCGGATGCCGATGATGGCCGGGCTGGGCCTGTGCCTGCTGGCCGCCAAGGCCGAAGGGCTGATTATCATTGATGGCGTCTATAATGCCTTCAAGGATGTCGAGGGGCTGACCGTCGAATGCGCGCAGGGGCGCGATATGGGGTTTGATGGCAAGACGCTGATCCACCCGGCGCAGGTCGAAGCGGCGAATGCGGCCTTTGCTCCGACCGAGGAGGATATCGACACGGCTCGCCGCCAGATCGCCGCATTCGAAGAGGCTCGGGCCGCAGGGCGGGGTGTTGCAGTGGTTGATGGCCGGATCGTTGAGAACCTGCACGTCGTGACGGCGCGTGAAATTCTGGCAAAAGCGGATGCAATCGCTGCGCTTTCCGCCTAGCTGTTGATCTTGTCAGCAGCATTGGGAGATTGAAATGGCGCTTTTGATTTTGGGGCTTTTGCTATGGTGGGGCGGCCATCTGTTCAAACGGTTGGCACCGGAACGCCGTGCCGCCATGGGCAATGGCGGGCGCGGCGTGGTTGCCCTGGTGTTGGTTCTAGGGGTGGTGCTGATGGTGCTGGGTTACCGCAGCATGGAATTCATCCACGTCTGGGCGCCGCCGTCCTTTATGGTGCATATCAACAATCTGATGGTGCTTCTGGCGCTCTACATGATGAGCCCCGCTCCGAAAAAGGGGGCGCTGCTGAGCGGCATGCGCCATCCGATGCTGGCGGGCTTCAAGCTTTGGGCCGGGGCGCATCTGCTGGTCAATGGTGACCTGGCTTCGATCATCCTGTTCGGCGGGCTGCTGGCCTGGGCGGTTGCTGAGGTCATCGTGATCAACCGTTCCGAACCTGAGTGGCAGCCGGGGCCGAAAGGCGCCATCGCCAAGGATGCGATGTTCTTTGCCGCCTCGATTGTCCTGATGGGGGGGATCGGCTACGTCCACGGCATGGTCGGCCCGTCGCCGTTTGGCGGGTAGGCCCTGAACCAGGATAGGAAACCATGAAACTGTACCGATTTTTGTCCGAAGACGATACTTCTGCCTTTTGCCACAAGGTGACGGCTGCGCTGAACAAGGGCTGGGAGCTGCAGGGCGAGCCTGTCTACGCCTTTGATACGGCACGCGGTGTGATGCGCTGCGGCCAGGCAGTGGTGAAGGAAGTGGACGGAACCTACACGCCTGAGACCAAACTGGGAGAACACTGATGGCCAAGACCAATCCGGGCCGCTTTTTTGAAGATTACACCGTTGGCGAGGTGATCCGCCATGCGGTGCCGCGCACGGTGTCGGGGGCGGAGCGGGCGCTGTATCATGCGCTCTATCCGGCGCGCCATGCGCTTTATTCTTCGGATGAATTTGCCCGGGCCTCTGGTCTGCCCTCGGCGCCGCTGGATGATCTGGCGGCCTTCCATGTGGTGTTTGGCAAGACAGTGCCGGACATCTCGCTGAACGCATTGGCAAACCTGGGCTATGCCGAAGGGCGCTGGCTGCTGCCGATCTATCCGGGTGACACGCTGCGGTCGGAATCCGAAGTGATTGGTCTCAAGCAGAATTCCAACGGCAAGTCGGGCGTGGTCTATGTGCGCACCCGCGGGTTGAACCAGCGCGATGAATGCGTGATGGAATACGTGCGCTGGGTGATGGTGCGCAAACGCGATCTGGACACCCCAGCGCCTAAGACGGTGATCCCGGAGCTGAACAAGGTGATCCCGGCGGATCAGCTGGTGATCCCGGCGGGGCTGGATTTTTCCAACTACGATTTCACCCTGGCCGGCGAGCCGCACCGCTGGGGCGACTATGCGGTGGGCGAGACCATCGACCATGTGGATGGCGTCACCATCGAAGAAGCCGAGCATATGATGGCAACCCGCCTGTGGCAGAACACCGCCAAAGTGCATTTCGACAATACCGCGCGGCCCGATGGCACCCGGCTGATCTATGGTGGCCATGTGATTTCGATGGCACGGACATTGTCGTTCAATGGCCTCGCGAACGCGCAGATGATTGTTGGTCTCAATGGCGGCGCGCATGCCAACCCCTGCCTGTCCGGGCTGACAGTGCGGGCCTGGTCGGAAGTGCTGGACAAGGCGGACACTAGCGCGCCTGGGGTTGGCGCGATCCGGTTGCGGCTGGTGGCCACCAAGGGCGGTGCGCCGTTTGAGCTGAAAGGTGAAGACGGCAAATATCTGCCGGATGTGCTGCTGGATCTGGACTATTGGGCCTTGATGCCGAAGTAACGGGGGGGGCAGCGGTCATTCCGGAACCGTTGCCTGCTGCCCCTGCACTCCTTACCTGATATGCGAGCCGGATCATTTCTTGCCTTGCAATCCTGAGGGGCGGCGGTAAATCTGCCCGCGCTACTCAGGGTGGAAAAATTATGATTGACGAAGAAAAGTCATCGGCCAGTTATGGGACAGCTGTCATTCTATGCGGTCTGTTTGGTGTGATTGGTGTGCACCATTTCTACTTGCGAAACTACATGCATGGAATGATTGACTTGGGGTTGTTCATTCTGTTTGTCGTGCTTTTGGCAGGTGACCAGCCTTTGCTGGGTTATTTGGTGCTGCTCGTTGATATCGCGCACTCAATAATAGTTTTTTATCTGTTGATTGCAGAAAAGGTCCGGGATGGATCGGGCCGATTGGTTAAACTGAAATAGGGTTGAAAAATATGGCAAATATGGATCACGCAGCTGTCGGTGAGGTAAGCGAAAAGGGGTTCGTTCCGGCTGTGCTGCTGTGCTTCTTTCTGGGGCCGTTGGGCGCGCACCGCTTTTATCTTGGCAAGATCGTCACTGGCATCCTTATGCTGATCACGCTTGGTGGACTGGGGATCTGGACAATCATTGATTTTGTCCGCCTGATCATCGGCTCCATGGGCGATCGGGACGGTCTGCCGTTGCGGCGCTGAAACTTGTCTGCTGCGGCACTCAGGCCGCAGCAGATTTTGCGGGTTGAGTGCCGGTTAACTCCCCGCGCAAAAGTGATAGCCCTGAAAGCTGCAATCAGCCTAAACTGGCAGCATGCGGGTTTTGCAGCTTCTGGTTTTCTCCATGCTCTCCCTCTGGCCGCTGAAGGCAGCGGCCTGCGATCTGGCGCTGGTGCTGGCGGTGGATGTCTCTGGGTCTGTGGATGCTCAAGAGTACCGGTTGCAGATGGACGGGCTGGCGGCAGGGCTGAGAGATGGCGTGGTTTCAGAAGCGCTGGTCAGGGCGAGGGCGCAGGTGCTGCTGTTGCAATGGTCTGGCGGGTCCCGGCAGGAAGTGACGCTGCCGTGGACACAGGTGCAGAGTTTTGCGGATGTGGAGGCGTTGGCACGGCAGGTGGAAACGGCGCCGCGCCCCTGGCGGAACTTTTCCACCGCAATTGGCGAGGCGCTGGAACTGGCGCTCGCACAGTTTCCCGCAGTGCCGGAGTGCAAGCGCCGGGTGGTGGATGTCTCTGGCGACGGTTTTTCCAATGAGGGGATCGAACCGCAGGAGCTCCGGGAGGCTCTCGCAGCGGCGGATGTCACCGTGAATGCGATTGCCATAGAGCAAAGCGAGCCGGATCTGACGGCGTATTTCTTTGAAAACGTTATTCGTGGTAATGGTGCCTTTGTGGTCACCGCTGCCAGTTTCGAGGATTACCCGTCAAGAATACGCAAAAAGCTTGTCAGGGAGATCGCCCGGCAGACTGCATTGCTGCATTCTGGGGGCGGAACGGCGGCGAAGGCTTTGCAGTGATTTGCAGTTTCCCTTGTGATTCTGCAAAAAATTTCCAAGCTGCGGTTTTGTGATCACTAAATATTTGCTGTGATCACAAGTCGTGACCTTTTAGCGCCAACAGGCAAGAAACCTGCTGATTTTAACTCTTCCTTCGGGTGACACGCCGTAAAAATCGGCTAAAACGTCGTCAGCCAACCGGAAAGGAGCCAACATGGCCGATGTCAATCGGGGCAACCGCCCGCTTTCGCCATTCATGATCGGGCCGTATTACCGTCCGCAGATGACCTCCATCTCGTCTATCATGGTCCGCATCACGGGGATTGCGACCCTGCTTCTGGCTCTGCTGGTTGTTTGGTGGCTGCTGGCAGCTGCGACGTCCGAAGCCGGTTTTGCTGTCATCGACGGGCTGCTGCGCAGCTGGTTCGGCACTTTGGTTCTGCTCGGCGCAACCTGGGCGCTTTGGTATCACATGCTGGGCCGTCTGCGGCATGTGATCTGGGATTTCGGCTACTGCCTGGATGTTCCGGTCTCTGAAAAGCTGGGGCTGGGCATGTTCATTGGCGCCACTGTCCTGACCATTCTCACAGTGCTGGTGGTGTAAGGAGCGATTTCATGCAATTTCTGACTGACCGTAAACGAGCGCAGGGGCTGGGTGCCGGGGGCACCGGAACGCAGCATCATTGGCAGATGCTTGTGAGCTCGATCCTGATGATTGCGGCCGTGCCGCTGTTCATTTTCACCTTCGGCTACGGGCTGGGCGGCTCTTTTGAAGAGGTACAGGCCTATTTCAGCCGACCGCTGCCGGCGATCATCATGGGGCTGAGCCTGATTGTGATCACGCGGCACGTCATGCAGGAAACGCATGAAGCGATCGAGGATTATGTGCACGGTGCAGCGGGTAAACTGCTGATCGTCGCGGTCTCGGCCTTTGCCTACACGCTGATTGCTGCGGGCCTTTTCGCCCTCGTCAAACTCGCCCTTTAAGATACGCGGTAAGGAACAGACAAGATGACAACAGCGTATGATTACGAAACTCACGAATACGATGTCGTGGTTGTGGGGGCAGGTGGTGCGGGTTTGCGCGCGACGCTGGGCATGGCTGAGCAGGGGCTGCGCACGGCCTGTGTGACCAAAGTGTTCCCGACCCGTTCGCACACTGTGGCGGCGCAGGGCGGCATTGCGGCGTCTCTGGGCAACATGGGCCCGGACAGCTGGCAATGGCATATGTATGACACCGTCAAGGGGTCGGACTGGCTGGGCGACACCGACGCGATGGAATATCTGGCGCGTGAGGCGCCCAAAGCGGTCTACGAGCTGGAACACTACGGTGTGCCGTTCTCGCGCACCGAGGAAGGCAAGATCTATCAGCGCCCGTTTGGCGGCCACACCACCGAATTCGGCGAAGGCCCTGCGGTGCAGCGCACCTGTGCCGCCGCTGACCGGACCGGCCACGCGATCCTGCACACGTTGTATGGTCAGAGCCTGAAGAACAACGCGGAATTCTACATTGAGTATTTCGCCATCGACCTGATCATGTCCGATGATGGGCAGTGCCAGGGTGTTGTCTGCTGGAAGCTGGATGACGGCACCATGCATGTCTTCAACGCCAAGATGGTGGTGCTGGCGACCGGCGGTTACGGCCGGGCCTACTTCTCGGCCACTTCGGCGCATACCTGCACCGGCGACGGTGGCGGCATGGTGGCGCGCGCGGGCCTTGCGCTGCAGGACATGGAATTTGTCCAGTTCCACCCGACCGGCATCTATGGCTCCGGCTGTCTGATCACCGAAGGCGCGCGCGGCGAGGGTGGTTATCTGACCAACTCCGAAGGCGAACGGTTTATGGAGCGCTATGCGCCCCAGTACAAGGATCTGGCACCGCGCGATTATGTCAGCCGGTCTATGACCATGGAAATCCGCGAAGGCCGTGGTGTGGGCGCCGAGGGCGACCATATCCACCTGAACCTGTCCCACCTGCCGGCTGAGGCGCTGGCGGAGCGGCTGCCGGGCATTTCGGAAAGCGCCAAGATTTTTGCCGGTGTGGATGTGACCAAGGAGCCGATCCCGGTTCTGCCCACCGTGCATTACAATATGGGCGGCATTCCGACCAACTATTGGGGCGAGGTGCTGAACCCGACGTCTGAGGACCCGACTGGTGTGGTGCCGGGCCTGATGGCGGTGGGCGAGGCAGGCTGTGCCTCGGTGCATGGCGCCAACCGTCTGGGGTCAAACTCGCTGATCGACCTGGTGGTCTTTGGCCGCGCCTCTGCTATCCGCGCGGGCAAGGTTGTGGACGCGGATGCCGCGAACCCGGTGTTGAACCAGGCCTCTGTCGACAAGGCGTTTGACCGGTTCGACACGCTGCGCAATGCCAAGGGCGGCATCCCGACTGCGGATCTGCGGCTGGAGATGCAGAAATGCATGCAGGCTGACGCGGCGGTGTTCCGTACTGCGGAAACCATGGCCGAGGGTGTGGAGAAGATGACCGCGATCGCCGCTAAGATGGATGATGTGGCGGTGACCGACCGCTCGCTGGTCTGGAACTCCGACCTGATGGAGACGCTGGAACTGACCAACCTGATGCCGAACGCGCTGGCCACCATTGTTGGCGCCGAAGCCCGCAAGGAAAGCCGCGGCGCCCATGCGCATGAGGATTTCACCGCGCGTGATGATGAAAACTGGCGTGTCCACACCGTGTCCCGCGTGGACGGCAACAATGTGGATCTCAGCTACCGCCCGGTGATCACCGATCCCTTGTCCACCGAGGCCGAAGGCGGCATCAGCCTCAAGAAAATCGCGCCCAAAGCGCGGACGTTCTAAGGAGACAGATCATGGTACAATTCAGCCTCCCGAAGAACTCCAAGATCACCACTGGCAAGACCTGGCCCAAGCCGGAAGGCGCCAGCAATGTGCGCAAGTTCAAGATCTATCGCTGGAACCCGGATGACGGGAAGAACCCGCAGGTCGATACCTATTTCCTGGATATGGACAGCTGCGGCCCGATGGTTCTGGACGCGCTGATCAAGATCAAGAACGAGATCGACCCGACACTGACCTTCCGCCGCTCCTGCCGCGAGGGGATCTGCGGGTCGTGCGCGATGAACATCGATGGTATCAACACGCTTGCCTGTATTTATGGCATGGATGAAATCAAAGGCGATGTGGCGATCTACCCGCTGCCGCATATGCCGGTGGTCAAGGATCTCATTCCTGATCTGACGCATTTCTATGCTCAGCATGCCTCGATCATGCCGTGGCTGGAGACCAAGACCAATCGCCCGGCGAAAGAATGGAAGCAGTCCATCGAGGATCGCAAGAAACTGGACGGGCTGTATGAATGCGTGATGTGCGCCAGCTGCTCGACCTCCTGTCCGAGCTACTGGTGGAATGGCGACCGCTACCTGGGGCCGGCCGCGCTGCTGCACGCCTACCGCTGGATTATCGACAGCCGCGACGAAGCCACGGGTGAGCGTCTGGATAACCTGGAAGATCCGTTCAAGCTCTACCGCTGCCACACGATCATGAACTGCGCCAAGACCTGCCCCAAAGGTCTGAACCCGGCCAAGGCGATTGCGCATATCAAACAGATGATGGTTGAGCGCGCGGTCTGATCGCTGCGGGAGGCCTGCAAGGATCCGCCGCTTCTTGGGATGAAAATTGCATACCCCCCGGTTTCCTGCGAAACCGGGGGGTATCTTTTTGGCAAGCAATGGATTTGGGCATGAGATTTCTAGGATGCGCGGCGGGTGCGCTGGCTGTTCTGTCGGGTTGCATGACGGCAGCTGACCACGACCGGATTGGCGGTCAGTTGGCAGAAGTGGATGCCAAAACCCCCGGCTGCATCGAGGCTGCGGGCATTTCCGGAGAAGTTCGGCTCAGCACTGAGTTCCTGGGGCATGGCGCCGGTGCCACGGTGCTGCGCAATGTGCAGCCGGGGCCGAATGTGACAGCGGCGCAAGCGATGCAGGCGACTTCCTGTATCAATACCTGATGCAAGCAGGTTGCGCGGCTTTGCAAGCCGATCCAGATTATCTGAAGTAAAAGCGCATTTCCATGTCGGCTTGGCACTGGGGTCGGCCAGGCATCTGCTGATCCTGATAAGACTGGAACGTGCTGGCCGCGCCGGAACCAGGCCAGGCGCAGTTGTTTCAATATCGTCAGGCGACCAGAGGCGGCCAGAGGAGGCCTGCGCTGCAGGCCTGGGCAGCATTTATGTTTGAAGCGCATAAAGGGCAGGGCTAGACAGGCCGCATGGTATTACTTGTTGTCCTGGCGATCGGTGTCTTCTGTTATTTTCTGTGGCGCCACAATGCGATGGCTCTGACCCGCAACTGCCGCTGGCGGCAGGTGAAATCCGAAGGTCGCTGGCGCTGCAGCTATTGTGGGGCGGTGAAGGTAGGCGCCGAAGGGCCGCGTATCTGCCGAAACCCGCAGCGCGGCACACCCTGACCAAGCTCTCCCGCGCCCGCAGACGCCACGGCTGCGCCGAAGCGCCTTTTGTGCGGCCTTGGGCCTGGCACCGCGCACAGCGCGGTGCCAGGCCCAACTGCATCGGTGCTTTTGACAAAAGCACCGATTTCAGGCGGGAGCTTTGCGGCCTGCGCCGTATGGTTCCGTCGGGAACAGGGTAATCCTGTACAAGCGGTGCAATGGGCTTGCGCTGTGGCTGCGATGCGGTCTTGATGGGGCAAATGAACAGGAAGGTTTGCGCTCATGTCCCGTAGTCCCGCAGCCCCTGCCGATGCGGCGGCCCGACGCGCCGTCAAGCCGGTGATCTGCTACCCGAATGAGACATTGCCTGTGCCGGACCTGGCGCTTTACAGCCGGGCGCGGGAGAGTGCTGTGAAAACCGGCGAAATGCGTGTGCCGCCGCGCGACGCTGCCTGTTTCGAAGTTCCTGCCGGGCATTTCTTCCGCATCAGTTCAGTGGATGGGCCGCAGGTTGGCGATCTCAACCTGTGGAACCGCAATGATCTGTCGGAACGGTTCTATTCCGGCAAGACCCGCGCCCTACATGGCACCCATATCACCACCGGTGAGCGGATGTGGACCAGTTTCCCGTATCTGCGCCCGATGGCAACCGTGGTGGCGGATACGCTTGGCTGGTACGGCATAGATGAATACGGCGGTTCGGTGCATGACGTGATCGGCACTCGCTGTGACCCTTACACCGGCAACCTCCTGGCAGGCAGCCAGTACCATCACTGCTGCCACTCCAACCTGACCCGGGCGCTGGCGGATCATCTGGGGGTGCCGCCGGAAGAGGCCGAGCCGCATGTGCATGACGTGCTGAACGTGTTCATGTGCACCGGGTTCACCCGCGACACAGGGCAGTATTTCATGAAGGCCAGCCCTGTGCGGCCAGGCGACTATCTGGAATTCTTTGCGGAGATTGACCTGCTGGGCTGTCTCAGCGCCTGCCCGGGCGGGAATTGTTCGTCAGAGCATTCCAGCGATACGGCGGCCTGTTATCCGCTGCTGGTTGAGATTTTTGCCCCGGCTGACAGTGCGCTTGGCAATTGGCAAAGCCCGCCACCAAATGGATACGATCGCAGCCACGGACACGGCTGATTTGGCAGGCCAAGAAGGTTACGGCCAAGCGCTGGAGCGGATTTCCGGCCTGTGCTTTTCTGCTGAATTCAAAGACACGTTTCCAAAGATTGAAAACGCCGAAAAAAAAGGCAGCGGATTAACCGCTGCCTTGAAAAACTGAATATTGCAGGCGTCAGCTAAAAGCGGCTTCCAGCGCTATTTCGACCATATCGCCAAAACTGCGTTCACGCTGATCAGCTGGTAATGCCTCACCGGTTGCCAAGTGGTCGGAGACGGTCAGCACCGCCAGGGCCCGACGCCCGTGACGGGCAGCCAATGTGTATAACTCCGCAGCCTCCATCTCGACGCCGAGAATGCCGTGACGCACCATCTGTTCGTTCAGATCAGGGCGTTCATCATAGAACACATCCGAAGAATAGATGCCGCCGATATGCACGGCAGAACTGCGTTTGGACGCGGCCTGGGCTGCCGCCTGCAAGAGGCTCCAATCGGCACAGGGCGCGAAATTCAGCTCGCGGAAAATACCGCTGGAGGGACTGTTAACGGTGCTGGCAGTCATCGCCAGGATTATATCGCGCACTTTCACCTTGTCCTGCATCCCCCCGCAGGAGCCGATGCGGATCAGGGTTTGCGCGCCATAGTCGCGGATCAACTCATTGGCATAGATCGACAGCGAAGGCATGCCCATACCGCTGCCTTGGATCGTGACAGGGTGACCATTCCAGAGGCCGGTATAGCCCAGCATGCCGCGCACTTCATTGACCAGCCGGATGTCCTGCAAAAAGGTCTCTGCCGCCCATTTGGCGCGATAAGGATCACCGGGCATCAATACGGTTTCAGCAATATCGCCGGGTGCGGCGCCGATATGAATGGTCACAGCTTTGCTCCGCTACGGCGTCAGATTTCCAGGTCGGAGATATCCATGCCCGCGGTCAGCGCGGCATGCACCCAATGCGGTTTGCGACCGCGACCGGTCCAGGTTTCCTCAGGGTTGCTGGGATTTCGGTACTTTGGTGCAGCTTTGGCTTTCTTGGTGACTTGACGTGCGGCATCGGCAATTTCTTCCAGCGAGAAACCGAACTTTGCTGCAGCTTCTTCAGCTGCCTTCAAAGCTTCCTGGCGTTCACGCAGCTCTGCGTCTTGCAGCGCCTTTTCAACGTCGCTTTGCAGCTTAAGAAGTTCTTTTCTGCTCATTAATGAAAGGTCGATGGTCATTAGGCACTCCAAATAATGACATACTGGCTAACCCTGTATGTCATTATTTATTGCCTGATTGCCAGACACATTACTGCATCTTTTTTAGATCTTTGCAGGAATCTTCCGAATTATAGTTAGCTTACTGCAATTTCCGGTGGCTTTGCCAAGTCGACAATGTCGCTCATAATTGAATTTAGCTCAAAGTCCTTGGGTGTGTAGACGCGGGCGACTCCCAAGGATTTCAGCCGTTCAGCGTCGTCATCGGGGATAATGCCGCCGACAATCACCGGCACATGCGCCAGGCCGGCGTCTTTCATACGGGACATCATTTCTTCGACCAGCGGCAGGTGGCTGCCTGACAGGATCGACAGGCCGACCACATGGGCGTCATCTTTCTGCGCTGCGTCCACCAGTTCGGCGGGTGTCATGCGGATGCCATCGTAAGTAATGTCCATGCCGCAGTCGCGGGCGCGAAAGGCGATCTGCTCGGCGCCGTTGGAATGGCCGTCGAGGCCGGGTTTGCCGACCACGAACTTGATGCGGCGGCCCAGTACATCGCTGACAGCGTTCACCGCATCGCGCAGGTCGTCCAGGCCTTCGGTCTTGTTCGACACCGAAGCCGAAACGCCGGTCGGGCCGCGGTAGGTGCCATGGACCTTGCGCATTTCCTCGGCCCATTCGCCGGTGGTGACGCCGGCCTTGGCGGCGGCAATCGAGGGCCCCATGATATTGGCACCGCTTTGTGCGGCTGCGCGCAGTGCGGCCAGTGCCTTTTCGACAGCTGTCGCATCGCGTGCGCCGCGCCAGGCATTCAGGCGGTTGATCTGTTCCTGTTCAACCGCAGGATCAACCACCATGATGCCACCGTCTTCGGTTTGCAGTGGTGAAGGCTCGCCCTCGGTCCATTTGTTGACGCCGACCACGACGGTCTCGTTCTTCTCGATCCGGTTCAAGCGTTCGGCATTGGAGTCGACCAGGCGGCCTTTCATATATTCGATCGAGGCTACGGCGCCGCCCATGGATTCCAAGTTGGCCAGCTCGGCGCGGGCGCCTTCCTTCAGCTCCTCGACCTTGGCATCGACCGCCGGGTTGCCGTCGAACAGGTCGCCGTATTCCAACAGGTCAGTCTCATAGGCGAGGATCTGCTGCATCCGCATCGACCACTGCTGATCCCAAGGGCGGGGCAGGCCAAGCGCCTCGTTCCAGGCGGGCAGCTGCACCGCGCGGGCACGAGCCTTTTTCGACAGGGTCACCGCCAACATCTCGATCAGGATACGGTAGACGTTGTTTTCCGGTTGCTGCTCAGTCAGGCCCAGCGAGTTCACCTGCACGCCATAGCGGAAGCGGCGGAACTTGGGGTCGGCAACGCCGTAACGCTGTTCGCAGATTTCGTCCCACAGATCGACAAAGGCGCGCATCTTGCACATCTCAGTGACAAAGCGGATGCCTGCGTTCACAAAGAAGGAGATACGGCCGACCATCGCCGGGAAATCCTCGGGCGCGATGCGCGGTTTCAGCTCATCCAGCACCGCCTGCGCAGTGGCGAGCGCAAAGGCCAGCTCCTGTTCCGGCGTCGCGCCAGCTTCTTGCAGGTGGTAGGAACAGACGTTCATCGGGTTCCATTTGGGTACGTTGGTGTAGCAGTATTCCGCCACATCTGCGATCATCTTGAGGCTGGGCTTAGGTGGGCAGACATAGGTGCCGCGGCTCAGATACTCCTTGATCAGGTCGTTTTGCACCGTGCCCTGCAACTTTGATACATCTGCACCCTGTTCCTCGGCCACCGCAATGTACAGCGCCAGCAGCCAGGGGGCTGTGGCGTTGATGGTCATCGAAGTGTTCATCTGCTCCAGCGGGATCTCATTGAACAGGGTCCGCATATCGCCCAGATGGCCGACCGGCACGCCAACCTTGCCGACTTCGCCACGGGCCAGCACATGGTCGCTGTCGTAACCGGTCTGGGTCGGCAGGTCGAAGGCGACAGAGAGGCCGGTCTGCCCCTTGGCCAGGTTGGCGCGGTAAAGCGCGTTGGATGCCGATGCCGTGGAATGGCCGGCGTAGGTGCGGATCAGCCAGGGGCGGTCTTTTTGCATCTGCGGCATGAGCGGGCCTCGCGAGTCAGTGTGGCGGTAATTTTATTTCGTCAGGCAGATGTAAACTGCAATTTTCAACCCATGTCAATTCGCTGCGTTGCGGCAATTCCGCTTGTGCGACGGGACGCGCGGCTGGCTTGGTGCTTGTCATGACGGTTGCTATGCGCAACTGTTCACCCATGACGCAAACCGTGGAACTGCCGCTGTGGCTTTTTGTGCTGATCGTAGGCTTTGCTGCGGTGACCTTTGCATCGCATTTCCTGTTCCCCTCGGTGCGCTGGTTCTTCCGGCGGCGGCTGGAGCGCGCGGTGGCGCGGTTGAACAAGCGGCTGGAACGCCCCATTGAGCCTTTCAAGCTGGCCCGGCGCCACGATATGATCCAACGGCTGATCCATGACCCGCAGGTGGCGCAGGCAGCAGCAGATCATGCGGCAGCAGAGGGTATTCCGGACAATGTGGCGTTTGAACAGGTGCGCCGCTATGCCCGCGAGATCGTTCCGGGGTTTTCCGCATTCGCCTATTTCGGCTTTGCCATCCGGGCAGCACGGCTGCTGTCCAATGCGGTCTATCGGGTGCGGCTGGGGCATCAGGATGAACAGGCGCTGCGGGCAATCGACCCCAATGCCACCGTGATCTTTGTGATGAACCACCGTTCCAATATGGATTACGTGCTGGTCACTTACCTGGCCGCAAACCGCTCGGCGCTGTCTTATGCGGTGGGGGAATGGGCGCGGGTCTGGCCCCTGTCCCGTCTGATCCGGGCGATGGGCGCCTATTTCATCCGCCGCCGGTCGCGCAATGATCTCTACCGCAAGGTTCTGGCCGCCTATGTGCGCCTGGCCACCCGCGGCGGCTCCACCCAGGCGATGTTCCCCGAGGGTGGTCTTAGCCTGGATGGTGGCCTGGCGCCGCCAAAGCTTGGCCTGCTGAAATACATCGTCCAAGGGTATGATCCCGAAGGGCGCGACGTGGTCTTTGTGCCTGTGGCCCTGAATTACGACAGGGTGCTGGAAGACAAGATTCTCACGTCGGCCGCCAGAGATCCAGAGCGCCGGTTCCGTGCTCGTATCGGGCTGGTGGCCCTGCGGCTGCTGCGGCAATTGTGGCTTTGGGTGACCGGCGGCTATCACCGGTCCGGTTATGCCGGGGTGAATTTTGGCCGCCCGCTCAGCCTCGCAGGATTTGGCGCCGGAAGTGAAGGGGACATCACCAAGATGCTGGCGCAGGAGCTTATGGAAAGGATCAGCGCGATAGTGCCGGTGCTGCCCGTGCCGCTGATTGCCGCGATCTTGCTGCGGCACGGACCGCTTAGCCGGGCAGCGGTCGAACACCGCCTGAAGCAATTGGTCGCGGCAATGCCGCTGGCCTATGTCCATATCCCGCGGGACAACCTGGCCTATGCGACAGAGGCGGGGCTGCGGCAATTGCTGCGGCGGGGCCTTGTCACTGAAGCCGGCGGCAAGGTTTTGCCTGTTGAAGGCCGCCAGGAATTGCTTGCCTTTTACGCCAACTCGATCCGCCATCTGCTGCCGGACACAGGTGAATTGCCGGGCATGTAGGGGCGTGTTTCTGCATGCGCCAAGGGCAATGCTGCGACTGCAGGGTCATAAAGTTACTCAAACATGCCAAAAGAGGTTGCAATATTACTTCGCCAATCCTATCCATCAGGTAACCGCGACGATTCTGCACTGCGGCAAAGAACAGGATGCAAAGGAGGCCATCATGGCATTGGATACCCAGACTGACGTCATGTCGTACGAGGCGCCCGAGAAAGATCTCTATGAACTGGGGGAAATTCCTCCGATGGGCTATGTGCCCAAGAAGATGTACGCATGGGCCATCCGCAAGGAGCGTCACGGCGAGCCGAACACCGCGATGCAACAGGAAGTGGTCGATGTTCCGGAGCTGGACAGCAACGAGGTGCTGGTTCTGGTGATGGCAGCAGGCGTCAATTACAACGGTGTCTGGGCGTCGCTGGGCAAGCCGATCTCGCCGTTTGACGGCCACGGCCAGCCGTTCCACATCGCCGGTTCCGATGCGTCCGGCATCGTCTGGGCAGTGGGTTCCAAAGTGACCCGCTGGAAAGTTGGCGACGAGGTTGTGATCCATTGCAACCAGGACGACGGCGACGACGAGCACTGCAACGGCGGCGATCCGATGTTCTCGACCAGCCAGCGCATCTGGGGTTATGAGACTCCGGACGGGTCTTTTGCCCAGTTTACCAATGTGCAGGCCCAGCAGCTGATGCCGCGCCCCAAGCACCTGACCTGGGAAGAAAGCGCCTGCTACACGCTGACTCTGGCCACTGCCTACCGGATGCTGTTCGGCCATGAACCGCACGACCTGAAGCCGGGCCAGAACGTTCTGGTCTGGGGCGCCTCGGGTGGCCTTGGCTCCTATGCGATCCAGCTGATCAACACCGCCGGCGCCAACGCCATTGGCGTGATCTCCGACGAGAGCAAGCGTGATTTTGTCATGGGGCTGGGCGCCAAGGGCGTTCTGAACCGTAAAGACTTCAATTGCTGGGGCCAGCTGCCGACGGTCAACACTCCGGAATATGCCGAATGGTTCAAAGAAGCCCGCAAGTTCGGCAAGGCGATCTGGGACATCACCGGCAAAGGTAACAATGTCGACATGGTGTTTGAGCATCCGGGCGAAAGCACCTTCCCGGTGTCGACCTTTGTGGTGAAGAAGGGCGGTATGGTCGTGATCTGCGCCGGCACCACCGGCTATAATCTGACCTTCGACGTGCGGTATATGTGGATGCACCAAAAGCGTTTGCAGGGCTCGCATTTTGCCCATCTGAAACAGGCTGCCGCCGCAAACCAGCTGATGGTCGAGCGCCGCCTGGACCCTTGCATGTCCGAAGTCTTCACCTGGGCGGACCTGCCGGAAGCCCATATGAAGATGCTGCGCAATGAACATCTGCCAGGCAACATGTCGGTGTTGGTGCAGGCGCCCAAGACTGGCCTGCGTACACTGCAGGATGTGCTGGACGCCTAAAGCCGGTCTGGCCTGAAATTTGAAGAAACCACGGTTTCCCGCGAATCGCCTCGGCTATTCGCGGGAAATTTTGTTTAAAATTTCAACGTTTCAGTAGCTTGCTTGCAGCTTTCTCTCTGTTTTTGGGGCAGTATGCGGTAAAAGGTAAAGCTATGATAAACCTTAGGTAGCGCGCGGCCAGCCAGGGGCCTCTCTGAAAGGGCGGTTTCGGAAGTATTTGATCAAAAAATCAAAAATTCCATTGACCAGAGTAACTTAGCCGCTGCAATGGCAGGAACTATATGCCATGCCTGAAGCAAAGGGGTGTTACGGCATTCCAAACGAATACCAGCGGACTATGGCGGCAATCGGACAATGGCAAGCAAGGCAGAATTGGATCGCATTCTTGAAAGCCTCGATGCAATCGAGACACTGGACGGTCTTCATCAGATCATCCACCAAGTGTGCGATGTTTTCGGTGTGGACCATGCCATGTATTTATGGGTCGAGACTGCAGGCAACCATTATTACTTTGGGTCTTACTCCCGTGAATGGACTGATCGTTATGTGGAACGGGCCTATGCGCGTGTGGATCCTGTTGTGGTGGGCTGTTACCAGCGGTTTCACCCCGTCGATTGGAAGCGGCTGGATTGGTCGCCCAAACCTGCCCGGGAGTTTCTAAAAGATGCACTGAAACACGGGGTTGGCAACCAAGGTTATGCCATCCCTATCAGGGGGCCGAACGGGCAGTTTGCACTCTTCACGGTGAGTCACAATTGTGACGATATCGCCTGGGAGAAGATCACGGACAAATACGGGCGCGATCTCATTCTGATGGCGCATTATTTTAACCGCAAGGTTCTGGAACTGGAACCATCCAGGAGCGCTGAAGAGGCTCAGCCGTTGTCGCCGCGGGAAGTTGATGCTTTGACGCTTCTTGCAATCGGATACAGCAGGGCGCAGGTGGCCGAAACTCTGACGATCTCAGAGCATACACTGCGGGTTTACATCGAAAGCGCCCGCTTCAAGTTGGGTGCGATTAATACAACACATGCGATTGCACGTGCTCTGAGCCTTGGTTTGATTGTAATTTAACGGAACCTGCGCGCAGTCTCCTGCAGAGACCCTCGGTTAATAAAATTAAAAGCAGTAATCTTCTTTTGTTTTTCCATCAAAAGGAGACTGAATCATGCTGCGTTATGTTTACGGCCATGAGCTGCACAACCATTCCCGTCTGGCCCACTCAATGTTCTGCGATCGAGCTGACCAGTTTAAGACCCGGCTCGGCTGGGATGTGCATGTTAACAGTCGAGGTGAGGAAAAGGATCAATATGATGATCTGAATCCGCTCTACATGATCTGGGAGCAGCCAGATGGCACCCATGGAGGGTCCATGCGGTTTCTGCCCACGACTGGCAGGGTAATGGTGAATGAGGTGTTCCTTGATCTTTGTGACGGTGTACCGATCTGCAGCCCGCTGATCTGGGAGTGCACACGCTTTTGCCTATCGCGCGAGGCGCAAGGTCGGATCGGTGCCGCCCTGATGCTGGGCAGTTTGGAAATCATGCGCAATTTCAACATTCCTCACTATACGGCGGTTTTCTACAGACATACGGCCAGAGCATTCCGCAACCTCGGCTTTGGCCCGGAAATCGTCAGCACGGACGGGCAGGCAAGAAACCCGATCTGCATGGGGTACTGGGAATACGCAGAAGAGACCTACCTGACTGTCGCTGCAAAGGCAGGTATTCCGCCAGAGCTTTCGCAATTGTGGTTTGATCGGTCCTTCGGAGGCGCAAGCGTTCCTGCGGCCATGGCGCTTACCGCCTGAGGCATTCGCATTCCGGGGCCGGAGCCACTGGCGGACCCGGCCCCGCGGCTGTAGGGTCGCGCCATGACAGCTCTGCCCGTACAGTTTTCCGATGATCAGGCCACCGCTTATGACAGCGTGGCCGAACTCCTGCGTGCAGCAGGGGTGGACCTTGATGACGGGCTGCTGCACCCGCCCCGCGGCGACGCCGGGGTAATGGCCGTGATCGGCAAGGCAGGGTCCGGCAAGACCCTGCTGCTGGCGGAGCTATACAAAGCGCTGGAGCAGTCCGGGGTCGAGGTCGTCTCGGGGGACTATGAAAGCCGCAAGAAAAGCGATGACCGCCGCACCCTGGCGATTCTGGCGCCAACCAACAAGGCTGCCAGCGTTCTGCGCCTGCGCGGGGTGCCGGCCACCACCATTCACCGCATTCTGTACACTCCGGTCTATGATCCCGAGTTTGAGAAGATCGCCGAATGGTTGGCCGGGCAGGGCGAGCAGCCGGAAATCGAAGGCTTGACCGAGGAGGCACTGGCCCGCGCCGCGGCCTTCTATGAAAAGAACAAGTCGATCCCCGGTGCTCTGGCCGCGGCCGGGCTGCGCGGCTCCGATTTCATCACTGGATGGAAACGGCGCGAGGACCCTTTGGACATCGGCTTTGTCGATGAGGCTTCGATGCTGGATGATCGCCAGTTCGAGGATCTCAAGGAGATTTTCCCGAATCTCATCCTGTTTGGCGACCCGGCGCAGCTGGCGCCGGTCAATCAGTCGGGGTCGATGGTGTTTGACACCCTGCCAGAGCCGCGCCGACTGGTCCTGAACCGCATCCACCGGCAGGAGGCCGGCAACCCGATCCTGGATCTGGCCCATGCACTGGCCGACCCGCAGCTGGGATTCGAGGATTTCGAGCGCATGATCGAGGACACCGCCCGCCGCGACGAACGTGTGGTCTGGGGCCAGCGGGTGGAGGTCGATCTGATGGCGCGTTCCCCGGTTCTGGTCTGGCGAAACAATACCCGTATCCGCCTGATCAATGCCTTCCGGGCCGTCCATGGCGCACCGGAGGATGAACTGATCGCGGGCGAACCACTGATCTGCGATGGTATCGAATTGCCGATGAAGCACCGCAAGAAACGTCTGGATCTTGAGGCGCGGGGGCTGATCAAAGGAGCACAGGTTGTCTTTCTCGGCTCAGGCCGAAAGCCCGGCTTTTCCCGCCTGCATGTGATGGGCGCAGAAGACCCTCAGGTCTCTGCCGCGTCGATTGTCAAAATCGAAAAGCCGGATGAGGAAGAACCGTTCATCCCCTATGCCGCCCGCATGGGCGCGACTTTCCTGCATGGGGCGGCAGTGACCATACACAAGGCGCAAGGGTCGCAGTGGGACACCACCCAGGTCTTTGCTCCGGATATTTATGCTGCCGCCCGGATGGGCCGGGTCGAGGCAGGCCAGCCGCTGTGGAAACGGCTGGCCTATGTGGCAATCACCCGAGCCCAGGAGCGGCTGATCTGGGTGGTCCGCAACCGTTTGGCAAAACCCTCCGGCCCACTTCAGGTGGATGATCTGAAAGCTGTGCCCGCTGCGGCGCTGACACTGGAAACACAGGAGGATGCACCGGCATGAGCAAATCCATTCTGATCACTGGCGCCAGCTCCGGCATCGGCCGCGCTGCAGCGGAGCTGTTTCTGGCTGAGGGCTGGCAGGTTGGGCTGACTGCCAGGCGGGCAGACAGGCTGGAAGATGTGGCTGCGGGCCATGCCAATGCCCATGTGCTACCCGCCGATGTAACCGATCCTGCGGCGGTGGATCATGTGATGAGCAGATTTGCCGGTACAGTAGGCCGGCTGGATGTGCTGTTCAACAATGCAGGTATCTTTACCCCGCCGGGCACCATCGATGAGATCCCGCTGGAAGACTGGTTTGCTTCGGTCAATGTGAATCTGACCGGCATGTATCTGGCGGCCCGTGCGGCTTTCCGCCAGATGCGCCATCAGGCGCCACAGGGCGGGCGGATCATCAACAACGGCTCCATCGCCGCCCATGTGCCGCGGCCACATTCGGCGCCCTATGCGGCAACCAAGGCGGCGATGACCGGGCTGACCAAAAGCCTGTCGCTGGACGGTCGCCCCTTTGACATCGCCTGTGGCCAGATCGACATTGGCAATGCCCGCACCCCAATGGTGGAGGACCTGAGCCGCCGGCATGCCGAGGCCAATCCTGGTGCCGAGCCGATGCAGAGCTTTGCGGTGAAGGATGCGGCGCGCTCGGTGCTGCACATGGCCGACCTGCCGCCAGAGGCCAATGTGCAGTTCATGACGGTGATGGCAACCAAAATGCCCTATATCGGCCGCGGCTAGGGTCTCCCGCCCGTCGCCGCAGCATCAAAGATGCAGCGCTCCCGTTGGGCGTGGCGCTGCGCGCAGCGTTGAGATCTGGAAACTGTCGGCTGACTTTGCCAGTTGCCTTTGGCTTCTTTCTGGTTCGCAATACCCCGGGGTGAATTGGCCGCAGGCCAAGAGGGGCAGCGCCCCTCTTTACCGGTTGCGCAGAAGGCTGAATGCCGCAGAGGCACCCCAGCCGGCGGCAATGGCAATGGCCAGTGACATCAGGCCGTACAGGAACGGCTGCTCGCGCGACAGTGCAAACAGGAAACGTTCCAAGCCAACTTTGCGCACGTCTATTGTGGTCTCATACTGGGACACGACTTCGCCGCCGCGGGTCAGAAAAATGCGGGTCTGATAATCGCCCTCGGTCAAGTCCGCGGGCATTTTGATTGCAGTGCGGAACAGGGTTTGCTCATCCACTGCGACGGTATCTTCGCGCAGAGAATAGAAACCGTCCTTCTCCCGGATACGCACCACTGCATCAGCAAAATCCTGAGCTCCGCGGATGTGCATTGCCGCACCAACTGAACGTATCGCCCGCTCAATCGACACGCGGTACCGCAGGTCTTCGGTATCGGTCAGCACGGTGTCAAACGGCGCACTGGTGGCCACCGCATAAAACGCCGGGGCAGAATCGACCAGAACGCTGTCAACGTTGACCCAGATGCCCAGCTTCTTCTCCTTGCGGCGCACCATGACCGAAGGTGCCGGGCCGGACACCGTGACAATCACTTGCAACGGTTCATCGGAAGGGATCGGAGTCTCGCGCTTGACCGCGCCAAAGATCAGGATTTCGGAGCCGTCAAACGTGGCAGTGATGGCCACGCGGTCCTGGCTCAGGCCCAGCACGACCTCTTCCTTGGCGGCCTGGGCCGCAGAGTGCGGCAGCAATGCCAGTGCGGCCGCGGTTGCGGCAGAAAGCAGCAATTTGCGCATGGTCAGTGGCCTCCAGTGTCGCCGAGCGAGAACAGCTCAGCCGGTTGCAGCAAGAGGTCAAGGCCCAGTTTGGCGCAGACAGCGATCACCATCAGAGCCAGCAGAATGCGCAGTTGCTCTGCCTTCATGTACACCCCGATACGCGTGCCGATCTGGGCGCCGATCACACCGCCAATAAGCAGCAGCACTGCCAGGACAATGTCGACGGTATAATTGGTTGTGGCGTGCAGCATCGTGGTGAAACCGGTGACCAGAATGATCTGGAACAGCGACGTCCCGACAACCACTTTGGTCGGCATGCCGAGGATATAGATCATTGCCGGCACCATGATAAAGCCGCCGCCGACCCCCATGATGGCGGCCAGAATGCCCACGCAGACACCGACTAGAATTGGCGGGATCACTGAGATGTAAAGGCCGGAGGTGCGAAAGCGCATCTTGAACGGCAGCGCATGGATCCAGCCGCGCTGGCGATGCGCTGCAGGGGCGGCGCCGCCCGTTTTCTTGGACTTGCGGATGGCGTTGAGGCTTTCAATGAACATCAGCCCGCCGACCACGCCCAAGAACACGACATAGCAGAGCTTGACCAGCAGATCGACCTGGCCAAGCGCCTTGAGATGGTTGAACACCACCACCCCCAGCGCCGCGCCGATCAGGCCGCCGACTTGCAGGACCATCCCCATTTTGATATCCACCGTGCGCCTTCGGAAATGCGCCAGCACGCCAGAGAAGGAAGACGCGACAATCTGGTTCGCTTCGGTGGCCACTGCCACGGCCGGCGGGATGCCGATGAAGAACAGAAGCGGCGTCATAAGAAAGCCGCCGCCTACTCCGAACATGCCCGAGAGAACGCCGACCATTCCTCCGAGACCCAGGAGAAGGAAGGCATTCACTGAGACCTCAGCTATGGGAAGGTATATCTGCATGTTCTTTGTTAAACCGCAGTGATGTCAAAAATCAATGATCTATGCCGCTCTGCAGCGCACAGGACTGATTTGCCGTTGCAAACTGGACTTATAGAAATTCCCGGCTAGGCCGTTTATCCGGCAGTCAGGGCAGGCTCAGCACCGTCAGGGTAAACAGGTCAGCCGGTTGCAGCAGCAGCTCAAAGCTGATTTTGACAGAGACCGACAACACCAGAAGTGCCAAAAGCACGCGCAGCTGTTCCGCCTTGAGCCTGGCGCCAATCACTGTGCCGAGCTGGGCGCCAGCGACACCTCCGATCAACAGAAACAGCGCCAGCACGACATCCACGGTGTGGTTGGTTGTAGCGTGCATCACTGTGGTAAAGCCAGCGACAAAGATGATCTGGAACAGCGAGGTGCCGATGACCACCTTGGTGGGCATGCCGAGGATGTAGATCATCGCAGGCACCATGATGAAACCGCCGCCGACCCCCATGATTGCCGATAGAATGCCAACGCCACAGCCGACCAGAGCAGGCGGAAGCACTGATATGTAGAGCCCGGACGCCTTGAACCGCATCTTGTAGGGCAGGGCATGGATCCAGGAGCGCTGCCGACGCTTTCGGGACGGGGGGGCTCCGGCCTGACGGGACTTGCGGATAGCATTGATGCTTTCGACAAACATCAATGCGCCGATCACGCCGAGAAACAGCACGTAGCAAAGCTGCACTGCCAGATCGACCTGACCCAGCTGCTTGAGCCGGTTGAAGACCACCATCCCCAAGGCCGCACCCGCAAGACCGCCGCACAGGAGCACATACCCCATTTTGAGATCCACCGAGCGGTTCCGGAAATGTGCCATCAGACCAGAAACGGATGAGGCCACCACTTGATTGGCGGATGTGGCCACGGCCACTCCCGGCGGGATGCCGATCAGGAACAGGAGCGGTGTGATCAGGAAGCCGCCGCCAACGCCAAACATGCCTGACAGCACGCCAACCGCACCACCGATGCCCAGCAGCAGCATGAAATTGACCGAGACTTCGGCGATGGGGAGGAAAATATGCATAGCGGCCTTACAGCAAGTAAGCCGCAGGTGGTCAACCGGCCTGGCGACATTGCACAGACCAGGATCGATAAAGTGAGGCGGTTTGGACCTAAGAGCAAGGCGCCCTGCGCATAGAGCAGAACGGCACGGCGTATTTCGTTTGTTCCAAAGACCGCCAGCCGGAACGGAAACACCCGGCGCAGGGCCGGGTGTAGAGTTGAGGTTGATGTGCGGTTCAGCGCTCTTTCACATAGGGTTCGCCACCAGCGCGGGGCGGGATCGCCTTGCCGACAAAACCGGCCAGGATCACCACTGTCAGCACGTAGGGCAAAGCGTCCATTGCCTGCACCGGGATGGTGATGCCGCCCAGCTCGATGTTCTGAAAGCGCAGGGCGACGGCTTGCAGCAGGCCGAACAGCAGACAGGCCCCCATTGCGTGCCAGGGTCGCCACTTGGCAAAAATCAGGGCCGCCAGCGCAATGAAACCGCGTCCGGCGGTCATGTCCTTGACGAAACCTGCTTGCAGTGCGGTTGCCAGATAGGCACCGGCAATGCCGCACAAAAGGCCGCAGATCAGGACGGCTGCATAGCGCAGGCCGACAACCGAGACGCCGGCGGTATCAACCGCAGCAGGGTTTTCGCCCACAGCGCGCAGGCGCAGGCCAAAGCGGGTGCGGAACAGCACCCACCAGGTCGCGGGCACGGCCAGGAATGCAATATAGACCAGGATCGAATGGCCAGAGAGCAGTTCAGCATAGACCGGACCCAGTCCCGGCACGCCGGAAAGGCTTTCGGCAAACGGCAGGTCAAACGGGGTAAACCGCCCGCCACCGATCAGCGAGGGGGTGCGGCCGCCCTGCTGGAACCAGTCCTGGGCAATCAGCACCGTCATGCCAGCGGCCAGAAAGTTGATTGCCACACCGGAAATCAGCTGGTTGCCGCGGAACGTGATCGAGGCAACCCCGTGCAGCCCGGCCAGCAAGAGCGACGAGCCGATGCCAGCCAGCAAGCCCAGCCAGACGTTGCCGGTGACGGCGGCGACCGCGGCGGAGAAAAAGGCCGCCATCAGCATCTTGCCTTCCAGGCCGATGTCGAAAATGCCTGCGCGCTCCGAGAACAGACCGGCAAGGCAGGCCAGCAGCAGCGGTGTCGCCAGACGGACGGTGGAGTCCAGAAGCTGGATGATCGTCAGGAAATCCATCAGTTCTGCCCCTTCCGCATCGCCAGAAAGACCCGCTCAAGCGGCATCCGGACCATGTTGTCGAGCGCGCCTGTGAACAGGATCACCAGGGCCTGGATCACCACGATCAACTCGCGCGGGATCGAGGTCCACAGCGCCAGTTCGGCGCCGCCCTGATAGAGGAAACCAAAAAGGATCGCGGCCAGAAACACGCCAAAGGGATGGTTGCGTCCCATCAGGGCCACCGCAATGCCGATGAAGCCTGCACCCTCGGTGGCGTTCAGTACCAGTCGTTCTGCTTCGCCCATCACGTTGTTCACGGCCATCATGCCGGCCAGCGCACCGGAAATGAGCATGGCAATCATGATGGTGCGGACTGAGGAAATGCCGGCATAACGCGCAGCCGGCTCCGATTTGCCCAGAGAGCGGATTTCGTAGCCCAGCGGGGTGCGCCAGATCAGCAGCCAGACAAACAGGCAAGCACCGATTGCGACCAGCAGGCTGACGTTAGCAGGAGCGGACTTCGAAAACGCGATGCCAACCGGGGCCAGCAGCTCATGCAGGGAGGGCAGATGCACAGTTTCAGGGAAACGGGCAGTGGCAGGGTCCATTGAGCCTTCGGGGCGCAGAAGGTTCACCAGCACATAGTTCAGCACCGCTGCTGCGATGAAATTGAACATGATGGTGGTGATCACGATATGGCTGCCACGCTTGGCCTGCAGATAGGCCGGAATGGCAGCCCAGGCAGCACCGAACAGACCCGCACCAAGGGCGGCAAAGATCAGCGCCAGCGACCAGTGCGGCCAGGGAATGAACAGGCAGATCACAGCCACGCCCAGCCCCCCCAGCATCGCCTGGCCTTCACCGCCGATGTTGAACAGGCCCGCATGGGCGGCAACCGCCACAGCCAGGCCGGTAAACATGAAATTGGTGGCGTAATAGAGCGTGTAGCCCCAGCCATAGGTGGAGCCCAGGGCGCCATCGACCATCAGTTTGACCGCGGCCACCGGGTCTTCGCCGATCCCGAGGATCACCAGGGCCGACAAGAGTGCGGCCAGGATCAGGCTGATCAACGGGATCAGCACCACATCGGCCCATTTCGGCATTTTTTCCATTTACGCGGCCTCCCCCGCGACACCGGCCATCAAGAGGCCCAGTTCTTTTTCGTCCGTCTGATCTGCTGGGCGTTCGCCCATGATCACGCCGTCAAACATCACTGCCACCCGGTCGGATAGCGACAGGATCTCTTCCAGTTCGACTGAGACCAGCAGGATCGCTTTGCCCTGGTCGCGCAGTTCGACGATCTGCTTGTGAATGAATTCAATTGCGCCGATGTCGACACCTCGTGTCGGCTGGCCGATCAGCAAAAGGTCGGGGTTGCGCTCAATCTCGCGCGCCACCACGATTTTCTGCTGGTTGCCACCAGAGAAACTCTTGGCGGCCAGCCAGGGATCGGGCGGGCGCACGTCGAATTTTTCTATCTTGGCTTCCGTGTCGGCGCGCAGGGCCGCATTGTTCATCAACGGCCCGCTTTGATAGGCCGGATCGCGGTGATAGCCAAAGGCGACGTTCTCCCAGGCGTGGAAGTCCATGATCAGACCTTCGCGCTGGCGGTCCTCTGGCACATGGCCGATATGGGCGGCGCGCCGGGCAGCGGCATCCGAGCCGTGACCATGCAGTGGCAGGGGGGCCCCATGCAGTTTGATGCTGCCAGAGCCGTGACGCATGCCGCCCAACACTTCCAGCAGTTCCGACTGGCCGTTGCCTGCGACGCCGGCAATGCCCACGATCTCGCCAGCACGCACAGTCAGGTCGATGCCCTTGACGCGTTCGACGCCGGCGCTGTCCACGACTCGCAGGTTCTCGATCTCCAGGACCGGGGCGCCGGGCTGGGCGGCTACCTTGTCGACACGCAGCAGCACCTTGCGGCCCACCATCAGCTCCGCCAGATGTTCTGGGCTGGTCTCGGCTGTTTTGACGGTCGCTGTCATCTGGCCGCGCCGCATGACAGAGACGGTGTCGGTGTATTCCATGATCTCCCGCAGCTTGTGGGTGATCAGGATGATGGTCTTTCCCTCGGCGCGCAGCCGGTCGAGGATGCGGAACAACTGGTCGGCCTCAGCCGGGGTCAGCACGCCGGTGGGTTCATCCAGGATCAGGATCTCCGCCTTGCGGTACAGCGCCTTTAGAATTTCTACGCGCTGCTGCATGCCGACGCCAATCTCGTCGATACGGGCGTCGGGATCGACGAACAGCTCGTATTCCTCTTCCAGCGCCTTCAGTTCCTTGCGGGCGCGGCGCAGCGACGGCATCAGCATGCCGCTGTCCTCGGCACCCAGTACGATGTTTTCCAGAACCGTGAAATTCTCCACCAGCTTGAAATGCTGGAATACCATGCCGATACCTGCGGCAATGGCGGCCTGGCTGTCAGGGATCGCGGTCTTTTTGCCCTTGATCCAGATCTCGCCTGAATCGGCCTTGTAAAACCCATAGAGGATCGACATCAGAGTCGACTTGCCGGCACCGTTTTCACCGATGATACCGTGAATGGTGCCGGGGGCGACGCTGATGGAAATGTCCTTGTTTGCCTGGACCGGGCCAAAAGCCTTGGAGATGCCTTTGAGTTCAATGGCGGGGGCGGTCAATCGGGCTCTCCCATGCCTGTAAATCCGATCAGCCGTACCACCTTGCCGTCCTGCAGGTCAGCAAAATTCTGGCCGCGCATCATGCGTTTGCCGTCCTTTTCGAAATCCACCGTGGCGCGTGCATGGCCGTGGTGTTCAGAGACGGCAACGATTTTGGCACTGCCTTTGGGCATCATTGCGCTGAACTGCGCAAGGTAATGCAGATAAGCATCGCGGGTGGTGATGGGGACGGGGGTGTTGGGATCGGAGTAATAAAAATCTGGCCCGAGGGCCGCGTCTGATTTTGCGGCACGCGTTTCGGGCGATGGGTCGCCCCAGGCCGAAAACAGAATATGAAGTGAATCCGTCATGGCCTGAGGCTTTCTTCTTAGAAGCTCAGCGCAGGGCAGCTGTCGTCGGACATGTAGTCATGTACCTTGATCTCGCCCGAGGCAATCTTGGCTGCGGCATCATCCACGGCCGCCTGCATCTCGGCAGAGACCAGCGGTGCATTGTGCTCGTCCATGGCATAGCCGACACCGCCATTGGCCAGACCCATGACAGAGAAGCCGGTTTCCATGTCGACACCATCAGTGAAGGCTTCAAACACAGCGTTGCCGACCTTTTTGGTCATCGAGGTCAGCACTTTCCCCGGATGCAGGTGGTTCTGGTTGCTGTCCACACCGATCGACAGGATGCCTTCGTCGGCTGCGGTCTGCAGCACGCCGACACCGGTGCCGCCAGCCGCGGCATACACCACATCTGCGCCTTGGCTGATCTGTGCCTTGGTCAGCTCCGAGCCTTTGACCGGGTCATTCCAGGCCGCCGGGGTTGTGCCGGTCATGTTGGCGATCACTGCGGCGTCGGGGTTGGCGGCCTTGACGCCCTCGGCATAGCCGCAGGCGAACTTGCGGATCAGCGGGATGTCCATGCCACCGATGAACCCAACGGTGTTCGATTTGGATGCCATGGCAGCCATCATGCCCACAAGGTACGAACCTTCGTGTTCGTTAAAGACAACCGAGCGCACGTTGTCGCCTTCAACCACCATGTCGATGATGGTGAACTTGGTTTCCGGGTAATCAGCAGCCACCTGCCCCAGCGCATCAGCAAAGGCAAAGCCGACCATCACGATCGGGTTGGCGCCAGCCTCGGCAAAGCGACGCAGCGCCTGCTCACGTTGGGCTTCGGACTGAAGCTCGATTTCGCGGTAGCTTTCGCCGGTCTCTTCGGCCCAGCGCTGGGCACCACTATGCGCGGCTTCGTTGAAGCTCTTGTCGAATTTGCCACCCAGATCGAAGATCAGGGCGGGTTCCGCAAGTGCGGCACCTGCGGTCAGGGCCAGCGTTGCGGCTGCGCCCAGCAGCAGCGGTTTCATCAGGGTCATCAGGTTAACTCCCACTGTCATTATTTGTTGGATGCAGCGGGGATCGTCCGCTGCCCGGCCCTGTTCAGGCCTAAGAGGGTGCGGCAATTTAGCCTGCAGGGCAGGGAGGGGGTCAACCGCTTTTTGACCATTTGGTGCGAAATCCGCGCAACTGGCCTAGCGCAAGGCTTTTCTCATCAGGATTGCGTCCACCGGATTGGCATCCTTGCGGCGGTAATATCCCGTCCGGCGCCCGCATTCCGCGAATCCGCAAGTGCGGTAAAGCGCTTGGGCGGGCGCGTTGTCCTGGGCTACCTCCAGGAAGGCTTCGGCAGCGCCGCATGCGCGGGCCCGTGTTTCCCAGTCGGACATGCAGGTCCGGGCCAGGCCTTGGCGCTGATAGGCGGGATCGGTGGCGATGGTCAGCAGTTCGGCCTCATCCGCGATTACGCGCAGCAGGGAAAAACAGCGGGTGTCACCGGTGGCAAACACCAGCGGGCTATCCAGCAGCGTGGCAAACTCCTGTGCAGACCAGGGGCGCGACTGGGTGAAGGCCGCGGCGTGGGTTGCAGCCATTTGCGCAGGCGTCAGCGGGTCACTCATCAATCAGAGCCGGCGGCAGATCGCTCGAAGGCGCGGCGTCAGCTGCGCGCAGGTACAGGGGGGCAGGCGGCTCCGTCGTGGTTCTGAAGCGCCCTGCAGCGATTCGCCCAACGGTTTCGGCGATTGTTGCAGGGCTTGCCTCGGGCGCAAAGGCCAGCCCGGCACCGCGGGCGGCGTCCTCGGCTTCCTGGTGGGGCATCAGACGCGGTGCCTCGCCGGGCAGGGCGGCATAGACCTGGCCGCGCGGGGCGGGCACAGCGGGCAAAGACCCCTCAGCGGTGCGGGCCTCAAACCCGTCGACGCCCACGGCCGGAACCTCCAACCCCAGTGCCAGCCCGCGGGCGGCAGAGACCGCAATGCGGATGCCGGTGAAATTGCCGGGGCCAATACCCACGCCAATGGCATCAAGATCGGCCCACGTGGCACTTCCCTCGGCCAGCACCTCCTCCAAGAGCGGCATCAGCCGTTCGGCCTGGCCGCGCGACATTTCCTCCAGCCGGGAGGCCAGCACTGCATCACCGCGCAGCAAAGCGGCCGCGCAATGCGCGGCCGAAGTGTCAAATCCCAGAACCAGCGGTTCGGACGTCATGGGAAGTCCTTTCGCAGGGGCTCAGACAGCAACCGGGCGCACCTCGGTGACTTCCGGGATGTAATGGCGCAGCAGGTTCTCGATGCCCATCTTCAGTGTCAGCGTCGAGGACGGGCAGCCGGCGCAGGCGCCCTGCATGTGCAGGTAAACGACGCCGCGGTCAAAGCCGTGAAACGTGATGTCGCCGCCGTCCTGGGCCACTGCCGGGCGCACCCGGCTGTCCAGCAGTTCCTTGATCTGGTTGACGATCTCGGCATCCTCACCGGTGTGTTCCGCATGACCTGACGCCGGGCTTTCAGAGCCGTCCGCCATCACCGGCTGGCCGGACTGGTAATGTTCCATCACCGCGCCCAGAATAGCAGGCTTGATGTGGTCCCATTCGACACCGTCCGCTTTGGTTACGGTCACGAAGTCATTGCCGAAGAACACGCCGGTCACGCCATCAACCGCAAAGATGCGGGAGGCCAGCGGCGACTTGCCCGCGGCGTCTGCGCTGGGGAAGTCAGCGGTGCCGACTTCCAGAACGGTCTGGCCCGGCAGGAATTTCAGCGTCGCCGGGTTGGGCGTGGATTCAGTCTGAATGAACATGTCGGGTCTCCGTTAAGCGTGCCCCCGATATGCGCCTTGCAGCCCGCCAAGTCAAGATTTGGAACGATTCTAAGTTGATGTGGCGCCGACGTGTTCCAAAGCCTGTTCCAAACGGTCGTCGCCCCAGAATAATTCCCGGCCACTGGTAAAGCTGGGCGCACCGAAAATGCCCGCTGCACTGGCCGCATCTGTCTGCGCCCGCAAGGCTGCTTTGATTTCGCTGGATTGCGCCCGCAGCATAAGGTCCTGATCCAAACCCGCGCGGCGTAGGCAGCCTTGCAGGACAGTCTGTTCTGCAATGTCTGCGCCATCGCCAAACTGCGCTTGAAACACGGATTTCGCAAAGGCTTCGATGCTGTCCTGTCCGGCAGCCAGAGCCAGCCGCGCCGCCATCAGCCCGTTCTGCGGGCACGCGGCGGGCTGGCAGAAGGGCAGGCCGCGTGACGCACAAATCCGTTCCATGTCGCGCCACATATAGCGGCCCTTGGCGGGATAGACATTGAAGGGGGACGTGTTCCAGCCCTGAGCGGCGAAAATCGGTCCCAGCAGAAACGGCTTCCAGATGACCTGAATCTGGCGGCTGGCGGCCAATTCACTGATCCGCATCACGCTGAGATAGGAATAGGTCGAGGCGAAGTCGAACCAGAATGCAATTCTGCCGCTCATCGCTTCTGCTCCTGCCTTCCCTCAGGTGATTGCTTCCAGCTTCTCTTTGCTCAGATCGCCTGGAACGATCGTGACCGGGACCGGAAGGGCCCCCGAGTTCTTGGTCAGCTGGGTCACCAGCGGCCCTGGTCCCTTGCGGCCAGTGCCGGCTCCAAGCACCAGGACGCCGACTTCCGGATCAGCCTCGATATGGTCGAGGATCTCCGGCACCGGCTCACCCTCGCGGATCACCAGTTCCGGGTCCACGCCTTGGCGGTCGCGCATCCATTTGGCGAAAACTTCGAAATGAGCGTGGATGCGTTCGCGTGCTTCCTCGCGCATCACTTCGCCGACGCCGATCCAATGGTTGAATTCATCCGGCGGGATGACCGACAGGATAATCACACCCCCACCGGTATGCGCAGCCCGCATCGCTGCAAAGCGCATGGCATTCAGGCATTCGCGACTGTCGTCCAGGACCACAAGGAATTTGCGCATCTTTGCTCTCTCGTTGTTGCACCGCGGATCATGGCGCATGAGGCGCCATCAGGCAATAGAGCCAAAGCACCGTTAACCCGGCGTTTTCTGGCCATAGACGTGCAGGCGGCCAGACGTGCCTGCCCGGTGAGCTCCCGCGCCCGCAGGATCTTCCGGCTGCGCCGGAACACCCTTGGCGGCCTTGGGCCGCGCGCCGCGCAGTAGCGCGGCGCGGCACCGTGCGGCTGCACGGTGCCATGCCCAACCGTGCAGTCGGTTTGCTTGCAAACCCGGAACGGGCGGGAGCATTCTGGCAGGATGTGACGATGGTGATCGGAATGAAATCCTCGCCATTGTGGACCTCGAAGACCTTGGTGGTGGCTGTTTCTGCCACATTGCCCGTCGCGTCCAGCACTAGCACCTGCACCAGCAGATTGCGGGCCCGGATGCTGCCCGCCTTCCGCAGCATCCGGGTGTTACTTGGACAAAAGCAGTCGGCCTTGGCGTTCACCACTGCGCTCTCCAGCACTGGGTGGCGGAAGCTGGAATGGGTCAACGTGGCTGCGGCAAGGCGCTGCGCTGGTGCCTGTGCGAAGGCTTCTGGACGAAGTCAAGCGGTCGGCTTCAGGCCGGCTTTGTCCAGAACGGCCGTGACGGTATTTTCCCAGCGGGCTTTCAATTCCGCATTGGGGGTATGGCGCAGGCCCATGGCCTTCAGGACCTCGAACTTATGCGAACTCCCGGAGCCAAAGCTGGCGGCGACCCGCGGCCACCAGTAATCCGCCAGCGCCTGCAAAGCACCGGCCTCCGGCGTCTCTGCCAGCACCATCAGCCCTTCCGCCGCCAATTCGGCGTGATGCGCTTCGATGGGCTGGATAGCGCGGAAGGCTTCGGCCAGCGGCTGGTAGGAAACATGGCTCAGCTCCTGCAGCTGCACGGTAACCGCGCTGCCCATGAGGAGGTTCATCACCACCGCGTCGGCCCAGCCCTCCAGCGGGTAATTGAACACCGCCAGCCGCATGTCGTGCTTGCTGCGGGTCTGACCGATGTCCGCGTCCCGTTCCAGTCGGGCGGTCCAGGGATGGTGGTCGGCATAGCGTTCGGTATCGGCACCGAAGTCGCCCATGATGCGGAGCACCTTTTCAGCGCTGTCGGATTTCTCCAGCACGATTTTCGCGGCGGCGATGCGTGCCTTGATGCCGGGGCCTTTGTTGATGATGTCGGCAAAACCGGCAGCGCCTGCCAGCTCGCTGTCGACAAAGGTCGCCATCATTTTCATCAGCTCGGCGCGATATCGCGGCGGCACGTTTGACGGGTTGCTCAGCACGCCGCCCTGGGCCAGATAAGTCTCGATGTTCATGTCATCCGCCATGGTCTCATCTCCCAAAAGCAGGCGTTACTGGTCGTAATCGACCACCACGTTGTCAGTGACCGGGTAGGCCTGGCAGGACAGCACATAGCCTTTCTCGACCTCGTAATCCTCCAGCGCGTGGTTGGCGACCATTTCGACTTCGCCCGCCAGCACCTTGCAGCGACAGGTGGAGCAGACCCCGGCCTTGCAGGCATAGGGCGCATCCATCGCGTTTTCCAGCGCGGCGTCCAGCAGGGTCATATCCTTGCCCATCTCTATGGTCTGGGTGGCACCGTCCAGGGTGATCGCAGCCTTGGTCTGGTTGGCGCTGGTGCCTGCGTCCACGGCGGTGGCCTTGCGTTTCGCGCGGCCCGGCTGAGCAGAGGCGAACAGTTCGAACTTGATCTGGCCGTCACTGAGACCTGCTGTGCGCAGAGCGCTGGCGATGCCCAGCATCATCGGTTCAGGCCCGCAGATAAAGGCGGTGTCGACCGATTGGATGTCGATCCAATGCGCGAACAGCTGGGCGCATTTTTCTTCGGTCACCAGGCCGGTGAACAGGTCGATTTCCTGCGCATCCGATTCCAGGACGTGGATCATGTTGAACCGGCCCATGTAGAGATTCTTCAGATCCTCCAGCTCCTCTCGGAACATAATCGTGTTGACGCCTTTGTTGGCGTAGACCAGCGTAAAGGAGGAGCCCGGTTCCGCCGCCAGCGTGGTCTTGAGGATCGACAGTACGGGCGTAATGCCGGAGCCGCCGGCAAAACCCAGATAATGGGTTTCGGCCGCGCTATTGATCGGGGTGAAGAAGCTGCCCATCGGCGGCATCGCCTGCAGGGTATCACCCGCTTTCAGCTCGGTATTGGCCCAGGTCGAAAATGCGCCGCCGTCAACGCGTTTGATGCCGACCTGCAGGATGCCTTCGTCCCTGCCGGCGCAGATCGAATAGCTGCGGCGCAATTCTTCGCCGTCAAAGTCGCGGCGGAAGGTCAGATACTGGCCTTGGGTAAAGTCGAATTCCTCAGTTGCACCACCCGCGGGCTTCAGGGTCACAACCACCGCATCGCGGATGGTCTTGCGGACGTCGGTGACTTCTAGGTCATGAAAGCGCGCCATCAGGGTCTCCTCAGATGCACTTGAAATAATCAAAGGGTTCCAGGCAGTTCTGGCAGCGCCAGTGGGCCTTGCAGGGGGTCGAGCCGAACTGGCTGACCTTGGTGACATGCGGGCTGCCGCAATGCGGGCATTTCTCGGGGCCGCCTGCGGGCTGGGGCGGGGCGATGCCGTAATCCTCCAGCTTGGTGCGGCCTTTTTCGGACAGCCAGTCGGTGGTCCAGGCAGGTGAAATCTGCGTTTTCAGTTTCAGATCTTCGATGCCGCGGTCCCGCAGGGCAGTTTCGATATCCATATTGATCACCGAGGTTGCCGGGCAGCCGGAATAAGTCGGGGTGACGGTGACCACCAGGGTCTCACCCTCCCAGGCCACATCGCGGATAATGCCAAGGTCCACCAGCGAGATCACCGGGATCTCCGGGTCGGGCACAGCGTCAAGCCACTCCCAGATCCGGGTGGTGCTGGGCTGAGTTGTTACCTGGCGCATGCGGTTGCCCTCATTAGCTGTGTCGCCCGGACGATAGGCTGGGCAGCCCCCGACCTCCCCCGCGGGAGGGCTTCAGCTTTGCCCAAAGGAGGGGCGCCCGGGATTGCGATGGCCGTGGCCTTACCACGTGGCGCCGGGATAGGCGCGCTGCAGCCATTGCATCTGGGTCAGCAAATGGCCCAGATGCTCGGTATGCATCGCACCGGTGCGGCCGCCCTTGTGGGCAAAACTGCTTTGCGGAATGGTCAGTGTTGCCTCAGTCAGGATGCGGGAGATCAGCGCGTCGTATTCCACGCGCAAGGAGGCTGGATCGGGGGCAATGCCCGCCGTGACCATCTCTGCGTCCACATCGTCGGACTGGAACATCTCGCCTACATAGGGCCACAGATAGTCCAAAGCCTCCTGCATCCGGCGATGGCTTTCTTCGGTGCCATCGCCCAGGCCCACCACGGTGTCGGCAGAGCGCTCCAGATGGTAAGCCACTTCTTTCGAGGCCTTCTCGGCAATCGCGGCTACCCGCTCATCTGCGGATTTCATCAGCCGGCCCAGTTGGATCGCATGCCAGGCATCAAACAGGAACTGGCGCATCAGGGTGCGGCCGAAATCACCGTTTGGCACCTCTACCAGCAGCAGGTTGCGGAACTCCCAGGCGTCGCGCAGGAAGGCAAGATCGTCGGCGGATTTTCCGTCTCCCTGTACTTCAGCAGCAAGGCCAAGCCACATCCGAGTCTGGCCGATCATGTCCAGCGCGGTATTGGCCAGCGCGATGTCTTCTTCCAGCACCGGTGCATGGCCACACCATTCGCTGATCCGATGGCCGAGGATCAGGGGGTTGTCGCCCATCCGCAGCAGGAACTGGGCAAATGCCGGGCTCTTGATTGTCGGGGTGGCCATTACATGGCCCCCACTTCGTCGGGGATGTCAAAGAAGGTCGGGTGACGATAGACCTTGCTTTCCGACGGCTCATAAAGCGGGCCCTTGTCGCTGGGAGATGACGCGGCGATGTGGTTGGCCTCGACCGCCCAGATCGACACGCCCTCGTTGCGGCGGGTATAGACGTCGCGGGCGTTCTTGATCGCCATCTCGGCGTCCGGGGCATGCAGGGAGCCGACGTGGCGGTGGCTCATCCCGTGCTGGCCGCGGATGAAGATTTCCCAGAGGGGCCATTCGTTTTTCATGTCTCAAATCCTCCTGGCTGAGGGGGCGCCGCTGCAATGTTCGAAAACTGATGAAGCGCCGGAAGTCTGGGGGTTATTCGGCGGCGTGTCGGCGCGCGGCTTTCTTCTTGGCATGTGCCAAGAGGCCGTCGCGGACCCAGGCACCGTCATCCCAGGCCTTGTTGCGGGCCGCGAGACGGTCGGTGTTGCAGGGGCCGTTGCCCTTGATCACCTCAAAGAACTCGCTCCAGTCCGGATCGGTGTAGTCATAATGGCCGCGCTCCTCGTTCCATTTCAGATCCGGGTCGGGGACGCTGAGGCCCAGATATTCGGCCTGCGGCACGGTCTGATCGACGAATTTCTGGCGCAGCTCGTCATTGGTGTTCATCTTGATCTTCCAGGCCATCGACTGGGCGGAATGGACAGAATCCTTGTCGGACGGGCCGAACATCATCAGCGACGGGTACCACAGGCGGTTCAGCGCATCCTGGGCCATCTTCTTCTGTGCGGGCGTGCCTTCCGCCATCTTGCGGATGGCGTCATAGCCCTGGCGCTGGTGAAAGCTCTCTTCCTTGCAGATCCGGATCATCGCGCGGGAATAGGGGCCAAAGGAGGTCCGTTGCAGCGGCACCTGGTTCATGATCGCAGCACCATCGACCAGCCAGCCCACTGCGCCGATGTCGGCCCAGTTCAGCGTCGGGTAATTGAAGATCGACGAATACTTCATCCGCCCATCCAGCAGCATTTCGGTCAACTCGTCACGCGACACGCCCAAGGTTTCCGCCGCGCAATACAGGTAAAGACCATGGCCGGCCTCATCCTGCACCTTGGCGAGCAGGATCGCCTTGCGCTCCAGCGTCGGTGCGCGGGTGATCCAGTTGCCCTCGGGCAGCTGGCCGACGATTTCGGAATGTGCATGCTGGCCGATCTGGCGGATCAGCGTCTTGCGGTAGCCTTCGGGCATCCAGTCCTTGGGCTCGATCTTTTCGCCGGCGTCGATGCGCGCCTGAAAGGCCGCCAGCTGTTCCGGATCCTCCTGGGCCGCTTCGGATTTGACCATCTGAGCATACATGTCTGGGACCTCCGTAACCTTCGCTACACGCGTTCCAGGATCAGGGCGGTGCCCTGCCCGACGCCGACGCACATGGTGCAGAGCGCATAGCGCCCGCCGGTGCGCTGCAATTGATAAGCAGCGGTCAGCACCAGGCGCGCACCGGACATGCCGAGCGGGTGGCCCAGTGCAATCGCACCGCCGTTGGGATTGACATGGGGTGCATCGTCCGGAACGCCAAGCTCGCGCAAGGTCGCAAGACCCTGGGACGCGAAGGCCTCGTTCAGTTCGATCACGTCCATCTGTTCGATGCTGAGACCGGTCCGGGTCAGCACCTTGCGGGTGGCGGGCACCGGGCCGATGCCCATGATGCGCGGTTCAACTCCTGCGGCGGCCATTCCGACGATACGGGCCATCGGCTTCAGGCCGTTCCGCGCGGCTGCGGCCTCATTGGCCATCAGGATCGCCGCCGCGCCGTCATTGACGCCGGAGGCATTGCCGGCGGTCACGCTTTTGTCCGGGCCATTCACCCCCTTGAGCCCCGCCAGCTTCTCAGCCGTGGTGCCCGGGCGGGGGTGTTCGTCTGTGTCCACCACAATGTCATCGCCCTTGCGCTGCGGGATGGTGACCGGGGTGATCTCATCCTGGAACAGGCCTGCTTCATGCGCAGCGGCCCAGCGGGCCTGGCTGCGGGCGGCAAAGGCGTCCTGATCGGCGCGGCTGACGCGGTAATCCTCAGCCACATTGTCGGCGGTCTGCGGCATCGAGTCGGTGCCGTAGGTCTCGTGCATCTTCTTGTTCACGAAACGCCAGCCGATGGTGGTGTCGTAAACCGCATTGGCGCGGGTAAAGGCGCTGGTTGCCTTGGGCATCACAAAAGGCGCGCGGCTCATGCTTTCGACGCCGCCGGCGATGGCCATGTCATAATCGCCTGCCTTGATCCCGCGCGAGGCCATGCCGACCGCATCCATGCCAGAGGCGCAGAGCCGGTTGATTGTGGTGCCGGGGACTGTGGACGGCAGTCCTGCCAGCAGGGCGGCCATGCGGGCCACATTGCGGTTGCTCTCGCCGGCCTGGTTGGCGTCGCCCATGATGACATCGTCCAATGCGCCCCAGTCCACGTCCGGGTTGCGCGCCGCCAGCGCGGCAATCGGCAAAGCGGCCAGGTCATCGGTACGCATCTGGCTTAATGCTCCGCCGTAGCGGCCGATCGGGGTGCGGGTGGCATCGCAGATGAAAGCATCCATGGGTGTTCGCGTCTCCTGTGGCGGCAACAAGAAAAGCCGACCGTTGGGTCGGTGATATGCTGGAAGATGATTCGCGGCAAGTTAAAATGTAACGTATAATTTTATCTGTGCCGCATTGTGTAACATATTGATGCGGACGGGAACGGCCAGTTGGCAGCGGCGGATGCTCCCGCCAGCTGCTGACGCATGAAAATGCGCCATGGCTGTTGGGCCCGGCACCGTGCTGTGCACGGTGCCGGGCCCAACGGGAGGCGGTCTTTTGCAAGAAAGACCGACGACGGGCGGGAGATCTTCGGCGTCGGTTTTCAGAGAGTAGAATACTGCAGAACGTCGTTGGGGTATTCTGCATCGCCAATCCTGAACTGGGTCAGGCCAACCTGTTCAAATCCGTTTCTGAGGTAGAAGCCGATAGCACCGGAATTCCCGGAATTGGTTGCCAGCCAGGGCGCGTCCCAGCCGCAACTGCGGCAGGTTTGCAGCCCGGCATCCAGCAGGCTCCTGCCGGTGCCAGTGCTATGGTGCCGGGGCTGGACATAGAGCGTGGAAATCTCGGTGTTTGAGCCGCGCCCTGCCGGGCTGGGCCGATTATGGGAAATCCGGATGTACCCGTCGATGCCATCCTGGTTCTGCGAGACCAGCAGGCGTTCGGCCGGGTTCTTCAGGGCTGCCGCAAAATGCTCCGGCGTGTAGTGTTCCAGCACATAATCCGCAAAGAACCCGCTGACACCCTGGTGCAGATACGTGCCAAGCCAGACTTCAATGGACAGGGCCGCGAGGCTGGAGCCGTCATCGGGCGTTGCGGGGCGGACGGTTTTCCGGCGGGTTGAGCAGGTCATAATTGCCTTTTGGATATGATCTTGAATGCCGCAATAGTTCCGGCAGGCAGGCTTGCGGTCAAGAAGTTACCCTAGCGAAAAAGTGCTTTGCTTGTATGTTCATGCGGCAGCAGCCCGTGCGTTGCACGCGCCTACGAACATTCTGTGCATCGTGTTCGATCAGCTGCGGTTCGACTATCTGGCCTGCGCAGGCCATCCGCATCTGCACACCTGCATGTTGATGCCTTGGCCGCGAGGGGGTTGCGTTTCATCTGTGCCTATGTGCAATCGCCGACTTGCGGCACGTCGAGGATGCCGGACCAAACGGACCGCTGCTCCTCCGGCCACGGGCTACCACCTGATCGGGAGCGTTAGCCAGAATGCGGCGTTGACCCTTGGGGTCGCGCCAGGGTGCTGCGGGCAGTGCACTCGCGCCGCCTATCCTGAAAATGGGCGCTCTTTGATGCAATTCCTGTGCGGCGAAAGCCCGCTCTGGCGAGGATGTGCAAATGCGGGACCCGATTGCTCTAACATGCCGCTCTGCAAATTTCCGGAGCTGTCGCCGAAGGATGCGTAATGCAATTTCACATTTGCCCAAATACTCCGGGGGAGCCCGCAAGGGCGGGGGCAGCGCCCCAGACCCGACTTGCCAAGCAGCGGAGAGTGCCTGAATTACCCGGAAACGTCTCAAAGCCAGCGCAATGATCTGGCAGACGGAACAGAACGGGGCCTGACGGCCCCTTGCCTGCGGCGCGGGTATTTTTGACCAGAAAGAAGCCGCGATATCAGGGTCGCGCGGCCTGTTCCAAGAGGAAGGCAAGGCTTTCGGCAAAGATCTTCTGATAGTGCGAGCGTCGGGCTGTCTAGCAAAGGGGCGCGCATTGCCGGGCCGGGCAATCGGCTTCATTGCGGTAACGCTTGGCGCAGGCATGGCGCGGATGGTTGCACCCGGGCGGCTGGATCGTTTCGCTCGGCCGGGCGGCTAAGCCCTGGATCTGGCCGAAACCTGTTTGGCCACCTAACGAGGAGATGACCTCATGAACAGCAGAGGGCCGTTCTTGTCGTCTGCATCTATGACGCCAAAGATGACAAGACGAGTTGTCTCGCGAGGTCATCTGTAGGTAGGGCGGCGACGCGTTGGCGGGTTTGGTGAAGACAGGCGCCGCAACTATCCGCAAAACCCTGCAGTGCATGAGCAGGAGTGCCGCATCACTGATGCTGCTTGCTCTGTCGGGGACCGGAAACTCAGAGGGCTGGTTTCCCATCGGTGTGGCAAAGACGGGTTCGCCGGATCCGGCTTTCGATGCAGGACCGGATGCCGAGTTTCAGGATGGTTTCATTTTGTCTGATATCTGTTACGTAAATGCCGGAGTGACAGGCGCCTCGGCGGGAGGGGCAACAGGCGCGGTGACGCGCGGTACGGGGCCGATTGTCTGCCGTGAGGGCCTGGCCCTTGCGCGGTTGCCGTGTCTGATCGCCGGATACCGCCCACTGCCGCGGAACAGAGAGGGAAAATCGGATGAGCGAAGCCATTGCATATGAACGGGTCGGGGAGATTGCTGTTCTGAAAGCACAGAACCCGCCGGTGAACGCGTTGGGAATTGATGTGCGCAAGGGGTTGCTGGCGGGGATCGAACGGGCTGAGAGCGAAGGCGCCAGAGCAATTCTGATCTATGGCGACGGCAGGACTTATTTTTCCGGCGCTGACATCCGCGAATTCGGTAAGCCGCCGCAGGACCCCTATCTGCCGGACTTGTGCAGCCGCATCGAGGCCTCGCCGCTGATCGTGGTCTCGGCGTTGCATGGCACGGCGCTGGGCGGCGGGCTGGAGGTGGCTTTGTCCTCGCATTACCGGATTGCAGTGCCTGCGGCGAAAATGGGATTACCGGAAGTGAACCTGGGTATTCTGCCGGGTGCCGGCGGCACTCAGCGGCTGCCGCGGCTGGCCGGGTCCGAGGCGGCGCTTGAGATGATCACCACGGGCCGCCACATCGGCGCGGCGGAAGCGCTGGACAAGAGAATTATCGACCGCATCGAAGCAGGTGAGCCGCGCGAAATCGGCCTGGCTTATGCGCAGGAGCTGCTGGATGCCGGAGCACCCCGGCGGGCTGTGGGGGAAATGCCCGCGCCGGGGATGGTGGATTTTGATGCCGCCCACAAGGCTGCATTGAGGAAAGGCCGTGGCCAGCTGTCTCCGGCAGCTGCAGTGCGTGCGGTGCAGGCAGCCGCAGAGGCTGAGGACTTTGGGGCGGGTCTCAAGCGCGAGCGCGAGTTGTTTCAGGAGCTGATGGCGTCGCCACAGCGGCAGGGGCTGATCCATGCCTTCTTCTCGGAGCGTGCAGTCGGCAAGCTGCCGGAGTTGGCAGGGATTGCTCCACGCGAAGTTGCCTCAATGGGGGTGATCGGCGGCGGCACCATGGGGGCTGGGATCGCCACTGCAGCGCTGCTGGCCGGGCTGCCGGTGGTGCTGATCGAAATGACGGATGCGGGCGTTGCTGCCGCGCGCGGCCGGATCGAAGGTAATTTGCAGGGCGCCCTGATGCGGGGCAAAATCACCCAGACGCAATACGGCCAGCTGACTGGTGAAGCGCTGACTGTGGCCACGGATTATGCAGCACTGGGGCAGGTGGATCTGGTGGTCGAAGCCGTGTTCGAGGACATGGGCGTCAAACGCGAGGTCTTTGGCAAGCTCGACAGCCATTGCAAGCCGGGTGCGGTGCTGGCGACCAATACGTCCTATCTGGATGTGGATGACATCGCCGCGGCGACCTCTCGTCCGGGGGATGTGATCGGGCTGCATTTCTTCTCGCCCGCGCATGTAATGAAGCTGCTGGAAATTGTGGTTGCCGCTCAGACCACACCAGAGGTTCTGGCCACCGGGTTTGCTCTTGGTAAGCGGCTGAAGAAGGTCGCGGTCCGGTCCGGGATCTGCGACGGGTTCATCGGCAACCGGATCATGAACACTTACCGCAAGGCCGCAGAATATGTGGTGCTGGACGGCGCTTCGCCTTATCAGGTGGACAAGGTTGTGACCGATTTCGGCTTCCCGATGGGGCCCTTTGCGATGGGTGACCTTGCCGGGCTCGACATCAACTGGGCCGCCCGCAAACGCCGCGCGCCGACGCGGGATCCGCGTGAACGGGTGCCCCGCTTCTACGAGATGCTGTGTGAAGGCGGTGATTTTGGCCAGAAGACAGGCAAGGGGTTCTACATTTACGAAGATGGCAAGCGGGGCGGCGTGCCGAACCCGCAGGTGGCGGAACTGATTGCCGAGGATCAGGAGCAGCAGGGGATCACCCCGCGCGCGTTTTCGGACGCAGAGGTGCTGCGCCGCTATATGTGCGCCATGGTCAACGAGGCCGCCAAGGTGGTCGGCGAGGGCATCGCCCGCCGCCCGCTGGACGTGGATATGGTGATGCTGTTTGGTTACGGCTTTCCGCGGTTCTGGGGCGGACCGCTGAAATGGGCTGACCTGCAGGGGCTGGAGGGTATCCTCGCCGATATCCGGAGCTATGCGGCCGAAGACGGTTTCTTCTGGCAGTCGGCACCGCTACTGGAGCAACTGGTGTCCGAGGGCAGAAGTTTCGAGACCTTGAACCAGAGTGCCTGAGAACCAGAGTGTCTGAAGCAGGCGTGCGCGCCTCTGGCCCGTCGAGGGCCGTCAGCGCGCAGCCCGGGCCATGCCGGGCTCATCCGCAGAACATTGGCGGTATCACGTAACAGCGCCGCGCGGAACGCGCGGCGCACGGCCCAACAAGAGCGGTGCATCTTTGATGCGCCCGGCGATTGGCGGGAGTACCTGCGTTTCAGGCCCAGGAGCCTTCGGTCGCGGCGCGGATCTTGCGGATGTTCTCGCCGTAGACTTCCGGATTGCTGACCGAGCCGCCTTTGAACACAGCCGAACCGGCCACCAGCACATCGGCGCCGGCCTCGGCCACCAAGGGCGCCGTTGCGGGGTCAACGCCGCCGTCGATTTCGATATGGATCGGACGGTCACCGATCATTGCGCGCAGGCGGCGGATCTTGGCGGTCATGTCGATGAATTTCTGGCCGCCGAACCCTGGGTTCACGGTCATCACGCAGACCAGATCGGTCAGGTCCAGCAGATGCTCAACCGCCTCGGCCGGGGTGCCGGGGTTCAGTGCGACACCTGCTTTCATGCCTGCCCCGCGGATCGCCTGCAGGGTGCGGTGGATGTGCGAACCGGCTTCGATATGGGCGGTCAGCACATCCGCGCCAGCATCGGCGTAAGCGTCGATATAGGGATCAACCGGCGCGATCATCAGGTGTACATCCATCACCGTTTTCACATGCGGGCGAAACGCCTTTACCGCCTGCGGGCCAAAGGTGAGGTTCGGCACAAAATGCCCGTCCATCACATCCACATGCACCCAGTCGGCGCCCTGGGCTTCAATCGCCTGGATTTCCTGGCCGAAGTTGGCGAAATCGGCGGAAAGGATCGAGGGGGCAATCTTGATCTTGCGGTCAAAGGACATCTGGCAGCTTCCTTTTGCAAAGGGAAAGGGGGAGTCGCAGGCCGTATAGACTGTCCGGCCGGTTGTGGACAGAGGCAGATTGCGCCGCAGACATGTTTCCTCGGCACCCGGGATTACAGGGTGCGCCGGGCTGCGTTACAAAACTTTCACGGCAGTGACACATGAGCTTTGTGCCGGGCCGGTAGGTGGTTCCCTAACGGCAAAGGAGCGCTCCGGTGCTGCGCATTGACAAACTGACCAAACGGTTTGGTGGCAAGAACGCGGTGGATGCCGCCACGCTGGATATCGACAAACCCTGCATGATCGGCGTCATTGGCCGCTCCGGCGCTGGAAAATCCACCCTGCTGCGGTTGCTGAACCGGCTGGAAGACGCAAGTGAGGGGCGCATTCTGTTCAGAGACCGCGAGATCACCGGGCTGAAGGGCAGGGACAAACGGGCCTGGCAAACTGAATGCGCGATGATTGTCCAGCAGTTCAACCTGGTACCGCGCATGGATGTGATTTCAAATGTGCTGCAGGGCACGCCGACCCGCCGCAGCGCGATGGCGACGCTGTTCAACCTGCATCCAGTGGCAGATACCCGCAAGGCCATCGGCATCCTGGACCGGCTGGGCATTGGCGAACATGCGGCCCGGCGGGCCGGAGCGCTGTCTCGTGGTCAGCAGCAGCGGGTCGCGATTGCTCGGGCGCTGATGCAGGAGCCGAAGATCATTCTGGCGGATGAGCCGATTGCCTCTCTGGACCCGATGAACGCCCGGGCCGTGATGGAAGCGCTACGCCGCATCCATGAGGAGGACGGGCGCACCGTCATCGCCAACATGCACAGGCTGGACACAGTGCGCCGCTATTGCGACCGGGTTGTCGGCATGCGTGACGGCCGCATCGTGTTTGACGGTCTGCCGGAACATCTGACGACCGGCGTGGCCCGCGAAATCTATGGTGCCGGAGACGAAGTCTCTGGGTACTTCTTCCCAACCGAGATCAATATGTTGGCAAAAACGGGCGCCCTGCGCACCGCTCTTCCCGCCGAATAACGCCTGCATTGTCCTTACCAGCCCCAGAGGGCTCTCTTGGGGGAGGATCAACCGGAGAGAAATGAGAAGAAAGGCTGATTGCTGCCGAATTGGCATCCTGGGCGGCGAAACTGCACAGGACTGTCTGGCCAGCGACGACTGCCTTGCAGAATTGACTGAAGCGAAACGTGACGTATCAGCCACGAATAGTTGCACCAACTGACTGCAGCGGGGTATCCAAAGGACGTTTGGCGGGACGACCGATTTGGCAGGCACGGGCCTACTTCCTGCACAACCATGTATATTGCAGATACAGAAGCGGTTTCCTCGAATTTGGCGAAGGTCAACAATGGTGGCCTGATTGGCTGCTGCTCCAATGGTTTTGCCCGCCAAGATAGCGGCGTGACTTTCTTGGTAGATCGTAAAGAGCAAGTTCTTAGGGTGGCGGCCCGAACACCATTTCAGGCCATCTGACCCCCTTTGCGGCGATGGCTTCTCAGGTCAAAACCGCCATGGGAACAGGCGATTGCCTTGGTGAAGCGAAATTCACTGGCGGTCATGAGCTTACAATCGTTGCTGGCAAAAACGGCGGCCTCCTTGGTGGCGACACCTGTGCCGATGGTCAGGGCAAACGGGAAGATGGACGCAATTGCGGGGCACTGTGCAAAGCCGAGGATGCAGGCTTGGCAGCTATGGGCGATCCAGCTGAAATCTGGCGATCAGAACGGATCCCGGTCACCCGCGGCGCCAGTATTTAGATTGTCAATGTGTGAGCGAAAGCTGAAGGCGCAATCCTTTCCAAAGGAACCACTGGGCTTGCGCTCTGCTGGGGCAGCAGGGGGACGCGCCGGGCGGGCAGGGCAGATGAAGGCAGCGTGTCTCAGCTGCTTTGGGCCAGTTGCAAAACAAGGACGGGAAAACAGGGTCCGGTTACAGGCAGAAGCACCGTTCATCTACACAGATTGCACCATCTTCGGCAGCCGTTTCAGCGCCCATAAAGATTGGTGCTGACGGGCCAGGTCGCAAGCTTGGTGATTGGCGACGGCAGCTATTGCAGTCGGACCTGCGGCATTGCCTGCGCGGAAATCGTCAGCTTTGCCAATACCCCCTGCTGTGTGTCGATCATAGTGTCGGTTCAGGGGATAGAAAAGGCATCGCGGCATCAATTCCCCTAGCGTATCGCAAGTAGCTGGGACGATGTCGAAGTTGATGCAGGCTGGCTTGCCCGCCGGGTTGGGCCGATCGCGCATGTCGGCCATGACATTTGGCTTGGCTCCCGGCGCGATGGCCAAGCCTGAGGGCGCGGTTGGGCATGATGCCCTGCAGGCTGCCCTGCCGGATGTTCGTGGTCCGCGGGCCGAGGCGGCCCCGCAGAAGTATTCCTGATCCGAGGGGGAGGGCTCCCGCCTGCTCCCTTGTATTCGAAGAATACAAGTCACAGTTGGGCGTGGCGCCGCTGCGCGGCGTTGGTGGGGTGGAGACGTTTGAAGGATGAACCCGCCCTTCAAACGCCTTTCAATTCTCAGCCAGCCCGTAGCTGCCCTGTGGGGGATCGGTGCTTCTCAGCCCTTTTGAGGTCACGGGGGGTCATGCTGCGCCCGCGTCAACCAGTTGGGTTGCAATGTCCAGGAACACCTTGGCCTGGGCGCTGCCGGGCTGGGCTGCTGCGATCGGGGTGCCATTGTCCCCGGCAAGGCGCACTTCCAAATGCAAGGGCACTTCGCCCAGCAGTGGCACCCCCAGTTTCTGAGCTTCCTGCGCCACGCCGCCATGGCCGAACAGATGTTCCTCGTGGCCGCAGTTGGAGCATATGTGGGTCGACATGTTCTCGATCATGCCCAGCACCGGCACGTTCATCTTGCGGAACATGTCGATGCCCTTGCGCGCGTCGATCAATGCCACATCCTGCGGGGTAGAGACCACGATGGCGCCGTCCACATGGGTTTTCTGCGCCAGGGTCATCTGCACGTCACCGGTGCCCGGCGGCAGATCGACAATCAGCACATCCAGCTCGCCCCACTGCACCTGCAGCAGCATCTGCTGCAGTGCGCCCATCAGCATCGGGCCGCGCCAGATTACTGCCTGGTCCTCGCCGGTCATCAGCCCCATCGACATCATGGTGACACCATGGTTGCGCAGCGGCAGGATGGTTTTGCCATCCGGGCTGGCAGGTCGGCCGCTCACCCCCAGCATTTTGGGCTGAGAAGGGCCATAGACGTCAGCATCCAGCAAGCCGACTTTGCGCCCCTGCATCGCCAGGGCGCAGGCAAGATTGGCCGAGACGGTGGATTTGCCGACGCCCCCCTTGCCCGAGGCCACTGCCAGAATACGCGCCACGCCCGGAACCTTCTGCGGCGCCTGCTGTTGGGGCTGGGCTGCCTGCTTGGGCTTCAGATCCGGCGGCGCCTTCTCCGAATGGGCTGTCAGCATTGCAGAGACTTTCTCCACCCCCGGCAGCGCTGCCACGTCGGCATCGGCTTGATCACGCACCGGGCCATAGGCGTCAGACTTGCCGGGATCGATCTCCAGCACGAACCGGACGGTGCCGCCTTCGACTGTTACCGCGCGGGCAACACCCGCGCTCACAATGTCAGAGCCGCTGACGGGGTCGGTGATGTTCTTGAGCGCCTCAAGGACGGTTTCACGGGTGACGGTCACGCCGGTCTCCTGTTGCTGGTCATGTCTTGCACCTGTTCTGACCCAAATCAGCGGCTCATACCAGCCGTACAGGGGCCGGAGTTTGATTTCGCGCATTCTGGAGACAGCTTTTCTGCAGGCTGGCCTTGTTCAAGGTCAAAAGCCTGGCGGCAAACGCAACAGCGCCGCGCGTCTGCGCGGCGCCGGGCCCAACGGGAGGCGGCCCGAAGGGGTGGCGACGGGCGGGAGGGCCCGGTCAGCTGGCCAGTGCAACCTCTGTGGCTTTCATCACGGCGCCAATGCGGCGGCCGGTATCCACCATCCGGTTGGAGAAGCCCCATTCATTGTCATACCAGCTGACAACGCGTACCAGCCCTTCGGCGGTGACGGATGTCTGGGCAGCGGCAAAGCAGCTTGAATGTGGGTCGTGGTTGAAATCGACAGAGACCAGCGGATCTTCCTCATAGGACAGAATGCCCTCCAGCCCGTTCCCGGCCGCCGCCTTGACCGCGTCATTGACAGCCTCAACCGTGGCGGTCTTCTGCGGCACAAAGCTCAGATCCACCACTGAGACATTGGCGGTGGGCACCCGGATGGCAGAGCCTTCCAGCCGGCCTTTCAGATGCGGCAGCACTTCGGAGATGGCCCGTGCCGCTCCGGTGGATGTGGGGATCATCGACAGCGAAGCCGCGCGGGCGCGATAGAGATCCTTGTGGCTGGTGTCATGGGTGGGCTGATCGCCGGTATAGGCGTGGATGGTGGTCATGTAGCCGGTCTTGATGCCGAAGGTCTCGTCCAGAACCTTGGCCAGCGGCGCCAGGCAGTTGGTGGTGCAGGAGGCATTGGAAACGATGACGTCGCCTGCCGTCAGGTCCATGTGATTGACGCCAAAAACCACTGTGCGGTCTGCGTCCTTGCCAGGGGCCGAGATCAGCACCCGCTTGGCGCCGTTTTCCAAATGCCGCGCCGCCGCGCTGCGGGTGGTGAACAGGCCGGTGCATTCATAGGCGATGTCCACATCCTGCCAGGGCAGGTCCTCAGGGTTGCGGATTGCGGTCAGCCGGATGCTGTGATGTCCGACGCGGATCTCATCATCGGCCAGAAATACCGGCGTTTTCAACCGCCCGTGCACGCTGTCGTATTTCAGCAGATGCACCAGGGTTTCCGGGGGCGACAGGTCGTTGATGGCGACCACTTCGATATCTTTGGCGTCGCTTTCCAGCAGGGCCCGCAGCACCCCGCGCCCGATACGTCCGAATCCGTTGATTGCAATCTTCAGTGTCATCTCTGATCTCCGGCTGTGGCTCCGGCAAGTATCCGGTAGCGATAACGGTTGCGATACCGATATCGATAACGAAATGAAAAATCAACCCGCTTGCAGGCAGAGCGGCTCTTGCGGCGCCCGGCGATCTGCAGGAGCATGGGAGCATGACGAAGAAACTGCTGCTGAAAGATGTCGCCAAACTGGCCGGCGTCAGCGAAATGACCGCTTCCCGCGCATTGCGCGGCGCCCCGGATGTGTCCGAAAAAACCAAGGCAAAGATCGAGGGCATCGCCCTCAAGCATGGCTATGTGCCGAACCGGATTGCCGGGTCGTTGTCGTCGCAGTCGGTCAACCTTGTGGCGGTGGTGGTGCCATCTCTGAGCAGTTTTGTCTTCCCGGAAGTTCTCTCGGGCGTTTCAGCGGTGCTGCGGGACAGCCCGTTGAAGCCGGTCGTCGGGGTCTCTGGCTATGACCTGGATGAAGAAGAAAGCGTCATCCGCGAAATGCTCAGCTGGCGGCCTTCGGGGCTGATTGCGGCCGGGCTGGAACACACGGACGCCACCCGGCGGATGCTGCAGCAAGCCGATTGCCCGGTTGTCGAAGTGATGGATGTCGATGGTGATCCTGTGCGCCACTGCGTCGGCATCTCGCATTTGCAGGCCGGCCGCGGTATGGCAAAGCAGATCCTGTCCCGCGGATACCGCAAGATCGGCTTCATCGGCACCAAGATGCCGCAGGACTTTCGCGCCAGAAAACGCTTTCACGGCTTTACGGATGGGCTGGCGGCGCAGGGCGTCACACTTGGAGACATTGAGCATTACTCCGGCGAAAGCGCGATCCAGACCGGCCGTCAGCTGACAGCACAGATGCTGGCACGCAGCCCGGAGATTGACTGCATCTACTATTCCAGTGACGTCATGAGCGTGGGCGGGCTGATGCATTGCCTGGCTGCGGGTCTCTCGGTGCCGGGTGATATTGCGCTGGCAGGTTTTAATAATCTGCAGATCCTGAAAGGCCTGCCGCAGCTTCTGGCGACCACAGATGCCTGCCGCCACGAAATCGGCGCGCGCGCGGCACAGATCATTCTAAAGTCGCGGGAACCGGGCGGTGTCGAGGGGCTGGTGTTCGATCGCCTGACACCGGCCATCAGTCTGGGCGAGACATTGTAATCTGCAGCCGCTGATTGGGGCAGCACCTGTCATCGCCAGCGCAGGGCGGAAAGATCAGTTTTCAGTGGCTTTGCAAGGCGCCATGGGGCAGCCTGTAGACAGCCAGTCCTGTCAAGCCAGCCGGAGAAGGAGCCCCGATGCCCCAGTACAATGACATGTTTGAACTGTCCGTCGCAGATATGGAATTGATCGAAACCGCTCTTCAGACCGCCATAGATGCATTGTCGGAAAGCCATCCTGCAGCAGGCAGCAATGAGGAAGACACGCTGCGCCGCGTTCATGAGCTTTTGGGGCGGTTGCACAATCAGAAGATATTCTATTACCCCAAGGACGAGGTATACGTCAGCGGTTAAGCCTGCCCCAATTTCAAAAAAAACGCTCCCCGCTGAGCGGAGAGCGTGGAAACCTGGCGGTGCAGCCTGAGTTTACAAGGCTGCCTTGAACAGCCCCGTGAGGTTTTCCTCGGTCAGCTCAATGGGATTGCCGCCGCAGGAAGGGTCGATGACAGCCCCTTTGACAAGGTCGGGGATTGCCGCTTGCGTCACACCCAGGTCGGACAGTTTGCGCGGGATGCCCAGGCTGTCGTTCAGGTTCTGGACAAAACTGCGGAAACCGTCAAATCCGCCTTCTATGCCCAGATAGGCCGCAGCCGTATCGAAACGGTCCGCAATTGCCGGGGCGTTGAACTCCAGAACAGCTGGCATGCAGACGGCGTTGGTGGTGCCGTGGTGGGTGTTGAAATGGGCGCCAATCGGGTGGCTCATCGCGTGAATGGCGCCAAGCCCTTTCATAAAGGCGGTGGCGCCCATGGCGGCGGCGGACATCATCTGGGCGCGGGCTTCGATATCGGTGCCGTCGGCATAGGCGCGCGGCAGGTAATCCTTGACCAGCCGCATGCCCTCCAGCGCGATCCCCTGGGACATCGGATGGTAGTGCGGGCTGCTGAAAGCCTCGACACAATGGGCAAAGGCATCAAGCCCGGTGCCTGCGGTGATGAATTTGGGCATGCCGACGGTCAGCTCGGGATCGCAGATCACCACCGAGGGCAGCACCTTGGGATGGAAGATGATCTTCTTTTGATGGGTGACGCTGTCGGTGATCACGCTGGCGCGACCGACTTCGGAACCGGTGCCCGCGGTGGTCGGCACGGCCACAATAGGGGCAATTGCATCGCTGTCTGCGCGGGTCCACCAGTCGCCAATGTCTTCAAAGTCCCAGACGGGCCGGGTCTGACCGGACATAAAGGCAACCATCTTGCCCAGATCCAGACCGGAGCCGCCGCCAAAGGCGATCACCCCGTCATGGCCGCCTGCCTTATAGGCGGCAACGCCGGCGTCCAGATTTTTCTCATTCGGGTTCGGGTCGACCTCGGAAAACATGCGGCGCCCCAGACCTGCGGCTTCCATGATGTCCAAGGTGCCTTGAGTGACCGGCAAATCGGCCAGTCCCTTGTCGGTGACCAGGAGTGGCTTCTTGATACCGACTGCAGCACAGGCGGCGGCCAGTTCATTGATCCGGCCAGCGCCGAATTTGATTGCGGTCGGGTAGGACCAGTTTCCAGTGAGAGACATAAGGGTATTCCTGTGTTGATCCTGGTTGCCCCCGGGGAGGGGGCTCTGCCCCCGCTTGCCAGGCTGGCAAGCCCCCCGGAGTATTTCCGGAAAGATGAAAACCGGTCAGCCGGTGTGTTTTTTTAGATGATAGCTCTTCGGTCGGGTCAGATTGTGATACCCGATGACCGACAGGCCACCGCCGCGCCCGGTGTCCTTGCAGCCGGTCCAGCACAGGCCCGGATCCAGATAGTCGGCGCGGTTCATGAAGACAGTGCCGGTTTCGATCTGGTCGCCCACGGCCTGTGCCCGCGCAACGTCGCGTGTCCAGAGCGAGGCCGTGAGGCCGAAGTCGCTGTCATTCATCAGCCGGATGGCGTCCTCATCCGAGGTGACCTTCATGATGCCGACGACGGGGCCAAAACTTTCCTCGCGCATCACCCGCATTTCGTGGGTGACATTGGTCAGGATCTGCGGCGTGAGGTAAGCGCCGCCGTCATCCTCCGGAAAGGTCCCGATATGGGCCACGGCGCCCGCCTCAACCGCCTCGGCGATCTGGCGGCGCACTTCATCGGCAAAGCGTACATTGGCCATCGGGCCAATGGTGGTTTCTGCATCCAGGGGGCTGCCCAGCCTGTAGCTTTCGACGATGGCAATGGCTTTTTCCAGAAAGGCGTCAAACAGGCTCTCATGCACATAGATCCGCTCGATGCCGCAGCAGCACTGACCGGAGTTGAACATGGCGCCGTCAATCAGCGTGTCCACCGCCGCGTCCAGATCGGCGTCTTCCATCACATAGCCCGGATCCTTGCCGCCCAGTTCGGTGCCGACCCCGGTAAAGGTGCCCGCCGCCGCCCGCTCCATCGCCTGACCGCCGCCCACTGAACCGGTGAAGTTCACAAAGTTGAACGCCTTGTGGGCAATCAGTTCCGAAGTGGTGTCGTGATCCAAAAAGACATTCTGGAACACATCCTCCGGCACGCCTGCGGAATGGAAGGCCTGTGCCATCCGCTCTCCCACCAGTAAAGTTTGGGTCGCATGCTTCAGCACAACGGTATTGCCGGCAATCAGCGCAGGCGCCACGGTGTTGATGGCAGTCATATAAGGGTAGTTCCAGGGCGCCACCACAAAGACCACGCCATGCGGAACACGCTTGATGTAGCGTTTAAATGTGGCGTCCTCGCCAACCTCGATATCCGCCAGCGACTCTGCCGCGATCTTCGCCATATGGCCTGCGCGCTCATTGAAGCCGCCGAACTCGCCGCCATAGCGTATCGGTCGGCCCATCATATGTGCCAGTTCCGGCACGATCTCATCGTTCATTGCACCGACGGCTGCCACACCCGCCATGACCAGCTCAATACGCTCCTGCAGCGGTCGTGCCGCCCAGGGGCCTTGCGCGGACCGGGCCCGCTCTGCTGCTGCAAAGGCGTCCGCGCGCGACAGCACCGCGCGCTCTGCAAAGACCGATCCGTCAACCGGTGAGATGCACTTCAATACCTGGCCCATTGCCATTCACTCCATTCAGCAAGGGCCGTGCCCTCTTCATCTTTCTGAAAATACTCCGGGGGTCCGGGGGCTGGCCCCCGGCGCTCTCCGGGTTATGCCCGCTCGAACCCGCGGGCAATCTCGTAGTCTGTAACCACCCGGTCGAAATCCTCGATCTCCACTTCCGCCGCGCGGACGTAGTGATCCACCACGTCATCGCCAAGGGCTCTGCGCAGCATCTCCGAGCCATTCAGCGCCGCCGCCGCATCACGCAGGGTGCCGGGGATCATGCCGGTGTCACCCTGATAGACATCGCCCCGGGTGGGCGCCTGCAGCTCCAGCCCTTCCTCAATGCCCGCAATACCGGCGGCCAGCATGCCCGCCATCGCCAGATAGGGGTTCATGTCAGAGCCCGGAATGCGGCATTCAACACGGATCGACTTGGTTCCATCCCCGCAGAGCCTGTAGCCCGCAGTGCGGTTGTCCACCGACCAGATGATCCTTGTGGGGGCAAAGGTCCCTTTCATGAAGCGCTTGTAGCTGTTGATGTAGGGGGCCATGAAGGCGGTGTAGTCGGGAGCGTATTTCAGCAGGCCGGCCATATAGCCTTTCATCAGGTCGGACATGCCCAGTGCGTCGCTCGCGTCATAGAACGCAGGCTTTCCGTCCTGCCAAAGCGACTGATGCACATGGCTGGAGGAGCCCACTTTTTCGTGACTCCACTTTGGCAGAAAGGTCACGGCGTGGCCTTGCTGATGTGCGATTTCCTTCACCGCGTGTTTGGCAATGGTGTGATACTCCGCCGTGTCCATTGCTGCCGCGTATTTGATGTTCAGCTCCTCCTGGCCGGTCTCCGCCTCGCCTTTGGAGTTCTCGATCGGCAGCCCCGCATCCCACAGGTGGTTGCGGATCGGGCGCATCACATGCTCCTCGCGGGAGGTCTGCAGGATGCTGTAATCCTCGTTATAGCCAGAGATCGGCGCCAGATCGCGGAAATCTGAGCGGCGGATTTCATCAAAGCTTTTCTCGAACAGGAAAAACTCAAGCTCGGTGGCGCACATCGCGTCATAGCCCATGGCTTTCAGCCGGTTTACCTGTTTTTTCAGGACCGCACGCGGTGAGTGGGGCACGTCTTCATGTGTGTGATGATCCAGCACATCGCACAGGACCATCACGGTGCCTTCCAGCCATGGCACCGGGCGCAGGGTGGCAAGATCCGGCTTCATCACATAGTCGCCATAGCCCTTTTCCCAGCTGGTCGAGGCGTAGCCGTCCGGCGTTGCCATCTCCAGATCGGTGGCCAGCAGGTAGTTGCAGCAATGGGTCTCTTCCCAGGCGCCGGCCACGAAATGCTTGGCATGGAACCGCTTGCCCATCAGGCGGCCCTGCATGTCCACAAGGCAGACCAGAACGGTGTCAACGGTGCCATCGGCAACCTGGTCCTTTAAAGTGTCGAAGGAGAGCATAAGCGGCCCTTTGTCTGTTGCGCGCAAAACTTTTCCTCAAAAGTTCTGGCAAAATCCTTGGGTAAGGAGCTTGGCCTGCTCTGCTGCGGGCCAAACTCCATGTTTAACTGATCTTTTAGCCGTAACGGTACGGGCGTCCGGCCTTTTGCATGTCAGCGTTATACTTCTTGAAGATCTCGACAACCTTCGCTTTGGTTTCGGACTCGGCGGCGATTTCATCCCAGAATTTGACCGCCGCGTCTTCCACTTGCGCCCATTCTGCGTCGGGAATAGTGGTCAACTCCATTTTGGGGCCGTTGACACGCAGGCTTGCCTCGCCGCCCCAGTACCACCACTGGCGGTAGTAATGCGACTGGTCGCAGCAAACCCGGAACAGGGTCTGCAGGTCTTCGGGCAGTTCGTTCCAGCGACCCTGGTTGGCAAAGAAAGAGCCGGCCCAGGCGCCGGAGATGTTGTTGGTCAGGAAGTAGTTGGTCACATCGGCCCAGCCGACGGTGTAGTCTTCGGTAATGCCGGACCAGGCAATGCCGTCCAGCTCGCCGGTTTGTACCGCGACTTCAATGTCCTCCCAGGGCAGGGTGACCGGCACCACCCCGAACTGCGCAAGGAAACGGCCCGCGGTCGGGAAAGTGAAGACACGTTTGCCTTTCAGATCCTCCAGCGAGCGGATCGGATCCTTGGTGGCGAAATGGCAGGGGTCCCAGGCGCCGGCAGAGATATGCTTGACGCCGACCTTGGAGTATTCCGCGTCCCAGATCTCGTTCAGCCCGTACTGGTTGAACAGCACCGGAACGTCCAGCGAGTAGCGTGAACCGAATGGGAAGTAGCCGCCAAAAACGGTGACTTCGGTGGGCGACGCCATTGAGTCATCATCGGACTGCACCGCATCGATGGTGCCGCGCTGCATGGCGCGGAACAATTCCCCGGTCGGGACCAGCTGATCGGCAAAGAACAGCTCGATCTGCATGCGGTCGCCTGCAATCTGGTTGAACATGTCGATGGCAGGTTTCACAACATGTTCGGCCAGAGCGGCGCCTGCATAGGTCTGCATCCGCCATTTGATGGTGGATTGTGCCAGTGCCGGTGTGGCCAGCGGAGCCGCCATGGCACCGACGCCGGCGGACTGCAGAAACTTACGTCTTGTCGTCATTCTTCTCACTCCTTGTTGAAAATTCCGGCCCCTTGGCGGGACTCTTGCTTGGTTATTTTCCGTAGACATACTCCGGCAGCCACAGGGCGATCTGCGGGAATATCATGATCAGGGCGAGCGCCAGCACCATCACCATGGCAAAGGGGATGATCGAGACATAGATGTCCTTCAGCCCGATCTCGGGCGGCGCCATGGCGCGCATCAGGAACAGGTTATAGCCGAAAGGCGGCGTCATATAGGCGATCTGGGTGGTGATCGTATAAAGGACACCGTACCAGATCAGATCAAACCCAAGTACGCCCACCAGCGGCACATACAGCGGCGCCACGATCACCAGCATCGCGGTGTCATCGAGGAAAGTGCCCATCACGATGAAGCTCAGCTGCATCAGGATCAGGATCATCCAGGGCGACAGGCCCAGGCGAGAGGTGAACAGGTTCTCGATGGCTTTGACCGCGCCAAGACCGTCAAAGATGGCGCCAAAGGCAAGGGCGGCCAGGATGATCCACATGAACATGCAGGATATGCCGAGGGTCGAGCGCACTGATGTCTCGAAAACGTCCTTGGTCATCCGCCCCTTCAGCACCGCGGCGACAAAGGCAGTCATGGCGCCGATGGCCGAGCTTTCCACCAGCGAGGTCCAGCCGTTCACAAACGGCACCATCATCGCGGCAAAGATCGCCAGCGGCAGCACGCCTGAAAACAGCAGGCGGTACTTCTCCTTCATGAAGATGTCTTTGTAGAACATCGCGTTCTTGCGGGTCAGGAAGGACAGCAGACCAAGCACCAGTGCCAGGCCAAGCGCGGGTTTGGCCTCCAGTATGCCGACCTTAATCAGCAGCGGCACCAGCACCAATGCGCCCAGCACGATGTAGTTCAGCCGCAGCGGGTGGTCGGTCACACGTTCGTATTCGGCCAGATCCTCGGGATGCATGGCGGGGCCAAGATCAGGCTGCATGCGGGCGCGCAGATAGATGTAGAGGATGAACATACTGGCCATCATGAGCCCCGGCACCACGCCGGCCAGCCACAATTGCCCCACAGGCTGGCGCGCGATCATCGCATAAAGCACCAGCACCACCGAAGGCGGCACCAGAATGCCAAGCGAGGACCCCGCCTGAATGGTGCCGGTCACCAGGATCTTGTCATAGCCGCGCCGCAAAAGCTCTGGCAGCGCGATGGTGGCACCAATGGCCATGCCGGCAACCGACAGGCCATTCATGGCTGAGATCAGAACCATCAGACCGATCGTGCCGATGGCAAGCCCGCCCTTCACCGGTCCCATCCACACGTGAAACATCCGGTACAGATCATCTGCGATCTTCGATTCCGACAGCACATAGCCCATGAATATGAACATCGGCAGTGTCAGCAGCGGATACCACTTCATCAGCTTCATGGCGGCAGAGAACGGGATCTCCACCCCGCCGGTGCCCCACAAGAGCATGCCCGCGACAGCGCCGACAAAGCCAATGGCACCAAATACCCGCTGGCCGGTCATCAGCATCAGCATCATGCCGGCAAACATCACGATGGCGATCCATTCGTAGGACATCAGATTTCCACTCCGCGCAAACGACCAATATCCCGGAATAATTCGGCAAGACACTGCAGCAGCATCAGAAAGACACCGAAGCAGAGGATGGTTTTGACCGGCCACAGAAATGGTCGCCAGGCGGTGGAGCTGCGCTCAAGATAACCGAGCGTCTCAGCGGCGGCGGCGGGGCCTTCGCTCAGCAGCGTCTTCAGCAGATCCCAAAAGAACTGCACGGGTTCCAAGCCGAAATACCCCAGGGAATAGGCGGTAGAGCTCAGCGCGCCGTACATCAGGATCACAAGGTAGCTGATCAAGAACAGCACGGTGAAAGCATCCACCAGCGCTTTGGTTTTGGTTGACCAGGCGCCGTAAAACAGGTCCATCCGCACGTTTGATCCCATTTGGATCGAATAGGGACCACCCAGAATGTAATAGGCCACCATCACGAATTGCGCGGTCTCCAGTGTCCAGTGCGACGGGTCGAAAAACGTTTTGGAGACCGACGACCACAGCAGCACCCCGATGAGCGCAAAGATCAGATACATGGCAAAGCGGCCGATCACGCGGTTCATCGCGTCAATGCCACGGACGTAGGCCCGGATCATACTAGGCATCCTGCCCCCTTTCTGCCGCCAGCGCGGCCAGGGCCGGGCGCAGCAATGTCAGCATTTCTTCTGCGATGGCTTCTTCTTCTTGCGGCGTTGCCACCAGATCATTGCGGATTTCGACCATTACATTGGCCAGCTGGTTGGCCAGCCCGTGAATTTTCAGCGAATGGGTTACGCCGTCGGCCGGCCCATAAGGTTTGTTGCGCTCGATCTGGCGGTGGGGCAGGGCGCCCGCTGCTGCCAGCACGGCATCTGCAAACCGAGTATCTTCGTCATGCAGAACGCCGATTTCCACCTCTCGCTCCTTGCCGAAAAAAACCGGCGTGAAGCTGTGCATGGTGACCAGAACAGTTTGCAGCCCCGCCTGCTTGCGGGCCGCAATGATATCCGACACAGCCTGGCAAAACGGGGCATAGACCGCGTCCACCCTTTCCTGCCGCGCAGCTGCATCCAGACCGAAATTGCCCGGCACCGCGACCAGTTCAGACCGGTCGGGCATGGCGCTGGCGACATGGGGCGGGCGGTTGCAGTCATAAACCAGCCGCGACACCCGGCTTGCCACCAGCGGCGCATCCAGCGCCTGGGACAGATGCAATGAAACAGCCCGTGCGCCAGGATCCCAGGCGGCATGGCTCAGCCGGTCTTCATCCCGCAGCCCCAGCCCGTTGTAACGCGCCGGAATGTGGCTGGAGGCATGCTCGCACAGCAAAAGAACGGAGCCGGCACCGTCACGGTTCACCACCTCCACTGCCTCCTCCCGAGCGTGAGAATCGCCCCTCTGCATTTGTCGCCTCCCTGCGATTTGGAAAAATCTTTCCATGAAGAGAAATTTGTGTCAATATATTTTCATGATCGGTTTCGAACAGGGGTTTCTGAAACTTTCTTTTCAGAGCCGGACCACGTAAAACTGATCTGTTCACTGCAGGGATGCTCCGTTGACCAAACCGCCAGCCACCGTCCGCGAATTGATCCGCGAGAGTTATTCGTCTCTGACGCAATCCGAACGCAAGCTCGCCAATCTGCTTCTAGAGAACTACCCCGCGGCCGGCCTGGCTTCGATTACCATCGTGGCCGGCAATGCAGATGTTTCGACCCCCACCGTGGCCCGGATGGTGCAGAAGCTTGGTTTCAAAGGCTATCCGCAGTTCCATCAGGCATTGCTCAAGGAGCTGGAGGCCAAGGTTTCCGGTCCAATCAAACGGCGCGACAACTGGGCGTCAGAGGCACCGGAAGGCCATCTGCTGAACAGATTCTCGCAGGCCGTTACCGACAACCTGCAGCAAACGTTTTCCAATATCGATTCCGCTCAGTTTGACGCCGCTGTGCATCAGCTCGCCAATACAGAGGGGCGTCTCTATGTGGTGGGCGGGCGGATTACCCGTGCTTTGGCGGACTATGCTTTTACCCACTTCCAGGCGATCCGGCAGCGGGTGACACATATGACCTCCTCTTCCGCGACATGGCCGCACTACGTGCTGGACATGGTCGAAGGCGACACGCTTTTGATGTTCGATGTGCGCCGCTATGAAACCAATCTGCAGCGGTTGGCGGAACTGGCGTCGGAACGCGGCGTGAAAATTGTCCTGATCACCGACCAATGGGCCAGCCCGATTGCCTCGGTTTCCGAACACACTTTCAATTGCTGGGTTGAAATCCCTTCGGCCTGGGACTCAAATATCTCTACCATGATGCTGCTGGAAGCAATGATTGCTGCAACCCAGGAAGAAAGCTGGGACAAGACCAAGGACCGCTACGACCGCTTGGATGAGCTGTTCGACATGACCCGCCTGTTCCGGAAGTTCACCTGATCAGGCTAAGGCGCTCATGTTTCCGCGCAACGACATCGACATCGTCTGCGGCTTGTGCCCTGCTGGGGGCAAACCGGTTTCATTTAGGCAGGAGTTTTCAAATGCGATATTCACAAATTCTGACCGCTGCTGCGGTGGTTGCCTTGGTTGCGGTTTCTGCCGAAGCCAACTCGCTCAGCCGCATTCTGGCCAAATCCGGGCTGACGCCGCAGGACACAGACATGATGCGTCAGGCAGAGCAGTCCTTGCTGGCTGAGGCCGGCGGAGGGGCTGGCAAACAGACCGCCTGGAACAATCCGGACAGCGGTGCTCATGGCGAAGTGCAGGTCAGCAGCAAGGAAGGAGACTGCCTGCTGCTGCAGCACAAAGCCTTTGTAAAAGACAGTCAGCAGCCAAAACAGCTGCGCCGCAAATTCTGCCCTTCTGGCCAAGACTGGCTGCTGTCCAACTGATCCTGACGGCCGCACTGGCCTGACCAGTTTGCCCCAATTGGAACAGGCAGGCCGCTGGCCTGCCTTATCTGGTAGCAGCCTAGTCCAAAGCGGCGGCCGCCTTCCTGATCGCGGCCTCTGTCTGCTCCAAATCTTCTTCGGTCAGTGCAAGGCTTGGGTAGGTCTTGCCCGGTGATTTGAAGATGCCTTCGGCACGCAGCACCGCATTATAGCGTTTGGTGCGCGCTGCATTGCCGGCCTGGGTGTCCCGGTAGTCCCGCACTATTGCATCTGTGAACACAACTTCAAACAAGGCCGGCTCGCCAACAATCCGGAACGGCACGCCGGCCTCCTCCAATGCGGCGCTGGTCGCCTGCATCAGCCGCTGCCCAGAGGCGTTCAGCCGGTCATAGGTGTCTTCCCGGCGCAGCACTTCCAGGGTCTTGAGCCCGGCAGCCGCTGCCACCGGATTGCCCGACAGCGTACCCAGCTGCATCAGCCAGCCCTCGGCGCCCACCTCAGCCTTGTCGAAATGCCGCATGATATCGGCGCGTCCCACAATGGCCGCCAGCGGGAAGCCGCCGCCGATCACCTTGCCCAGCGTGGTCAGATCCGGCGTCACACCATATAACTCCTGGCCGCCGCCATAGGTGGAGCGGAACCCGGTCACCACTTCGTCAAAGATCAGCAGGCTGCCATGTTTCTGCGTTTCGTCACGCAGCAATTGCAGGAAACCCGGCAGCGGCGGCACGATACGCTGCAGCGGCTCAGCGATGATTGCTGCAATTTCATGCCCGTGCTCCGCCATCAGCTGCTTGATGAATTCAAAGTCATTGAAGGGCGCGACCAGCACCTCAGCCGCAACCGACGGGGGGATGCCCGCGCTGTCCGGCACTGCCTGCGGGAAGTTCACCCGCACCGAAGGGGCCAGGCTCATCTGCGCTTCGGCCGACATGCCGTGATATCCGCCCTCGAATTTGACAATCTTGGTGCGGCCGGTGAAGGCCCGCGCCAGCCGGATCGCATACATGTCCGCCTCGCCGCCGCTGGAGACATATCGCAGCTGCTCGCCGCAGGGCACGGCGCGGCAGATTTCCTCGGCCAGCGCAATGCCGCGGGCGTTGCTGGCAAAGAAGGTCATGCCCCTTGGGAGCTGCTCCAGCACCGCCTCCATGACCTCCGGGTGGCCATGGCCCAGCATCATCGGGCCGGAACCGATCAGATAGTCGATGTATTCCCTGCCGTCTTCGTCCCACACGCGCGAGCCCTTGCCCTCGCGGATGACGATGCCAGGGTCAAAATTGCCAAAGCCGCCGGCGGGCAGCACTGCGCGGGCGCGGTCTATCCATTCAGCCTGAGAGAGGATCTTTTCCATATTTGCGGTTCCTGTTGGGGAGGTTTGCCTATTGGTGGGCGTATTTTGACCAAAAAGTCAAAAATTAGCCAGTCACAGCTGCGGGAGCACCCAGGGCCGGTGCAGCCTATCCCCATGCCCGGACCGCAGCTTTCTGGCAGAGCATTGCAGCCGTCACGGCGTCCGGCCCCGAGGGATCTGCTGATGGTAAACTTGCCCAACTTCGGCCCGCCCGCAGCCGGGCCGCGCCAGACAGGACAGGGCAGGGCAGGTCAGGGAGATCAGGGAGATCAGGCCAGTCGCCCGGCATCACCAAATGCCGGCACTGGCACGCTGAGGTGTCCGCAATCAGAGATGCCACCAGCCCGCGCGCATCAACAGCGCCGCTGCCATGCCGCATCAGGTCGGCGACGTTGACGCCCCGCAGGTCTTGGTTGACCAACCCAGCCGCCGCCCGCGTTAGGCAGGCTGGTCTGATAGGATGCGGATGTAGGTGATTTCCATCGATCAGTTCCTGCCTCAGTCCGCGGACATTGCAGGATCATCCGCCAGTCCTTCGCCGCGCCAGAAGACAAAGCAGAGGATCGGATGCTCATGGGTGATCATCGCATGCGGCTGGTTTGCCCCGTGCATTCTGGTGTCACCCGGAACCAGTCGGCGGTCTTCATCGCCCTTGGCCATGAAATCGGCACTGCCGGAAAGAATGGCATACAGCTCCTCCGGCGCATGTTGGTGCCAGGGGTAGGTCAGACCCGGCCCCCAGTAGCCGATGGTCATCCGGGTCTGCAGAGAGTGAAAATGGCCGGTGGGGCCGACCAGCTCGAACCAGCCGTAGCGCTGCAAGAAGTCGTGGCCGACTTCCTCCTCGGTATAGGTGTGGCGCCATTCCGCATAAGGCGCCAGCGCCATGATGGCCTGCTGCAGCGCGTGGACTTCAGCCACTGCCGGGATACCATCGGCGGCAAAGCCCGGATCGGATTGCACCAAGGCCGCGCCGGGGATCTGGTTGCCTGCGCGATCGGCCCAGGTGATGTCATCGGGCCAGGGCTGGAATTCGGCCACGGCGGGCAGGGCGGCATGATAAGCTTTGGCGGCTGTCAGTGCTTGATCGAAAAGGGTCTTGCTCATGGGGCGGCCTCAATGTGTCCGAATGGGGATCTTTTCACGGAAAGCTTCCGGCCTCTGCGCTGGCTGCTCTAGCGGGAAAGCGGCATCCAGGCGCGGTTTCAGCGCATTGCTTTCAATTATGTCGGCGACCTGCTGCAGGGTGCCGGTCGGGCAGGTGGCGGCAGCCGCCCGACCCGCCAGACCCGTGCAGGCCAGGTTTTCGTGAACATATGGTACGTCAGCGGTGCAGAAACGTCTTTTGACGGCTAGGCTAAGCCCCGGTATGGCCGTGAAACCGCGCGGCAGGCTGTGCAAGGACCTGCAGGCCCAGACTGCCGCGATGAAATCGAATAGCTGACTGGAGAGGCTGAGATGAGCACATTTGATGAAGATCTGTTCCTGAAGGGACTGGAGCAGAGGAAAGCAACCCTCGGTGCGGAGTATGTCGAGAAGAACCTGGCTGCAGCCGACGACTTCAGTCGACCGTTTCAGGACGCCATGACGGCCTGGTGCTGGGGCTTTGGCTGGGGCGATGAGGTGATCGATGCAAAGACACGCTCAATGATGAACCTCTCGATGATCGGAGCGCTGGGCAAGATGCATGAATGGGAACTGCACTGCCGTGGAGCCATCAACAACGGCGTCACCAAAGAGGAGATCCGCGCGATCATCCACGTGATCGGCATCTATTGCGGCGTGCCCCAGGCGCTGGAATGCTTTCGCGCTGCCCGCAAGGTCCTGGACGAGCAGGTCTGAGTTTTGGTTTGCAGTGGGTATATCCGCGCGATTTTTGGGTGTGTTTTCTTTTGGGGTGTGGCCGGCCCCCTGTGGCAAGGCTTAACCTGTTGTTAAGATTATAGGTTTCGCTGCGAAACCGCGTTTAATTACGGTTGGCGGGCGGTTTTGGCGGCGGGTGTGCGGTGGATCTGTTGTGGCTTTTGCTCTGCTTCGGCGCATGCGGGTGGGTTTCTGAGGAGGATGCGGGGCGTTTGCGGGGGTTGATTCCTGTGTTTTGGGCTCTGGGTCTGTGGGTAAGTAGGTCTTGATCTGTGGGTAAGTGTGTTTTGTTGTTGTTTGGGTGTTTTGAGTTTGGGGTTTGGGTGATTTTGGGATGTGTGGTGTGGTTTGGTTCCCTGGTTTCTTCATGGGTTAAGACATTGATATCGCGTCATTTTTGATTTTTCTTTGCGGATTTCTTGGATTTTGTTGATTTTGGGGTTGCGGGTATTGGGGGGTAACCGTAAAAGCCCCCTCACCGGCGGCGCTGAGGCGCAGCTGAGACACACCGGACGGGACGGCGGCG
>MDLF01000096.1:199681-343116 GCA_001730095.1 Rhodobacteraceae bacterium (ex Bugula neritina AB1)
TGGTCAAGTTCTGGCTCTCCCTGATCCTTTTCAAGTACCTGCCTTGGCACTGCACCTCACCGAACGGGAACGGGCACGCGATCCTGTGGGTGCGCGGGAAGGGTTGGACTGACAACATCCAGCGCAAGGCAGTTTCGCGGGAGCATCTGAAGAGCCAAGGTTATCGCCTGCGCTTCCCGTATGTGGCTCCCTTGGTGGCTTTGAAATTCTTCTTGCGCCCCGTTCTGCGCATGGCCCACCGGCTCCAAAGTTGAGCTGGACTGACTGAAGGTATCGGCCGGGCAAGCCTGGCCGACCGTCTTTTCGCCGAGTTTCGGCAACTCAAACCCAGGAGAAAGAAATGAAACTGGCAATCGTGGTCGGGCATAATGCCCGGGCGCAGGGCGCCGTGCGTCCTGATACTGGCGAAACCGAATTTGTTTGGAACAGCCGACTCGCAAAGATGATCGATGCGGCGTCCAAAGACTTCCCGGCAATCGACGTGAAGACCTTCTTCCGCACGCCTGGCGGCGGGTACATGGAGGAAATCCGGCGCGTCTACGGCGAGACGGATGATTGGGGCGCAGACGCCACAGTGGAGCTGCACTTCAACAGCCATCACAATCCGAGCGCAACAGGCACAGAAGTTCTGTCTAGCGGCTCCAGCAGCTCGCTGCGCTATTGCGAGGCACTGCAGATCCGCATGCTGGCTGCTCTGGGTTTGCGGGACCGCGGAACGAAGGTGGTGCGCACCGGGCGCGGCTCCGCCAGCCTGGTTTCCGGGCGTGCGCCGGCCGCTCTGATCGAACCCTTCTTTGGCTCATCTCCCAAAGGGCAAGCCGCGACAGATGAACCGCACGAAATGCGCGCGCTGGCCCGGGCAATTCTGGTGGCGACGCAAGACGCCTTCCTCTGATGGCGCCTCTTTTGCTGCCCCGCTTGCCAACGATTGCCCTGGCGGCAATCCTGGCGGGCGCTGTCTGGTGGGTCACAAATATGTTCTGGGAAAGGGTGCAACTGCGCTCTGACCTGGAGGCGGCCCAAAGCGATCTGCGTGAGGCCCGGGCGGAGCTCCTGCAGGCTGCGGAGACTGCTCGCATTCACCGGGCTCACCTGGCCCGTGCGGCGGACAGGGCGCGAGAATGGGACGCCTTGTCGAATGATCTTGAAATGATGGAGGGACGTGATGCGCCCTTGTCTCCTTTGCTTTCTGCTACTGCTGAGCGCCTGTATGGGGCGGGACCGTGAGCCAGTTGTTCCGCCGCCCCGCGTTCCGGCGGATCTGTTGGAGCCGGTGCCGGGATACACCGGGCCGGTGCCGACAACAGAAGGACAGCTATCTAGCGCCTTGATCGCGGAGCGCCGGGGACGGTTGGAAGCCAACAGTAAGCTGACATCGATATCGGAGATCTTGCGACAGTAAGATCGTGGATCTATCGAACCACCTAGAAGGCCTCGGCAATCGCCGGGGCTTTTTTCGTTTCTGGCCCTGCCGCTTGCACAAGAAGGCGGTTTCGGCTCATATGAGGGCGGGCAGAAAACACCTCTATCCTGCACCACATATTGCACCACATTTTGCACTACGGAATTTTTAATATACAACGAAAACAAATAGTTAAAATGCATTGATTGGCGCGGTGTCGGACTTCGTCTCCGCCATCACACAAAAAATTGGCGAATAATCTAGGATAGACCGTTCGGGATGTCCTTGTTTTTCGGGCGGCCTTCTTGGTGTCTTTGTTCAGGCTGTCAAATGCGGGTCTGTGGCTGGCGAGGCGTTTTGGAAAACGCGCGGCTGATGCCTAAGCCTTTGGTCGGGATGCGATATTTAAATCGTGCATAGCTCCAATGTTCATCCTGCATACCTTATGCGATATCGGCATTTCACAGATTGAGGGCTGCGGGATAGCGTTGCGGCATAATCACAGGGGAGTATGCCTAATGACGAAATTTGTCAGAAGCCTGGCGGCTGCTGCAGCGGTGGCGATGGCACCCGTTGCCTATGCCGAAACCACCGTGCGGGTTGCCTATGACGCCGACCCGGTCTCGCTGGATCCGCATGAACAGCTGTCCGGCGGTACGCTGCAGCTGTCGCATATGGTCTTTGATCCGCTGGTGCGCTGGACCCAGGACTTGCAGTTCGAGCCACGTCTGGCCGAAAGCTGGGAGCAGATCGACGCGACCACCATGCGCTTCAAGCTGCGCAGCGGCGTCACCTTTCACAGCGGTAACGCGCTGACGGCCAAGGATGTCGACTGGACCTTTGACCGGCTGAAGGAAAGCGATGATTTCAAGGCGATCTTTGCTCAGTTCACTGACGTAGAAGTCGTCGATGACATGACTTTCGACCTCAAGACCTCGGAGCCGTATCCGCTGGTCCTGCACACTGCTACCTACATTTTCCCGATGGACAGCGCGTTCTACAGCGGCACCACCGATGACGGCAAGGACCGGGGTGAGATCGTCAAGCATGGCGACAGTTTCGCCTCGCGCAATGTTTCCGGCACGGGCCCGTTTGTGGTTTCTGAGCGCGAGCAGGGCGTGCGCGTGGTTTTTGACCGCTATGACGGCTATTGGGACACCGCCAGCGGCGGCAACGTCGACAAGATCGTCCTGACCCCGATCAAAGAAGACCCGACCCGCGTGGCGGCCCTGCTGTCTGGCGATGTGGACTTTATCGCGCCGGTTCCGCCGACCGACCTGAAACGTGTGGCGGATGCTGAAGGTGTTGATCTGATCACCATGCCGGGCACCCGTATCATCACCTTCCAGATGAACCAGAACCGGGTCGAAGCCTTCAAGGACGCTCGGGTCCGCCAGGCAATTGACTATGCGGTGAACAATGCAGGCATCGTTGACCGCATCATGCGCGGTTTCGGCACCGTGGGTGCGCAGGCCAGCCCGGCCGGCTATCTGGGCTATGATGAAGCCCTGGCACCGCGTTTCGATCTGGAAAAAGCCAAAGCCCTGATGGCTGAGGCGGGTTATGCCGATGGTTTCTCGATCACCATGATGGCGCCGAACAACCGCTATGTGAACGACGACAAGATCGCGCAGGCGGTGGCTTCGATGCTGGCACAGATCAACATCAAGGTAGACCTGCAGACCATGCCCAAGGCGCAGTACTGGCCGACCTTCGATGAGCGCGCAGCGGATATGATGATGATCGGCTGGCATTCGGATACCGAGGATTCTGCGAACTTCCACCAGTTCCTGACCGCCTGCCCGGATGATGCCACCGGCAACGGCCAGTATAATTCGGGCAACTATTGCAACCCGGAAGCCGACGCGCTGATGAATGCTGCGAACGCGGAGACAGATCCGGCCAAGCGTGGGGAAATGCTGCAGAAACTGGAAGGCATCCTGTATGAAGAAGCCGCCTTTATCCCGCTGCACTGGCAGAACCTGGCATGGGGTTCCAAATCCGGCATGAACTCGGCCGACATCGTGAATGCGCTGAACTTCCCCTACTTCGGTGACCTGATTGTCGAAACCGGCAGCTAAGCACTGAACTCTTCCGGGCCGGTCTCCTCCGGCTGGCCCGGATCTTTCAAAAAACAAGCCGCCGTCCAGGCTGCGCTTGCAGGTTTCGCTGACCCTTGGGACAATGCGGCCTGCTCAGTAATCAAATTCTACAAAGGTCGGGAAGATGTTTGCCTATCTCGCAAAGCGAGTCATTCAGGCGGTTGCCGTGATGTTTGTCATCTCGCTGATTGCCTTTGCCATCCAGGGCAACCTGGGCGATCCGCTGCGCGAGCTGGTCGGGCAGTCGGTTTCGGAAGAAGTGCGCCAGCAGTTGCGCGACGAAATGGGGCTGAACGACAGCTTCGTGACGCAATACCTGCGGTTTGCAGGCAATGCGCTGCAGGGCGACCTGGGTACGTCCTACTTCTTCAAGGAGCCGGCGCTGGACGTGATCCTGAAGAAACTGCCCGCCACGCTGGAACTGGTGTTCGGGGCGACGCTGATCATCGTTGGTTTGTCGGTGCCGCTGGGCGTTTATACCGCGATCAAACCGGACAGTATCCTGAGCCGCATCATCATGGGGCTGTCGATTGTCGGCATCTCGATCCCGGTGTTCCTGACCGCGATCCTGATGATCTTTGTCTTCTCGGTGGAATACGGCTGGCTTCCCTCTTATGGGCGCGGCGAGACCGTGCAGGTCTGGGGGTATTGGCAAACCAATTTTGCCACCGCTGACGGTTGGCTGCACATCATTCTGCCGTCGATTGCACTGGCCTCGATCATGCTGCCGCTGTTTGTCCGCCTGATCCGGGCTGAAATGATGGAAGTGCTGCAATCTGAATATGTGAAATACGCCAAGGCCAAGGGCATCAACCCGTGGCGGATCTACTTTGTGCATGCGCTGAAGAACACGCTCTTGCCGGTGATCACAGTGGGCGGTGTGCAGATCGGCACTATGGTGGCTTATACGATCCTGACGGAGACAGTGTTCCAGTGGCCGGGAATGGGGTTCATGTTCCTTGAGGCAGTGAACCGCGTCGATACCCCGCTGATCGTGGCATATCTGATTGTTGTCGGCTTTATCTTTGTGGTCACCAACACCATCGTTGACCTGATCTACGGGTTGGTGAACCCGACCGTAAACATCGCGAGGATGGGCGCATGAGCACTGAAACGCTGAACCCGAAATCTGAGCCTTCCCGCTGGTCCAGAGCCTGGAATTCCAACATGGGCTACAGTTTCCGCCGCAACCCGGTGGCCGTGGTCAGCATGATTGTATTCCTGCTGATAGCCGTGGCTTCCTTTCTGGCGCCGCTTATTGCGCCTTACGATCCCTATGATCCGGCGCAGATCGATATCATGAATTCCGAATATCCGCCCGCTTGGATCAACGGGTCGTTGCCGGGGTTTATTCTGGGTACTGACGACCAGGGCCGGGATCTGTGGTCGACGATCCTTTATGGCACCCGCCTGTCGCTGCTGATCGGTATCTGCGCTGTGGCACTGCAGGCATTCCTGGGCATTTCCATCGGCCTGATCGCCGGGTATGTCGGCGGTCGGCTGGACAGTCTCCTGATGCGGCTTGCGGACATACAGCTGTCGTTCTCGACATTGATGGTGGCGATCATCTTTCTGGCCGTGACCCAGGCGATGTTCGGCACGGACACCTTCAACAAATATGCGGTGGTGTTCCTGATCGCCGTGATCGGGGTGGCGGAATGGCCGCAATATGCCCGCACCGTGCGCGCCACCGTTCTGGCCGAGAAGAAGAAGGAATATGTCGACAGCGCCCGCGTGCTTGGCTTTGGTCCAATGCGGATCATGGTGCGGCATATCCTGCCGAACTCATTGTCGCCGATCTTTGTGATCTCCACTGTGCAGGTCGCCAATGCGATCATCTCCGAGGCGTCGCTCAGCTTCCTGGGGCTGGGCATGCCGCCAAGCCAGCCGTCGCTGGGCTCGCTGATCTCCTCCGGCTTCGACTACATCTTTTCCGGCAGCTGGTGGATCACCGCCATTCCGGGGGTGGTGCTGGTGGTGCTGGTCCTTGTCATCAACCTGCTGGGCGACTGGATGCGCGACGTCCTGAACCCGAAACTTTACAAGGGGTAACGCGATGAGCCTACTTTCCGTTCGCGACCTCACCGTCAAATTCGCCATGCGCGACCAGACGGTTACTGCCCTCAACGGCATCTCCTTTGATCTGGCCAAGGGCGAACGCCTTGGCATCGTCGGCGAAAGCGGCGCGGGTAAGTCGATCACCGGGTTCTCGCTGATGAACCTGCTGAGCCGCCCGGGCTATATCGACAGCGGCAAGATCCTGTTTGATGGCGAAGATGTTGTTCAGATGAACAACAAGAAGCTGCGCAATCTGCGCGGCAACCGGATGGCGATGATCTTTCAGGACCCGATGGTGACGCTGAACCCGGTCCTGACCATCGGCCAGCAGATGATCGAAACCCTGATGGCGCATCGCAAGCTGAGCCGCGAAGAGGCGCGCCAGATTGCCATCGTCAAGCTGCGTGAAGTCTATATCCCGTCGCCGGAAGAGCGGTTGGAGCAGTATCCGCACGAGCTGTCTGGCGGTATGCGCCAGCGGATCATCATTGCGATTGCGCTGCTTTTGGACCCGCAACTGATCATCGCCGATGAGCCGACCACTGCGCTGGATGTGACTATTCAGGCAGACATCATGGAGCTGATGCTGGAGCTGTGCCAGTCCAATCAGGTGGGGTTGATCTTGATCACCCACGACCTGGGTGTGGTCAGCCAGATGACCGAACGCACGCTGGTGATGTATGCCGGCCGGATCATTGAATCCGGGCGCACCCGCGAGATCATCAATGATCCGCAGCACCCCTATACTCAGGGGCTGATAAATGCGCTGCCGCAGCAGACCCTGCCAGGCCAGCGGCTGAAGCAGATCCCGGGCAACATGCCAGGGCTGGTCAGCATTCCTGCCGGCTGTGCTTTCAACCCGCGCTGCAAATATGCAACCGACTTTTGCCGCAGCCGGGTGCCCGAAACCGAGCATTACGGCAAGGTTGAGGTGGCCTGCCACGAGGTGCAGCGCCTGAACAGCGATGAAGACCGTCAGGAGGCCCAGGCATGAGTGACGCAAACACAGACCGCCCATTGCTGGAGATCCAGAACCTGGAAAAACGGTTCGACCTTGATCAGGGCTTTCTCGAAACGTTGAAATTCAAGCAAGGCAGGATCGTACGCGAAAGCCGTTCAGTCCATGCGGTGAACAATATTTCGCTGGAAGCCCGCAAGGGCGAGGCGTTGTGCATCGTGGGTGAATCCGGCTGCGGCAAATCCACCGTGGCGCGGCTGGTGGCAGGGCTGCTGACCCCATCAGCTGGCGAGATCCGCTATGGCGGCCAGCGTATCGACAACCTGTCGCGCGCTGGCATGCAGCCCCTGCGCAAGAAGATCCAGATGATCTTCCAGAATCCCTACGCCTCGCTCAACCCGCGTATGACCATCCGGCAGGCGCTGGAAGAACCGGTGCGCCATCACAATCCCGGCGTCTCGGCGGGCGAGGTGCGCGACAAGGTGACTGAGGTGATGATGTCGGTTGGCGTCGATCCCAGCTGGGCGAAACGCTACCCGCATGAATTCTCCGGCGGCCAGCGCCAGCGGATCGCCATTGCCCGCGCCTTGACTGTGGACCCAGAGTTCATCATCGCGGATGAGCCGATCAGCGCCCTGGATGTCTCAATCCAGGCGCAGGTGCTGAACCTGATGCTGGAGGCCAAGGAAAGCCGCGGCCTTACCTATCTGTTCATCACCCACGATCTGAGCGTGGTGGAGCATTTCGGCACCCGCGTTGCAGTGCTTTACCTTGGGTCGGTTTGTGAGGTGGCAGACACGCAGACATTGTTCTCCAACCCCAAACACCCCTATACTCGGGCCTTGCTGTCCGCAGTGCCGCAACTGAAGGACGACCGGCCGAACCATATCCGCCTCAAAGGTGAGATTCCGACGCCGATCAACCTGCCGCAAGGCTGCCCGTTCCAAAGCCGCTGCGCTTTTGCGGACACACGATGCAAAAGTGAAAAGCCCAAAGCCATTCACCAGCCCGACGGCAGCACAGTTGCGTGCCACGCTGTCGAAGAAGACAGGCTGGAAGCAGTGGCTGCCGGTTAAGGCAGGACGCTCAGTTGGACATCATCTGGCTCAAAGATTTCGAGGCCCTGGTCGCGTGCAAGAATTTCTCGCGCGCGGCTGAAGAACGGAATGTCAGCCAGCCGGCCTTCTCCCGCCGCATCCGGGCGCTGGAGAATGATATCGGTGTGCGGCTGATCAACCGTGAAACGCTGCCGCTGACACTGACCCCGGCAGGGGAGGTGTTCCTGTCACAGTCGCGCATCATGCTGCGCACCTACGAGGAAACCATCGAACGCTGCCAGACCATTGATGCGGCGGCTGAAAACGTGATCCGCTTCGCTGCATCGCAGTCGCTGTATATGACCCATTACAAGACCCTGATTGCGCCCCTGGCCAGCGAGGGTGGGGTGGATACCGACCTGAACTCCACGTCCTGGGCAGCTGATCAGTTCGTCAGTGCGCTGCAGCAGGGGTACTGCGACGTGATCCTGACGTATTGGCACCCTTCGATGGACTTTCTGGGGCCATTGGAAGTCGCCAACTTCGAGTATCTGACGCTGTCCACGGACCGCTATGTGCCGGTCTCGCGCACCACCACGGATGGGGCTCCGGAGTTTGCTTTCAAACCCGGCAGCAAAGACGCGGTGCCTTTGCTTTCTTATGGTGCTGTATCTGCGCTGCGTTCGGTGCAGGAATTTGCCCTGACGCGGCTGCTACCTGACCAAAAGGTGTTTATCGTCAACCAGAACGCGCTGGCCAATAGTGTCAAGGCGATGATTCAGGAAGGGTTCGGCATGGGCTGGCTGCCGTTGAGCCTGTGCCGCCAGGAAATCAACGCGGGCCGGTTTGCGATTGTAGATGAACGGCTGGCCACTGATCTGGAAATCCGCCTGTACCGCGATCCGCGTGACTGCAAGAAGACGCTGGATGTGCTGTGGAAACAGCTGAAACGCACAGCGATGAAGTCCGATTAAGGCGGTCCGTTCGCCGACAGGAATGGAGACCCGGCGGCGGCGCGCAGAGTGTGTCGGTTTGCCCTGTCTTCAGAACAGTTCAGCCTCTGTCGGCCAGAAAAAGGCGCCCGTATTCATTGCCACGATGCAGCGCATGTCGCCGTACCAATCGTTCGTGGACGTTGACTTGCAGCAAACTGAAATCGTGCTTTCGCAGCCAAATGGCGCGACAGGCCAGGCGCCGGACGAAGCTGTCATCCCTTACCAACCGGCGCAGGTCAGTTCTTCATTCCATCCACGATCTGCGTTTCATTGAGAACCCGAGCGGCCTCACCTGGTTTGGTGATCTCATGCACCACTTGTGTAGACCGGGAAACCACTTGTCCCGCACGAATGACAGCTATCCTATGCGCCCGCAAGCGTATGGCGTCTATCTTGTCCTGCGCCTGCAGCAACACGAAATTCGCGTCTTTCCCCTTTGCGACCCCGTATCCCTGCAATCCCATGATCCGCGCGGAATTCTCTGTTACGGCGTCAAAGCACCAGCTCATATCATCACGGCTCGAAAGTTGCCCCACATGCAACCCCATGAAAGCCACGTCCAGCATGTCCGCCTTGCCCAGCGAATACCAAGGGTCCATTACGCAATCGGACCCGAAGCCAACCGCAATCCCCGCATCGCGCAACTCGCGAACCCGCGTCTGTCCGCGGCGTTTAGGATAGGTGTCGTGACGGCCCTGCAGCATGATATTGATCAGCGGGTTCGGGATTGCGTGAACTCCGGCTTCGGCGATCAGAGGGATCAGTTTGGACACATAGTAATTGTCCATGGAATGCATTGAAGTCAGATGTGATCCGGCCACACGGCCCTGCAAACCCAGGCGCTGGGTCTCATAGGCCAAGGTTTCGATGTGGCGGCTGTGGGGATCGTCGCTTTCGTCACAGTGCATATCCACCATCAGGCCACGGTCTGCCGCGATTTTGCACAGTTGACGGACGCTTTCGGCGCCATCCGCCATGGTGCGTTCGAAATGGGGGATGCCGCCGACGACATCCACTCCCATATCCAAGGCCCGGATGGTGTTCGCCATTGCTGTGGGATCACGCAGCACACCGTCCTGAGGGAAGGCAACCAGCTGCAGATCCAGATAGTCCTTCACCTTTTCACGCACTTCCAGCAACGCCTGAACGCCCTTCAGCTCATCATCGCAGGTATCCACATGGCTGCGGATTGCGCCGATGCCCTTGGCAACCGCCAAGTCGCAGTAGCGCAGCGCGCGCTCGATGATGTCGTCCACTGTCTGGACCGGCTTCAGCTCTCCCCACAGGGCGATGCCCTCCAGCAGCGTGCCGGACACATTCATCCGTGGCGTGCCAAGCGAGAGCGTTGCATCCATGTGGAAATGCGGGTCCACAAATGGTGGAGTGACCAGATAGCCCTCTGCCTCGATCACCTCCTTGGCCTCAGCGGTAATGGAGGCTTCGACAGCGGCGATCCTGCCATCCTTGCAGGCGATATCGACACCCGTTTGCCCGTCCGTCAGGCTGGCGTTTCTGACAATCAGGTCAAACATCAGGTTCTCCTTCCCAAAGCGGATTGTTAGCGCTGGCCCTTGAACCAGGGGGTCAGCAGCGCACGCGGATAGTCGGCAGAACGGGCTGCGATGACAAGCGCGATGATTGACAGGATATAGGGGGCCATCAGGAAGACCTGACCGGGCACCAGCGCACCCATTTCCGTCTGCAGGCGCACCTGCAGCGCATCGAACGCCCCGAACAGCAAGGCGCCGAACAATGCCTTGCCAGGCCGCCAGCTGGCAAAGATCACCAGCGCGATACAGACCCATCCGCGACCGTTCACCATGCCAAAGAAAAAGGCGTCAAAGGCGCTCATGGTCAGGAAGGCGCCGCCAAGCGCCATCAATGCTGACCCGGCAACAATCGCCCCGATACGCAGGCCGTAGACCGACAGCCCCTGCGCGTCGACGCTGTCAGGATTGTCTCCGACCGCCTGGATTGCCACACCCAGAGCCGTGCGGTTCATGACATACCAGACCAGGGCCACCATCAGCAGCGCGAGCCAGGTGAGCGCGGTCTGCTGGAACAGCACCGGTCCCAGAAACGGCAGATCCGACAGCAGCGGAATGTCCAGAGCCCTGAACGGTTCGATCCGCGGCGGCGAGGACACATCGGGCAAGGCGGTGCGGTAGGTGAAGTAGCTGACAGATGTGGCAAACAGGGTAATCCCCAGTCCGGACACATGCTGTGAAAGCCCCAGGGGAACCGTCAGCACCGCATGCAGCAGTCCAAACAGCGCTCCCGCCGCCGCCGCGGCAAGAACGCCGCCCCACAGACCGGCCCCCAGCCAGACCGCCATCCAGCCGCACATGGCGCCAACAACAAAAATCCCCTCGATCCCGAGGTTCAGAATGCCTGCTCGTTCGCAGATCAGGGCACCCAACACGCCAAAAATCAGTGGCGTGGCAATACGTAAGGAAGCTGCCCAGAAGCTTTCGCTCAGGAGAATGTTCAGAAGATCCATCATGATGCGACTTCCTTGGTGCGTAGAATACGGTATTTCGCCAGAAAGCCGCCGACCAGAACGCACAGCAGTGACATCGAGACAACGAGGTCCGCCAGAAAGGACGACACGCCCATCGCCCGGCTCATACTGTCGGCGCCCACAAACACTGAGGCAATGAACAAGGCAGCAACCACCACACCTACGGGTGACAGCCCGGCCAGCATCGCCACGACAATGCCGGTGTAGCCAAAACCCGGCGACAGATCCGAAGTCAGATACCCTTTCAGCCCCGCAACTTCGCTGACACCCGCCAGCCCGGCCAAAGCGCCAGAGATCGCGGCCACCCCGAACAGCGACCGGTTCACATTGATCCCCGCATGGCGGGCAGCGGCGGCGTTTTCCCCGACTGCCCGCAGCTTGAAGCCCCAGACGGACCGTGCCAGCATGAACTGAGCAATCCCTGCCAACACAAGTGCAATGATCAACCCGGAATGCACCCGCATACGCTCCATCAGCGGCGGCAGCATGCCCTGATCCAGAACCGGTGCCGATTGCGGCCAGCCCAGCCCCATGGGGTCCTGCAACGGACCTTCCAGCATCATCTGAAGGAAGATCAGGATGATGAAGTTCAACAAGAGCGTCGTCACAACCTCGTCAGCGCCGAAGCGGACCTTCAAATAGGTCGGCGCCATCATACCTGCGGCACCGGCGCCAGCGCCCAGCAGAATAATCAGCGGCAGCAGCACAAAGCCCGGGGCGTCCAGGTATCCCGATCCGATGGCAACAACCGCCATGGCGCCAAGGTACAGCTGCCCCTCAGCCCCGATGTTCCACAGCTTGGCACGAAAAGCCAAGGCAGCAGCAAGACCTGTGAAGATCAGCGGCGTGGCACGGGTCAGCATCTCGGACAGGGCAAAGACAGAACCGAAAACGCCCCTGATCATCTCGCCATAGGCGGTGATCGGGTTGGCTCCGGCGGCCAGCAGGGGAATGGCGGCAAGGGCCAGAGAAATTACAGCGGACAGGATGGGAATCCCAACAGCAAAGGCGCGGGACGGGTTCTCGCGCGGTTCAATGCGGATCATGCGGGTTCTCCTGCCATCATCAGCCCGATCTTTTCTCGGTCGTGGCTGCCTGCCTCTACCAGGTTGCCGTCGCGGATCACCATGATGCGGTCGGCAAGACCCAGGATTTCGTCAAGGTCCTCTGAAATCAGGACCACGCCCGCGCCGCGCTCCCGCGCTTCCAGCAGGCGCCGCCCCACCTCAGCTGCGGCCCCCATGTCCAGGCCGCGTGTCGGCTGGTTGGCCAGGATCAGCCGGGGCGCGCGCTCAAACACCCGCGCCAGGATCAGCTTCTGGATATTGCCGCCGGACAGCAGCCTAGAGGACGCCGCAACACCCGGCCCGCGCACGTCATAGGCCTGTGTCAGCCGCTCTGCATTGTCGCGAATGGCATCGCGGCGCAGTAATCCGCGGGATTGCACCTCGGGATCATCCAGCCGTTCGATCACCATGTTCTCGGCGACACTCATGGCGCCAACGATGCCTTCGTGATGACGGTCCTCGGGGATGCGCCCGATACCTGCCTTCACCATGGCAGCCGGGCTGGGTTTCGCAACCTCAATGCCGTCAACCTGAACATGCCCTGCACTGGGCGCCGCCAGGCCGGAAATCACATTGGCCAGCGCGCTTTGCCCGTTGCCGGAAATCCCGGCAATGCCCAGGATCTCATGCGCGCGCACCGTGAGATCAACGCCTTTCAGCGTATCGCGCTTGGAACGTCCAGCGACGGAAACCTCCGTCAGGTTCAAGACTGGCCCGCCCGGCGCCATTTCTGTGCGGGCAACCTTGGGCGTATCCGCGCCGACCATCATCCGTGCGATTGCCTTCTCATCGGCATCCGCGGTGGCCATCTCGCCGACCTTCCGACCGTGCCGCAGCACTGCGATCCGGTCCGAGAACGCCAGAACCTCCCGCAGTTTGTGACTGATGAAGATGACCGAGAGACCCTCCCGCGTCATTGCTTTGATGTTTTCAAACAGCGTGTCTGCTTCCTGCGGCGTCAGCACCGCCGTGGGTTCGTCCAGCACCAGTATCCGGGCGTCGCGATAAAGCGCCTTCAGGATCTCCACGCGCTGGCGTTCGCCAACCGAAAGCCTGCCAACGGGCGTGTTCAGCGGTGCCTTCAAGCCGCTGCGCTCGATGATCCCCTCGATCTTGGACCGCGCAGCCTGCCGGTTGCGCCGCAGCGCCAGCAAGGGCTCTGATCCCAATGTGATGTTGTCCAGCGCATTGATGTTCTCGGCCAGGGCAAAATGCTGATGCACCATGCCCACACCGGCCGCCAGCGCCGCCTGCGGATGGCCCAGCGGCAGGGACTGCAGCACGCCGTTTTCATCCGCCACTTCGACACTGCCAGCGTCCGGCAGGTAGTGGCCGAACAGCATGTTCATCAGTGTGGTCTTGCCAGCGCCGTTTTCACCCAGCAGCGCAAGCACTTCGCCTTTGGCCAGCGTCAGGCTGACGTCGTCATTTGCCACAACCGGGCCGAAACGTTTGCTCAGCCCGTTGAGCCTTAGAACCGTGGAATTTGTCATGGGAAACAGGGTCGGCGCAAATGCCGACCCTTCTGCCATCAGTTGTCTGAAACCGGGCGGGCATCGTTCACGTTCACACGGAACAGCCCATCCAGAATTTCGGCTTCACGCGCCTTCACAGCGGCCGCGGTTTCAGCAGATACAAGGCTTTCGTCCATTACCAGTGAACCGCCACCATAGGCCATGAAACTGTATTGGCCATAATCCGCAGCGTCAAAGCTGCCGCCTGCCACATTGGCAACTGCCTTGTCGATGGTTGCCTCCATGTGCCAAAGGGCCGAAGCCATGATCGTGCCCGGATAGTCGCCCGATGTATCGATGACGTTGCCCACCGCCTTCACGCCGCGTTCAACGGCTGCGTCGGATACGCCAAAGCGTTCAGCGTACATCACGTCCGCGCCCGCATCCATCATCGCAAATGCGCTTTCCTTGGCCTTTGGCGGATCATACCAGCTGTCGATGAAGTTCACGATGAATTTCACATCCGGGTTCACTTCGCGCGCACCATCCATAAAAGCATGCATCAGGCGGTTCACCTCGGGAATGGCATATCCCCCGACCATGCCGATCACATTCGACTCCGTCGCGGCACCCGCAACCATGCCGGACAGGTAGGACGGCTCGTGGATCCAGTTGTCGAACACCGAGAAGTTCGGCGCAACCGGCCCAAAGGAAGATCCCATCAGAAAGGCGGTTTCAGGGTAGTCTTTTGCAACCTTGCGCGCCGCGCGCTCAAGTCCGAACACTTCACCAACGATCAGCTTCTGCCCCTGTTCGGCATATTCGCGCATCACCCGCTCATAGTCGGTATTGGCCACATTTTCCGAGAACACATAGTCGATATCGCCACGCTCGGCTGCGGCGTTCAGAGCTTTGTGGATCCGGCTGATCCATTGCTGCTCGACGGGCAGCGTATAGATTGCTGCAACCTTGATCTTTTCGGCAACGGCAGCACCTGCGCTCAGCAAGCTCGCGCAAGCAAAGAAAACCGCAAGCACGGCTCTTCTTGTTAGTGAAGCATTTTTCATTGTTCCCTCCCATTTTTCGGCAGTGAAGCATTTTTTGACCAAACAATCAAATTTTTTTGATTTTACCCAGCAACGGCGATCCGGCCATCGATTCGAAGGTCGAGAAAATCTGTGAAAGAGAGAGGTTTCGTCGAGGCGCAGAAATTCTTGAACTGGGTTTGTTTCAAACCACCGCTGCAGCACGAATGTAGGTCTGGTTCCAATTGGCGAACGGCAAGTGGGGCCTGCCAACATGGTTCAAATGTCGATTTGCCCGGCGACGCTCAGCGCATCCTCAAGTTCGACGCCAAGATATCTGACTGTGCTGTCAATCTTGGTATGTCCGGGCGGTCCTGCCCCCTGAAACTGGTCCAAAGGGAATGGGAATTCCTGGGTACATTCTGGCCAGAGAGGGAATGTACCGATGCTGAAGAAACGATTCGGCGACGAACTGATTGCATTTGCCCTGAGACAAGGGGAAGCCGGGGCGACGGTTGGCCATCCGCTGGAAATCACCCGTGGCTTTCGAAAAACTCGCTGCCAAACATGAGTTATACACCGAAACGAAAACGGCGCAGGTCCATCAAGATTCTCGCAGAAGCGATGTGGTTCCCGACGCTCAACTGCGAAAATTCCTGCCAGTCTACCGGTCCTAGAAAGCTCTTTAGGCGAGCCACTTTTGTTTCCTATGGCACCGAGGCCTTGATCGCGAAATTGCGCTTTAGGTGATGAAGGTACAAGTCCAGCAGGAAGTCGATCCGACCGTCAATCGGGGCATCGAACGTACCAATTGAAAGAAACAGTGACAGCCTTCTTGCCGTGACACCCTCAGTGCGCGTGCTGCCACTCTTTTGAATGCGCTTTCTGCTTTCTGGGTCGCGCCACACGATGTTCCAGATGCCATCTGTACTAAGCCTAAGTCTGTACTTGGAGGATCGTCTACTTTTAGGCAGGGTGCACTGGCTGGATATCGCATCAAGGAATTGGCATGAAAGGCGAAATGTCATTCTGCATTGCGTTGTCAGAAGTTTTTACACTTCAAGCAGACGCTAACCTTCCGTTTTTTTCGGTGTATTGGCCGGTGCTAACCATTTGAGCAGTGGGAAGCAGGTGTTGGCTATTGTCCTTGCTTCTCTCGAAGAAAGAATGCGTACGTAGAGCCCAGCATGCTGCGGTTCTGGAGGGCAATGGTACAAGAGGCGTATTGGGAGAAGTCTAGTGTGCAACTCTTGCACGCTGAACACAGAGGTAACTCTGCGCCCTGGCTTTTAATTTATTGATCTTAATCAATAAATTGGTCGGAGTGAGAGGATTCGAACCTCCGACCCCTGCCTCCCGAAGACAGTGCTCTACCAGGCTGAGCTACACTCCGACCGTGGTGGGCGAAATAGCTCAGGGCGCGGGGTTTGACAAGGGCGATTTCTCAGAAAGATGCGGTTTTCAGGATTTCTTTTCTGCCCCCTCTGCAGCTGCCTAAGCGCCGCAAAAAAGCCCCGCGCCGGCGGCCGGGCGGGGCTTTGCAGTCTTTCCGATTAACAGAGGAAAATCAGATACTTGCGTCCAGTGCGGCAATCACAGCGTCGCCCATCTGGCTGGTGGAGACAGGCTCTACGCCTGCGCTGGCCAGCAGGTCTGCAGTGCGTACGCCATCGGCCAGAACCTTCTCGACCGCAGCTTCCAGCCGGTCGGCTTCGGCGCCCTGGTCAAAGCTGTAGCGCAGCGCCATGGCAAAGCTCAGGATGCAGGCGATCGGGTTGGCCTTGCCCTGGCCTGCGATGTCCGGGGCAGAGCCGTGCACGGGTTCATAGAGCGCCTTGGGGCGGCCGTTTTCCATCGGTGCGCCCAGCGAGGCAGAGGGCAGCATGCCCAAGGACCCGGTCAGCATTGCGGCGCAGTCGGACAGGATGTCCCCGAACAGGTTGTCGGTCAGGATGACGTCGAACTGCTTGGGGGCGCGCACCAGCTGCATGGCGCCGTTGTCGGCGTACATATGCGACAGCGCGACTTCCGGGTAATCGGCAGAAACGCGGGTCACAACCTCGCGCCACAGGATGCCGGATTCCATCACATTGGCCTTCTCCATCGAGCAGACCTTCTTGCCCCGGCGCATCGCCAGCTCAAATGCGGAGCGGGCTGCGCGCTCGATCTCGCTTTCGGTATAACGCTGGGTGTTGATGCCGACGCGCTCGTTGCCTTCTTCGAAGATGCCACGCGGCTCGCCAAAGTAGACGCCGGATGTCAGCTCGCGCACGATCATGATGTCGAGACCGGCGACGATGTCCTTCTTCAGCGAGGAGAAATCCGCCAACGCGTCAAAGCACTGGGCCGGGCGCAGGTTCGAAAAAAGGTCCATCTCCTTGCGCAGGCGCAGCAGGCCGCGTTCGGGTTTCACCGAGAAATCCAGGTCGTCATAGGCAGGCCCGCCCACGGCGCCCAGCAGCACTGCGTCCGCTTCCTGTGCCTTTGCCATGGTCTCATCCGCCAGCGGCTTGCCGTGCTTGTCATAGGCCGCGCCGCCGACCAGATCCTCGCTCACATCGAACTGCAGGCCGCGCTTGCCGCCGAACCAGGTGATGATCTTGCGCACCTCGGTCATGACTTCGGGGCCGATCCCGTCGCCGGGCAGAATCAGAATCGATGGGTTGGGCATGGGGATCCTCCAAAAAACAGCTGGCAAGGGCGTAGCTGGACAGCGGCGCAGGGTCAATAACACCCCTTGGAAATAAAGGAGATTGAAGAGGGGCGGGTCGTGCAGGGGAAGGTTAGTTCAGCAGCAAATCGACCCAGACCAGCCGGTGGCGGCTGGCGACCGCTGCAGGCGCGTCCGGGGCCTCCGGCCAAACAACGCCGCTGGCGGTGACAGTGAGCCCGGCGGAGGGCAGCACATAGTCCACCCGCATCTGGCCAGCTGACTGCCACGCGACGGTTGCAGTACCGCCTGCCGGGCTGTCCGGGCCCGGATCCTGGAGGCGCGGGTCGGACAGCAGCGCACGGATCGCCTCGCGTCGGCCTTTGCCGCGTTCCGGGTCAAGGTTGGCATCACCGGCAATGACAAATGGATGGTCGGGAACAGGCCCCAGCTGACCATCCAGCAGCAGCTGCCACATGCGGATTTCGTCGTGATTGCGCCGGCCGTTGCGGTCTTCCGGGCCGTCGAACAGAGGGGGCGTGGCATGAAAGGTCAAAAGAGTCAGCCTGCCACCGTCCGGCAGCTCCAGCGGCACCAGCCAATGGGCTGTAGAGGACAGGCGCTGAACCGACTGAGCTGCGGCAGTGGGGAAGGGGCTGCCGTCAGGGTGTATCGGCAGCAGGGCGCCGGGCAAGTCTGTCCACAACAGTGCAGAGAAGTCGCGAACCTCTGTGGCAGCAATAGGCAGGCGCGACAGAACAGCCATGCCGCCCTGGCCGCGGAAACGGCCGTATCCCTGATTGTCCCGCGGCCCGCCAGCTTTGCCGTCACCGTCCAAATCCACCAAGCTTGGGGGGGGCAGGCCGGTGTTGGGCTGCAGTGCCAGGCGGTAAGGGTAGTGGAGGCCAAGATCGGCCAGCTGGGCGGCAAGCGCCGCCAGCGTCCGGCCCTCATAATCCCAGTCAATGCCTTGCAGCGCCAGCACATCTGGTTGCGCGCCCGCAATAACATCCGCGACGGCGGCGACTTGGGGGTCGCTGCCGCGCTTGATATCGCGCAGCAGCAAGCCAGGGCCGCTACGGGACAGCTCAGTGTTGAAGGTGGCGATGCGCAGGGTGTCTGCACGGACCGCAGCAGCGGCAAGGACCAAAAAAAGGACGCTGGCTGCCAGCTGCCTCATGCGGTTTGCAAGACCTCTTCAGGGGCGGCATAGGCGGCACGCCGTTTCTGCGCGATCAGCCCGGCAATTCGCAGCATGGCCATGCCCCGCATGATCATCGAAGCAGGCACCAGCGCCCAGGCGCTGATCACCCAGATGAGCATATGCGGCGCGGCCAACAGGCCCAGATCCACCAGCCCCGGCGCCAGTTTGGCCGCGGCAGGCATGGCAAAAGGCAGAAGGACTCCGCCTGCGATATTGATACGGCCATCCCGCTGCAGGCGCTGCACCACATCGCCGCCAGTGGTTGGGTCAAACAGTGGCAGGTTCACCCAGACATTGAATGCGCCGCTGCCCACCGGCCAATGGCCAACCCGGATCGCCAGTGCAAAGACGATGATCGCAATTGCGGCAATTGCACTGACCAGCCCGGCAGCATCGCGCACCATAAGCACCACTGTCTCCGGTACCTGTGGCGGCATCATCAGCACAGTCATCTGTACGGGCGAATAGGCAAAGTCGAGCTGGCCGCCAAGCCAGCCGCCCAGACGCGCCACCAGGGCGGTCAGCCCGGTCGGCGCCAGTGGATGCGCTGCCAGCAGGCTTAGACTGCCCACCGCCGCCGCAGCCGCAGCAAAGCGCATCCGGTTGATCGGCGGTGCATTGCGGAATTCGACGAAGCTGGGAAAGCTTGACGCATATTCGCTGATGGCCAAGGCCGAGCCCAACAGCGCAACGAACAAGATGATCTCGGGCGACTGGGTGGCCGATGCCGGAAGAATCAGCGTCGGCATCGCAAACAGCATGGCCACCAGTATGCCGCGGAACGCCGCGCCTGTGATGCGTGCAAACACGTTTCTTTTCCCTTCAAACCGGCATGGGCATTGTGCCTCTGATTTCCGGATTTGAAGCCCCCCGGTTAACGGTCCGGAGCGCTCTGCCTCAATTTTGCCCCATTGTGGCCGGCAGGCAGCTTTCCGCTCAAGGGGCTGATACAGGCGCGGGCGCACTTTCCCGGCAGTACTGGTGCGGGATTGCATCAGAGTTCTGATTGAAATTGAGGGAGTTGGCGGCTGGCCTACCAGATGCTGTGGCCGGCTGTGGCGGGGCTACAAGGTGGTAGCGCATATACAATTGCGGCAGAAATGCGGCGCGAATCTGGCGGAAAAGAAAAGCCGCCCGGAGAGGGCGGCCTTCATGTGTGTCTGCGGAGCCAGAAAGATCAGACCCAGGGGCGCTCTTGGGCAGCCTTTGCTTCGAAGGCCTTGATCGAGTCGGCTTTTTCCATGGTCAGGCCGATGTCGTCGAGACCGTTCAGCAGGCAGTGCTTCTTGAAGGCATCCACTTCGAACGGGATCACTTCACCATCAGAAGTGGTGATCTCCTGTGTTTCCAGATCCACGGTCATACGCGCATTGGCGCCTTTTTCCGCGTCTGCCATCAGAATGTTGACCTGCTCCTGCGGCAGCACGATCGGCAGGATGCCGTTCTTGAAGCTGTTGTTGAAGAAGATGTCGGCAAAAGACGTGGACACGATGCATTTGATGCCAAAGTCGGCAATCGCCCACGGTGCATGCTCGCGCGAGGAGCCGCAGCCGAAGTTGTCGCCGGCAATCAGGATCTCTGCGTCGCGGTACTGCGGCTTGTTCAGCACGAAATCCTCGATCTCGGTGCCGTCGCGGTTATAGCGCATCTCGTCGAACAGGTTTTTCCCAAAACCGGTGCGCTGAATGGATTTCAGGAACACTTTGGGGATGATCATGTCGGTGTCGATGTTCACCAGCGGCATCGGGGCTGCAATACCCTGCAGTTTCTGGAACTTTTCCATTACTCATTTCCTTGTTTCTGGTGCTTCAAACCGCTGAGATCAAAGCCGATCTCCTGCGCGTGGCGCGCGATGAAGCTGTGTTTTTCGGGCCGGTGCATCTTGTGGTAGCGACGCACCATGGATGCGTAGAGATGTACGGCCAGAGTGTTTTCCGTTCGCCAGCCATCTTCCTGGCAGCTGCCACTGAATAGCACGTCGGTCAGAACCCCGCGGATTGGATAGAACACATCCGGTTCGCGCACATGTTCGACCTCGCCGGTCAGGTTCAGCGTGTAGTCCAGTGCCCTTGGGCCAAGCGATGGGCGCTGCAGCTCAAAGGCTGTCAGCAGCCGTTTGCCGGGCGGCGCGGCTTCCACGTCCTTGCGGAGGCGGCGGTGAAGCCACGGAGGCACAAATTCGGGGTCTTCGAACCAGTCCAGCAGGTGGTTCAGTGTTGCGGACTCTTTTGGCAACCGCAGAACCGCGCCGTTGATCGACCGCGTCGGCTCATAGCCGACGTAATAATCCGCAGCCGGCAGCGGCCGGCAGCAGAGCATATCCGTGTCGATCCAGATCATGTCCGTCTGTTTCAGCAGATAAAGGCGGAACAGATCCGACAGCATTGAGGGCGGCGCCTCCCCATGCCCTGCCAAGGCGGGGTCCCAGATTTCGGCTGCAGGGCAGGTGCGGACACCTGACGGAACCGGCGGCGCCGCAGGCCCGGTGTGGAACAGCACAACCTCGTGGCCGCGCTGCACGAAACTGGCCAAGGACAGTTCGTGCAGCCAGTTCAGGCTGTCACCGATCCACAGGCTTGCGACTGCGGGAAGGGAAGGGCTGGACGGCATCGAAGGCCTCCTTGGCTCAGATCAGCTCGCGCACATCCGTCAGCTTGCCGGTCAGCGCGGCGGCAGCGGCCATGGCAGGCGACACCAGGTGGGTGCGGCCCTTGTAGCCTTGACGCCCCTCGAAGTTGCGGTTCGAGGTGGCAGCGCAACGTTCGCCTTCGGACAATTGGTCGGGGTTCATCGCCAGACACATGGAGCAGCCGGCAAGGCGCCACTCGAAACCGGCTTCCTCAAAGATCGCGGCCAGGCCTTCTTCCTCGGCCTGCGCCCGCACCAGGCCAGAGCCCGGAACGATCATGGCGCGCATGCCATCCTTGATCTTCTTACCCTTCACTACGTCGGCCACGGCGCGCATGTCTTCGATGCGGCCGTTGGTGCAGGAGCCGATGAAGACGGTATCGATCTCGATGTCGGTCAGCTTCTGGCCCGGGGTCAGACCCATGTAATCCAGCGAGCGGCGGGCCGCTTCGACCTTGCCGCCTTCGAAATCTTCGGGCGCCGGAACCACACCGGTGATCGGCAGAACGTCCTCGGGCGAGGTGCCCCAGGTCACAACCGGCTCGATGTCTTCGCCGCGGATGGTGACGACCTTGTCGAAATGGGCGCCTTCATCGGTGAAGAGGGTCTTCCACCAGTTCAGCGCGGCTTCCCACTGGGCGCCTTTCGGCGCGTGGGTGCGGCCCTTCACATATTCAAACGTGGTTTCATCCGGTGCCACCAGACCCGCGCGCGCGCCGCCTTCGATCGCCATGTTGCAGACGGTCATGCGGCCTTCCATCGACATGTCGCGGAACACTTCGCCGCAATACTCGATGACATAGCCGGTGCCGCCGCCGGTGCCGGTCTCGCCGATGATCGCCAGGGTCACGTCCTTGGGGGTGACGCCCGGGCGCAGCTTGCCGGTCACTTCGACCTTCATGTTCTTGGACTTCTTCTGGATCAGCGTCTGGGTGGCCAGCACGTGCTCTACCTCAGAGGTGCCGATGCCATGCGCCAATGCGCCAAACGCACCATGGGTCGCGGTGTGGCTGTCACCGCAGACCACGGTCATGCCGGGCAGGGTCCAGCCGTTTTCCGGGCCGACGATATGCACGATGCCCTGACGGACGTCGGATACCGGGTAATAGTGCACGCCGAATTCGCGGGCGTTCTTGTCGAGCGCCTCAACCTGGATACGGCTTTCCTTGGTCATAGTGGCCGGGTCGGCGCGGTCGAGTGTGGTGGGGACGTTATGGTCCGGCACCGCGATGGTCTTGTCGGGCGCATGCACCTTGCGGCCGGTCATGCGCAGGCCTTCGAAAGCCTGCGGGCTGGTCACTTCGTGGACCAGGTGGCGGTCGATATAGAGCAGGCTGGTGCCGTCCTCTGCTTCATGCGCAACATGCGCATCCCAGATCTTGTCATAGAGTGTTTTGGGGGACATGGGTCCACTCCCGATATGTATTAGATGTGCTGGCTTTGGGCTGGGCAGGCACCTTATAGGCGCGCCAGGACCGTGCGGGCGGCGCCAAAGAACCGTTCGCGCAGCCGCGCGCGGTCTTGCAGTTCGATCTTTTGCGCCAATACGAGGGTCATGGCTGTCAGATACATCCCGGCGGGCCGGCAATCAAGATTCGTTCTCAGCTCTCCGCCCGGGTTTCAAAGGATGCATTCCGCAACTGTGCAGGCAGGTGCGCCGTCTCTGGCGGCAGGCGTCGCGCCCCTGGGGTGGCCAGCGATCAGGCGCCGCCCTGTTTCTTGGCCTGCCGCCTGGCGTCGGCGCGCGACATCGAGCGCAGGGCAAAGCGCATGCCAAAGGCGCCGACGATGCCCAGGCCGGTCATGATCAGCGGCATCATCCAGGTGGTGAAGAACCCGTGCCGTTCCTGCACCCAGCCGCGATGCTCCTTGTGATAGAGGATCTCGAATGTCTGGCCGACTTCGGGCGTGAAGAAAACCGGCAAGAAAGTTTCAGCCTGCCACCAGTCACCGGCTGCATCCTGGTAGCGGACAGTCGGGTAATAGTCGCCGTCGTCAACCGTGCGTTTGGTGACAGTGTCGGTGCGGGTTCCGTGGACATAGCGGACCGACAGGATTTCGGCTTCGGCAGGTTCAGCGTGGCGCACAAACCGCCAGTTGTCGAGAAAGGCAATCAAGCCGAACAGGACAAATATCCCCGGCACCAGAAACATCAGAATGCGCATCCACAGCGGTTGCGTGACAGTTTCAGCCATTTGCCCCTCCGGTTTTCGCGCAGCATAGCAAACTGACCTGCTGCTGGCGATATTGCCAAGGCGGCTTGATCGAAACCGGGCAGGGCGGCACACTGTTAAAAAACGGGGGCGTAATGGAGCCGGAAGAGCAGAAACTACCCAGGGACGCGATAGCAGAAAGCACCGCCGGGGCGCTGGAAATAGGCCAGCGGCTTTGGGCATTGGTCAACGAGGGGGCTGAGCTGCTGCTGAGACCCTGGAACGCCTATCAGGCCGGGATCGTGCTGGCGGTGTTTGTGCTGGCGGCGCTTGTTGCGCGGCCGCTTCAGAAGGTCTTTCACAATTGGCTGCGGTCGCGGGAAGGCTGGCCGCGCTGGAGGATCCGGGCAGGTCTGGTGCTGCACAAGCGGATACGGGGCATTCTGTTTGTGCTGCTGATCTGGACAGTGGTCCTGATCATGCAGGAGGCGACATGGCCCAGCCGCTCGCGGCTGCTTGTGGTCATTGCCAACCTGTCGCTGGCCTGGCTGATCGTGGCGCTGGCCACCCGATTGGTTGGCAATCCGCTGCTGCGCAACCTGGTGAAATACGGTGCCTGGACCTGGATTACTCTGCGTATTCTGGGCATTACCCAAGATGCGGTGCATCTGCTGGACAGTATTGCCATCAGTTTCGGCGATCTCAGGATCTCCCTGTTTCTGGTGGTCCAGGCAGTTGTCATTCTGGGAGTGATGCTGACGCTGGCACGGGTCATTTCCTCGGCGGCGGGGAACCGCATTCGCAGCAATCCGGACATTTCGCCATCAATGCAGGTTCTGGGCGCCAAGCTGGCGCAGATTCTGCTGTTCGGCGGAGCATTCTTCATTGGGCTGAAGGCGATCGGCATTGATCTGACAGGCCTGGCAGTGCTGTCTGGCGCGATTGGTGTCGGCTTGGGATTTGGGCTGCAAAAAGTGGTGTCCAATCTGGTGTCCGGCCTGATCATCCTGCTGGACAAATCGATCAAGCCGGGGGATGTGATTTCGCTGGGCGACACCTTCGGCTGGATCAACGCGCTGGGCGCCCGCTATGTTTCTGTTGTGACCCGTGACGGGCGCGAATATCTGATTCCCAACGAGGATCTGATCACCTCGCAGGTGGTGAACTGGTCCCATTCCGACAAATACGTGCGGCTCGATTTGCGGTTCGGTACCGGCTACGGCGATGATCCGCACAAGGTGCGCAAGATTGCGATTGAGGCTGCCTCTGCGGTTGCCCGGGTGCTGACGTCTGCGGGCAAGAAGCCTGTGTGCCATGTCACCGGATTCGGTGACAGCAGCGTGGACTACGTGCTGCGGATCTGGATCGACGACCCTACCGGCGGCCTCACCAATATTCGCGGCGCTGTCTTTTTGGCGTTGTGGGATGCGTTCCAGGCTGAAGGCATCTCCATTCCCTTCCCGCAACGTGAAGTCAGGATGCTGAACGACCCGTTGCCGGTAAGGGTTGCACCCGCGGACAATGGCGGATAAAGCACAGAGCTTGCGTCGTCAGGATGGGGTTTCATTGAAAATTTACCTCCTGGTTGCTACATTATTAACAGGCCCGGCGCCGGGGCGTGGCGGCGCGTTGTAAGGAGGACTATGTCCTGTCACCCGTACCTCAAGCGGCAGATGCCGCTGCTCATGGGGCAGCCGTGATGGCCGCCCGGTCCCAACCCACCAGCGAACAGCTGCTGGAGCGGATTCTCTCCTCACTCAGCGATGACAAAGCCGAAGATGTTGTGCAGATCGACCTGCGCGGCAAGACTGAGATCGGCGACTATATGGTCATCGCGTCCGGCCGTTCGACCCGTCAGGTCGCCGCCATGTCGGAAAAGCTGATGGACCGCCTGAAACAAGATTACGGCATCATCTGCAAGACCGAAGGCAAAGGTGCCGGTGACTGGGTGTTGATCGACTCCGGCGATGTTATCGTCCACCTCTTCCGCCCGGAAGTGCGCGAGTTTTATCAGCTCGAGAAAATGTGGATGCCCGCCGGCGCTGCAGAGACCCCCGCAGCCGAAGGCTGACCTGCGGTCTGGGCTGCGATTGAATTGATGCAGGCCCGCGCGATGGGTGCGGGCCGGATTGCTTCGGAATTTTCATGCGTCTGCATATCTGTGCGGCCGGGCGTCTGCGCTCTGGCCCGGAAAAATCCCTTATTGATGATTATCTGACCCGCTTTGACCGCAGCGGCCGGGCGCTGGGCCTTGGGCCCGCGCGGGTGGTTGAGATCGAGGACAAGAAAAACGGCGGCATGGCAGCCGAGGCTGCACTGCTGCGCAAGGCGTTGCCCAAAGGGGCGGTGATCTGCACATTGGATGAGCGCGGCAAGGTGATCTCCTCACCTGATTTCGCAGACAAGCTGGCAGGCTGGCGCGACAGCGGCCGCCAGGATCTGGCGCTGATCATCGGAGGCGCGGACGGAATAGATCCATCGCTCCGGGCAGAGGCTGATTTCTCGATCTCATTCGGCAAGATGGTGTGGCCGCATATGCTGGTGCGGGTGATGTTGGCAGAGCAGATCTACCGTGCTGCGACCATTCTGGCCGGAAGCCCCTATCACCGGGTTTGAGTGCGCCTTGCGGCGCATGCTGCCCTCTCGGCGGCATAGCCGCCTGTCGGACGGCAGGATTAAGTATTTTTGGAAAGATGAAATCAGGGCAGGATGAGAGTGTAGAGTGTCTCGCCCCAGCCATCGACCTGGCAACGGGCCTGGATGTGCACTTGGCTTGTGCCTGCAGGGATCTTCACGCCGCTCAGGGACCGGGTGAAAGGCTGTTCGTGTTCATGGGGATGCGCCAATACGCGCAGGCCCAATTCATTGCCGCCCATGTCCAGAACCCGCCAGCCGTCGGCGTAATGCTCCCATCCGGTATCAGGGTGTGACAGGGTCACACTGAACGTCCAGTGTTCGCCGGATTGGCGAGCGGTGGCGTTTTCGATCACCGGTTCTTCGGCCTGGGCAGGAAGGGCCGCGGTGGTGAGTGCGAGGGTGAGAAGCAGATGTTTCACAAAGGCACCTTATCCATGGAAAAGCCAAAAGGCAGTCACGAAACCGTGTCCCCTTTGCTGGCAGGCGGGATGCGCAAAAGGATGGTGCGGGAGTGCGAGGCGAACTCGCGCCGGTAGAGCACCGCGAAGGTCACCAGAACTGCGCCGCCCAATGCTGCGGCGCCGGCCAGCCAGGCCACCGCAGCCAATGCAAAATAGGTTGCGCGCATACCGCGGTTGAAACTGCGCGCGGCGGTGATGCTGATCTCGGCGGCCTGTGCCGCACGCGGATAAGACAGCGCGTCGCCTGGATCGTTCGGCACCGCTGCCATCAGCACCGAGCAATAGCCGAACAGCCGGTGGGCCCAGACGTATTTCAGGAACGCATTGGACAGGAACAGCAGAACCACCAGGATTTTCACCTCCCAGACAAAGGCGGGAGCGCTGTCCTGGATCAGGTCCTGAGCAACCCCCGCCAGCTGCTCTGTATTGCCGATGAGCGCGAGGCCGCCGCCGATGGCAATCATCGAGGTTGACGCGAAAAAGGCTGTGCCCTGCCGCATATTGCCAATGAGCTGCGCATCAAAGATCCGCGGATCGCGCCCCACCATTTGCTTCATCCAGTCGCGCCGGAAATCCGCCATCAGCCAGGACACCGATGGCTTGCCTGCAGGCGGGGTCTCGATCCGCCAACCGATCCACATCCAGGTGGAAATCAGCAGGGTCAGGGCTGCGAGATCAAAAAGGGAAAACAGGGACAGTCGGTCGAGCCAAATCATGGCCTGACCCTAGCGCGGCAAACCGTCTCTTGCCAGATTGGAAAAATTGGTAATATAATTTTACCAAAGAGGAGAGCCTGATGGAGATGCCATCCCCGAATCCTGCCATTCTGGCCCGCAAGTCGGCGCTGGCTGCACGGCTGCTGGCTGTTCTGCCGTCTGATGCGGTGATTCAGGACGCGGCAGAAACACGCGCTTATGAATGTGATGCGCTCACGGCTTACAGATGCCCGCCACTGCTGGCGGTGCTGCCGCGCAGCACGCAGGAAGTGTCGGACGTGCTGCGCATCTGCCATGAGGAAGGCGTGCCGGTGGTGCCGCGCGGGGCCGGTACCTCGCTGGCGGGCGGGGCGCTGCCGACGGCGGATTGCGTCATTCTGGGCGTGGCGCGGATGAATGAAGTTCTTGAAACCGATTATGAAAACCGTGTCATTCGGGTGCAGACCGGACGCACCAATCTGAGTGTTTCCGGCGCCGTGGAGGAAGAGGATTTCTTCTATGCGCCTGACCCGTCCTCGCAGCTGGCCTGTGCCATTGCTGGCAATATCGCGATGAATTCCGGCGGGGCGCATTGCCTGAAATACGGGGTGACCACAAACAATCTATTGGGCGTGACCATGGTGATGATGGATGGCTCTGTGGTGGAGATCGGCGGCGCGCATCTGGATGCAGGCGGTCTGGATCTGCTGGGGATAATCTGCGGCAGCGAAGGGCAGCTGGGGGTGGTGACCGAGGCCACCCTGCGTATCCTGCGCAAGCCGGAGGGCGCACGCCCGGTGCTGATCGGTTATGACAGCAACGAGGTCGCCGGTGCCTGTGTCAGCGACATCATCAAGGCAGGTGTGCTGCCGGTGGCCATTGAATTTATGGACCGCCCTTGTATCCAGGCCTGCGAAGCCTTTGCCAAGGCGGGCTACCCGATGTGCGAGGCGCTGCTGATCATAGAGGTTGAGGGCAGCGAGGCGGAAATCGAACATCAGCTGGGCCTGATCACGGAGATTGCCCGCGCGCACAACCCGGTCGAGTTGCGCGAAGCCGGTGATGCGGATGAGGCAGCCCGCATCTGGCTGGGCCGCAAGTCGGCCTTTGGCGCCATGGGACAGATCAACGACTACATGTGCCTGGACGGCACCATACCGGTGACCTCATTGCCGTTTGTACTGCGCCGGATCGGCGAGATGAGCAAGGAGTTCGGGCTGGATGTGGCCAATGTCTTTCACGCGGGCGACGGCAATATGCACCCTTTGATCCTGTTTGATGCCAACAGGCCCGGCGATCTGGAGACCTGCGAGGCCTTTGGGGCGGAGATTCTGAAGCTGTGTGTTGAGGCGGGTGGCTGTCTGACCGGCGAGCACGGTGTGGGGGTCGAGAAACGTGACCTGATGTTGCATCAGTATGACGCGGCGGACCTGGAGGCCCAGCTGAAGGTCAAGGATGTGTTTGACCCCAAGTGGCTGTTGAACCCGGCCAAGGTGTTCCCGCTTTCGGTGACAGCGAGCCGCCGTGGCGTAGTGCTGGCTGCAGAGTGATTGGGGCTTTGCCCCAAACCCCAGAGTATTTCGGGAAAGATGAAGATGCTGACACCAGGGAACGAGGCCGAGCTGGCCGACATCATTTTGGGTGCACGGGGGCCGCTGTGCATCCAGGGCGGCGGAACCCGCGGGCTGGGCGTCGGCGGGGCCGTGCTGAGCACCGCCGGGCTGTCGGGGATTGAACTTTATGAACCCGGAGCGCTGACGCTGGTGGTGAAATCCGGAACGCCGCTGACAGAGGTGGACAAGCTGCTGGCGGCGGAAAACCAGCGACTGGCCTTTGAGCCGATGGACCACCGCGGGCTGTTGGGCGCCGATGGCGAGCCGACCATTGGCGGGGTGATTGCAGCCAATGTGTCCGGCCCTCGGCGCATTCAGGCCGGCGCGGCCCGCGACCACCTGCTGGGGGTGCGCTTTGTGGATGGTTCCGGACAGGCCGTTAAGAACGGCGGCCGGGTGATGAAGAATGTGACCGGTTATGATCTGGTAAAGCTGATGTGCGGCGCCCATGGCACGTTGGGGGTGCTGACGGACGTGTCGCTGAAGGTGCTGCCTGAACCTGAGTGCAGTGGTACGCTGGTCTGGCACGGGCTTGGGTGGACGGCAGCTTTGAAAGTGTTTTGCGAGGCTTTGAAATCGCCATACGACGTCACTGGCGCGGGTCGGCTGCCACCGGTGTCCGGTACAAAATCAAAAACAGTTATTCGGGTGGAGGGGTTTGAAGACTCGGTAAAAGACCGGCTGAAGGCGTTGCGGAAACTCTTTGCAGACTTGAGGCCTGACGAACAGATGATTGAGGCGGAACGCAACACGCAGGTTTGGCGGTCTTTGCGCGACGCCAAACCGTTTCATGGAACGGCTGGTGATGTGTGGCGGACTTCGGTCAAACCGACGGATATGGTCAAGGTGACCGGGCAGGGGGAATTCGAGCATGTTGTTGATTGGGGTGGAGGGCTGATCTGGAGCCTGGTGCCGGAGGGGGTGGATTTCCGGCAGAAACTGGCAGAGGTGCCCGGCCACGCCACTTTAGTACGCGCGAACGCCGAGACACGGGCCCGATTGGGGGTGTTTCAGCCGCAGCCCGGCCCGCTGGCGGCACTTTCCGAAAAGCTGCGACGCGGGTTTGATCCTCGGGGCATCCTCAATCCGGGACTGATGGGATAGGACATGGACCTTATTGCGCTATTTCTGGCCGGTGTGCCAGTCTTTGCAGTTTTGGCGCTGGTCCCGCAAGCGCGGGCAGGGGTGTTTCTGGGGCTGGCGGCGGCTGCTGCCATCTGGGCTGCGCATCAGATGCTGCCGCCCGTGACTGGCAGTGACGCTGCCGGGAATGCCATGGCCAAGGGCTTTCGGGCCTTTCTCTATGCATCTGCAGCCGGGGGCGGGGCCGCTGCCTGTCTGTTTCATCTGACGCGGATAGCCTGGCCGGCTGTCGGCAGCAGGGGAGCCAGAATATTCCGTTTCGTTTTCTTTCTTGCCGTCAGCATTCCGCTGGGAGCCGCGCTGCTGGTCTTTTGGGAAGAAGTTCTGAGGTAATCTGATGCAAACCACCTTCACAGAAACGCAACTGCAGGACCCGGGTACCAAACGCGCCAACGAGATCCTGCGCTCTTGCGTGCATTGCGGGTTCTGCACTGCCACATGTCCGACCTATCAGGTGCTGGGCGATGAACTCGACAGTCCGCGCGGCCGGATCTATCTGATCAAGGATATGCTGGAAAATGAGCGGGTGCCGGACGCCAAAACCGTCAAGCATATCGACCGCTGCCTCAGTTGCCTTGCCTGCATGACCACCTGTCCCTCGGGTGTGCATTACATGCATCTGGTGGATCACGCCCGCGCCTATATCGAGAAACACTATGACCGGCCCTGGAGCGACCGTGCCTTGCGCTGGCTCTTGGCCCGGATCCTGCCGTATCCAACCCGGTTCCGGCTGGCGCTGCTGGGCGCGAAACTGGCGCGGCCCTTCAGGCAGCTGGTGCCTGATGCGCGGCTCAGAGCGATGTTGGATATGGTGCCCAAATCCATCCCGCCGGTCAGCCGCAATGACGATCCGCAAAGCTTTGCGCCTGCTCAGCCGCAAAAGAAGCGGGTGGCCCTGATGACTGGCTGTGCGCAGAAGGCACTGAATACGGATATCAATGACGCGACCATCCGCCTGCTGACCCGGCTCGGCTGCGAGGTGGTGGTGGCCAAGGGCGCAGGCTGTTGCGGGGCGTTGACCCACCACATGGGACGTGAGGCAGAAAGCCATGCGACGGCTGCCAGGAACATCTTCGCCTGGGCGGCAGAGATGGATGGGCAGGGGCTGGATGCGATTGTCATCAACACGTCCGGCTGTGGCACCACGGTCAAGGACTACGGGCATATGTTCCGCCAGGATCCCCTGGCAGCGGATGCCGCGCGGGTGTCTGCAATCGCGATGGATATCTCGGAACTGTTGATGCAGCTGGAGCTGCCGGAAGGTGCGGACAATGGGCTGACGGTGGCCTATCATGCGGCCTGTTCGCTGCAGCACGGCCAGCAGGTCAAGACCCACCCCAAAACCCTGCTGAAACGGGCGGGTTTTAAGGTGGTGGAACCTGCCGACAGCCATCTTTGCTGCGGGTCTGCCGGTACTTACAACCTGATGCAGCCGGACATCTCTGCCCAGCTGAAGACACGCAAGGTAAAGACACTGGAGGCCAAACAGCCGGATCTGATTGCTGCGGGCAACATTGGCTGCATGATGCAGATCGGCTCAGGCACCGCCTTACCGATTGTGCATACGGTGGAACTGCTGGACTGGGCCACCGGCGGCCCGCAGCCGCCTGCACTGACCGCGCCGGGGAAACAGGCGCCGCAGGTGCCGGTACTGCGCTGAGGGTGCGGTCGAAAAGAATTGGGCTGCATTCACCGCAGGCTTGCCGTAATTTCGCCTGAACAGATCAATAATCTCCCAGCCGGTGGATAACAGGAGACAAATGTGAGGCAGTGGATACTGGCAGCGCTAGCGGCCCTATTGCCGGTTGCAGCGATGGCGCAGGACAGCGGTCTTCAGCGCATGGATACGCTGGATGCCGGGCGCCAGTGGGAGGCGGTCGGACGGCTGGATGTGAACGGCGAGGGGGTCTGCACCGGCGCCCTGATTGCACCGGATCTGGTGCTGACGGCCGCGCATTGCCTTTACGACAGCCAGACCGGTGAGCAAATCGATCCGGCAACCATCGAGTTTCTGGCCGGCTGGCGCAACGGGCGCGCCTCGGCTTACCGCAGTGTGCGACGCGCTGTGCAGCATCCGACCTATGTCTATGGCAGCGACCTTTCCACGGGCAGGGTGCGCAACGACTTGGCCCTGCTGCAGCTGCAGCGTCCGATCCGTAACACGACAGTCACGCCGTTTGAGACGGATGAGCGCCCGCGAAAAGGAGCGAAAATCGGTGTTGTCTCTTACGCCCACGATCGCTCCGAAGCACCGTCCCTGCAGGAAGTGTGCGCGGTGATGGCACGTCAGCAAGGGGTGCTGGTGATGTCATGCGATGTGGATTTCGGCTCTTCCGGTGCGCCTGTATTTTCTTTTGAAGGGGAGGTTCCTCGGATTGTTTCGGTGATTTCGGCCAAAGCCGAGGTGCGCGGCGAGAGGGTCTCTCTGGGCTCAGCGCTGGCTGAGGAGTTGACTTTGCTGCAGGCGCAGTTGACGGGGGTTGCCACTGGTGGACTGCTGCCGCCTGGCGTCGGTCGGGTGAAGGTTGGCGAGGGGCGCGGCTCCTCTGGTGCCAAATTCATATCGCAATGACCTGGCGCGCGCTGATACTGGGGCTCGCGGCCCTGGCCTGTGCCGGAAGTGCTGCGGCCCAGAACACCGGGCTGCGCCGCCTGACAGATCGCGATGACCTGTTCGGCTGGGAGGCCGTCGGGCGGCTGGAGCTGAACGGTCAGGGCTATTGCACCGGCACGCTGATTGCACCGGAACTGGTGCTGACGGCGGCGCATTGTGTTTACAGCAATGACGGCGGATTGCGACCGGCAGAGCAGATCAGGTTCCGGGCCGGGCTGCGCGATGGGATCGCGGTTGCCGACCGCCAGGCGCTGCAGATCGCGGCCCACCCCGGCTATGACCCGCGCCGCCGCCTGAATATGGAAAACATCCGCCATGATGTCGCACTGGTCCGTCTGGCAGAGCCAATTCTCAGCGGTCAGGCGGATGCCTTTGCGTTGCATTCAGGCGAGGAGTACGGCGGCGCCATCTCTGTAACCTCCTATGGCAAAGGCCGGGACGAAGCGCTGTCACGCCAGCGCCAGTGCAGCCTGATGAGCGAGTACAGAGACGTGCTGATGATTGACTGCAATGTCACTTTCGGTTCCTCCGGGGCGCCTGTGTTTTCGCAAGTGGGCGGGCGCGGGCGGATATTGTCACTGGTATCCGGCGGCGGCAGCTATGGCGGCAAGCAAGTGGCCTTTGGCATGAAACTGCCGCAGCGGGTGGCGGAGCTGAAGGCTCAGCTGCGTCGAAATTCGGTGGCGGCGCCGGACCGGCGGATCAAGCGGATCCGGGCCGGTGGCGGCGGGTCGGCAGGTGGTGCAAAATTTGTGCGCGCAGGTGAGTGATGGCCTCTTGAAGGTGCGTTTCACGTTCTTATCTCAGGACTATCCGGGCTGCCGCTGAATGGGGTCCGGAACACCCAGCCTGTCCCTGCAGGGAAGGCCCCCTGAAATCGCTCAGTTATGAGGATGAGATATATGCGTACCTTTGATTTTGCACCGCTGCACCGCGCCACAATCGGTTTTGACCAGATTGCCAGCCTGATGGACCGGGCGCTCAGCGCTGATGCTGCCCAGCCCAGCTACCCGCCCTACAATATCGAAAAGACCGACGCCGACAGCTACCGTATTTCAATTGCTGTTGCCGGTTTTTCTGACGAAGATTTGAACGTCGAGGTGCGGGAAAACGCATTGCTCGTTTCCGCACGGAAGGCCGAGGAGGGCGAAACCGGCACCTTCCTGCACCGCGGCATTGCCACCCGTGCCTTTGAACGCCGTTTTACACTGGCCGACCATGTCCGGGTGACCGGTGCGGCCCATGAAAACGGCATGTTGCATATCGATCTGCACCGCGAGGTGCCGGAGGCGCTGAAACCGCGCCGGATCGAAATCTCCTCCTCCCGCTCGAACCGGGCCGAGATCGAGGCCAAAGCGGTCAACTGATCCCCCTCGGCAAGGTTTGAGTGCACGTGCCCCCCGGTTCTGCCGGGGGGTCTTTTTGTTCCCAAGGGGCGCAGGCAGGAAAGTCTTAGCTTTTTGGCAGCACTATCGGGGTGTTTTCCGGCATCGGAGCAGGGCTGCCATTGCAGACGCGGACCTGCACCCGAGCCGCCGATGAGTTGCAGGGGCAAGGTTATGAGACCTCAGGATATCCAGTCGGTTCAGCAAAGTTTTGCAGGAATATTTGCCCGCAAGGCAGATCTGGCTGAGCGGTTTTATGTCCATCTCTACACCCGCCTTCCAGAAGCGCGCCGCCTGTTTCGGAATGATTTTGTAAAGCAGAAATCGATGCTGACAGCCATGGTGGCGGCCTGTGTCAAAAATCTGGATGACCGGCAAGCGCTGGGGGAACTGGCGACGCAGCTTCTTGGAACACATGCGCATCTGGGTCTGGGCGCGCGGGAGACCGAGGCGGCAAAGCGGTCACTGATTGCCGCTTTGCGCGATATTCTGGGGGCGGATCTGGACCCTGAGACAGAAGCTGCCTGGAGCCGTGCCATCAGCCTGGTGGCAGGCACGATGACACGGCACTAAAGGCCAGCCGCGCCGGATCAGACCGACATGCAGATGTATTTCATCTCCAGATAGTCTTCGATGCCGTGATGGCTGCCTTCGCGGCCCAGGCCGGACTGTTTGACGCCGCCAAACGGGGCCACTTCGGTGGAGATGATGCCAGTGTTCACCCCGACAATCCCGTATTCCAGCGCCTCGGCGACCTTGTACACGCGGCTCAGATCCTTGGCATAGAAATAGGATGCCAGGCCAAAGATAGTGTCATTGGCCAGCGCGATCACCTCGTCCTCGTCTTCGAATTTGAACAGCGGAGCGAGCGGGCCAAAGGTTTCGTCGGTGGCAAAAGCCATGTCCTGGGTGGCGCCGGTGACAATGGTCGGCTCAAAGAAAGTGCCGCCCAGTTCCGACGGGTTGCCGCCCAGAATGACTTCTGCGCCCTTGGCTTTGGCGTCGGCAATATGGTCCTGCACCTTGACCACGGCCTTGCTGTTGATCAGCGGGCCGAACTGGACGCCCTCCTCCAGCCCGTCGCCAACTTTCATGGCGGCAATGGCGGCCTTCAGTTTTTCGGCAAAGGCATCATAGACGCCGGCCTGCACATAGATCCGATTGGCGCAGACACAGGTCTGGCCGTTGTTGCGGAACTTGCACATGATGGCGCCCTCTACAGCGGCATCCAGATCGGCGTCGTCAAACACGATGAACGGCGCGTTGCCGCCCAGTTCCATCGAGCATTTCATCACGGTGTCCGCAGCCTGACGCATCAGGATGCGGCCAACCTCGGTCGAGCCGGTGAAGGTCAGCTTGCGCACAGCGTTGTTTTCGCAGAACTCCTTGCCGGTCTCCGAGGCATTGGACGAGGGCACGACGCTGAAGACGCCGGCCGGGATGCCTGCGCGGTCGGCCAGAACCGCCAGCGCGGTGGCCGACAGTGGTGTCAGTTCCGCAGGGCGGGCGACAAAGGCGCAGCCGGCTGCCAGCGCCGGGCCAGCCTTGCGGGTGATCATTGCGTTGGGGAAATTCCACGGCGTGATCGAGGCGGCAACCCCAATGGGCTGCTTCAGCACGGTGATGCGTTTGTCGCGCTGGTGGCCGGGGATGGTTTCGCCGTAAATCCGTTTGGCTTCTTCGGCAAAGAATTCGATGAAAGAGGCGCCATAGCCGATCTCGCCGCGCGCTTCTGCCAATGGCTTGCCCATCTCGGCAGTCAGAATCACCGCCAGGTCTTCCTGGTTTGCCATCATCAGGTCGAACCATTTGCGCAGGACGACAGCGCGCTCCTTGCCGGTCCACTTGGCCCATTCCTTTTGCGCGGCTTCTGCCTGGGCGATGGCGCCGGCAACCTGGGCGCGGCTGATGTCGGCCACCTGGGCAATCACGTCGCCGCGCGCCGGATTGGTCACATCAAAGGTATCCTCGCCCTCGACAAACTGGCCGCCGATATAGCCGCGGGTTTCCAGCAGGCTGGGGTCCTTGAGCAGGGATTTCAGGTCAGTGGTTGCATCAAGCATGGCGGGCCTCCGGGGTGTTTTGTTGTGGAATGCAAAGCAGCTGTGCCTAGATATGTCCAGAAAGATTGATGAGTCCAGGATTTGATCAAATCTATAGCGGGAATTTGACCCAAGCAATTTGACATGCGCTGTGCCAGACTGTCAGGTGTCAGCCAACAATAAGAACAGGGGAGATTGGGCATGGAATTGGACGATGCCTATGCCAACGGGGCCTATATAGAAAACGCAGATGCCTTTCCGCCGCGCTGGGCAGCATCGGCAGAGGATTTCCGCAATAGCCTGCATGAACGCGCCCGGCTGGATATCCCATACGGCACCGGTGCCCGGCAGGCCTTTGATCTGTTCCTGCCCGAGGGCACGCCCAAGGGGGTGCTTATCTTTGTGCATGGCGGCTATTGGCAGGCCTTCGACAAAAGCTCCTGGTCGCATCTGGCGCGCGGTGCGATTACCCATGGCTGGGCAGTGGCGATGCCCTCCTATGACCTTTGCCCCGACGTCCGGATTGCAGAAATCACCCGTCAGATCGCTGCGGCAGTAGGACAGATTGCGGCTGAGGTGGACGGTCCGATTGCCCTGGCAGGCCATTCGGCAGGCGGCCATCTGGTGGCCCGGATGCTGGACAAAAGCTTGCTGCCCGCTGCGGTGGGTGAGCGGATCAAGATGGTGCTCCCGATTTCGCCGCTGGCCGATCTTTTGCCGTTGCTAAGGACGTCGATGAACCAGAAGTTCAAGATGGATTCGGCCGCCGCCGTGGCGGAAAGCCCGGTGGAAATGCGGGACCGTTACCCGGCCGAAGTCACCGTCTGGGTCGGCGGCGAGGAGCGTCCCGCGTTTCTGGATCAGGCGGTCTGGCTGGCGGAGGCTTGGGACGCGGATCATGTCATTGCCTTTGGCAGGCATCATTTCAATGTGATTGACGCGCTGGCCGACCCTGACAGCGATCTGGTTGCGCTGATCGTGAACTGAGACCAGGCAGAGACCGCAGCAGGCGTTTCGGGGTAAGTCCCCTGCCAAAACGGGCTTGCCAGAATCCCTGTTTGGCGCCATCTTCTGCCTCAGGGGCCAGGCGATGGCGTCGCCGCATGGAATACATGCCAGCCCCCACATTCCAAAACTGTCCTGAACGCCGGGACCTTTCTTGTAAGAAGGAAGGGTCTGATATGACTGCACGTCCTGAAATGTACCGTTTTCACAACGGTGAGAAAGCACCGCTGCAATTTGCGGTCTCTGAATACGAGGCGCGGATCGCCGGTCTGCGCAAAATCATGGCTGAAAACGGGGTGAGCGCCGCTGTCTTCACCTCGATGCACAACATCTCCTACTACTCGGGCTTCACCTACTGCGCCTTTGGCCGCCCCTACGGCATGGTGGTGACAGCAACCGAGGCTGTGACCATCTCGGCCGGTATCGACGCAGGCCAGCCCTGGCGCCGATCGTTCTGCGACAACATCACCTATACCGACTGGCAGCGCGACAATTTCTGGCGTGCAATCAAGTCGGTCTCCGGCGAAGGCACGGTGGTTGGCTATGAAAGCGACCACCTGACCCTGCTGCAAAAAGCCAAGCTGGACGGTTTTCTGAAACCGTCGCAGCTGGTGGATCTTTATGAGCCGACCATGCGCCAGCGGATGGGCAAATCCGCCGCAGAGCTGGAGATGATCCGCGCCGGTGCGGCTGTCGCAGACGTGGGCGGCTTTGCAATCCGCGATGCGGTCAAGGAAGGCGCGCGCGAGATCGACGTGGCGATGGCCGGCCGCGATGCGATGGAACTGGAAATCGCCAGGCGCTTTCCGGATGCCGAATACCGCGACACCTGGGTCTGGTTCCAGTCGGGGATCAACACTGACGGTGCCCACAACCCGGTCACGGGCCGCCGCTTGCAGCGCGGCGATATCCTGTCGCTGAACACGTTTCCGATGATCTCTGGCTATTACACCGCGCTGGAGCGGACAATGTTCGTCAAGGAAGTGGACGCCGAGTCCCTGCGCATCTGGGAGGCCAATGTGGCGGCTCATGAGCTGGGCATCTCATTGCTGAAACCGGACGCAAGCTGTGCGGAAATCACCCATCAGATCAACGCATTCTTTGAAGAGCGAGACCTGCTGCAGTACCGGACTTTCGGCTATGGTCATTCCTTTGGCGTGTTGTCGCATTACTATGGCCGCGAGGCGGGGCTGGAGCTGCGCGAGGATATCGATACAGTGCTGGAGCCGGGCATGGTGATCTCAATGGAGCCGATGCTGACCATCGCCGACGGCCAGCCCGGCGCCGGCGGCTACCGCGAGCATGACATCCTGATTATCCACGAAGACGGCAATGAAAACATCACCAAGTATCCCTATGGGCCGGAGTTCAACGTCGTTGGATAAGACGTGTCCCGAAGATGCTCCGGGACGACGTTCCGCCGCACGGGCGGCGGCCCTGCAGGCGGGCTGAACGTAAAAAACTCAGGGGGTGCCATGCTTGTGCCCCCTGTCCGCGTCGCCGGCCTTGCAGCTAGGCCCGCATCGCCGCCGATATCCAAAACGACGTCGCCCGGCTTTACCTTGGCCGGGATTGCCTTGGCATGGGCTTGGCTGCGTGCCGTGCCGGCCAGGATGGGAAAATGCCGGCGGGCTGTGGGGCAGTTTCCGCTCTGCAAGTCTTGCGCTTGCCGGACGTCCTGCCTGGCTGATCCCAGCAGGCGTTGCGCCGCGACGGGTCTTGGGGCATATGTTCCGCCACGGCGTGACCCGCCTGTTTGTTACCCTCTTGCTGAGAGCGCACAATCGCGCGCCCCGCGAGGAAGAAAGAGCCACCGCCATGTATGATGCCCCAGAAAAGAAAAAATCAGAATTTGCTCTGATTCAGCTGATGCCGAACCTGATGACGATCGGTGCGATCTGTGCGGGTCTGTCGGCGATCCGCTCTGCGGTTTACGGCAACTACATGCTGGCGGTGATGCTGATTCTGCTGGCGGCGGTGCTGGATGGGCTGGACGGGCGGCTGGCACGGGCGCTGCATAGCGAAAGCAAGATGGGCGCCGAGCTCGACTCGCTCGCCGATTTCCTGAACTTCGGGGTGGCGACGCCGATGGTGATCTATCTCTGGGCTTTGCAGGACGTGCATGGGGTAGGCTGGATCTCGGTTCTGGGTTTTTCGGTCTGCTGTGTGGTGCGGCTGGCGCGGTTCAATGTCAGCAGCAAGTCAGAGGAAGAGGGCCCAAATCTTCGCAAGGGATTCTTTGAGGGTATTCCTTCGCCGGCCGGGGCGCTGCTCGCACTGCTGCCGATGTTTGCTTCATTTGCCTATGGCAGCAGCGACCCGGTCCTGCATGAGCTGCTGATTTGTCTCATTATGGTGCTGGTGGGGCTGGCAATGATCAGCCATATCCCGACTTGGTCGCCGAAAGCGGTTAAAATTTCCCGCGAGAATGTTAAGTATCTTCTTGTGGGCTTTGCTTTCATGGCGGCGGCGCTCTTGACCTATGCATGGACTGTGCTGGTCGCGCTTTGCCTCGGCTACGTTGCTATGGTGATTTGGGGGCTGGTTTCAAAGCCAAAAGACTAGCCCAAGACGTCCGGGGAGGGACGAATTGGATATCAAGGCAGTTGAAGAATCTTATGCGCGCTGGGCGCCGGTTTATGACAAGACATTTGGCGCAGTGACGCGCTCTGGCCGCCGTCGAGCGGTTCGCTTTATTAACTCCAGGCAAGGCAGTGTGCTGGAAGTCGGTGTCGGCACCGGGCTGTCCTTGCAGCATTACGCACCGCATCTGCAGGTGACCGGCATCGATTTCAGCCACGACATGCTGAAAAAGGCCGCGGCCAAGGTGCAGGAACTGGATCTGGCCCAGGTGGAGACGCTGCGGCAGATGGATGCCCGGCAGCTGGATTTCCCGGACAATTCCTTTGATACGGTTGCAGCGATGCATGTGCTGTCGGTGGTGCCGGATCCGGAAAAGGTGATGCATGAGATCGCGCGGGTTCTGAAACCAGGCGGCAAGGTGGTGATCACCAATCACTTCAAGAGCGGCAAAGGGGTGCGGGCTTCCCTGGAGAAGCTCTCGGCGCCCTTGGCCAATGTGATCGGGTGGCACTCTGATTTTGCACTGGAGACGGTGCTGCAGGAGGACCGGCTGCAGGTGGAGCAGCAGGAAAGCCTGCCGCCCTTTGGCATGATGACTTTCCTGGTGCTGGGCAAGCAGCAGACCATGTGAAACAGCCTGTTTCCGCGATGCAGCCCCGGGGGAACTTTCCGGGGCTTTTCTTTGTGAGGCCTGTCTGCAACAGTGCATCTGAAACAGGTGGAATTGCACCACCTCAGGGGATGTAAATCGAATTTACATCTCCATATCAGGATCAGATATTTGACAGGGAAGGAGCGGATGCGATGAGTGTGTCCCAATTTGAAAAGATGGTGTCGGAAAGCCAGGACAAGGTCCGGGAGTCGCAGTCCAAGATTGAGGCGCTGACCTCGCGCATCGAAGCTGCGCGCAGCAAGATCGAGGCGGGCGAGGATGCCAGCATCGACATCGAAAACGCCACGCTGGACGATGTGCACGCGCATACCGACGTGATGAACGCCAACATCGCTGAGCTGATCATGGGGCTGGACGATGTGACGGCGGCGTTCTCGAAAGATTTCGACGAGATGCGGAGCAAGACCGGCTGGGAGAGCTTTGTCGGCTTCTTCTCCAAGGGCAAATCGGACTCGATGCGTCAGGAGCGGATGCGCACGGCCAGCATTGATGACAAGCTGCAGGATCTGATTGCCAAATCGGACGTGATCGTGAAGCTGCTAGAAGGCCAGTTGGCAACCCTGGAAGAACAGCGCGAGAAGGTGCAGGCAAACCTGGCGTCCACGTTGGATGACCGCGAATTCACGGTGCAGGAGCTGGAAGCGGTAAAGGCGGAAATCACCGCGCTGGACCCGCAGATCATCGAGCTGGAAAACAAGATCTCAGTCGAGCAGGACGCCGCCGCACGTACCAAGCTGGAGACCGAGCTGGCGGATCTGAATGCGAAATACAACGCAATGGTGCAGGACGAGCAGGTGAAGCTGGCCAAGTCGCAGACATTGGAGCGCTACATCGAGAAGGGCAAGACCTGGGTCGACAGCTTGCAGAACCAGGCGGCGACGCAGATGGTGCTGATCAACAAGCTGCAGACGGACACGGCGCAGCGGGTGGTGCTGTATGACGCGCTGACCAAATCGCTGAAGACCGCGCAGCAGCAGGATGTGGCGCATAGGATCAACGAGATCGGCGTGCAGACCGACAAGGAAGCTCAGACCGCAATGGCGGCGATCGGCACCGCGACCAACCAGAAGATGGCCGATATGCTGGAAAGCCATGAGGACAACATGGTGTTTGCCCGCGACGTGCTGGAGAAAAAGGCCAAGGCGGATGAACGCTTTGCCCGCCGGTTTGCGGCGATTGTCGAGAAACACGACAAGAACCTGTATGGGGGGTGAGTGTGGATTGGCTGGAGTTTCTGAATGTCCCCAGCCCGCCAAACTGGTTCTGGTGGAGCGTGTTGGCAGCCATTTTCGGAGCTTTAGCCGCTCTATACTACGCCGTTGACGGCCCTTTTGCAGGCTGGGTTTTAGCAGCAGTGGCTGGAACATTTGCAGTCTTTGCCTGGGATCTTTCTAAGGCGTGCGATGATTAGACATTCCGGGTCACAGAGTATTGGAATTGAGATGTTCAGGAAACTCAACATAGGATTGCGCCCGGCCCGAGGGTGGGCGTTCGCGCCCGCCCTGGGGGGCGGGTCGGGCGCGATCCGGACTGCTGCGCACTCCGGAGGTTTGGCATGACCGATCCTGCCAAAGATCACGCTGGCCTCAGCGATACCTTCGCCTCGCGCCGGTATTTCAAAAAGTTCGACACCATCATCCGGCATCTGACCCGGGTGGCGGCGGCGATGCAGGCGGAGGGGCGGCTCAGTAAATCTGATGTGAAGGTATTGACCGCCTATCTGATGCGGCTGAACTTCACCTTCCGCGCGCTCTCGATGAAGTACCTGATGGCAGGGCGCGACACGGGCCGCTTCTTCGGTAGCCTGGCGATGGACAAGCGTGACAGCGGCTTCCCGGTGGCAGCAGAGCTGATGACCATGGCCAACGACGCCCAGCAGGCGGAGCGGCACCTGGCCAATATGGCCAGCGAAGAACAGCTGAAGGACGACATGGTGCGCACCATCATCTCGGACCGGGCGGTGCCGTCAAAGCTGCAATTCGCGCTGTCACAACGGCTTTATTATCAGGAACTCTTGAAGGGGCAGCTGTTCTGGACCCAGAATGACCCGGTCTGCGAGTGGTTAAAGAACATCGGCGAGCGGCGACGGCGGTTTCTGCTGCATTGGGCGGCCTATGACAGCCAGGTGAACCTGCCAGTGATCTACTTGATGGAACTGGAGGACAGCGGCAAGGTGGCGCTGCCCAAGGATGAACGCCGCTGGCCTGAGGTGCAGGCGCATCTGATGGCGCAGGCCTTGGCCGGGCTGAAGTTGGTGACCATCGCCAAGGGGTTTGACGAGGATTTCGACGACCTTCACCCCAAAAGCCTGCGGCGGTACCACGTGGGGCCGATGTATTCTTCGGCTTACACGGAACAGTCCGGCCCATTGCACCGGGTGCTGGAAGAGGCCGAGGCGCCCGCCGGTCAGGACTGGGCCTTGGCCTGGACGCTGGAAGAGCTGGAAAGCGAAAACGTGCGCGAGGAGCGCGCTGGCTGGTTCGGCACCGTGGAGCGCGAGATTTTTGCGCTCGACCCCTTTGGCGGCCGCGGCGCGGATACCGGGGCAACCCGCACCCAGCGCGCCATCATCCTGCCGCAGCGTCCGTTTCAGGTGCTGGCCGAGCTGAACCCGCCGGGGTTCGGCGATGTGCAGAAGTTTGTGGTGAGCGAAGCGGGGCAGGTGCTGCGGTATTGACGCCTGTGCGTGTCGTGGGAGCGGGAGCCTCCGGCGGGGATATTTTTAGCCAGAAGAAGACGCGGACCGGATTTGAGGTCGCAGGGGATGAATTGAGAGGGTGAGATGAGCATTTCAGGCAATCAGATGGAGCTGCGGGAAGAGGATATCCGCAAGCATTACGCGGCTGCGGCGGCGATGCTGGAGGGGTTTGACCACACTCCGCGCATTGCCAAGCCTGCGGTCGAGGGCAAGGCGCCGAAGCGGTCCTCTGGCATTGGTTCGCGGCGGCGCTTTCGTTCGACCACGCCGGGGCTGGTGACGCGGTCCACTGCGCGCCCCGATGGTGTGCATCTGATTGCCCGCATTGAGGCTGCGGATGAGGATGATCCGCTGACCTCGCCCCTGCAGGCGACATTGCAGCATGTGTTGCGCCGGTCACTGGCGATTTCCTTGGCAATGGGAGAGGCCTATGCGGATGTATCGGGCCTTGCTGATCTGAAGCGGGCAAATCTGTCAGGATCGCTGGACGCGGCGCGCAAAGGGGAGTTCACCGAACTGCTGGCTGCCGAGGCGCTGATTGCGGCGCATGTGTTTGCCAATGCCACCGCCTATCTGCTGGCGCCGCACGGGTCCGAGGCACAGGCCGAGGTGGGCGAGGCGGAGGAGATGCTGACGGACAATGCGCCGCTGGCCCTGCATGGCGTACTGTGGGAGCTGGACCAGAAGCTGGCGCTGCACGGCACCGATGATGTGCATCTGATTGCGGCAACGGCGGGTTATGTTGAACAGCTGATGGAGAAGGCGGCCCTGCGTGCGCAAAACGCCCCGCGGCTGGAGGCATTCTGTGCCGCCGCCTGGCGGGTGGAGGCCGATGACCTGACCCTCAGCGGCTTTGAGCCTGCGGCCAAGGCGAAATCCACCACTCTGACGATGGCGTTCAAGAAACCACATGAGGTGGTGGGCAACCATATCGCCAAATACCAGGCCTTGCGTTTGGCCAAAATGCTGATGGCCTATGATTTTGACCGCCGCCTGAACCCTTTTGCGGAAATGGGCGGCTTCATCTTCACTTTCATGGGGGACGGCAAGCCGGGGACCGGCAAGACGACGCTGATCCAGATGATGGCTGGCCTCATCCATGACTACTGCCAGAACGCAGGCTACGCCTTCCGCTATCAGAATTTCGGTATCGACAATATCGACAGCTATCAGGGCAAATCTGGCCAGAACGCCAAATCGTTCATCCAGAATGTGGTTGATCCGGGCGTGATCGGATTTGGCACCATCGACGACATCGACCAGATCGCGGGCAAACGCGGCGACCGGCAGTCCAGCGCGGGCCAGCAGGAAGTAACCGCGGTGTTCATGGAGGCCTTTGCCGGCGCCAATACCGTGGTGCGCGGCAACTGCACCTTTGGCATGTTCTCCAACTACCCGGAGAATGTGGACGACGCCCTGCGCCAGCGGGCCGGCGCACGGTTTCTGGTGGACGGGCCGCAGACGCGGGAGGATTACATCGACATCCTGACGCTCTTGATGGGCAAGAACCATGCGATCCCGCTGGGCGAGCATGATCTGTACGGTGCGCAGGAGATCAAGAAGGCGGTCGCGCGCTCCTTTGAGGCGCATAACCGCCCACAGGAGCCGGGACTGGCAGAGGTGTTTGGCCGGGTGGAGGCCCAGATTGGCGCGCTGGATGATCTGGCCAAGCTGGGCACCTATCTGAAGGCCATTCAGCAAGCGGATGAGCGCTTCACCGGGCGCGCTATCAAGAACATCACCGATGCGGTCAAGGTCCGGGCGATGGATTTTGAACTGCCTGATGAATGGATGGAGAACCCGGAGCTGTTCCTGTTCAAGGATTACGAGACCAAATCCGCGATGATTGCAGAGCTGCGGGTGCCGATCACGGTCGACATGGTGGTGCAGGAGATCAACCGCTACGCCGACTCTGAGTTCCGCTATGCCGACAAGTCGGATGAGGTGGCGATTGAAAACATGGTGCGTGATTTCGGGCGGCAGGAAGAGGCCAAGCGGCGGTATCTGGAGGGGCAGGGGTGATGAATTGGTATGGAATGCACTTTTCTGCTGAGTTGACAGCGCAACTTGCCTTTTATGCATTCCTGGCACTTCTAGTGTATTCGTTCTTTGTTCCGATAAAATTGGATGGACTAGCGCAAGCCTTGCGCCAGAGGTTCTGTGATCTGGACAGCCATGTCAAAGCGGGTGTCTGGGGAACTGGAGCTATAATTTTATTCGTGTTCTTCGTGTCGGGATTTGAGCACTGTATCGATCAAAATGGCTGTACTAACAAAATAGCTAGGTTGCTTGAAGCGTCCCCGAATGAAGTCGGAGACGCACTGGCGGGTTTTGCTGGCGCGTTAGCGTTCTTGTGGATAATCGTTACTGTTCTTCTTCAGGGAAAAGAGCTTGCCGCTCAACGAGAAGAGTTGAAGTTAACCCGAAAAGAATCTGAAAAAATGGCTGCGGCCTTGGAGGCTCAGGCAGAAGTTTTCCGAGATGAGCAGAAGTATAGGAAGGAAGATCGTCTTAAGCAGTTCCTGGACGAACAGCTACAGCTTCTTGTGGAGAAGATGTTTTTCTATCGTGCTTCGGTTCGTATAAAGTTGCGATTGGTTGGTGCGGACCTGCTCACAAAAGAAGGTTATGTCGAAGAACCGCACGATGATGAATACATTGTGAGACTATTCGGACGTTCTAAGCTTGAAGGAACCACTGACGAAGCGCTCTTAGAATTCAGCAAGAACATCCAAGCCATAAGAGACTTAATTGACGATCTGCCAGAAAACTGGGAGGTAATTTGGGTGTCCCAGTACATTCACAGAGTTGACGAAGTTATCGCCGATTTTGAGAAAGTCGAGAAAAGGATCAGCGAACTCAGTGAGAGCCAGATTAGCAGGTTGAATCGCGTAAGGTTTATGCGAACGTTACAGACGTTGAGAAAGTTTCGCGCAGCTCCGTTTTTTCCGGAGGCCGCCCAATGAAACGCCTCATCCAGCATGGCTTGATGTTCGGCAATCTCTTCCATGTGGCTTCGCCCGCGCTGGTGGAGCGGTATAACCGCGCGCTGAAGCATTTGACTGGCAAGACCACCGGCCTTACGGATTTTCACGTCGATATCTCGGGCTTTTCGCCCGAAATCGGGGATGAGCTGGGGGATGATCACTATCTGAACCATGCAGGCGTGAACCGGCAGTTCATTCTGCTGTCGACCGAGCAGAAGCGCTGCCCGCTGCTTCACGTGAAATTCTCCACCAGCCGGGACATTCTGCGCCGGTTTATCGAGGTCAATGAACGCCAGCTCTTTGCGCTGACCGCGACCGATGCCGTGGCGGGGGAGCTGGTGAATTCGGTGTTTGAGGTCTCCACCCCCGCCAAATTATTCGATATTCAACAGGTGCGGATCGAGGCAGACACCACCAAGGGCACCCTGCGCCATGCGGACCGTCTGGCGGAACTGGTGGAGCAGTTCAAGACAGGGGAGGATGCCTGGTTTGACGATGCGCTGATTGGGGAAATGATCCAGACGGCGGAGAAGACCGGCGATGTGACCCGCAATCCGGTGCATCTGCAGCATGAGGTCTTTGAGCAGGCGAACTTCTGGACCGCGCATTTCGGCGGCATGTATGTGTTTCAGGGTCTTGAGCATCCGGCGGTGATTGCCAGCGGCGAAAAGCCCGAGGGCGTGCCGCTCGATCGCGTGTTCAACCTGGGGCAGCGCAATGCGATTGCCAAGTTTCTGGATCTCAATGGGCTGGCAGAGCCGGTGATCCGCGCACGCGGCGTCGATGGCGCGGCGATCCTGCGGCAGAAGATGGGGTTCCTTGCCGTGTCGGTGCTGACAGAAAAGGGGCGGGACCTGTCGGGCCTGTCGCGCGGTGATCTGCGGCGGCTGGCGGCGCGTCATGCGGAGGAACTGCCGGAGGAGTTCGAGGGGCTGGCAGCACTGGTGCGCTGGGCAGAGGGTGGCGGCAAATGGCCGAAGATCACCTCTGACCATCCGGCCTATTTTTATTCCCTGCGGGCGTCGGACACGCCCTGCCGCGATCTGGTCAATATGCTGCTGACAGAGCTGTGCCCGCATGACTTCCGCCAGATGTTCATTTGCCACAAGGAAGAGTTTTACCGCCGGTACCGCGGCTGGCCGGAAACCAAGAAGGCCTATGCAGCGGAGTTTCTGGCGCGGGAGTATGCGGTGGACAAGGCCGGTGCACGCGAAGCGCTGTTCGGGCATGAGCCGGATATGGAGGGACGCTCGCCCAGGCTGCCACAGGTGCGGCGCAAGGGCATGGTGGAGCGCGTTGGCCCCTGGGGCGCCTTGAACCGGACACGGGGGCGCTAGATGTTCGGTTTCCTGCGCCTCGCCCTGATCCTTTTGGTGGTGCTGACCGTGATCTACGGCGCGGTCTCGCTTTACTCGCGCGAGATGCGGCGGCTAAAGCTCAAGCGGCACTGGAAAGAGAGGGGGTTGACCGGCGACCGCGCGGCCTTCATCCAGCGGGGGCTGAAACAATACGACACCTCGTTCCGGCGCAAGCTGATCCTCTTGGTCTATATCATCCCGCTGGGGGCGCTGGCGCTCCTGATCTACGTCATTAACTTCATGTGAGGTCTATCCCATGCGTTTCATCAAATGGGCTTTCCTGATTTCTTTCTGGGTGCTGCTTGGCGCCTTCCTGCACTACACGCTGCCGCAATATGACGTGGTGCGCATCGTCAACACCTATGAAGAACGGCAGGAGCTGAACGACTGGACACGCATTTTCTGGTCCAAGCCGGACGACCAGTCGGCCACGCTGCTGAACCGCGATGTGCAGTTCATTCAAGGTGTGCGGCCGAATGGCGACCCGATCGTCTACCGCAACGAGGATACCGGCTGGAACTGGCCGCCCTATTTCAAATTCGACACGGCGAACCTTTATACGGATGCCAATGACGCGGTCTCGACCAAGGACGCGCCAGAGTGGGTGTCCGTCATGCACTACGGCTGGCGCAACCAGTTCCTGTCGATTTTCCCCAACGCGGTGACAATCAAGCCTGTGGCGGGGCCGGACGACAAGCCGACCAATTGGTTCACGATCATCTTCCTGGTGCTGCTGGCGGCGCTATTGTGGGCGATCTATGTGCGCTGGCGCCGGTTCCGTCAGGCCCGGATCGATCCGATGATCGAAAGCGCCGAGGACAGTCTTTATGCGGCGGGCGATGCGATTGCCGAACGCAAGGGCCGGTTCCGCCGCTGGCTGGATACCTGGAAATCGAAATGAGCAAGGGCCGCCGCTGAGGCGGCCTTTTTCTTGGCTGCGCAGTTAAACTCTCGAATCGATTCGGATGCGTTTTCTGCGTAATCGCATGAAAGATAAGGGCTTGCCGCAAACAGACCGGCGAGTGCCGGTTTGAGATTCCGGACATTTCCGACCCGCTCGGCATAGCAAACATGCATGTCTTTTTCCGGTTTTTGCGGGTCGGATTTGTCTCCGCTTGCGGCGCGCGAATAAGGCACTTTCCGTATCAGCAAGGTGCCGCCTTTCGGGGCGGAGAATTGGGAAGCTGGTGAAACTCCGGCACTGCCCCCGCAACGGTGACCCCGGGCAAGGCATGGCAATGACCACTGAAGCCGCGGCTTCGGGAAGGTGCCAGGCCCCGCCGCCAAGCGGCCCCGGGACAGTCCGGAAACCAGCCTTGTCCCGAAAACGTCAACCGCGGGCGGCGGCAGGGCGATTGCAGGCGCGTGGTCTGCAATCTCTCTTTCTATGCCTGCACCCTAGCCAAGACGCCGCGGGGATGCGGCAAAGGAGAGAAGCAGATGCTTCACGACAGCGAAATTCTGGCCAAACTGGTGGCCCGTCAGAAAAATTATTCCCTGGAGCAGGCGTTCTATACCGATCCGGGCGTGCTGGATCTGGACATGCGTCAGATCTTCTACCGCGAGTGGCTGTTCGCCATTCCCGCCTGCGAGGTTCCCAAGGCCGGCAACTTCGTGACCCATCAGGTCGGCGCCTACAACGTCATCATTGTACGCGGCACCGACGGCGAAGTGCGCGCTTTCCACAACGCCTGCCGCCACCGCGGCTCGGTTGTCTGCAAGGCGAAAAAGGGCAATTCGCCCAAGCTGGTCTGCCCCTACCACCAGTGGACCTATGAACTGGACGGCTCGCTGTTGTGGGCGCGCGACATGGGGCCGGACTTTGACGCTTCCAAGCATGGGCTGAAGCCTGTGCACTGCCGCGACCTGGCCGGGCTGATCTATATCTGCCTGGCGGATGAGGCGCCGGATTTCGATGCCTTTGCCGCCGTGGCCCGCCCCTATCTGGAGCCCCATGACCTGGGCAATGCCAAGATCGCCTATGAAAGCTCGATCATCGAGGAAGGCAACTGGAAGCTGGTCTGGGAGAACAACCGCGAGTGCTATCACTGCGGCGGCAATCACCCGTCGCTGTGCCGGACCTTCCCGGAAGATCCGTCCGTAACCGGTGTTGAGGGCGGCGTGACCCCGCCGCATCTGCAAAAGCATTTCGACCGGATCGAGGCCGCGGGCGTGCCGGCCCAGTTCCAGATCGACGCGCGCGGCCAGTACCGCTTGGCGCGGATGCCGCTGAACGAAGGCGCGGAAAGCTATACCATGGACGGCAAGGCCGCTGTGGCCAGGAAACTGGGCCGGGTGCCCTTTGCTGATGCAGGCACGCTCTTGAAATTCCACTACCCGACCACCTGGAACCACTTCCTGCCGGATCACTCACTGGTGTTCCGGGTGACCCCGATCAGCCCGACCAAAACGGAAGTCACCACCAAATGGCTGGTGCATAAGGATGCGGTTGAAGGGCAGGATTATGACCTGAAGCGCCTGACCGAGGTCTGGATCGCCACCAATGACGAGGACCGCATCGTGGTCGAGGACAATCAGCGCGGCATCAACACGCCTGCCTATGAACCCGGCCCCTATTCAGAAGTGCAGGAGAGCGGCGTCATTCAGTTCTCCAACTGGTATGCCGACCATCTGACCCGCGCGCTGACCGGGCGCCACCTGATCGCGGCGGAGTAAGCGCATGGGACTGCAGGCCAATTTCGAAACTCTGGACGAAACCCTGGCGTGGAAGGACGACGAGATGCTGGAATGCGTCTCGGTTGTGCCGGAGGCGCCGAACACTGCCACCTTCAGCTTCCGCGCGCCCTCAGGCGCGTGGTTCAAATACCAGCCGGGCCAGTTCCTGACGCTGGAACTGCCGGTGCCGCAGGAGACTGTCTGGCGGACCTACACCATCAGCTCGTCGCCCTCGCGACCCTTGTCGATCTCGGTGACAGTGAAGGCGCAAGCCGACAGCATCGGCACCCGCTGGATGCTGGATCACCTGAAACCGGGCATGTTCCTCAGAGCCTCCGGCCCGGCAGGTGTCTTCACTCTGCCCAAGCGTCCGAACGGCAAGTTCCTGTTCATCTCGGCAGGCTCCGGCATCACGCCCAGCCTGTCGATGACCCAGTATCTGTTCGACCGCGGCCAGTCGCCCGACATCTGCTTTATCAACTGCGCCAAGCGCCCCAGCGAGATCATCGCCCGTCAGCAGCTGGAAAGCATGGCGTCGCGGGTGCCGGGGCTAAAGCTGAACTTCGTGGTGGAGGAGGATGACCCCTATCAGGTCTGGACCGGCTACCGCGGGCAGCTGAACCAGATCATGCTGGGCCTGATCGCCGGCGACTACCTGGAGCGCGAAGTCTATTGCTGCGGCCCAGAGCCGTTCATGCAGGCGGTGCGCGACATGTTGATCGGCCTCGGCTTTGACATGGAGAACTACAATCAGGAAAGCTTTGGCGCGCCGGTGGAGACGGCGGCAGATGCGCCGGAGTTGGACGATGTTGTCCCCGAAGAAAGCGCTTCGGCCGAAATCACCTTTGCGGCCTCCGGTGTCACCGCCACCTGTACCGAGACCGACACTGTATTGGCGGTTGCCAAGGCCTCTGGGCTCAACATTCCGTCGGGCTGCACCTTCGGGATCTGCGGCACCTGCAAAGTCAAAAAGACCGCAGGCGATGTGCATATGGTCCACAACGGCGGCATCTCGGAAGAAGATGTGGAAGCCGGTTACATCCTGGCCTGCTGCTCCAACCCGATTGGCCGGGTAGAAGTGGAAATCTGATCCTGGGGAGGGCTGTTGCAGGCCCTCCCTTCTTCGCTGGTCCAGCGACTGCGGCAACAAAGTGATTGACGCCGCGCCCGTCCCTTGGTCAACACGGGGCCGAGCCTTTAATCCCCCGTTGCGACACAGGACCACCACATCATGACCGCCAGCAAACGCATCGCCCTTTCCAGTGACCACGCTGCCATTGAGCTGCGCAAGGCCGTTGCCGCCCATATCAAAGCGCAGGGCTGGGAGGTTGAGGATATCGGCCCGCAGACCCCGGAAAGCACCCATTACCCCAAACACGGGGCCGCTGCGGCGCAGCTGGTCGCCTCTGGAAAATGTGCGCTGGGCATTGTTTTGTGCGGCACCGGACAGGGCATCATGATGGCAGCAAACAAGATAAAGGGCATTCGCTGTGGTGTCTGTTCCGACACGCTTTCAGCCAAGATGATCCGCGCCCATAACGATGCCAACATGCTGTCCATCGGTGCTCGCGTGGTGGGCGAGGGACTGGCGCTGGAGATCGTCGATGCCTTCCTGGGCGCTGATTTTGAAGGTGGCCGGCATGGCACCCGCGTGGATATGATCAAGGCGCTGGAAGACTAAGAGACGGAATGGCGGGCGGGTCCGCCGTTCAATCGGCAAACAAATGACGGGTCCCGGCAATCTGCCGGGCCTTGTCCTGCGGCAGGCTGAGGAACCCGCTGAGCTGCTCCGCATTTTCGTCTTCACTACCTGTCTCGCGCATTTTGTAGAGCGGGTTGAAGCCGGCGTCGCGGATGCGGTCGCCTTCATGCAGAATGTCATTGCGGATCGTCGGCAGCAGCCGCTCCAGCGTCAGCTTTGGCGTGCGTTCGCCTGCCAGCCCGACCCTGTTTGCATGACCGATCAGGTATTCATCGCTGAAGTCGCATTCGATGTGCAGGAACCGGGTCGACGAGCGGTCTGAGTGGAAATCATTCATCAGGTCGATGGCGCCGGGATCCAGGCAGATGATCAGCTTGTCGGTTTCATAATATTCAAACAGCATCCGCATTAGGGCGCGGCGGTGGCGGGTGCGCTTCATCAGCGCCGCCTGAATGCCACCAAGGTCGGGCAGCGGAGTGTCCTCCTCATGAAACAGGTATTCAATCGCCGGGATATTGGTCACTTGGCGGATCTGTTCCAGCAGGCGTTTGGCGATGTGCCATTTCTTGCAGACCACAATCAGCAATTCGCGCTCGCGGCCCAGGGTGCTTTCGGTTTCCCAGAAACGCGGCGCAAAGCGGCGCCCGTCGCGGCCCCGCTGGGCCAGGAACTTGTAAAGGCTACGGCCCTCGTTGGAGATCTGGAACTCCACGCCCTGAGCAGCATAGAGCCGTCCCAAGCGCGTTTTCAGCTCCTTGGCCTCTGGACTGATCTTGCGGGCAAACAGAAAATCCTGGCTGAGCAGCAGATCGTAGTGATCGTTGTAGAAATTCACCGGCATCCCGTAGTCGGAAAACATCAGGAAGGTGAGGGTACGGGTTTCGATCTCTGCTTCCGGGATCAGGTGGCGCACCAAAGTCTGAAAGAAGGTTTCATCCGGAATCCAGGTGGTGCGGAAAAAGCGTATCACATCGCGGCGTTTGCGGAGGAACTCCAGAATCCACTCCACGGTGCGACGGCGCAGGCACCACCACTGGCTGCCGATCTGCATTTGGATACCGTCCGGGACGCCCCGCTGCAGCCCGAACTTCTTCTGAAGCGCGTGGCTCCAATAGAAAAATTTCTTATGCTTGCGCTCGTTAAAGACGTGCCGGTAAATCAGCCGGTCCTCCCGCATGCCGGTCTTGATCCAATTGCTTTCGAAGAAGTCGAAGCTTTCGATGAAGTCCTTGTCGTGCCCGTCCAGGAACCGATGGGCGTATTCCGCGGTCTTCACTGCCATGCAGTCGCCTGACAGCATGTAGAAATGGGTGGCGCGCGGGAACTCCTCGATGGCGCTGCGCAAGGCATGCAGCGTGGCTTCGACCAGTGACCACTCGCCCCAGCCGCATTTGATCCGCTTCCTGGCAAAAGTGACGTTGGGGTTGTCGTCCAGTTCTGCGCGGATCCGCCGGTAATCCTCTGGCGCCGCCCGCCCGTCGAAGTGAATCGCCATGCAGTCACCGGCTGCGGTCAGCCGCTCAGCCTGCTGGATGATCGCGTCAGGGTCTTTATGGCACAGCAGGATATATGCGATTTTTGCCATGTGGGGGACGGTCTGCCTTATTTTGCCTGATTGTTTACCTTGATAGGCGCGCTGTGCATACGATTAAACCAGATAGTTCCTGTTTCAGTAAACTTATGCAATTACTGTTGAAACAGGCCAAGGCGGACAAGAGGGCAGAATATGGGGTTTCCCGGCACCTGGATGACGGAGAGTGAAAGTGTGGTTTACCGCGTGGTGCCGAAATGCGCCTGCTCGACCATTGGTCAGATCCTGTATTACTCGGACCACGGCCAGTTCTTTGATGGCGATATTCATGACGCCAAGGACGGTCTGCACAAATGGGCGCTGGAGCACAGCCAGGGTCCGATCAGCCGCAACGTGCAGGGTCAGCGGTCATATGCGTTCACCTGCGTGCGCAATCCCTACACCCGTATTCTGTCATCCTTCTTTGACAAAATCTGCGGCATCCAGCGCAACGGCAAGCGCTACCGTGGCAATCTGGTGCCCAGGCTGGCCTATGAGTACGGGATCGAGTTCGGCGGCGAAGACGGCAAGCAGGAGTTTGACCAGATCGCCAGCTTCCGCCGGTTTTTGCTGTTTGCACGCGACACCATCCGCTGGCGCCGCCCGATGGACCCGGACATTCACTGGTCGGCGATGTCGGGGCATGTGTCGACCTTCATCCTGAACGGTGGGCGCTACAACCAGATTTTCTGGACCGAGGCATTTGGTGACGGGATGCAGCAGGTGCTGGACGCAATCGAGACGCCGCACCCCGTGGATCTGGCCGCAATCCCACGCTTCAACGAAAGCGAGGGCCACGGTCCCAAGCGCGCCCATCCAGTCGAGGACTATTTCGACGATCTGTCGATGCATCTGGTCTACGAGATCTACAAACGCGATTTCGAGCTGTTCAAATACGATTTCGAAAACCCCGCCAACAAGCTGCCGGTCGGCGAAATCGACCTGGACGAGGTGCACGCCAAGCTGGGGGAGTAAGAGGCGAAGCGGGAGGCTCCCGCGCCTTGCCGCCGCATCAAAGATGCTGCGGCACAAGCCTTGGGCCCGGCGCCGCTGACGCGGCGCAGCTGCGCCTGCTGAGTATTCATTCCGCTTCTTTCTGGTTTCAAATACCCCCCGCCGGAGGCACGCCGCGCGTCAGCGCGGCGCCACGCCCAACGCCGCAAAGCGAACTGGCGTTAGCCAGTACTCTGCCGCGGGGGCGGGAGGGATTTTTCCAAAGCACGCTTCCGGCTCAGAAGTGGTTCGGGACTAGGGCTGCTCTGATCGCCCCTTTGCGATTGCAATGCAGCTGTGACTGCCTCAAAGGCACGCGGCTGAGCGCAAATGAAAACCCGCCGTCTGCAGCACGGCGGGTTCGAGAGCTTCCGGAGTATCGCGCTTCAGTCTTCGTCAGGCAGCGCGCGCACGGCGCCTTTGGCGGCGGAAGTTGCCAGCAGCGCATAGGCCTTCAGCGCTTTCGAGACCTTGCGCTTGCGCGGCTCTGCCGGTTTCCAGCCCTTGGCATCCTGCTCCTCGCGGCGTGCTGCCAGTTCCTCGTCGGAGACTGCCAGATGGATCGAGCGGTTGGGGATGTCGATTTCGATGGTGTCGCCCTGGCGCACCAGGCCGATGGTGCCGCCCTCAGCTGCCTCGGGCGAGACATGACCGATCGACAGGCCGGAGGTGCCGCCGGAGAAACGGCCGTCGGTCAAGAGGGCGCATTTTTTGCCCAGACCTTTCGACTTCAGATAGGAGGTCGGGTAGAGCATTTCCTGCATGCCCGGGCCACCGCGTGGACCCTCATAGCGGATCACCACCACGTCGCCCTCGGTCACCTTGCCGGTCAGGATGTCATTGACGGCCTGATCCTGGCTTTCGCAGACATAGGCGGTGCCGGTGAAGGTCAGGTTGTCGGCGTCGACGCCTGCAGTTTTCACGATACAGCCGTCCAGCGCGATATTACCGGACAGAACCGCAAGGCCTCCGTCCTGACTGAAGGCGTGCTCTTTCGAGCGGATCACGCCGTTTTCACGGTCGTTGTCCAGCTCCTTGTAGCGGTTGGACTGGCTGAACGCCTGGGTGGTGCGCACCCCGCCGGGGGCCGCTTTGAACAGTTCCTCGGCCTCGGGGTTGTTGGCAACCTTGATGTCCCATTTGGCAATCGCTTCGCCCATAGTGGACGAATGCACGGTGCTGCAGTGGTTGTGCAACAGGCCTGCGCGGGACAATTCGCCCAGGATCGAGAAGATGCCGCCGGCGCGGTGAACGTCTTCCATATGCACGTTCGCCGTGTTCGGCGCCACTTTGCACAGGCAGGGCACTTTGCGGCTCAGCGCATCCATGTGGGACATGTTGAAATCAACCTCGCCCTCATTGGCGATGGCCAGCAGGTGCAGAACGGTGTTGGTGGAACCGCCCATGGCGATGTCCAGGCACATTGCATTTTCAAAGGCGTCAAATGTCGCGATCTCACGCGGCAGCAGACCTTTTTCTTCCTCTGCATAGTGGCGTTTGGTGATCTCGACGATCTTGCGGCCGGCTTCCAGGAACAGCCCCTTGCGATCGGCGTGGGTGGCCAAGGTGGAGCCATTGCCCGGCAGTGCCAGACCCAGTGCCTCGGCCAGGCAGTTCATCGAGTTGGCGGTGAACATGCCGGAACAGGAGCCACAAGTGGGGCAGGCGTTTTCCTCGATGTGCTGCACCTGCTCGTCGGTGAACTTGTCATTTGCCGCGGCGACCATGGCGTCCACCAGGTCGATCTTTTTCATGTCCAGATCGGCAATGTCGATCTTGCCAGCTTCCATCGGGCCGCCGGAGACAAAGATGGCCGGAATATTCAGGCGCATGGCTGCCATCAGCATGCCGGGCGTGATCTTGTCGCAGTTGGAGATGCAGACCATGGCGTCGGCGCAATGGGCGTTGACCATGTATTCGACGCTGTCGGCAATCACTTCGCGCGACGGCAGCGAATACAGCATGCCGTCATGACCCATGGCGATGCCGTCATCCACTGCGATGGTGTTGAACTCTTTCGCCACACCACCGGCTGCCTCGACCTCGCGGGCGACCATCTGGCCCAGATCCTTCAGGTGCACATGGCCGGGCACGAACTGGGTGAAGGAGTTGACGATGGCGATGATCGGCTTGCCGAAGTCATCATCTTTCATGCCGGTCGCGCGCCACAATCCGCGCGCGCCCGCCATATTGCGGCCATGGGTGGAGGTTCTGGATCGGTACATCGGCATCTGAGCGCTTCCCTTTGAATTTGCCCCCCAAACACACGATTTGCGCAATAAAGGCAACCTGCCGGGGCCGGGTTCGGTAATTTTGGCGCAGTTTGCGCCGGGATTTGTTAGCGGTTTCCGTTTTCTGGCTGCACTGTCAGGCGCGGGCCGATGTCCGCCAGCGCCGCCGCCGTGCCGGAGACGGGATGCGAGGGCATCAGTTCTTGGAGCATGCGGGTTTTCCTGTGGCGCCGGATCGGGTAGGAGGTTTGTGCGTTATAGCGCACAATACACGCTGTGCGTTATAACGCACAAGCGGTTTTTTGACAGGCAGCGAAAATGAGCGAAGACGGCATCACTCTGAACCTGCGGGAAATCCGCGCGGCGGCTGGGCTTAGCCTGACCAAGGCGGCCGAGGCGACGGGTGTCAGCAAGGCGATGCTGGGACAGATCGAACGGGGCGAATCAAGTCCGACGATTGCCACGTTGTGGAAGATTGCCAAAGGGTTCCACTTGCCGCTGACCGCCCTGCTGAGCGCGGCGGCACGCCCGGTGAGCGAAGCGGCAGGCGTCTATGAGACAGTGCAGTTTCCCGGAAGCATCGGGGTCAAGATTGTCTTTCCCTTTGATCCGCGGCTGGGGGCCGAGACTTTTCAGGTGACATTGCAGCCGGGCCAAAGCTACCGGTCGCAGCCGCATGACACCGGTGTGACCGAGGAAGTCTATGTGCTGCATGGATCCATGGAGGTGTTGCGCGACGGCGAGTGGCTGGCGCTGGAGCCGGGGCAGGGGCTGCGCTTTGCGGCGGACCAGCCGCATGGCTACCGCAGTGCGGAAACCGGGGCGGCTTTCCTCAATATGCATCATTACCGGCAGGCCGTTCTGACGCAGCGGGACTGAACACCGCTCTTGTGGATGGTCCGCGCCCCCCCTAGCACTGGCGCAAGTGAGTGCGTTTGGGGGATTGGGAGCCGGGGATGGGCACGTTGCGCGGAAGCCTTCTGATGGTACTGGCCATGGCGGCTTTTGCACTGGAAGACATGTTCGTCAAATCCGCCGCTGCCAGCCTGCCGGTGGGGCTGATCCTGATCCTGTTCGGCCTCGGCGGCATGGCGGTCTTTGCGGCGATGGCGCGTGCGCAAGGCCACGCTCCCTGGCACCCGGGCTTTGGCACGCGCCCGATGCTGTTGCGGTCCTTGGCGGAGGTGGCAGGACGGCTTTGCTACACGCTGGCGATTGCGCTGACGCCTTTGTCTTCGGCTTCGGCCATTCTGCAGGCAACGCCGCTGGTGGTGGCCGCCGGGGCGGTGGTGTTCTTTGGTGAAACCGTGGGCTGGCGGCGCTGGCTGGCGATCGGGCTGGGGTTCGCCGGGGTTTTGCTGATCCTGCGCCCGGGTCTCAGCGGGTTTGAAGCGGCTTCGCTGTTTGCCGTTGCCGGCACGCTGGGGTTTGCGGGCCGTGATCTGGCCACCCGCGCCGCGCCCAAAGACATGAGCAACAACCAATTGGGCTTTCTTGGATTTGCCATGTTGGTTGTGGCAGGCTCCATTGCCTTGGGCTGGACCGGGGGCGCGGTCTGGCCTGCGCCGCGCAATTGGCTGGAAATTGCGGCAGCTACAGTGGTTGGAGTGGTCGCATACAATGCCCTGTCCGGGGCGATGCGGGCAGGGGAGATTTCGGTCATTGCCCCGTTCCGCTACACCAGGCTGGTGTTTGCAATGGTGCTGGGCGTGCTGGTATTCGGAGAGCGCCCTGATACGCTGACCCTGATCGGCAGCGCGGTGATTGTCGGAAGTGGTGTCTTTACACTGCTGCGCAGCCGCAAAGCGTGAACCCTGTCTTGCGCCCGCCGCTGCGCCGGCTTACATCTGCGGCCCATGGCCAAGAAGAAGCAGACATCAGACCCCAACTATAAGGTGATCGCCGAGAACCGGCGGGCGCGTTTCGATTACGCGATCGAAGACGATATCGAATGCGGCCTTGCGCTGGAGGGATCCGAGGTCAAGGCGCTGCGCGGCAATGGCACCAATATTGCCGATTCTTACGCCGCAGTGGAAAACGGCGAACTGTGGCTGGTGAACTCATATATTCCGCCTTATGCGCAGGCGAAGGTCTTCAAGCATGAAGAACGCCGCCGCCGCAAGCTGCTGGTCTCCAAGAAGGAACTGGCGGATCTGTGGAACCTCACCCAGCGCAAAGGCATGACCCTGGTGCCGCTGGTGATCTATTTCAATCATCGCGGCCGCGCCAAGATCAAGCTGGGCATCGCCAAGGGCAAGAAGCTGCATGACAAGCGCGAGACCCAGGCCAAGCGCGACTGGGGCCGCCAGAAGCAGCGACTGATGAAAGACGCGCGCTGAGCGCAATTGTCCTGCAGGTATGAGATCAGCCGTTTGACCAATGGTCAGACGGCTTTTTTGTCGCCGGTTGCAAAAGTTGACTGATTAAGTCAGATAAGCGGCGCCCAGCAGATTCGGCCTACGAGTCAGGCCCGGCAGAACGGTCCCGGACTTGAAAGGATGACATCGGATGACAGACATGCAGGCAGAGATCACGGAACAGCCGGGCAGCGCCGCCGCAGCCGATCCGACGGGAGCACAGGCCGCGCTGCGCCTGGATGATTTCGAAGCCGGGCTGCTGCCAGTGCTGCGTCACTTTCTGAACAGCCTGGAAGTGCCGGAAAGGCAGGGATGGCAGCATGCCTATCACACAGCGGCAGAGCGCTGGGGCGAGAGCTTCGGGCTGGCGGTGGCCTATACGTTGTTCACCGTTCTCCGGGCCGTGGCGGATGTGCGCCCCAGCCGGCTGGAATGCCAGGATGCCCTGTGTCTGGAGACCCGCAGCAGCCTGACAGCGGATGAGGCAGCCCTGCTGCGCATGATCCATCACATGCGCCGTGATCAGACGGCGTCGGCCCGGCAGGCCGTTGCCGCCGTCACCGGTGGCCGGATGGACCCGCAGGTGATCCGGGCAGGCCTTGCCTTTGCCCGGCGGTTTCCCTGCGGCGGCGGAAGGGCAGGGCCCAGTGCCAGGCCGGTCCTGCGGGCGGTCGGCTGACCGCGGCCCGCCGCCTTGCCGGGGAGTGTAGCTTTGCGACAGATAATTGCGTCGATACACCGCCTTCCCTTGCGACTCTTGCAGGGCAGTTGTAGGCAGGGCGCAGGCGCACACAGGGAGAGGCTTCGATGCTCGACGACCCCAAAACCCTTGTTTCAACCGATTGGCTTGCGGCCCATCTGAAGGATCCGGACCTGCGGGTTCTGGACGCTTCGTGGTATCTGCCGCAGCAAGGACGGGATGCCAAGGCAGAGTATGGCGCTGCCCATATCCCGGGTGCGCGCTTCTTTGATATTGATGTGATTTCCGACAACCGCTCGGACCTGCCGCATATGGTCCCGCCGGTCGAGAAGTTCATGTCCAAGCTGCGTGCCATGGGCGTTGGCGATGGCCATCAGGTGGTGGTCTACGACGGTGCCGGGCTGTTTTCCGCAGCCCGCGTCTGGTGGCTGTTCCGGCTGATGGGGCAGACCAATGTCGCGGTTCTGGACGGCGGCTTCCCGAAATGGCAGGCCGAAGGGCGTCCGGTCGAAGATCTGCCTCCGGTGATCCGCGACCGTCACATGACGGTGCGGGTACAGAATCACATGCGGCGCGATGTGACCCAGGTCTCTGCCGCCGCCAAGCTGGGTGATCATGAAATCATCGATGCCCGTTCCGCCGAACGCTACCGTGGCGATGCGCCGGAACCGCGCGAGGGCCTGCGTGCAGGCCATATCCCCGGCTCCAAGAATGTGCCCTTTGGCCAGGTGCTGAACGCCGATGGCACCCTGAAGGACGCCGACGGCATCCGTGCTGCCTTTGAGGCGGCCGGCGTCGATCTGAACAAACCTGCGATTACGTCCTGCGGATCGGGCGTCACCGCTGCCATCCTCAGCCTCGCCCTGGAGCGTCTCGGCAAGACCGACCATGCGCTTTATGACGGGTCCTGGGTGGAGTGGGGCGCCTTCCCGACCCTTCCCGTTGCTACCGGAGAGAACTGAGCTATGTTCGAGACCCTGAAACCCCAGCCCGCCGACAAGATCCTGGCGCTGATGCAGATGTACCGCGACGACCCGCGCGCGGATAAGATCGACCTTGGCGTGGGCGTCTACAAGAACGCCGAGGGCGTCACCCCGGTGATGCGCGCCATCAAGGCGGCAGAGCATAAGCTGTGGGAAGAGCAGACCAGCAAGGCCTATGTCGGTCTGGCGGGCGATCCCGCCTATTCGGATGCGATGATCAAGCTGATCCTCGGCGATGCGGTTGCGCGCGGCAATATCGCTGCTGCGGCCACCCCGGGCGGCACCGGTGCCGTGCGCCAGGCCTTTGAACTGATCAAACTGGCCAATCCGTCTGCCCGTGTCTTTGTCTCGGATCCGACCTGGCCGAACCACCTGTCGATCCTGAAATATGTCGGCATCGAAACTGTCACCTACCGCTATTTCGACCGCGAAACCCGCGGTGTGAATTTCGATGCGATGATGGAAGACCTGAAGGGGGCAAACAAAGGTGATGTGGTGCTGCTGCACGGCTGCTGCCACAACCCGACCGGCGCCAATCTGAACAAGGTGCAATGGCAAGAGGTCATTGCGCTCTTGAACGAGCGCGGCCTGATCCCGATGATCGACATTGCCTATCAAGGCTTTGGCGACGGTCTGGAAGAGGATGCGCTGGGCGTGCGTCTGGTCGCCTCCAGCTGCCCCGAGGTGCTGATCGCGGCCAGCTGCTCCAAGAACTTCGGCATCTACCGCGAGCGCACCGGCCTGCTGATGGCGGTGTCCAACGATGCAGGTGCGCAAGGATTGAACCAGGGCACCCTGGCGTTCCTGAACCGCCAGAACTACTCCTTCCCGCCGGATCACGGCGCGCGTCTGGTCACCATGATCCTGAATGACGAGGCGCTGCGCGCCGATTGGGCGGCAGAGCTGGAGGAGACCCGCTTGGGCATGCTGGGCCTGCGCCAGCAGCTGGCGGATGAATTGCAGCGGCTGACTGGTTCCGACCGGTTCGGCTTCATCGCCCAGCACCGCGGCATGTTCTCGCTCCTCGGCACCACGCCGGAACTGGTCGAGAAGATGCGGGTGGACAACGGCATCTACATGGTCGCAGACAGCCGCCTGAATATTGCCGGCCTCAATGCCCAGACCGTGCCGGTGCTGGCCATGGCAATTGTCGACGCCGGGGTCTGAGGTTTAGGCTCAAATTCAATCTGAAACGCGCCCCTTTGCGGGCGCGTTTTTGTTTCTGGACCTGCACAAGGGGCAAAGCAAAGGCTCCCGCGCCTGGCTGCATGCCTTGGCTGCGCCAAGACCCTTGCAGGCTTGGGCGTGGCACCGCTGACGCGGTGCGGAAACCTGCGGAGAAGCCCTTGCGGGCAGGCCTGCCCGCAAGCGTCCTGCTGATTGAACCGGCGCGCTGCCGCGTCAAGAGTAAACCACGCTTGCCAGCGGGCCTGCCAGCTGGGCTGCCGGCTGGGCTGCCTGTGCGGCGGTCCTTGACCCGGCAGGAGGCGCAACTGCTGCATGACGCTAGGTCATGCGGTTGCGGGTAACGGAGGCGCAAGCAGAAGGCGTTTGAACTTGCGGAAGTCACGCATAACACAGCCTAGAAGGCCTGAAATGAACCTCGCAAAATCCGCGCTTGCCCTGATCCTGTCCGCCGCCATGGCGCTGCCGCTGGTGGCTCCTGCTTTTCCCGCAGGCGGCAAGGTCATCGACCCTGCGGACAATCGGGCTGACCGCTGCGAGCGCCGCCGTGACGAGGCTGTGGACACTGGCGTGTGGGATGTGTGCGAAGACCATCTGGACCGCGCCAAAGACCGTCGCGACCACTGCGATCAGATGGCGCCGAAGGTCATTGAGGTGCCTCAAGGCTAGGGCTGGGGCCTGCGCCGCGCCAGCGGCGCCCGGCCCAACAGGCGCAGATCATCTTTTGATGATCGCACAACTGGCGGGAGCCTCCGGCCCAAGCAAACAGCGGCGCCTTTGCGGGGCGTCGCTGTCTGTTACATCGCTGTGGATCAGCTCGGTGAGAACTCCGGATAGGCCTCCATGCCCAGTTCCGCCATATCGAGCCCGTTGACCTCGTCCGCTTCCTCCACCCGGATGCCGGTGGTGGCGCGCAGGGCAATCCAGACCACGGCAGAGGCCACCACGGTAAAAACACCCACCACTGCGATGCCACTCAACTGCTTCAGCAGGGTGGCATCCGGGTTGGACAGCACAACAGCAACGGTGCCCCAGATGCCGCAGAGAAGATGCACCGGAATAGCGCCGACCACGTCATCGATCTGCAGCTTGTCCAATGCGGGAACCGCAAAGACCACGATCACGCCACCGATAGCGCCAATCAGGGTGGCCAGGCCCAGGCCAGGGGTCAGCGGCTCGGCGGTGATGGCCACCAGCCCGGCCAGCGCGCCGTTCAGGATCATGGTCAGGTCCGGCTTCTTGAACAACACTTGCGTCAGCACCAGCGCTGTCACTGCGCCGCCGGCTGCGGCCGCATTGGTGTTGGCAAAGATGCGGCTGATATCCGCCACGTCACCCACCGAGCCCATCGCCAGCTGCGAGCCGCCATTGAAGCCGAACCAGCCCATCCACAGGATGAAGGTGCCAAGGGTCGCAAGCGCCAGGTTGGAGCCGGGCATCGGGATGGTCTTGCCATCCTTGTACTTGCCGATGCGCGGGCCCAGGATCAGCGCGCCGGTCAGCGCGGCCCAACCGCCCACGGAATGCACCACAGTGGAGCCCGCGAAATCCAGAAAGCCCATCTCTTCCAGGAAACCGCCGCCCCATTTCCAGCTGGCCTGGATCGGATAGATCACCGAGGTCAGTACGATGGTGAAAATCAGGAAAGGCCACAGCTTGATCCGCTCTGCCAACGCACCAGAGACGATAGAGGCAGTGGCGGCGCAGAACATCAGCTGGAAGAAGAAATCCGAACCGGTGGCGGCATAGGAATAGTCATCCGCCCCTTCCGCGGTGATCCCCACCGCCTCCAGCACACCGGCGCCGAATACGCCGGACAGCATGCCGTCCACCGCCCAATTGCCCAGTGGATACATCAGGTTATAGCCGATCAGCCAATAAAATACTGCGGCCAGCGAGAACAGCGCCATATTCTTGGTCAGCTGCATGGTGACGTTCTTGGAGCGCACCAGGCCAGCCTCCAGCATGGCAAAGCCTGCTGCCATCCAGAACACCAGACAGCCACCGATCAGAAACAGCAGCGAATTGAGAATGAACACTGTGTCGGTCGCGGGGGTCACCCCCAAGGCGGGGCCGTCCTGCGCCAGTGCCAGGCCCGGCAGTGCCGCCAGTGCCAGCGCTGCAAGGGGGAGTTTCAGGGTTTTCATAGGTCTTTCCTCCATGCCGGGCGCGTTACAGCGCCTCTAGATCAGTCTCGCCGGTGCGCACCCGCACGGCCTGTTCCACGTCCAGAACAAATATCTTGCCATCGCCGATCTTGCCGGTGCGGGCGGTCTCGGCGATGGCGCTGACGGCCTGTTCCGCCTGATCAGCAGGCACCACCAGCTCCAGCTTCAACTTCGGGACGAAATTCACCTCGTATTCGGCGCCACGGTAGATTTCAGTGTGGCCTGCCTGCGCCCCGAAGCCTTTGATTTCGGTAACCATCAGACCGCTCACGCCAAGACCGGTCAGCGCTTCGCGGACCTCGTCCAGCTTGAAGGGTTTGATGGCAGCTATGATCATTTTCATATGTTCACCTTCCGGATCTGGGCTGTTCCGGCTCGTGCTTCATGCCGGAGCCGATGCATTGTGCACCTGCAGCAAAACTGTTCCTTCGATGGGTGAAAACATTCAGGCAGCGGGAAACCGCGCGTCATTCTGGGCGCGCACAATAATTTTGCGCCTTTCTGTCGCTTCGCTTAAAAACCGGCCAGCTGACAAAGGGGGAAAGGTCCGGATTCTGCCCCCTCTACAATCCGGCGCAGGCAGGGTATTGTCGCAGGATAACGGGCAAACCGGGCAGGTACAGACGATGGCACAAGGATCCGGGCGTAAGCCTCTGGTGGCAGAAAAACGCTATTCCGCAGGCAGCAAGGCAAAGCCCGGCGCCAAGAAAGCTGCGCGCAAAAAGCCCGCGTCCAAGGCCAGGAAGCCCGGACTGCTGGCACGCCTTTTCAGCCGTAAGAAATCCCGTGCCAGGCCGGTGCGCAAAAAGCGCGGTGTCATTGGCTGGCTGCTGGCGCCTTTTGCTTTTGTATTCCGGCTGATCTGGGGGTTTACCTGGCGTGTCGGCATGGTTGCCTGCGGGCTGGTTGGCCTGGCGGTTGCCTTTCAATACGCCCGCCTGCCGGATGTCTCGGCCTATCTGGACGGCCGTGCCCGCGGCTCCGTCACCATTCTGGACCGCGAAGGAGAGGTTTTTGCCTGGCGCGGCGACCAGTTCGGCGGCGTAGTGACGGCTGAGACCGTCTCGCCGCATCTGAAGAACGCAATCGTGGCGACCGAGGACAAACGGTTCTACCGCCACTTGGGGATCTCGCCGCGCGGGGTGGCCAGCGCCATCCGCATCAACCTGCGCGAAGGCCGCGGCCCGCTGTCCGGCCACGGCGGCTCCACTATTACCCAACAGGCGGCCAAGCTTCTCTGCCTGGGCAGGACCTATGATCCGTCTGAATGGAAGAGCGAAAGCGCCTATGAGGCCGACTGCCGCAAAGGCTCTCTGTGGCGCAAGGGCACCGAGGCGATCTTTGCCTTGGCGATGGAGGCCAAATACACCAAGAACGAGATCCTTTCGATCTACATGAACCGCGCCTATATGGGCGGCGGCGCTTACGGGGCCGAGGCCGCGGCGCAGCGCTATTTTGGCAAGTCGGCAAACCAGCTGAATCCGGCCGAAGGGGCAATGCTGGCAGGTCTTTTGACCGCGCCCTCGACGCTGGCGCCGACCAACAATTTGAAGCGCTCGCAAGGCCGGGCGGCTACCATTCTGCGGCTGATGCAGGAGCAGGGTTATCTGACCACGGCCCAAATGCAGAAATATCAGGACCAGCCCGCAGTGCTCAGCGAGGCCGCGGCGGCGCGGGCGGGCGGATATTTCGCCGATTGGGTAATGGACAGCATCCCGGATTTCCTGGGCGACCAGACCACCGAGGATGTGGTGATCCGCTCCACCATGGATCAGCGGCTGCAAACCGCTGCTGAAGATGCGCTGAAATATGTTTTCGACAACAAGGTGCGCCCGGGCTCCAAGGCGCAGGCCGCGATTGTGGTGATGAGCGCCGACGGCGCCGTGCGCGCGATGGTGGGCGGTCGCAAGACCCGGGTGTCCGGCGTCTTCAACCGGGCAACCCAGGCCAAGCGGCAAACAGGGTCGGCCTTCAAACCCTTTGTTTACGCCACCGCGATTGAGCTGGGCTATTCGCCTTATGATCGGGTTCTGGATGCAAAATACTGCCTCAGCATTCCCGGGTCGGGTCAATGGTGCCCCAAGAACTACACCCATAAGTTTTATGGCGAAGTGACGCTCGCACGGGCACTCAGGGATTCTTTGAACGTGCCGGCGGTGAAAGTATCAGAGGCGGTCGGACGCGATAAGGTGAGCCTGGTGGCCAAGGATTTTGGCATCGACAGTGATCTGGCGGCAGGCCCCGCACTGGCGCTGGGGGCCTCAGAGAGCACGCTTCTGGAAATGACCGGTGCCTATGCGGGTATTTTGAATGGCGGCTCTTCCGTGACGCCTTACGGGGTGACAGAGCTCAAACTGGTTGAGGACAGCGAGGCGCTGATGGGGGCCAGCGGCGGCATGGGTGAGCGGGTAATCCGGCCAGAGGCCGCGCAGCAGCTGGTCTGGATGATGGAGAAGGTGATTGCCGGCGGCACAGGCCAGCGGGCGCAGATCCCGGGCTGGCAGGCAGCAGGCAAGTCTGGCACCACGTCGGCGGCCAAGGATGCCTGGTTCATCGGTTTCACCGCGGACTATGTGGCCGGTGTCTGGATGGGCTACGACGACAACACGCCTTTGTCAGGCGTGACCGGCGGCGGTCTGCCCGCCGAGATCTGGCGCGAAACCATGGTGCGCGTGCACGACGGGCTGGCGCCGAAGCCGCTGCCAATGCTGGAACCGGCGCCGATCGCCCCACCGCCCCAGCCTGCCCGGCGCGAGCCCCGCCGCCAGGGGCCGAAGCTGGGCCAGGAATTGGGCCGTGCCGTCGACAACATCCTGCGAGACATTCTGGGCAATTGAGACCACAGTGCGAGCCGCAACCGGGACGGGGGTGCTCCCGCCCGGCTTGGCCACCTGCGGAGGCCTGCGCCAGTTGGGTCCGGCGCCGCGCCTGACGGCGCGGCGCGCGCCCTGCCCGCAGGGCAGGGCGCCTGGCCCAACGGGAGCGCGGCCATCTTTGATGCCGCCGCGACGGGCGGGAGAGCCATGGAAGCCTTCGCACCTCCAAAGAAGGTTTGAGGCAGAGAAGGTGTAAAGCTGCCAAAGAAAAGGCTCCCCGCAGGGAGCCTTTGACGATGTATCTCAGTACCGGGGAAACTCAGCTCAGCCGTTTCAGCTCGGCGATCAGGGCGTCGATGTCGCCCTTTTTGCTGTCCAAGATCGCGCCGATTTCGGTGCGCTCGGTCAGCAGCAGATTCACGCCCTCTATGAACATATTGAAGAACAGATCCCGGCCGGACCGGTCCGACACCAGAAAGGTCACTTCAAACGGCGACTGGCCCTTGAGGTAGGCAATGGTGCTCACCTCGTACCATTTCTTCACCTTCTTGACGCCTTTGACTTCCAGCTTGCCGCCGATGAATTCGCGGAAGCGCTTGCCGTATTTGCGCGAGATATAGCCCTGGAAGGCCTTGGAGAACGCCTTTTTCTGGGCCTTGGTGGCGCGGCGCCCGTCCACACCCAGCGCATAGGCTGCGATATAGGAAGTATCGCTGTAGCGCTGGAAGATCCGCTCAAACTCGCGGAACATGGCGTTTTCGCCCTTGCCGGAGTCAATCACCCGGTTGATGTCTGCAACCAGGCTGTTGATCAGCTTGCTGGCGCTGCTTTCAGTCAGAGCCCACAACGTCTGCGGGGCGGCTACCAAGGCAGCGGCGCCTGCGCTCAGGCCGGTCAGGAATGTGCGGCGGTCCATACTTAAAATCCTTCAGTATCCAGTTCGAACGGATCGATTTCCTTGATCTCCTCGCCATCCCCCAGCTCAAACCGGCGGTTCTGCAGATAAATCAGGCGCGATTGCGCATAGCTGTCGGCGCTCTCGTAGAGAATCGAGTCGATCGTGTCGGAATAATTGCCACGATCGCCCATGCGGCGCACGATCTCGGCGTAGATGGTGATGTTGTCGGCAGTATTCTGCTCGGCATATCCCAGCGGATTGGTGAAAAAGTCGACCGCAACCCCGACCGCATCACGGCTGGTAGAGGGGCCAAGCAGCGGCAGCTCCACATAGGCGCCTTCACCGACGCCCCATTTATGCAGCGTTTCACCGAAATCGGTATCAACCGCAGGCACCTTGAACTCGCTCGCCGGATCCGCGAGGCCGGCAAACCCCACGGTCGAGTTGATCACAAAGCGCGAAAATGCATTGCCGGCCGTTTTCAGGTCGCCTTGCAGCAGCGCATTGACCATCTGGCCCGGCATCGACAGGTTCTCCGCAAAATAGGAGAAGCTTGTCACCATCGGTTCCGGCACAATCGCCACATAGCCTTTGGAGGCGGGGCGAAAAGCCAGCCGGTCAACGCCGCGGTTGAAGGCGTGAATGGTGCGATTGGTCCGCTCATAAGGGTCGAACACCTCTCCGGAGGCGCGTGCAACCGGATCCTGCGTGGCGCAGCCAGCTGCAAAAACGGCGAAAATTAGCGCAGATATCAATTTAAGCGGTCGCAACATCAAAGGCATTCGGATAAGTGTCCAATTGGTACTGGAATGGGCGCGTCGGAGGGCAAATAAGGGTTCTCTTGCCAATTTCCAGTCTGATTACATTTTTTTGCGGGCTCGTGCCACAACTGGTACAAATCCAGCACTGACCTGAAGCCAAAGAACCACTATTGCAGTCTGATGATGAATAAAAGCCTTTACAAGAACGGATATGATGAACTGCTTGAGGTGCGTCGGCGGAGCCGGGGTCTGTATTGGTTCACCGGGATATTCAGCTTTTTCGTGAACCTGCTGATGCTGACCGGCCCGCTGTATATGATGCAGGTCTACGACCGGGTGCTGGGCAGCCGGTCGGAGGCGACGCTTTTGGCGCTGTCGCTGCTGGTGGTGTTTCTCTACGCGATGATGGGGTTTCTGGATTACGCCCGCGGCCGGATCATGGCGCGGGTCGGCGCGCGGCTGCAGTCGGCGCTCGACAAACGGGTGTTTGATGCGATGACCCGCCGCTCGGCGGTGGCGCAGGATCCGGTGGCGCAGACCGGGCTGCAGGACCTGGAATCGGTGCAGCGGCTGATTGCCTCGCCGGTGCTCGGCGCCGCCTTTGACCTGCCCTGGACGCCGGTGTTCCTGGCCGGCATCGCCCTGTTCCACCCCTGGCTGGGGCTGCTGGCGCTGGCAGGCGGTGCGGTGCTGGTGGTGATTGCGCTGATGAACCAGCTGTTCACCCGAGCTCCGATGCAGCAGGCCAATATGACCGGCCACAAGGCCAATCTGATGTCCGAGGAGATCCGCAACGAGGCGGAGATGATCCAGTCGATGGGCATGCGCGGCGCCGCCTTCAGCCGCTGGAAACAGGCGCGGGACGCAGCGCTGAGCGACAGCGTGACAGCCAATGACACCGGTGGTGGCTTCACCACGCTGACCAAGACGCTGCGGCTGTTTCTGCAATCGGCAATGCTGGGGCTGGGCGCCTATCTGGTGCTGCAGGGCGAAGTGACGCCGGGCGCGATGATCGCAGGCTCGATCCTGATGGGGCGGGCGCTGGCGCCGATTGAACTGGGCCTGGGCCAATGGCCGCTGGTGCAGCGGGCGATGAAGGGCTGGCACAGCCTGGCGGAATTGCTGGCCAAGGTGCCGCAGGAAGAGACCCGCACCGCGCTGCCCAAACCCAAGGCCCTGCTGGAAGTGCAGGGCATGGCGGCGGTGCCGCCGGGCGGCAAGACGCCCTTGCTGCGCAATGTCAACTTCCGGGTGCAGCCGGGCCAGGCGATCGGGGTGATCGGGCCGTCGGGGTCGGGCAAGTCGACGCTGGCGCGGGCGTTGACCGGGGTCTGGCCGCCAGCGGCGGGCTCGGTGCGGCTGGACGGGGCCGCGCTGGATCAATATGCGCCGGATGTGCTGGGCGGCCATATCGGCTATCTGCCGCAGCGGGTGCAGGTGTTTGACGGCACCATTGCCCAGAACATCGCCCGGCTGCAGCCAGAGCCGGATGCCGCCAAAGTGGTGGATGCCGCCAAGAAGGCCGCCGCCCATGAGATGATCCTGAAGCTGCCCGAAGGCTATGACACCAGGGTCACCGCCACCGGCGGGCGGCTGTCGGGTGGTCAGATGCAGCGGGTCGGGCTGGCCCGGGCGCTGTATGCCGATCCGGTGATCGTGATCCTGGATGAACCCAACTCCAACCTCGACAATGAAGGCTCGATCGCGCTCAACCAGGCGATCAAGCAGATCAAGGCGGAAGGGCGCTCGGTGCTGATCATGGCCCACCGCCCGGCGGCCATCCAGGAATGCGACATGCTGCTGGTGATCGACGGCGGCACCCAGACCGCCTTTGGCCCCAAGGACAAGGTGCTGCAGGAAATGGTCGCCAACCATCAGAACATCCGCCAGGCAACCGGCGCAGGAGGCGTGCGATGAGCATCGAAAGCAAATGGCCTGCCCGGCGGCCGCTGATCATCGGCCTGCTGGCGCTGCTGGTGCTGGTGGGCGGCTTCGGGTCCTGGTCGGTGCTGTCGTCGATTTCCGGCGCGGTGGTGGCGACAGGGCGCATCGAGGTCGACCGCAACCGCCAGATCGTGCAGCATCTGGATGGCGGCATCGTGGCCGAGATCCTGGTCGACGAAGGCGACACCGTGGCCGAAGGCGACACGCTCCTGCGGCTGGACGCCAATGAGCTGACCTCGCAGCTGGTGATCATCGAGGGCCAGCTGTTCGAGCTGATGGCGCGCCGCGGCCGGCTGGAAGCCGAGCGCGACACCGCCGCCGCAATCACCTTTGAGCCGGAACTTCTGCAGGCCACAGAGCAGCTGCCGGATGTAAAGGATCTGGTGGAGGGCCAGCGCCGCCTGTTCGAAGCCCGCAAGGACACCACCGCCCGCGAGATCGAACAGCTGGAGAAGCGCCGCAGCCAGATCCAGGAGCAGATCCGTGGCATCCAGGCGCAGCAGCAGTCGATGACGGTGCAGCTGGAGCTGATCGGCGAGGAGCTGGCAAGCCAGCAGTCGCTGCTGGACCGCGGCCTGGCGCAGGCGGCGACGGTCCTGAACCTGCGCCGCACCGAGGCCGACCTGCAGGGCCGCCTGGGAGAGCTGGTGGCCTCGGAAGCGCAATCCGAGGGCCGTATCACCGAAATCGACATCGAGATCCTGAAACTGGCCACCGGCCAGCGCGAGGAGGCGATCAGCCGGCTGCGCGACCTGCGCTACCAGGAGCTGGAGCTGGCCGAGAACCGCCGCTCGCTGCAGGGGCGGCTGGCGCGGCTGGACATCACCGCGCCGGTGTCGGGCATTGTCTACGGGCTGCAGGTGCAGACGCCGCGCTCGGTGATCCGCGCGGCCGACCCGGTTTTGTACCTGGTGCCGCAGGACCGGCCTCTGGTGATCGCGGCACAGGTCGCCCCCACCGATATCGACCAGCTCTACACCGGCCAGGAGGTGACGCTGCGGTTCTCGGCGCTGGACCAGCGCACGACGCCAGAGCTCTTTGGCCATGTCACCCAGGTCTCGGCGGATGCCTTTGACGACCAGGGCAGCGGGGTTTCCTATTACCGCGCCGAGATTGAATTGAACCCCGGCGAACGCGGCCGCCTGCCTGCGGGCACGGTGCTGATCCCGGGGATGCCGGTGGAAAGCTACATCCGCACCGCCGCCCGCTCACCCTTGGCCTATCTCATCAAGCCGCTGTCCGACTACTTCGTCAAAGCCTTCCGCGAAAGCTGAAGGCCAACAGACACGGAGGCAGGCTGAAACAGCTGCGATTTCCAATTGTGAAACCGATTTTCACAGAGGGTTTTCGTGCTGCAATACGTCTGGAGCCAGCCGCGCGTACGACAGTGGCGGGATGCGTCGTGAAGGCACCGCATTTTCCCTTTCCGAAACCAGCGGAGACGGGTAGCGTCCGGGCAATTGCAGACTCGGAGGAATGCGCCATGAGCATCGAAGCAAAACTGAATGAGCTGGGTGTGACCCTGCCTGACGCGCCGGCACCGGCGGCCAACTATGTGCCTTATGTGGTTGCAGGCGATATGGTTTACATCTCCGGCCAGATTTCCGCGGATGAAAACGGGCTGATCACCGGCACCCTGGGCGATGACATGGATGTCGGCGCAGGCCAGGCCGCCGCCAAACGCTGCGCGATTGCGCTCTTGGCGCAGCTCAAGGCGGCCTGTGGCGGCGATCTGGATCGTCTGGTACGGGTTGTGAAACTGGGAGCATTCGTCAATTCGACTGCGGATTTCACCCAGCAGCCGCAGGTGGTGAACGGGGCGTCCGATTTCCTGGTCGAAGCGCTGGGTGACATCGGCCGCCACGCGCGTTCCGCCGTCAGCTCGCCCTCGCTGCCGCTGGGCGTTGCGGTTGAAATCGACGGCGTGTTCCAGATCAAATGACGCCGTCCCTGCCTGCCGCCTTTCTGAACCTGCCGCTGGCACACCGCGCGCTGCATGACGTGGCCGACGGACGCCCGGAAAACAGCCGGGCGGCCATTCGGGCGGCCATCGCGGCAGGCTACGGGATCGAGATCGACCTGCAGCTGTCCAGGGACGGCTGCGCCATGGTCTTTCATGACTATGATCTGGACCGGCTGGCCCAAGGCGCCGGTCCGGTCCGGGCGCTGACCCGCGATGAATTGCGCGCGATCCCGCTGAAAGGTGGCGATGGCGAGGGCATCCCGGATCTGGCCGAAGTGCTGGAGCTGGTGGCGGGGCAGGTGCCGCTGCTGATCGAGCTGAAAGACCAGCATGGGGAAATGGGGGTCACCGACGGCCAGCTGGAACTGGCGGCGGTGGAGGCGCTTCGGGGGTATTCCGGCCTCGCAGCGCTGATGTCCTTTAATCCGAATTCGGTTGTGCAGCTTGCGGAACTGGCGCCGCAGACACCTCGCGGCATCGTCACCAGCGCCTATGATCCGGCGGAGTGGCCGGAATTGCCTGAAACGCTGTGCGGCCATTTGCGCGGCATTCCCGACTATGACCGGTCGCAGAGCTGTTTTATCAGCCATGAGGCGCATGATCTGTCCCGGCAGCGGGTGCAGGATCTGCGAGAGGCTGGCGCGGCCATCCTGTGCTGGACCGTTAAGTCGGCGGAACAGGAAAATGCCGCGCGTGTTTTTGCCGATAATGTTACATTTGAACAATACCTTTCGCCGCTAACGTCTTGATCGTGCAGGGGCAGACCCCACATCTTTGATGCGGTGCGGAGGAATTGCATGGCTCAGGCGCAAATCGACATTCGGGTGCTGACGTCGCTGTCGCAAATCACGGCAGAGGACTGGGATGCCTGTGCCTGCCCGGAGGCCGTCGACGGCAGTCGCCCGCTGGATCCTTTCACCACCCACCGCTTCCTGAGCGCGCTTGAAGACAGCGGCTCGGTCGGGCCTGGCACCGGCTGGCAACCGCAGTATCTGACCGCCTATGAAGGCAGTCGCCTGATCGCCTGCGCCCCGCTTTATGCCAAGGGGCACAGTCAGGGCGAATACATCTTTGACCATAACTGGGCGCATGCCTATGAGCAGGCAGGCGGTCATTATTATCCCAAGCTGCAGATCGCGGTTCCCTTTACCCCGGCCACCGGGCGTCGGTTTCTGGTCCGCCCCGGTTTTGACGGTATCGGCCATTCGGCGCTGTTGCAGGGGGCCGTGCAGCTGGCATCGAACAACAGCCTGTCGTCGCTGCATGTGACCTTCTGCACCCAGGACGAAGCGCATCTGGGCGCGGAAATGGGGCTGATGCTGCGCAGCTCGCAGCAGTTTCACTGGCAAAATGATGGCTACGCCGATTTCGAAGGGTTCATGCGGGCGCTGTCGTCGCGCAAGCGCAAGAACATCCGCAAGGAACGGATGCAGGCGCAATGCTTTGGCGGGGTTATCCGGGTGTTTCGGGGGGACGAACTGCTCCCGGAGCACTGGGATGCTTTCTGGGAGTTTTATCAGGACACCGGCGCCCGCAAGTGGGGTTCGCCTTATCTGACGCGGCAGTTCTTTGACATCGCGCATCGCACAATGGCCGCCGACATCGCGCTGATTCTGGCAGAGCGTAATGGCCGATACATCGCTGGGGCGCTGAATTTCATTGGCCGGGAAACGCTTTATGGCCGCTATTGGGGATGTGTCGAACAGCATCCCTGCCTGCATTTCGAGCTGTGCTATTATCAGGCCATAGAGCTGGCGATTGCCCTGGGCCTTGACCGGGCCGAGGCCGGCGCGCAGGGTGAGCACAAGCTGGCGCGCGGCTACATGCCCTGCCAGACACACAGCCTGCACTGGATCGGCGATCCTGGCTTTGCCGGAGCTGTTGCACGCTACCTTGAGGCCGAACGGGCGGCCACCGAGGAAGAAATTGAAATCTTGACCGACTACGGCCCGTTCCGCAAAGCCCATGTGGAGGAGCAAGAATGACGGAAAAACTGTCCGACGCCACCCGCGGCCCGCTGCTGGAGCCGCTGTTCGCCACCGGCTGGAAAATGGTGGATGGCCGCGATGCCATTACCAAGACATTCAAGTTCAGTAACTTCGCTGATGCCTTTGGCTGGATGACCCGCGCCGCGATCTGGGCGGAAAAGTGGAACCATCATCCGGAATGGAGCAATGTCTACAACCGGGTCACAGTTGTGCTGACGACCCATGATGTGGACGGTCTCAGCGCCCAGGACGCCAAGCTGGCCCGCAAAATGGACGGGATGTTCGGCGAACCGCAAGAGTAAGCAGAGCTGCCTTGGAAATAGGTAAGCTGTTCTGTCCAAATGTTTCGCGCGCGAAACATTCCGGCAGGATTTATGACATAATTTTTTACGAAATATTAAGGAGTTGGACCTGCGGCACCCAGGGAAAGGTGCCGCAGGCTGCAGGGCGTCAGCCCATCGCGTCTAACAGTCCCTCGCCAGCGGACAGTTCGCATTGGCCGGGGTTTTCTTCCTGATTGAACACTGTGACCACCCCGTCCTCGACCAGCATGGCATAGCGCAGCGAGCGACCGATCAGGCCCGCGGGCGGCGCGTCAAACCGCATGCCGATGGCATTGGTGAAGGTGCATTCCGCATCCCCCAGCATGGTGATCCCGGCTGCAGTTGCACCGGTGGCCTCGCCCCAGGCGGCCATAACAAAAGGGTCATTGCCTGAGATGCAGATGATCTCGTCCACCCCCTTGGCGGCAAACTGATCCTTGGTACGAATAAAACTCGGCACATGGGCGGAATGGCAGGTGGGGGTGAAGGCGCCCGGAACCGCAAAGATCGCAACCTTGCGGCCTGCCACCTTGTCCGAGATCTTCACTTCTTCGGGGCCGTTGTCTCCTATCCGCGTCAGGGTGGCCTCTGGCAGCCTGTCTCCGGCAGAAATCATTGCACGTTCCTCTTTCTCATGTTTGCGTTTTTGGGGGCCGCGTATATACGGTCCGGTGGAAGCGTGACGGGAACTATGGCAGGAGGCAAGGGGATATGTCCCACATCGTCGTGATCGGAGCAGGGCAGGCGGGATCCTCGCTGGTTGCAAAGCTGCGCAAGGACGGGTTTGACGGAGAGATCACTCTGATCGGCGCCGAACAGGCGCTGCCCTATCAGCGGCCACCGCTGTCCAAAGCCTATCTGTTGGGCGACATGGAGCTGGAGCGGCTGTTTCTGCGCCCCGAGAGCTTTTATACTGAAAACAACATCACCCTGAAGCTGGGTCGACGCGTCACCGGGATCGACCCGGCGGCCAAGACCGTGAGCTTGGGTGACGATGTGATCTCTTACGACCAGCTGGCACTGACCACCGGGTCCGACCCGCGCCGCCTGCCTGCTGCCATTGGCGGCGATCTGGACGGCGTTTACGTGGTGCGCGGGCTGACAGACGTGGATGCCATGGCGCCGAATGTGACCGAAGGCAAGCACGCGCTGATCGTCGGCGGCGGCTATATCGGGCTGGAGGCAGCTGCAGTCTGCGCCAAGCGCGGTGTCAAGGTGACGCTGGTTGAGATGGCGGACCGCATCCTGCAGCGGGTTGCAGCCCCTGAGACCTCCGATTTCTTCCGCAGCCTGCACAGCAGTCACGGAGTGGATATCCGCGAGGGCGTTGGTGTGGAACGGCTGGAAGGTGAAGATGGAAAGGTCACCCGCGCGTTGCTGAGCGGCGGTGAAACCGTGAATGTGGATTTCGTGGTGGTCGGCGTCGGCATCACGCCTTCTGCGCAGCTGGCAGAGATGGCAGGGCTGGAGCTGGAGAACGGCATCAAGGTGGACGCCAAGGGGCGCAGCTCTGATGCGTGCATCTGGTCTGCGGGCGACTGCGCCTCCTTCCCGTTCCAGGGCGGTCGTATCCGGCTGGAAAGCGTGCCGAACGCCATCGATCAGGCCGAAGTGGTGGCACAGAACATGATGGGCGCGGACAAGGATTACATTGCAACGCCCTGGTTCTGGTCCGATCAGTATGACGTCAAGCTGCAGATTGCTGGGCTGAACACCGGTTACGACAATGTTGTCACCCGCCAGAGCGAAGGCAGCCAGGTCTCCTTCTGGTACTACAAGGGCGACCAGCTGGTGGCCGTGGATGCGATGAACGACCCGCGCGCCTATATGGTGGCCAAACGGCTGATCGATGCGGGCAAGACCGCCGACAAGTCGGTTGCCGGCGACTCCGCCGCAGATCTGAAGCCGCTCCTGAAAGCGTGAGGATCATTGCCGGAGACTTCCGCGGCCGGGCCTTGGCCGCGGTGGGCAAAGGGGACGCAGGCGCCCATCTGCGCCCCACCACGGACCGGGTGCGCGAAAGCCTGTTCAATGTGCTGATGCACACTGGCGCCATTCCCGGCGCCCGGGTGCTGGATCTGTTCGCGGGCACGGGTGCACTGGGGCTGGAGGCGCTGTCGCGCGGCGCGGCTGAAGTGCTGTTTGTGGATGACGGGCGCGTCTCTGGCGGGCTGATCAAAAAGAATATCGGCATCTGCCGGTCAGAGGACCGTTGCACACTGGCCCGCCGCGATGCGCAAAAGCTTGGGGCGAACCCGGATGCGCCCTATGACCTGATCTTCCTCGATCCCCCTTACGGCAAAGGACTGGGCGAGAAGGCGCTGGCAGCGGCGGTCAAAGGCGGCTGGGTGGCAGATGACGCGCTGGTGGTTTGGGAAGAAAGCACCGCGATGTCGGCGCCCGAAGGATTCGAACTGCAGGACAGCCGCAAATACGGCGACACGCATATCACGTTGATGTGGCACAGTAAAAACAGTCAGCCGCAAATACGGCGACACGCATATCACGTTGATGTGGCACAGTAAAAACAGTCAACCTTAAGGTAATTTCATTTCCCCAATTGCTTGAAATTGCATTTGCAAATTCAACCTTTGACCAGTATTGGGGCTGTGTTTTTGACATTTCACCGCCCTTTCTGGCGGATTTAAAGGATCGAAAATGAAAACCGCAAAGTTTCTTGGCCTGCTGGCAGCAGGCTCTCTGTTTCTATCCGGCTGTGTGTCGCCGGAAGTTGTGACCACGACCAACGTTGATGACGGTTCGCTGACTTGCGAAGACATCAAAACCCAGATGGCGCAGCTGGATGAAATCCGGGCTGAAGCCAAGAAGGGCAAAACAGCATCCGGTGCCAATGTCGCTGCGGCAATTCTGTTCTGGCCGGCTGTGATCGGCAACTATGCGAATGCCAACGAGGCGCTGGAAGCGGTGAATAAGCGCCATGAGGTGCTGGTTGGACTGGCGCAGAAGAAACGCTGCAAGTTCTGATAGGAACAGCACCGCAGTTCCTAGAGATGCAGGGGGCGTCCCCTGCATTTTTGTTGGGTTGATACCCTACAGCATTGCGTTGAATACAGAGCAAGTTGATAAAGTTCTTTAAGCCCCAGTGGGGCAGGCTTTGCTTGAGCTGCAAAAAGACCGTTTCCTATGCCCAAAACCTTGCCGACTCCAAAGCTGGTGATCTTTGATTGCGACGGCGTGCTGGTGGACAGCGAGCCGGCATCGAACCAGGTGCTGATTGAAAATCTGGCCCGCCATGGGCTGAAGCTGACAATCGAACAGTCGATGGAGTATTTCGTTGGCGGCACCCTGTCCGGGGTGATGGCCAGGGCCCGCAGCCTGGGCGCAGAGCTGCCGGAAGACTGGATCGCGGAGGTCAGCGCCGAAATCTTTGCCCGGCTGCGGCAAGAGGTGCCGCTGATGCCGGGCATTACCGAACTTCTGGCCCGGCTTGATGCCGAGGGTATCCCGGTCTGCGTTGCCTCAAACGGCAGCGAGGAGAAGATGCGCATCACCCTGGGTCAGAACGGTCTGTGGGAGCGGTTTCACCCGCTCGCCATGTTTTCAGCTCAGGCGCTGGGAGTGGCCAAGCCGGACCCCGGCCTGTTCCTGGCGGCGGCCAGCCACTTTGGCGTGCAGGCGCGCGATTGCCTGGTGATCGAGGACAGCGGCAGCGGTGTGACGGCTGCGGTGCGGGCGGGCATGCGCTGCCTGGGCTTTGCGCCGCAGGAGCAGGGCCAGACGCTGGCGGCTTTGGGGGCCGAAGTGTTCGCGGATATGGAAGAGGTGCCTGCGCTTTTGTCGATCTGAGGCAGCCCTGCTAGGTTTCCGGCCATGGAGCAGACATTGCGCGGCCCGTTCCTGCCATCTGTTGCGGGAGCCGCAGCCGGAACCGAAAACAGACCCAAGCCCAAAACGGTCCGGGCGCCGGTGTTCCTTCAGGATGCGGTGACCCCCTGGGTGGATGGCATCTTGCTGCTGGCCCTGTGGCGGCTGCAGCAGGCAGAGGATCAGGACAGCTCGCTGGCGAAACTCTCTGCTGCTTCTTTCTGGTAAAAATACCCCGGGGTGCGGGGGCTGGCCCCCGCGTCTGACCTGTCGGTCTATCCGTAGGTGGGGTGGAATTTTCCGCCCGGCGACAGGGTGAAAATCTCCGCCCCGTCGGCGGTTACCCCGATCGAATGCTCGAACTGCGCCGACAGCGATTTGTCGCGGGTGACGGCGGTCCATTCGTCCGCCAGGATCTTGGTCTCTGGGCGGCCAAGGTTGATCATCGGCTCGATGGTGAAGAACATGCCCTCTTCCAGCACCGGGCCGGTGCCGGGGCGACCATAGTGCAGCACGTTGGGCGGCGCGTGGAACACGGTGCCCAGCCCATGGCCGCAGAAGTCGCGCACGACGCTCATCCGCTGGCTTTCGGCATAGGATTGAATGGCATGGCCGATGTCGCCAAAAGTATTGCCGGGCTTCACCGCCTCGATCCCCTTCATCAGCGAATCATGGGTCACCTGCACAAGGCGCTCTGCCTTGCGTGGCAGCTTGCCGGCCACGAACATGCGCGAGGTGTCGCCGAACCAGCCGTCGACGATCACGGTGACATCGATGTTGAGGATATCGCCATCCTTCAGCTTTTTGTCGCCGGGGATACCGTGGCAGACCACATGGTTTACGGAGATGCAGCTGGCGTGCTGATAGCCCTTGTAGCCGATGGTGGCTGATTTGGCGCCGGCGTCTTCCACCATTTTGGTGATCACGCGGTCGATCTCGCCGGTGGTCTGGCCGGGAACCACATAGGGTGCAATATCATCCAGAATGCGCGCGGCAAGCGCACCCGCCTTGTGCATGCCGGCATAGTCACCGGGTTCATGAATGCGGATGCCGTCCTTGGTTGTGCGGCCGTCTTTCGATCTCATCAGGCGAAGCTCCATCGCGTGTTGTCCCGAAGTTATTTAAGGGGTCTTGGACAAAAGGGCCAGAGGCTGCGGAAACGGCCGTGCCTTGCTGGCGGGAAAGGCCGACTATGGCAGATCTGAGTTAAGAAACAGCAGAGACCGGTGCGTCTACTGTAATTTCATCCGGCGAAATACGGGTTGAGTAGACCAGCCGCTCCACCCCGGCGGCCCGGGCGCTGGCAAAGGCATCTGCATAGGCCGGGTCAATGTCCGCAGCCAGCTGAAAGGTGCTGCAATCGGTGCGCTGCACCAGATAAAGCATCACTGCCCGGTGGCCCTGCGTGACCATTTTTTCCAGCTCGCCCAGATGCTTGGTGCCGCGTGCTGTAACGCTGTCAGGGAATTCGGCAAGGCCGGGCTGGCGCGACAGGGTCACGCTTTTGACTTCGACATAGCAATCCGGCAGGCCGTCCTGCTGGAGCAGAAAGTCGATACGGCTCTTCTCGCCGTATTTCACCTCGGGACGCACGGTTCCATAACCTGCCAGTTCGGCAATTTCCCCGGCTTCCAATGCGGCCCGCAGGGCGCGGTTCGGAACCGAAGTGTCAACGCCGGTGAAATGGCCGTCTTCATGCTCTACCAGCCGCCAGCCGTATTTCAGCTTCTTCTTGGGGTCATTGTTGGGTTCCAGCCAGACCTTCGTCCCGGCGGCTGACAGCCCCATCATGCTGCCGGGGTTGGCGCAATGGGCGGTGATCTCCTGCCCATTCTCGAGCCGGCAATCGGCCAGAAAGCGTTTGTAGCGTCGGATCAGAGTGGCGGGGATCAGAGGTTGAGAAAATCGCATAGGTCGATGGTTATCCCAGCTCCGCCCCGGGGCAAAGTCCTAGTTCGGCCCGGACAAGGCACCACCCAAAGGGGGAGGGCGCCGAAGCCGCTGATCGGTGTGACTTCGCGCTGCTTGGGATCAATGAAGGCGCCGCAGCCCATATGATCGCCCCGCTGAAAGGGGGAATGTTTCCGGCCTGCGCGATGACAGCCACGTCCCTGATAGATACTGCGGTTGCAAGGCTTTCCTGGTCGCATTGGCCCTTGTGCCGACCGGGCTGCGGGGTATCTTCACGCATAGTTTAGGGAGATGCCTCATGTCCGCCACAGCCAACCCCACTGCCGCGATGCTGGTAATCGGTGACGAAATCCTGTCGGGCCGTACCCGGGATGCCAACATGAACTATCTGGCCGGTGAGCTGACCAAACATGGCATTGATCTGAAGGAAGTGCGTGTGGTGAGCGATGATGAGGCGGCGATCATTTCAGCGGTGCAGGCGCTCTCTGACGCCTATGATCATGTGTTTACCAGCGGCGGCATCGGGCCGACCCATGATGACATCACCGCCGATTGCATCGCCAAGGCGTTTGAGGCGCATCTGGATGTGCGCAGCGATGCCCGCGCCATCCTGCAGGCGCATTATGACACGCAGGGACTGGAGATGAACGAGGCGCGGCTGCGGATGGCGCGCATTCCGGATGGGGCGGCGCTGATTGACAATCCGGTCTCTGCCGCGCCGGGCTTTACCATTGGCAATGTCAATGTGATGGCGGGTGTGCCATTGATTTTTCAGGCGATGGTCGCCAGCGTGTTGCCAACCCTGACGGGCGGGCGGCCGATGCTGTCGCAGACTCTGCGGGTGCTGCGCGGGGAGGGCGAAATTGCAGCGCCGCTGCGGACCCTGGCAGAGGCTTATGACGATCTGTCCGTGGGCTGCTATCCGTTTCAGAAAGACGGCGCGTTTGGCGCCAATATTGTGATCCGCGGTACCGATGGCGCCCGCGTTGATGCCGCAATGACGGCGCTGGCAAAGGAGCTGGAACAGTGACCACGGACCCGCGTTACTATGCCCTGACAGAGGCGACCTGGCCGCCCGCCGCATCGCGAGAACTGGGCCCCGTGACCCTGCGCGAAGGCCAGGGCGGCGGCAGCCGGGTTTCTGCAGCGACGGTGCAGGGCACGGCGGCGGATGCTGACATCGCCGCAGCAGAGGCGGCGATGCGCGCCATGGGTCAGGCGTGCCTGTTCATGATCCGCGACGGTGAGACAGAACTGGATGCTCGGCTGGAAGCGCGCGGCTATGCGGTGAAGGACCCGGTCAATCTGTGGGTCTGCCCGGTGGCGCAGCTGACGGATGTGCCCGTGCCGCGTGTCACGGCGTTTTGCATATGGGAGCCGCTGGCGATTCAGCGCGAGATTTGGGAACAGGGCGGCATCGGACCGGAACGGCTGGCAGTGATGCACCGGGTTCAGGCCCCCAAGACAGGGTTGCTGGGCCGTCACAAGGATAAACCTGCGGGGGCGGGCTTTGTTGCCATACATGACGACGCCGCGATGGTGCATGCGCTGGAGATCCTGCCGCATCAGCGCCGCTGTGGCATGGGCGCCTGGATGATGCGCCAGGCAGCTTTCTGGGCGGCGGAACACGGTGCCGCGGAACTGGCGGTTCTTTGCACGAAAGGAAATGAGGGCGCCAACGCGCTTTATGCTTCGCTTGGCATGGAGTGTGCTGGAGAATATCACTACCGCATTTTGCAACAAGGCGATTGAACGCAATGACAGACCAGTCCCAGCCCACGGCCCTTGATCTGCCGATGGCCGATCCGCTGCCGCCGGAAACGCAGAAATACTTTGATATCTGCGTCGAGAAACTGGGCTTTGTGCCCAATGTGCTGAAGGCAAACGCCTTTGATATAGGCAAGCTCAACGCCTTTACCGCCATGTACAACGGTCTGATGCTGGCGGACAGCGGGCTCAGCAAGCTGGAGCGGGAGATGATTGCGGTGGTGGTGTCTGCGATCAACCGCTGTTTCTACTGCCTGGTGGCGCATGGGGCTGCGGTTCGGCAGCTGTCCGGCGATCCGCAGCTAGGGGAAATGCTGGTGATGAACTACCGGGTGGCCCCGCTGGAGGCGCGTCAGCGCGCGATGCTGGATTTTGCGGCCAAGATGACCACAGCCAGTGCAGAGATCGAAGAGGCTGACCGTCAGAGATTGCGCGAGGCGGGTTTCAGCGATCGGGATATCTGGGACATCGCCAATGTCGCCGGGTTCTTCAACATGTCCAATCGTGTGGCCAGTGCAACCGCCATGGTTCCCAATCCGGAATATCACAGCCAGTGCCGTTGAAACATCTGATTGCAGCAGCCGCAGCGGCACTCTTGCCTGGACTGCTGGGCGCGGCAGAGCTCAGCCTGCCGGATAGTGCGGCCCGGGTATCCAAACGGGTGACGGCACTTGGCGTCTATCAGCTGCCCATTGGCTCGGAAGACGCGGATAAAGTGCCGTCAGAGCGGTTTGAAGGGCAGATCACCCGCCGGACCTGGCGGGTGGAAGGCCGCGACACGGTGCTGCAAATCCTGGCTCCCTTGCGCGATCAGCTAAAGCAGCAGGGCTATGAGGTGCGGCTGGACTGTGCGGCACGTGATTGCGGAGGATTCGGGTTCCGATTCGGGATCGAAGTGGTGCCCGCGCCGGATATGATGGTGGATGTTTCCCGGTACCACTTCCTGTCTGCTGCCCGCGGGGCAGAGGCGGTCTCAGTGCTGGTGTCGCGGGCGGGCGGTGCGGCCTTTGTTCAGGTGATCAATGTTCATCCGGCGGCTACGGCCCCAAGTGCGGGGAAGCCTGCAGGTCAGGCGCAGAAAGATCCCGGCCAGGCGCAAACAGGCCAGGCTCAAACCGGTCAGGCACAAACCGGTCCGGTGCGACCGGTGGAGCTGGCCAAAGTGCTGCAAGTGCGCGGCCATGCGGTGCTGACCGACCTGGTGTTCGAAAGCGGCTCCACCCGCCTGCGGGACGGGCAGTATGACAGCCTGAAAGAGCTGGCCGTCTTTCTGACAGACCATCCGCAGTACCGTCTGCTGCTGGTCGGGCACACCGACACGGTGGGTTCTCAGGCGCAGAATGTCGGCATTTCAAAACGCAGGGCGCAGTCGGTGAAGGACCGGCTGACAAAGGCGTATGAGGCGGATACGGCACGTATAGACGTTGCGGGAGCCGGGTTTCTGGCACCAATTGCCAGCAATCTGATCCCGGAAGGCCGCGAGGCCAACCGACGGGTTGAGGCTGTACTGCTTACCGACTGACAATCAGCCTGCAGGGTCAGGCATGATTTTGGCCCATAGCTGCCCGCGTCGCTGGCCCGGAGGAAGCGGATGCCCCGCCGGACCTGGCCCAAAGCGGAGCGCAGCTGCGGCGGTTTTGCCCGCGCCGCGCAGCGGCGCTTGGCCCAACGGGAGCGGGTCAATCTATGATTGCCCCGGGACGGGCGGGAGTGTTCTGCCGCGCCGGACCTGAGTGCTGTGACCGCTTGACCAAAAAAGCCCCCGCGGGAGGCGCGGGGGCAGGTCTTCGAGGGAGAATAGGGTCCGGTTATCCGCAGGGCCGCGTCAGGTTTTCCATTCGGACGGGTCGCGGTCGGCAAATGCGGCAACCAGAAAGTCGATGAAGGCGCGCACCTTGGGCTGCGTGAACTTGCCCGGCGGATAGACTGCATAGATGCCTTGGGTCTCCATTGGCAGGCTGGGCATGACGTCTTCGATCAGCCCTTCTTCCAGCGCCTCGGAATAGAGATAACTTGGCAGGTAAGCGATGCCGAGGCCGGAGATGGCGGCATTCAGCAGCGATTGGCCGTCATTCACCGAGAGCCAGCCGGAGGTGCGCACTTGGCGCTTTTCACCGGACGGCGCAGTGATTTTCCAGACATTGCCGCTGGACTGGCTGGAGTAGTGCAGCAGTTTGTGTGTGTTCAGTTCATCGATTTTCTGGGGCCGACCATATTTTTCAAGGTATTCCGGCGAGGCGATCATCCGTTTGGTGGTCTCAGTCAGCTTGCGGGCACGCAGAGAGCTGTCCTCCAGCTCGCCGATCCGCAGAGCCATATCAAACCCTTCGGAGATCAGCTCCACATAGCGGTTGTTCAGCACCATGTTGACGGTGATATCCGGGAAATCGCGCAGGAAGTCCGACAGCACCGGCGACAGGTGATTGACACCGAAATCGGTCGCAACGGATATCCGCAGCAGGCCGGAAGGGGCCGATTGCATCGAGGTGACCAGCGCGTCCGCTTCGCCTGCATCGTTCAGCACGCGGCGGGCGCGGTCATAATAGGCCAGCCCGATCTCAGTTGGTGACACCCGCCGGGTTGTGCGGTTGAGCAGGCGCGCGCCCAGGCGTGCCTCAAGGCTGGAGACGTGTTTAGAGACCGCCGACTTTGAGATCCCCATTTTCCTTGCCGCATCGGTGAAACCGCCCTGGTCCACCACATTGGCAAAGGCCTCCATTTCCATCAGCCGGTCCATATTCACCCATCCTCGTAAAGTCGTGTTGCCCTGACATTGCCGGGGAAATCGGGCAAGAACGGGGCGGAGGTGGGATAATTGCGAGGTTTCGAGGGGATCGTTTGCGCTGTGGAAACGAAAGGGGCGCAGGCTGCATCCGGAGGACAACAGAACAAATGAATGCCTAGGCGGCAAGCCGGATCGTCAGGATCCACAGGGGCAGTGTCACAGAGCTGAGCAAGGTGGATTGCGCAATAAGCGTGGCTGCCAGCGTGCGGTCGGCGCCAAAGGCCGAGGCCAGCACATGCGCGGCTGATGCTGTGGGCAGGGCGGCAAACAGAACCAGCACAGCTGTAAAACCGGGCTCGGCTTGCAGCAGCAGGCAGGCTGCAAGAACGATGGCGGGGACCAAAACCAGCCGCACCAGACAAAGATAGCCGTTGAACAGATCAAGGCGTGCCAACGCCCGCCAGTTCATTGTGGCGCCGATCGACAGCAGCGCAATGGGGATTGCGGCTTGGGCCAGCATTTCGGCAGGGGCCAGAACAGGCGCCGGTATCCTGTAGCCGGACAGCCCGACGGCAACGCCTGCGACTGATGCCAGCAGAAACGGGTTCAGCGCGATCTTGGCCACTGTTTCCCGAAGCGACAGGCTGCCGCCGCGTGAAAGGGCGCTGATCGCCATCACATTGGCCACAGGCACCGCCATGCCGATGGCGACTGCCATCTGGCCGGTCAGTTCCTTGCCGATTGACGGCAGCGCGACAAAGGCAATCGCCGTGTTGAAGCGCCACGCGGCCTGCCATGCGCCCGCGAAGTCCAGGAACTTTGCTGGTCCAAAGCGGCGCGCAGCCAAACCCAGACAGAGCGCCAGCGCCAGGATGCTCCAGACAGCAGGGCCGGTACGGGCAAGGTCTGTAACGGCAATCGGGCGGCCGCTGGCGGCAAAAAACAGCAGCGCAGGAAACAGCACTTCAAAGTTGAGCTTGTCCAGACCTTGCCAGGCCTGCGGCGAAAGGCGCCTGCGTACCAGGCCGCCAAGGGCAACCATCAGGAAACTTGGGGTCAGGCCCATCAGTATGATTGCAAAAACCACGGTGCCCTCGTGTTACGGCCTTGCTGCGACACTGGCGCCATGCAGCCATGCAGGCAAGCAGAACCGGGCGGCCGACCTGGCCTTGTGGGGGGGCGGGGGAAATGGCACAAAATTTGTGCTGGATGACGCGGGCCATGTGCCGCATGCCTTTTTGTGGTTTTCGACGTGATTGCTCTCAGCGTGGAGTGACGTTTCGGTCCGGACCGAAGCATCCGCCTGGAAGGGCGGGCTAGGCAGGAGGTCCAGATTGTCAAAGGACCTTCCATGCTGACTTGTATCATCCGTTACCAAATCGATCCCGCGAAAAAGGCGCAGTTTGAGCAATATGCCCGCAACTGGGGGCAGGCGATCCCGCGCTGTGGTGCTGACCTTGTTGGCTACTTCGCACCGCATGAGGGGTCTTCGACCCTGGCTTACGGGATCTACAACATTGAAAGCCTCGCAGCCTATGAGGCCTACCGGGCGCGGCTGGCCGCGGACCCGCTGGGACAGGAGAACTATGAGTTCGCGCAAAGTGAGCGGTTCCTGCTGCGCGAAGACCGGACCTGGCTGAAGCTGGCTTCAGCACCGCATAGCCGTGAAGGAGACGGGGGCAGATGATTGCCGTGATTTTCGAAGTGGAGATCGCCGCCGGGCAGAAGGACGCCTATCTGGAGATCGCGGCGGAGCTGAAACCTGTGCTGGAGCAGGTGGACGGGTTCCTGTCGGTCGAGCGCTTTCAAAGTCTGAGCGCAGCGGACAAGCTGCTGTCGCTATCCTTCTGGCGGGACGAGGCTGCAGTGCAGCGCTGGCGGCAACTGATGGCCCATCGTGCGGCGCAGGCGCAGGGCAGGGCGGGGATTTTTGCAGATTACCGATTGCGGGTGGCCGGGGTCATCCGGGATTATGGCATGTCCGACCGAGAGCAGGCCCCAAAAGACAGCCTGGCGGTATTGGGCTGAAAACCCTGCACAGTGCGGCACGCCCCCGCCTGCACACCGGACCTGCATAGATCTGATGCATGGCGGGGGCCTTGACCTACAGGCTGGCAGCCAGCCGGGTGCCCTGATTGATCGCCCGCTTGGCGTCCAGTTCGGCTGCTACATCTGCGCCGCCGATCACATGCGCCGTGATGCCGTGTTCCGCCAGTTTGTCCGCCAGCGAGCGCTCTGATACCTGGCCTGCGCAGAGCACAATTGTGTCCGCCTGGATCACCTTGGGGTTTTCACGTGCCTCGCCAAAGCTGACATGCAGGCCTTCACTGTCTATGCGCTCGTAGTTGACGCCGCCCACGAACTGCACGTCCTTCATCCTGAGCGTAGCCCGGTGAATCCAGCCGGTGGTCTTGCCCAGCCGCTTGCCATGGCGTTCGGCCTTGCGCTGCAGGAGTGTCACCTCGCGGGCCGGGGCTGCAGGCTGTGGGCCTTCTGGAGCAAGGCCCGCGCGGTGCTCTGCCGGGTCTGCCACCCCCCATTCCTTCATCCAGGCGGGCAGGTCGGTGGCGGGGCTGTGCCCCTGTTCCAGCAGAAATTCCGACACGTCAAACCCGATGCCGCCGGCGCCAATCACGGCCACCCGTTTTCCGGCCGGCTTCTTGTGCCGCAGCACGTCAATATAGCTCAGCACATTTTCGCCGTCCTGCCCCGGAATCGCGGGGTCACGCGGTATCACGCCAGTGGCAATGACAACCTCATCGAAACCAGTCAGGTCATCCGCGGAAACCTCGCGGCCCAGCTCCAGCGTGATGCCGGCATCGGCCACCATGGTCCGGTACCAGTCCACCAGCCCCCAAAACTCCTCCTTGCCCGGCACCTGTTTGGCCATGTTGAGCTGGCCGCCGATTTCATCTGCACGGTCGAACAGTGTCACCAGATGGCCGCGCTGGGCGGCGGTGAGGGCGGTGGCAAGGCCTGCGGGGCCGGCGCCGACGATGGCCACGGATTTGGGCGTATCAGCAGGTTCGATCACCAGCTCTGTCTCGTGGCAGGCGCGCGGGTTCACCAGGCAAGAGGTCAGCTTGCCGCCGAAGGTATGATCGAGGCAGGCCTGGTTGCAGGCGATGCAGGGGGCAATCCGGCTTGCCTGTCCGGCCGCCGCCTTGGCCACGAAATCTGCGTCTGCCAGCATCGGCCGCGCCATCGACACCATGTCGGCGCAGCCTTCTGCCAGAACCTCTTCGGCCACCTCTGGCGTGTTGATGCGGTTGGAGGTGATCACCGGGATGCCCACCTTGCCCATCAGTTTCTTCGTCACCCAGGCAAAGGCCGCGCGGGGCACGCTGGTGGCGATGGTCGGGATGCGCGCCTCGTGCCAGCCGATGCCGGTGTTTAGAATGGTGGCGCCGGCCTTCTCGATCTCCTGCGCCAGCTGCACGACTTCCTCATGGGTGGAGCCATTTGGCACAAGGTCGATCATCGACAGGCGGTAGATAATGATGAAGTCACGGCCCACGGCCGCGCGCGTGCGGCGCACGACCTCAACCGGCAACCGCATCCGGTTCTCATAAGACCCGCCCCAGCGGTCGCTGCGTTTATTGGTGTGGGTAACCAGGAACTGGTTCAGGAAATATCCTTCGCTCCCCATGATTTCGACGCCGTCATAGCCTGCCTCCTGTGCAAGGCGGGCGGCGTTCACGATGTCGGCGATCTGTTTCTCGATGCCGTCCTCGTCCAGTTCATGCGGCGCGAAAGGAGAGATCGGGGATTTCACCGGGCTGGGGGCCACGCATTTCGGGCCATAGGCATAACGTCCCGCATGCAGGATCTGCATGGCAATCTTGCTGCCGGCTACATGCACCCGCTGTGTCACCACACGGTGATTCTCAACATCCTTGGCAGTGGTCATCATCGAGGCACCGGGCAGTACCGAGCCTTCCAGGTTGGGGCCGATGCCACCGGTCACCATCAGCGCGACCCCGCCACGGGCACGGGCGGCATAAAACTCGGCCACCCGGTTCCAGTCGCCGGTTTCCTCAAGCCCGGTGTGCATCGAGCCCATCAGCACCCGGTTCCTGAGTGTGGTGAAGCCCAGATCCAGCGGGGCAAGCAGGTTGGGGTACGCAGTCATCTTAAACTCTCCCTGGCAGTTGGTCCCAGGATCACGGGGCGCAGGGCGCTTGTCACGTGGAAACGCGGCGTCACCCTCTTGCGTGCCTCTGCGGCAAGCGGTCTAAGGTTATGAAAGACATGCCGAGGAGAGCCGGATGACACCCGAAGAGATTGCCGAACTGCCTTACCGCCCCAATGTCGGCGTGATGCTGATCAATGCTGATGGCGGCGTCTGGGTCGGCCAGCGCAAGGACCGGTACAAGGACGCCTGGCAGATGCCGCAGGGTGGGATTGATGCAGGCGAGGATCCGCGCGCCGCAGCTCTGCGCGAGCTGGAAGAGGAGACCGGTGTGGCGCCCGCACTGGTGGAGATCATCGCAGAAAGCAACGGCTGGCTGCCCTATGACCTGCCGCATGACGTGGTGCCGAAATTCTGGGGTGGCAAATACCGCGGGCAGGAGCAGAAGTGGTATCTGATGCGGTTTCTGGGGGCGGATGATCAAATCAACATCGAGACGGATCATCCTGAGTTTTCGGCCTGGTGCTGGCAGCCGGTGGAAAGTCTGGTCGAGAAAATCGTGCCATTCAAACGCGAGGTCTATGTGCGGGTTATCGAGGAGTTCAGGGAGTATCTGTAGAATGAATTGGATTTTCAGAAATCTGCGCGTTGCCGCAGCTGGTGCAGCTGCTGCGGGCGTTTTGGCCGTTTCCGCCGCGCCAGCCTTGGCGCTCAGCTGCAGGCCGCTTGAGGCAACAGATGCCTATCTTGCGGCTGCAAAGTCTGAAAGCGTCTACAACATTATTGCGGGCGAGGTGCAGTTCGACAAAGCGCGTTTGCCGGTTTCCCACGCGGAAGATCCCAACGATACACCGCCGCTGACCCGCATACCGGCGCGCCTGACAGGCAAGATGCTGGACGGCCGGTATTTCTCGCAGCGGGTCAATGTGCCGGTAGTGCTGGAAGTCGAATGCCTGGGGCCCTGGTGCGCCGGGATTGAACCGGGATCAGACTACATGTTTTTTGCGCAGCAGCAGGGCGGCGCGCTGGTGATCCGTGTCAATGCCTGTCCCGGCTTTGTCTTTCCGGACACGCCGCAGGTCAGGAAGCAAGTGATAGATTGCCACCGCGGCAAGGCCTGCGTGCCAGCTCTGTCGCGATGACGCGGGTAGCTCTGCCGGTGCGGCAGCGCGTTTCTTGCGCCGTCTCAGTCCCAATTGGCCGAGCCAAAGGCTGAAGAGCGCAAGAAAGGCACCCAGCATCTGGTTGAGCGTCAGTGTTTCGGCCAGAAACAGCCAGCCAAGGCCCACAGCCGACAAGGGGCTGAGCACGCCAAGCAGAGAAACCTGCGCAGGATCTATTCGGGCCAGGCCGCTGAACCAGAGGATATAGGTCAGCGCGCCGCCGATCAGGCTCATATAGGCCAATCCCGCAATATTGGCTGCAGTGAAGACCGGCCATTCCGGCACGACCCATAGTGCAGCAGGCACCAGCAAAAGCCCGCCTGCAGTCAATTGCCAGGCCGTGAAGGTGAGAGGCGGCACCGGCGGCTGCCATTTGCGGGTGAGGACAACACCCGCCGCCATCGACAACGCACCGCCAAGGCCTGCCAGCACGCCCAGTACATCAAGCTGCGCTGCCGGAGTCAGCACCAGCAGAGCGACTCCGGCAATGCTCAGCACGGCGGCGGCAATTGATGCGGACCGGATCTGCGTCTTCAGAATCAAGGCTGACAGAAATACGACAATCAGTGGCTGCACGGCGCCGAGCGTTGCAGCCACTCCGCCAGGGAGGCGGTAAGCAGCGGCAAACAGCAACACCCAGAACAGCGAAAAGTTCAATGCGCCCAGCACGGCCAGGCGCGGCAGCCAGTTCAGAGGCGGCAGCTGGCGCACCCATGCCAGTAGCAAAAGCCCGGCAGGCAGCGCCCGCAGCAAGGCGACGGTCAGCGGCGAATGCCCCGGCAAGAGAGAGGTCGTCACGATGTAGCTGCTGCCCCAGATGGCGGGCGCCAGCGCGGTCAGCAGAAGGGTTCGGTTCGGCATGCCAATCTCCATGTCTCGATATCGAGATAATGGATTTTATCTTGACGTCAAGATATGTGTGGCTAAACAATGAAGAATGAACCATGTGGATTTTGTGACCCAGCAATGGGAAAGGGAGCGGCCGGACCTGGATGTTACGGCCATGGGGATCATCGGCCGGGTCGCGCGGCTGTATCTGGCCTATCAGCGCGAGATGCATAAGACCTTTGCAGAGTTTGGCCTGAATGCGGCCAAGTTCGACGTGCTGGCCACGCTGCGCCGCTCTGGCGCGCCATATGCGCTGTCGCCGGGGGATTTGCTGAAGGCAACGATGGTGGCTTCTGGCACGATGACCAATCGGCTGGACCGGCTGGAGGCGGATGGGCTGGTCAAGCGCGAAGTGAACCCGCAGGACAGCCGCAGCTTTCTGGTCGGTCTGACAGAGCAAGGCTTTGCCCTGATTGACCGAGCGGTGACAGCCCATGTGCAGACACAGGCACAACTGGTGGAGGGGCTCAGCAGCGGGGATATGGCGATGCTCAATTCATTGCTGAGCAAGGCTCAGACTGCTGCAGATAACTGAAGCGCTGCAATTGCGGCAACCCGGCGCGGGGCGGCAAAGCCGCCCCGCGCCGGGCCCAACGGACGGGAAAGCACCATTTGGTGCTGTTCCGGCGGGCGGGAGCGCCCTGGCCGTCATAAACTGGGCGGCTTAAACTGGCCGTTTTAAGCGGGGCGGCTTAAACCAGACCGGCCTCTTTCAGCAGCTGGCCCACATTGGTTTCCGGGCGCGGGCCGATGTGGCGGATCACTTCGCCTGCGCAGATGCAGCCCATCCGGGCGCAGACTTCCATGCTGCGCCCTGTTGCCATGCCGAACAGGAAACCGGCCGCAAACTGGTCGCCTGCTCCGGTTGCATCGACCGGCACAATCGCTTCGACCGGCACGTCGATGCGCACGCCTTCGTTCAGAACAGTCACCCCGTCGCCGGAGCGGGTGCAGACAACCAGCGGGCAGATCACGGCTGTCTTGGCCATAGCGTCTTCCAGGTTGTCGGTCTCGAACAGGGCGCAGATTTCATCCTGATTGCCGATCACGAAATCCAGTTCTTCGCCGATCAAGGTCAGGAAATCCGCGCGATGGCGTTCGACGCAGAACGGGTCGGAGATCGAGATGCCGACCTTGCCGCCGCCTTCACGGCAGGCGCGCGCGGCTTCCATGAAGGCGGTCTTGCCCTTGTCCTTGTCGAACAGGTAGCCCTCCAGGAACATGATCTGGGCATTGCCCGCAGCTGTTTCCGGCACATCTGCTGAACTCAGCTCGGACGATGTGCCCAGGTAGGTGTTCATCGACCGTTCGCCATCAGGCGACACAAAAATCATCGAGCGCGAGGTCGGCAGGTCATCTTCTGTAACCGGCGGGTTCACAAAGGCGACGCCTTCTTTGCTCATCGCATCGGCGTAAAATTTGCCAAGCGCATCATCGCGGACCCGGCCGATGAAAGCAGCCTCCAGCCCCAGGGCGCCAGCCCCGGCGATGGTATTGGCAACCGAGCCGCCCGGAGTCAGAACGCGGTTACCCATCGATGCATACAGATCCTCGCAGCGATCCCGTTCGATCAGCTGCATGATGCCTTTCTCGATACCCTGTTCTGCGAGGAAGCTGTCCTCGCACTGTGCGATCACGTCCACCACGGCGTTGCCGATGCCGACGAGCTGATAGGATTTGGTCATGGTCCCTCCTTGGGGAATTCCAGAGCGAATTTGGTCGTGGCAACTATGCCGCCCAAAAAGTTTACAGGTTCTTGTCTTCGTACATGCAAAGGTCGCGGATCAGGCAGGTTCCGCACATCGGTTTGCGTGCCTTGCAGTGATAGCGTCCGTGCAGGATCAGCCAATGATGGGCATGCTGCTGGAAATCGGCGGGGATATTGTCCTCCACCGCACGCTCCACCGCGTCCACATCCTTGCCCGGCGCGATGCCAGAGCGGTTGCCGACTCGGAAGATATGGGTGTCCACCGCCTGGGCAGGCTGTTTCCACCACATGTTGAGGACCACATTTGCCGTCTTGCGCCCCACGCCCGGCAGGGACTGCAGCGCGGCGCGGGAGTTCGGCACTTCGCCGCCGTAGTCCTCGACCAGGATTTTTGACAGCTTGATCACGTTCTTGGCCTTATTGCGAAACAGACCAATGGTTTTGATATGTTCAATCAGCTGTTCTTCGCCCAGGTCCAGCATTTTTTGCGGAGTGTCCGCGATCTTGAACAATTCACGGGTCGCCTTGTTGACACCGGCATCCGTTGCCTGTGCCGACAGCGCCACCGCGACCACCAGCGTGTAGGCGTTGACATGCTCCAGTTCGCCTTTGGGCTCCGGTTCCGCTGCCTGAAACCGCGTGAAGATCTCGCGGAGTGTATGATAATCGAGTTGCTTTGCCATTGCGCGCCATATGTACAGGGCCGCGCTGAAAGCGCAATTGAATTTGCGGCCTGCAATCGGCTGCTGCGGCTGGGCCGCAGCTTTGTCGCAAGTTCCGGGTCGATTGGCCGAAGTGACTGGATTACCTTGAAAGCGCACGTTCAATAACAGGCTGGACCGATGAACATCGAAGCGCGGGAAAATACTTATCATTACGGCGTTATGCGCCGGGCGATCGAACTGATCGACGATGGCGGTGATGATCTGTCTCTGGAGCAGCTGGCTGCCCGCATGGATATGAGCCCGGCACATTTCCAGCGGGTGTTTTCAGCCTGGGTTGGTGTGTCTCCAAAACGGTATCAGCAGTACCTGCGGCTGGGTCACGCCAAGGCATTGCTGCGCGACCGATTTACCACGCTGGAGGCCTCGCACGCGGTGGGATTGTCGGGCTCAGGCCGCCTGCATGACCTGTTCCTGCGCTGGGAAGCGATGAGCCCGGGCGAATACGCCCGCAAAGGGGAGGGCCTGCGTGTCTTCTGGGGCTGGTTTGACAGCCCTTTTGGACTGGCGCTGGTGATGGGCACGGGCAAAGGCATCTGCGGCCTGGCCTTTGCCGCCGAGACTGGCGCAGAGCCTGCCATGGCAGATATGCGCGCCCGATGGCCGCAGGCGGAGTTCATCGAAGACCCCAGCTATCTGGCACCGCTGGCGGAAGCGGCCTTTGCCCAGAAGGGGGAGACTGCCTTGCATTTGATCGGTGCACCTATGCAGATCAAAGTATGGGAGGCGCTGCTGCGCATCCCCTCGGGTCATGTCACCACCTATTCCGAACTGGCCCAGGCCATCGGCGCGCCCAAGGCAGTGCGCGCCGTGGGCACGGCAGTCGGGCGCAACCCGGTCAGCTGGCTGATCCCTTGCCACCGGGCCCTGCGCAAGTCGGGCGCGCTGGGCGGATACCATTGGGGGCTGCCAGTCAAACGCGCGATGCTTGCTTTTGAAGCGGCGCGCGGCGAGGAGGCTGGGGCAGGTGATATGCACGCTGCCGGCTGAACAGCCGCTGCAGCAGGCCGGGTGGCGCCGGTGCCGTCTTCTGCCGGGCCTCATGTTGCCTGCGGGCGGCGTCCCGTTCAGCTTCATAGGGTTTGAGGCAACGCGGCCGTGTATCCCAGCGCTCCAGGCCCAGGGTGATCATGGCAATCCATTCATAGGTCAGCATCGGTGTCTCCTTTTCTGAAGAACAGAAAAGCCGATTGCTGCTGACAGGCTGTTGTCAGCTGCATGTGCTAGGATGTCAGCAGAATGTCACTGGAACCTGCCCATGCCCCGTACCGGCCGCCTGTTTGAAATCATCCAGATCCTGCGCACCGCGGCGTCACCTGTGCGGGCTGAGGATCTTGCGGCGCAGCTGGAGGTCAGCAAGCGCACCATCTACCGCGATATCGTGGCGCTGCAGGCGATGCGGACGCCGGTCGAAGGTGAGGCCGGCATCGGTTATATGCTGCGCAAAGGCTATGATCTTCCACCGTTGAATTTTGACGAGGAGGAGCTGGAGGCGTTGCATGTGGGGCTGGCGATGCTGATGCGCACGGGCGATGGGGCCATGCAGCAAGCTGCAGCCCGTGTCAGCCGCAAGATCAGCGATGTGCACGCCTCGGCGGAATGGCTGCAAGTGGCCCCCTGGGGCGCGCCGCTTGATGATCCCGAACAGGGCTGCGTGTCCAAAGGGTTGCTGCGGCAGGCGGTCCGTGAGTGCCGCAAATTGCAGATTTCCTATGTCAGTGCTGACAGGGGTGAAACCTGCCGCACCCTGCGCCCGCTGGCGCTGATCTACCATATCGAATGCACGATGCTGGCGGCCTGGTGCGAATTGCGCGGCGGGTTCCGGCATTTTCGCACCGACCGGATGTTTGCGGCCGACCTGATGGAGGAAAGTTTCGCGGCCGAGGCACAGGCTCTGCGCAAGCTGTGGATGGAGCAGGAAGGCTGGGATTTCGCCTTTGCGCCGTAATGGGAAAAGGGCGGTTTGCGCGGGAAATCGCCGAAACAGGCAGCTCTTGCCTTGTGAACCGGGCGTTGCGCCATGATATTCTTGCGGACTGCCGGGCATTGGCCCGGGTTTGAGTAAGCAAAAGGCAGATTTGATGATGCAGATGAAACTCACCACGGCAGGTATTGTTGCCGCAGCTTTGGGTCTTGGCGCCTGTACGGATCCGGCAACCGTTGCCACGCCGGGCAGCAAGACCCAGCGGGGGGCGATCCTGGGCGGCATTATCGGCGCAGGGGTCGGGGCCATTGCCAATGATTCCGACCGCGGGCTTGGGGCCGTGACCGGCGCATTGGTCGGTGCAACCGCAGGCGGGGTGATCGGCAACCAGCTGGATGCGCAGGAGCGCGAGCTGCGCCAGACCCTGGCCAATGATGATATCACCATCGTCAACACCGGCGACCGGCTGATCCTGTCGTTCCCGAATGATCTGACCTTTGCCACCGACAGTGCTGCGGTTTCCCCGGCGGTGCAGGGCGATCTCCGCCGTGTCGCTGACAGCCTGGTCCGCTATCCCAACAGCATTGTGCAAGTGATCGGCCATACCGACAGTGACGGCGACGCAGGCTACAACCAGGGTCTTTCTGAACGCCGGGCAAATGCTGTGGCGGACCAGATCCAAGCAGGCGGTGTGTCCTTTAACCGGTTGCGGATCATCGGCCGGGGCGAGAACCAGCCAGTGGCCTCTAACCTGACACCGGAAGGCAAGGCGCAGAACCGCCGGGTCGAAGTGGTGGTCATTCCGCAGGCCGCCTGATCCATCCCCAGGTCATTCTGCACTGGCAGCCCGCTCTGGTTTGGTGAGCGGGCTGTTTTCATTTCAGCCGTGGTTCACGCAAGGATGCACATAGACTGCGCAGCGATTGCTGTTTCATGGATCGGCTTGTCTCATACATGGTGCGGCAACAGAGATGTGAACAGAAGGAAACCTCCACATGGCCGATCCCGTATTACTCATAATCTCCGGCTCGCTGCGCCGGGAGGCGACAAATCGCAAGCTTCTGGCAGAGGCCGCCCGCGTGTTCGGCGCTGCCGATGTGACAGAGGCGGATTTGAACTTGCCGCTTTATGACGGCGATGCTGAAGCAGAAGCAGGCATTCCGGCTGCCGTTCAGGCGCTGGCAGACCAGATTTCGGCGGCGGATGCGGTGGCCATATCGACGCCGGAATACAACAAAGCGCCGTCTGGCGTGCTGAAGAACGCGTTGGACTGGGTCAGCCGCACCGAAGGCAATCCCTGGGCGGATAAGCCGGTCGCCGTGATGTCTGCAGCGGCAGGCCGGGCGGGCGGCGAGCAGGCACAGGCCCTGCTGCGGGGATTTCTGGTGCCGTTCCAGCCCCGGCTGATCACAGGTCCGCAAGTGCATCTGGCGGGCAGCGGTCAGGCCTTTGATGAGGCTGGGCGGCTTGCCAATGACCGCTATGAGACGGCGCTGGTCGGCCTGATGCAAAAGCTGAGAGCGGAAGCGCTCCGCTGAACCTTTGCTGCTTGCAGGTGCCACTGGCGCAGCGCTCCCGCGCCCCAAGCTGCCCTTGCGGGCAGATTAGGGGCTTGGGCCCGGCGCTGCTTGCGCAGCGCAGGGCGCGCGCTGTAAAGCGCCGCTTGGAGTGTGGGTGCCGCGCGCTGCCACAAGGGCAGGCTGCGCAGGCCGTGCGTCGCCACAGGGGCAGGTTGCTAAGGCCGTGTGGTGGTTGGCACCACGCCCGCCCCACAGCAGATCACGCGCGGCTCAGAGATTGTCTTTGACCCGGAACCCTTGCGGGATGCTGTCTTGGTTCTCCAGCAGCAGGTCTGCCATCACATGCGCCGTTTTGGGGGCCATGCCGAATCCGATCTTGAAACCGCCATTGGCGATGAAGTGATCGTCCCGTCCGGGCCAGGCGCCCAGCATTGGCGCGCGCGATTTGGCGCGGGGGCGCACGCCTGCCCAGCGTTCGATGACTTCGGCGCCATGCAGAACGGGCACCGCCGCGCGGGCGCGTTCGATCACATCGTCAAGCCGTTCATCGGTCGCCTTGCCGTCCTCAAAATCCCGTTCGCTGGTGGAGCCGATGGCCAGAGTGCCGTCGGCATGGGGGATGATGTGCAGGCTGTCGGCATAGAGCTGCGGCACCTCGCCTTCGTGAAAGCGCAGCAGGGCAGCCTGGCCCTTGACCCCGCCGCCGACGGTTTTGTCGAAGGCGCCGTTCAGCTCCAGCAGCCCGGCATGGCCCTTGGCATGCACCACCTTGCCCTGATCCGGGGCCTCTGGCTGGATCTCGACACCCATGACGGCCAAGGCAGAGACCAGTGCAGCACAGGCACGGCGGGGGTGCATGCGGGCGCTGAGGGTATCGCGGATGACATATCCAGTGGCGCTGGGCGGCACCCAAGGGCCGAGCGAAGCCGCCGCGCAGACCCGCCATTCTGCCTGATTTCTCCACAGTTCGCGGGCCGAAACCTCGCGCTGGCGGGCAAGTTCCAACGTGCGCTCGTCATTGATCGGCTGCAGCCGTCCGGTGCGGCCATAGCCGGGCGAGACGCCGCCGGTGGCCTCGACCTCGGCCCAGAAACGTTGCGCCATCAAAAGGCTTTCCAGCTGGAACTGCTTCTTGGGGTTCCAGTTCTCGGGCACATGCGGGGCAAGGGCGCCAACCAGCCCGCCGCTGGAACCGGCGCCTGCGCCATAGGGGTCGATCACTTGCACGCGCGCGCCGCGCCGGGCACAGACCCAGGCGATCGACAGGCCGAAGATGCCCGCGCCCCGCACCGTGATATCCGCCATTGCCATTTGCTGATCCTTTCGCCAGTGTCGCGCCGTTCCGGACAACCGCTTAGAGGATAATAGCATGGCAGACCAGCAGGCCCGGCTCAGCTGGCGTGATGGCACCGTGCCGGTGTCGGATCAGTTTGACGACCCATATTTCTCGATCCATGACGGGCTGGCGGAGACCGATCATGTGTTTCTGGCCGGAAATGATCTGCCTGCACGGTTTGCGCCCGGTTTCCATATTGCCGAGCTGGGCTTTGGCACCGGGCTGAACATGCTGGCGGCCTGGCGCGCCTGGGAGGCGGCGGGGCAGGCGGCACCGCTGCGCTTTACCAGTTTCGAGGCCTTCCCGATGGCGCCCGAAGATATGAGCAGGGCGCTGGAGGCTTTCCCGGCAGTGGCACCTTGGGCAGAGCGGTTTCTGGCAAAATGGCAGGGCGCAGGCATCTGCGATCTGGGCAGTCTGCACCTGGAGGTGATCCAAGGCGACGCGCGCATGTCGCTGCCGGAGTGGACAGGTGAGGCGGATGCCTGGTTTCTGGACGGGTTCTCTCCGGCCAAGAACCCCGAATTGTGGGAAGAGGCACTGATGGCGCAGGTTGCGGCGCATACCGTACCGGGCGGGTCAGCGGCGACCTACACTGCGGCAGGATTTGTCCGCCGCGGGCTGGAGACTGCAGGATTTGAGGTGACCCGCATTCCCGGCTACGGGCGCAAGCGGCATATGACAAAGGCAGTGAAGCCATGACACAGGCGGCTCCCGCCAAGCCTCAGGCTAAATCTATGGCCAATCCTCTGGCTAAGGTTCAGACCAACAACGTGCCGCTCGGCATCCTGCTGATGATTGGCGCAACCATTGTGTTTGCGCTGCAGGACGGCATCTCGCGCCATCTGGCGGGCACCTACAACACTTACATGGTTGTGATGGTGCGGTATTGGTTCTTTGCCGCCTTCGTGGTGTTTCTGGCTGCCCGCGCACCGGGCGGAATAAAAGAGACGGCCCGCACCGACCAGCTGTGGCTGCAGATCTTTCGCGGCGTGTTATTGGTCGGCGAAATCTGCATCGCCGTCTATGGTTTCACCGTGCTGGGCCTGATCGAAAGTCAGGCGGTGTTCATCTGCTATCCGCTGCTGATTGCCGCGCTGAGCGGCCCGCTTCTGGGCGAGAGCGTCGGCTGGCGGCGCTGGGCCGCCATCGGTGTCGGCCTGATCGGGGTGCTGATCATTCTGCAGCCTGGCATGGGCGTGTTTAACCCGGCGGCTGTTATTCCTTTTGTCTCGGCCCTGATGTTTGCGGTTTACGGCCTGTTGACGCGCTACGCCGCACGCCAAGACAGCACCGCCACCAGTTTTTTCTGGACCGGGATTGCGGGCATGGTGTTCATGACAGCTATCGGCATCTGGTTCTGGGAGCCGATGAGCCAGGGCGACTGGTTCTGGATGGCGCTGCTGTGCGTTTCCGGCGTGACCGGCCACTGGCTGCTGATCAAATGCTATGAGATGGCCGAGGCCAGCGCGGTGCAGCCATTTGCCTATTTCCATCTGATCTGGGCCGCGATGCTGGGCATGGTGGTGTTCAGCGAGGTGATCCGCGCCAATGTGGCCATCGGTGCCGGGATCATCATTGCGGCGGGCCTGTTCACCCTATGGCGCGAACGCGTGAAGGGTTGAGCCCGTTAGTTCCTTGGAAAAGGCAACGGGCAGCGGAGTCTTGCCCAGCCGCGCCCGGTAGACCGGCAGGCTTTCGGTCACGCGCATCACGTAATTGCGGGTCTCATTAAAGGGGATATGCTCGATCCAGTCGATGATGTCCGGGGTTCCATCGCGAGGATCTCCATAGCGTTCCATCCAGGCTCTGGGGCGGTGGGGGCCTGCATTATATCCGGCTGCCATCATCACGACATTTCCGTTGAAGTCGCCGGCCAGCCCGGCCAGATATGCGGCGCCCAGCTTGGCATTGTAGTCCCATTCCGTTGTCAGCCGCGACGTCTTGTGGTTTGCCAGTATCCCCAGCTGGGTCGCCACCAGCGTGGCGGTTGCCGGCATTACCTGCATCAATCCGCGCGCGCCCGCGTGGCTGATCACTGCTGGATCAAATTCGCTTTCGCGCCGGGCGATCGCCAGTGTCATCTCCTCTGCCATCGGCAGTTGCCGCTTGGCGACCGGGTGTAGCGGGTAATATGCGCTCTCAAGCTCTATTCCGCTGCGGGCCGCGCGCTTTGAGATCATTACAGCCAGATGCGGCTGGCCCAAATCCACCGCCATTTTCCCCAGCTGCCGGGCCTGATCGGGGGGCAGGGTCTCGACCAGATGCGTGAAGAAACGCTCGGCCAGTGCCATTTCTTCGGCCTGCAGCAACAACAGGCCGGCTTCAGCCACCGAGGTTCGCATGAAATTCGCCTTGCGCCAGTCCGGCAAGGGGGAGGGCGTGGCCAGTTCCGGGTCAAAGGGGCGGCCAAGCTTCTCTGCTGCCAGCAGCCCGTAGAAAGATGTCTGGTAGTCTGCGCCTTTGGCATAGGCCTCATGCGCCTTGTCGGCCTGTCCCATCTCAGCATAGGCGCGGCCCAGCCAATAGCCGCCGCGGCCCAGCGAGATCGGGGTTTCGACAGAGGCCAGAAACCGCCGGAAATGCACCGCGGCCAGTTCCGGGTCGCGCAGCTTGCGCAGGGCGATGTAGCCAGCCAGCCATTCGCAGTCTGAATACCCGTAGCCGTCTTCAGGCGCGGAGAAATGATAAGCAGCCAGCTGGTAGGCGCGTTCATATGCCTTGTCGCGCATAAGCTGCCGGGCCAGATCCCGGCGGCGGCGCAGCCATTTTCCGGGCTCGCCCAGCCGTTCGGCACTGGTACTGCGTTCCATCATCATGCTGATGGCACCGTCCTGCAGCCGCTTGCGGTCGCGCCAGGCAAAGCGGTCATAGGCGAGGCCCGCAGCCCCTTTCAGGCGGGCAGGAACCGCAGCGATTTTGCCATCGACGCCGGGCGCGCCTTCTTGCAGGGCAATACGGGCTTCTGCCAGTTTGCGCTCGTCCTTGGACACCAGCAGAAGCATCCGTTTGGAACTGACCAGATGGTTGTCCCACAATAGCCTGTCCAGCCTGGCTGCATGATGCGGTTTCAAGAGTTTGGAGAACGCGCGCAGGTAATCCTTCTGGATAGCGCTTCCCATCGCCATGGTCCGCCAAGCCAGAACGATCTCTGCTTCGCCTTCGCCGCGCTGTCCGGACGCAATCAACGCCCTGCCCAGGCTCAGCGCGCCTTCGGCGGTTTGTGGCCGGGCGTCGGCATAGAAGTCCAGAACGGTGCTTTGGCTCCCGCTGGCGATTGCGTCTTCGTTCTGGCGCCGCAAGTAGGCCAGCCCGGGCCAATCCGGACGGCGTTTCAGAAAGGCCGTGACGTCGCCGGCCGATCCCAACCCGGCTCTCAGCCGGTGCCATTCAATGATGTCGCGCGCCACGCTGTTCTGTCGTGCGGCCTCGCGCGCTGCCTGATCCCATTTTTCCGACCGCATCAGCGCAAGGGCACTGCCCAATTCGCGCGCTTGCGCCGACGCGCCGGGCAGGGCTGCCGCAATCAGCAGAATTAAGACCAGAATGCGTGTCATCTCTTGCAATTTCCAGCGGACCGGGGATAGAGGCATGAACGTTACTCATTGGCGTGCCGGTATCAACTCAAATTCCCGGCATTCCGCATCTTGACGGCGGCGGATTGCCGCCTGCACCTGCAGCGAAGGGAGCGTGCTCATGTTCAAAGGCTCTATGCCAGCACTCGTTACCCCGTTTTCGAACGGCGAGCTGGATCTGGATGCGCTCAAACGTCTGGTGGAGTGGCAGATCACCGAAGGTTCGACCGGGCTGGTGCCGGTTGGCACCACCGGTGAAAGCCCGACCCTGACTCATGAAGAGCACGAGAGGGTGATCGCGGAAACCGTCAAGGCAGCGGCCGGCCGGGTGCCGGTGATCGCGGGTGCGGGCTCCAACAATACGGTCGAGATGATTCGCTTTGTCGAGTTTGCCCAGACCGTTGGTGCCGACGGCGCCCTGGTTGTGACCCCTTATTACAACAAGCCGACCCAGCGCGGGCTTCTGCAGCATTTCACTGCAGCCCATGACTGCGCCGATATCCCGATCATCATCTACAATATCCCGGGGCGCTCGATTGTCGATATGACACCGGCCACCATGGGCGCGCTGGCCAAGCTGCCGCGCATCGTGGGGGTGAAGGACGCCACCGGTGACATCGCCCGCGTCAGCCAGCAGCGCGCATCCTGCGGTGCGGATTTCATCCAGCTGTCGGGCGAGGACGCCTCTGCGTTGGGTTTCAACGCCCATGGCGGCGTCGGCGCCATCTCGGTCACTGCCAATGTGGCACCGCGCCTGTGCGCGGAGTTCCAGGCCGCAACCCTGGCGGGGGACTATGCCAAGGCGCTGGGCTATCAGGACCGCCTGATGCCCCTGCACGAGGCCATTTTCATGGAGCCGGGTGTGGCGGGGGCAAAATATGCCCTGTCGAAACTGGGTATGTGCTCACAAGAGGTCCGTTCGCCGCTAACCACGCTGGAAGACAGCACAAAGGCAGCCATTGACGCGGCCATGGGGCATGCAGGCCTGCTGTAAACCGCAGCGCCTATTCAATCAGCAAGGGCGGCCTCCGAGGGAGCGCCGCCCTTTTTGCTTCTTTCTGGTTCGAAATACCCCGGGGTGAATTGCCCCGCAGGGGCAAGAGGGGCTGGCCCCTCCTTTCCGGCCACTGCAGGCACAGCCGGGTTAGGATCCGCATCAGGTTTCCGGTTCTGAATCTGCGATCTGCGATCTGCGGTGCCGCCTGCCAGCGCAGCTATACTCCAGCGGAATGTCTTCTGCGTCGTTGATGGGCCTCGCAGCTGTTGATCTGCGAGGCGTGCAATGTCACCGCCGCTATGCGGCCTCACTCCAGGGGCTTTCCGCTTCGAAGTTTGTCGGCTCCGGCATCGGTTGAAACTGGTCGGAGACGGTAGTGATTTCATCGTGGTGCGGGGGCGGCCTGTTCCTTTGTGGATGACATCAGGAACAGCACAAGGCAGCACAAGGGGGCGCTGGTGCCGCCGGAAGAATGTATCTGAAACAAAACGGGGCGCCGCATCGGGCGCCCCGGAGACTGTCAGCGTTTGCCGTAGTATAGGCCGACCACATGTTCAGCCTGGGCAAAGAACAGCCAGCGCGAGGTGGCGACACCGGCCAGATGCGACAGCACTGCAAGGGCGGCAAATACATGTTTGATCACCACACCCTCAACCGGGGTCAGGATCAGCAGAAGCGGCAATGCAAAACCAAGGACAAAGGCAATCATCCGCAGCTTCTGCGCGTGTTTGCGGCCCACCACATGCACAAACTCGCGCAAGAGGTAGTTGGAGCCGGTGTGCGGCGGCTCAAACGCCCGCACTGCGCCACGATCCCCCAGGCCGGTTGCGGTGCCGATATCGGTGCCCGAGGTTTCCAGCGCCTTATCGCCTTTGGCCCAATAGGCGAGCTGCACTGCACCTGCGATGGCCAGGAGCCAGGGGGCCGCGGTCTCGGCACCGGCCAGCAACGCGCCGCCTGCCAGGCTGAAGGAAAGGAAAACGGCCGGAGTCAGTTCCATGTTCCAGCGCGGGATGGTCTTCAGCTGGGTGTAGATCATCGAGGTGGTAAACACGGTGGCCAGGCTGAGTGCTGCGCCGATCCAGCCCAGCAGGGTCCAATGGCTGTCCATGAAGATCGCGCCAAGCGCATAGAGTCCCATGACAGTCAGCGCCCCAACTGCGCAGACGCCCTCGCGGCTGAGCCAGCTGGTTTTCCACTGGGTGAAGGCCCGCCAGGCGCGTTCCGGATGGCCCAGGTGGAAGGTAGAGGCCAGGAGGCCGCCGCAGGCCAGGCCAAAGGCGATGGCATAAAAGACAAAGGCCACTGTCCCGGTTACCGCAGGCTGGCCGAGGCCCAGGAAGAATAGCAGTCCGAAGCCCAGCCCCGACAGGGTGGTGAAGATGATGACTGAGGGTGCGGGGTGCATTAGTGCGCTCCTCCCGGAAGTTTGTCGAGAGCTTTGTCCAGCCAGCCCATGAAGCCTTGCGGCTCCTCAGCAACCGGTGCCAGCAGCGGTGCGAGGATGTCGATTTCCTCTTCGATCGTATCCTTGGGACGGGGTGGCAGGTATTTGTTGACCGGCTTGGTTCCCATCTCAGGCATCAGGTCCATGCCGCCGCGCTCTGCCACCAGTTTGGAGACATCGCTGTCGGGATCGCCCAGATCGCCAAAATGGCGGGCGCCTGCGGGGCAGGTCCGCACGCAGGAGGGGACGCGGTCCACCTCTGGCAGGTTTTCATTATAGATCCGGTCAACGCAAAGGGTGCATTTTTTCATGACACCCTCGGCCAGATCCAGTTCCCGTGCGCCATAGGGGCAGGACCAGGCGCAGAGGCCGCAGCCGATGCAATGGTCCTCATTGACCAACACGATGCCGTCTTCGACACGTTTGTAGCTGGCGCCGGTGGGGCAGACGGTGACGCAGGGCGCATCCTCGCAGTGCAGGCAGGACTTGGGGAAATGGACCAGCTGTGCCGCCGGGGCGGGCTGGCTGCTGCAAGGCGTTGGCTGTACCTCGTAGGAATGCACCCGGTTCAGGAATGTGCCAGACGGGTCGCTGCCATAGGGGTCCTGATCGCTGAGCGGCGCGCCATAGTTTTCCGTGTTCCAGCCTTTGCAGGAGATCACACAGGCATGGCAGCCGACGCAGGTGTCCAGATCGATGACCAGGCCCATTTTGCGGTCTGTGGAGTTGGGGAGCTGGGTCATTTCAGCATACCTCTGCGATAGGGGTGAGGGCAGGCTGGGGCGCTGCCCCAGACCCCGGGATATTTTTCGCCAGAAGAAGAAGCCGGGTCATTTGCCCACCTTCCATTTCAGTTCTTTCGGGCCAGTGCCGACAGGCGACTCCTGGGCCGGGAAGGCGGGTTGGCTTTCCTGCAAATCTGCCGGTGCAGCGGCCTTTTCGATTTTGACCTTGAGATCGAACCAGGCGGCCTGGCCGGTGATCGGGTCCGAGTTGGCCCACCGCATGCCGTCGCCCTTGGGCGGCAGCAGCTCGTGGATCAGGTGGTTGAGCAGGAAGCCTTTGGTGGCCTCCGGCGCATCTTCCTCTAGTGCCCAGGCGCCTTTGCGTTTGCCGATGGCGTTCCAGGTCCAGACGGTGTTGTCATTCAGCGCCGCCATTTCCATCACCGGCACGGTGATCGACCCATGCGGTGAGGTGACCTTGGCCCAGTCGCCGTCCTGCAGGCCGTTCTCGTGCATCAGCTTGGTTGGTACATAGAGCGGATTGCGGCCATGCAGCTGGCGCAGCCAGGCGTTCTGGGTGCCCCAGGAGTGATACATTGCCATCGGGCGCTGGGTCAGCGCGTTGACGGTGAAACCCTCGTTGCCTTGCTGATCGGTCTCATACCAGATCGGCAGCGGGTCCATCACGTCCTTCACGCGCTGGCGCAGATGATCCGGGGGCTGCCGGTCGCCGTGGCCTTCGGCGGCGAGCTGGAATTTGCGCATCGGCTCGACGTAAAGCTGGAACAGATAGGGCTGCGGGCTGTCATAAATGCCCATGTCCACGGCCCAGTCCTGGTAGGCCGTGTTCCAGGGTTTGTAGTAATCCGCACCCGCCGGGATGTGGGCCACATGGAAGCCGCCGTTTTCGATATACTGGTTCAGCTGCTCGGGGTTCACTTCGCCGCGGCCGGTTTTGCTGCCGTCGGTGCCGCGGAAACCGGACAGCGGACCAATTCCGGGTTTGCGCTCGTGGTTGACGATATAGTCGGCGTAATCCTGCCATTTGGCGCTGCGGTCCTCATTGGTGAAGCCCGGCAGCTTCATCCGGTTGGCCAGCTGGACCAGCACTGTCTGGAAGCCGCGCACATTGCGGTCCGGTTCGATCACCGGCCAGCGGATGGCATCGGCTGCTGCGTCCGCCTCGCAGATCGGCCGGTCCAGCAGCGAGATGCAGTCGTGGCGTTCAAGATAGGTGGTGTCGGGCAGGATCAGGTCGGCAAAGGCCACCATTTCGGAGCTGTAGGCGTCCGAGTAGATGATATGCGGGATCTTGTAGTCGCCGTTTTCATCCTTGTCGGTCAGCATCTCCATCACACCTTTGGTGTTCATGGAGGAGTTCCACGACATGTTGGCCATATACATGAACAGCGTGTCGATCTTGTAGGGGTCGCCCGCATGTGCGTTGGAAATCACCATATGCATCAGCCCGTGGGCCGACATCGGGTTTTCCCAGGTGAACGCCTTGTCGATCCGCGCCGGGCTGCCGTCTTCTTTCAGTGCCAGATGTTCCGGTCCGCGGACAAAACCCAGGTGCGGGCCGTCCAGCGGGGCGTCGGGCGTGGCCTTGCAGTGGGGGGTCGGATGGGCCTCGACCGGCTTGGGGTAGGGCGGTTTGAAGCGGAAGCCGCCGGGAACCTCAACCGTGCCCAAAAGGATCTGCAGCACATGCAGGGCGCGGCAGGTCTGAAAGCCGTTGGCATGTGCCGACACGCCGCGCATCGAATGCATGGAGACCGGGCGGCCGGTCATCTTGGTGTGTTTTTCGCCGCGGAAATCGGTCCATTCAACGTCCAGCTCAAACGCTTCGTCAAAGGCGACGCGGGCAAGCTCGCCGGCAATGGCGCGGATACGCTTGGCCGGGATACCGCATTTGTCTGCGATGGCTTCGGGCGCGTATTCCTCTGCCAGGTAGCGTTCGGCCATCTGATGGAAGACCGGGCGGTGGGTGATGCCGTCTTTTTCATACACTGCCGCCAGATCGGGCCGCACGCCGGGCTGGTCAAACGGTGTCAGCTTGCCGGTGTTGCGGTCGATGACCAGCATCTTGCCGTCGTCGTCGCGCAGGAACAGGCCTTTGTCCGGCCCTTCAGAGGCGTTCACCAGAACCGGTGCATTGGTGTAGCGGCTGAGATAATCGAGGTCGATCTTGCCGGCCTTCATCAGCACGTGGATCATCGACAGGATGAACAGCCCGTCGGTGCCCGGCGTGATGCCAACCCATTCATCTGCGATCGCGTTGTAGCCTGAGCGGATCGGATTGACCCCGATCACCCGCGCGCCGCGTTTTTTGATCTTGCCCAGTCCCATCTTGATCGGGTTGGAATCGTGATCCTCGGCGACGCCGAACAGCATGAACAGTTTGGTGTGGTCCCAGTCGGGCTGGCCGAACTCCCAGAACGCGCCGCCCATGGTGTAGATGCCTGCCGTCGCCATATTGACCGAGCAGAAACCTCCATGCGCCGCATAGTTCGGGGTACCATAGCTTTGCGCCCAGAAACTGGTGAAGCTTTGGGACTGGTCGCGGCCGGTGAAAAACGCCAGTTTTTCGGGCGCCTCGTGGCGGATTGGCTCCAGCCAGCCCACCGCAATCGCCAGTGCCTCGTCCCAGGTGATTTCCTTGTACTGGCCGGAGCCGCGCGGGCCGGTGCGCATCATCGGCGCCTTCAGGCGCGATGGCGCGTTGACCTGCATGATGCCGGCTGACCCTTTGGCGCAGAGCACGCCCTTGTTCACCGGGTGATCGCGGTTGCCTTCGATATAGGCAACCTTGCCGTCCTTCATGTGCACGTTGATGCCGCAGCGGCACGCGCACATGTAGCAGGTTGTTTTTCGCACCTCATCGGATACGGCGGGTGAAGTTTCCACCCGGGGTTGCTGGAATGTCATCTGGCCTCCCTTCTGGTTTCCCTGATCAGGTCAATAGTTCGATCCCCGCCAGGATCAGCCCGGCAATGAACAAAGTTTCGACGATGATCAGGGCTATGGCCGCGCTTCCGACGGCCAGAACCTGTTTCAAGTTTGTTTTCATTCCCACCGCTGCAATGGCGGTGAGCAGCAGCCAGCGCGACGACTGGCTGAGGAATTCGGTGACGCTCGGCGGGATCACACCAAAGGAGTTGATCCCGGCCAGCACGAGGAATGCCAGCACGAAGCCCGGCAGGATCGGCGGGCGTTTGCCGTCTTTGGGCAGCTCGGCAAAAGAACGGATCATCAGCGAGGCGACCAGCACGATCGGCGCCAGCATGGCGACCCGCATCAGCTTGACCAGGGTGGCAGTGTCGCCGGTCTGCTCGGAAATCGAGAAGCCCGCGCCCACCACCTGCGCAACGTCATGGATCGTGCCGCCCAGGAACACACCGGCCTGAAGCGAATTCAGCTCCAGTAGGTTCACCAGGATCGGATAGGCAATCATCGCGATGGTCGACAGCACGGTGACGCCCATCACGGTAAAGATCAGACGTTCCTCAGACCGTTCATCGCGGGGCAGGATGGCGCTGATCGCCATCGCCGCGGACGCGCCGCAGATGGCGACTGAACCGGCGGTCAGAAAGGCAAAGCGCCACTTGTGGCCAAAGAACCGTGCCACTGCCAGGCCAAAGCCGATGGTGGCAATCACGCCGCCGACAACCAAGGCGATCAGGTCCCAGCCCAGGCCCATCATCAACACCATCGACACCCGCACCCCCAAGAGCGCAACCCCCAGCCGCAGCAGCGAACGGGCGGAAAAGGCGATTCCGGGCACGGTTTTGCCCTCTTCGCCCAAAAAGCTGACGGCAATGCCCAGAAGCAGCGCCAGCAGCATGGCAGGCGTGGCATAATGTTCCGCCAGGAACTGGGCGGTAATGGCAACAATGGCTGACACTGCGACGCCCGGCAGAAGCTGGCTCAGCTTCTCTTTCAGGGCGCCTGATTGCAGCGATGCGACAGTGGTTGAGATGGACATGACAGGAAACCTTGGATGCATTTAATTAGGAGTGGCTGCTGACGAGCATTGGCTGGTCCTGTTGGTGTTGCGGGCGACCGTATGACGGAATGCCTCTATTTGGGAATAGTGTTCTGCGCGGGCTTTGGCTTTTGGAACATATGTTCAAACTTCTGGATGCTTGATGTTTGCTGCCTGCAGGATGGTGACAGCGATGATCTGGGTCACATCCTCGGCGCTGCAGCCGCGCGACAGGTCGTTGGCGGGCTTGGCCAGTCCCTGCAGAACCGGGCCGATGGCGGAGTAGCCGCCCAGGCGCTGAGTGATTTTGTAGCCGATGTTGCCTGCATCCAAATTCGGGAAGATCATCACATTGGCTTGGCCTGCAACGGCTGATCCGGGGGATTTACGCTCCCCCACCGAAGGGACAAAGGCTGCGTCGAACTGCAGTTCGCCGTCGGCTTGCAGGTCTGGGTGCGCGTCATGGAACAGTCCCAGGGCTTCGGTCACCTTGTCTACTGCCGGGTGCTTGGCGCTGCCCTTGGTTGAAAAGCTGAGAAATGCCAGCTTTGGATCTGTGCGCAGCAGTGCGCTGGCTGATTGGGCTGACGCAGCGGCAATGGAGACCATCTCGGCAGGTTTGGGATCAATCACAAGGCCGCAGTCAGAATAGAGCATCGCGCGGGCGCCTGCCGGCGCTCCCTCCGGCGGATACATTAGAAAGAAGGAGGAGATCATGCCCGCATCCGGCGCCATGCCGATTACCTGAATGGCGCTGCGCACCACGTCACCGGTGGTGTGCACGGCGCCGCCGACAGTGCCGGTCGCGTGGCCCAGACGGACCAGCATCGCGGCATAGACCAGCGGCGTTTCTGCTGCGGCGCGGGCTTTGGCTTCGTCCACGCCCTTGTGCTTGCGCAGTTCATAGTATTCGGCGGCAAAACGGGCAGTCAGATCGGAGGTGGCAGGGTCGTGGATCGCAATGCCATCGCTTGCTGCAGAGCCTTCGGCTTGCAGCGCGGCTTCGACCTCGGCCTGCGGGCCGACCAGAATTACGTCGGTGATTCCGGCCTGATGCGCGGCTAAAGCGCCTGCCACCACACGAGGGTCGGTGCCCTCGCTTAGCGCAATAACAGGGCGGGTGGCCGGGGCTTCGGCCCTGAGCAATTCGAGCGGAGACAAGGTATGGGTCACGGGCGTGCGTCCTGTAACAGTGGTTTCGGGGCAGGGCGCGGCAGTCAGAACGCCAGCCGTGCAATATTGATGAGCGACAGTGCGGTCAGCATCAGCACCACCGCGCGGCGGAACAGCGTTTGCGAAACCGCCTGGAATGTCAGGGACCCGGCCCAGATGCCGAGGCCCAGAATGGGAAAAGCCAGCAAGATGCCGGTCAGGGTTTGTGGCCCCACCAGCCCGTTTGCGGCCATCACCGGCAGCGCCATGACGTCGATGCCGGTCAGAAATACGATCATCGTGGCGCGAAACACCGCAGGTGCGACCGGTTGGGCGGTCAGAAAGGCCGCTGCGACAAGGCCGCCGACACCGGCACTGTTGGCAATGCCCGACAGCGCACCAACGCCTGCTGTAGCGTTGCGCCCGACGGGGCGGCTCACTTGCCAGCCGCTCAGCAGGATCAGGCTCAGCACCAGGATCAGGCATGAGATCGCCAGCCTGGCCTCATATTCTCCCAGTCGGGACATGATGGCGATGGCCGGAACAGTGGCAATTGCGGCGCCTGCCAGCAGGGCAAAGGCGCGGCGCCAGTCGATATACGGGCGGATGCCGCGTGCCTGAAAGCCAGTCATGGCGATTTCGCAGGAAAACACCACCGGGATCAGCGGCAAAGGATTGGTGATCAGTGCCGCCAGGATGATGAAGATCGCGGAAAAACCGAAGCCGGAGAAACCCCGGATGAGGGCCGCCGCGAATAACGCGGCGGCCAGAAATGCCCCTTGGCCAGTGGATAGGTCAAAGGGCAGTTCCACAGTCTCAGACTTTCTGCGGACGCATGTCGTCCTTGCTGATGCCTGCAACCTGCACCGGCTTCTTCATCGCGTCGCGGCGGAAGGGTTCACCCAGTTCCTGGTTGATCATCGCTTCGATCAGGGTGGTGATGCCTTTTTTCTGGTCTTCGCAGGCCTGACGCAGGGCGTCGGTCAGCTCGTCCTGAGTGCGGGCAATCACACCTTTCAGGCCGCAAGCATTGGCGATACCGGCGTAAGACACCTGGGTGTCTAGCTCGGTGCCGACAAAGTTGTCGTCGAACCACAGGGTGGAGTTCCGCTTTTCCGCGCCCCACTGGTAGTTGCGGAAGACAACCTGGGTCACGGCGGGCCATTCTTCGCGACCAATTGCGGTCAGTTCGGTCACTGCGATGCCAAAGGCGCCGTCGCCGGAGAAACCAACGACCGGAACGTCCGGGCAGCCGATTTTCGCGCCGACAACCGCCGGCAGGCCGTAGCCGCAGGGGCCGAACAGGCCAGGGGCCAGATATTTGCGGCCTTCTTCGAAGGACGGGTAGGCGTTGCCGATGGCGCAGTTGTTGCCGATGTCGGAGGAGATGATCGCATCCTTCGGCAGACCTGCCTGGATCGCACGCCATGCACGGCGCGGGCTGAGCCAGTCAGGCTTGGCAGCGCGGGCACGTTCGTTCCAGGTGGTGCCGGGATCGTCCTGCTCGCTGTCCATCGAGGACAGTTCCTGCGCCCAGGCGGATTTGGTGTGCGAGATCAGCGCTTTGCGCTCGTCGCGGCCCTCATCGCCTGCGGTGCCGGAGAGTTTCTCGAGGATGGTGTCTGCAACCTGCTTGGCGTCGCCGACGATGCCGACAGTGACTTTCTTGGTCAGGCCGATGCGGTCCGGGTTGATGTCGACCTGGATGATTTTCGCGTCGGTCGGCCAGTAGTCGATGCCGTAGCCCGGCAGGGTCGAGAACGGGTTCAGTCGGGTGCCGAGGGCCAGAACGACGTCCGCCTTGGAGATCAGTTCCATGCCTGCCTTGGAGCCGTTGTAGCCCAGCGGGCCGGCAAACAGCGGGTGGGTGCCGGGGAAGGCGTCGTTGTGCTGGTAGCCAACGCAGACCGGTGCGTCCAGGCGCTCGGCCAGAGCCATCGAGGAGGGGATTGCGCCGCCGATGACAACGCCGGCACCGTTCAGGATGACCGGGAATTTTGCGTTCGACAGCAGCTCAGCCGCTTCGTTCACGGCGTCGATGCCGCCTGCGGGGCGTTCAAAGTCAACAACGGCAGGCAGATCGATGTCGATAACCTGGGTGAAATAGTCGCGCGGCACGTTGATCTGGGCCGGCGCAGAGTTGCGCTTGGCCTGCATGATCACGCGGTTCAGAACCTCAGCCATACGGGAGGGATCGCGGACTTCTTCCTGGTAGCAGACGCAGTCGGCAAACATGCGCATCTGTTCCATTTCCTGGAAACCGCCCTGACCCATGGTCTTGTTCGCGGCCTGCGGGGTGACCAGCAGCAGCGGGGTGTGGTTCCAGTAAGCGGTTTTGACAGCGGTCACAAAGTTGGTGATGCCGGGGCCGTTCTGGGCGATCATCATCGACATCTTGCCGGTGGCGCGGGTATAGCCGTCGGCCATCATGCCGCCGGAGCCTTCGTGGGCGCAGTCCCAGAAGGTGATGCCTGCAGGCTCGAAGATATCCGAGATCGGCATCATTGCCGAGCCGATAATGCCAAAGGCATGCTCGATGCCGTGCATCTGCAGTGTTTTGACGAAGGCTTCTTCGGTGGTCATTTTCATGGCGGGTTCTCCTGAATGAGACGCGGAATTCCCCCGGGCGCACTGCCGGGAATTGACACTGGTTTAGGGGGCCGGTGCAGACCGGGTTAGGGCCAGTTATGAAGCCCGGATAGATCCAAAATCGGATCTGTGAAAACAGCACCTCTGGATTTTCGCATTATCATCAGTCAGTCACAGCGTAAGAGTGTCGAGGCATGGTGTCTCGGTAGGTGGTACTAAAGGTATCATTTTTCATGGCTTTTTCGCGGAGCTGAGGTATCACCCCTGGTTCAGCGCCTTGGCCAGCAATGCCAGTCCGGGCTCGATTCGGGTGGCGGGAATTGAGGAGTAACCCAGCCGGTAAAAGTTCTGCTTGCGGTGTTCAGCGGCAAAGAACGGGGCGCCAGGTTCAATAATGACACTCTTCTCCTTGAGCCGCTCGGCAACAGCGGTGGCATCGACATTCTCTGGGGCCTGCATCCACAATGCCGAGCCGCCAAAGCTGCCGACGCCGGCAATGGTCAGCTCATGTTTGCGGATGGCATCTTCGATAACCGCGCGGCGGTCGTGCAGGACCTTGGCAGTCCGGCGGATCTGGGCGTCGTAATGTCCGAGCGACAGGAAATAGGCGACGGTGCGCTGCACGTGCCCCGGCGGGTGCCGCAGCACGCTGGCGCGCAGGGCGCGGGCCTGGCGAATGAAAGGCTCTGACCCGACCAGATAGCCCAGCCGCAGGCCCGGAAACAGCGATTTTGAAAAACTGCCGGCGTAGATCACCCGCCCCTCGGTGTCGAGCGACTTTAGCGAGGGCGAAGGAGCGCCTAGGAAAGACATTTCGAATTCGTAGTCGTCCTCGACGATGACCGCGTCGATGTCGCTGGCTCGCTGCAGCAGCTTTTTGCGCCGTTCCATGGGCATTGTGAAGGTTGTTGGGCTTTGGTGGCTGGGAGTGCAGAAAATCACGTCGGTGTCCTGCGAAACCTGTTCAGGGGGCAGCCCGGCCTCATCCACCGGGATACAATCCACCTGACACTTGGTCTGCACAACCTGATCCCGGAGCGTGTAGTAGGCAGGATCTTCCACGGCGGCCCGTCGTCTGCGGTTCAAAAGCAGCTGGCAGGTAATCCAAAGAGCATTCTGAGCCCCCAGGGTAATCAGAATCTCCTCTGGTCGTGCGGTTATTCCGCGGCGCGGGAGAGTATGCCGGGCGATATACTCCAGTAGCAGCGGGTCGTCCTGGTCAAAATAGTCATTGGCCAGCGCAGAAAAATCCTTCTGTCCCAGGGCGCGCAGCGCGCACAGGCGCCAATTGGCATGGTCAAACAGTGACGCATCCGCCTGCCCGTAAATGAAGGGATAGCGGTAGTCGCGCCAGTCCTGCGGTTTGCGCGGGGTGTCCCCGCCGGTAAAGCTGCGCGCCATCGCCTTGCCCCAGTCCACCATGTCACCGGATTTTTGCTGCGGCGTGTAGGAAGGCGGTACCGGCGCGTTATCTGAAACGAAATACCCGGACCGTCCGCGCGAGGTCAGATAGTCATTGGCCAGAAGCTCCGTGTAGGCCAGTGTCACCGTGATCCGGCTGATACCGAGATGTGCTGCCAGCTTGCGCGAGGACGGCAGCTTTTCTCCGACCCGGAACCGGCCGGAAAGAATGCCTTCGGCAATCATCTCCTGGATCTGGGCTTGCAGAGTGCCTTGGGCGTCCGGATTCAAGAAAAAAGTGTCAACAGAGATTGCCATGCCCATCACCTTAGGGTGGACTTAAATCGGGTGCAATCTGGACTTAGGGCCAGTTTGGAGGAAACTGCTGCCTGCTGTGGCTGCAGGGGGCAAGTGAATGCGCTGTTGCGGAGCAGCATCCGATGAAATGCATGGCGGAGGCCAGGAACCTGCCGAGGCGGGGCTGCTGCACTTGCCGGACCGATCCCGCTTGGTGATGGACGTGTTGATGGCAGCCGACAGAGGTGCCCGTGTCCAGCTACGGTGATCCGTGCAGGCGGGTTTCAAAAGAAAAACGCCCCGGAAAATCCGGGGCGCAGTTTGGTCGTCCGACAGGGAGAGGGTGTCAGCCGAAAACTTTGGTCAGGGCCTTGTCGACCGCGTCGCAGATCGCGTCGATGTCGTCAGCTGTGGAGATCAGCGCAGGGCTGAAGCACAGGGTGTTGTTGCGGCCTGGCAGCGAGCGGTTGGTGGCGCCGATCAGCACACCCAGGGCGCCGCATTCTGCCACGACTGCGCCAACCTTGGCTTCTTCGACCGGTTCCTTGCTGGTGCGGTCGGAGACCAGCTCCAGGCCCTGGAACAGGCCGATGCCGCGCACGTCGCCGACAACGCTGTGCTTTTCCTGCAGCGCCAGCAGGTTCGCCTTCATGCGCTCACCCATGGCAACGGTGTTGTCCAAGAGGTTCTCATCTTCGATGATGCGCATGTTTTCCAGCGCCGCCGCCGGGCCTGCGGTGCAGCCACCGAAGGTGGAGATGTCGCGGAAGTAGTTCAGCGGGTCAGTCGGATCGGTCTTGAACATGTCAAAGACTTCTTCGGTGGTGACCATGCAGGCGATCGCCGCATAGCCCGACGCAACGCCTTTGGCCATGGTGACGAAATCGGGCTCGATGCCGAACTGCTGGTAGCCGAACCATTTGCCTGTACGGCCCACGCCGCAGACCACTTCGTCGATGTGCAGTAGCACGTTGTACTGTTTACAGATCTCCTGAACCCGCTCCCAGTAACCTTCGGGTGCTTCGATCACGCCGCCGCCAGCGGTGATCGGCTCCAGGCACAGCAGGCCAACGGTTTCCGGGCCTTCGCGCAGGATGACCTCTTCGATCTGGTTGGCGCAGGCGATGCCGAACTCGCGGCCCGACAGATGCTCCAGACCCAGCTCGTGCTTGCGGTATTCCATGCAGTGCGGAACCTTGACGAAGTCAGGTGCAAAGGGTCCGTACTGGGAGTTGCGCTGCTCGTGGCCGCCGGCGGACATGGTCGCCAGGGTGGAGCCATGGTAGTCGCGGTCGCGGTACAGGATTTTGGTTTTCTTGCCGTCGTATTTCTTGTGCGCCAGCTGACGCACCATCTTGAACACCTTCTCGTTCGCCTCGGAACCGGAGTTGGTGTAGTAGACGCGGGACATGCCGGGCATCTTGCTGATCAGTTTTTCAGCAAACAGCGCGCCGGGGATGGAGCCTGCGGTCTGGGCGAAGTAGCAGATTTTCATCAGCTGGTCGCGGACGGCATTTGCGATCTGCTCGCGGCCATAGCCGACGTTGACGGTCCAGACGCCGCCGGACACCGCGTCGATGTATTCCTTGCCGTTCTGATCCCAGACCCGGATGCCCTTGCCCTCGACAATGATGCGGGGGTCGTTTTCTTCAAAGGGTTTGTGCTGGATCAGGTGATGCCAAACATTTGCTTTGTCGGCCTCGACCACGCGGGAGAGATCGTTTTCTTTGAACGTGCCGTCCATGACATGTCCTTTCGGCGTTAGAAGTGAATAAAGCTGCCTGTCAGCCTACATTGGCTTTGAGGCGTATTATGTACCAGAAACGTCAGTTCCGTGTAATTCGTTAGGGCCAGAGCATGTGCTTGCTTAAGTCCAGCGTGGTCTGTTTCGGGCGGCAGGCTGATACGATTTAAAAAAACATTTGTTTGCAATTTGACTTGTTGAGATCGGGCGTTCTGTCGAGCCAGACTGTGCAAACCCGGGCCGCCTGTTGCGGCTGGGCAGGCCAAAAGGAGAGGGCCAGTGGCTGAGTTCACTCTGATGGTGGCGCCAAACGGCGCCCGGCGCACAGGCGCGGAGCATCCGCAGCTGCCGGTGACCCCAGTGCAAACAGCCCGGACCGCCGCAGCCTGTTTTGCTGCAGGCGCCGGGGCGCTGCACCTGCATGTTCGGGATGATGAGGGGCGTCACTCGCTGGATCCGGGGCGCTACCGCGAAGCTATTGATGCGGTGCAGGAAAGCGCGCCGGGGATGGCGGTGCAGATCACCACCGAAAGCGCCGGCATCTATGATCTGGCAGCTCAGCTCGGCTGCTTGGAGGCGCTGCGCCCACATGCAGCTTCGATCTCGGTGCGGGAAATGGCGCGTGATCCGCAGTTGGCTGCATGTGCCTATGCGCTGTGTCTGGAGACTGGCACGCGCGTGCAGCATATCCTCTATGGCCCTGGCTGCATTGCCCGGTTGAAGGCCTGGTATATGGACGGCACGGTACCGGACAGCATGCGCGATGCCATCTTTGTTCTGGGCACATACACCCCGCCGGTTCTGGCGCGGCCCGAAGGATTGGCTGCTTTCCGTGACGCAACGGCAGAATTGCGCCTGAACTGGACTGTCTGCGCCTTTGGCCGCAACGAGCACGCCTGTCTGCTGGCTGCGGTGGCTGCAGGCGGGGATGTGCGAATCGGATTTGAGAATAACATTGAAACACCGGAGGGCGGGCTGCTGGCAGACAATGCTGCGTCGGTTGCGGCCTTCGTTCAGGCCGCGCGGGACGCAGGCCATCGTCTCAAGGAGAACTGAACATGTCTCATGTCTTCCCACGCCACACCAGGGCTGCACTGCCCGCCGCCGTTTCCGGCGATGGCTGCTATCTGATCGACGCAGACGGCAAGCGCTACTTTGACGGCTCTGGCGGTGCTGCGGTGTCCTGCCTTGGCCATTCCGACGCAGATGTCATCAAGGCGGTGCAGGATCAGGTCGGCAAATTGGCCTTTGCCCACACCGGATTCCTTACCTCGGGACCTGCCGAGGAACTGGCAGACCTGCTGGTCGCCCACGCGCCGGGAGATATCGACCGGGTGTATTTCGTATCCGGCGGCTCAGAGGCGACCGAGGCGGCGATCAAACTGGCCCGCCAGTATCACCTGGAACGCGGTGAGCCGCAGCGCCGACACCTGATTGCCCGCAAGCAAAGCTATCACGGCAACACCCTTGGGGCCCTGGCCGCTGGCGGCAACGCATGGCGCCGCGCCCAGTTTGCGCCGCTGTTGATCGAAATCTCCCACATCTCGCCCTGCTACGAATACGTTGGCCGGACAGAGGCAGAGAGCAGCTACGGTTACGGTCAGCGGGTGGCAAACGAACTGGAGGAGGAAATCCTCCGCCTAGGCCCGGAGACCGTGATGGCCTTCATGGCGGAACCGGTGGTCGGTGCGACCGCTGGCGCGGTTCCGGCGGTTGAGGGATATTTCAAGCGCATCCGCGAGATTTGCGACCAGTACGGCGTTCTGCTGATCCTGGATGAAGTGATGTGCGGCATGGGCCGTACCGGCCATCTGTTTGCTTGCGAAGCAGACGGTGTGGCGCCTGATATCCTGTGTATCGCCAAGGGCCTGGGGGCGGGTTACCAGCCGATTGGCGCCATGCTTTGCTCCAAACAGATCTACGAGGCGATTGAACGTGGCTCTGGCTTCTTCCAGCACGGGCACACCTATATCGGTCACCCGGTTGCCACTGCTGCCGGTCTTGCCGTGGTCAAGGCTATGTTGGAGCGCGGTCTGGTGCAGCGCTGCGCGGACATGGGAGAAAAGCTGCAAGCAGCGCTGGAGGCGCGCTTTGGCCAGCATCCTAATGTCGGCGACATCCGTGGCCGCGGATTGTTCCGCGGGGTGGAGCTGGTCGCCGACCGCGCAACCAAGGAACCTTTCGACCCTGCGCTGGGGCTGGCTGCCGGGATCAAGAAGGCCGCGTTTCAGGCCGGGCTGATCTGCTACCCGATGTCCGGTACCCGCGACGGCAGAAACGGCGACCACATCCTGCTGGCACCGCCTTTCATAATCACCGATGAACAGATCACCGAAGTCGTGGACAAGCTGGAAGCCGCTATCACCCAGTGCCTGCCGAACAGCTAATCAGTCTTATCGCAATTCAGTTTCAGCGGCGCCAAGCTGCTCCAGAATACTGGTGTAATTCTCAATGCCCTGGGCACCGGTCACCAGGTGACGGCCGTTGAACACCATGGCGGGAACCCCGCGGATGCCTTGGCCCACCCAAAACGCTTCGCGCTGACGCACGCTGTCGGCGTGTTTGCCGCTTTCCAGTGCCGCCCGCGCCTCTGTTCCGTCCAGCCCGAGGCTGTCGGCCGTGTCGATCAGAACGCCCACGTCGGAAACATCTCTGCCATCGGTGAAATAGGCCTGCAGCAGCGCCTGTTTCATCGGGTGACCCTTGCCGCGTTCTTCGGCCCATTCGATCAGCTGATGCGCCTGGAATGTGTTGTAGATCCGCATGCCGGCAAAGAAATTGAAGGTGAACCCTAAAGCCTCCCCCAGTTCCGTCAGCTGCGCCCGGACCTGCGCCGATTGCTCTGCAGTGCTGCCATATTTGGCTGCCAGATGCGCGCGCAGGTCTTCACCTTCGGGCGCCATGTCCGGGTTCAGCTCAAACGGCTGCCAATGGACATCCAAAGATACACCCGCACGGCGGGCGGCAAAGGCCAGCTGACTGTATCCCGCGGCGCACCAGGGGCAGACCACATCCGAGACGATGTCTACGCGCAGCACCGGAAGGCTGGAAGTATCCGCCATGAGGGAGTGTCCTTGTTATCTGTATGTTGCGCTGAAGATGGGGGCGAAGTGACCGCAGTGCAACCAGGCGCGCGCCGGTACCGATGGGCCGGGCGATGACTTCACTGCAGGTTTTCTGGCAATGGTTCAGGAACTGGGCCTGCTGGCGGGCTGGTGTGGGCCTGCTGTGGACTGCGGCAGTGAGACCCATGGGTGCAGAAGATCTGGAAACCTGGCTGCGTTGCGCCGTGCAAGCTGCGGCAGCGGCAGTTTCGCGCTGCGGAGCAGACCTGTTTTGTGCGGCGGGACCAAGCAGCTGACGCCGGCCGCTCTCTTTAATGGGCGAGTTTCGCGGCTTCTTGAGCGAGACTTTCGATGGCGTGCCAGTTTCCTGTTTGGACGAGGTTTTTTGGAGCCACCCAGCTTCCGCCTGCGCAGGCGGTGTTGGGCAGGGCGAGGTAGCTTGCGGCATTGGCGGGGGTGATGCCGCCGGTCGGGCAGAAGGAGATTTGCGGCAGGGGGGCGCCGATCGCCTTGAGTGCCGGAGCGCCGCCGGAGGCCTCGGCCGGGAAGAACTTCTGCATGTCATACCCGCGCGCGAGCAGTCGCATGGCTTCAGAGGCAGTGGCCGCACCGGGCAGGAGCGGCAGGCCTGCATGCTCGCAGGCGGCAAGCAGCTCCTCGGTGGCGCCGGGGGAGACGCCGAATTGCGCTCCTGCTGCCACGGCAGCCTGCACGTCATCCGGTGTGATCAGCGTGCCGGCGCCGACCACACCGCCGGGCACTTGGGCCATTTCGCGGATCGCGTCCAATGCCGCGGGTGTGCGCAGGGTGACTTCCAGTGCAGGCAGGCCGCCTGCCACCAGCGCTTCGGCCAGTGGCCGGGCATGGGCAGCGTCTTCGACCACCAGCACCGGGACAATCGGCGCCAGGCTGCAGATTTCACGGGTGCGGCGGCTGGCCTCGGAAGGGTGGATCGGCATCGGTCAGTCTCCAAACACACTGGCGCCTTCGTCGGCTGAGGCAACCGAGCGGCGGAACAGGGAAAACAGTTCACGGCCTGTGCCGTGCTGGTATGCGCTGAGATCGGCGGTGGCAGGGTCGCGCTCCATCGCCGATTCAGTCAAAACTTCCAGGGTGCCTTGCACGGCATCAAGCCGCAGCAGGTCGCCGTCTCGAATCCGGGCAATTGGACCGCCATCTAGGGCCTCAGGCACCACATGGATCGCAGCGGGGATCTTGCCGGAGGCGCCGGACATCCGCCCGTCGGTGACCAGAGCCACCTTCTGGCCACGGCCTTGCAGGATGCCCAAGAATGGCGTCAGGCTGTGCAGTTCCGGCATGCCGTTGGCTTTGGGACCCTGAAACCGCACGACGATGATTACATCGCCGGTCAGTTCACCTGCCTTGAAGGCGGTCTTGGCCTCTTCCTGGTCGTGAAACACCCGGGCCGGGGCTTCGATCACCTGATGCTGTTTCGCAACTGCTGACACCTTGATGACGGCGGTGCCGAGATTGCCGGTCAGCCGTTTCAGGCCTCCGGTTTTCTGAAACGGCGCATCTGCTGGGCGCAGGACTGCGTCGTTCAGGCTTTGGCCCGGGCCGGGGCGGAAGGTGAGGCCGTCTTCTGACAGGAAGGGTTCCTGCGTGTAGTGTTCCAGCCCTTCGCCCGCGACTGTCCTTGTGTCCGGATGTAGAAGGCCTGCCTTCAGCAGCTCGGCAATCATGAAGCCCAGCCCGCCTGCTGCGTGGAAATGGTTCACATCCGCCAGACCGTTGGGATAGACTTTGGCCAGCAGCGGCACGGCTTCAGACAGGTCCGCAAAATCCTGCCAGTCCAGGATGATGCCGCCTGCCCGTGCCATGGCGATCAAGTGGATCAGCAGATTGGTGGAGCCGCCTGTCGCCATCAATCCGACGATGCCGTTGGCATAGGCCTTCTCGTCCAAAATGTCGCAGACCGGGGTGTAGCTGTTGCCAAGCGCACTGAGAGACAGCGCACGCTTTGCGCCCTCCATTGTCAAGGCTTCACGCAGGGGCGAGCCAGGGGTGACGAAGGAGGAGCCGGGCAGGTGCAGCCCCATAAATTCCATCAGCATCTGGTTGGTGTTGGCGGTGCCATAGAAGGTGCAGGTGCCGGGGCCGTGATAGGCGGCCATTTCCGCCTTCAGGAGTTCTTCGCGGGATATTTTTCCAGCCGCGAATTTCTGGCGGATCTGCGCCTTTTCGTCATTGGCCAGGCCGCTGGTCATCGGGCCTGCAGGCAGGAATATTGCCGGGATATGGCCAAATGCCTGGGCTGCGATCACGAGGCCGGGGATGATTTTGTCGCAGACGCCAAGAAACACAGCCGCATCAAAAACATTGTGGCTCAGTGCGATGCCCGCGGCCATGGCGATCGCGTCGCGGGAAAACAGGCTGAGCTCCATTCCTGCCTCACCCTGGGTGACCCCGTCGCACATGGCAGGTACTCCGCCTGCGACTTGTGCGGTGCCGCCTGCCAGGCGCACTGCATCGCGGATCAGAGCGGGGTAGGTTTCAAACGGCTGATGCGCCGACAGCATGTCATTGTAGGCAGTGACGATCCCCAGGTGCCCCGTTGTCGCCTGGGCCAAAGCTTGCTGGTCTGTGCCAGAGGCGGCATAGGCATGGGCCTGGCCGGAGCAGCTGAGATGAGCCCGGGCCGGTCCTTTGCCGCGGGCGGCCCCCATCCGATCTAGATATCCTGCGCGCGTGACCTCGCTGCGAAGTATGATGCGCTCTGTCACGGCGGCCAGTGTGGAATTCAAGGTCATGATCTGCCTTTGTTGCAAGCTGCGAGGGCGGGCGTGAGGTGAAACATGCTAGGCTCCGATACCGCGCCAGCGCCGCCCGTCGCGGTGGATCAGCAGGAGAGAGTCATCAGGCCCGGCGCTTCCCTTGTCATAGAGTTGCGGCGTGTCGCCTATGTCCTGCCAGTTGGTGATGATGGGATCGGCCCAGGCCCAGGCAGCTTCGACTTCGTCGCCGCGCATAAACAAAGTCTGATTGCCGCGGATCACATCCATGATCAGGCGTTCATAGGCATCCTGCGGACGCCCCGAGTCCGGCAGCTCTTCGGCAAAGGTCATATCCAGGTTGGCGCCTGTCAGCCGCATGCCGCCGGGGCCGGGGTCCTTGATGGTGGTTTTCAGCGTGATGCCTTCATCGGGCTGCAGCCGGATCACCAGCACATTCCCATGCACCGGGCCGGAGCCTTCGAAAATGTTGTGCGGCGGATCGCGAAAGTAGACCGCAATCTCGCTCACTCTTTCGCGCAAGCACTTGCCTGTCCGTAAATAGAAGGGTGTGCCGGCCCAGCGCCAGTTCGCCACGTCTACTTTGAGCGCGATATAGCTTTCGGTGCGGCTGGCCGGGTTGCCTGCGTGATCGCGGTAACCATCGCCGTCCTTGCCGCGGTACTGGCCGCGGGCAATGCAGGACTGTGGCACCGGGCGCAGCGCCTCGATGACCTTGACCTTCTCGTCTCGCACTGAGTTCGGTGTGAACTGCGCGGGGGGCTCCATCGCGGTCAGGCACAAAAGCTGCATGAGATGGTTCTGGACCATGTCTCTCATGGCGCCGGACTTGTCATAATAATCGCCGCGCCCTTCGACCCCGATGCTTTCCGCCACAGTGATTTGAACGTGGTCAATATGCGACGAATTCCAAAGCGGTTCGAACAGCGAATTGGCAAAGCGCAGCGCCATCAGATTCTGCACGGTTTCCTTGCCCAGATAATGGTCGATCCGGTAGATCTGCCGTTCCTCGAAATGCTCCCGCAGCGCGGCGTTCAAGGTTCGTGCCGTGGTCAAGTCGTGACCGAATGGTTTTTCCAGAACGATCCGGCTTGTTGATGTGGCAATGCCAGTTTCGCTTAGATGGCGGGCTATATCCGTGAACAGGGATGGAGCAACCGACAGATAGAATGCCCGAACCACGTCATCTCGCAGTTTTTCCCGCAGGTTGTCCCAGCCTGCGTCACCACGTGCGTCCACGGCGGCATAGTCCAGAAGAGCTGTGAAAGCAGAAATCTCTTCGGGGGTGCTTTCCACATTCTGGCCGAACTCGCGGATCGCATCGGCTGTCTGGCTTCGGAACGTTTCTGCCGTCAACTCGCTGCGAGACGAGCCGATGATCCGGCAGTCTGTGTTGAACTGGCCGATTTGAAACCGATGGAACAAGGCCGGCAGAATTTTGCGGCGTGCCAAGTCGCCAGTGGCGCCAAACAGCACGAGGTCAAAGGGTTCAACTGGAATGACGCGGGAAACCATTGATATTACATCGCTGTTCCATTGGGGCCGCAGGGACGGGGCATTGTGCCGCCTTCGTCGCGGCAATTCAATTCCCTCTGCCAGCATTGGGCCGGGTAAAAATCGCGTTATCGCTAACATGGATGCGAGATGGGGGCCATAGAAATTTTCACAGACTTCTGTCAGGCGGATTGGGAGATGCATTCAGAACAGTCAGCGATGCTCGTCGGCGGCTGTAAATTTGATCAAATATTGCCCGGACGGGCCGCAGCGGCTAAGTATGGCGGAGCGAATGCGTTATCTGTTCGAAAGGAATGGTCATGAGCCCGCTGGCAGGCCTTAAAGTGGTGGAACTTGCGCGTATCCTTGCGGGGCCCTGGATTGGACAGTCACTCGCGGATCTGGGTGCAGATGTGGTCAAAGTGGAAAGTCCAGATGGCGATGACACCCGCAAATGGGGGCCGCCATTCATCGAGCGGGACGGTGACAGGTCGGCGGCTTACTTCTATGCCGCCAACCGGGGCAAGGCGTGTGTTACCGCCGATTTTCGCACTGAAGAGGGCAGGCAGGTGGTAATCGGTCTGATCCAGGATGCTGATATTCTGATCGAGAACTTCAAGGTGGGCGGGCTGAAGAAATACGGGCTGGACTACGACACGCTCTCAAAGATCAATCCCCGGCTGATCTATTGTTCTGTGACAGGTTTTGGACAGGACGGCCCTTATGCGGCGCGTGCCGGTTATGACTTCTTGCTGCAAGGGATGTCCGGGCTGATGTCAATCACCGGTGAACCAAACGGACAGCCGCAGAAAGTCGGGGTCGCGATTACGGATATTGTAACAGGGCTCTATGGCACAATCGGTATTCTTGCGGCGGTGGAACAGCGGCACACAACCGGGCGCGGCCAGCATCTGGACATGTCCTTGATGGATTGCGCCACAGCTTTGCTGGCAAATCAGGCGATGAACTATCTGGCGACCGGGGAAAGCCCGCAACGGCTGGGAAATGACCACCCGAATATCGCACCTTATCAGGTCATGGCGGTTAGTGACGGCCATGTGATCCTGGCGGTTGGGAACGACGGCCAGTTTCAACGGCTGTGTGACGTCCTTGGGTTAGCTGAATTGAAATCCGACAGGCAATTCCTGACCAACCAGTTGCGGGTGGCAAACCGCCAAGAGCTGACGGCTCTTCTGGAAGCAGCCCTGCTCGGATGGACACAAGCCGAGCTCCTGTCGGCGCTGGAGGCGGCAACCGTGCCAGCGGGTCCAATCAATACAATCAGCCAGGCATTTGAGGATCCGCAGATGAGACACAGGCAAATGCAAATAGCGCCAGAAGGCGTGCCGGGTGTGCGCGGGCCATGGAAGTTTTCCGATGCGGAGCTAGCGCTGGAAAAAACAGCGCCGAAACTGCCGGAATAGCTGCCGCATCAATCATCGCGTTTCCGCAAAGCTGGGGTTGCGATTGCCTTGGCGTGAGAAAGCACACTTTGCAGCGGCCGTGGTTTGGGTGAAAGTGCGGACACAGCTGGACGCAAAAACAACCAAAGGAACAGCCTATGGCCGGAGCGTGCCGCATCATTGAAAATACTTGGATCCCGCTGCCCGATGGGCGCAGGCTTGCCGCCCGAATGTGGCTGCCCGAACATGAGGGAACGTTTCCGGCGATCCTGGAGTATCTGCCCTATCGCAAGCGTGACGGAACCGCGCCGCGGGACGAGACCACGCATACCGTCTTTGCCTCCGAAGGCTATGCCTGCCTGCGGGTCGATATCGCCGGCACCGGTGACAGCGAAGGGGTGTTTGATGATGAATACTCCGAGCAGGAGCTGAGTGATGGCGAGGCGGTGCTGCAATGGATTGCGGCGCAGCCCTGGTGCACTGGCAGTATCGGCATGATCGGCATCAGCTGGGGCGGTTTCAACGGGCTGCAGCTGGCGTGCCGCCGCCCCGAAGCGTTGAAGGCAGTGGTCTCGGTGGCCTCAACCGTGGACCGCTATGCTGACGATATTCATTACATGGGCGGTTGCCTGCTCAGCGACAATGCCAATTGGGGCAGCCAGATGTTTGCCTATCAGTCTCGCCCTGCAGATCCGGAGCACCGGCCGGACTGGCGCGAGGATTGGATCAGGCGGATCGAAGATATGCCGTTTATGTCGGCAGAATGGCTGCGGCGGCAGACACGCGGGGGGTTCTGGAAACATGGCTCGGTCTGCGAGGATTGGAGCGCCATCCAGGCGCCGGTGCTGGCGATCACCGGCTGGGCAGATGCCTATGTGAACGCGCCGCCCGCGCTGGCGGCAAATCTGACAGTTCCCGCCAAAGCGATGATCGGCCCGTGGGAGCACCGTTATGCCCATATTGCCAAGCTGGACCCGGCGAATTTCCATGGCGAGGTGCTGGCCTGGTTCGGCAAATGGCTGAAAGGTGAAGAGACTGGGGCAGACGACCTGCCGAACTACCGCGTCTATATTCAGGAGCATTTCAACCCGACCATGCAGAACAAGCCGCGCCAGGGGCGCTGGGCAGCAGAGGCCGCTTGGCCCTCTCCCAATGTGCAGGAACGGGTGATGCATCTGGGGGAAGCTGAGCTGGCAGAAGGCGCCACAAGCGGCACAGTGGTGGTCAGCAGCCCGGCAACGGTGGGGCAGGCGGGCGGTTATTTCTGTCCCGGTATGCGGTTTGACAATGAACTGGCAGGTGATCAGGCCGGGGATGACAGATTGTCTGCCTGTTTTGACACGGCGCCGTTGGCGGTGCCGCTGGAATTGCTGGGTCGGCCGCGGGTGAAGATTGCCTTCTCTGTGGACAAGCCGGTTGCGCAACTGGCGGCGCGGCTGTGCGATGTATCGCCCGAGGGCGTGTCGCAGCGGATTACCTTCAGGGCGCTGAACCTCGCCTGCCGGAACGGGTTCGAGGCGCCGGAGATTCTGGTACCCGGAGAGCGTTACGAGGCGGAGATCGAACTCAACGAATGCGCCCACCGCCTGCAGCCAGGGCATGTGCTGCGGCTGGCGCTGTCAACGTCTTACTGGCCGATTGTCTGGCCTGCGCCAGAAGCCGCGGAAGTGACGCTGCATTTGGAAGGCTGTTCGTTGGTGTTGCCGGAACGCAGGGTTGCGGTGGAAATCGATCCGCAAAACCCCGGGCCGCCGCGCGACTACCCGCTGCTGAAATCGGGGAACCTGCGAGAGGCAGGCGGCAGCTCCAAGACCTGGACCCGCGAGGACGGGGCGCTGGTGCTGGACACCTTTGACGACTATGGCAAATCCGTGGACCCATATCATGGCATGTGCGTCGGCAGCCATGTGGCGATGCACTATGAGGTGCATCCCGATGACCCGGCGACGGCTGCCTTTGCCAGCAACTGGAATTTCGAGTTCGAGCGCGGCAGCTGGCAGGTCTCAATCGATACCGAGAACAAGATGACCTGCGATAGGGAGAACTTCTACCTCTGGCGCAGGGTCACTGCCTATGAAGGGGCCAGCAAGGAAGTTGTGCTGAGCAAAGAGTGGCAGGAGACCATTCCGCGCGGGCTTCTGTAAAAGCTGCTGGGCGCTGTTGAGGCCCGGGAAATCGCCCGGACCTTCAGGATCAGAAGTCGAGGCCCAGATCCAATGTGCGGGCCGAATGGGTGAGCGCGCCGGAGGAAATATAATCAACCCCGGTGGCGGCCACTTCGGCGATACGTTCCAGCCGCATGTTGCCGGAGGCTTCGGTCATCACGTGGCCTGTGGCCATTTCCACGGCCTTGATCAGGGTGGGGGTGTCCATATTGTCCAGAAGCACCACATCGGCACCGCCAGTAGTGATGACCTCCGCCAGCTGGTCCAGGGTGTCGACTTCGATCTCCACCTTCATCATGTGGCTGACAGAGGCCTTGGCGGCCTCGAGAACGGCGCGCACACCGCCTGCGGCAGCGATATGGTTATCCTTGATCAGGATCGCATCCGACAGGCTGAAACGGTGATTGTAGCCGCCGCCGTGCAGCACGGCCTGTTTCTCGGCAATCCGCAGGCCCGGCGTGGTCTTGCGGGTGCAGGTGATGCGGGTGGCAGTATCTTTGGTCTCGGCGGCGAATGCGGCAGTCAGAGTAGCGATGCCGGTGAGGCGCCCGGCAAAGTTCAGCGCCACGCGTTCACCTGACAGGATCGAAGCGGCTGAGCCTTTGATGGTCATCAGCGTGTCGCCCTTTTTGCAAGATGAGCCATCGGGCAGGAGAGTTTCGATCTTCAGCCCGGCATCTACCAAGTGGAACGCAATGCGGGCGATCTGCATGCCGGAGACCACGCCGGCCTCGCGGGCGTTCAGCCGGGCGGAATAGGTGGCAGAAGCCGGGATCACCGCGCGGGTGGTGACGTCGCCGTTCTGGCCCAGATCTTCCATCAGTGCGGATCGCACCATCGGTTCCAGGATCAGATCGGGCAGGGTGGCGAATTGGGTGCTCATGTCAGCTCCTCTTGAACCTTGGCGCGAATGGCCATGGCCTCATTCAGGGTGAGGCGGGTGCGATGCGCCTGTGCCGGGTCGGTCTCGGGGAAGTCGTCGCGGAAGTGGCCGCCGCGGCTTTCCTCACGTTTGAGCGCAGCCGCAGCGATCAGCGTGGCGGTGGCGCACATATTGAGGAAGTTCTCGTCTGTGGCCTGTTCATCCTCAAGCCGGGCGATGGTGGCGAGTGCCTGTTTCAGGCCAGAAGCCGTACGCCGGACGCCCGCATGGGCGGTCATGGCTTCGCGCAGGGATTTCACAGCGGCGGAGGCAAGTTCCTGGCCGCCTTCCGGAAACTTTGGGCGGATCTCGCCAGCTGTTGCAGGCAGGTCCAGGCCGCCGATATCCTGCGCTGCGTTGCGGGCATAGACTAGCGCTTCCAGCAGGCCGTTTGATGCAAGCCGGTTGGCGCCGTGCAAGCCGGTAGAAGAGGCTTCGCCGCAGACCCAGAGATTGGCCAGGCTGGTGCGGCCCTGAAGATCGGCCTCGACACCGCCCATGTGATAATGGGCGGCGACGGCAACGGGGATCGGCTGTGCCACCGGGTCGATGCCTGCGCGGGTGCAGGTTTCGGCGACGGTGGGGAACCGGGTCAGAACCTCGGCGCCAAGGGCCTCGCGGGTGTCGAGCATCGGGCGGCGGCCGCCTTGTGTTTCGGCAAAGATCGCGCGGGCGACAATATCACGGGGAGCTAGTTCAGCATCCGGGTGCGCCGAGACCATAAAGCGCTCGCCTTCTGCATTGATCAGTACCGCGCCTTCGCCGCGCAGAGCTTCGGTGGCCAGCGGAGCCGGATCTTCGCCGATATCAAAAGCGGTGGGGTGGAATTGCACGAATTCGGGGTCAGCGATGCGGGCGCCGGCACGGGCGGCAAAGCCGATCACCTGGCCGCGGATGCGGGGCGGATTGGTTGTGTGGGCAAAAAGCCCGCAAGAGCCGCCGCCTGCCAGAAGCACACCGGGGCATTTGATCAGCACCGAAGCGGAAGCGGCATCGGCGCGGCTGATCCAGATGCCGGTGACGGTTTGCCCTTCTGTTTCCAGCCGTACGGCTTGGGTGTTTTCCAGCACTTGGATTGAGGGCTCGGCCTGCACGGCGGTGATCAGCGATTGCATGATCCGATCACCGGCCTGATCGCCTTTCACCCGCACCACGCGGGCGGCGGAATGGGCGGCTTCGCGGCTCATCACATAGTTTCCGTCGGGGTCGCGGTCGAAGGGCGTGCCAAGCTCTGTCAGGTCAAGGATGTGCTCGCGGGCCAGCCGGGTGACCATCGCGGCAACCTCTGCGTCGACGGTGCCAGCACCAGCCAGCAGAGTGTCACCCGCATGGGCTTCGGGTGTATCCGTGTTTGCCATCGCCGCAGCAACGCCGCCCTGCGCCCAGGCAGAGCTTGCCCCTTCGCCCAGAGTTTCCGGCGAGATCACCAGCACTGGCCGCGGCGCCAGTTCAAGTGCGGCGTAAAGTGCGCCCAGACCTGCGCCGGCAATAACGATACGGCCGGTTTCAATCACTGGTCAGATGCCCAGTTTCTGGCTGAGGTCGATCATCCGCTGCACCGCAATGCGCGCCTTGTCGGCCACTACTGGATCGACCTCGACCGGTTCGGACATGGTGTGCAGCGACCACAGGATCTTCTCCAGGGTGATCTTTTTCATGTAGGGGCACATGTTGCAGGGGCCGACGAATTCCACCTCAGGCAGTTGGTCGGCAATGTTCGACGCCATCGAGCACTCGGTGATCAGCAGCGCCTTTTCCGGCTTTTCGTCGGTCACATATTTGACGATGCCGCTGGTGGAGCCAGAGAAGTCTGCCTCGGCCACCACATCCGGGGGGCATTCCGGGTGGGCGATCAGGCGGGTGCCCGGATTCCATTCGCGGAAATCGCGCAGATCCTGGGCGGTGTACTGCTCGTGCACGATGCAGGAGCCTTCCCACCAGACGATGTTCTTTTGCGGCACCAGATTGGCGATGTTCTGCGCCAGATACTGGTCCGGGGTCATGATGATGGTGTCTTCTTCCAGTGCGGCCACAATCTGGGCTGCGTTGGAGGAAGTGCAGCAGATGTCAGAGGCTGCCTTCACCTCGGCGGTGGTGTTCACATAGGTGACCACTGGTGCGCCGGGGTAGCGGCGGCGCATCTCTGCAACACCCTCGGCGGTGATCGATTCCGCCAGCGAACAGCCAGCCTCCATATCGGGGATCAGAACGGTTTTGTCCGGGCTGAGGATCTTGGAGGTTTCGGCCATGAAGTGAACGCCGCATTGCACAATCACGTCAGCCTCGACACGGGTGGCCTCGATCGCCAGCTGCAGGCTGTCGCCAACTACGTCCGAGATGCCGTGGTAAATTTCCGGCGTCATGTAGTTATGCGCCAGGATCACCGCATTGCGCTGCTTTTTCAGTTCTAGAATCGCCGCAACATAAGGCGCATGGGTGACCCATTCGACAGGGTTCACGACCCGGTCCATTCGGCCATAAATGTCTGCCATTTTCTCGGCAAGAGCCGGATTCGGCGCCAAATCATAATGGTTGGCGAGCTGATCCCGCATGGATTGCAGGTCGAACATGGCGTTTCCTCAAAGTTGCATCCGGGGTGACACTTTGGGCGCGGTTTGTTTCACGTTCATATCGCGCACGCAAGCGCGTGCAGGCGGATTTGCAGCCAAATGCGGTGATTTGGCGCTAACAGTCGGCAAGGTTTTTTGAGCCTTTGCCATCTGTTAGTGCGGCAGGCGGGCTTTTTTGTCCGCTGCAGGCGGCGGACAGTTGAAATATGATGGTCAAAGTAGCCATTTTCCAGTGGCCTGCCGTTTTTGACTGTTCCAATGCCTTGTCCTGTGATTTTGAAATCGGGCAGCAGGTGTTAGACCGCGCAAGCGTTAGGGCCGAAGGGAGCAAGCCGGGCGGGATGGATGATCTGTGGGCAGGACTGAGCCAGGCCTTCTGGTTGCTGGTCACACTGGACGCGGATCTGGTGGAAATTACCCTGCGGTCGCTGCGGGTGACGCTGACAGCGCTGGCGATTGCCTGTGTGATCGCCTTGCCGCTGGCGGCCTTTCTGGCGGTGCGCCGGTTCCGGGCACGCCGGGCCACAATTGCTGTTCTGAATGCGTTGATGGGGCTGCCACCGGTGGTGGTTGGCTTGGTCGTCTATGTGTTTCTGTCGCGTGCCGGGCCGTTTGGAGTATTCGGCCTGCTGTTTACGCCCACGGCTATGATCATTGCACAAGTGATCATCGTGGTGCCGTTGGTGGCCTCTATTGCCCATCAGTCGCTCAGGGAACTGTGGAGCGACTATCACGATTTGCTGATCTCGATGAATGCGACCCAGCTGCAGCGCATCCAGGCATTGCTGTGGGACGGGCGGCGGGCGCTGCTGACGGCGGCGCTTGCGGGCTTTGGCCGAGCCATTGGAGAAGTCGGGGCGATTATGGTGGTGGGCGGCAATATCGATCATGCCACCCGTGTGCTGACGACGGCGATTGCGCTGGAAACTGGCAAGGGTGAGTTCGCCATGGCGCTGGGTCTGGGCTTTGTGCTGATCGCCTTGGCGATTGCGGTGAACCTGTGCATCCATTGGCTGGGCCGTACCGAGAGCGAGGGGCGCTGGTGATGCAGATGTTCCCGCTGGTAGCCAAAGGCGCGCAGGTGCGCCGCCGCGGCAAGGTGCTGGTTGGTCCGGTTGACCTGACTTTGGGCGGGCAGGGGACGTCGATTGTGATTGGCCCCAACGGTGCGGGCAAGACAACGCTGCTGAAGATGCTGCACGGGATCGTGCGGATGAATGGCGGCAGCCTCGATTGGGCCTGTCCGCTGGAGGAAGCGCAGAAGCGGCAGGCCTTTGTGTTCCAGACCCCGGTGATGCTGCGGCGCACGGTGATCGACAATATCGCCTACCCTTTGCGGCTGACCGGCGTGGGGCGCAAGGACGCGCGGGAACGGGCGGCGGATTGGGCCTCTCGGGTTGGGCTGGGAGAGATCCTGCAGCGTCAGGCCACCATGCTTTCAGGGGGCGAACGGCAGAAACTGGCGCTGGCACGCGCGCTTGTCCGAGAACCGGATGTTCTGTTTCTCGATGAACCCTGCGCGGCTCTTGACGGCCGCGCCACCCGCGAGATCGAAGAAATCCTGGCGCAAGCTTCGGACAATGGCACCAGGCTGATCATGTCCACCCACAACATGGGGCAGGCCCGGCGGCTGGCAGATGAGGTGATCTTTGTCCTTGGCGGCCGCATTCACGAATTCAGCCCGGCGAAACCTTTTTTTGCTGGGCCCGGAACCTCTCAGGGACGCGCATTTCTGAACGGAGATATTGTCGAATGAAACGTTTGATTTTGGCTGCTGCTGCCACCGCAGCGCTGGCCACGGCCGGTTTGGCGGAAGAGATGAAGATGGCGGTGACCACTTCATTCCACAATTCCGGCCTGGCAGAGGTGCTGCTGCCGGAAATCAAGAAAGATCTGGATCTGGACGTGCACTTGCTGGTTGTTGGGACCGGCCAGGCGATCCGCTTGGGTGAAGCGGGAGACGTGGATGCGATTCTGGTGCATTCGAAGAATGCTGAGGAGGCGTTCCTGGCGGCTGGGCATGGCACCCACCGACGCGAAATCATGTACAATGATTTTGTGTTCATCGGACCCAAAGAGGATGCAGCTAGCATAGCAGATGCTGAAGATGCTGCGGAGGCGCTGAAGAGGATTGCAAATGCTGAAGCGTCCTTTGTCAGTCGCGGTGATGACAGCGGCACGCATAAGAAAGAGCTGAACCTGTGGGCGTCTGCCGGGTTGAATACCGAGGCTTTCGGTCCTTGGTACCGCGCAGTCGGCGCCGGCATGGGGGCGGCTCTCAATACGGCTTCGGGTATGGATGGCTACATCATGTCAGACCGGGCGAGCTGGCTGAACTTTGGCAACAAAGGCGGGCTGGCGCTTCTTTTCGCGGGTGATCCGGTTCTGTTCAACCAATACGCCTTTATCCCGGTGAATCCCCAGATGCATAGTCACGTAAAAGACGGGCTGGCCACGCGTCTGGAAGAATGGCTGGTTTCCGACAAGGCCAAAATGTTGATCAACACCTATATGATCAATGGAGAAGCGCTGTTTGTTTTCAACGCTGAGCAGTAACGCGTCAGGGTGACACCTGCCCATTCCGGCTGTCAGGGATACGCCGAACAGCCGGGGTGGGCCGCGCTTTAACCGGACAGGGGATAGCGGTGGATCAGATGGAACTTACCGTCATCGGCCTCGCCCACTAGCGCCAGATCCCGGATTTCAAATGGGGCGGGCAGAAGCGGCACAAGATGTGTGTTCAGTATTTCCTCCACCGCAGGCAGTTCTGGCTTGGGCAGCCGGCCTGTCAGAGTGATGTGAAAGCGGAACTGGTCCAGCACATGAGGATAGCCCCAGCGGGTAAGGTTCGCTTCCTGTTGCGGTGTCAGGCCAATGGTGCGGCGGCGGTCCAGCTCGGCTTTGGGCGCAGGCGCGCGGAATTGGTCGAGTTCTGTGACGCAGGCAGCAGCCAGTGTTTTCAACGCAGTCTGATCCCCGGCTGGACGCAGAGCCAGAAATCGGCCGAACCGGGCCAGTTGCAGTCCGTCTAGCGCAACAGGCCCCAGGGTGGCCGCCAATGCAGCACAGGCATCTTCCAGCCCGGATTGCGCCTGACCATCCGCAAGGCGCATCGGAGGTTTCATCGTTGCGTGCAGCCCGTATCTGCCCGGTACGGCCGTGATGGCAGCGACATCCAGCCCGGTCCCTGTCGGGTGTGCCAGAGTCCTACCTGCCTCCACGTCCCAGCCCAGCCAGCTGGCAGCAAACCGGCTCCAGTCCGCATCGGCGGGTGGGGCGTAATAGATCGCATATCGCGTGAATGTCACGTTGGCCTCCTCGGCGTGGCCTTACATGTCTTGAAAGATGTGAAGTTCAGATGACAGATGAATGGATCCTTGCCAATGCCACGCTTGTTCTGTCGGCTGAAGTCTGCGCCTGATCTGCGGCCGGTCGCCTTCGGGACATGTCGCCGAGGATGAGCTGACAGCGGGCGGCTGGAGCCGGAAAAGCCTGTGGCATGATCATCAAGGCAGGCCTCTGGCCCTCCGCCGCGGCTGGTCGCGCGGGGGCTGCGCGTCACTTGACCTGATGGAACTTGACCTGATGGAAAATGCAACCACGCCTGCGGAGCCGCGCCGTAAGTGTGGCTTGTTCCTAGTCTGGGCGAACGTCGATCAGCCTGAGCGGTAAAACATGTAACGCCCGGGCGGGATGTCCTGGGGCCCGCTGAGTTCATCGAAACCGGTCAATGGCTGGCCGGAAACGATAACACCGCCCGGTGTCATGACCTTGGCAATGGCCGACGACAGGGCGGTGGCCTCGGCCACGTCCTTTTCTTTGACACCGAAACCGAAGTCGTAATGTGCCAGAGCAATTTTGTGTCCTTCGGCGGCCAGCTGTTTCAGCATTGGACGTGCTTCGCCCTGCAGGAAATCCTGCTCTGGCGGGATGCAAGAAGGGTGGCATTGCAGCACCCGGTCGATTACCCAGATCCGGCGGTCGGGGAGGGTTTCGCGCAGGTGATCGTATGTCCGCCCGTTGCCAAGTCCCATGTCCAAGACGTCACCGTCCATTCCACTGATCTGTGCAGCGGCCCAGTTCAGTCCATCGCGCTGGGCTGTTAGACGGCGCAGCATGGAATCAAGACGGCTCATTCAGGACATCCTTTCATCATAGATCCAGGCCTCTCCCGGACCATCCAGCAGGTGTTTCGCCAGGGCCGCTGTAAAAGACCAGATGGCTTCGTCATGCACCAGGTGATGGGTCAGCAGCCCAAAGGGCTCTGTGTTGTCCGTCTCACCCAGCCGCCGGTCGCGCAATTGGCGCGTTACTTGTGCGATCAGTTTCTGCGGATTCAATAGGCCGCGGCCGCCCTTCCAGTCAATCGGGTCCAGATGGGTGTTGACGCGCAGCAGTCCAGATGCGGGCTTGGCAGATGTGCGGGGGGCGAAGGTGGAGACCGCCGTGTACCCGGCCCCGGCAAGCCAGGTCAGCATCTCTGGCGAGATCCGGTTCCATGGCGGCACGAACATCGGACGCAAGCTGTTTCCAAACAGTTCTTGCAATGCGCTCAAGCCGTGTTCTGCGTCGTCCAAAAGTTCTTCCAGCGGACGGTGCGTGCCGAATTCGGCCTTCTTTTCTCCGGCGGGGGCGTGGTTTTGATGCGCCCAGCCGTGAACCACAGGGATCAGGTGCGGATGGCTGGCAACAAAGCGGGCCAAGTCAGGCGTTGCCCCCTGCGGGATTACGGCCAGATGCACGGGCAGATCCAGTTCAGCAGACAGCTCTGTCAAGCGATCCAGTTCTGCTGATTGAGACATTGCATCGTCGTCCCGCCACCACAGAGGCAGCGTAAGGCCTGCGTCCTGCCACTGCTCCAGTTCCTGCTCCAGACTACTCCAATCCGGTGTCATCCCCGCCCTCCCGTAAGCTCTGCGGCAATCTCCACACTCCGGGCGGCTCCGTCAAACCTGAAACCGCCAGAAAGGCGCGGCGGCGCTTGCATTGCCGCCTTGACCGCAGCGCATAGCCTCTCTGGGTTGAGCTGTTCAGTCTTGATGACTTGAATGCCATTCAAGGGAGAGAGACTGGCGGCCCGCAGTCCTTGTTCTGTCTCATTGCCGGCATCAAAGGGGATCAAAACGGCCGGTGTCCCCGCCTGCAGAAGGTCCAGCGCTGTGTTGTAGCCGCACATGCTGACAGAGGCCGCAGCATGGGAGAGCATCTGTCGGAAATCCTTGCGGGCGGGTTCCAAAAGAGCAGGAGAGCCTGCCTGGGAAAATTCCGCAATCCGCTCGCGGGAATCTGCGCCGCCAATCAGCAGCCGCCAAGGCGTGTCAGGCATCCGTCTGGCGGCTTCAAGTGCGCAAAGGTAAAGCGGCGTGCCAACGCTGCCGCCGCCTGCACTGACCAGCACCTCGCCCTTGCCGGCTGCGATCGGGTGGGGGCCAGCGGCGGCTGGCGCGACATAGCCGGTGTAGCGTAATTTCTCTGCCAGCATGCTGGAGACTGGCCAGCTGGTTTCCAGCCGGGTGGCACCCGGGTCGGAGTGCACCAGAACCGCGTCGTAGTACTGCCCGATGATGGCATCGGCTTTTGCTGCCTTTTCGGGATTGGACGGCGGCGCAAGGATGTCGCGAATAGAGGACAAGACAACTGGCCGCTGCTTCATTGCGCAGGCAGCATCCAGCAACGCCAGAAATTCCTTGCGCAGCGAACGGCGGCCAAAAGGATAAAGCTCCGTCAGCAGCACGTCAGGCTGTAAATCCTGCAAGGCAGCACAAAGTGCAGATTGACGGCGGGAAAAGTAGTCAGCATTCGCAGGCAAACCGTCTTCTGTTAGCAGCCTGGTGAAATTCACGCCATCTGATCGCAGCGGTGGCAGCTGAATCAGCTCAATGCCTTCGGCGTTGAGATGCGGCGCCGGAAACCCGCCAGTTACGACCTGCACTTTGTGGTCCGCTGCAAGGAAGGCCCGGGCCAGGGTCAAGGCCCGAGCCAAGTGGCCGGTGCCCAGCAGATGTGTGACTGCAATGAGGACTTTCATAATGTATCCCTGCGGTGCAGCCGGACCGGATCCGCCAAAGGAGTGAGAACCGATCCGCTGATCTCCACGACGAACAGACGGTTGCGCTTGATGCGAAAGGGGGCGGGACCGATAAAGTTCCAGCCATGCGCCCGAGCCAGTATCATCCGCATGATGCCGATATGGCAGACAGCAATGCTGTCCCGGGTCAGGCTGGCAAGCCAGGGTTCAAGACGGTCCCATACCTCTGCCGGTGTCTCGCCGCCTGGCGGGCGGTAATCCCAGCCCCAGTTTTCAATATCCCGAAAGCCGCTGCCGGGATCTGCCTTCAAGTCCAGCCCATGCAGCCCCTCCCAGTCGCCCCAGTTCATTTCAATCAGCTCGGGTGTTGTGCGGGGTTTTCGTCCGGCAACCAGCTCTGCGGTTTCCGACGCACGCATCAGAGTGCTGGACCAGAGCTCTGCTTGCTGCCAGCCAGCGGGCAGGGCGTAGCTGCGCAGTTCCGCGCGGGCTGCCTCGTCCAGTGGGATGTCACTGCGGCCTTGAATGCGGCCCGCGCGGTTCCAGTCAGTGTGTCCGTGACGGAGTAGGGCAAGGCGGATCACGGTGTCTCCATCAGCGGCAGGACGGTTTCCCAGAAGCGCCTGGCGGCGGCGGGTGCGAGATGGCTGTTTGAAATGAATTCACGCGCATCCCGGGCAGTTTCGTTGCACGCCGCCGGGTTTGCAAGCAGATGACTGATCATTGATGCAAGTGCTGGCGCCCCGCCTTCCGGAGCTGGGTAAGTCCTGGGAAGCAGCACGTCCCGTACGCCGGGCCGGTCCTGGGCGACGACGGGCAGGCCATGGGCCTGTGCTTCCAGGTAGACCATGCCAAAGGCTTCATTTACGCCGGGCCACAGAAACAGACTGGCCTTTGCATAGGCTGCGGCCAGTTCTGTGCGGGTCAGCTGGCCACGGAAGCGGACTTTTTCGCCAAAAGGAGCCATCAGTGTTTCGACTTCTGCACGTGCGGGGCCATCGCCGGCAATCTCCAGGCGCCAATCGCCTGCAAGATAAGTCAAGGTTTCGGCGATGATGCGATAGGACGCTAGCTTGTCACCCGCCCGCATCATGCCGGCCGCCAGCATTGGCCCCGCCAATACGGAGGCTTCGGGCAGTTCCGTTACCGGCAGGAAAGGTGGCAAATGAGCGATGCTTTGGTTCCCGCAGCGGTCGCGCTCCAGGGCAAAGCGGTCCTGCTCGGTAAAGTAAAACACCGCGTCAGCTGCATCAGCAGCCAAATGCGCGGCCTTGGCGAATTCTGTCCATGGGCCGGTCAGGCGTTTTTTGGCGCGGGTGGATTCAATTTGGACATAGGGGATGCCTCGGGCGTGGGCGACGGCAGGGCCGATCAGATCAGGGGCTTTGTAGTAGTTGTGGTATGTGACCCAAAGGTCCGCCTCCCCCATTTGTGCGATCAAATTGGCGGTCTCTGTTTGCGCTTTGGCGCGCAGGGCGATTTGGTTTTGGGGGTCGCCGTGCTTGTCATAGATCCTCAGATCAGACGCCAGCTGCACGTCGGCGCCGCTGGCGGCCAGAAGATGCATCAAGTTGCGGGCAACTTCGCGGTCGCCGGACGGCACTGGATGGTGCGGCGGCTTCATAGGGGCGTAGAAGGCGACCCGCTTTCCGGCTCCCGGTTGCATCGGTTTCAGCTGCCCTGAAGCATCGCATTCAGCCGTTTGGACAGCTGAGCGATGCCGGGGTCCATACCGAAGTCCGTGCGCAGTCGGACAAGTGCCGCACCTGCCATTTCTGCGAGTTTCTGCGGCTGGCGCGCAGCATAGAGCAGGGATTCAGCCAGCGCCTCCGGGCTGTCTTCGCTCAGCAGGCCATGGGTGCCGTGATCAATGAATTCTGGGATCGCTGAAACCGGGGTCGACAACATTGGAAGAGCTTGAGACGCGGCTTCCATCAACACGTTGGGAAGCCCGTCCCTGTCGCCGTCTGCAGCCACGCGGCTCGGCAGCACAAATACATCTGACGTGCGCATCGCTGCGACCACTTCGGGCTGGTCGCAAGCCCCGCGCCACGTGATGCGGCTGGCGATGCCTGCATCTTCTGCCATGCCCTGCAGCAGATCGCTCAATCCACCGCCGCCGATATGGGTCCAGTGCCAGTCAAGCCCTGTGGGCAGCAAAGCGAGCGCGGCAATCAAACGGTCAAAGCCCTTTTTTTCAACCAGGCGACCGACGGACATAAAATGAATGGGATCATACGGCCGCCGTGGTTTGCGTTCCGGCGGAGGCGGGAAACGGGTCAGGTCCAGACCGTGATAGACCAGATCAACGCGGTCCGGCGTGTCGGCCAATTCTTGCAGATGCCTGGCGCCAAAGCCGGTGCAGGTGGCGCCGAAATCGGCGCCGTGATGGGCCGCAGAAAGCTTTTCCTTCAGCTCCCAATCCGGCGAGGTCCAGATGTCTTTGGCGTGGGCAGAAAAGCTCCAGGGCAAGCCACGCATGATGGCGGCATAGCGGGCGACCGAAGAAGGCGTATGCAAGAAATGGGCATAGAGCCCCAAAACCTCATCAGGCAGTTCCGCCGCCAACACGCAGGCCTGGCCAAAGCGGCGGATGCGGTTGGGAGTGGGGTCACGGCGCAGGTCAGCGCGCCAGATTTTGTAGGCTTCCCCGTATTTGGGCAGTTGCTGAGCAACGGCACGCGCTTGCCAGACGCGCTCCGGTTCTTCGTGCAGATACTCTGGCAGATAGTTCACTTTGGCCTTTATCTGCGTATGCAACGGGTGGCGCTTGACGTCTGTGGGGTGCCGCAGTGACCAGATTTCCAATGCATGCCCGGCTGCCTCCAAGGCGGCCAGTTCCTGAGCGATAAATGTCTCGGACAGGCGCGGCCAGCCCTTGACCACCACCGCAAGGGGCGGGCGGCAAGTGTTCATTCAGCAGCCTCTTGATGATCGTTCTGAAGCAGGGCGGCGACACGCCGTGTCACATAGTCCAGACCGTCCAGCAACCCTTCGGAACCGGCAGCAGATGGTGGCGGCTGTGTCGCCAAAGCGCGGATTGCCTGCGCCAAAGCGGGGGCTGTCCACCCGTCCCGGGTTTCATCCAGCATTGTTGTAAGGCCAATCTCCTCAGCCCGGCTGGCGCGTATCCATTGTTCCAGACGCGGGGTGGTGCGGGGCACGATTACAGCGGGTTTGTCAAAGGACAGGACCTCGCAGAACGTATTGTAGCCGCCCATGCAAACAACCCCCTGGGCGCCGGCAAACAGGGTTTCAATCTGGGATTCAAACCCGACTGCGGTGACACGGCCGTTCAAGCGGGCGACACGTTCCTCAAAATCATCCCGCGTCTCGCCCGACAAGAAAGGTCCGTACACCAGTACGGCACGGGGAGAGAGCTCTGGATCGGCCTCATAGGCGGACAGTACTAGATCCACCATCATCTCACCATCGCCGCCGCCGCCGGGAGTGACCAGCAAATAGGGCTGCTCTGGCGGTTCGCCCACTTGGCCCAGATCGCGGCGCAGGTAGCCGGTCCAATGCATCCGGGCCCGCATTTCAGGGGTGAACGGCAGGCCCGCTGCCGGATCATAAACGGATCGCGGACCGTAAACCCAGATTTCATCGTAAAAGTCGCGGGTGGCTTCTACGGCATGTTTGCGCTTCCATTCTGCTGCCAGCACTTCAGGCTCATCCAGAACATCACGCAGACCCAAAACCATCTTGCAGCGTCCACGCGTCTTCAGAAGGTCAAGCGCAGGCATTAGTTCACCACGAAACCCGTTGGGTTCCTTGTCGGCAATCAGGACGTCAGGATCATATTGCTCCACGGTCGAACGGATCAGAGCGGCACGCAGGTCAGCGGTTTCTTCAATGCTCATTCCCATTGTGCGCGACGCATACGAACCGTCTGAGCGCTTGATCACGCCGGGAAGGCGTACATGGTCGACCCGGGTGGGAAAAGAGAACCGCCCGGCAACCGGTGAACCAGTGAGGATCAGTGCTGAGGCGTCTGGGTAAGCAGCGGTTATCGCGCCGGCCAGAGCCCGCGAACGGCGCAGGTGCCCAAGGCCGAAAGTGTCGTGGCTATAGAACATAACCCGGGGGCCGCGCTCTGCTGCCTCATCTGGAATTGGAAAGATGCCTGGGTGCGTCATGTGAAAACCTGGAAGGATCGCCGCAGAGCGTGTGACCGCAAGCAGACGGTTGCGCTGCTTGGAAAAGGCCAGCTTTTGCTGCCGCTTGTTTCCGGGCGCGTGCATTCGTGCTCGGCCATCGTTCGCCTCAGTTTGCGTACTCAGTTTGGGTACCCATTGCACATTTGCGGCAAGGGGGCGGTCTATATCTACGTTTGCCTACTGCGATCCGGACATTTCTGCCGAGGCGGAGCGTTGCGGCATTCTGCCCACAGGGCAGTTATCCGGATTTGTATAGCCCGGAGACGGTGTGCATGCAATCATGCGACCTTGTTGCATAGTGCACAGCTAAATGCGTTCGCGCCATTTGCGCAACGGGCCAGCAGGTGGTTAATTTGGTTTAAGATTTTAGAAGGATAGCCAGACATGCTGCAATCATTGTTTCGGACACTGCTTTGTCTGGTGCTGATCTTTGGGTCGGCGGCCCATGCGGGCGCGCAGGAAAGTGATGTGAGCGGCGCAGAGGCGCTTTCGCAGGCAATCGAACAAGCGGCGGAAAACGGCGTCAGTGTTCTGGTGGTTGACAGCAGCGGGCGGTTGCTGAATGCGCCGCTGGAAACCGGACAGGAGGCGGATGCGTCAGCATCCCATGCCATGGAGCAGCCCTCCATGCTGATGAAGGCGCAGTCGAAAGTCGCGGCCTTTCGTGCAGAGCTGAACAGCAGGCTGGAGGCTCTTCCTTATTCGATTTTCGAAATGCAGTACATCCTGCGGCAGACCAGTCCCGACGGGCGGATCCTGACCTATGTTGAGGTGTTGTCCTGGAGTGTTCTTTTTCTGCTGATTGGTCGCTGGCTGTCGACTGAGATTTACGGCAAGCGTTTTGCCAAACGCTTTGTCGTGGCAAGAATCCTTGCTCGCCCGGAAGGCTACGAGGAGAAGATGCCATTCCTGGTCTTCCGGTTCCTGATGGGGATCGGCGGGACGGTTTTTGCAATGGTTTTTGCAGCCCTGCTGTCCTATCTGATCTTTGGCGCATCCGGTGACCCATCCATAGAGTTCACGGTTACAGCGATCTACACAGCCTTTTTCCTGGCCCGCACGGTGTCGGATCTGTGGCGGATGGTGCTGTCACCTTTCCTGGCACAATACAGGATACCGGTGTTTTCAGACCGTGATGCCAAACGGCTTTATGTCTGGGCTTCATTGCTGGCAACCTACGACATTTCTTCGACACTGTTTGCCACTTGGGTTGGAGATTTCGGTCTAAACTACAATGTCTATGCAATGGTCTACGGTGTGCTTGCCTTGGTGGGGACACTTGGCAATTTGCTGATGGTTCTGGTCAACGGCCGGGCGATTTCAAACGCGATCCGGGCCGGGCGGGCAGGTGAAGAATGTTCCTGGCTGGTGCGTATCCTGGCCGTCGCATGGGCGCCGCTGCTGATGGCCTATATGGCTTTTGGCTGGCTCAAACTGGCCTTTGATCTGGTGCTGGAGAAGGATGTTTCGATCCCTCTTATGGCGGGCAGTTATTTTGTGCTGACCACCATTCTGATTGTCTATGGGGCAATCAATTATGTCATCGAACGCTATTTTCGACGCTCCCGGCTGGTTGCGGCGGCGGGTGGTTTGCCTGGCGTTGAAGAGAGCGATGCCGGCTCGGCTTTCGAAGATGGTGCAAGCCCGGAAGGCAAGGAAGACTTTGATGACGAAGAGCCTGTCCCGCAGGCCAAACACCCAATTGCGACCTACGAAGATCTGGCCCGCCGGGTTGCCGGTATTCTGGCCTTTGTGGTCGGCGCCTACTCGCTAGTTATCGTCTGGAACCCGGAAGCCAGCTGGATAGAAACAACGGCTGCCGAACGGATGATCGACGTGACGGTGATCTTGTTCATTGGCTACATCGTCTATCACCTGTTCCGGATATGGATCGACAGCAAGATCGACGAGGAAGTCGGAGACGTAGAGCCCGGTGAATTGGGCGATGAGGGCGGGGCAGGTGGCGCCAGCCGTTTGGCCACGCTGCTTCCGCTGTTCCGCGGTGGGATATTGGCGGTTGTGCTGGTGTCGATCGTGCTGATTGTTCTCTTGGAATTGGGGATCAATGTCAGCCCGCTGTTTGCAGGTGCTGGTGTCGTCGGTCTGGCCGTGGGTTTTGGTTCGCAGACCCTGGTCCGGGATATCTTCTCGGGCGCGTTCTTCCTGATTGATGATGCCTTCCGAAAAGGCGAATACATCGACATCGGAGATGTAAAAGGCACCGTTGAGAAGATCTCAGTCCGCTCTTTCCAGCTGCGCCATCATTTGGGCGCACTGCATACGATCCCCTTTGGCGAGATCAAAGTGCTGACCAACTATTCCCGCGACTGGGTCATGATGAAACTTCCGATGCGGGTGACCTATGACACCGATGTGGAGAAGGTCAGGAAGCTGATCAAGAAGCTGGGTCAACAGCTGATGGACGACCCGGTTGTCGGCCACACGTTTATTCAGCCGCTGAAGTCTCAAGGGGTGATTGAGATGCAGGATTCTGCAATGATCATCCGAGTGAAATTTATGACCAAACCGGGCGACCAGTGGATTGTCCGCAAGCGGGTGTACCAGGAGATCCGCGAACTCTTTGCGCGCGAGGGCGTCAAATTCGCCCACCGGGAAGTTACAGTACGCCTGGCCCCTGACCATGCGGAAGACGCGACCCCCAAGCAAAAAGAGGCGGCTTTGGGCGCTGCGCAAGCAGCCATTGACGAAGATATGCTGGAGGACATGGGCGGACCGCATGGCGACGACCGCTGAACTGGTTGGGCGGTGGCTGTTCTTTACTTGGTTATTGCCGAGGCCGGATTGAAGGGAGCGGTGATGCCGCGCTGAAGAGCGGGATGATCAAGCAGCCATGAGGCCAGAAAGGCTTCGGTCTGGTGCGGCCTGACCTCTTCCAGCTCTGGTCTTCTCCTCCAAACGGTCGAGGGACAGTCGGG
>MDLF01000097.1 GCA_001730095.1 Rhodobacteraceae bacterium (ex Bugula neritina AB1)
TCTTGCTCATTCTGGCTTCATCCTACTCAGGAGTTGAAGCCGCCGGAAAACCCGGTGCGGTTCAATCTGCTAGAAGATGAAGTCCTCTTCCTCAAGCTCTTCCTCGGACTGGATCATAAGCAACCGAGACGCATCTCCTAAGTCGATATCGAGTGTGGTTGTTCCATCAGTGAAGCTAAGAGCTGCCATGAGCTCTTGCGGGGTTTCGAATACAGATCCGAATGCTGAGACATCAATTTGATCTGCTTCGGCATTTTGCCCGAAGTCAGTGATCTGCAACGTGCCGGCTTCGGCCGTCACCTGAAAGATATCGTCACCTGCCCCGCCGACCAAGGTATCGTCGCCACCGCTTGCGATCAAAAGATCATTGCCTGCGCCGCCGTCCAGCAGGTTGTTTTCCGCATTGCCAGTCAAACTGTCGGCGCCACTGCCGCCCAGAATGTTTTCGATACCATCATAGCTGTTGCCGTATTGGTCGGTTCCTGCGGTCAAATCGACAGCAAACCCGAAAGTGCTGACAGTCGAATTCGCAATATCATAGGTGTCATTGCCTGCCCCGCCGATAAAGACATCGCCCGTACCATCGTCATAGCCGGCCCGCAGCGTGTCATCGCCGTCGCCGCCGTTCAGCGTGTCTTTGCCGTCCAGGCCGTCCAGCAGGTTGTTTTCCGCATCACCAGTCAAACTGTCAGCGCCACTGCCGCCCAGAATGTTTTCGATGCCATCATAGATGTTGCCGTATTGGTCGGTTCCGGCGGTCAGGTCGATTTCAAACCCGAATGTGCTGACAGCAGAATTCGCAATATCATAGGTGTCATTGCCTGCCCCGCCAATGAAGACATCGCCCGTACCATCGTCATAGCCGGCCCGCAGCGTGTCATCGCCGTCGCCGCCGTTCAGCGTGTCTTTGCCGTCCAGGCCGTCGAGCAGATCATCTCCCGCGCCGCCGATCAGTTCATCTGCGCCCGCGCCTCCTGTCAGGACCAGATCCACCACCACGGGGGGCGTGTCAGTCTCTTGCCATTCTTCGATCAGTGCCGTCAGGCTTCCATCCGGATCATCGACAGGCATCTGCCCCGGCAAATCAGCGGCAAAGGACGCGAAGTTCGGCAGCCAATGGCCAGGGCCAACGCTTGCTGCCATTTCGGGCGCATATGTTTCGGTCCATTCTATGATATTGGTGTAGGCATCATAAAAGGCTGGGTTCTGGGTCTCTTCAAACAGAGCCCAATAGCCATAGGCTGACGAGATTGCGATCCCCGCCGAATGGGAGAACCCGACACCAGCGTCCAACCGCGCCCCTTCGGTATCCAGAAGCGAATCAAGCGACCCGTCTGTCACACTTTCCAACATCTGATCGTGAGTGGTCTGAAACAATTCCGTATCCGTGGAGCCGGCAATCACTTGGGAATAGGCCGACAGGGACAGGGACGAAAAGAAGTCGCCTTCAGCGATTGAAGTGTTGCCATTCACATTCGTGTCGGCCTGAATTTGGTCAAACAACTGCAGATACCGGCTTTCGGCATCGGCGTCGCCCTGATGTTGGGCATATTGGATGAGGTTCGCGATCTTCCAGTTTGCGTCGTTATAGGAACCCGCCCCCTGATCCGATGTGCCGCTTGCAAGCTGAGACGTCAGATCGGCCTCAAGCTCATCAGCAAAATGCGCGCCGGCAGGAGCCAGATTGTCGATGCCATTGTCCTGCAACTTGGTGTCAAGCTTCAACAACCATGCCCAGCCATAGGGATCGTTGAAATTCAGATCGATCTCTCCCTGAACATCTTCGGGCGCAAAACGCGCGTCGGCAAAGGCCTGCAAACCCGCCTGATCCCCCGAGGCTTCATAAGCCGCGACATTGGCCAGATGCGCGTGGACACTGGAATGCCAATCAATCGATCCATCGAAGATAGGCGCGTCACTGTTGCCTTGGCCATCGATGTAGCTATCGGCAGCGGCGTCGAAAACATTGAGCAAATCAGCGTCGACTTCGCCGTTTAAATAGAGGGCCGCATCGACAGGATCTGTGGGATCTGTGGGGGGCTCAGGGTCAACGGGATCAGAGCTGAGGTCTTGCCACACGGCTTCCGTTTCGCTGACCACCAGTTCGATGTCCTGACGGCTGACTTCGGCGCCAGCCGCGTCCGTACCAACAATCGAGACCTCATAAATGTGGTCGCGGTCCGTGTCCCAGACCTGTTCAAAGTTGGGTGTGAACCAGTCTTGAAAGGAAACATCGCCGGTCTCGGGATCGATCACAAAAACGCCTGCGTCTTCGCCGACAAGCGCGTAGCTTACGCCATCAACGTTGGGGCCGGCAAAGCTGTCGTCTTCGGTTTCCGGATCAATAGGGTCTGTCCCGTCGCCGCCATCAGAGGGTCCGTCGGCCACCGCCTCTTGCCACACGGCATCCGTTTCGCTGACCACCAGTTCGATGTCCTGACGGCTGACTTCGGCGCCAGCCGCGTCCGTACCAACAATCGAGACCTCATAAACATGGTCGCGGTCCATGTCCCAGACTTCATCGTAGTTTGGCGTGAACCAGTTCTGAAAGGAGACATCGCCGGTCTCGGGATCGATCACAAATACCCCGGTGTCCTGGCCGACAAGCACATAAGACACGCCATCGGCATTCTCGCCGGCAAAGACACCTTCGCCCGGTTCGCCATTGCCTGTGTCATCTCCACCGCCAGAACCATCGGGGTCTTCGCCCGAGACTGCGTCGCGCCAGACGGCGTCGGTTTCACTGACGACAAGTTCAAGATGTTGCTGGCTGACTTCGACACCATTTGCATCAGTACCGACGACAGACACTTCGTAAACATGATCACGATCCTCGTCCCAGACCTGATAATAGTTGGGCGTGAACCAGCTCTGATAGGCCACATCCCCCGTCGCGGGATCCACCACGAACAGATCTGCATCAGCACCAGAGAGCGTATAGAGTGTGGCATCGCCGCCGTCTGAGATGCCGTCACCACCGTCTGTTCCGCCAACGGTGTCATCGCCGGCGCCGCCGGTCAGCGTTTCCTCACCGATCAAATCGCCCGTCTCGGCATCGCGCCAGGACACGTCTGTCTGTGTGACCACAAGATTGAGATTGCTGCGGTCAATTTCGGCCCCCGCCGCGTCACGCTCGACAACGGACACTTCATATGTGTGGTCCCCATTGGCATCCCAGACCTGACTGTATTGGGGCGTAAACCACTCGATGTTGGAGAGCGTGCCATTGTCCGGATCAATGATGAAGTAGCCTGCGTCCGGCCCTTCAAGTACAAAGGTGTCGAGGCTGGTATCGTCTGACGCGTCGCCACCACCACTCGGGTCCTCGCCGCCGCCGAACACTTCTGGGCCTTCGCCCGTGTCCGTTCCTGTCAGTGTCCCGGACAGGCCAAGGTCCGCCGCGCTCAGCGGTGTTTCATGCTGGATGACAACCACCAAAGTGCCGCCTGTGACGTCGAGGTTCAGGGTGCTTTGATAAGGACCATATGTCATCTGGGCAGAAACGGACTCAGCCGTTTCATAGCCTGCAATCGCGGTCAGATCGATCTGGTCCGCTGCGCCATTGGCGCCAAAATCTGTAATAAGCACAGTCCCCGGCACGTCTTGCAGCAGGAACACATCGTCGCCCTCGCCGCCCGACACGATATCGTTGTCTCCGCCCCCAGACAGGGTATCATTGCCGGCACCGCCGGACAGAACGTCATCGCCGGACCCGCCCAAAAGCGTGTCATCGCCAACCCCCGCGTTCATCGTATCATTGCCCGCCCCGCCTTCGGCATAGAAGGATGAGCCGGCAAAGGCGCCGTCTACAAAGTCATTGCCTGCATCCATGAAGATACGGTCAGAATCTTCACGTCTGCCGATAAAGGCCAGATCATTTCCGTCGCCAGCGTGGATCTCATCATTGCCCTGACTGCCGGCCAAAGTGTCGTTGCCTACGCCGCCGTAAATTGTGTCGGTCCCCACAGAGCCGATCAAATGGTCATCGCCCTCGCGGCCATAAATCAGATCATCCCCGTCACGACCAAAAACATGATCGTTGCCAGCCCCGGTATCGATCAGGTCATTGCCATAAAGGCCCTCGATCTCGTCGTCGCCTTCGCCACCTATCAACGTGTCATCACCATGGCCGCCGCGCAGCGTGTCATTCCCATTGCCGCCGACAAGTGAATCCGCCCCCAGATCGCCAACAAGACTGTCGTTGCCGTCACCGCCAAACAAAGTGTCAGCCCCGTCTGTCCCCAAAATCGTATCGCTGTCTGGGCTCCCGAAAACGGGCTCTTCTGGATCAACTGGCATGCATGCTACTCCGGCACTAAGTGACCCAGGAGTCACTTCTAAAACTGGTTCTCTGAGTAACAGACAATGATTGTGAGCCTATCCATTCGTGGCATTTGCCCAGTTTTTAACAAAAATTGACCCGAAATTGCGCCCAATGTGAAAGGGCTCTCAATTCTGTCGTCAAATTGAAAACAGTACTCCGCGCTGGCGGTGTTGCGCCCCCCCCTCTAGGCCTCCCTCCCCCGTCACTCCTGAACTTAGGCGACGCGGACGATCTCCAAGAGACTGTTTGCTCAGGTGGGTTGCCAGATCATCACGGTTTTCGCTGCGCCATGCCCCACGGCCAGCGCGCCGGAAGCCCTGGCAGCCATCAAAGTGGCGGCCTTTGCACCATGGCGTTCAGTACCACTTGTCCAATGTGAAAACCCGGGGATGGACCGCCTTTAAAAGAGCTCTTTTATGGAGCAACGAACCGGACAGGTGTTGCTGCCGCAGGCAGTTGCCCACAAAGCATTTGCTGCCTGGCACACAGCGACCAGTATGTCTGACGACTGCCCGATCACCCGTGCGCCCTGCCATCAGGGATTTGCCGCTCTACAATTTCAGGGGGCGTTGCTCTGCAATGGTTTCCATCGAAAAGTAAGAGGTCACAGAGTCGAGTTCCACAGAGGAAATGAGGCGCTGGTACACACGGTCATAGCTGTTCATATCGGCAGTAATGACTTTGGCCATATAATCATAGTCGCCGCTGATCCGGAAGAAATCCACCACTTCGGGAATGTTCAGCACGGCCCGGCGCAGTTCCTTTAGCCAGTCCGCAGAATGGTGGCGGGTGCGGATAAGCACAAAAACAACCAGCTCCATGCCGATCTTGTCACGGCTCACCTTGATGGTCGAGCCATTGATCACACCTGCAGCGGTCAGGCTTTGCAGGCGGCGCCAGCACGCATTTTGCGACAGGCCGACCTGGTCAGCCAGCTCCCTTTGAGACAGCGATCCGTCTACCTGAAGGGCATTCAGGATATCCCTGTCTTTCTGATCTAATTTTCCCCCACTCATGTTGTCAAATCCTCCATATTTTCTGAACTTATGCAATTAAAAAGATCAAATTTTGCAAAGATCTTGGGGTAAGATTCCCGTAGGAGGTCCCAACATGTCTATCGAAGTTTTCCGGAACGCGCTGAAATCCGGCGATGTTGTCAAATCAGTCCGCGAGGGCATCATCGGCGATGGCGTCAAGATCCCGGGGCTGTTCGGCGAGGTTCCGCTGACCTATGCCGATTACGTCGCCTCCGGCCGCGCCCTGGCCCAGGTCGAAGACTATGTGCGCGAACATGTCCTGCCTTATTATGCCAACAGCCACACTGAGGCCTCCTATTGCGGTCAGTACATCACCCGGCTCCGGGCTGCGGCGCGGGCGGAAATTTCTCGTCTGACACAGGCCGATGACGGCTGCTCCGTGATCTTCACCGGCTCAGGCGCAACTGCAGGTCTTAATCGTCTGGTCGGGCTGTTCGGTGTGAACAAAGCAAGGAGAGCTGTGGTTTTCATCGGCCCTTATGAACATCATTCCAACATCCTGCCCTGGCGCGAAAGCAACGCGACCGTCGTCGAGGTTCCCGAAACCCCCGAAGGTGGTCCAAATCTGGAAGCGCTGGAAGCGGCGTTGATTGACCATCAGGACGCAGATGTAAAGATTGGCAGCTTTTCGGCGGCCTCGAATGTGACCGGCGTCATCACCCAGCCGGACGAGGTGACGCGGCTGCTGAAAAAGCACGGCGCCCTTTCCGTTTGGGACTATGCAGGCGGCGCCCCTTACCTGCCAATCGATATGAACCCGGCGCCCGACTGCCGCAAGGACGCGGCTGTGGTCTCCCCGCATAAGTTCCCGGGCGGCCCCGGTGCAACTGGCGTGCTGATCCTCCGCGATGAGGCGGTCGTCAGCCATGTGCCGACCTGGCCGGGCGGCGGCACCGTCACCTTTGTCTCACCGTGGAAACACCATTACACCGGCAGCCTTGCCGCCCGCGAAGAGGCTGGAACCCCCAATGTAGTCGGCGATATCCGTGCAGCACTGGCGTTTGTCGTCAAAGATGAAATCACCCAGGACTTCATTTCCAAGCGCGAAGCGGAAATGAACAAAATGGCAATCGAATCCTGGAGCCAGAACCGGCAGCTGGTTCTGCTTGGCACCCAGCATGAACACCGCCTGCCGATCTTCTCCTTTCTGGTCACACGCAAGGACGGAACCCGGTTTCATCACCAGCTGTTCACCCGCATGCTGAGCGACGTTTACGGCATTCAGGTCCGCGGCGGCTGTGCCTGCGCAGGCCCTTATGCGCACTCCCTGCTCAACATCGACGCAGACAGGTCCGAAGAACTGTTCTGCGAGCTGCAGCAAGGCAACGAGCTGGAAAAACCCGGCTGGGTGCGTCTGAATTTCAGCTATCTGATGAGCGATGAGAAAGTGCGTTACGTCATCGAAAGCGTCAATGCGCTGACCACCCGTCTGGAGGAGCTGGAACCAAAGTTCAAAGCTGACCCGAAGACTGCCCGCTTTGCTTTCGATACCGATGAGCTCGAAGTGGCCTGACCCCGCAGACAAAGACCCAGCCTGGCTGCAGGCACTGCCGCAGCAGCCAGGTGACGTCCAGCCCCGATGCGAGGATTTGACAGTGCAGGAGCAGCCCCGATTCAACGTGTGCGGCGGTCAGCGCACGGTGCCAAATGCCCGCCTGCATGACCGGTCGCCGCTGCCCCCAAGCTCAAAGCCCGCGCTTTTCCAGCTGTGGCTGCAGCCCTCACCTGTACATTCGACTTGTTTGACTTACCGGATTTTTCTCCGCACCAAAATCTGCGCCCGGCGCTGGCCGCTCGTCTTTCAGCTTAAATCGTTGGATTTTTCCTGTCTCCGTTTTTGGAAGCGCTTGCGTGAACACCACCGAACGCGGGTATTTGTACGGTGCAATCGCGGCTTTGACATGCTCCTGCAGCAGCTTGACCAGCACATCTGACGGCACCTGCCCGCCGGCCAGCACCACATGGGCCTGTACAATCTCACCGCGCGCCTCATCCGGCGCGCCAACCACCGCACATTCCGCCACCGCATCATGGGCCAACAATGCCGCCTCCACTTCCGGACCGGCAATATTGTACCCAGAAGAGACAATCATGTCGTCGTTGCGGGCCGCAAAATGCAAATATCCATCTTTGTCCCGGATGAAGCTGTCCCCGGTTATATTCCAGCCGTCCTGCACATATTCCGCCTGCCGGGCATCCGCCAAATAGCGGCAGCCTGTCGGTCCTTTGACCGCCAACCGCCCGGCCTCGCCGCGCGGCGCCTCGTTGCCGTCCGCATCCAGCACCTTCACCTGATAGCCCGCCACCGGTTTGCCGGTGCAGGCCGGCCGGTGATCACTGAACCGGTTGGTGATGAAAATATGCAAAAGCTCCGTCGCGCCGATCCCGTCCAGCATCGGCTTTCCGGTTTTCTGCATCCAGTCCTCATAGACCGGCGCAGGCAGGGTTTCACCGGCAGAAACCGCCGCCCTGAGCGAGCTGAGATCCGCACCTTCATCCATCGCCTTCAGCATCACCCTATAGGCCGTCGGCGCGGTAAAGCAGACAGTTGCCTTATATTTTTCAATGATCTCAATGAGGTTTGGCGGCGTCGCGTTCTCCAGCAGTGTCGCTGCGGCCCCGAACCGCAGCGGGAAAATCGCCAATCCGCCAAGACCAAAGGTAAAAGCCAAAGGCGGCGAGCCGACAAACACATCCTCGGGCTGCACATCCAGCACTTCACGCGCATATGCGTCGGCGATAATCAGCAGATCCCTATGGAAATGCATCGTCGCCTTGGGCGCCCCCGTGGTGCCTGAAGTAAATCCCAGCAGCGCCACATCATCGCGGCCCGTCTTCACGGCCTCATAGGTCACCGGTTTTTCTAGCGCCAGCCGATCCAGCTCCGCATCATGGTTAGAAGTGCCATCGAACCCGACAACCGTTTTCAGGAATGCCGATCCCTTGGCGCAGGCCACCAGCTCATCCTTCAGCCTGGTGTCACACAGCGCATGGGAGATCTCGGCCTTGTCGACAATCTTGGCCAGCTCCCCCTTGCGCAACAGCGGCATGGTATTGACCACCACCGCACCCGCCTTGGTCGCCGCCAGCCAGCACGCCACCATCGCAGGGTTGTTGGCAGACCGGATCAGTACCCGGTTGCCAGGCTTCACCCCCAGATCCTCGCTCAGCACATGGGCCAGGCGGTTGGTCCAGTCGGCCAGCTCCTTGTAAGTGCGGTAGCGGCCGTTGCCGATAAGCGCAATACGATCCCCAAAGCCTCTGTCCACCATCGCATCAGTCAGTTCGACCGCAGCGTTCAACTGCTCAGGGTACTGAAAGCCGTCCAGCAGGAACTCCGGCCATTGTTCGGCAGGCGGCAGATTGTCCCGGGCAAATGTATCGGTATGCGCGCTTGGTCCCAGCATCTTAACTCCCTCCCTGAAAGGCGCCCATAGCCTGCCGGGCGATCACCACCCGCTGCACATCCGAGGCCCCCTCATAGATGCGCAAAGCCCGGATATCCCGGTACAGCTCTTCCACTTTCTGGCCACGGCGCACACCGTCGCCGCCATGCAGCTGCACCGCCCTGTCGATGACGGCCTGCGCCTGATCAGTGGAAAACAGTTTGGCCATCGCCGCCTCGCGGGTGACCCGCGCAGCCCCAGAATCCTTGGCCCAGGCCGCGCGGTAGACCAGCAGCGCCGATGCATCCACATCCAGCGCCATATCCGCGATATGCCCCTGCACCATCTGCAGATCAAACAACGGCGCCCCCTGCACCTGCCGCGCCGTCACCCGCGCCAGCGCCTCATCCAACGCCCGGCGGGCAAATCCCAGCGCCGCCGCCGCCACGGTGGAGCGGAACACATCCAGCACTGACATCGCAATCTTGAAACCCTGCCCCGGCTGCCCCAGCAACGCCGATTTCGGAATGCGGCAATCGCTAAACCTCAGCGTTGCCAGCGGATGCGGCGCGATGGTCTCCAGCCGCTCCGTCACTTCAAATCCGGGCAGGCCTGCCGGCACGACAAAAGCGCTTAAGCCCTTCGCCCCCGGCGCCTCGCCGGTGCGGGCAAACAGCGTGTAGACATCAGCAATGCCGCCGTTGGAGATCCAGGTCTTCTCGCCGTTCAGCACGTAGCTGCCACCATCCAGCGCCGCAGTCATGGTGGAATTGGCCACATCCGAACCCGATTGCGGTTCAGTCAGGGCAAAGGCTGAAATCGCCTTGCCCGCCCGCGTCAAAGGCAACCACTCCTGCTGCTGCGCCTCTGTGCCAAACAACGAGATCGCCCCGGTGCCCAGCCCCTGCATGGCAAAGGCAAAATCCGCCAGCCCGTCATGGCGCGCCAAGGTCTCGCGGATCAGACACAGCGTGCGCACATCCAGCGGCTCGCCCGCCATGGCTCCGGAATGCTGCGTCCAGCCGCCCGCACCCAGTGCGGCCACCAGCGTCCGGCAGGCGGCATCGGTGTCGGAATGATCCAGCCCCGCCAGCTGTGCTGCAGCCCAGGCTTCCAGCTCCTCCGCCAGTGCCCGGTGCCGCTCCTCAAAAAACGGCCAGTTCAGAAACGTCCTGTCCGCCATGATGCGGCCCTCCCAGTTTCATCTTTCCCCAAATACTCATATCCCGCCGCCCGCCAGGAAGCCTTGCCGCCAAAAGGGCGCTCCCACACTCTCCTCCGGCGCAGGCCCCAGCGATGTCACATTTCAATCGCCCTCAAACAGCGGCTTTTCCTTGTTCACAAAGGCATGAAAGGCACGCTCGAAATCTGCCGTCTGCATGCAGATTGCCTGCGCCTGCGCCTCCGCTTCGATCGCCTGTTCAATCGACATCGACCATTCCTGCGCCAGCATGGTCTTGGTCATCATATGGCCAAAGTTCGGACCTGCGGCGATCCGCTCTGCCCAGGCCTGCGCCTCCGCTTCCAGTTCATCCGCCGCGACCAGCTTGTTGTGAAAGCCCCAGGCGTATGCCTCATCCGCGCTCATTGACCGGCCCGTATACAGAAGTTCCGCCGCCCGCCCCTGGCCGATGATCCGCGGCAGGATGGCACAAGCGCCCATGTCGCAGCCCGCCAGCCCGACACGGGTGAACAGAAACGCGGTCTTGGCCGCAGGCGTGGCAATCCGGATGTCCGAGGCCATGGCGATGATTGCACCGGCCCCAACGCAGATCCCGTCAATTGCCGCGATCACCGGCTTGCCACAGGTCACCATCGCCTTGACCAGGTCCCCGGTCATCCGGGTGAAGGCCAGCAGCTCCTTCATGCTCATGCCGACCAGCGGCCCGATGATGTCATGCACATCGCCGCCGGAACAAAAATTGCCACCGTTGGAGGCAAAGACCACCGCCTTGACGCTGTCGTCATAGTGCAGATCACGGAACCAGTTGCGCAGCTCTGCGTAGCTGTCGAAGGTCAGCGGATTTTTCCGGTCCGGCCGATCCAGCGAAATGATGGCAATGCCCTCTTTGATCTGGCACAGAAAATGCACAGGAGTCCGGTTTACCTTCATCGCTTACCTCCGGCTTCCAGCCGCCGTGCCACCGCTTCCAGGCTTTCGGCAATGCCTTGCGCATCATCCGCCGTCAGCCCGTCAAAGGCGGCGTTGATCCAGCCCTCATGCGCCTCGGCCTGACGCGAAAACTCGGCCTGGCCCGCCGCCGTCAGCCGCACCAGATTGGCGCGGCGGTCACCCTCGACCTTCTCGCGCTGCACATGCCCGTCCTCGACCAGCCGCTCGACGATGCCTGTGACATTGCCGTTCGACACTTTCAAAACGCCAGACAACTCACTCATCTTGAGCCCTTTGTCGTGCTGCATCAGGGCCGCCATCACGTCAAACCGCGGCAGCGTGGTTGCAAAATCCCGCCGCAGGTTCTCGCGCACTTCGCTCTCCACCGCCTTGGTGGCCTTCAGCACCTTCAGCCACAGGCGCAGCCGATCTTTTGATGTCGTGCTCAAATTTCCCCTCCCGACACACTCATTGCGTGCCCATTGATCGAAGCCGCGCCCTTGGATGCAAGGAAAACCGCCGTCGCGGCCACTTCCTCCGGCGCGATCAGCCGCTGCATCGGGTTGCCGCCCACTACCATAGTCAGCGCCTTCTCCCTCGGGATGTCATGCCGGCTCATCAGCCCGGTGATGGCTGTTTCGGCCATCTCGGTATCGACAAACCCGGGGCAGATCGCATTGCAGGTGATCCCGCGCTTGGCCACGCTGTGTGCAACAGACCGTACCAGACCCAGCACCCCATGTTTGGACGCGGCATAGGCCGGGATATATGCTCCCCCCTGCAACGACGCCGTGGAGGCAATTGCCATCAGCCGCCCGCCCGGCTCCATGCCCGCCCGCAAGGCGGCCCGAAAGGTCAGGAAGGTGCCGGTCATATTCACCGTCAGCGTGCGCTGCCAATCCTCAAGCGCAACATCCTCGATCCGCGCGGCAACACCGGTGCCGGCATTGGCAATGACCACCTCATAGGGCGCATCAAACAGCGCCTCCACCTGCCCCTCATCCGTCACATCCGCCACGCGGATCTCCATCCCCGGCCTGTCCGCCGCCGCCTCCAGCGGCGCCCGACGACGGCCCGCAATGGTGACATGGCAGCCATCGGCAGCAAAAGCCTGCGCTATTGCCCTGCCGATCCCGGTGCCGCCGCCTGTGACCAATACTCTGCGTGTCATGCCCGGATCACCTCCGCTTCACGGTCCGCCAGCCGCCAGGCCTGATCCCGGCCCGCATGATAGGGCAGCGGCCAGCCGCCATGCCGGTCACCGATCCGCGCGGCCTCGTGCAAGGTCCAATAGGGATCTGCCAGATGCGGGCGCCCCACGCAGACCAGATCCGCCCGCCCCGCCATCAGGATCGAATTGGCGTGATCCGCCTCGTAAATATTGCCCACCGCCATGGTGGCTATTCCCGCCTCATTGCGGATGCGGTCGGAAAACGGCGTCTGGAACATCCGGCCATAGACCGGCTGTGCATCCATCGACGTCTGCCCGGCAGAGACATCTATGATATCCGCCCCGGCGAGGCCAAAGGCCTTGGCGATTTCCACGGCCTCCTCTGGCGTGACGCCTGCGTCACCGACCCAGTCGCTGGCAGAGATCCGGACCGACATCGGCTTATCCTGTGGCCAGACCGCACGCATCGCCTGGAACACCTCCAGCGGGTAGCGCAGACGGTTTTTCAGACTGCCGCCGTATTCATCCGCCCGAATGTTCGATTTTGGTGATATGAAGGACGAAATCAGGTACCCATGCGCCGCATGAAGTTCGATCATGTCAAACCCGGAGCGCTCTGCCATCTGTACTGATGCAACAAATTCATCTCGAATTTGATCCATTTCACTTCGCGAAATTTCCCTCGGCACCGGGTTGTTTGCCGACCACGGAATGGGCGACGCGGAAACCGTTTCCCAATTGCCTTCCGGCAGCGGCGCGTCCATCACGTCCCAGCCCAGCTGGGTCGACCCCTTGCGACCCGAATGACCGATCTGGCAGCAGATTTTCGCACGGGTCTCTGCATGTACAAATTCCGTCAGCCGCGTCCAGGCTGCCTCATGTTCCGGCGCATAAAGCCCCGGACAGCCGGGCGTGATCCGCCCCGTGGCCGAGACACAGGTCATTTCAGTATAGATCAGCGCCGCCCCGCCTTTGGCACGTTCGCCGTAATGGATCAGGTGCCAGTCACCGGGACATCCATCCACCGCCTTGTACTGCGCCATGGGCGAGACCACGATGCGGTTCTGCAGCTCCATCCCCCGCAGTTTGTACGGGGCAAACATCGGCGGCCGCACCGGCGCATCCGCAGAGGCGCCAGCCTTGTCCTGAAACCATTTCTCGGCGCTTTGCAGCCAGTCGGCATCCCGCAGCCGCAGGTTTTCATGGCTGATCCGCTGCGAGCGGGTCAGCAGCGCGTAATTGAACTGCACCGGGTCCATGTCCAGGTAGCGTTCGACCTCCTCGAACCACTCCAGCGAATTGCGCGCCGCCGATTGCAGCCGCAGCACATCCAGCCGGCGCTCTTCCTGGTACCGTTCAAAAGCCTGCTCCAGCGTCGGCTCGGTGCTGACCAGCTCTGCCAGAGCGATGGCACTGTCAAAGGCCAGCCGCGACCCCGACCCGATGGAGAAATGCGCCGTCGCCGACGCATCCCCCAGCAGCACAATGTTGTCATGGTACCACTTTTCGCACAGCACCCTGGGGAAATTGATCCACACCGCCGCACCACGCAGATGTGCCGCGTTCGACATCAGCGCATGACCATCCAGATGATCAGCAAAGATCTCCTCGCATGTGCGGATGATCTCCTCCTTGCTCATGCGCTCGAAACCCCAGGCCTCCCAGGTCTCGGCAGAACATTCAACAATCACCGTCGCGGTGTCGGCATCGAACTGATAGGCGTGAATCCACATCCATCCATGCTGGGTCTGTTCGAAAATGAAGGTGAAGGCATCGTCGAATTTCTGATGGGTGCCAAGCCAGATGAACTTGCAGGGCCGCACGTCGATTTCCGGTTTAAAATGATCCGCAAACTCATTGCGAACATTGGAATTTAATCCATCGCACCCGACGACCAAATCATAGTCACTTTGATAGTCGGCCGCCGATTTCGCCAGGGTTTCAAACTGCAGATCCACGCCCAGTTCCCGCGCCCTGTCCTGCAGCAGCAGCAGCATCTTCTTGCGCCCGATCCCGGCAAACCCGTGACCGCCCGACACCGTGCGAGTGCCATTATGAACCACCGCAATATCATCCCAGTAAGCAAAGCTCTCACGGATCGCCGCGGCGCTTTTGGGGTCGTTCTCCGTCAGGTTCTCCAATGCGTCATCAGACAGCACCACCCCCCAGCCGAATGTATCATCCGCCTTGTTGCGCTCGATCACCGTGACCTCGGTCTCCGGCTGGCGCAGCTTCATTGAGATGGCAAAGTAGAGACCCGCAGGCCCTCCTCCCAAACAGGCGATTTTCATGATCATCCTCTCCCGCTCAGCGCACGTCCTTGCAGATCAGGATAAGCAGCTTGAAAATAATTTCAAGCATAAAGTTTCATGCTTGAAATAACTGGATACACATGCCTTCACAGCCCCGTCGCAGAGGCACACCATGCCTCTGGCAACCGGCCAAGCAGCATCACAGGCTGCGCAGATACTCCATGACCGCTGGCCGCACCGCCTGATCGCCGCGGTGGCGGGCATCCGCGATGATCTTGCGCAGCTCGCCCAGATCCACCCGCAGCAGCAGCGATTTCACCGGCCCGATCGAGGCCGGACGCATCGACAGGGTGCGGATGCCCATGGCCGCCAGACAGACGGCCTCGACCGGGCGGCCCGCATCCTCGCCGCAGAAGCTGAGCGGCGTACCGGAAATCTCGCAGCGCTCCACAATCCGCTCAATGAAGCTCAGGAAGCTCACATTCAGCGTATCATAGCGGCGGCGCACCCGTTCATTCTCCCGGTCGGCAGCAAAGAAGAACTGCTTCAGGTCATTGCCCCCGATGGAGATAAAGGCCACCTCGTCAAAGAATTTCTGCGGTGCATAGGCCAGCGACGGCGTCTCAAGCATCGCGCCGACCTTTAGGTCGGCAGGCAGAACGTGGCCCAGAATGCGCTCCCGCTCGATGGTCTTATCAACCTCAGCCTTGGCTGCCCTATATTCTTCAAACTGCGCCACAAAGGGGAACATGATCGACAGGGGGCGCCCTTCGGCAGCCCGCAGCAGCGCCTGCAGCTGCATGCGCATGATGCCCGGCTTGTCCAGCCCTACACGGATAGCACGCCAGCCCAATGCCGGGTTCGGCTCATCCGTCGGCTTCATATAAGGCAGCACCTTGTCCGACCCGATGTCCAGCGTCCGGAACACAACCGGCTTGCCATGCGCCGCATCCAGAACCCGCTTGTACAGCGCCACCAGTTCCGAGCGTTTGGGCATCTGGTTGCGGACAAGAAACTGCAATTCCGTGCGGAACAGCCCGACCCCTTCGGCACCGGACGTATCCAAAGACGGCAGATCCGCCATCAGCCCGGCATTCATCACCATGTTGATGCGCTGGCCATCCGCAGTGACAGCCGACTTTTCGCGGATTGAGGCATAGCGCTCTTGCGCCTTGGTGTGCATTGCGATCTTGTCGCGGAAGGCGCCGACGACCGTGTCATCCGGGCGTAGATGCACCACCCCCTGGTCGCCGTCGACCATGATATGGTCGCCGTTCAGTGCCTCTGTGGTAACCCGCTTGGCATTGACCACCAGCGGAATAGCCAGTGCCCGCGCAACGATGGCCGCGTGAGAACCAACAGAGCCCTCCTCCAGAATAATCCCACGCAAACCGCGGCCGTACTCCAGCAGATCTCCGGGGCCGATGTTGCGGGCAATCAGGATCGGATCGTCAGGCAGTTCCGCACCGGTATTGGCCCCCTGCCCGGTCAGAATCCGCAGCAGCCGGTTCGACAGGTCATCCAGATCGCTGAGACGTTCGCGCAGATAGGCGTCCTGCACCTGGCTCATCCGGGTGCGGGCCTGGGACTGTTCCTTCTCCACCGCCGCTTCGGCGCTCAGGCCACGGGCAATGTCTTCCTCCATCCGCCGCATCCAGCCCTTGGAGTTGGCAAACATCCGGTAGGCTTCCAGAACTTCCAATTGCTCTTTGTCGCCGTTGCGGGACACTTCCAGCATCTTGTCGACACCCACCCGCAGCTCTTCCACCGCATCCTTCAGCCGCTCCAGCTCCCGGACAGGATCATCAGCAATCGGATTGGTCACGATCACCCGTGGTTCATGCAACCAGACATGGCCTTCTGCCGCGCCCTCCTGAGCAGAAACACCATGTATCAGAACCGCCTGCTGGTGCAGCGGCGATAACGCCGCACCATCACCGACAAAGGCACCCAGCTCGGTCATCTCGGCGATCACCATCGCCACAACTTCCAACGCATAGACCGCGTCAGCGGAAAACTCGCGCGCTTCCTTGGATTGCACCACCAAAACGCCCAGCATCTCCCCCAGGCGCTGCACCGGCACGCCTAGAAAAGAGGAAAACCGCTCTTCGCCGGTTTCCGGCATATAACGAAAGCCCTTGGCGTTGGGCGCATCCGGCGTGTTGACCACCTTGCCATATCTGGCCACCCGACCAACCAGACCCTCGCCGATTCGCATCCGGGTCTGGTGCACCGACTCGGTGTTCAGGCCTTCGGTGGCGCACAGCTCCAGCGTCTCGTCATCGCGAAACAGATAGACCGAGCACACTTCGGTTCCCATGCTGTCAGCGATCAGATGGGTGATCTTGTCGAGCCGCGCCTGACCAGCGTCATCACCCGCCATTGCCTCGCGCAAGCGGACCAGAAGCTTTCTGCTCTCGGATTCCGTATTATCGGCCATTTCCACCCTCTCCCGAGGTTTCTTCCCTGTAGACTGCCGCCCTGTCTGCTTCTCCAGGAAGAAGCTCCCCCCAGAGTAGTACGCCAGTGTTCTCTCCTCCACCCACTTGTCCCACCCCGGCGGAAAAAGTCCAAGTGTTTTTGCAGCATTGCCTGCAATCTAGCCATCCTGCAGCAGCCTGGTGCGAAAAACAGGTCGCCGCAGGGCAAACACAACAAAGGCGCCCAGAAGGCGCCCTTGCAAGGTTCATAATTTTCTTTCCAGCTAAGCGTTTAGCCGGCTTTTTCCAGTTCAAACGCATCATGCAGCGCCTGCACGGCCAGCTCCATGTATTTGCGGTCGATCAGCACCGAAATCTTGATCTCAGAGGTGGTAATGACCTTGATGTTGACGCCTTCATCCGACAACACCTTGAACATCTTTGCCGCCACGCCGGACTGCGAACGCATGCCGATGCCGACCACCGACACTTTGGCCACATCAATGTCGGCCAGCAGTTCAGCATAGTTCAGCTCGCCCTGCTCCTTGATCGCCAGCAGCGCTTTTTCGGCACGCGCCACCTGGTCGGTCGGACAGGAGAAGGTCATATCCGTGCGGCCGTCTTCCGAGACGTCCTGCACAATCATATCGACGTTCACACCCGCTTCGGACAGCGTGGTAAAGATGGTCGCCGCAATACCCGGGCGGTCTGCCACCGACTGCACGGTCAGCTTGGCTTCGTCACGGGAATAGGCCACACCGGCCACAACATTGGATTCCATGATTTCCTCCTCGTCGCAGACCAGGGTTCCGGCCTCGTCGGACTGTTCCTCAAAACTCGACAGCACGCGCAGCTTCACCTTATAGCGCATTGCCAGTTCAACCGAGCGTGTCTGCAGCACCTTGGCCCCCAGCGAGGCCAGCTCCAGCATTTCCTCAAACGCAATCTTGTCCAGCTTGCGCGCCTTGCCGCAGATCCGCGGGTCGGTGGTATAAACGCCGTCCACATCGGTGTAGATGTCGCAGCGTTCTGCCTCAAAGGCTGCTGCAAATGCTACGGCGGTGGTGTCAGAACCACCACGGCCCAGCGTGGTGATGCGGCCCTCGGGGCTGATGCCCTGGAAACCGGCCACAACCGCCACTTTCATGCCTTCGGCAAACTTGGCGTTGATGTTCTCCGGCGGGATCTCCTCGATCCGGGCCTGGCTGTGCGCCGAGGTGGTCTTGAGCGGCACCTGCCAGCCCTGCCAGCTGCGCGCCGGGATATCCATCTCCTGCAGCGTCAGCGCCATCAGGCCTGCGGTCACATTCTCGCCCGAGGACACAACCGCGTCGTATTCGCGCGCGTCATACAGCGGCGAGGTCTCACCGACCCAGCCAACCAGTTCGTTGGTCTTGCCGGACATCGCCGATACGATGACGATCACGTCATAGCCCTTGGCCACCTCAACGCCCACACGTTTGGCGGCGCGGCGGATGCGGTCAAGATTGGCGACTGAGGTGCCGCCGAATTTCATCACAAGTACGGGCATGCGGAACGGGTCTCCCTGCGCTTGCGGGTTTCAGTCCCGAGCCTCATATGCGAGCGGCCCCCCAAGGGCAAGAGCATGCGCGCCTTACAGACAAGTAAGCTGCAGCCCCGCCCAGAAATTCAGTGCGGCAAAGCACCACAAGGCGCCGCTGACGCAATTTCTGGCAAACCCGCAGACTGCAGGGCAGCCCGCTGGCAGCATCCTTCAGGCGCGCCAGAACCGCAGGGTCAGGATCGCATAAACAGCCATCAGCTCCAGCCGCCCGATCAGCATCGCAACGCTCAATATCCACTTTGCCGGGTCGTTCAGGGAAGAGAAATTGCCCGCAGGTCCGATGATATCGCCCAGGCCGGGGCCGATATTGGCCATCGCCGTTGCAGCCCCGGAAACTGCCGTCACAAAATCCAACCCGGTCAGCGCCAGCATCCAGGCGACAATGCCCAGTGTCACCACAAAGAACATGAAAAAGGAGATCACCGAGCTGAGAACATCAGCATCCACCGGGCGGCCTTCATACCGCGTCAGGAACATCCCATGCGGCGACCGGATGCGCTGGATCTGCACCTTGATCGAGGCAAACAGCAGCTGGTACCGGAAAATTTTCACGGAACACGCCGTCGACCCCGCACAGCCGCCAATCAGCCCCGTGAAGAAGAAGATCATCACAAGGAAACTGCCCCACTGCATATAGTCCGCACTGGCATAGCCGGTGCCGGACATGATCGAGGTGATATTGAACAGCGCCGAACGCAGCGCCTCCTCGCCCCCATGCGGGCGGGCGTAGTACAGAACCCCTGTCGCCACTGCGACCAGCAACCCCAATGTCACCATGAACCCGCGGATCTGACTGTCGCGCAGCAAAGGGGTACCGTAGCCATTGATCAACTGCACATACCGCACAAATGGCAGCGCAGCCAAAATCATGAAAACAGAAGCGGCATATTCCACCGACCCGGAAAAGGCGCCAAATGAGGCGTCGTAATTTGCAAAACCGCCGGTTGCGATGGTCGTCATCGCATGTACCAGCCCATCAAAGGGCCCCATGCCCATCATCATGTAAACCAGCATGCAGGCCATCGTCAGCGACACGTAGATCAGCGAAATCTGTTTGGCGATCGCCTGTGCACGGGGCAGAATTTTCCCAAAGGTATCAAAGCTCTCGGATTTGAAGATCTGCATCCCGCCAACCCGCAGCTCAGGCAGGAACACCATCGCAACCACGATGATGCCGATGCCGCCCAGCCATTGTAGGATGCCGCGCCACAGCAGCAGCCCACGCGGCAGATCATCAAGACCCGAGATCACGGTGGAACCGGTGGTGGTCAGCCCGGACATCGCTTCAAAGAATGCATCGACAAAGCGCAGCTCGGTTGCGCCCAGCATCAGCGGGATCGCCCCAAACAATGGCAGCGCCAGCCAGACCGTGGTGGTCAGCAGGAAGGTCTGACGGATGCTCAACCCCTCCTTAACACCGTTGGCGCAGCTCAGCGCCAGCAGGCCGCCCACCAGAATGGTGAACACTGCGCTTTCCAGAAACACATGCCATTCCCCCCGGCCGTCATAAAGATCGACCAGCAGCGGGAACACCATCATGGCCCCCAGAATAACGACCAAAAGGCCGATGACATACCCAACCGGGCGCAGATCCAACATGCGGCGCAGCGTTGGCCCGCAGCGCCGCAAGTGTCAAGTCTGCGGTCTTATTCGTCGCTGCCGCCGGTGCCCGCAGCGTTGCGCGTCGGCATCTGCGGCGGCGTGGCGGGTTTGCGCGGCCGTTTTTGCGGTGTGTCTTTCATATTCTGCCCCTGATCCGCAGCGCTGCGACTGCCTGCTGAAACGCTATGAAGTTCAGCAGTCGCAGCCTGTGCAGCAGCAGCTTCGGTCCGGACTGCCGCTCTGGCAGCAGCGACAGGCTTTTCAGCCGGACCCGCTTTGGCTGGCGCATGTTTCACCGTTTCTGCCTGGCCTGCCGTTCCCCTGGCCTGCGGCTTGGGCTTGGTAGCCGCCGCACTGGTTCCGGGCTTCGGCTGCTTGCGGTCAGGCGCCGTGCGGACAGCAGCCTGGCGGGCAGTGGTCTTGCGGGCAGCCGACTTGCGCTGCACCGGTTTTCTTGGCTGTGTGCCGACCTGCTTTTCCGCTACAGCATCCGCCGCAGCATCCGGCTTCTGAAGGTCTTGCGGAGCTGCCTCAGTTTCGCCCGCCGCTGCTGACATTCCCGCCTGCAACAGGCGCCGCTGAGCCTCCAGCATGGACCGGGCCAGCCGCATCTGCTGATAAGGCGCCTGCAGCGCGGCCTCAGCCGCCTGACGCCACAGCTTCACCTGCATACCGGCCGCAATTCCCGCCCATTCATGCATTCTTGCCGACAGCCCGGCCGTCTGATGTTTGCTTATCATCGGAATCTCCCTGAAATTCTGTGCTAGACGTGCTCCGGAACATGGTGCCCTGTTCGGACAACAACGACGGGAGCAGGCGCCGGAGAGCCTCCGGGCCGGATGCAGCGGAATTCGAGCCGTCCTTTGCAGACACCAGCGCACAAGCTCCCTCCTCCGATGGAAGGTCTTTCCAAAGGAGTCGCAGAGCAGGCTAACATGGGTTTCTGCACAGCAGCGTAAAACTTGCGGCAATGCAGAAATTTCCGCGGTTCAAACAGCCGCCCGCCTCATTTCCAAGCAAATCCGGCGGGGTTTACCCCTGGTGGATCAGAGTCGAGAACAGCTTGGGATCCAGACTCATGGATTTGAACAGCGCACCTTGCGTCAGCACGCTGACCGCATCATGGCTGTGCAGGCTTTCCTGATGGCTTGCCACCACCCGGAAGTCACCGATCCGCGCATCGCCCTGCAGGGCTTGGCAGAACAGCCGCGCCGCGTCTTCGACAAAGATCGGATTGGCCGCGTTCAGCTCGGCAAAGGCCTGCTCATCCTCGCGTTTCACCATCACCTGGGTCTCGGTCGGCACCGCCTTGCGGCACAGTTCGATCAGGTCCTCGAACCACAGACAGTCGCTGCCCGGCACCGACTGCACCGAAATCCGTGCCACTGAGCGTTGCGAGTGCGGAGTTGCCAGCTGTCCACGCGCCTGGCGGGCATGCTCTGACAATTCCAACGAGCATGGGCAGGTCGAGGAATAGACATAGTCCAGGTGCATGATCTTCTCACGCACGCCGTCATGATCCACCAGTTCCAGCGCAAAGTCGTAATATTGATAGCCGCTCAGCCCCGAGCGCAGACTATTCACCCGCACCGGAAAGGAAAACCGCATCTGGATGCGCGCATCCGGGCTGTCCAGATCGCTCAGATAATCATCCAGCGCGCTGGCCATCACCTCAAAGCTAAAGGTGCTTTCCGCGTGTTTGTAGAAGGTCCGCATGATCCGGGACATGTTGATGCCCTTCTTGCCCGCGTCCAGAGACACGGTGCCGGTCACGCTGGTTTCCAGCGTCAGATCACCGTCGTCGCGCGTATGAAACCGGATCGGCAGGCGGAAGTTCGAAATACCCACATGCTGAATCTGCTCCTTGGCGCCGCGGATCAGGCTGGTCGGCCCGTTCTGCAAATCCGGCAGCGTCGCGCGATAGGCCTCATCCGACTGGAAGCCTTCAGGATACTGCCGCGATAGCTCGGGGTAATTGCCGACTTCGCGGCCCGGCAGCAGCCGCGCCACCGCCGGATCCAGCTCGGCGACTTCGGTTTCCGTCACAGTTCCGGCCCAGGCCCGCAGCACCTTCAGCGCCGCAGCCGCATCCTCGCGGTCCGGCGCCTCGGCAGCGTCGCGGTTATGAATGTTCATCGGCACATCCCCCAGTGATACGGCCCATATAGAGACCGGCAGGCCACTCTCATATACTGTTACGCGGCAATTTTCAAAACGGATTCGCCATTTGCGGCAGTACCGGCGCCTTAACGGACCCCCAGCACCTCTGCAAGGGCTCGCAAGCGGCGGGATCGTGACTTGTAATGAGGGGTGACCAGTACGTAGGGGCGTGGCATTTCCAGCGCAGGGCCGTCCAGCCGGTGCAGCCTCCCTGCTCCGGTTTCGCTCTCCACCACCTGCTCCGGTAGCAATCCGATGCCCAGCCCCGCCTGCACCAGGGCGACCACCGATGGCACCGACTGCCCATTGGCCACCGCAACAGCATTTTGGCGCACAATCCCGTGCTGCTCGAAATAGTGCCGCCAGCCCGGCACCGACGTGATCGTCTCGCCCCAGCTCACTTCCACCAGCGGCGCTGTCCGGATCTCCATTTGGGGCTCCATGCCAACCGGCACCAGCCGGTCGGCAAACAGGTCCTGTGTCCGGTGTTCAGGATGCTCACCGCCATAGGTCAGACGGGCGTCAATCCCCTCTGCCTCCAGGTCAATCCGGTCATCCTCAATCCTGAGCCGCACAGTCACATCAGGCCGTGCCTCTGCAAAGGCCTTCAGCCGCTGCGGCAGCCACAGAAGCGCCAGAGCAGGCGTGGCGGAAATCACCAGCGGCCGGCGAGAGCCGCCATCGGTCAGCGCCTCGGTGAAACTGGCGATCTCGGCCAGCGCTCCGGCCGCCTTCTGATAATACCCGCGCCCGGCATCGGTCAGCCGCACCCGGTTGGCCCGGCGGGTGAACAGCTTGAGGCCCAGCCAGTCCTCCAGGTTCTTCACCTGCATTGACACCGCAGCAGAACTGACACCCAGTTCCGCCCCCGCAGCCGAAAAGCTGCCGGTGCGGGCGGCGCATTCAAAGGCGCGCAGGGCGTTCAGTGGTGGCAGCTTCATAGTGGCACATTGTAAGAAATTCTTATGCTCGCCAAGATATTTTATAGTGGTCAGATCACGACCCAGCACGCAGGTTTCCGACAAACCTCAGGAAACACCAAGGAACACCCGATGCACGGCATTCTCGATCTCGACCGTTACCCGCTCGACCGCCCCGGCACGCCAGAATGGCAAGCCCTGGTGGACCGCTGCCGCGCTGAGCTGGCAGCGGACGGTATGTTCAGCCTTGCCGGGCTGATGAAACCGGACGTCGCCCAGAGTGCTGCCGATGCGCTGAAGGGAAAGTTCGAAACCGAAAGCTTTCACCACAAGCGCTGGCACAACATCTATTTCAAGGACGCAGTCGACGGCCTGGCGCCGGACCACCCGGCGCTACAAAAGGTCGAGACCTCGAATTTCACCCTTTGCGCTGACCAGTTCCCGGACTCGCCGGTGTTGCGGCTTTATGACTGGCCGCCTTTTGCCCAGTTCCTGGCCGCCACCATGGACAAGCCTGCGCTCTACACTATGGACGATCCGCTGGCGCGGCTGAACATCATGTCCTACGGTGCCGATCAGGCGCTGAACTGGCATTTCGACCGCTCCGAGTTCACCACAACCATGCTGCTGCAGGCACCGGACGAAGGCGGCGAGTTCATCTACAGCCCGGAACTGCGCACGGACGATGACCCAAATTACGAAGGGGTCGAGCGGCTGCTGGCGGGGACTGATCCGAACATGCGCTCAATCACCCTCGATCCCGGCACTCTCAATATTTTCCGCGGCAAGAACTCGCCCCACCGGGTCGGCACGGTAAAAGGATCAAAGACACGGGTGATCGCGGTTTTCACCTTCTATGAAAACCCCGGCGTGCGGTTCTCGGACGAGGAAAACATCGGCTTCTACGGCCGGGCCTCCTGACCCGGCATCTGTCCCAAAAAAGAGAGGGGGCTGTCTGCCCCCTCTTGAGCCTGCGGCTCAATTCACCCCCGAGGATATTTTCGGCCAGATGAATAAAGGATCTTCCGACTGAAGCGGTGCTACGCCTGCGAGGCTTCCAGAGCCGCTTTGAGATCAGCGATCAGGTCGTCCGCATCTTCCAGCCCGACCGAAAAACGCACCAGACCGGGGGTAATACCCAGCTCTTCCTTCAGTTCATCGCTCAGACGCTGATGAGTGGTGGTCGCCGGATGGGTGGCGATGGATTTTGCATCGCCCAGATTGTTGGAGATTACCGGAATGGTCAACGCATTCAGACACTTGAACGCCGCCGCCTTGCCGCCCTTCAGATCCAGAGACAAGACGGTGCCGCCCTTGCCGCCCAGTTGGCTCTGCACCAGCGCGCTCTGCGCATGGCCCGGCAGACCCGGGTAGATGGTGCGCTCCAGCGCCGGATGGCCATCCAGAGCCTCGGCAATCTTCAGCGCGCTTTCAGCCTGTGCGTTGACACGCAGATCAATCGTCTCCAGTCCCTTCAGCATCACCCAGGCATTGAATGGGCTGAGGCTGCCGCCGGTATGTTTCATATAGGGTTCCAGCGTGCCGCGGATGTAGTCCTTGGTGCCCAACACCACACCGCCCAACGCCCGGCCCTGGCCATCAATATGCTTGGTCGCGGAATAGATCACCACATCGGCGCCCTGCGCGATGGCCTCCGAGAACACCGGGGTCGAGAACACATTGTCCACCACCACTGTTGCCCCAACGGCATGCGCGATCTCTGCGACGCCTGCGATGTCGATCACCTCCAGCGTCGGGTTCGACATGCTCTCAAAGAACACTGCTTTGGTGTCCGGACGCACCGCCGCCTTCCAGGCCTCCAGATCGGTGCCGTCGATAAAGGTCACCTCGACTCCGAAACGGCCCAGAACATCGGCCAGGATATAGTTGCAGGAGCCGAACAGCGCCTTGGCTGACACAATGTGATCACCCGCCTTCACCAGCGAGGTCAGTGCGCCGTTCACGGCCGCCATGCCCGACGCGGTGGCAAAGGCATCCTCTGCCCCTTCCAGCGCCGCGATACGCTTTTCGAACATGTCTACAGTGGGGTTGCCGTAGCGGGCATAGATGAACTCATCCGGGCCGGTCTCGATGAACCGCGCCTCTGCCTGCTCGGCGTTGTCGTAGACAAAGCCCTGGGTCAGGAAAATGGCTTCGCTCACCTCATTGTACTGGCTGCGCCGGATGCCGCCGTGGACCAATTTGGTGCGCTTGTTCCAATTCTCGCTCATAGTCTGTCTCCTAGCGCCCTCAGCGCACAAAAAAACCCCAATCGGCCAAGCGAAAGGGGGTCCTTCACGTCCTGACCTCTTTAGCGGTGTGTTTAACGTGGCCCGCAATCCGGTAACAAATCGCCACGATGTGATGCCCGGGCTTTACGCAGTTTGCGGGATTCGGTCAAGCATCAGCAGAAGCGTTCGTTTCAAATTACACCGAAGTCAGCCCCCCAAGCCCTTGCCTGCCCACAGGCGCCTGTGGTCCTGTAGCCACGCAATCTGACGGAGAGTTCACATGCAGGATACGATCCAGCTCTATTACTGGCCTACGCCCAATGGCTGGAAAACCTCCATTGCGCTGGAGGAAATGGGCCTGCCATACGAGGTAACGCTGATCGATATCTCCAAGGGTGATCAGTTCGCGCCAGATTTTCTGGAAATTTCACCCAATAACAGAATGCCTGCGATCACCGACCCGGATGGGCCCGATGGCGCACCGGTATCGCTGTTCGAGAGCGGCGCCATCCTGCAATATCTGGCCCGCAAGACAGGCCAGTTTTATGGCACGGATGAGCGCAGTCGGCTCAAGGCAGATCAATGGCTGATGTGGCAGATGGGCGGCGTCGGTCCGATGGCCGGCCAGGCGCATCATTTCCTGAAATATGCGCCCGAGGACTTGCCTTACGCCAAAGACCGCTACCGGGCGGAGGTCGCCCGCCTCTACGGTGTGCTGGACCGTCATCTGGCTGAGAATGAATATGCAGCCGGACCGGAGTATACGATTGCCGACATGGCGATCTGGCCCTGGGCCTCGCTCTGGGAGGGTCAGCAGCAAACACTTGAGGACAAGCCGCATCTATGCCGCTGGCTGGAGTTGATGTGGGCCCGCCCCGGCGTCGTGGCCGGGCGGGCGCTGCATGCGGATCTGCGGGCGGACCGCTCGGACACCAAAGCGCAGCAGGTGATTTTCGGAAAATGACCCGATACGGCGCCTAACGCGCCGTGCCTTCGGCGAGGGTATTTGAGACCAGAAAGAAGCGGGACCGCAGCACACCGCAGGGGGGCTGCCATGCCCAAGGCTTTTTCTCTCATCTTTGATGAGAGGCAAAGGCGCGGGAGCACGCCCTTGCCACCCGGGTTACTCCGCCGGGCCGGTTTCTTCCTCAACGCTGTATTTTTGCAGCAGCTGGCCTTGAAACATGAAGAAGGCGAACATCGCCACAGGTAAGCCGAAAGTCTTGAAGTAAACCCAGGTCTCAGTGCTTTGGCTGCGCCAGATCAGCTCATTCGCCACGGCAAGGCCAAAAAAGAAGCCGCACAGGCGCCGAGTCAGAACCATCCAGCCCTCCTGCTGCAGCGGCATCAGTTCCTCCATCACAACTTTCAGCCAGCTTTGACCGCGCAGGAGGCCGATACCCAGCAGGCCGCCAAACAGCAGATACAGTATCGTCGGCTTCATCTTGATGAAACGGTCGTCATTGAACCAGACCGACATGCCGCCGAACAGCACCACCAGGACAAGCGTGGCAAACTGCATCCGCGACAGATGGCCGGTCAGCTTCCACAGCGCCAAAGTGGACGCCGCGATCAGCGGAATGAAGGCCGCAGTGATGACGATAAAGCCCTTGTACTCGCTGCCACCGATCAGGAACACTTCATCTTTCAGCTTCAGATAGCCGATGAAGAACAGGACAACCGGGCCCAGCTCCAGCACCATTTTCAGGGTCGGGTTGATTTTCTTTCCGGCCATGGGGCCTCCTGTCTGCTCTGCTTGCGGCGGTCTCAGCCGCCCATTTCCACTATCACGGCGCCCAGCGCGATCAAAGCCATCAAGGCAATCCGCCGCGGACCCACGGTTTCCTTAAGCACCAGCCAGCCGATGAGAGCCGCAAACACGGTCGAGGTCTCGCGTAGCACCGCCGCCTCGCCCACCTTGTCCAGCCTGGTGGCCAGCATGATCCCCCCGAAAGAGGCAAAGGCCAACAGACCGCCAAAGACCCCCTTGGCCATCAGCGGCCCCGGCGCCGGAGGCTCCGTCATTCGGCACCAGCGCGCAAAAGCAATAGCGGGAAACACCAGCCCGTCGATCATGAAAAACCACGCAAGGAAGGTGAAGGGATCCGCCGTCGCGCGGATGCCATAGGCGTCATACGTGGTGTAGCCTGCTACACACAACCCGGTCACCACCGCCAGCCCCAGTGCCATTCCCAGCGTCTCGCGGTTCGCAGTTAAGTAGCGGTAGTTATATCCCGCAAGGCCAAAAATGCCGGCCAGCAGCACCGCCACCCCCAGCCATTGCACCAGCGTGAACACCTCGCCGAACAGGAAAAAGGAGCCAATGACGGTGAACAGCGGCCCGGTTCCGCGCACCACCGGGTAGACCACCGTATAGCTGCCCTTGGTATAGGCCAGCGCCTGAAACAGCTTGTAAAAGACGTGGATCACCCAGGCGACAAAGAAAATCAGCCACATATGCGGCTCCGGCCAGGGCACCACAAACAGCGCAAAGGGCGCCGCCATCACACAGTAGGAAAAATCGATCGCCCCGCGCGACAGCCAGGGATCATGTCTGCCCTTTTGCAGCGCACCGAAAACCGCATGCAGAAAGGCGGCCCAGATGGCCAGAAACAGCGCCGCCTGATGTCCCGTCTCAGTGCCTTCCAGGGAGATCAGCCAATCGCTCACTTCAAATACCTTTGCCCGCCGGGGGCGCTGCCCCCGAACCCCCGGAGGTATTTAAGACCAGAAAGAAGCTGAACCTCAGCCTTCCTCCAAGCCCGTCAGCGCGGCGGCGAATTCCTCAGGATCAAAGGGTGCCAGATCGTCGATCTGCTCGCCGACGCCAATCGCGTGGATAGGCAGGCCGAACTTATCTGCCAGCGCCACCAGCACGCCGCCTTTGGCGGTGCCGTCCAGCTTGGTCATCACCAGGCCGGAGACATCCGCCAATTGCTGGAAGGTGCCGACCTGGCTCAGCGCATTCTGACCAGTGGTGGCATCCAGAACCAGCAGGGTGTTGTGTGGTGCCGTCTCGTCCTTCTTGCGAATGACACGGACAATCTTGGCCAGTTCCTCCATCAGGTCGGCGCGGTTCTGCAGCCGGCCCGCGGTGTCGATCATCAGAAGGTCGGCGCCTTCTTCCTGCGCGCGTGTCATCGCATCAAAGGCCAGTGACGCCGGGTCGGAGCCTTCTGGTGCAGTCAGCACCGGCACGCCGGCGCGATCGCCCCAAACCTGCAGCTGTTCGACAGCCGCAGCGCGGAAGGTATCGCCCGCGGCAATCACCACCTTCTTGCCAGCGCCCTTGAACTGGCTTGCCAGCTTGCCGATGGTCGTGGTCTTGCCCGAGCCATTCACCCCAACCACTAGCACCACCTGCGGGCGCTTGGCATAAATCGGCAGGGGTTTGGCCACCGGTTCCATGATCCGCGCAACTTCCTGCGCCAGCAGTTCTTTGATCTCGCGGCTAGAGACCTTCCTGCCCATCCGCCCTTCGGCCAGGTTCGCAGTTACACGCAGCGCTGTGTCCACCCCCATGTCGGCGGTAATCAGCAGCTCTTCCAGCTGTTCCAACATGTCGTCATCCAGCGCCCGGCGCGGCTCAGCCGCAGCAGAGCGGCCCATCAGCCGTCCCAAGAGGCCCGGGGATTTCTTCTCAGACACTGGCGCAGGCTGAAGTGCTGGCGCGGACCTAGGAGCCGCTGTGGAATGCGGCTCGGGTTCGGGCGCGGGCTCCGCAATAGGTTCGGGCTGCGGAACCGGCGCAGGCTCAGTCTGTTGCGGCGTTAGGGCCTGGGCCTCCGCCGTCTCCGCCGCAGCGCTCTCCGCCCCGTCCTCGACAATCGCATCAAGCCCCTGCTCGAGCTTGGACGAGGATTTGAACAGCCGCTCCTTGAGCTTTGAAAAAAACGCCATCTTGGTCTCCGCAGGGAATGGGCACAGGGGTTTCAACCCACCTAATCCGGAAATGCCGGAAGTGCAAAGCGCAAGCGGCGCTGAACATCAGGAAAAAATAGCCACAAAGCCTGCCTGCGCGCCCCAGTAGAGCGGCCAGACAGCATAAGGTGTGATCCGGCGCAGCGGATGGGATTGTCCCAGCACAAAGGTTTCCGCCGCCAGCACCATGTCCGACAACATGAAGGCACAGGCCGCGGCAAAGACCCAAGTGCCAAACGGCAACGTCAGCGCCGCCGCCCCCATGCCAAGGATGATCGGGATATAGGCAAGGACTGGCCCCTGCAATTCCCCGGCCCGCGGCGCCAGGACGCGGGCCATGATCAGCCCCAGCACCATGAGCAAGACCAGAACACCCGCTCCCGGCATCTGGATGAGCAGGTCTGCGTTGCTTTCTGCCCGCGTCAGGAAGAGCCCCGCATAGACCAGATGGCCCGCGGCAAAGGCTGCGACCCCGGCCCTGAAGGAGGCATCCCCTTCCCGCGACAGGAAATAGTCCCCCAGCGCGCACAGCCCCAGCGCCGCCACCAGAAGCAGCGATGCATCGCCCAGCAGCGCCGCCAGCGCCAGGGCCGCAACAGATGCCGTCTTGGTGATGCTGCGGACAGATCCGGGCTGCTGCGCGGTTTGAAACAGATAGACCAGTGCGCAAACCGCTGCTGCCGCCCAAAGCCCTGTTTCCATCACCATGTTCCGCTTGCCGCACCGTTTTGCCGCCATTCTGAACCTGGCCGCAGAGCTGCGTCAAAGATGACCCAGCGGGAACCGCCGCAAAAAATTTGGCGCCAGCTGCGGCCTCTGCCACAATGACCACATGCGCTGTTTGATGATTCTCCTGTTGGCCGCCCTGCCCGCCCCGCTGCTGGCGGGAGAACCGCTTAGCGCCAGCGAGTTCGACCGCTACACCCAGGGCCGCACGCTGTTCTATGGCTTTGGCGGTGCCATGTACGGGGTGGAACGCTATCTGCCGGGCCGCCGGGTGATCTGGTCTTTCCTGGATGGCAAATGCCAGGAAGGCAGCTGGTACGACAAAGCGGGCCAGATCTGCTTTGTCTATGAGAACCGCAACGACCCGCAGTGCTGGACCTTTGAACTGGGCGCCCGTGGGCTGACCGCCCGTTTTGGGGACGACCCGGCCGCCACCGAGCTGTATGAAGCCGAAGACATCGGTGAAGATATGCTGTGCCACGGCCCGGACGTCGGAGTCTGAGGCAGGCCGCGGCGCAATCGGCAGTTAAGAAATGGGTATTTAAGACCAGAAAGAAGCTAGAACAGCGAGCCCTGCCCGGCACCGCCTTCGGCCGGTGGCGTCGCGCCAGCTTTCTTTGGCGCCGGGGCGACCCCGCCCTCCAGATCAAGCCTGCCGTCGGCAAATTCGATCTGCAGCGCGCCTGCCTTGGCGGCGGCGGATTTGGTGGTCAGGATTTCCTCACCCGAGCGCACCACGGCGTAGCCGCGCTCCAGCGTCGCCTTGTAACTCAGGATGTCCAGCTGCCGCCCGGCAGCATCCAAGCTCTGACGCTGCCGGTCGATACGCTGCTTTTGCGCGGCATCCAGCCGTTGCGACAGCCGGGCCAGAGCTTCCCGCTGCGCCGTCATTTCCCGCTGGATCGACCGCAATGTCAGGCGTGCGGACAGGTTACACAGCCGGTCGCGGCGCCCCTGCACCAGTTGCCGCAATGCCGCAGGACGCAAGGAGGCTGCGGTTTCGCTGAGATGCACCCGGCGCCGCTGCACGCCGGATATCAGCGCCCCCGGCAACCGGTCCGAAATCCGGTCCAGCCGCTGGCGCGGGGTTTCCAGCAATGTATCTGGCTTGGGCAAAGCACGCGCCAGATCATTCAGACGCTGGCGCCGCATTTGCACCGCCTGTCCCGCCGCCCTGGTCAGCCGCGCGCCCTGGGTCTCGGCCCAGGCCATCAGCTCCAGCCGCACCGGCACCGCCAGTTCAGCCGCTGCAGTCGGGGTCGGCGCCCGCCGGTCAGAGACAAAATCGATCAGCGTGGTATCGGTTTCATGCCCCACCGCTGAGATCAGCGGAATGGCTGAAGCCGCCGCCGCACGCGCGACGATCTCCTCGTTGAAGCCCCACAAATCCTCGATCGCGCCACCACCGCGGGCAACGATGATCAGATCCGGGCGTGGCAGCGCACCACCCGGTGTCAGCTGGTTGAAACCCTCGATGGCCCGGGCGACCTCTGGCGCGCAATTCTGCCCCTGTACCGCAACCGGCCAGACCAGCACCTTGCGCGGGAACCGGTCGCGCAGCCTGTGCAGGATATCGCGGATCACCGCGCCCGATGGCGATGTGACCACCCCGATGATCTGCGGCAGATAGGGCAGAGCCTTCTTGCGCTCAGATGCAAACAGGCCCTCTGCTTCCAGCTGCTTCTTGCGTTTTTCCAGCAGCGCCATCAGCGCACCCTGGCCTGCAACCGCAACCTCATCGACGTTCATGTTGTATTTGGACTGGGCCCCGAACGCGGTCAGCCGACCGGTGACCACTACTTCCAGCCCTTCCTCTGGCACCACGGACAGGCTGGCGACCTGCCCCTTCCATGTGGTGCAGGCCAGAACCGATCGGTCGTCCTTGATATCATAATAAAGATGCCCAGAGCGCGCCTTGAACACCCGGCCTACCTCGCCCTTCACGCGGATGCGGCCGAATGTGCCCTCCAGCGTGCGTTTCACCTCGCCGGATATCTCGGAAACCGTGAATTCCGGGGCGTTCTGTCCGGGTCGGTCAGAGGGGGCTGGGTCGTCAAACAGGTCGGACATCGGGGGCTGCTCTCCTGCGGCCTTAGGCCGGTCTTGTTTTGAAGTCGCGCGCAGCATAGAACGCGCGGCAAGCAAGGCAAGCCCCGGGTCGCGGCCCGCGGGCCACAGGGCTCAGGCAGATCGGAGAATACGCCAATGAACATTCTTATCCTCGGCAGCGGCGGGCGTGAACATGCACTGGCCTGGGCCGTGATGCAGAACCCCAAATGCGACAAGCTGATCGTGGCGCCGGGCAACGCTGGCATCGCCCGGATCGCCGATTGCGCCTCTTTTGACATTGAGGATGGCGGCGCAGTGGCCGCCTTCGCCGCGGAAAACGCCATCGATTTCGTGATCATCGGCCCCGAGGCGCCGCTGGCTGCCGGTGTTGCCGACCGCCTGCGCGAGGCGGGTCTCTTGGTCTTTGGCCCGTCGGAAGCCGCAGCCAAACTGGAAGCCTCCAAAAGCTTCACCAAGGAAATCTGCGACGCTGCCAAGGCCCCAACCGCAGCTTACGGCCATTTCACCGATGCAGAGGCCGCCAAGGCCCATATCCGCAAGCACGGCGCCCCCACCGTGGTCAAGGCCGACGGGCTGGCCGCCGGCAAGGGCGTGATCATCGCCATGACCGAAGACGAGGCCTTTGCGGCCATCGACGACATGTTCGGCGGCGCCTTTGGCGGCGCCGGTGCCGAGGTGGTGATCGAGGAGTTCATGGAAGGCGAGGAAGCCTCGCTGTTTGTGCTGGTTGACGGCGAAGATGTTCTGGCGATCGGCTCTGCCCAGGATCACAAGCGTGTCGGCGAAGGCGACACCGGCCTCAACACCGGCGGCATGGGCGCCTATTCCCCCGCCCCGGTGCTGTCGGCAGAGGTCGAGGCAAAAGCAATGGAAGAAATCGTGAAGCCCACCATGCGGGTAATGGCCGAACGCGGCATGCCGTATCAGGGCGTGCTCTATGCCGGTTTGATGATCAAGAACGGCCAGCCGCGGCTGGTGGAATACAACGTCCGCTTCGGCGATCCGGAATGCCAGGTGCTGATGATGCGCCTCGGCGCCCAGGCGCTGGATCTGATGCACGCCGCCGCCGAAGGCCGCTTGGGCAGCGCACAGGTGAACTGGGCAGAGGATCACGCCATCACCGTGGTGATGGCGGCGAAGGGTTACCCGGGTTCTTATGAAAAAGGCTCTGTCATCAACGGGCTGGACGCGCTGCCCGAGGACAGCAGCAACATGGTGTTCCATGCAGGCACCAGGGCAGAGGACGGCAAGGTGCTGGCAGTTGGCGGCCGGGTTCTGAACGTGACTGCCCGCGGCGACACCCTGCAGGAGGCCCGCGACCGCGCCTATGCGATGGCGGACGGGGTCGATTGGCCGCAGGGGTTCTTGCGCCGCGATATCGGCTGGCGCGCGCTGACATAACCCGCCCCGAGCCCCAACAGGCTTGTCGGGCACTCCCGCCTACTTCCGGTCAATCAAAGATTGCCCGCCGCAGTTGGGCATAGCCGGGCGCTGATGCGCCCGGCTGTCCGCGAGCCAGCAAGCCCTGCAGGACAAAGGCCCATGGCACTGCACCCTGCAACGGCATACCAATGTCGCAGCGCCGGAATTTCCTGCCGCTGAAGGAGGCCAGGCCATGACCCGCGCATCTGCGCTTCTCCTGGCACGCCAGGGCCTGACACACGGTCAGCGGCAAACCAGAGGACAGCGGCCATGACAGAGCCCCGCCGTCCCGGCCCCGATGATCCTTGTCTTGCCGAGGTGCTTGCACTGATCCGCTGCAGCTTCGCCTATATGGATGGGCGCATCGACCCGCCTTCCTCCATGCACCGCCTGACGCTGTCAGC
>MDLF01000098.1 GCA_001730095.1 Rhodobacteraceae bacterium (ex Bugula neritina AB1)
GGCATCGCCTGTCTGTCAGGGAGGGCGGGATGCAGACATTCTCTGCACCTGCATGCATCTTACTGCAGGTCGGTGGAAGCGGTCATTCAAGCCCGTGAAAATCTAACCAACCATGCTGCACCAGCCATCAAGGTCAGGTATGCGCAGGAAGCGGACTTTGCAAAATTGTAGAGTTTGTTGTGGCAGACCCGCGGTTAGATATTGTCAAATTGAGCCGCGTTAGCAACAATTTCGTTGTGCGAGTGAGGATCGATAGAAACGAATGAAACGGCAGCTGGTTTTATACTTAGACAATTGTGTTTTCAGTGAGATTCTTAAACCTGGCGCTATCGCCATGCGCAGGAACTTTAGCGCCCTGCCACATCGCATAGCTTTTTCAGACGTCCATATCACTGAGATGCGAAACAACCATGAAGAATATTCAACCTTATTGAATGAGCTTGATGCCGTGTTCGTAAGGAACCCGGGCCAAGTTCACGAACGGTATGACCCAATTTCAGCGTTGGACACAGCCGTGCCAGAAGAAAGGTTTGCCAACTATTTTGAGTTTTCACCCGCATATGAAGCATTTGATGAGATGCTAGCGCCTATGCATCACCTTATGGGGGGAAGGCGAGAAAAATCGATGGATCAAGTTGCCCTTGAAACCGAACGAGCGATAACTAACTCGTTGATGAATCCCCTAGGTTTTGAGCCTGATGGCAACTCTGGAGAAGTATCCAATGCCTTGAAAAGCGGCACTGAAAGTCTCGCCTCTATAGATGTTTCCGAGGTATGGCAGACGATAGACACCCAAGTATCCGCCGCAAGAGAAGGCGATCCAATGAGAGAAATGGACCCGGGCGAAAAGGTGCATCACGTACTTTCAAAGCTTAGCGAAACAGAAAGGCGTGGGTTTATTGAAGAATTTCCTGAAAAGTTCGCGCAGCTTCGAGTTTTAAAAACGGGGGAACTGACTGGCTTTGCCTTCGCTCTCTTTGGCATGGGCCTAACTAAACGAAAAGGGAAATTCACTGGCCCGCGCCAGACACAAAAATTTGCGGCACAGTTTCGTGACGCTCAACATATTGAAGAAGCCTCTAGATGCGATTGTTTCATAACGTTTGATCAAGACGCCAGCGAACTTGCAGCTTCGACGTTTGCGTATGCTGGTTTTCCAACACAGACTTTATTACTGATGAACCAGTAACGAGAGTCCGTTTTGGGCTGACAGCAGTCATCCGGTGTGATCGATCAGGCTGGTGGCAGGGCATTTTGCGCAAAAACCACGGGCTGCATTGCCGCAAGTCTGCTTCGAGTCCAGAGTCCTAGATTCTGCACGCCACGCAAATGACCTGAATCCGCTGCACAAAGCTGTCGTTCGACCTTTTTCAGCCCCGATTTAAGGGGAAGCTCACGCCGCCGCCGAGTTTTCCCGAAAGCGGCCACTGCTTGCTGGCCTCCGTCGCGTGACAAAATGTTGTCAGTACGCAAATGCAAATACACGAATTTGTGTGAAGCGAAGATTCTTATTGAACCTCCAGTTGGTGTAGGTTGTACCTGTCTTATGGAGCATGCGGCACATAATACGCAAATTGACTATTAGGACGGAGACAAGTTCAACATGTTGACAAGACGCCATTTCATCGCAACCACGACTGCTCTTTTTTCAGCCCCGCTGGCGTCGCCCGCTTTCGCCAACACATGGCCATCTGCGTCGCAAAAGGCTACCTGGGACGCGCAAGTTACTCCAGAAAACTTCGTTCTTGAGACATCTAACCCATGGGATCTTGCACCGCGTTTCCTGCCGCAACGGGTCGAGGCGCGGGATGGGCTGGTGCCTGGCGATATCCACGTCGATGCTGTCGCAAGATACCTCTACCACATCGAAGAAGGTGGCACGGCGATGCGATACGGCGTCGCGATTGCGCGCGGCAATCTTTATGAACCGGGCACCTATACGGTGCGCCGTCTGGTTGAGTGGCCGCATTGGACACCCACCCAATCAATGATCGAGCGTGACCCTGTGAACGCCCAGTGGGCTGACGGCATGGAGCCAGGTCCGACAAATGCCCTCGGCTCCCGTGCGATTTACCTCTACGTGGGCCAGCGTGATACGTATCTACGTATTCATGGCACGCCTCACCCCAGATCGATTGGGGGCCGCGCGAGTTCAGGCTGTGTTCGGATGGTGATGGCGCATATCAATGCGCTTTATCCAAATGTCGAAATGGGTTCGACTGTATATCTTTACTCCGCTTCGGATAGCGTGCTCTCAACTAGCTGACAGTCAAAGCATCGTCGATCACAGCAAACGAATGAAAATGGCTCTGATGAATTTAGGGCCGTTTTCGTTGTTACGTCTCAGCGGGCTGTTGAATGCAAATGTGACGGCTATCAGAGGTCCTGAGTGGCAGAGGTGTTCTTTCAACCGGGCCATTGTGCATGTACCAAAAGCAATTGTCGTCGGGGCGCAGGAAGGCCGACATAATGTCCTGATTGGGCCCTGCAATTGCAATCACTTCCTCAGGTATAGAACGTGTCGGGCTTGCGGCTTCAGGCTCGGTCATGGTGACCGCGCAAGCGCTCACGAGCGGTATAAGTGTGAATACGGCTGCACTTCGCTTGATCATCTTTTGGCTCCATTTACCTGAATATTGTTGCTTCGCTGATATGATGAAAGCCATACGATATTCAAGCTTTCCCGCCGTCGGCCTCAAAACTTGCTCCGGCGCGATGTTCGAAGGTGACTATTTGAGGCAGGTTTTCGCGGTTCAAACGAAAATCGGACGCGTTGTCATTTTTCTTCTTGAAGCTCTAGTTGCTGTAGCTCGTATCCTAATCAAAATAGTCGCGAATCTGAGGATAACTCATGCCACACGATGCTGCTCATCATGATCACGATCATGCCGCTTCTTCGCCTGATACAGGCACAAGTTGCTACGGTGGTGATGCTGTTCCGCCAACGCAAGTCAGCGCCTCCGACGGGCGTAGTTTCCACGTCAGCGGTTTGGACTGCGCGGAAGAGGTCTCGATCCTCAACCGCGTCGTCGGACCAAAGGTCGGTGGAGCGGAGTACCTCGCCTTTGATGTTATCAACGCGCGCATGACGGTTCTGGATGGTGGGACGAACCCGTCGTCGAAACAGATTATTGATTTGGTTGCTTCAACAGGCATGACGGCTAAGCCGTGGGATGCCGAGGACGCCAGCGCCGATCAGGCTGCACATTTGAAGAAACAAAAGCAGTTTACGATGTTGAGCGGAGGCTTTTGGGCGGCGGGGTTCATTTACCACCTCGTTGAAACCGGGATTGGCGGGGCCATCGGCATCTTTGCCGGCCATGGGGAATCCGCGATGCCAATGGCGGAGGTTGCCTTGTTCGCTGGCGCAATTCTATTCGGTGTGTGGCTGGTGGCACCTAAAGCATGGTCGTCTGCGCGCCGGATCTCTCCTGATATGAACCTGTTGATGGTGGTTGCCGTTGCCGGTGCCATTGGGCTTGGAGAATTCTTTGAGGCCGCAACTGTTGCGTTTTTCTTCTCACTCTCGCTCTATCTTGAAAGCTGGAGCGTCGGGCGGGCACGCAATGCTGTCTCGGCGCTTCTCGACCTCGCGCCTGCGACGGCGCGGGTAATAAACGAGGATGGGTCTGAGACGGATATTCCCGCCGCGGCCGTCGCTGTCGGAACCAAGTTCATCGTGCGCGGTGGGGACCGCATTCCCCTGGACGGAGAAGTTGTCGGCGGGGCGGGAGCTGTCGATCAGGCGCCCATTACGGGTGAAAGCGCTTTGGTGCCAAAAGAGGCGGGCGACGATGTCTACGCGGGCACCATCAATGGTGAGGGCACGTTGACCGTACGGGCAACGATGGCCGCGTCTGACACGGTTCTGTCCAAGATCATTCGCATGGTTGGCGATGCACATTCGCGTCGCGCTGAGGTCGAACAATGGGTGACAAAGTTCGCCCGCATTTACACTCCAGTTGTGATGGTGTTTGCCATTTTCATTGCCTTAATCCCGCCACTTGTCGCGGGCGGCGACTGGGGCTTTTGGTTCTATAACGCGCTGGTTTTGCTGGTCATCGCCTGTCCATGTGCCTTGGTGATCTCGACCCCAGTGTCCATTGTTGCATCGCTTGCGGCATCCGCCCGAAATGGTGTGCTGATCAAAGGCGGGGCCTATGTCGAAGCCCCCGGGCGCACCACTGCGTTGGCAATGGACAAGACCGGTACGATCACCATGGGTGAGCCCGAGGTTGCGGCCATTTATCCGCTTGGTGGCACAACCGAAGCCGAATTGATGGCACGGGCCGTGGCCCTCGAAGCGCGTTCCTCACATCCTCTAGCACGGGCTATCCTTGGCCGTGCAGAGCGGGACGGAATAAAAATCGTCGCCGCCGAGGATACCCGAACCGTCCCTGGGCGCGGCCTTGAGGGTCAAATGGGCGGTCAGTCCATCTGGCTCGGCTCAGACCGGTTTGCCGAGGAAAAGGGTCTTGGCGGGAATATTCCGGCTGATCTGCGCAATCAGATCGAAGGCGCGGGCAGCACGCTGGTGGCGATCGGTGATGCCAACGGCGTCAGCGGCGTTCTCGAACTGCGGGACCGGATCCGGCCAGATGCCAAGGGCATTGTCGCGCGTTTGCACGCACAAGGTGTCAAAAAGATCGTGATGCTGACCGGCGACAACGCGGCCACGGCAAGAGCAGTGGCTGCCGAGGTGGGCATAGATGAGGTGCGGGCCGAACTCCTTCCCGAGGATAAGGTCACGGCCATCGAAGAACTGGTGGCGCAATATACGACCGTCGCGATGATCGGGGACGGAGTGAACGACGCACCGGCAATGGCGCGTGCGCATTACGGCATAGCAATGGGCGCAGTTGGGTCGGATGCTGCGATTGAAACGGCAGACATTGCTTTGATGACGGACGATATTGGCAAACTTCCATGGCTGATCGGGCATTCGCGCAGGACCATGTCGATCATCAAACAGAACATCGGGCTGTCCCTTGCAACCAAGGCCGTCTTCGTCGTGGCGACTGCCTTCGGTATGGCATCCATGTGGGGCGCGATTGCGGCAGACGTCGGGGTCTCGCTTCTCGTTGTCGCCAACGCCTTGCGATTGATAGGAGCACGCGACGGCGACCAAGGACCGCGCAGCGGAGAGCAAGTTGGCGAGGAAATGGCAAAAGGCGCGCTGGCACACGGCCATTGATCGGTGAAAGGCAACGCTGTATCCGATAGGCACAACGAACCTCCAAAGAAGAGGCATAGGGCAGTGATGATAACAAGATTACCGAGACGGCTTTTCCTATCTGGTGCGGTGGCTACATTCTTGGCCGGATGCGCCAACAAATTCAGGTCGTACACTGGCCCTGATGTGACACGCCTGCGCCTCTACAAATCTCAACGACTGCTCGTTCTCGATGGCGCGCAGGGTGTGTTGCGCACTTTCCCGGTCGGGCTTGGTTTTGCCCCCGAAGGACACAAGCAATTCGAGGGCGACGGACGCACGCCCGAAGGAACCTACACCATCGATCGCCGAAATCCCGAGAGCCTGTTTCATCTCTCAATAGGCATTTCTTACCCCAATGCCGAAGACCGTGCTTTCGCGGCTGCTCAGAGCCGGTCTCCAGGGGGTGATATCTTTATCCACGGTGGCCCGAGGCGGGGCATTGATCCGACAAATAAGCAGGACTGGACCGCAGGATGTATTGCGGTCACCGATCGGCAGATTGAAGAGATTTATGCCATGGTGCGCGATGGAACGCCCATCGACATTTATGCCTGAAAACGTGCCCTCCGCAGCGGATACAACAAAAGTACCCCCACGCCACACACGACAAATACATCGGCAAGGTTGAAGGCCGGCCAATACAGGCCAGCGATGTGGAAGCTCAGAAAGTCGGTAACGGCTTGAAATCGGAAGCGATCTACGACGTTACCGAGTGCGCCGCCAATGATAGCACCAAGCGCGACAGCTTCGATGTGATTGTCGCTGCGAAAAAGCATCACGCCGAGAACAGTGCATATCACGAGCGCCAATGCCGACAGTCCCCACCAAGGCATGCCCCCGAACATCCCGAAGCTAACCCCATCATTTTGAACATACACAAGGTCGAAAATGGGTAAGATTTGAATGCCGGTGGCAAACGAGGATGCGTTGTCCATGACAAAGAACTTCGTGACTTGATCCACGAAAAGAGCGATCAACACGGCAGTGAGGCCGGGAAGGATGGATATCTTCATCGTTTTTTTACCCGAGCCAGACGTCCAAAAACAGCATGATGACCAAGCCGATCGCAAGGCCAAGCGTGGCCTTGTTCTGATGACCGCTTCGGTGGGTTTCAGGAATGATCTCGTGACTGATAACGTAGAGCATCGCGCCTGCCGCAAACGCCAAACCCCAAGGGAGAAGCGGTTCCGAGATCGTGATGATCCCCGCACCCAAAAGTCCGCCAATGGGTTCAACCATGCCAGTTAATGCGGCGATCCCCCAAGCCCGGACTTTCGAATACCCTTCGCCGAGCAGTGACACCGCGACGGCCAGACCTTCGGGCGCATTCTGCAGCCCGATCCCGATGGCAAGCGGCATACCGCCTGACACACCGTCTGCGCCAAAGCCGACGCCCACCGCCAGCCCTTCGGGAAAGTTGTGGATCGTGATGGCGATGATGAACAACCACACCCTGCGGAGCGATGCTGCCTCAGGCCCTTCGCGACCTGTGCTGAAATGCTCATGCGGTAGTTTCTCGTTCATGAGTGCCACGGCACCCATCCCAAGAAGGATCGCAATACACACAATTGCGGCCGGTGCTGCCTCGTTCACATATCGCAATTCAGCCGCATCAAGAGCAGGAATAATCAGCGAAAAGAAGGATGCAGCAAGCATCACGCCCGCCGCGAAACCAAGTGACAGGTCTCGGGTAGCGCGAGACGGCACGCGACCAAAAAGCACGGGTATTGCGCCAATGGCCGTCATTGAGCCTGCGGCAAGACTACCCAGAAATCCGAGCATAATAGGGGAGAGAGTGTCCAAATTCAGATCTTTCGTTTCAAATGGCTTCAATCGCCAGAATAGCTTGAGAAGACTTCTGTCGACCCGTCGTTGTTGATGAGAAACACGTCGTAGGCCTCACGCCAGCGGCTCTGATCCATACCAGGTGAGCCAAGTGGCATGTCCGGCACCGCGAGGCCTATTGCGTCCGGCCTTTCGCTGAGTAACCTGCGAATATCATCTGCTGGCACGTGGCCCTCGATCACGTAGCCCTCTACCAGACCCGTGTGACAGGACACCATTCTTTGCGGAACGCCATTATCGAGTTTGAAGCGTACAAAAAGGCCCGCAAACATATCTTCACCTGTGGGTTCGAAGCCGTTTTCTTCGAGGTGTTTCATCCACGCTAGGCAGCAACCGCAACCATTCGTCTTAACGACTTCAATTGGGGTCGTTTGGGCAATCGATTGCCCAGCCAATGCGAGCGTGAGCAAGGCGGAGAGTGAGAGTTTTTTCATTATCTAAAGCCTTTCCGACATCGTTTGAGCGACATCCGAATCAAGTAATCCAGTAAACTGGGCCCGGCTCTCATGAAGACGTGCTACAATGTCTGGATTGGTTCCTTCTGCGTTTGCCGCTTCGGCAAGCCGTTCTTCCGACATTGGATCTGTGGGTCGGCCATCCACCCGCACTTCATAATGCAGATTTGGACCCGTCGCAGTTCCTGTCGCGCCAACGCGACCGATAGCCTCACCCGCTGTAACCCTATCTCCGACCGAAAGACCGTCGGGCACGAAACTCAGATGGGCATAGCGGGTCATAGTGTCCGAGCCATGCGCGATCTCGACCACGCGTCCATAGCCGCCGCGTCGGCCAACAAAGGAGATAGTTCCAGGTGCGGTGGCATAAACGGGCGTCCCATGCGGAGCTGCAAAATCGACCCCTGTATGCATGCGCACATCTCCATACACCGGATGTCTGCGGTTGCCATACACCGAACTCAACCGCGCTCCCTTCACAGGCTGCGCGAACACGCGCAACACTTCTCCATCGACAAAAATTGTCGCGTTTCCAGAGTTGTCGTCCGGCCACACGATCTCATAACGGGTTTCGTCGATGGTCAGCGCAGCGAAGGACAGGTGAGGTTGTCCGATAATTTGGTCGCTGAGCCTGGCTTCACGCCACATCAATTGCAACGGTTCGTCGCCTTTCAAATCACGCCGGAAGTCTACAGTCCCCCCCAACATCTCAGCCAAGTCTACGGCAAACCGAGCGGGAACATCTGCCGATGCAAGAGTTGCCGAAATCGAGTTTTGCACCGTCGTATCTGCCGCCCGCAGCACCAAATCAGGCTCAGGCAGTATTCTCCGAGTGGCGGTCTCATCTGTGAAAACCGCTTCGATTTGGACGCCTTCGTCAACAGACAATACGGCTCGTCTCAGCGATCCGGAAACGGAAGTTTCAATCTCGATGCCATATCCGGGTCTAAGCTTGCGCAGGTCATATTCTGCCGCCATGGCCAGAGCTACTTCGGCGCGATCACCAGCAG
>MDLF01000099.1 GCA_001730095.1 Rhodobacteraceae bacterium (ex Bugula neritina AB1)
TCGCTCGTCATGCGATCCACCTTAAACACTGGTCCGAATTTCCGCGACCACCTCTGAACGCGTCCGACAGGTTGTTCACGCCGCCCATGACATCGCTCGCAATCACAGCTTTCATCGCTGCCGCACCACCGCCTTTGGTCGGGATATAGGCCATTTTAACGCCTGCTTCTCTCTCAAGTTGCAAGGCAGCAATGTGGTGTCCAACAAACAGACCTGCCCCAGAGAACGTCAGTTTCCCAGGGTTTTCCTTGGCGTAGTTGACCACATCCTCCATGGAGTTGAACGGGCTGTCCTTGGCCACCACAAATACCGCGGGGTCCGCGCCCCAATTGGCAATCGGTTCAAAGCTGTCCGCCGAGTATTCGACACCGCCCTTGATCGACTGCGCAATGAAATGCGGGATGTTGTATGCCCCGAGCGTATAGCCATCAGCCTCGGCCTGTGTTGCAAACCAGTTCCAGCCTACGCGCCCTCCCGCGCCGGGTTTGTTAATGATCGCAATGGGCATGCCAAGCGCGTCTTCGTTGCCCGCCGTCATGGTGACAATGCGTGCCTGGAAGTCAGTGGCCCCGCCAGCCCCATAGCTGACCATCATCATGATGGGGCGTTCCGGGTAATCCTCGGCGATGGCCATGCCACCGGTCAGGGACATTAGCGCCATTGCGGCGCCTGCCAGTAAATGTTTCATGTTAGATCCTCCCTTGGATTTTGATCGCCGCTTTGCGCGGTCATTTTCAGAAAAATATCTCTCGTGGTGTGTAGACTTTGAGCAGTAGGGCAAAGAGCCCGTACATCACCGCCAGAAACCCTGCAGTGATGATCACACGCTTGACCCAGGTTTTGGCTTCGCCATGTGGTGCGGGGTCATAGAAGCTAAGCAGCAAGAAGAACGTGATCGTACCCGCGGTGAAGAATCCCAACGCCTTGGCTGCCCAGAAGATGTAGACAAGCGCGATGATCAGGCCCGGTAGAAGCCACACAAAATCCTTGCGCGAGATGCCGCTTCCCACCTTTGTCCAACCAAGAATTGCTTTGACGAAAGTCCACAATGCCAAGACGACGAAAACGGTCGAAATCAAGCGTGGAAACAGGAATGCCTCGGCTGGCTGTTGGGTGTAGCTTACCCATGCCACCCACATCCCGACCGCTGCAATAATGCCAGACGCCACTATATGTTGAATGCGTGGAAGACTGATTTGGCTCATCCCATGATCTCCTCTTTAGAGGTGTAGCGACGGCTGCGAAGTTCCATCCAGACCGAATAGGCAATTGATGCAATCACGATGGCGATCAAGACGATGTTCAGCGTGCCGGTCAGAAAATAACTTGCCATCCCGTCAGTGGCCCCTGCAATCATGGACCCTTGGATAAAGTTTGCCTCGGCAATCGGGCCAAGGATCAGGCCAAGCACCAATGGCGCGGCAGAGAAACCGAAGCGTTCAAGAAAGTACATCATGACGCCCAAGGCGGCCATGACGTAAACGTCGCCCATGCTGGATTGGACCGAGTAGCTGCCGAAGACGGCAAGTCCAAGAACTACGGCTGCCATGACGCTTTGCGGCACCTGTGCAACCCGGGCGGCAAGGCCCGCCACATAAAGACCGAATATACACATAAGCACCTGACCGATCAGCATCGAGTTGATAAAGGTCCACGCCACATCTGGGTGATTGTCAAAGAGGTCTGTACCGGGAAAAATTCCGTGAATCAGCAGACCACCCAATAGCACAGCCGCAGTGGGTGAGCCGGGGATCGACAGCGTTAGAAGTGGTACAAGGCTTGGCCCGACCATCGCGTTGTTTGCGCTTTCTGCCGCAATCACACCTTCGCTGTGCCCCTTGCCAAATTTATCGCGTTCTGGGCTGAATTTTTTGGTTTGGTCATAGGCGACAAGACCTGCGATCTGTCCGCCGACGCCCGGAATAAGCCCGATGACTGAACCTGTGATGGTGCCAATACTCAGCGCCCTCGGGCGGCGGAGAAGTTCGCGCACCGCATCCTTGATCGAATGTTTCTCGACCTCGATGACTTCTGAATTGTTCGCACTTCGCCCCTTAGCGAACATGGTCAGAACTTGGGGGATGGCGAAGAGCCCGATGAGCGCTGCGATGATGTTAATGCCGCCACCAAGCGCAGGGTGAAAGATAAACCGCTGCGCACCCATGATGTCGTCAAATCCGATCGTCGCAAGCCACAAGCCAATGCAACCAGACAAAAGACCCTTCACGACCGAGGCACTGTCCAGCGAACCGATGACCGTGACGCCAAGGATGGCGAGCCAGAACAGATGACTTGGACCGAACGCCAGCGCCCACTGCGCCAGAACGGGTGTCAAAAAGATCAACAGAAGGACGCCGATTACTCCCCCGACAGCGGAGGCCAGAAAACTGAGCTGAAGCGCCTGCGCCCCTTTGCCCTGTTTGGCCATAGTGTGCCCGTCCAGCGTTGTGGCGATGTTTGCAGGTGCACCGGGGATTTTGAGAAGAATGGCGCTGACCGCGCCACCTGCCACTGTGGATGTATAGGCTGCCCCCAAAAGGATCAGTCCCTGAACTGGCGCCAAGTGGAAGGTGAAGGGGATCAAAAGGGCCACCGCCATAGTCGGTGACAAACCGGGTGTCGCCCCCAAAATCAGCCCGCCGATCGTTCCCAAAAGCAACAAGCCAAAAGAGATCGGTGTGAAGACATCTCCGAAATAGTACAGAAATTCCACGTTACATCCCTGTCATTGAACCCGCGTTGACATTTTAAGCTAAGAGATGAAAATAGTTTTGCAAATGTTTTCATTTTTGGCTTCGATCGGGCGGTATTTATGACGAAAAAACAAAAAGATAAGCCCGACATAGTCGCTGTTGCAAAGGCCGCTGGCGTCTCAATTTCAACAGTATCAAGAAGCTTCAATCACCCAGAATTGCTCAAGCCGGCGACTCGCAAGAAGATTGATCGCGCCGTGCAAAGGCTTGGCTATATTCGTAACCGAGCGGCCCAAGTCATGCATGGAAGGCGCAGCGGTACGATTGGCCTTGTGGTGCCGACAATTGATAACGCAATTTTTGCCGAACTGATCCAGTCCTTTTCTGATGGGTTGGACCAACAGGGTTTCACCATGCTTATCGCGTCGCACGGTTTTGATCTGGACCGCGAATACAAAATGTTGCGCAAATTGATGGAACATCGAGTAGATGGACTCGCACTGATTGGGCTGGAACATTCCGAAGCCACCTATCAACTGATTGAACAGCAGGGGGTGCCGACTGTTGCGATCTGGAACTATAGCGACGAAGCGCGATTGTCCTGCGTTGGCGCTCAAAACTCGGAGGCCGGACGCTTGGCCGCACGTCACTTATTGGACCTTGGTCATAGGGACATTGGCCTTGTCTTTCCTGACCCAGTTGGAAACGATCGAGCTCACGATCGGTTACACGGCGCTCTTTCAGAGTTGCGGCGGGAAAAGATCAAAGTGCCAGAAGAGTGGCAACTGCAAGCCTCCTACAGCATTGCGGACTCAAAACGCGCTAGCTTGTCATTGTTGGGGAGGTCTCCGCGCCCCAGTGCCATTCTGTGCGGAAACGACATTATTGCTCAAGGCGTGCTCTATGCCGCGAAACGCTTGGGCATTGCTGTGCCTGGAGAACTTTCAATTATGGGGATTGGCGATTTCAAAGGATCAGGAGAAATCGAACCGTCACTCTCCACCATCCGCATCCCAGCCAAAAGAATTGGAGCTTTGGCCGCAAAGCAAATAGCGGACGCCGTTACCGGAAAAAGCGCGGGTACGACGGCTACAAATTACGAGCTCAGTATTTTAATTCGGGATTCCACAGCGACCCCGTCAGGAATGGCAAACACGTGAAATTGTCCAGGGCATCTTGGCGAATACAGCTTGCCAAACGGAGCGATCGATAGTGGCGCCAAGCGAACTTCTTCTAGGGTCAGGATTCATAACCAATAGATGACGAGCGCAGCGAGGGCGATGGCCGAGAGGAACACCTTGGGGCATCGGTCATAGCGTGTCGCGACGCGCCGACAATCCTTGAGCCTGCCGAACATGATCTCGCATCACTGCCCAGCAGTGCATTGCGCAGCAATGTCACGAGAGGGGCGGTTGCGCCGCTTGTAACGGCGTTTGTCGTATTTGACGGGTGTCTTCCGTTGCTTTTTGCTGGGGATGCAGGCGCGTATCCCTTTGTCTTTCAACGCATTCCGGAACCAGTCGGCGTCATAGCCACGATCACCGAGCAGCCAATCCACGTTTGGCAGGCTGCTGAGCAGAGCCCGAGCACCGATGTAATCGCTGACTTGCCCGGCGGTAACGAACAGGTTGAGCGGGCGCCCCTGGCTATCACAGATGGCATGCAGCTTGGTATTCATTCCACCCTTGGTTCTACCGATCAGGCGGCCACGCCCCCCTTTTTCGCGGCCATACTGGTCGCGGTGCGGTGGGCTTTGAGATAGGTAGCGTCAATCATCACGGTCTGTTCTTCGCTGTGCCCGGCGGCCAGACCCGCCATCATCCGCGCGAAGATGCCTTTCTCGCTCCAGCGCTTCCAGCGGCTGTAGAGGGTCTTGTGCGGGCCATAGGCTGCAGGGGCATCGCGCCACCTTAACCCATTGCGGTTGATGAAGATAATCCCGCTCAAAACCCGCTTGTCATCGACCCGTGGCTTGCCGTGCGACTTCGGGAAAAAAGGGGCGATCTTGGCCATCTGCTCGTCAGTCAGCCAATAAAGGTCGCTCATGTCACCGCTCCGTTTTCCGAACCGTGAATCACGCAGCGCGACGAAAATCAATGCATCCTGACCCTAGAACTGCAAGCCAACCAGGACGCTACTGAGATTTTTCTGGGGGCCTATTCTGCCGAGAACTGGGTACTGTTCAGATACTATGCGACCTGCATCCTAGTGGTGATGCTGATTATCGAACGGGAGGAGCGCGGCAAAGAGACAAGCCGAACCCATCCTTTTGCGGAGACCCGGCTTTTCATGCTGCTGGCCTACCTGACGGAGCTGCCCTTCATTCCAGCCTACAAGAGGGCCAAGCGCGAGGGGCTGGAATACGTGCCGGAGGAGTATCTCTCCTCTGACAGTGTGGTCTCCGAATACTTGGCCACTGTTGTTGAACCCGTGTTTGCCTCTTCACAGATCCTGGCAGAGGCAGTCGGCTTGGCAGATTTCTGGGAGGACCTCGGCGGTGCAGAGGCCTTCTTTGCGGACATTGAGACTGTCCTGTCCAAGGGCCATCAGCCCCCTGAGCATTTCCGCACGAAGGGGGCCAAGCAATGGGCCGAGTTGAAGCCGACAAACGATAAGATCCTGCGTGCGCTCGGGTATTAGACTGAGCCCACACATCAAATCGCCAGACGGACAGCATCAGATCACATAGGTCTTCGCCTCAAAAACAAGCAGGGGCGTCGCCTTTGCCAATCTCGCGATGCTCGTCCGGTCTACAGGCAGCTTGCCGCCTTCGCGGACAACAAAGATGAAGCGGTGCGGGCCGGTGCCGTGATGCTCATACAATGGCATGGCCTTGCCTTTGCCAGTCCTCGGCAACTGGTTCTTGCCCGGTTTCAGATCAGCCTTCAGGCTCTCCGTGGTTTCTCCAAGAGGAAGAGGGTGCCAGTCACCGCCATACTCCTCAAAGGCCACCGCCTGCCCCGTACCATCCACATCCAACTCAAACCCGTAAGCTTGGCCAATGCGCAATGTCACGCCGCCCATCTCTTCCGGTGGCTTTAGACTAGCAACTCCACGGCTGAACGGGTTCACAACAGCCAAACCGCCTTGGAAAGCGGCATTTTCCAGGAACTGATCCCAATCAGACTTCCTGGGCACTTGGAACAGCTCTGGTTCATTCTCCTTTGCCCAATCGAAGTGATTGCGCGCAATCCATTCATGGATCTTGTGCGACCTTTCCTTTGCGATCTCACCGCGCCGGAAGTTTCGGTGCGGATCTCCCGCCGTAGTGACCGGCTTTTCCTGCGCCTCTTCAAGCAAGACATCAAAGTAGACATCCAGCTTCCTGGAGAGCTGCGTCAACAGACGGAAGAGCGCTTTGTTGGGTGCAATCCGGTCCTGAACCGAAGCGTTTTGCCAATCCACTTCATGGAACTCCGCCATTCTCAAATACCCTCAAATACCTGGTTCTGCCCCGATCTCGCGCCGGAATTGGCCGCTAAGCTTCTGCCTACGTATGTGCTCATTTGCGATTTTGCTACCGGATTTAGGAGTTTCCTCCTATAGTGTTCCGCTTCTGTTCCAGAACGATGCAAGGCGCAAAGGAGAAGAACAACAAAAGCCCAGGCAAATTGCCTGTGGGCAGAAAGGAAAAATCCGTTGACCGATCAGGCCAACCCACGCGAGACTCATGAGGAGACAAGCCCAGCACTGCCGGATGGCAAGCTGATGGAGCTTGTGCGTTTCCTTGCGCGGGCGGCGGCGGAAACGGATTTTCAGGAGCAAATGAGCAGTGAACGCCTTGCGGGCTCCGGGATGCAGGATGAATGCCGCCCGCAGAAAGGACGAGGCTCATGACCCAAACCATACAGACAGAAGGACCCAAACGCGTTGCAATCTACGCGCGCTATTCATCCGACCTGCAGACAGACACATCCATCGAAGATCAGATCCGCATCTGCCAGGCCCGCGCAGACGCGGAGGGCTGGCAGGTGGTCGAATGCTACACAGAACATGCCATCTCAGGCGAGAACCTGTTCCGCCCCGGCATCCAGGCGCTGCTGAGCGCAGCCCCCATGGGCAAGTTCGACCTCGTGGTCTCCGAAGCCCTTGACCGGATCAGCCGGGACCAAGAGGGCGCTGCCAAGGTCTTCAAACAGCTCCGCTTCAATGACCAGCAGATATTCACCCTCTCCGAAGGGATCATCAATGAGCTGCATATCGGCTTCAGCGGCACCATGGGGGCCATGTTTCTCAAGGAACTGGCCAATAAGACCCGCAGAGGCCTGCAGGGCTGCGCGCTCAAAGGCAAGAGCGCAGGCGGCGTTGTGTACGGCTATGACGTCGCCCACGAAGCCGGGCCAAACGGGCTGATCGAACGCGGCGGGCGCAAGATCAATGAAGCCCAGGCCAAGGTCGTACAGCGTATCTTCAAAGCCTACGCCAACGGAGAGTCCCCGGCAGCCCTGGCCAAGACCCTCAACGCGGAGAAGGTCCCTGCCCCCAATCGCGGCACCTCGGGACCTAGCACCATCTACGGCAACCGGGAACGCGGCACCGGCATCCTGAACAATGAGCTCTACATCGGGCGGCAGATCTGGAACCGTCTGCGCTACATCAAGAACCCGGAGACCGGCAAACGCGTCTCCCGGCTCAATCCCGAAGACCAATGGGTGATCACCGAAGTGCCGGATCTGCGCATCATTGATCAGGACCTCCGGGACCGGGTCAAAATTCAGCAGGGGGTCTACAACAAGAAAGACAAGCCGCTGCATAAGCGCAACCGCCCAAGCTACCTGCTGTCGCATCTCGTCAAATGCGGCTGCTGCGGAGGCGGCTTTGCCATGCACAAGAAAACCCATCTGTCCTGTTCAACCGCCAAGAACAAAGGCACCTGCAGCAACAAGCTGCCCATCAAGCGGGAAGATCTGGAAGCCAAAGTACTGCATGCGCTCAACGCCAACCTGATGGATGAGCGCCTGGTCGAGGTCTTCTGCCAGGAATACACCAAACGCATGAATGAGCTGCGCCGCGAACAGAACGCAGCCCGCAACGGTTTCGTAAAAGAACAGGGCAAGCTGACACGGGAGAAGGACAAGATCGTCCAGTCAATTTGCGACGGCGTGCCAGCAGAGATGCCGAAGGATCGCGCGGTCTTTATCAACGACCGACTAAAGGAACTGGAAAGCCTCCTGTCGGCCCAGCCGGAAGAGAAAGTCATCTTCCACCCCAATATGAGCGCGCGCTACAAGCAGGAGGTCTCCCACCTGATGGCGACGCTCAACACCCCGGAGCGGCGGGCAGAAGCCTCGCAGCACCTCAGGGCCATGATCGACAAGGTGGTTCTCACCCCTGATATAGAGGGCGAAGAACTGACCATCGATCTGATCGGCGACCTCGCAGGTATTCTGTCGGTCGCAACCTCGCCGGACGGTCACGTTGCAGCTGAGCTATCCAAGCCTTCACGACGTGCATCAGGACCTTATTGCCAGCACAACACAATCCGGCAGGAAGGCAAAGGTTGATGCTAAGGAGAGTTTGATAAAGCTGGTTGCGGGAGTAGGATTTGAACCTACGACCTTCAGGTTATGAGCCTGACGAGC
>MDLF01000100.1 GCA_001730095.1 Rhodobacteraceae bacterium (ex Bugula neritina AB1)
TTTGTTATGATGTTGTAGATGGGCAGAAACTGAGCCCAAGAAGTTGCAACAGCCAGAATGGCTATGTAGCGGACGCTCCATTTGATGTACTCGCCTACCCGTATCGGATAAAACTGCATCAATGAGTTGGCTGCAATGAAGGCCAAACCGACGACACCCATTGCTTGAAGCATACCCGTAACAGGACCAGCAAACGTCCCAAAAACCGATTGAGCATAACCAGCAATGGCCGCGTCGATACTGTTCAGAGCATCAGTAATGAATGTCGCCATTTTCTTAATCCTTCAAAATCTGGAGACTGAAATCTCCGACGGGTGTCGCGCCCGACGACCGGCAGAATTCAATGGCTTCCGAAAGTCCATTTCCTTCAGCTTGGATTTTCAGCAAGTGTTCCCGCTGGTTGAGCGCAGAAACCTGAGTAAGACCGCTTGGAATTGAAGCCTCAATCTCATCCCAGTTCCGGCGGCCATTGAGACAAGAGATTTCATTGGGCTGCCCATCTGCAAACGCTTCGCATTGGCTTCGCATTTCGGCTGCATCCCAGCGTTTCATATGCTCGATGATAATGTTGCGCATCGAAGGTTTCGCCGAGATTTCCCGAATGTGGTTTTGAACGCTTGGATCAAAAACGGCCTGCTTCTCGCAGTTCCAGGATCGAGGTTCTTCAGCCGCCGCTGGCGGAGCAATGCCCACCAGCGTCCAAGCTACGAAACAAACCGAAGCAGTAAGTTTACCGTTCATTTAACCGCCCCTTATTGAGAGACGCGGCGGAATTCGCGCGCCTTTGCTGCATCCCGTGCTTCAGACAGGGCATTGGCACCCGCGACGTTGGCGTTCGCTGCCTGAATGCGCAGGTTCTCATTCAACAGAACCGCCAGTTCCGCCATAACCCGCGTGTTGTAGTCGATGCTGGCCTTCAGATCCGCGTTGGTGTCGATCTGGTTGATCATCGTGTTGATCCGGCCCATCGCGTCGTTGGAGCGGGTATAGGTGTCTTCAGCCGTGGCAATGGCGGCAACCCCGGCAGACGCTTGCTCAGCGATGGCTTGATCAATCGGTTCAGATGAATCGAAAATCGCCTGCAAATCACCAAGCGCGAACTTTGAACGCAGATCATCAATTGTGCTGTTCATGCCATCCAGGCCGGACAGGGGCGAACCACTCAGCGCGGATTGCTGAATGGAATCCAGCGAGAAGGCAGCGACACGAGATTGAATATCTCCTGCAGAGTTCAGAACCGAAGAAATGCCCCGGCTGCCTGTGATCGACGTCAGCTGCTCTTGAGCAGTTGCCAGTTCCTGCTGCATTGTCGCCAGCTCTTCCAGCTGCGTTGCATACTGCTGGCGCATCTGCTCCAGCTGAGCCACGATCTGCGCCAGAGACGTTCCATCAATAACCGGAACGCCGCCAGCGTGGGCCGGTGCGGCAAAGAATGATGCTGCAGCCAGAGCGATAGCCGCGGTTCCGTTGCGCAGAATTTTCATGCAAATGTCTCCTCTGAATTGATGTCCTGCCAGTTGCAAACACAGGGGGATTTCTTCTCTGTGTAGGTCGCGCAGCCGCTCAGCAGCCCCGCAGTAATGGTCAAAATCGCGATCACGCGCATTTAAAGCTCCTTCCAAAAATCGGGATTGTCGCGCCAGCCTTCTGGCGCAGTTTCACCTTTGCCCCCGCCAAGCACGCGCAACAGGGGGCCAAGGGCGCTCAGATCCATATTGGCGATGGTGCTGACATCGCCGCTGCGGATAAGAGCAAATCGGCCACCCGCCGTCGAAGCCGTCACAATGGATGTTTCGGCATCGGTCAGTTTGAGCGGGGCGACCTCTTCTTCAGTGAAGCGCGTGTTGGGATAGACGATGGTTGTGACGCAGCTTTCCAGAATGGACCCGCCCGCCGCACTCTGGCGGAGGTGGTCAACACGCTGGGTCATCAGAACCATTGCCACATTCTTTTTCCGGAGCGTCAACGCCCAGTCTTTAAGCATGGCTTCAAAGAATGGATCATCGAGCACCTTCCATGCCTCATCAATCAAGAGGATCGTGGGGCGCTCATCTTCAATGACGCGCTCAATGCGCCGGAAGACATAGGCGAGCCAGGCGGTACGAACTTCCTGTGAATCGAAAATCTCAGTCAGATCGAAAGCCGTAACATCGCGGTCAAACGAGAGCGTTGTATCTTCCGCTTCACCGGAAAACAGCCAGCCGTACTGCCCATCATCCCAGATGCCGAGACGAGTGTGCAAATCGCCGCCGTCATCAACCGAGCGGAGCTGAGACCGGAAATGTCGCATGGTGCGCAAGGATGGATCAGTATCCCTGTTGGCACGGGTTGCATTGCTCAAAGCTTCGCGTTGAACCGCGCTCAGATCGCCCTGGTTGGACAGAGTAGATTCCAGCCAATGTGTGAGCCAAGCCGTGCCCCGCTCATCCGCTTCAGCGGCAAACGGGTTGAACCCGGTGGGTTCCCCCATGCGGACTGCGGAATAGGTGCCGCCAAGGGCGCGGATAGGCATTTCCATGCCTCTGTCTTTGTCGAAGGCGATTATCCGGGGATTAAGCCGGGAGGCTTGTGACAGCAGGAACATCGCGCCGAGCGTTTTACCAGCGCCGGTCATGCCGACGACAAGTGTGTGACCAACAGTCCGATCCCCCAGATTGCCCGGCAGGTGGAAGTTGAAACGGTACGGTTCGCCTTGAATGTCAGGCAGGACCGTCACGGCTTCACCCCACGGCGTTTCGCTTTGTGCGAGGCCGGAGGCCATAGCGTGCAAAGCGGTGAGATCTGCAAAGTTCTGACTGGAAATCATCGCTGCACGTGCGCGGTACGAATAGTTTCCGGGATGCTGGGCAAAGAACGCTGTGCGCGCGCCCATATCTTCGCGGACGACGACGCTTTGCGCTTTCTGACCAGCAGTCCGAATGGCCGCTGCTGCCGTGTCCAGCTCGGCCTCACTGTGCGCGAACACGGATATTGTTGCGTGATGCAGCCCCATGCTGATCCGGCCGGAGGCCACATCATCGGCAGCATCAACGAGCTGATCCCGCAGCGAAATGGCCGCGTCATCGGCAGCCGACATTTGCTTGATGGTGCGGTTGATACGCTCTTGCGCTGTAATTGGATCAGTTGGTGTGAACGACTGAGTGACAACCAGGTCATAGGGCAGATCAAACCGATCAAAGATGCCTGCGCGGGTGTTTGAAGGATAGTCTTTCACAGAGAACACTGCGCCAAAGCGGGTTTCTGTACTATCGCTGCCCAAAACCGTGAATGTGTCGTTGTTGAAGTCGATCCGACTTGTCGCAATCATATCTGCAAGAGGCCGGAAACCGCCCGAAGGCGGAGAGACGAAGAACTGACCGGTCATGGTGGAACGCAGCAGCCCAATCCACTCACCGCCAGAGACAGTCAGCCGGGCAGGGGAGGCAGGACGCAGGGCTTCCATGACGTAATCGACAGCTTCATTCAGCCGGTTGATCCGTTTTTCCAATCCGTCACGCTGGTTGTTCTTTCCGCCTGACACGAAACGAGCCCAGGCAGAAGCTGCTTTTGAAGGGCGCATAGTGATGGAAATCATCATCTGCCTGGAGCGCAGCCCCATGTCTCCAATATGCGATTGCCAGCGCTTATCCAGCTCAGCCGCAAACTCGGACACGTGCGGATCTACTGGGACCAGCTCCGGCTTAATGCCCATCGAAAACCGATGGACGTAAAAGCCCATGTCAGGCTGGGTCTGAGCAACAGCTTGCCCCATCGCCAGGACCAGCGCGTCCACGTCGGCTTCGTCAGCCGTTGAGGCCGCGATGCCTTCCACGACGAAGGAGGCCATAAGGTCTCCGTCGCGCAGCAGCATCACATCATCGGTCAGTGCAGAGACGTAGGGAATGTGACGGACCGCGAGGTGTTCGCGATCCGTCGGTTCATTTTCCAACTCCACACGGGCGCGGGATCTCAATGAGTCAAGCACGGTAAATAATTCCCTTTCCTTTGAAATAGCTTGGCGGCACCGGCGTCTTGCGCAGCGTGAGGAATGCGACATCCAGAATGCGGGGGTCGTAGGCCGCAAGGGCTCTGAGTGCGATGTATCCAAACACCGCGCTCAGCCCGAGGTAGACAAACGACAGGGTTCCAATGAACCCGCCGAAGACGATGAGCCCGAGCAGCACGACATAGGTGAACGGCAGCCCCATGAAGCTGACCGGACGGGTTAATGCTTTGAAACACGGGCTCTGGATCATCAGAAGCCTGCCAAAATTGTTGCTGCGCCAAACAGAATGACGAGGCCAATAGCGATAGAGGCTGCGAAGCCCCAATTCATGCGCCCGGTCATAAACAGCAGACCTACTGCAGCCAGGGCAACAAGACCGATGGCCCGGCCGAGGCCGGAGGTCAGAGCGGTGCCGATCGTTGTGAAAAAGCCTGTAATAGGGCTAAGATCCTGCGCGGCAGCCGGTGATGCGGCAAGAGCCACAGCAAGGGCAGCAAAAATCGCAACCTTATTTCTTCTCAAAATTCCCATACGGATTTCCTTTCACTGGGTATGACGTTGGTGTCAGTTTGTGGTTGAGAGTTGACCGGAACGATTTGCACGCCGCTCAATCCAGCGGCGCGGGTAATCACCCGGACATAGTTTTGGGTTTCCTTGAATGGTGGGATGCCGCCGTATTCTTCGACCCTGTGAGGGCCTGCGTTATAGGCTGCAAGTGCAAGCTCTACCGACCCGAAGCGATCAAGCTGAGCGGTAAAGTAGCGGGCTGCACCATTCAGGTTTTCGTCAGGATCGAAGGCGTTTTTTACGCCCAGGAGGCGCGCAGTCCCGGGCATGAGCTGCCCCAGACCTTGCGCCCCCTTTGGGCTCACTGCTCGCGGGTTAAACCTGCTTTCCTGATCGACCAATGCAGTGAACAGGCGGGCGAACTCAAACGAGCTGAGGCCCGCTTTTCGGACGCCTGCATGACTTGCATGGCGCAGTCCGACCTGCTCACTCAAAGCGCGATAGTGCGCTTTTTCAGCGTTTCCTGACGGAGCGCGCTGAGCTTGTGCTGCGGGTTGCCGTTCCGGCCGAGGGGCGGTGCCCGATCCAGACGACACAACAACTTGACGCCCGTTTCCGTTGAACTCGAAAACTGTGGCTGAGGCTGTGCCCGAAATTGTGCTGGCAAAAATGGCTGCAAGAAAAGGTGTTTTGTTCAGCATTACTCTATCCAGTTCAGCCATTGCATGATGAGGTTTGTGACGATCACGGCGACGAAGACCCCAGCCAGTTCGAGAAGGGCAGGGACGAAATAGGCCCCGGCCCAGACAGCCAGAATGACGCCGTTGAGTACGAAAAAAGTTCGCAGGAATAGCTGGTGATAGACCCAGGCAAGCACCATGAGAGCCAGAACACAGCCGATGAACCAAGCGAGGGGCGCAACCCCGGTGAACTTGTCATAGAAATGCGCGACGCAGAGGCATCCGGCGAAAAACAGGCCGGTGAAAATGTAATCTCTGGGTA
>MDLF01000101.1 GCA_001730095.1 Rhodobacteraceae bacterium (ex Bugula neritina AB1)
CGCCGCCGTCCCGTCCGGTGTGTCTCAGCTGCGCCTCAGCGCCGCCGGTGAGGGGGCTTTTACGGTTACCCCCCAATACCCGCAACCCCAAAATCAACAAAATCCAAGAAATCCGCAAAGAAAAATCAAAAATGACGCGATATCAATGTCTTAACCCATGAAGAAACCAGGGAACCAAACCACACCACACATCCCAAAATCACCCAAACCCCAAACTCAAAACACCCAAACAACAACAAAACACACTTACCCACAGACCAAGACCTACTTACCCACAGGTCAGGGCGTGAATCGGTCAAAAGTGCCGGGCTGAAAAGGCAAGGAACAAGCAAAGGCTCCCTTGATACGCGCGCGCGTCAGGGGCCGGGCTAGGATCCTCGGAACAGAGACGCCAGTTTTACCTGGCGGCCGCCGGGCAGACGCAGGGCCAACAGGAAAACGATCAAGGCAAGATAAACCAGGGGTTCGATCTGAAAGCCTTTGGCCAGAAGTACAAAATGAACAGCCCCACAAAGACCGGCTGCATAGGTCAGCTTGTGAAGCTTGGGCCAGGCCCGCCCCATTTTTCGGACGGACAGGTTGTTGGAAGTAGCTGCCAGAGGCAGCATCAGAACAAACGCACCCATGCCGATGGTAATAAAGGGCCGTTTGGCGATGTCTGCCAGAATCTGCCCCGGCATCTGCACGTCCAGGATCAGCCAAACCAGCAGGTGGCACAGAACGTAGAAGAAACACAAAAGACCGATGGCCCGGCGAAACTTGATCAGGTTCACCCCCAGAAACCGGCGCAAAGGGGAGATGGCCAATGTCAGGATCAGAAGCTGCAGCGCCAGCTCACCGTATTCATGCTCCAAAGCCTTGATCGGCTCAACGCCCAGACCTCCGGTGAGCCCCAGATAGAAAAGCCAGGGAGCCGGCAGCGCTCCTGCCAGGTAAACCACCCAAACAGGCAGGCGGCGCAAAATCCGGTTTGTGGCCCCCATCCAGCAGCCCCTCCCTCTCAGAAGAACCTGGCCAAATCCATGCCTTCATACATGGAGGCGACCTCATCCCCGTATCCGTTGAACATAAGCGTCGGCTGACGTTTGGCAAACAGACCGCCACCAATGCGGCGCTCGCTGGCCTGGCTCCAGCGCGGATGCGAAACATCGGGGTTCACATTGCTATAGAAACCGTACTCACGCCGGTTGGCCATATTCCAGCTGGTTGGCGGCTCCTGATCGGTCAACGTAATCCGCACCACTGATTTGATTGACTTGAAGCCGTATTTCCACGGCACCACCAGGCGCAGAGGGGCCCCGTTCTGATTGGGCAGCGGCTTGCCGAAGATGCCCGTGGCCATCAAGGTCAACGGATGCATTGCTTCATCCAGGCGCAGGCCTTCGCGGTACGGCCAGTCCAGCACATTGTAAGCTGTGCCAGGCATTTCGGCGGGGCGATGGAGGGTTTCAAAGGCCACATATTTGGCCCCGCCCTGCACTCCCGCCATATTCAGCAAATCAGCCAGCTCAAACCCCTGCCAGGGCACCACCATTGACCAGGCCTCGACACAGCGGAAGCGGTAGATACGCTCCTCAAGTGTCATCTCTCCGAGAATCTGATCAAAGGAGTAATCGCCAGGCCTGTCCACCAGACCGTCAATCTTGACGTTCCAGGGCTTGGTGGTCATCTGGCCGGCATATCTCGAAGGATCTTCCTTGCCGGTACCGAACTCATAGAAATTGCAATAGCTGGTCACCTCTTCCCAGCTGTTGGGCTCCAGCGCCTCACTCGCGCTAGCCTTACCGCCAACAGCGGCCGCCAGCCCGGTTCCTGCCATGCCTGCAATGATCCGACGGCGGTTCCAGAACTCCGCCTCCGGGGTTGCATCAGCGTGAGTCAAATCATTGTTCCAGCGGCGTGCCATCTGCGGCTCCTAAAATTGCAGGTCTTTCCTGAAGTAACGGCTTTGGGAGCAAAACCCAAAACATATCCCGTCACGACTACGCGAGAGGCGTGTAACGTTGGATACCCGGCTAGTTTCTGCGAAATCCCGCACGCAGGCACCCCGCCTGACGGAATTGTGAAGCCCCCGGCACCCAACGGTCCAAGAAACCGCTTCAGCCGGGCATTTCCCCGCTGCACAGACGGGTCGGCTCGACTATGCTGACTGGAATTCAAAACCGCTTCGGGCAGTCCATGATGAAAACCCTAATTGCTCCACTGATGATCCTGGCCGCTGCAATGCTGGCAGGATGTGCCGCCACTCCTACTGCAACCAAGAACGATGTCGAGGCGCTGTCGCTTGCCATCCGGTCCCTTGATCCTCAGGTGGACGCAGAGGAGGCCCGCCGCGCGGCGGAAATCGCTTACAGCCATTCTGCCAGGCTGGCCGAACAGTATAATGTCACCACGTCGCCGATCATTCACAACACGCTGGTGAACAGCGGCGTCAAGGACCGCGGCATCTGCGTACACTACGCCGAAGACATGCAGGCACGGCTCAATCAGGAAAACTTTCAAACGCTCACGATGCTGCGCGCAATTGCCGAACCGAAAAATGAGTTCCGCATCGATCACTCGACCGCAGTTATCGCCGCCACAGGCGATGGCATCCATGACGGTATCGTACTTGACCCCTGGCGCCATGGCGGCAAGCTCTACTGGTCCGCCACCATTGAGGACCCGCGATACAACTGGGAACCCCGCCTGAAAGTCCTGCGCAGGAAATACGAACGCCGGATAGCAAAGGAAGCGGCGGCGGAGTAAGATTCAATCAAAACCGCCCTGCCCCTTCAGAGCGATACCAGCATCAGGATCAAGGTCTCGTTGCTTGCCCCCTCGGTTTGGTGGTTCGCCCATTCGCCGGAATGGAAGAAAGCACTATGGGACACGATCGTTACGACAGGGCCACCTAACTGCAACCCGGCAAGAGATTTGCATGGCAAATCCTGCGGAAGCACGAATGGCTGGCAAGCAGTGACACAGCAGCCGATACCATTGACCGCCTCGTTCACGGTTTAACTTGCACGATGACTGAAACCGCCCGTACAGTCGCCGCGGCGCAGTCGGTATGGGAGTGTCAGACCGGTGAACGAGGAAATATATCAGCCTGGCGATCCGGTCGCGGATATTCTTTTCAACTGGTCACCCCTGATCGTTGCAGCGTTGGCCTGCGCATTTGGCCTGTTTCTGATTCTGCTCGGCTTTCGGAACTACGTGAAGGCAGCGCTTCTCAAAAAATCCGGTGTGAAAGGGCATGCCACGGTCACTCAGAAATGGCTGAAAAAAGGGTATGTTGACCGGGATGACCGGCACCACACCAAGCCCACCAAGTATCATTATCTTCGGTACGAACGCAGCAATGGCGGGAAGATATTGACCGAAAAGGAAGTGGCCCCCATTGCCCTCTGGAAGGAAATCGAGCCGGGCGATCAGGTTGAAGTGATTTACCTGCCTGGCCGTTCAATGATGCGGCTGGCCAGCTGGCCGGATCAGATTGGGCTTAGCGCAGGCCTGCTTCAGCTCACCATTGGCGCTCTGGTGACAGCCACATCTGCAGGCATGATGATCAGCAGTGCGCTCGCCGCGATGAGCGGCCCTGAATACCGGGACATCGGGCCGGATTGGATCGTGGACACAGCCGAAGTGCTGAATGTTGGCATCCCGGCGGACCCCTATCTCCGCCTGCTTGCCCCCCAAAAAACCTACGTGAAGGTGGTCTTTGGCGACACGCAGGGTGGCGCGCTGATGGCGAACCAGCGGCTCGTACTGCTGTCACCTGAACAGTTTGCAGGACATGACATATCAGAGGGCGCTATCCTAAAGGCCTGGCTGCAACCCGAAAACGAATACAACGCAGTTCTCGAAATTGAACGCGACCTTTCCTCGCATTGATGGCGTCATGGCAATTGCGTGTGTCGCAGGCACCGTCAACGGTCACCGACCCGATCTTCTGACCGAGAGGTAGCTCGCCCCCCCTTCCGTGACATTGCCCAGCCGGGCAGGGCGGGCATCTACTTCATCTTCCTGACCGACCTGCGCATTGCCTATAGGTTGTCCTGGAAGGTTTTGAAGAAGAAATCTGCAAACACGTTCCGACAGTAAAATGTGGGCTCCGGCGCAACGTGCGCTGGAACCCTATTTGTGTACCACTACACGGAAACCGTCCTAATCGCCGATAGGGGCATCAAAAGCCAAGAAGCCAAGGAAGGCTTCAAACACGAACCGCAGAACTATGGGCGGATACCGCAAAACTATGAGGTATCCGCAGTGCTATGGGGAAACCTACAAACCCTTAGAAATCCAGGTTTTCAACACTCAGCGCATTTTTTTGGATGAACTCCCGACGCGGCTCTACAACATCGCCCATCAGCTTGGTGAACAGATCGTCCGCCTCCACCATGTCATCCACCCGCACCTGCAAAAGCGTGCGCGCATCGGGGTCCAACGTGGTTTCCCACAGCTGATCAGGATTCATTTCACCCAGGCCCTTGTAGCGCTGCAGGGTGAGCCCCTTTTCACCTTCTTCCAGGATCGCCTTCAGCAGATCCAAAGGACCATGGATCATCTGGATGCGGTCGCGGCGGATCAGCTGGGCTGCCGTGCCGTAGATCTCCTGCAGGCTCTGAGTGAAGCTGCCGGTCTTGCGGGCCTCGCCGGAGCGCAGCATCGGTCCATCCAGGGTACGGACTTCTTCAACTCCGCGCAGGATACGGGCCAGGCGGATGCCGTGGTCCTGAGTGATCCGACCCTGCCAGCCGCGTTCGTATTCCAACGCGATGGCGTCCAGACGGGCGGCGACCTTATCGGCCACACCCTGCAGGTCAGAATCGACCGCACCCGGGACAAAGGCCCCGGCCACGGCAGCCTGTTCCAGGATGTGGCGCGGGTAATGGGTCGGGAAGGCATCGAGCACGCGTTTCAACTGGCGCGCCTCATCCACCACTCGGGTGAGGTCGGCACCGGCAATTTCCGAACCATTGCCAAGCTTCAGAACCGCACCGTCAACACCCTGGTTGATCAGATAGTCGTCCAGCGCCGCCTGATCCTTGAGATAAACCTCGGACTTGCCGCGCGCCACCTTATAAAGTGGCGGCTGAGCGATGTAGAGATAGCCGCCTTCGATCAGTTCCGGCATCTGCCGGTAGAAGAAAGTGAGCAGCAGCGTGCGGATGTGGGCGCCATCGACATCCGCGTCGGTCATGATGACGATCTTGTGGTAGCGCAGCTTGTCGATGTTGAACTCATCGCGGCCGATCCCGGTGCCAAGCGCCATCACCAGGTTGCCGATTTCCTGGGAAGACAGCATCCGGTCGAAACGCGCGCGTTCCACGTTCAGGATCTTACCACGCAGCGGCAGAATCGCCTGGGTCATTCGGTCCCGGCCGGTCTGGGCGGAACCGCCGGCAGAGTCACCCTCAACCAGGAAGACTTCGGTCTTGGACGGATCTTTCTCGGAGCAGTCTTTGAGCTTGCCTGCCAGATAATTCACATCCATCGCGGTCTTGCGGCGGGTCAGCTCGCGCGCTTTGCGGGCAGCTTCGCGCGCCAATGCAGCTTCGACAATCTTGCCGACAATCTGTTTGGCCTGGTTCGGGTTTTCCTCAAACCATTCAGCCAGCTTTTCGCCCATCAGGCTTTCGACAACCGGACGCACCTCTGAAGAGACCAGCTTGTCTTTGGTCTGACTGGAGAATTTCGGATCCGGCACTTTTACCGACAGCACGCAGGTCAGGCCTTCGCGGGCGTCATCGCCAGTAAAGGAGATCTTCTCCTTTTTGGCGATGCCCGACGATTGGGCGTAGTTGTTGATGGTCCGGGTCAGCGCGCCGCGGAAGCCCGCCACATGGGTGCCACCATCGCGCTGGGGGATGTTGTTGGTAAAGGGCAGTACCGTCTCATGGTAGCTGTCGTTCCACCACATTGCGATCTCGACGCCGATCTCGTCCTTTTCACCGACAATATAGACCGGAGTTTCCATCACCGGGGTTTTATGGCGGTCGAGGTATTTGACAAATTCTTTGACCCCGCCCTCATAAAACAGCTCGCTCGTCAGCTTCTCGGCGGGGCGTTCGTCTTCCAGGATGATCCGCACGCCGGAGTTCAGGAAGGCCAGTTCACGCAGACGCTTTTCCAGTGTCTCGAAGGAATATTCCAGGTTCGAGAAAGTGTCGGTCGACGCCATAAAGCGGACTTCGGTACCGGTCTGATCGCCGCAGTCACCAACCACTTCCAGATGCTTGACGGTATCGCCGCGTTCAAACCGGGCGATATGCTCTTTGCCGTCACGCCAGATACGCAGTTCCAGCCAGTCGGAAAGCGCGTTCACAACCGACACACCCACGCCGTGCAGACCGCCTGACACTTTGTAGGAGTTCGAGTCAAACTTACCACCGGCGTGCAGCTGGGTCATGATGACCTCAGCTGCGGAAACGCCTTCTTCTTCATGAATGCCAACCGGGATTCCGCGGCCATTGTCACTGACAGAAACACTGGAATCGGCGTGGATTTTGACAGTCACATGGTCGGCGTGGCCTGCCAGCGCCTCATCGATGCCGTTGTCTACGACCTCATACACCATGTGATGCAGGCCCGAGCCGTCGTCCGTATCCCCAATGTACATGCCAGGGCGTTTTCGAACCGCCTCCAACCCTTTGAGAACTTTGATGGAATCCGCGCCATATTCTGCGGGGGCCTGCTCGTTTCCGGACATTCACATCTTCCTGTCTTTGCTTCAGGAATTTATACGGAACCCGGGGGGGATTGTCACGCGCAAGCCCCCTTTTTTTCTTGGCAGAATCAGGCCACCTTGGCGCCCGGTCCACCCGCTGCCGCCAGCCTGGTTTTGACCTTGGCCTCCGGTGCATCCGCGGCAGGCGCAAAAGTGGTGAAGCGCGAAAGCCTCCCCAGTGCGGCAGGGGCATGATGCCTTCAATTTCGGCCCTCACCCAAGACTTGCCTGCGACTGCAATCGCGGCCAGTGGCTATGCCGGTGAAAGCTAGGTAGGCCATCAAAGTAAGTCAAATTGGACCGGTTTTTCTGAAACCGGATGGACAATGCGTCGGCTCTTACGGCGTGACGGTCATTTCTGTGCCACCTCCGATGCGCCGTCTTGCTCAGTCACTTCCAGCATCTGGGCCCGGTCACCCAATCCTTCGAACAGCTCCGAACCGGTTCCGGTCATCCAAGCCTGCGTCCCCAGGGCGCAAATCTCATCATAAAGAGCAGCGCGGCGGGCAGCATCCAGATGCGCCGCGACCTCATCCAGGAGCAGGATCGGCGGGGCGCCTTCGCGCTGTGCCAATGCCCGTGCATTTGCCAGGATCAACGACACCAGCAACGCCTTCTGCTCGCCGGTGGAACAGTCCCTGGCCGGGACGCCCTTAGTCCGGTAGGTGCCAATCAGATCGGTCCGGTGCGGCCCAACCAAAGTACGGCCCACAGCCAGATCGCGAAACCGGCTCTCTTCCAGCGCCTCCTTAAAATCAGCCGCAGTGGACGGCATGCTGCCTTCGGACTGGATCAGCTCCAGCTCTGCTGTGGGGAAAGCCGTTTCGGCCTCTGCCTGTGCCCGCTGCAACTGCTCCACGGCCTGCACCCGTGCCGCATGAATTCGGTGCCCGGATGCAGCCATCCGGTCTTCCAGCACCCTGTACCAGGCGGCATCGCGGACCTGCTCTTTCAGCAGCCGGTTGCGTTCTCGCATGGCCTTTTCATAAGCCAGTGATGCCTCGGCGTGGGACGGTTCGAAACTCAGTGCGATCCGGTCCAGAAACCGCCGCCGCCCTTCCGCCACTTCAATCCACAGCCGGTCCATTGCCGGGATCAGCCAGACCACCCGCGCGACAGTACCCAGTGCAACTTGGTTGGCGGATTTGTTGTCAATTCTGACCTGGCGGGCATTGCCGCCTTCAGACCAGGTTTCAACCTCATAGGCTTGCTTCAGCGTCTTTATCTCGCCTTTCAGCTTCCACCCCAACGCCTCCGGCCTGCGCGCCATGTCAGCTGCGCTGGCGCGACGCAAACCGCGACCGGGAGAGAACAGCGACACAGCCTCCAGAATGTTGGTCTTGCCCGCGCCGTTGTTGCCGCAAATAGCCACCGGCCGCCCGTCCAAATGCAATTCCGCCCGCAAATGCGAGCGGAAATGGGACAGGGTCAAGGCAGTCAGAGCCAGCACGCAGCACGCTCCCTATATCAGCTTGTCAAATTACTCGTGCCGCAAGCAGCTCTGGCAGGCGCGTCAGACCCGCATTGGCATCACGACGTAGACAGCGCTTTCGTCGTTACCTTCGCGCATCAAGGTCGGATCGCCGGAGGAGTTGAACATGAACACGGCGTTCTCGCGGTCCACCTGATTGGCGATTTCCAGCAAGTACTTTGCGTTGAACCCAATCTCCAGCCGCTCATCGTTGTAGGCGACAGCCAGTTCTTCCTCCGCAGCGCCGCTGTCGGGTGCGTTCACCGACAGGATCAAACGGTCTTCTTCCAACTGCAGCTTCACCGCACGGGAGCGTTCGGAGGAGACGGTTGCAACCCGATCCACAGCCTGCGCAAACTCGGCTGCGTCGACTTCCAGGCGGCGGGTATTGCCTGCCGGAATAACCCGGGTGTAATCCGGGAAGGTGCCATCGATCACCTTGGATGTCAGAGTAATGTTCGGGGTGGCAAAGCGCACTTTGGTCTCCGAAACCGAGACTGCGATGTCCATGTCATCGTCGTCCAGAAGCTTGCGCAGCTCGCCCACGGTCTTGCGGGGCACGATCACACCCGGCATATCCTCGGCGCCCAGCGGCAACTCTGCGTCGATGCGAGCCAGGCGATGGCCGTCGGTGGCCACGGCGCGCAGCGCCTTGCCGCTATCGGCAGTAGACACATGCAGATATACACCGTTCAGATAATAGCGGGTTTCTTCAGTGGAGATCGCAAACTTGGACTTGTCGAACAGGCGGCGCAGCACGGCGGCCTTGGCGGCGAAATTCGAGTGGTACTCGGACGAAGCCATCACCGGGAAGTCCTCGCGCGGCAGCGTCGCCAGCGAGAAGTTCGACCGGCCTGCCTCAACCGTCAGACGGCCAGTTGCGGCATCGGCCGTCAGCGTGACCAGCGCGCCGTCGGGCAGCTTGCGGACAATTTCGTGCAATGTGGTTGCCGCCACAGTTGTAGCGCCGGCACGCTCCACCTGCGCGGGGGCCTTGTCCACCACTTCGATATCCAGGTCGGTGGCTCGGAATTGGACGCTATCGCCTTCGGCTTCGATCAGCACATTTGCCAGAATCGGAATGGTGTTGCGGCGCTCGACCACCGACTGTGCCTGCGCCACAGCCTTGAGAAGCGTGCCGCGTTCGATGCTGATCTTCATGTCCCAAATCCTCTTCGTCAGGCGCCCGTGTCAGTAGCCGGGACAAGCAACCTACCTGTTTACCCCTGCCGCACAAGGCTTTTTATGGATTTCTCCAAGGGATTTCCGGCGGGGTCAAGAGGTGGCGGGCGCCATACCGGCCAAAGCCGGGAATTCGTTGCCCAAGTACCCGCAAGCAAACGCCCCGGCGCTCAGGCCGGGGCGTGACAGAGGCGGGTTAGAGCACTGGAGAGGTGCTTAGGCTTTCACCCGCTCTGATTTCGGATCATACATCGGCTTCAGCGAGGCTTCGGCCTTCACCTTGGTGCCCATAACGTCGATCTCGTAAGTTGAGGCCAGCACGTCAGCCGCTTTCTCGCCTTCGCACGGCACGTAGCCCATGCCGATCGCCGCCCCCAGGGTGTGGCCGTAGTTGCCCGAGCTGAGGTAGCCGACGTACTCGCCGTCACGGATGATCGGCTCATTGTGGAACAAGAGCGGTTCGGCGTCGGTCAGCTTGAACTGCACCATGCGGAATTTCGGACCGGTTTCCTTGCGCTCCAGCACTGCGGATTTGCCGATGAAATCCTCCTTGTCGGTCTTCACTGCAAAACCCAGACCAGCATCGATCACATTGTCCTCGCAAGTGATGTCATGACCGAAGTGGCGGAAGCCCTTCTCGATCCGGCAGCTGTCCATCATGTGCATGCCGCACAGTTTCAGCCCCATATCCTGCCCCGCTTCCCACAGGGTTTCGAAAGCATGGCCCGACATCTCTGCCGGGATATAAATTTCCCAACCGAGTTCGCCGACATAGGTCACCCGGTGCACCCTGGCGAGCCCCATGCCCAGCTCGATCTCCTGCGCGGTGCCGAAAGGATTCACCTCGTTGGAGAAGTCATTCGGTGACACCTTCTGCAGCAGCTCACGGGCGTTCGGGCCCATCACCGCCAGCACACCCTCGCCTGCTGTCACATCGGTGATCACCACACGGTGGTCGCCCACATAGCGCATCATCCAGGTCTGGTCCGCCAGACGGGTCACTGCCGGTGTCACCACCAGATAGGCTGTCTCGCTCAGACGGGTGACGGTTACATCTGCCTCGATGCCACCGCGGGAGTTCAGGAACTGGGTGTAGACGATTTTGCCCATCGGCACCGACAGGTTGGCGCCGCAGATGTAGTTCAGGAACGTCTCGGCATCCGGGCCCTCGACGCGGATCTTGCCAAAAGAGGACATGTCATACATGCCGACATTTTCGCGCACAGCCTTATGTTCAGCCGCGGAATTCTCAAACCAGTTCTGGCGCTTCCAGCTGTATTGGTACGCGCGTTCCTGACCTTCGTTGGCAAACCAGTTTGCACGTTCCCAACCGCCAATCTCGCCCATCACAGCGCCCTGCTCCAGCAGGTGGTGGTGGAACGGGGTGCGGCGCACACCGCGAGCGGTCGCCTTCTGACGGTAAGGGAAGTGGTCCGCATAGAGCAGGCCCAGGGTCTCTTTCGAGCGCTCGAACAGATAGGTCTTGTTGCCCTGGAACGGATGCATCCGGGAGATGTCCACATCGCCCAGGTCAAACGGTTTCTGGCCGTCTTCCATCCACTGCGCCAGCGCCATGCCGGCGCCGCCGGCCGACTGGATACCAATTGAGTTGAAGCCCGCGGCGACCCAGAAGTTGTCCATCTCGGGCGCCAGACCGAGGTGGTAGGCATCGTCCGGAGTGAAGGATTCCGGGCCATTGAAGAAGGTGTGGATACCCGCCTCTGCCAGCATTGGCATCCGGTTGCAGGCGGCCTCCAGGATCGGCTCGAAATGATCGAAATCCTCGGGCAGCTGATCAAATTCAAAACTGTCGGGGATGCCGTTCATCGCCCAGGGCTTGGCGTTGGGTTCAAAGGCGCCAAGCAGGATTTTGCCTGCGTCTTCCTTGTAGTAGGCGCATTCGTCAGGAACGCGCAGCACCGGCATCTGGGTCAGGCCGGAAATACCTTCCGTCACGATATAGAAGTGCTCGCAGGCGTGCAGCGGCACGTTGACGCCAGCCATGCGGCCGACCTCATGCCCCCACATTCCGGCACAGTTCACCACCATGTCAGCCTCGATATGGCCCCGGGACTGGCCGTCGTCGCTGGCCCAGTCGACGCCGGTGACGCGGCGGCCTTCCTTGGAGATGCCGGTGACCTTAATGCGCTCCTTGACCAGTGCGCCGCGCTGGCGGGCGCCTTTGGCCAGAGCCAATGCGATGTTGGCCGGGTCGCCCTGGCCGTCTTTTGGCAGCCACACACCACCGGTCACGTCACCGACGTTTAAATGCTCGTAGCGGGCTTTGACTTCCTCAGGCGAGATTTCCTCAACCTCTACGCCAAAGGCCCGCGCCATGGCAGCCTGGCGGAAAATCTCTTCCTTGCGCTCTTCGGTCAGGGCCACGGTGATCGAGCCGCAACGCTTAAAGCCAGTGGCAACGCCGGTTTCCTCTTCCAGCGAACCGTAGAGCTCCTGGCTGTACTTCGCCAACTTGGTCATATTGGCGGTGGCGCGCAGCTGGGCAATCAGACCCGCAGCATGCCAGGTGGTGCCGGAGGTCAGCTGCTTGCGTTCCAGCAGCACAACATCTTTCCAGCCCAGTTTCGCCAGATGATAGGCCACCGAGCAGCCGATCACGCCGCCGCCAATAATGACTACACGGGCTTTGTTAGGAAGATCGCTCATGTCATCGCTCCTGAATGAAGGTTTGCGCCTGATTATCATGTACAGGCGGCGAAAAATGCATCAAAAACGCCAAGTCTCCGGCGCTATTCTCCGGCCTCAAGGGGTTTTTCCGCTCCATCCCCGCCCATCCGGCGGCGTTTCCGCAGCGCAAACGGAGTGATGCCGAAGAAACTTTTATAAAGGCTGGAGAAACCATTGGGAAAACCGCAGGCAAGACCGATCTCGCGGACACTCATGGTGGTGTTAAGCAGCAGATTGTTGGCCTTGGACAGGCGCATTTCGCGGTAAAAGCCATTGGGGGTGGTGCCCAGAAAAGTCTTGAATTTGCGCTCCAGCGACCGGGTAGAGATGCCAAGCTCATCGACAATATCGCTGATCGGCACAGGCTCCTCGATGTTGTCCTGCATGATGCGGATACATTGGTCCAGATCGCTGTCGCCGGTGATCGTCGGTTTGGCGCCGGCAAAAGGCTGCAGGGAGGAGAAGTCGCGCACCTGTTCGTGCAGCAGGATGTTGCCGACAGTCATCTGTGCCGCCGCCGAGGTGAGCCGCCCGACCAGTGCCAGGATAATGTCAACGGTGGACCCCATGCCCGCACATGTCACCACCAGACCGTCTTCGCTGGCCAATGCGTGGCTCGAGTCATTCAGACCCATCCTCTCACGCAGCAGAGCGGAGTTTTCCCAATGAGTCGTCAACCGCCCGTCGCCGCCGCCCTGATCGCGGATGTAACGAGCAGCTGCCTCAGCCAGAAGATAGACCTTGTTACCACGGCAGGTATAGCTGGAGATCACCCGCCCCATGCTAAGGCCGGGATGATCCGGGTCCGAGTTACCCAGAAAGAAAGCAAAATCCGCATCCGGCTTGGCCGCGAAGGGCTCGGTGTCCACGCTAAGGCCCGCGCGGCAGCCCACGCGCCCGCCCTGCAGAGACCGAACGGTCCATTTGAAAGGCGGCTGCGCCAGCACGCGGTTGCTAATCCGCAGCACTTCCAGAATCGCCGACATCTCAGTCAGCACAAAGCCTTCTGTGACAATGATGTCGACATGCCAGACCCGAGCCGGGTCCGCAGCCTTTAATTTATCCGGAGTCGCCATGCTGGTCCCCTTCCCCAGGTCAGATGATCCTATGCCCGGCCGCACGCAACTGACGGGCCAGTTCGGCAATGTGGTCCGGACCGACTTCGCAGCAGCCGCCGACGATGGTGGCGCCTTGGCGGATCCAGCCCATGGCAAACTCAGCATAGGCTTCAGGCGACAGATCCTGGCGCTGCTCCAGTGCGTCCACCGTTGGCGCATCCTTCAGGAAACCATCCGATATTCGAGTAAAGCCGTTAGCATAGGCGCCGTATGGCTTGCCAAAACCCTTCACGATTTCCAAACCTGCACCGATGGCTTCCGGGCGCGAACAATTGAGCAGGACGGCTTCTGGCTGAAACTCCTCAACCAGAGGCGCGAGTTCTTTCAGCGGCTCGCCAGAACGCAGCAAAGTTCCGTTTTCATCAGAAACAGAAGCTGCAAGCCATACCGGTTTGTCCGTGCTAACGCAGCCCAGCATCGCCCCTCTGGCATGTTCGGCTGAGGACACGGTTTCGATCAGGAAAAGATCTGCCTGCGGCTCAAGCAATTGAACAAGTTCCGCATAGACAGGGGCAGCTTCCTCATGCGGCGGGCAGATGTCCGGGCGGTAAGAGGCAATCAGCGGGCCAAGCGCAGCGGCAACCCAGCCCGACCCATGTGCGGCCCGCGCAGCGTTTGCCTGCTCTGCGGCCTTGGCCAGCAGGTCTTCGAAGTGCCCTTCGATCCCTGCGCGGACCAAGCGGTCGCGCAAAACCGCATAGGTATTCATAGTGGCAATCGTCGCTCCGGCGGCAAAATAGTCGGCGTGAATGGCGCCGACGATGCCCGGTTTGTCGATCATTACGGACGTGGACCATAAAGGTGTCGCCCTGTCGCCAGACCGTTTGACAACTTCCTGCCCGATTGAGCCGTCAAGAAGGATAATATCTGTCATGCGTCCTCCTGCGGGGGAATTAAGACCAGTTTCCCCGGGTAAGCTTTGCTCATGAAATCCGCCTGCGCCCGGGCGATGTCTTGCAGGGGATAGGTAGCAGAGACCAGCGGGCGGACTGCGCCGGAATTGATCAGGGCCACCAGCTTGGCAAAGACAGCACGGGGAGAGAATGTGCAGCCATGTATGGTGATGTCACGCAGGTAGATGTGGCGCAAATCCGCTGTCACGACCGGGCCCGCGATGGCACCGGAAACCGCGTATTGCCCACCGGGCCGAAGTGCCTGTATCAGGCCAGACCAGCCGGGACCGCCAACCACGTCAATGACAGCATCGAAGCGGTCTTGTTCGGGTGTGTCGTCGCGGCCAATAGTTCTGGCCGCCCCCATTGCAGCAACCGCATCCGCCTTGGCGGGCGATGTCTGACCAGTCACCTCTGCGCCAAGATGCGCGGCCAGCTGCACTGCGGCCAGCCCAACCCCGCCAGACGCACCGGTGACCAGCACTCGCTGGCCGGCAGACACCCCGGCACGGTGCAGCAGGTTCCAGGCGGTTCCATAGGCGCAGGGCATTGCCGCGATCTCTGTATCCGATAGAGGAGAAGCGCTGACATCGAAAAGCTCCGCCGCCTCAGCCAGGCAGTATTGCGCAAAAGCCCCGTCGAGTTCCGAGCCCAGAGCAACAAAAGCCGCCGGGTTGCCAGGTTCCGGCCTTGGGATATTGATCTGGCTGGTGACCCGCTGTCCCGCACAAAGGGCTCCAGTATCCGGGCCGGCTTGAACAACCACACCGCACAAATCCCCCCCCTGTATCCGAGGAAAGCGCAGGGCGCCGCCCCAGCCGCCAGCCTTGATCCCGGCGTCATCGCTGACCGCATCGGTTGCGCCTGTCACCTCGGATGCATACCAGCCGATCCTGGTGTTGATGTCCGTGTTGTTAACGCCAGCTGCCAGAACTTTGACAAGCACCTGCCCCGGTCCAGGAACCGGGACAGGTATATCTTCACGCCATTCCAACGCATCCGGCCCGCCATGCCGGGTCAAATAGACGCCTTTCATCATTTGGGCCATTCCTGAAGCCTCCTGAGTTAAGCGTGGCGGGCTGACCCTAGCAGATCAGGCGCGCAGACGTTCGTTGGCGGGATCCCACAGCGGTTCGTCTTTCTGAACCACCGCACGGCATTTCTGCCCGTAGATTTCGACCTCCAGTTCGGTGCCTGGAACAGCCAGTTCAGGCCGCACCATGCCCAGCGCGATGGAGGCGTTCACACGGTAGCCCCAGTCGCCGGAAGTGGTCTCGCCCACGATCTCGCCGTCTTTCCAGATACAGGACATGTAAGGCGCATCGGCATCGCCTGCTTCGACGATCAGGGTGACGAAAGTCTTCTTCACGCCCTGCTGCTTTTCATTCTGAATTGCAGCCTTGCCCGGGAAGTCCTGCGGCTTGTCCAGCTTGACAAAACGCTCCAGCCCACCTTCGAGCAGCGAGTAGTCGGTCGACAGATCGCCTTTCCAGGTGCGGTAGCCTTTTTCGATGCGCAGAGAGTTCAGCGCATACATGCCGAACGGCTTGGCGCCGCCTTCGATCAGAGCTGCGTAAATCTCACCCTGATGCTCGTTGGCGCAGTGGACTTCCCAGCCGAGTTCACCGGCGTAGGAGACGCGCGCCAGGAAGGCGGACTTGCCTGCGACGGTGGCTTCCTGGTGGGTCAGCCAGCCAAGCGACAGATCGGCGTCGGAGATGCCTGCGAACAGCTCACGCGATTTCGGACCGGTAACAATCATGGTCGCAAATTCGGTGGTGCGGTCGGTCAGGGTGAGGCCTGCGGGCAGCGCCTTCTTCAGGATCTCAAAGTCGTGCCACTGGGCCGAGCCTGCTGTGATCATGGTGAAGTGATCTTCGCCGTGACGGACACAGGACATCTCGGTCAGGATGCGGCCGCGGTCGTCCGAGAAGTAGACCAGATTCATCCGGCCCACTTTGGGCAGGCCACCGGTCACCAGGCCGCGCAGGAATTCTGCGGCACCTTCGCCTTCCAGGTTGAAGCGCGAGAAACCCGGCAGGTCCAGCACGCCAACACCGTCGCGGACTGCTTCGCATTCTTCCTTGATGCGCTGCTGCCACGGGCCGGAGCGACCCCAGGTGTGTGTGGCCTCTTCCGAAGTGTCATCACCGGCTTGGGCAAACCAGTTGGCACGTTCCCAACCGTTATAGGCCCCCATCACGCCGCCCAGCTCTTTGATCTGCGCATGCACCTGGCTGACCTTCTTGTCGCGTGCAGCGGGCCATTCGTGGTGCGGGAAGTGCATGGCGTATTCGTTGCCGTAGACCTCCAGGCCTTTCTGGTTGCAGTAGTCCTGATCGGTGTAGTCGGTGTAACGGCGCGGATCGACGGCCCACATGTCCCACTCGGTCCCGCCATCCACGATCCATTCTGCCAGCACCTTGCCGGCGCCGCCGCCCTGGGCAATGCCGAAGGTGAAGCTGTGCGCCTCAAACGCGTTTGTCACACCCGGCATCGGGCCGATCATCGGCAGGCCGTCGGGGGCATAGGGGATCGGGCCGTTGATCACGCTGGAGACACCGGAGGACGCCATCAGCGGAACCCGCTCCATGGCATCGGTGACGATGTCTTCGATCCGGTCCAGATCTTCCTGCCACAGCTGGAACGAGAAGTCCTCGGGCATCGGATCGTCTTCGGTCAACCAGTGGCCCTTGCAGTTCGGCTCATAGGGGCCGAGGTTGTAGCCGTGCTTTTCCTGACGCAGATAGTAGGACACGTCCACGTCACGGATCAGGGGCAGTTTGCCGCCGTGTTCTTTCGACCAGGCTTCGATTTCGGGGATCTGTTCGGTCAGCAGATACTGGTGCTCCATCACCATGGCAGGCACGGTTCGGCCACCGTAAGGCTTGAACATCTCACCCACGCGCTGCGCGTAGTAACCGGCGGCATTCACCACATAGTCGCAGTCGATGCCGCCCTTTTCAGTCTGCACAGTCCAGGTGCCGTCTTCGTGCTGGGTCGCATCGGTCGCCGGAGTGAAGCGCAGAATTTTTGCGCCCAGGTCGCGCGCGCCCTTGGCCAGAGCCTGGGTCAGCTGTGCCGGGTCGATGTCCCCATCGGTCGGGTCATAAAGAACCCCTGCCAGGTCATGGGTCTCCAGGAACGGATAGCGTTCCTTGGTTTCTTCCGGGGTCCACATCTCCATCGGGATACCCTGGTAACGGCCCATGGACATCGCGCGTTCGAATTCCTGCATCCGCTCTTTGCTATGTGCCAGACGGATCGAACCCGAAACATGGTAGTTCATCGGGTAATCGACTTCTTCAGCCAGACCTGCATACAGCTCGGTCGAGTAGCGCTGCATGTTCATGATCGCCCAGGAGGTCGAGAAAGTCGGCACGTTGCCAGCCGCATGCCAGGTCGAACCGGCAGTCAGTTCGTTCTTTTCGAGCAGCACACAATCGGTCCAGCCTTTCTTGGCCAGATGATAGAGTGCCGAACAGCCGACGACGCCGCCGCCGATGATGACCACGCGGGCCTTGGTTGGAAAATCGGACATGATTGCTCCCTAATGTCAGTGTTCTTGCGGCACGCCGTCCGCGATTTCGTAGTAGTCGCCCTTGGAGGCGGTAAATATGTGCTTTTCGACGCGAAGCCCGGAGTTCCCGTCGATCGCGCCCAGAGCAAAACTGATGGTGTCTTCCCCCGCTCCCTTCCAGAACAAGAAAGAGCCGCAGCGCGGGCAACTGCCGCGTTTGGCTGTCGACGTTGCTTCGAACCAGCTCACCGGCCCGCTGATGGAAATGTCCGTGTCACGCACCTGCGCAGAGGCCCAGATACCGCCCGACTGTTTACGGCACTGGCTGCAATGGCACATCGAGGCACTCTGTGGTTTGGCCACCGTTTCAAAGCGAATGTCACCGCAGAGGCAGGATCCCTTAAGCACCTTCATCTCCCTTGAAGCCGGCGCATTGCGGCAGCCCGTCGGCGATCTCGTAGTAGTCGCCCTTGTCCGCCATGAAGACATGCGCCTTGGTTTGCAGCTCCGCGGGGGTATCGATGGCGCCCGCGGCCACCACCATGCGCTCCTCGCCTTCAGGCACCCAGAACAGGCTGGAGCCGCAGCCTCCGCAGAACCCGCGTTTGGTGGTCGCGCTCGACTGGAACCAGCGCAGGCCGTCCTGCCGGGTCAGCACAAGCGCCGCATCCGGCACCGAGGTGGCAGCCCAAAAATGCCCGGAGGTCTTACGGCATTGGGTGCAATGGCAGGCATAAACCGGACGCAAGGGCGGCGTGAGTTCAAATGCCACCGCGCCGCAAAGACAGGAACCTATGATCATCAGACTCTCCTAATAGACCGGCGGGGCGATGACCCAGACGGCCACGGCGGGCTCGTCATAGGGGTTCGACCACTGATAGGGTTCATGCTTGATCCGGAAACTGTCGCCAGGACCGACAGTAAAGCTGCGGCCGCCGATCACCAGATCCAGCTTGCCGGAGATAACATAACCGACCTCCTGCGTGGGCCTGTTGGCCGGTGTCTGCATTTTCGACTGCGGCTGGAAGGTGGAATGCACCATTTCGAAATCATCGGTCAGATCAGGTGACAGCAGTTCCTCGATAAGGCCTTCCTCACCGGAGCCCATCGGACGGCGGGAGCCGGCGCGCACGATATAACCGTGCTCCGGTGCCGGGGCGCCGGTATGGGCAAACAGCATCGACATCGGCACGCCCAGCGCTTCGGCAATCTGTCTTAGATCGGAAATCGAAGGTTCAGACTTGTCGCGCTCAACCTGGCTCAGCCAGCCAACAGAGCGGTTCAGCATCGCAGCGATTTCCGAAAGCGTCAGCCCGCGCGCCTTGCGCAACGCACGAATGTCCGCTCCCAATGTGGCCGCTGTCAGTGTCTGCTCATTCACAGCCGCTCTCCCCGCTGGTGAAAATTTCGCCCTGTTTTTCACGATGCCTCGAACTCGTGAAATTTCCAAGCATTTTTTCACGAAGCTGCCACCACAACAAAAAAACCCAGCGCCTTCAGGCACCGGGCTTCTTCCTTCAGGTCCAAAATTTCAGGCGCCAGACCGCAAGGCCTGCGTCAGAGCCTGTATTTGTGCGAATCAGATGCGATTGAAAACCGCATGCAGAATGGCGGTCATGTGGTCTGCATCGTCTTGAGTGAAAGCATCCTGCTGATCACTATCGATATCAAAAACACCAATCAGTTCGCGCCGTCCGTTCCAGACCGGCAGCACCAGTTCCGAGCGGGTCGAAGAGGCGCAGGCGATATGTCCGCGGAAGGCATCCACGTCCGGCACCAACTGCACCTCGCCACTGCGCGCTGCGGCACCGCAAACACCGCGGGAGAAGGGGATCTGCAAACAGCCATGACCACCCTGATAAGGACCAATCTTCAGAAGCTCTGGCGCCACCACCCGGTAAAAGCCGGTCCAATCAAAGCGACTGTCCGAATGATGCACTTCGCACACCACGGTCGCCATCAGCGCCACCTCGTCACTTTCGCCTTCGGTCAGTGCTGCAATGGTTTTTGCGAGGGTTTCGTAATCGGCCTGCATGAACAGCTCTCCTTCAACGTATCGAGGGGGCTGTCTGCCCCCTCTTGTCCTCACGGTCAATTCACCCTTTGAAGGCATCTTTCAGCGAAGAAACTCAGACACGCTCAATTGCAATTGCAGTGCCTTCGCCGCCGCCGATGCAGATGGCAGCAACGCCGCGCTTAAGACCACGCTTTTCCAGCGCGTTTAACAATGTGACCATAATCCGGGCCCCGGAAGCTCCAATCGGGTGACCCAAAGCACAGGCCCCGCCGTTCACATTCACCTTGTCACGAGAGACACCCATCTCATGCATGAAGGCCATCGGCACCACAGCAAAGGCTTCGTTGACCTCCCACAGATCAACATCTTCGGTTTTCCAGCCAATAGATTTGAGCAATTTCCGGGCTGCTGGAACCGGCGCGGTCGTAAACCAGCCCGGCGCCTGGGCGTGGCTTGCATGGCCTAGAATGCGGCCCCGAACGTTCAAACCTTGCGCTTCAGCCGCCTCCGCAGAGGCAAGCACAAGCGCAGCAGCGCCGTCCGAAATGGAAGACGCATTGGCAGCGGTCACGGTCCCGTCTTTGCGAAAGGCAGGCTTCAAAGTGGGGATCTTTTCCGGGCGCGCAGACTTAGGCTGCTCATCCGTATCTGTCACGATATCGCCCTTGCGGGTCTTCACCGTCACTGACGCGATTTCACCGTCAAAGGCACCGCTGTCTTGCGCCGCCAGCGCATTGGCCAGAGATTGCAGAGCGTATTCATCCTGCGCCTCGCGCGTGAACTGGAACTTCTCGGCGCAATCCTCGGCAAAGGCCCCCATCAGGCGGCCTTTGTCATAGGCATCCTCCAGCCCGTCCAGAAACATATGATCGATCACCTGGCCATGGCCGATACGGGCGCCGCCCCGCATCTTAGGCAGCAGATACGGCGCGTTGGTCATGCTCTCCATGCCGCCCGCTACCATAGTTCCAGTGTGCCCCAGCATGATCTGATCAAAGGCGATCATCGCCGCCTTCATGCCAGAACCGCACATCTTGTTCAGCGTCGTAGCTGGAACGTCCTCCCCGAGACCGGCCGCAAAGCCGGCTTGACGTGCAGGCGCCTGCCCCTGCCCCGCAGGCAGAACGCAGCCCATCAGCACCTCATCCACGGTGGCTGCGCCAGCCTCTTCCAGGGCTGCCCGAATTGCTGCGCCGCCCAGTTCTGCCGCCGTCACCCCGTCATACATGCCCTGAAACCCGCCCATGGGCGTCCGGGCTGCTCCGGCGATAACAACATCTTTCATGCAATTTTCCTCCAATCTTCAAAAATAAACCTACAGAAAAGTAATCTTTGCGGTCTAGAGTGCTGCCCAATGACGTTACATCCCGGGGGACCAAAATGAGCCTGACGACCACCATGACGGACGGTGCGCAGATCGTCAAAGTCAATGCCGAACGCATTGATGCCGCCATGGCCATCCAATTCAAGGAAGACATGCGCACGGAAACTGAATCCGGGTCAGAACGGGTGATTCTGGACCTGTCAGAAGTGCAGTTCATCGACTCCAGCGGGCTCGGTGCGATTGTCGCCGCCATGAAGCAGCTTGGCGGAGGGCGAAAGCTTGATTTGGCCGGGCCTACCCCGATGGTGGAAAAAGTTTTCCGGCTGACCCGCATGGACACGATCTTTGATCTGTACAGTTCGCTGAGTGAAGCAACCGCCCCAGCCAGCGCGAATTCCTGAAGACGACGGCGCTGGCAGCGCAAAGCGAGAAATTGATGGTAAAAACATTTGCCTGCTCGTTCACGGCCACAAATTTGGATGCCCGCACCGGCATCTCATCTGTTGTGTCCCAGCTGCAGACCCTTGGGGTCCCTGCAGCCCGCGTGGATGAAGTGCAAATTGCCCTGACTGAAGCCGTGAACAATGTGGTCGAGCATGCCTATGCCGATGCAGCCCCGGGAGACGTCCTGATCAAGGCGGAACTCTCCCCTGAGCAGTTGCGGATCGACATTCAGGACGCAGGCGCCCCTTATCCAAATGAACAGCTGCCTGATGGAACCGCAGCTGATATCAATGTACCGGTCTCAAACCTGCCCGAAGGCGGATTTGGCTGGTTCCTGATCCGGGAGCTGGCAAGCCAGGTGCAGTATGAGCGTTCCAAGGGAAACAATAATCTGTCGCTCTGTTTTGAGATCCAGGTTACGAATCCGCCTGCCGAAGCCTGAAGCCGCTATTGTCTGCCCAGCGTGGGAACCATTTAGGCGAAACTTTAACGCTTTGCCACGATTGCGCCCCATTCCTGACCCGCCGCAGCCAAATGTATAGGCGAAACCTTACTTGTAGCTGAAACAAGCTTCCCCCGGTGCCGTGTGTTCTTGCCCCCACCAGAACACGGCACCGGGGACATCTACTTCAGCTCTCTCCCTCTATTCCAGATGTGACGCTCCGTTCCCAAAGGACGGCCCCTGTTGATGATTGCCTTCCAATGCACCCCTTCCCTAGGCTTGGCGTATTGAAACAGGAGGCAAGCGATTGCGGGATTTTCATTTGCCAGGGCGTTCGGCTGTCTTCGCAGCCAATGGCATGTGCGCCACCTCGCATCCATTGGCAGCTGACGTGGCACTGGACATGCTAAAGCGCGGCGGAAATGCCATGGATGCAGCTCTGTCAGGCGCCATTCTACTGGGAATTTGCGAACCGCAGATGACCGGGATTGGCGGCGATTGCTTCGTCCTCCATTCACGCCCCGGGCAAGAAATCCGGGCCCTGAACGGATCCGGTTGCGCCCCTGCGACAGCCGATGCGGCCGCTCTTCGGGCACGTGGCCTGAAGACGGTTCCGCTGGACAGCGCAGAGGCCGTCACGATCCCCTGCGCAATTGATGCGTTCTGCCGCCTGGCAGACACCGAAGGCCGCCTTGGACTGGATGTTCTGCTGCAGCCAGCCATCCGCTACGCTGAAGAAGGCGTGCCAGTCTCTCCCCGTATCGCCTTTGACTGGCAAGTCAGTTCCCGAACACTACAGGGTGCCGCGCGCCACCATTACTTGAAAAACGGTGAACCCTTGCGCTGCGGAGACATGTTCCGCGCGCCCGGCCAGGCTGAAGTTCTGCGCAGGATTGCAGCGCATGGGCGCGAGGCGTTCTATTCCGGAGAAGTGGCTGAAGACATGGTATCCGCGCTGTCAGCGCAAGGCGGCACACATACTTTGCACGACTTTGCCAGAGCTGACAGCATTGCCGCGAAACCCGTCGAAGGCCAGTATAGGGGCGCGGGTTTAGCCGAGCATCCCCCAAATGGGCAGGGCGCCACAGCGATTTTGCTTCTAAACATCCTCAAACACTTCGATCTCGCAGCTATGGATCCATTTGGCGCAGAGCGGGCGCATATCGAAGCCGAGGCCGCCAAACTGGCCTATGATGCGCGAAACCGGTTTCTGGCGGATCCGGATCATACTTCACGGCTGGCGCACATGCTGGCGCCGGAAGTCTCTGCTCAGCTTGCAGCCCTGATCGACCCCAGACGCGCCACGCCCGCCTTTCCCGCACTGACAGAAGCAGTGCACAAGGACACGGTTTACATCACGGTCGTGGACAGAGACCGCATGGCAGTTTCATTGATCTACTCCATTTTTCATGGCTTTGGCTCCGGCATCGCGTCAGAAAAATTCGGTATCCTTTTGCAAAACCGCGGTGCGGGCTTCACCTTGGAGGCAGGCCACCCAAACGAGCTGGGGCCCGGCAAAAGGCCGATGCATACAATCATCCCTGCAATGCTGAAGCAGAATGACGACGTGATCATGCCCTTTGGAGTAATGGGCGGCGGATATCAGCCCACAGGCCATGCCCGCTTGGTTACGAACCTTCTGGATTTCGGCATGGACCTGCAATCTGCAATTGATGCTCCCCGCAGTTTTGCCGACGGCGGCAAGCTGAAGATAGAACGAGGTTATTCAGATGAGGTCCGCCGGCAGCTTGCCGCATGGGGGCATGAAATTGAGATTCCGGACACCCCGTTGGGCGGTGCACAGGCGGTTCGCATACATGCTTCAGGTATCTTGGAAGGCGCCAGCGACCCGCGCAAGGACGGCTGTGCGCTGGGATATTGATAGGAAGAGCCTGCCAGTCTGAGAGGGAATCAGTTCAACTGATAGTGCAGCGCATAGGCGGCGCCATCAAAATTCCCGAACATTTCGGGCACATCTGGATGTTCCACGGGTTCACCCGAGTAATCCGCAACCAGATTTTGTTCAGAGACATAAGCCACATAGTAACTTTGGTCGTTCTCTGCCAACAGGTGATAGAACGGCTGATCCTTAACAGGACGGCTGTCCTCCGGAATGGCCTCATACCACTCTTCGGTGTTCGAGAACTCCGGATCGACGTCAAAGACGACGCCGCGGAAAGGATGCTTCCGATGGCGGACGACTTGCCCAAGATTGTATTTCGCGCGTGTTCTCATCATGGCCTTGTTGCCCTTACCCTATCTAAATAGCGCGTACGCCGGTGAAATGTCCAACCGTTGAAGCAAATTTTCGGGGAAACAAACTGTGGACTTCGTCTTGACAGTGACGAAAATTCTGTCCGGCAACGTGGATTCATCTGGACAACCACCAAGCCACCCACGTGGGATTTCATCTGTCGGTAAAGAATAGTCAAGCCGCAGGCTGTCTTGTCCAAGCTCGGATCTTCGCTGCGGCGGTTTCCGGTTTTGGAATTATGATTTCCTCGCCTGCTGCAATCCGCTAAACTTGCCGCAAAAGATACCCAAAACAAAAATGGGCAGAGGCAATGAGCAGATTAATCAGCGCCCTCGTTCTCCTCATGGCGGTTGCGTCTTGCGGAGGCGGGCACAAAGCGCCGCCGCGCAAATTGGATAATGCCTGCAGCATCATCCAGCAGCGGCCAGAGTACCTAAAGGCCTTTCGTGCAACCCAGCGCCGCTGGGGCGTGCCGGTGCATGTGCAGATGGCGACGATCTATCACGAAAGCCGGTTCCGTGGCGATGCCCGCACACCGCACCAGTACTTGCTGGGCGTAATTCCGGTCGGAAGGCAATCCAGCGCCTATGGCTACAGCCAGGCACTGGATGGCACTTGGGATGACTACCGCCGCGATACTGGCCGACGCCGGGCCAAACGCGACCGGATCAGCGATGCGGCAGATTTCATGGGCTGGTATATGCGCCAGAGCCTCGAGAAGAACGGCATCCCTCTTTATGATGCCCGCAATCAGTATCTCGCATATCACGAAGGCCACACTGGCTATTCACGCGGCAGCTACCGTTCCAAAGCCTGGCTGATGCGTGTCGCAGGCCAGGTTGAGACGCGGGCGCAAACCTACCAAGCACAGCTCGCCACCTGCCGACAATTCCGCTGACGCCGGCGCAAGCCGGAAATTGACACTCTGTCCTCCAGCTATCTGGAAAGAGCGACTGGTAGCCCGGCTGATCCCGGGCGCCAGAAGTGTTGCTTTGCCAAGCAACCGCGAATGCCGGATTGGCACGCGCCCGAGGCGTCAGACGTTTTCAGACGAGGCGGAGCTTTTCATCCAGCCGAACCATAGGAAAACAACTTTGGCAGTTCAGCGGGATCTGCCGCTATTCGTGAACAGGCTGGAAGACAGCTTCACACCGGTTTCCATCGCCCCAAGAATGACAGTTGTCTGGCCACCCGCGCTGTCATGGATCACCCATTTTCGCAGTTCTACAGGGTTGCCTGTGAACATCATCTCGATGCTGCCATAGTCCGGGTTCTGCGGATCCTGCGCCCGCACAATAGTGGACGTGCCGTCAAAACCATGTCCCACCACCATATTGGCCCGCCCCAGATCAACCTTGCGGTCCAGAATGATCGACAGAGGTGTGCGCTTCAAAGGGTAGGTCTCAGGCGGTTGGTTGGATTTCGGATCATGGATCACGACGGCACCGCCACCCGCCACCACGGTTCCGCCACCTTTGCCCTCATATTCAAACCGCATGCGGCCCGGCCGATGCATATACAATTTGCCCGTGGACAGGCTGCCGTCATCATTGATCTGGGTAAAAGGCGACGACGCCGTGGAAATCCCATTCAAATAGCGGGAAATCTCATTCAGGCTCAGTTTCTCTGCCGCCCAGGATGCGGGGGCCAGAAGGGTCAGCGCAAGCGCAAGTGCAATCCGTTTCATGGGCTCAACATAAGCGCGCGGCTGCAGAAGTGAAGATGCCGGAGCCTCGAAGCCCCCGGCATCGGCATTTTTTCGTCAGTTCACTGTTCAGGAACCAGAATTTCCCGTTTTCCGACATGGTTGGCAGCAGAGACGACACCTTCATCCTCCATCTGCTCCACCAAGCGTGCTGCCTTGTTGTAACCGATCGCAAGCTTGCGCTGAATGTATGAGGTCGAGCATTTGCGGTCCTTGATCACAATGGCGACAGCCGTGTCATAAAGCGCGTCCTCGGTGTCAGTGTTGCCGCCGCTGTTCAGCCCCAGCACCGCATCGATATTGTCGGCCTTGTCCTCGGCCGGACCATCCAGCACGCTGCCCACATAATCAGGCGGGCCAAATTGCTTGAGGTGGTTCACTACCTCCTCGACCTCTTCATCCGAACAGAATGGACCGTGGCAACGGGTGATCTTGGCACCGCCTGCCATATACAGCATATCGCCCATACCCAGGAGCTGTTCGGCCCCCATCTCTCCCAGGATGGTGCGGCTGTCGATCTTGGATGTAACCTGGAAGGAAATCCGGGTCGGGAAGTTTGCCTTGATGGTGCCGGTAATGACGTCCACAGAGGGACGCTGAGTGGCCATGATCAAATGAATGCCTGAAGCACGCGCCATCTGCGCCAAACGCTGGATGCAGGCCTCAATCTCCTTGCCCGCAACCATCATCAGGTCAGCCATCTCGTCAACGATCACGACGATATACGGCAGCGTCTTGGGCTCGAACTCTTCGGTTTCGAACACCGGTTCACCAGTATCATCGTCGAACCCGGTCTGCACCGTGCGTGAGAACATCTCGCCCTTGGCCAGCGCTTCCTTCACCCGGCCATTGTAGCCGGCGATGTTGCGCACGCCCATTTTGGACATCTTACGGTAGCGGTCCTCCATCTCTCCCACGACCCACTTCAGGGCCACAACCGCCTTTTTAGGGTCGGTCACAACAGGCGAGAGCAAATGCGGGATGCCGTCATAGACCGACAGTTCCAGCATCTTGGGATCGATCATGATCAGGCGGCATTCATCCGGCGTCAGCTTGTACAGCAGCGACAGGATCATCGTGTTGATCGCCACCGACTTACCGGAACCGGTGGTGCCGGCGATCAGCAGGTGGGGCATCTTGGCAAGGTTGGCGACCATCGCATCACCGCCAATGTCCTTGCCCAGCGCCAGCGGCAAAGCATGGTTGCCGTCGCCAAAGTCACGCGACGACAGGATTTCCCGCAGAACCACTTTTTCACGATTCTCGTTCGGCAGTTCGATACCAATCACCGTGCGGCCAGGCACTGTGGAAACCCGCGCCGACAGCGCTGACATCGACCGCGCGATGTCATCCGCCAGGCCGATCACGCGGGAGGCTTTGAGGCCAGGTGCAGGCTCCAGTTCGTACATTGTAACAACCGGGCCAGGGCGGACAGAGACGATTTCGCCCTTAACTCCATAATCATCCAGAACTGTTTCAAGCATCCGGGCGTTTTCTTCCAGCGCCTCATCACTCAGGTGGTGGCGTTCGATGCTCACCGGGTTGGTCAACAGGTTCAGCGGCGGCAATTCAAAATCAGTGCTGCTGCTGTCATCAAACGCCAGATTGGGCTGGGCCTCGGCCTTGGCCCGCGCCGAAGGCTGCACTGGCTTACGCACCGGTTTTTCCACCACCGGCTTACGCGGCTCTGCCACCGGCAGGTCGACTGTCAGCCGTGGCCCTGGCGTCTTGACTGCCTGTGGTGTCTCCTGGACCGGCACGGCCGCATCGGGCAGAGTTTCGGCCGGAACGTGATCCGGGGTCAGCATTTGAGGCGCTTCGCCAAACCCGCCAGTGGCATCATCATGCTGGAGAGTTGCCTGCGGTGCTTGCCGGTCAATTTCACCCTCTCCAAGTGCTTCCAAGGACAGCGGCGGTTCACTTTTGAACGGCTTTTCCTCCGCTTGAACAGCGGTCAGAGGCGGCTCGGAGGGCAGGCCGTCCTGTGCCGCTGAAGGGTTGAAAATCAACGGTGCCGGACGCTGTCCGCGGCCTTTGGTCAGCGGCAGGTTCGGGTCCAGCTCTGGCGGCGTCTCGGCAGCCCGGCGGATCCGCACGGCGTTGGCGATTTTTTGCGAGATCCGGTCTTCGCCGCCTGCCCCATCGTCATATACTTCGTCGCCGGACACAGGGTGGTCCTCGGGATAACTTTCCTCAGGTACCGGTGCAGACGGTGCAGTTCGGCGGATCAGCCCCGGAACGCGAGACAGAATCCCGCCCTTTGCGGGCATGTCCGGCTCTTCCTCAGCGCTGTCAGCTGCATAGGCATTTTCTGTATAATCCTCGAACATGTCGGGGTCATCGCCAGCCACCGCATAGGCATCCATACCGTCGTCATGCACGCGTTCGGCCCGCTCCTTGCGGTAGGCCATCGCAGCCTGAAGCCCGCTGGAGGCGCCACGGCCAAGCAAAGCAGCTACGGCACCATATCCAAGAACCAGGCCAATCATGACCTTGTGCAGACCCTTTTTCATCTCTGGCCAAGTGAAGCCCAGCACCACGCTGCCAAGCACTAGCATGCCTGCTGCGCTGAGCAGCGACATAATTTTGACCATGAAATGCAGCCCGACCGGCAACAGCGCCAGCAAAGCGCCCAAGAATGTGTAGCCCACCATTCCGCCAAGGCCGAAATCGTAATTCTGCTGCCAGCTGGCGCTGGCATTCAGCGTTTCCATATGCAGTGCCACCACCAGAAGCCACGGCACCGACAGCAACAGCGGCCAGACCACCCGGTCCTCGCCTTTGTGCAGCAGGAAACGCAAACCCCAGGCCGACAGGAACAGCGGCAGCGCCCAGCTGGCCTTGCCGAACAGGGTGATCAAGATGAAGGAGACAGAGGCGCCCGGACGGCCCAGCCAGTTCTGCACCGGCGCGTCAGTCGACACGGTCCAGTTCGGATCCTCCGGCGTATAGGAGCCAAGCATGGCGGCAACCATCAGCCCCGCCAGGATCAGGGCAATCCCGATCAGTTCCTTGCCGCGTTTTTCAATGGCCGCCTGCATGTTGCTGTCAAGCAGCGGATCGCGGCTGCGGGTTTGAAATGCCATGCCTACCTCAGTTCCGTTTCATTTGCCCCTGCCCCGCTGTTCACCGCGGGGTCACGGGCCTGTCCGTTCTTGGTTTTGGCTGCGCGGCCCCCAGCCAAGGGCCGCTCAGCAGAATTCAGTAAAGACAGCCGCGCAGCGTGCTCAGCGCCCTGCGGGTGTCCTCGGCGGGGGCAACCAGCGCCACCCTTATATAAGTCTCGCCCGGGTTCTGGCCGGGTGCCCCCTGTGCCAGATAGGCACCGGGCAGCACTCGCACACCGGTTTCCTTCCACAGCTTCAGTGCGGCCTGTTCGCCGTTTTCCACTGGAAGCCACAGGAAGAATCCCGCCTCGGGCGCCATATAGCCGTTGAGACCGGAAAAGACCTCGTCGGCAATGGTGTATTTTTCCTGATAGAGCGCGCGGTTTTCCGCCACATGCGCCTCATCCGCCCAGACCCTGACCGCGGCCGCCTGCAGCGGTGCAGGCAGAGGCGAACCCGAATAGGCCCGCAGCTGTTTCACGCGTTTAATGGTCTCAGGCCCACCCGCGATCAAACCCGAGCGCAGCCCCGGCAAGTTCGACCGCTTGGACAGCGAGTTGAACAGCACCACCCGTTCAGGATCAGCGCCCAGATCCTGCGCAACGGTCAGCGCGCCCACGGGGGCCTCATCGCGGTAAATTTCAGAATAACATTCATCCGCAAAGATGCGGAAATCATACCTCTCGGCCAGTCTGATCAGCCGCGTCCAGTAATCGCGCGAGGCCACCGCCCCCTGCGGGTTGGCAGGCGAACAGATATAGGCCACGGCGGTGCGTTTCAGCACGTCTTCGGGCAGGTTCTCGTAATCCGGCAGGTGGCCGGTGGCGGCGGTCGCAGGCACAAAAACCGGCTCTGCCGCGACAGAGAGCGTCGCCACCATATAGACCTGATAAAATGGGTTCGGGATCAGCACTGCCGGCTTCTGCCCGTTCTTCTGCTCCGGGCACAGCGCCATGGCCGCGTTGTATAGCCCTTCGCGAGTGCCGTTCAACGCCATGATTTGGGTCTCAGGGTTTGCGGTCACGCCATAACGGCGGGCAATCCAGTCTGAAATGGCGCCGCGCAGCTCCGGCGTGCCATCGTTGTTTGGGTACTGGTTAAACCCGGCGGCATTTTCCGCGATGACATCTGTGACCCAGGCCGGAAACGCATGTTTCGGTTCGCCAATGGTCATATGCACCACCTCCCCTCCCGGGGTGTGATGGTCCAACAGCGCTCTTAGGCGCGGAAACGCATAGGCTGGCAGGTTCGAAAACCGCTCAGGAAAATCCATATCTTATGCCTCAATCACGGGATCATTGGCGCCCCGTTTGCGCCTCAGGTTACAGGGGGCAGAGCGATGCGTCCACCCGGTGATGCTGCCGATAGGCTGTATGTGGCTTTCAGGCCAAGGCGGTCTCAATCGCGCGCCCTATGCGCAAAAGCGCTTCCTCGCAGTCGGGTTGCCCCAGCACTTGCAGTCCGCAGCTCGGCGTCCCGGTGGGCAGCGACAGGCCGCACACCCCCATCAGGTTGCCAATGCGTGTATTGCGCAATGCCAGCAGGTTGGATTTGACATAATAGCCGTGGTCGCTTTGCAGCCGCTCCAGATTGGGTGGCAGAATCGGCGAGACTGGACTGAGAACCGCATCAAACCCGGCAACCGCCTGGTCCCAGGCCATGCGGCACTGCTCTAGTTTGGCCCAGGCAGCAACATATTCCGATCCGCTGAACTGCGCGCCTGAGCGGAATCGCTCCAGAATTTCCGGGAACATCAATTGCGGCGCCGCCTCGATCACGTCCTTCCATAACCCGTAAGCTTCGGTGGTATAAAGAACCGGGCTTAGCTTCATGGCTTCGCCAAGAGCCTGGACTTCCAGTGGGACAATTTCTACCCCAGCGTCTTTCAGCTTCGCCAACGCTTCACGGTGGGCCGCGGCCACTTTCGGGTCAAGGTCGTCCTGTGCCACATTCTGCAAATCGGCAAATCGGTATCCCTTGAGATTTCCGGGATTGCGCAGGTCTGGCCCAGCGGTTCCTTCCAGAACACCCAACAGCAGACCTGCATCTTCCACTGACCGGGCCAGCGGGCCGATGGTATCAAACTTCAGGCACAGGGGCACAACACCCTCCAGCGTGATCCGGCCTGAGGTTGTCTTGAGCCCCACAAGATCATTCCAGGCAGAAGGAATGCGGACAGAACCGCCCGTGTCAGAGCCTATTGCGCCAGCTGCAAGCCCATATGCCACTGAGGCTGCAGCCCCGGAAGACGAGCCTCCGGGCGCTGCCGCCTGATCATTCACGCAAGGCGGTGTTTCCTTGACCGGGTTGAAGCCAAGGCCAGAGAAAGCAAGTTCGCTCATATGGGTTTTGCCGAGGCAGACCGTCCCCATAAGCGTCGCATTGAACAGCACGGCGGCATCCTGGTCCGGCACCCGCCCTTTAAGCAGATCCGACCCGGATTCAGTTGCGGTGCCTGCGCTGTCAAACAGATCCTTCCAGCTGACTGGCACCCCGTCCAGCAGCGAGAGACGCAGGCCCAGTTCAACACGTTTCTGCGCCGCTTCTGCCTCTGCCAGCGCACGGTCATGCGTCACTTGCGTATAGATCCGGTCTTTGAGCGGATGTGCATCAATGGCATCCAGATAGCAGCGGGTCAGTGCCACCGGGCCAATTTCACCGGCTTCAATCCCGCGCCCCAGCTCCGCGGCAGTCATCGTCAGCCAGCCTTGCATCAGCATCCCTCCTCTTGGCAGCTGCCGGTGACGGTAGCGGCAGCGGGACGCAGGCACAATCCCGCGCTTCCTGCATGGACAATTCCGCCAGCAGGCGCATATTGCGGGGCATGAAAAACACCTCCGATATCCTGATCGTTGGCGGTGGGCTGAATGGCCCTGCGCTGGCCCTTGCTTTGGCACAGACCGGTCACAGCGTTACTGTGGTAGATACGCTGGCACCGGATAAATTGGCTGAAGAGGATTTCGACGGTCGTGGCTATGCGCTGGCGCTGGCCTCGCAGCGGCTGCTGCAGCAGACCGGCGTCTGGCAGCATATCGGCGAAAACGCGCAGGCTATGCTGGAGATCAAGGTAACGGACGGCCACGCAGGGCAGGGCCCATCCCCGTTTTTCATCCACTTTGATCACGCCGAGCTGGAAGAAGGTCCGATGGGTTACATGGTCGAAGACCGCTTCCTGCGCCGTGCCTTCCTGCAAGCGATGAAAGACGCGCCCGGCGTGACATTGGTTTCGGGCCGCACTGTTGTGGCGCAATCGCCCGACCAAACCGGCGTGACGGTCACGCTCGACGATGGCGGTGAACTGCGCGGCCAGGTTCTGGTCGGATCAGACGGGCGCCGCAGCGGCACCGCGCAACGCGCGGGCATCAAACGGACAGGCTGGGATTATGGTCAGACTGCACTGGTCTGCGCCATCGACCATGAATGGCCGCACCACGGCATTGCCCATCAGTTCTTTATGCCGCCCGGCCCGCTCGCCATCCTGCCGCTGCCGGGCAACCGGTCATCGATAGTGTGGAGCGAAAGCACCAAAGCCGCCAAGGCGATTCACGCACTGGATGATGTGCAATACATCCAGGCACTGCGGCCCAGGTTCGGCAGTTTCCTGGGGGAGATTTCCCTGGTCGGGAAACGATTTACCTATCCGTTGAACTTGACCATAGCCAACAGCTTTATCGGTGACCGTATGGCGCTGATCGGCGATGCCGCACACGGGATGCACCCGATTGCCGGCCAGGGCCTGAATGCAGGCCTGCGCGATGTTGGCGCACTGGCTGAGGTGATCACCGAAGCCACCCGGCGTGGCGAAGATATCGGTTCATCCCTGGTGATGGAACGCTACCAGCAATGGCGCCGGTTCGACACGGCCTCGCTGGCGGCAGCAACGGATGTGTTCAACCGACTGTTTTCCAATGACAATCCGCTGCTGCGGCTAGGCCGTGACATTGGCATGGGGCTTGCAGGTGTGGTTCCAGGTCTGCGCCGCAGCTTTGTCCGCGAAGCGGCAGGGCTGACCGGCGACATGCCCCGGCTGCTGAAAGGGCAGCCGATTTAGGGGAACTGAGTGCAGCGGGCCGGATTAATCCAGCTCGCGCGCCTCATCGACCAACATCACCGGGATACCGTTGCGGATCGGGAAGGCCAGGTTAGCCGCACGGGAAACAAGCTCCTGCGCCTGGGCATTGTACTCCAGCACTGTCTGAGTCAGCGGACAGACCAGCGCTTCAAGCATACGGCGGTCAAAGGCAGGCGCCTGTGTTTCGGTCATTGCAGAGTTTCCTCCTGAGAGCCGCCGCGCAGGGCAAACTCGATCAAAGTGACAAGCGTTTCCCGCCTTGTGGCAAGACAGGGCGCCTCGAGCAAGGCTTGTTTCTCTTCGGGATCGAACTCCAGCAGCATCGCCAGCGAGTTGATCAGCAATTCGTCATCCGCATCCTTTAGTGCTTCCCAATCAGTCGACAGGCTGCGAGCGGAAAAGAACCGTTCCAACAGATCCAGGAAGGACGGGCGGTCCAGCGTGTCATCCGCCTCTGAGCGTCCCAAATCCCGGTCGAACCCGGTCCAGCTGACATCACAGCGCCGGTATGGTGCAAAACCATTGGCCTCACGGGTAATCCGGAACCGGGAGATTCCAGAAAGCGTAACCAGGTAACGGCCGTCCTCAGTTTCGGAAAACTGGGTCACGCGCCCGGCGCAGCCAATGCTGTGCAATTCCTCACCGTCACCCTGCGGCGTTGGACAGGGCTGCACCATGCCAATCAGGCGCTGACGCGTTTTCAGTATATCTTCAAACATTTGCAGATACCGCGGCTCAAAAATATGCAGCGGCAGACGGGACCGGGGCAGCAAAAGCGCCCCGGGCAAGGGAAACACGGCGATCGTGTCCGGCAGATCAGCAGGCTGAATCATGGAACAAAGAGTAGCGCAGCCCCGGTTTTAGGCAAATATCATCGAGCTGAGTTTGCGGCGACCGTTCAGCACCACCGGGTCATTCGGCTTGAGCGCGTCAAAGATCGTGAACAGCTGCGCCTTGGCGGCACCGTCATTCCACTCCCGGTCACGCCGGAACAGCTCCAGCAACTCCGTCACGGCCGCATCGGCGTCACCCGCCGCATGCAATGCCTGCGCCAAATCAAAACGGGCTTGCTGGTCATCCGGGCTGGCTTCCACTGCAGCCCGCAGCTCTGCCACCGGGCCAGCGTTTTCAGCTTGGCGGGCCAGCTCAATCTGGGCAAAAACCGCTTCGATCTCAGCTGCGTTTGCAATCTCCGCCGGTGCACCGTTCAGGACCGCTTCGGCCTGATCCAGTTCATCCAGCGCGATATGTGCACGGGCCAGACCGCCATAAGCTGCAGCGCTTTTGTCGTCCTCACCCAGAATCGCGGCAAAGGTCTGTGCAGCATCTGCAACGGCGCCTTCAGCAAGCATCTGCTCTGCCGCTTCCAAAGCCTCTGCCAGACCGCCGTCAGCAGAGCCGCCCGCAGCCTCGATTACTTTTTTGACAAAAGCTTCGATTTCCGATGCAGGCAGAGCCCCTTGGAACATGTCGATCGGGCGCCCCTGCACGAAAGCCACAACTGTCGGGATCGATTGCAGCGGCAGCCCCTGCTGCGCCAATGCCTGGGCCAAGCGCTGGTTTTCATCCACATTGATCTTGGCCATTGTGGCCGCGCCTTTTGCCTTGGTAACCGCAGCCTCCAGCATCGGGCCCAAAGTTTTGCAAGGGCCGCACCAGGGCGCCCAGAAATCCACAATCACCGGCGCTTGCATGGATGCTTCGACAACATCCTGCATAAAGGTCGCTTCGGTCACGTCTTTTATCAGGTCATCTGCCGGTGCGGCATTACCAAGAATTTCGGTCATCTGTTTGTTCTCCGCTTGGAACTTGCCCCCTATATGGAATCCTGAGCGCAGGAAACCAAGAGAGGAGTTTGCCAATGGCCCGCCGCCGGTTCGATCTGTTTGCTGCGTCAGAGCGACTGATGAAGATGGACAACGCAGCCTGGGCACGGCACGCAAACCCCTGGAGCGTTTTCAGCCGGATGTCGGTGCTGCCGCTGATGACCCTGGCTGTCTGGTCGCGGGTCTGGTTTGGCTGGGGCGCTCTGCTGCCGGTTCTGCTGGTACTGGCTTGGACCTGGTGGAACCCGCGCGCCTTTGCCGCCCCTGCCAGCACAGACAACTGGGCTTCCCGCGGCACGTTCGGTGAAAGAGTGTTTTTGAACCGGGCACAGGTTGCGGTCCCGCCGCATCACGAAAAATGGGCGAAAGGTCTCGCCTGGGTTTCCGGCATCGGCGTGGCGCCCTGGGCGCTTGGCCTGTGGGCATTGAGCCCAGGATTCACCCTTGCCGGGCTGGTCCTGATGGTTGGCGGCAAACTGTGGTTCGTGGACCGGATGGTGTGGCTTTATCAGGACATGCAGGGAAAACACCCTGACTATGCCCACTGGCTGCGCTGAGCAGCACTGTGCCATGTGAAACTGATCTGGGCATTCTTGGATGCCCAGATCAGGCGGGAGTGCCCTATTTGCGATTATAGGTCGAAAGTTGCAAAAACCGGCGCGTGATCGCTGGGTTTTTCCCAACCGCGGGCATCACGAAGGACACGGCTGGAGTGCGCTGCATTCCTGATATCCTGTGTTGCCCACACATGGTCCAGGCGGCGGCCTTTGTCAGCTGCGTCCCAATCCTTGGCGCGGTAACTCCACCAGCTGTAAAGACGGCCATCCGGGATGTCGTTCCGGGTCACGTCAGACCAGCCGCCCGCCTCCATGACATCGGCAAAATGCTCGACTTCCACGGGTGTGTGGCTGACAACCTTCAGCAGTTTCTTGTGGTCCCAGACGTCATCTTCACGCGGGGCGATGTTGAGATCCCCGACCAGAATGGCTTTCTCAGGCTTTTCCGCATTGAACCAGTCCCTCATATCCGTGAGGTAATCCAGTTTCTGGCCGAATTTCTCGTTCTGCTCCCGATCCGGCACATCGCCACCGGCCGGAACGTAGAAGTTGTGAACAACAACCCCGTTTTCCAACCGCCCTGCCACATGGCGGGCATGGCCGAGACCTGCAAAATCCTTGTCGCCAACATCCTCAATGGGCAACCTCGACAGGATCGCTACGCCATTATACCCTTTTTGGCCCCGGGCAACCATATGCGTGTAGCCAAGTGCCGCAAAACCCTCCATCGGGATCTTTTCCACCGGACTCTTGCATTCCTGGAGGCACAGAACATCCGGCCCCTCCTCCTGCAGGAGTTTCTGCACTATCGGTTCGCGCAGGCGGACAGAGTTGATGTTCCAAGTGGCAAGAGTAAATGGCATCGCGCGCCTCGCTGTGTGATCCAGGTTCGGGCGCGATACTGCCCGCCCGGCCCCGGAAGCGCCAGCGGTGTTTTGCCTGCTTCCAAGCCTGCCGGAACAAAAAAAGGCCGGGCATAAAACCCGGCCAAGTCCAACAGGGAGGTGCATATCATGACCCGGATATGCGCGGGATACGAGTATTCCAAAGATGAACCTGAGGTTCCACTTTGGTCTGGCTCAAGCCAATAGCATCAGGCGACGAGTCGATAACCGCCCGATTCCGTCACCAACAAGCGCGCATTCGACGGATCCGGCTCAATCTTCTGCCGCAGACGGTAGATGTGGGTTTCCAGAGTATGGGTTGTCACACCTGCATTGTACCCCCAAACCTCGTGCAGCAGCACGTCGCGGGGGACAACCCCGTCGCTGGAACGGTAAAGGAACTTGAGGATATTGGTCTCTTTCTCGGTCAGCCGGATTTTGCGCTCTTCCTCGGTGATCAACAGCTTCATCGAAGGTTTAAAGGTATACGGACCCAACGCAAAAACCGCGTCCTCTGACTGCTCATGCTGCCGCAGCTGAGCCCGGATCCGAGCCAGCAAAACCGGGAACTTGAACGGCTTGGAGACATAGTCGTTGGCACCGGCATCCAAACCCAAAATGGTGTCCGCATCGGTGTCATGGCCCGTTAGCATCAGAATCGGTGCCTTCACGCCTTGCTTACGCATCAGACGGCACAGCTCCCGTCCGTCGGTATCAGGCAGGCCAACGTCCAGAATAATCAGATCGTAAAGGGCCTCCTTGGCGCGCTCCATCGCGGTTTGACCATTCTCCGCTTCGAACACGTCGAAGTCCTCAGTCATCACCAGCTGCTCGCTTAAGGCCTCGCGCAGATCTTCATCGTCATCAACCAGCAGAATTTTCTTCAGTTGCGCCATTTGCTCGCTCTCCTGTTCTCATGACAACACATGCGCATCCCTTACGTCCACGGCAAGATTTGCTGCAAAACTCTCACGCCGACGTGTCCATGGCATGGAAAATGTTTCACATCCGTTGCATTAAGGCGTAAAGACAGCGAGCCTTTGTTACAAAATAACACCGGATCCCCCTCATGACCCTGATGCCCACCATGATCGAACTGCTGGCCCGCGCCCGGGTCGATCTGCGTATGGGCCTGCCAGTGGTTTTAACCAATGGCGGGGAGGCCGCATTGGCCATAGCCGTGGAGACGCTGACAGAGACACGCCTGTCAGAGATGCGCGCCCTGGGTCCGCTGGATTTGGCTCTGACGGCCCGCCGTGCAGAAACACTGAAGGCACGGGTTTATGACACGGATATTGCTCGGGTGAATGTTCCCATGTCCGAAGGGCTGGCTTGGGTTCAGTCCCTGGCGGATCCGGCAAACGATCTGAACACACCAATGAAAGGTCCGCTGTCCAGTTTGCGAGACGGCAGTTCAGAATTGCACCGGCTGGCAATTGCCTTGGTGAAATCCGCACGGCTGCTGCCTGCCGCAGCCCTGATCCCGCTTGACCAGGCCGATAAATTCGCCGCGCATCATGGGCTTACCGCCATTTCCCAAAGTGCCGCGGCTCCGCTTCTCAGCGAAAGCTCGCCGCTGCACCCGGTCGCTGCCGCCCGCCTGCCAATGACGGCAGCGGAAGCTGGACGGCTCCACATCTTCCGTCCAGAAGACGGTGCAGAAGAACATTATGCAGTGGAAATCGGCCGCCCGGACCGAACCAAGCCTGTCCTTGCCCGACTGCATTCCGCCTGTTTCACTGGCGACGTGCTCGGCTCACTGAAATGCGATTGCGGCCCCCAGCTGCACGGCGCATTGGCACAGATGGGCGCGGAAGGTGCCGGTGTTCTTCTCTATCTCAACCAGGAAGGCCGTGGCATTGGTCTGGCCAACAAGATGCGGGCCTATTCGCTGCAGGATCAGGGCTTTGACACGGTGGAAGCCAACCACCGTCTGGGTTTTGAAGACGACGAGCGTGATTTCCGGTTGGGTTCGGCCATTCTGCAAGAGTTGGGCTTTTCGCAGGTGCGGCTGCTGACCAATAACCCGAACAAAATCGCAATGATGGAGAAAACCGGCATTCAAGTGATGGAACGGGTGCCGTTGAAAGTGGGGGAGAACGCCCACAATCAGCAATACCTTGCCACCAAGGCCCGCAAATCGGGACATATGCTGTAATGACGCCCACAGATCTGGTCCTGACACCGGCCGGCGTCCGTTTTTGGGGCAGGGTGGTCCCATGCACCATCGGGAAAGGTGGCATAACCGCAGACAAACGCGAAGGCGATGGCGCAACACCCGTGGGCACCCATAGAATTGCCGGCATGCTTTACCGCCCCGACCGGATACCCCGCCCGGCCCCCTGGGCGGAACCTATCGGACCAGGCGATTTGTGGTCAGATGATGTTGGCCATGACTTCTATAACCTGAAAGTCCGGGCGCCCTGCGCTTTCAGCCACGAAAAACTGCGCCGGGCAGATCCGCTGTATGATCTGATCCTGATCATCGACTGGAACTGGCCCGATGCGATCCCCGGCAGGGGATCAGCCATTTTCATCCACCAATGGCGCCGTCCCGGCTATCCAACCGAAGGGTGCATCGCCTTTTCCAGAGCTGACCTTCACTGGATCGCGTCACGGGTGCAGGTTGGCACCAGGGTTATAGTGCCAGACCTGGCTGCGTACTGACGCCTCCAGACCTTAGGCAAAGCTATAAGTCAGTACGTACGATCGCCAAAGATCGCCGATCCGACCCTTACATGCGTCGCGCCAAGAGCAATCGCTTTTTCGAAATCGCTGCTCATTCCCATCGACAGCCCCTGCAAGCCATTGCGCTCGGCGATCTTGGCCAACAGCGCAAAATGCAGGCTCGGCTCTTCGTTCACCGGCGGAATGCACATCAGCCCTCTCACGGGCAAGTCCAGCTTGCGGCACTCGGCAACAAAGGCATCCGCATCAGACGGCATCACCCCGGCCTTCTGCTCTTCTTCGCCGGTATTCACCTGTACAAACAGTCCCGGGCACTTTCCCAGTTCCTGCGCAAGCCGGGCAATCGTATTGGCCAGCTTGGGCCGGTCCACAGAATGAATATTGTCAAACAAGTCCATTGCCTGACGCGCCTTGTTGGTTTGCAGCGGCCCGATCAGGTGCAGGTCAATGCCGTCAAACTGCGCGGCAAAACCCGGCCATTTGCCTGCCGCTTCCTGCACCTTGTTCTCGCCAAAGCACCGGTGACCTTCTTCCAGCACCGCCTCAACCCGTTCGTTCGGCTGTACCTTGGACACCGCTATCAGCTGCACACTGCCCGGCACACGGCCCGCATTGTTTTCGGCCTCGGCAATTCTGGATTTGATCTCTACAAGCGGCATGGTCCGGCCTCATCACTGTTTGGCCGCAAAAAACACTGTTTGCTAGGAAATGTTAAGAGGCAAAAGAAAAGGGCGGGTTCCAAAGGAACCCGCCCCGAAAACCACGCTAAGCGTGCTTCAGCTTAGAAGCTGAAGTGCAGACCCGCTTGCAGGGAGTTTTCGTTGGTGGCTGCGTGCGAGCTTACAGCACCAGCAACGAAGGTCACGCCGCCGCCCAGGTCATACTCGTAGTTGATGCCGAAGGCAGTGCCGTCACGGCCAGCTGCGGTGTTCTGGTCTGCGGAGTTCACCCATGCAACGATGGTCGAAGCAGAACCGATCTCTACATCACCAGCCAGGGTGATGGAGTCGCTCGCGTCGGTGGTACCGTAGGACAGGGTGGCACCGAACTGACCGAAGTCGCCGCCAACCGCAAAGAAGCCCAGCTCGTCATCAGCAACAGCGTTCGAGTCCTGGTAAGCACCAGTCACGAAGTAGTCGCCGAAGGAGTAGCTCAGCATGATCGCAGTGCGCTGCAGGCCATCTGCGGAGCCAGCAACGGTGCCGCCGTTCGACTGCGAGTAGGAGATGTGGCCGGTGAAGCCGCCTGCGGAGTAGATCGCTTCGATGCCGTTACGGCCAGCGCCCGCGGAGGTGAAGGTATCCCAGTTGAAGGCGTTGCCGATGGCCAGGGAGTTGAAGCCCATGCCGTCGATGCCGGTGTCAACAGAGGTGGTGTTCAGGTACAGGCCCGGTGCGGAGTCGATCGCGCCCCAGATGTTGCCAACGTTCACACGCAGGCCGCCGTATGCGACGTGGAACTGCGGTGCGGACCATGCTGCCACACCCGGGGTGCCGTCACGGCTTTCTGCCTGGGCACGGATACGGCCGCCAACAGTCACGCCGCCGTCGGTTTCGGTCGACGCGTCGAACTGCAGACGGAAACGGCTGGTGATGTTGGTGTCGGAACGACCAGCAACGGCGTCATTGGCTTCGTTCCAGTCCAGGCCGAAACGGCCATAGCCGGAAACGCGAACTTCTGCAGCAGCCATGCTTGCAGTGGCGATCAGCGCGGTAGTCGCGAAGAGAACCTTTTTCATAGTTTTTCCCTCGGTTTTCTATTCCACAGCCCAAACCGGGGAATCCGGCGTGGGTATGCCAAGGGGTTTCGCTCTTTCACCCCCATTTTGGCAAGGCTTGGGAAAGTCACATGAAACGATGCGGGCCGGGATGGTGCAGCTTTGCCACAGTCTACACCACCCAGACGCCTGAAACGGCTCCGATCCGCAGTCCCAGAGGCATCCAACCTTCAAAATACCCCACAGGAGCAGAGTCATAGAAGCCAAAGCCCTTGCTCCGCCAACACCGCTTGCGTTAGGTGTTCGCGCAGAAAATGGCTCCGGGAGCGGTTATGAAATACGGAAAAACACTGCGGGTGACAGTGATCGGCGCGATCTGCCTCAGCCTTGCGGCCTGCGGCGGCCGGGGCGGAAAAACACCGTCCAGCACTGCGCGCACAACAAGCCACAAAGAAGAGATCCAGGGGGCAGCGACCAAATCCTCTGTCTTCGATTTCCTAAACGCCAAGCCGGATCAGACCGTGCAGGTGAACCGGTATCTCTGGACAGCCAGCCTGGATGTGCTGAGCTTTTTGCCGGTTCAATCCGTCGATCCGTTCACCGGCGTCATTGTAACTGGCTACGGCACCCCGCCCGGCGGCGGCCGTTCCTACCGTGCGACCATCCACATCAAGGATCCGGCACTTGATGCGCGATCCCTGAACGTCGCGCTGCAATCCAAAGGCGGCGCGGTCAGTGCCAGCACCACTCGCGCCGTTGAAGACGCGATTCTTTCGCGTGCGCGCCAGCTGCGCATTGCTGACGGAAAACTCTGACCTTCTGCCCTCTGGAATCACCAGCCAAACCCCATTATCAGGAACGCCGGGCCAATAGCCCGGCGTTTTCATGCAAAGGACCGCTCTGATGTCGCGTTACTCCGCCACGGAAATCGAAGCAAAATGGCAGGAAGCTTGGGATAAGGCTGGAATTTTCCAGGCCAAACGCACCGGCGGCAAGCCGAAGTATTACGTGCTGGAGATGTTCCCCTACCCCTCGGGCAAGCTGCACATGGGCCATGTGCGCAACTACACCATGGGCGACGTGATTGCGCGTTACAAACTGTCCACCGGCCACAACGTGCTGCATCCGATGGGTTTTGACGCCTTTGGCATGCCGGCTGAGAACGCCGCGATGGCTTCGGGCGGGCACCCCAAGGACTGGACCTACTCAAACATCGACACCATGGTCGAGCAGATGAAACCGCTGGGCCTGTCGCTGGATTGGTCCCGCATGTTCGCCACCTGTGACCCGGAATATTACGGCCAGCAGCAGGCACTGTTCCTCGATTTCCTGGAAAAGGGCCTGGTCTATCGCAAAAACGCCGTGGTGAACTGGGATCCGGTCGACATGACCGTGCTGGCCAACGAGCAGGTTGAAAACGGCCGTGGCTGGCGTTCCGGCGCGCTGGTGGAGCGGCGCGAGCTCACGCAATGGTTCTTCAAGATTTCGGATATGTCCGAAGAGCTGCTGTCGGCGCTGGACAACCTGGAGAACTGGCCGGCCAAGGTCCGCCTGATGCAGGAAAACTGGATCGGCAAGTCGCGCGGGTTGCAGTTCTCGTTTGAACGCACCGACGGCGGCGAGGCGATTGAGGTCTACACCACCCGCCCCGACACGCTGAATGGTGCATCTTTTGTCGGCATTTCGCCCGACCATCCGATTGCAAAAGGCTTGGAAGCCGAATCAGAAGAGGTGGCAGCCTTTGTCGCCGAATGCCGCAAGGGCGGCACCACAGAAGAAGCCATCGAGACGGCTGAGAAGCTGGGCTATGACACCGGCATCCGGGTCAAACATCCGCTGAACCCCGAATGGGAGCTGCCGGTCTGGATCGCCAACTTCATCCTGATGGATTACGGCACCGGCGCGATCTTCGCCTGCCCGGCGCATGACCAGCGCGACCTCGACTTCTGCCGCAAGTATGATCTGCCGGTTACCGACACCTTCTTTGCGCTGGACAATGATTCTCCGGTTGCAAACGAGGCCTTTGTGCCGCCGAAAACCGAGAAAGTCCGCTGGGTCGATCACTTTGCCGGGCTGACAGAGGCCACCGGCGAAGAGGCGATCAACGCCACTGTCGATTTCGCGGAAAGCGCGGGCTGGGGCCAGGGCGTCACCAAATACCGCCTGCGCGACTGGGGCCTGAGCCGCCAGCGCTATTGGGGCTGCCCAATTCCCGTCGTCCATTGCGAAGACTGCGGCGTGGTCCCGGAAAAGAAAGAGAACCTGCCGATTGCCCTGCCCTATGACGAAGACGGCAAGGCCATCGACTTTTCCGTGCCGGGCAACCCGCTGGACCGCCACCCGAGCTGGCGCAACTGCGCCTGCCCGTCCTGCGGTAAACCTGCGCAGCGCGAAACCGACACCATGGACACATTCGTCGATTCGTCCTGGTACTTTGCCCGCTTCACCGCCCCGCGCGCCGAAACCCCGACCGACATGGCCGAGGCCGAATACTGGATGAACGTCGACCAGTACATCGGCGGCATTGAACACGCGATCCTGCACCTGCTCTACTCGCGCTTCTTTGCCCGTGCGATGCAGATCTGCGGCCACCTGCCCCAAAAATCGGCAGAGCCGTTCGATGCGCTGTTCACCCAAGGCATGGTGACCCACGCGATCTACAAGACAGCCAATGATCAGGGTCGCCCGGTCTATCATTACCCCGAGGAAGTAGAGCTGCGCGATGGCAAGGGCTTCCTGAAGGACGGCAGTGAAGTAGAGATCATCCCGTCGGCCAAGATGTCCAAATCCAAAAACAATGTGGTGGACCCGCTGCATATCATCTCGTCTTTCGGCGCCGATACTGCACGGTGGTTCGTGCTGTCTGATTCGCCGCCTGAACGGGATGTGGAATGGACCGCCTCGGGCGCCGAGGCGGCCTATAAGCACCTGAACCGGGTCTGGAATCTGTGCGACCGGATTGGCGAGATGGACCCAGGAGCGGCAGGCCAAGGCGACGACGAACTGCTGCGCGAGATGCACAAATGCATCCGCGACGTGACCTTGGGTGTTGATTCCTTTGGCTTCAACGCGGCGATTGCAAAACTCTATGCCTTCACCAGCACCCTGGCCAAATCCAAGGCCAGCGCCAAGGCGCAGAAACAGGCGATCATGACACTGGCCCAGCTGATGGCGCCGATGACCCCGCACCTGGCCGAGGACATCTGGAGCCATCAGGGTGGTGAAGGATTGGTCGCCACCGCGCCATGGCCGGTTGCGGATGAGGCAATGCTGGTCGAGAACACCGTCACCCTGCCGATCCAGATCAACGGCAAACGCCGCGGTGAAATTGAGGTCGCCAAGGATCTCGACAAGGCAGAGGTTGAAAAACTGGCGCTTGCACACGAAGCTGTGCAGAAGGCGCTGAATGGCGGCGCCCCGAAAAAGGTGATCGTCGTACCGGGCCGAATTGTGAATGTTGTTGCTTAACCCCAAAGCTTTGCTGCTGGCCCTGCCCCTGCTGGCAGCGGCTTGCGGCTTTACCCCGGTTTACGCCCCCGGCGGCACCGGTTCACAGCTGCATGGCAAAATTGAAATTCAAGCACCGGAAGATATCGACGGAGCGTCAGGCTCTGATGCGTATTTTCTGGTGCAGCATTTGGAACAGCGCCTCGGCCGCGGCGGCAGTGCGGCCTACAGGCTGGACCTAAGGCTCAGCACGCAGGAAGAAGGTCAGGCGATTACAGCCGACAATGAAATCACCCGCTATTCCGTCATCGGGACCGCTGATTACGCCTTGACCCGTCAGTCTGACGGCAAAGTCACCTCCAGCGGCACAGTGCGGAATTTTACCGGGTATTCCGCAACCGGCTCCACGGTGGAAACCCTGGCCGGCGAGCGCGACGCCCACAACCGGCTTATGGTGATCCTTGCCGACCAGATTACGGCCCAGATCCTGGCAACCGCGGACCTCTCCGCGCCTGCTGAATGAAGCTCTCCCCGCGCGAGGCCGAGGGCTATTTTGCCAAGCCGGACCCGGGCAAGACCGGCATTCTGATCTATGGCGCTGATGCCATGCGGGTATCGCTGAAACGGCAGCAGGTGCTGGCCGCCTTGCTGGGCCCCGGCGCTGAGGAGGAGATGCGCCTGACCCGATTGGCAGGGAGCGACTTGCGCAAGGACCCGGCGCAGCTTCTGGATGCTGTCAAAGCTGTCGGCTTTTTCCCGGGTGTCCGTGCGGTCTTTGTTGAAGGTGCCAATGACACGGCCACCCCGGCCATCACCGCAGCACTAGAGGAATGGCAGCCAGGTGATGCGCAAATCCTGGTGACAGCCGGACAGCTCAAAGCGTCCTCCAAGCTGCGCAAAGCCTTTGAAAGCCACAATAACGCTTATGCAGCAGGGATTTACGACGACCCGCCTTCACGTGCCGAGATCGAGAGGATTCTGGGCGAGGCCGGTATCCGCGATGTGCCTGGCGACAGCATGTCGGCGCTGACGGACATCGCCAATGACATCGGCCCCGGCGATTTCTCCCGCATGATCGAGAAGCTCGCACTATACAAGCACGGTGACAGCAGCCCGCTGTCGCTTGAGGATATTGGCGCGGTTGCCCCGCAATCGACCGAGGCGGCACTGGATGATGTTCTGAACGTGGTGGCTGAAGGGCGCAGTGCTGAAATCGGCCCGCTGATACGCCGCCTGCAGGCGCAGGGCACCAACGCGGTGACGCTATGCATTGGCGCAACACGGCATTTCCGAACGCTCTATACCATTGCTGCCGCTCCTGGCGGCCCAGCCCAGGGCATTGGTCAATTGCGCCCGCCGCTTTACGGCAAACGGCGGGACCGGATGCTGCGGCAGGCCCAGAACTGGGGCGCAAACCGGCTGGAAACTGCGCTGACGATTATCACCGATACCGATCTGGCTCTGCGTTCCGCCGGACAGACGGCCCCCGCTCTGGCATTGATGGAGCGTGCTCTGATCCGTCTCGCCATGCTGAGCCGCGCACGTTGATCCAGTAACGCACCGTCCTGCTTGATGCACGCTTCCATGCTTCCCATCTTGACTGGGAACAACTGGAGAGAAGCAATGTATACGGTCACGGGCATTCCGCTCACCCGCACTTTTCGGGTTCTTTGGGCTCTTGAAGAGCTTGGTGTACCTTACCAATTGAACCGGCACGGCCCCCGTAGCCCGGAGGTTCAAGCGCTGAATGTCTCAGGCAAGGTGCCGGTACTTGAGACCGAAGGTGAGGTTATCACCGATTCCACTGCTATCCTGACCTATCTGGCCGACAAACACGGTGCACTGACGGCCCCCGCAGGAACAGTGGCCCGGGCCCAGCAGGACGCGATGACGCATCTGCTGCTGGATGAAATCGATGCTGTTCTTTGGGCGGCGGCCCGCCACAGTTTCATCCTGCCCGAAGACCAGCGGGTGCCAGAGGTGAAAGCCAGCCTGAAGTGGGAATTTGCCCAAAATCTAGTCCGGCTTGGCGACATGATGGCGGGTCCCTTTCTGCTAGGTGACACGTTCACCCTTGCCGACATCATTTGCACCCACTGCCTGAACTGGGCGCACAGTGCCAATTTTCCGGTCGAAAATGAAAAACTGCAGGACTACGGCAAGCGGATGCGGGAACGCCCGGCGTTTCAGCGGGTTGCAGCACTCTCCAGATAGCCGGCCGCTGCCTGGCCAGCCCATCGGCCCGTGGCCAGACAAGCCGTCAGCAGATACCCTCCCGTAGGGGCCTCCCAGTCCAGCATTTCCCCGGCGCAGAATGTTCCGGGGATCTGTTTCAGCATCAAACCGTCATCCACTGCGGATCTGCAAATGCCGCCAGCTGTCGAAATGGCCTCGTCCATCGGTCGCAAACCTGCATGTCTCACCGGCAGCGCTTTGATCAGCCGCGCCAGTGGCTGTGCTTCTTGCGGCAGCGGTCGGCTGAACTCCTGCAGCATCGCAGCCTCTGCCCGCCCCAGTTTCAAGGCTTTGCGCAGGTGGTTAGAGAGGCTCGCCTTGCCGCGCGGCCGGGACAGGCGGCGGGCAACCTCGGCGACCTCCAGATCCGGAAGCAGGTCCAGATGCAGCGGGGCGCCCTCCCGCACTGCAGCGCAGATGGCGTAAATGCCGCCGCCCTCCAACCCGCGTTGCGAAATCACCGCTTCACCGCGTGAGGTCAAACCGCCTGCCCGCAGCGCAATGCCCTTGAGCGGCTGGCCGAACTGAGACGTCATGTGGCTGGACCAGTCCACCAGCAACCCGGCGTTGGCCGGCTTGAAGACCGAAATCTCAACCTCTTTTTCCATCAGGTGCGGCACCCAAGCCCCGTCCGAGCCGAGCCGTGCCCAGCTTGCGCCGCCAAGCGCCAGAACAGTCACCCCTGCCCTGATTTGAACCGGACCGTCTGGAGTATCAAACAATAGATTGCCGCCCTCCCAACCCTGCCAAAGCCAGCGGCTGCGGATCTGCACACCATATCCGTCCAAACGCCCCAGCCAGGATCTCAGCAATGGTGACGCCTTCATCACCTTGGGAAACACGCGACCGGTGGAGCCGGTAAACAACGCGCTCCCCAGCCCCTGTGCCCAGTCCTGAACGGCCTGCGCATCGAACTGCCGGATCATGGGCGCCAGCCAACCCGCAGCTTCACCGTATTGCGCGATCAGCTGCTCAAACGGTTCATCCTTGGTCAGGTTCAGGCCGGACTTACCTGCCATCAGAAACTTACGCGCGACGGATGGTTTGGCCTCTGCAACCAGCACACGGTGCCCAGCGCGGCCCAGTTCTTCGGCCGCCATCAGCCCCGCGGGCCCAGCACCGATCACCACCGCATCCCACGCCTCTGTCATACCATCCCCTTGCCAGCCCTTGCCGCCAGCGTGTCTAGTGCCCGCACGAAACCAATAGAGGCCCGTGCATGTCTGATCCGGTCTGTCCGCTGTGCGGCCGCCCAATCCCAAAAGATACACCGCAAAGCCTGCACCATCTGATCCCAAAACTGAAAGGAGGCAAGGGCGGACCTACCGTTCTGCTGCATGACATCTGCCACCGCGAAATCCATGCCACGCTGACCGAAGCGGAACTGGCGCGTGAATTCAACACGCCCGAAGCGCTGCACGCTCATCCCCGGCTGGCAAAATTCATTGCCTGGGTGCAGAAACGCCCGCCCGGGTTCCGCTCCCGGGTTCCTGGCAAACGGCGTAAACGCTAGCTGATCTCCAGCCCCTGAAAGGCCGGGCTGCCGCGCAACTGCGCACCTGCGATGTGCTGAAATTCCAGCGTCGTATAGGGGCGCCGCCACAGCCATTCCCGGTTGGCCACAGCTTTCAGGTCCGCCTCCGGCGGGGTTTCATCCGTATAGGCCAGAAAATACAGGTCAAAGCCGAACTCCGCCACATCCTGCACCGACAGCAGCTTCATGTCCGCATGCTGTTCAAGCTCGGCTGCAATGCGGCCTGTCCGCAGGGTGACCTGCCCCACATGCGCCCCGCCGCCCAAGCGCCGCGCCGGATCGCCCGCACCTTCGGGCCGGTTGCCAAGAAAATCATGCTGCAACAGCTCGATCGCAAAACCTTCAGGATCGTGCAGATGCGCCATATAGCCGATGTCGCGAAACTGGTGCGGCGCAGACACCTCCACGCCTGCCCTGCGCAGCTGGTCACAGGCGATATCGAGGTCAGGCAGGCAAATGCCGATTTTCCAAAAGCGTTCCTCCCGTGAATGCGGGAGCGCTCTCCCGCCGGGCAACAGGATCAAATCCGCATCCTCCCCTGCATATCCTGCCCGCCACGCGCCGCCCTCCTCACGTATCTCCATGCCAAACACCTTGGCATAAAAGCCCGCAAGCCCTGCGGGATCTTCCACCTTCAACCGGACGCCGGAAAGCCGTTTCACCGGCACATCTCCAGGATGCCGGTCGCAATTTCCGGCTTGGCCTCCAGCGAATGTGCCAACAGATCTTGCGCGGTTTCCATCAACACTTCCGGTTCCACGATCCGGTCAACAAGCCCGTAGTCATAGGCTTCTTGCGCGGTGATTTTCTGACCCGCCGCCAGGACCATCTTGGTGCGCGCAGGCCCGATCAGCGCTGCCAGCCGTTTCGCATCGGAGGGCTGCGGCAGGTAACCAAGCTTCATGACCGGATAAAAAAACTTGGCCGAAGGCACCGCAATGCGCATGTCGCAGGCCAGCGCCATGCCATTGGCGCCACCTGCCAGCGTCCCGTTCAATGCCGCCACTTTCAGGCAAGGCACTGCAGCCAGCGCATTCGACAAACGCTCCCACACTGGAGACGTCGCCAGTCCCGCGCGGGCCTCATCCAGGTCAGCCCCGGCGCTGAACACTTTGCCCGAGCCGGTCAGAATCAACCCGCGGGCGTCCTGCGCGCGCTCGGCAATCTCCGCCAGTTCTGTCAGCATCGCCCCGGTCAGCGAGTTGGCCTTGTCCGGGCGGTTGATGGTGACGGTCCAAAGCCCGTTTTCCGCAATCTCCAGCCCGATCATTTCAGCCCCACACGCTGGCGGATGCTGTCCTCGCGCAATGAAACTTCCTGGCCGATCCAGTCATCTGCATCCGCTGTGCACATCCACATCAAGGCCCGTGCGGGCCATGCAGCCGGGATATGGTCTTCCCATTCAAGCTCGCTCACCGGGTTGATGCCGCTGGCCTTGATCTCGCGCTGCATCTGGGTGGCAACGGTGCCCGGAGACAGCCCCATAGCGCGGATACCATTGCTGCGCTCCTCCAGATCCAGAGCAGAGGACAGCATAGCAGCCCCCGCCTTAGAGGAACAATAAGCGCTCCAGCCTTCAAGCGGCCGGTGCGCCGCACCGGAGCTGACGGTGATAATGGTGCCGCCGCCTGCGGGCTTCATCAGCGGCAGCGCCGCACGCATACCGTTGAACACCCCTTTTAGGTTGATATCGATCAGCTTGCCCCAGTCATCCGGCTGCGCCTCCTCAAGGCGGGCAATCGGTTCAATCACGCCAGCGTTGTTGATCAGGATGTCCAAGCTGCCGAATTCCTGATGCGCCTTGGCCAGCGCGGCCTCCACCGAACCGTAGTCCGACACGTCGCAGGCAAAGGTCAGCACATTTCCGCCGATCTCTTCTGCCAGCACCTTCAAGGCATCCGAACTCCTTGCCAGCAAGGCCAGATTGGCGCCCGCCGCTGCGAACAGCCGGGCCGCATCAGCACCGATACCGCGGCTGGCCCCTGTGATTGCAACTGTTTTCCCGTTGAAATTCATCCGCCGTCCCTCCAAGTGACTGATAACCCATGTGGTACTGCGGTTAGGGGGAACGGTCCAGCCCAAGGCCCCCTTGACGGCACTGCCCGAGGGACCGACGATGTTTGCAATTTTCTTACTGAGAAAGGTTCTCTTATGTCCGTTTTTTTTGCGCGCAGCGGCGCCGCAGCGGCAATTTTGGTTGTGTCCGCCCAAGGCGCATTTGCCGACCTCAGCGCCCAGGAAGTCTGGGCTGACTGGAAGGCGTATCTGACCGGCACCGGTTACACCGTTTCCGGGACTGAGGCGGTTTCGGGCAGCACCTTGACCGTTTCTGACGTGTCGATGTCCATGCCTGTTCCTGAAGAAGACGGCTCCGCCACGGTCAGCTTCCCGGAAATCCAGTTCGTCGAAAACGGTGACGGCACCGTCAATGTGGTGATGCCCCCCGAATTTCCGATGGGTTTTGAATTCTCTGGCGACGGCGAATCCTTTGCAGGCAAACTGATCTATTCCCACGACGGTTCTCCGATCAAGGTGGCCGGCGATGCCGAAAACATGAGCTATGATTACAGCTCATCCCAAGTAAGCCTGACGCTGGACGGGCTGTCTGCCGACGGTGAAACCGTACCGCCGGAAGTGGCGAAGGTGCAGGTCGAGATGAACGACGTATCTTCCCAAAGCACGATGACAGTTGCCAATGGGCGCAGCTATGCACAATCGATGACGGCTTCCAGCCTCAGCTATGACATGGGTTTCAACGACCCCGAGGGTGAAGGCACCGGGTCTTTCAAAGGCGCTCTTCAGGGGCTGAGCTTCACCGGCACCGGCACCGTGCCGGAAGGGCTGGAAAGCCCGGATATGGCCGCGCTGCTGGAAGCAGGTTTTGCCTTTGACGGCACCTTTAACTTCACTGGCGGTAACGGCTCGGTCTCCGGTGTGGATGGCAGCGACAACTTCGCGATGGAAAGCAACTCGCAAGGCGGCGCTTTCACCGTGTCCATGGACAAGCAGCATCTGACATACGACGTCTCGCAAGTCGCCACCAATGTGACCATTTCCGGTTCCGAGATCCCCTTCCCGCTGGCGCTCAGCATGGCGGAGACCGGTTTCAAGCTGATGATGCCGCTTGCCAAATCCGAAGAGGAGCAGGACTTCGCCCTTGGCATCACCCTGCGGGACTTTGCAGTCCCGGAAATGCTGTGGGGCATGGTTGACCCGACCGGCCAGCTGCCGCATGACCCGGCGACCGTCATTCTGGATCTGGCTGGCAAGGGCAAGGTACTGTTTGACCTGTTTGACCCCGAAGCCTTGGAAGCCGTGGAAATGGGCGCAGAACAGCCGGGTGAGCTGAACGCGCTGTCCGTGAAGCAATTGCAGGTTTCTGCTGCTGGCGCCGAACTAACCGGCACCGGTGACTTCACTTTCGACAACGATGACCTGACCAGTTTTGACGGCATGCCGGCGCCAGCAGGCGCGGCTGATCTGAAACTGACCGGCGCAAATACGCTGATCGACAAGCTGATCTCGATGGGCCTGATGTCGGACGGTGACGCCATGGGTGCGCGCATGATGATGGGAATGCTGGCAGTGCCGGGCGAAGGTGAAGACACACTGACCTCGAAGATCGAAATCTCCGAGGACGGCCAGATTCTCGCCAATGGCCAGCGCATAAAATAACCATCAAATTCCCTTCGGGGATTGATCAGGAGCCGCCTCGTGCGGCTCCTTTTTTGCAACCCGCCCTTGCGGCATGAGCCGGCACTGGATAGCTCTGTAGGAGAGCAGAACAGAAGGTGCCCATGACCCAGTCTCCCGAAGCGCTTTGCCACGCCTTGATTGATGCCGCCCGCAAGGCTGGCGCCGATGCAGCCGATGCCATGGCCGCCGAAGGCAGTTCCCTCAGCATCGAAGTCCGCGAGGGCAAGCTTGAGCACGCGGAACGTTCGGAAGGCACGGATCTGGGCCTGCGGGTGTTTATCGGCAAACGACAGGCGCTGGTCTCTTCTTCTGACATGCGGCCCGAAACCATCGCGGCCATGGCCGAACGGGCCGTTGCCATGGCCAAGGAGGCACCGGAAGATCCCTATGCAGGCCTCGCCGATCCGTCCCAGCTGGCCAAAGATTGGGATTTGGCAGCGCTGGAGCTTGAAGACCCAAGCGGCGAGCCTGCGCCGGCCTTCCTGCAAGAAGACGCTCTGGCTGCTGAAGCTGCCTGTCAGTCAGTAGACGGCGTCACACAGGTGCAGTCCGCCGCCGCCGGATACGGCCGCCATATTGTGCATCTGGCAGCCACCAATGGATTTTCAGGCGGCTATCAACGCACTGGCCGATCACTGTCCTGCACCGGAATCGCGGGAACAGGTACCGGAATGGAACGGGACCACGACGGCGATTCCCGAACTTTCCAGTCTGATCTCCGCAGCGCTGCTGAGATCGGCCAAACCGCAGGTGAGCGCGCGGTCGCCCGGCTCGGAGCCCGCAAACCCGACACCGGCAGTTTTCCGGTGCTGTTTGATGAACGGATCTCCTCCTCTCTGATCGGCCACCTGCTGTCCGCTGCAAATGGCGCTGCGGTTGCCCGTGGCTCTTCCTGGCTGAAAGATTCTCTGGGCCAGCAAGTGCTGCCCGAGGCACTCTCGGTTATCGAGGACCCGCACCGGGCACGGATCTCCGGCTCCCGCCCCTTTGACGGTGAAGGGCTCGCCACCCGCAAACGCACCGTGGTGGACAAGGGCGTGCTGACCGGCTGGACGCTGGATCTGGCGTCTGCCCGCAAACTGGGTCTGGAAAGCACAGGCAACGCTGCCCGCGGCATCGGCGGTGTACCCTCTCCTTCCACGTGGAACATTGCGCTGACTGAAGGCAGCGCGACTCGCGAAGATCTGGTGGCACAAATGGGCACCGGCCTGCTAGTCACTTCGATGATCGGCTCCACCATCAATCCGAATACGGGCGACTACTCCCGCGGGGCTTCGGGGTTCTGGGTGGAAAACGGTGAAATTGCCTATCCGGTCAACGAATGCACAATTGCGGGAAACCTGCATGATATGCTGCGCCGGATCATACCCGCCAATGATGCCCGAAAGCATCTGTCAACTTTGGTCCCCTCCCTTCTGATCGAAGGAATGACTCTTGCCGGCAACTGACCTTCCCCTGCTTGTCAAAGCCGCGGAACAAGCCGGAGACATCGCATGCCGCTACTCGGGCCCAAGCGCGAAACGCTGGGACAAACCTGACGGTGCTGGCCCTGTGACAGAGGCCGACCTGGCCGTGAACGCCATGCTAGAGGACATGCTGCAACAGGCACGGCCCGGCTATGGCTGGCTGTCGGAGGAAAGCGAGGACAATACCGATCGCCTGTCCTGCGATCGGGTCTTCATCATTGACCCAATCGATGGCACCCGCAGCTTTGCCGAAGGGTCCCGTACGTGGGCGCATTCCTTCGCGGTCGCGGAACAGGGCGAAATAACAGCCGCCGTGACCTACCTGCCGCAACGGGAGCTGATGTTCACCGCCGCCAAAGGGCAAGGTGCGACCTGCAACGGCTGCCCGGTTACGGTTTCCTCAGCCGCCGTGCTTGCCAGCGCAGAAATCCTGGCTGCCAAACCCAACCTGCAGGCGCATCACTGGCTGGGCGGCACCCCGCCTGACTTCATCCGCAGCTACCGGCCTTCACTGGCCTATCGGCTGGCAAAGGTGGCCGACGGCCGGTTCGGGGCCATGCTGACCCTGCGCCCCAGCTGGGAGTGGGACATTGCCGCAGGCGATCTGCTGCTGCGCGAGGCGGGCGGCGTCATCACCGACCGCTCTGGCAGCTCTTTGCGGTTCAACAACCGTCTCCCGCGGCTGAATGGCGTGATCGCCGGCAATCGCATTCTGCACGGGAAACTGGCGGCAGCCCTCGATCCATCCAGCCCTGGTATTGCTGGACATTGATCGTTTCCGGGCTTAAGCGCCTTCAACCGCTGTGTCGCGGCTGACATAAAAACTTTTCACAGACAAACCCGCATGTTGCAGATACCTTGGGCCGGAAAAATCAAATCGAACCAGATGCAACGGCGAACCAGTAACACCGGCCGCTCCTCCGTGCTGCAGCCCCGCCCCCGGGGTGAACTGCTGTGGGTGCATGCAACGACACCTGAACGCTATCTGGCGCTCTGTGATATCGGACGCCGCCTGAAGTCCCTGCGCCCTGACTTGTCGGTCCTGGCCAGTTGGGACCCTGACCTGCGTCTGACCGGCACTGTCGGCTGCGATATCCCGACCGGCCCGCTGGCTGATGATACATTGGCGGAAGCCCGTGCATTTGCGGCACATTGGCAGCCTGATGCCTGTATCTGGACCGGCACGCCAAACAGGCGAGTCATGCTGAAACACTTGCGCGACCAGGGAACCGGCGTGCTGCTGGCCGACCTTCTCGACACCGAACTACCGCACCGCACCAGCCGCTGGCTGCCGGATCAGCGGCGGAAAATGCTGGACGGTCTGAGCTGTATCATGACCCCGTCCAAGACGGTCAGGGACCGCCTGCTCCGCATTGGCTTTCCCGCAGAACGGCTGGAGTTGGCGACAAAGCTGCGCGTATCTGCCATTCCCCCCGGCTGCAATGATGATGAGCTTTCCGCAATGCAGCAGACCTTGGGCAGCCGCCCGGTCTGGCTGGCAGCCCACGTCAAACTGGATGAGCTGCCCGGCATTCTGACCGCCCACCGGGCTGCCTTACGGCTGCTGCACCGCTTGCTGCTGGTCATTGCTTTGGATGACAGCACGGATCACGAAGCTGCCCGCATGCTTCTGAAGGACAGTGGCCTGTCCTATGCTGATTGGGAGAACGGCGGCGAACCCGACGACTTTAACCAGGCCCTTCTGGCAGGCGGCGATGACTTGGGTCTTTGGTACCGGCTGTCACCTGTCGCTTTGATTGCCAGCAGTCTGGACCCTAACGCACAGGGCCAATCGCCTTTGGATGCTGCGGCTCTTGGGTCAGCGTTGCTGCACGGACCAGGCATTCACGCTCATCGCGACCTATATGACCGGCTGGCAAAAGCCGGCGCTGCCGTGCAAGTGCGCACCCAAGACGATATGGCAGACATGGTTGTCGCCCTGTCGGCTCCGGACAAGGCCGCAGAGATGGCGCTGGCCGGCTGGCAGAGCGTTACCGAAAGCGCAACCACAACAGACACACTCCTGGACAAAGTCCAGACATTGCTTGACCAGCGCGAGGGCACTAATGCGGGCACCTGACTTCTGGCATAAGGCGCCGGGCAATTTTGACTTGCGCGCAGCTGTGCTGGCGCCGCTCGGTTGGGCCTATGCGCATGCCACCGCATCCCGGATGGCCAAGGGCAAACCGTCAAGCCCCGGCGTGCCTGTGATTTGCGTGGGAAACCTGAACGCCGGCGGCACAGGCAAGACGCCGACTGTCATCTGGCTGCTGGAAACCCTGCGCAATCTCGGCCATGAGCCGCATGTGGTTACCCGCGGCCATGGCGGATCACTGGAGGGGCCGGTGCGCGTGATGCCAGCGCAGCACCGGGCTGACCAGACCGGGGACGAGCCGCTGCTGCTGGCCGCCTTTGCCGAAGTTTGGGTAGCAAAGGACAGGGCCGCAGGGGCACAGGCCGCAGCCCAGGCAGGAGCGACGGTTATCGTCCTGGATGATGGATTTCAGAACCCGGCCGTGGCCAAGGACCTATCGCTGATCGTGGTGGACGCCCGGCACGGTTTCGGCAATGGCCGCTGCCTGCCGGCCGGCCCCCTGCGGGAGCCGGTTGCCACCGGCCTGAAACGGGCCGACGCCGTGCTTTCGTTAGGGTCGGAAGCGGCGCAACTGAAATTCTTTGAGGCGTGGGGCAGCCAGCTGCAAGACCTGCCCCACTTCACCGGGGCATTGGAGCCGCTGCAAACCGGGATGCCCTGGAACAACACCCGCGTCCTGGCCTTTGCCGGTATTGGCCATCCGCAAAAATTCTTCAGCACTCTGCGCAGCCTTGGCGCCGACATCGCCCGGGCCGAGGCACTTGACGATCATCAGCCGCTGACCGGCGCCCTGCTGAAGCGGCTAGAGAACGAGTCCAAACTGTTGAACGCCCAGCTTGTGACAACCGAAAAGGACGCCGTCCGTCTGCCGAACAGCTTCCGCTCCAAGGTGATCACCCTGCCTGTAAGACTGCAGATCACCGCAGATGACGCCCTGAAGGATCTGCTAAAGAAAGCTGCGCCTGCACCCTGATCCTGCACGGCGCAGGCGCAGGCGCAGCAAAATAATAGAGCCCGGACTTTCGACCCGGGCTCTTCGGTCAACAGTTCAATCTGTTCAGCTTCCCAGCTCAGCATCCAGCAGTTTCTTGAAGTCCGCATAAGGCTGGTTGGAAACCTTCTCGCCGTTCAGGATGAACGATGGCGTAGACTCGATGCCATCCTCGGTCGCGTTTTCCTGATACCATGTCACAAGCGTCTGCGCCTTTTCACCATCCTGAAGACAGGCTTCCAGCTGCTCGTTCTCGATGCCAGCCAAACGGCCGATCTTGCGCAGTTCGTCAACAATGGCCGAGGCATCACCAGCCCGCGCCCAATCCGACTGCCCTTTGTAGATCAGGTCCGAAATGCCAAAAAACTTGTCGGCGCCGCCGCAGCGCGCGATCATCGACGCCCACAGGCCGTAACGGTCAAAATAGACCTCGCGGTAGATGAACTTCACCTTGCCGGTGTCGATGTAGTCCGCTTTCAGCTGCTTGAAAGTGTTATTGTGGAAGTTTGCGCAATGCGGGCAGGTATAGGACGCATATTCGATCAGCGTGACCGGCGCATCCTCTGCCCCCAGGATCATCTCGGTGACGGTGGAGGTGTCCACGTCGGCTTCCTGCGCAAAGGCAGCGCCAACCAGCGGGTTTTGCGGCAGATTGCTCTGGGTGTTGAAGCCTGTCAGGGCATAGCCGCCCGCAACCACCGCAACCGCGGCAAAGACACCAGACATGAGACGGGTCATTTGAACCCCTTTCCTTGCGTTTTTTGTTTTGTCAGCACATTGCGCCCCAGACGCTCCAGGGCGGCGCGCAAATCGTCGTTTTCCACCCCTTGCGCTGCCTTGCTGGCCTCGGCTGCATCCTGCGGATCAGGTTGCAGCGGAGCTTGCACTTTGGGGGCATATTTAAAGTCCACGTTACCGTCGGAAAATCCCGTCGGTGCCGTTTGCGTGATCCGCACCTTGGAAATGGCGTTGAAGCCATAGACCGCATTGACCCGCTCGCGCAGGCGTTCTTTTTGCATTTCGAGCATGGGCGCATTGGCACCTGTCGTCAGCACCGTCAGTGTTGCACCAAAGGAACCGCGCCCGTACCCCACGTTCACCGGACGCGCCATCGTGGCAATATCCGGCCCCGCGATCTCCTCCCAATGGGTAAGCAGACGCGATACCGCGAATCCCCTGCTTTCCCCCGCTTTGCGGATCTGCTCGCTAAGGAGCTTGGATGTCCGGGAGAACCCGCGTGTGGTGCTGCGCCTGAATGCCATGATCTAGGTTTTGCTCGACTGCACACCCTATTGTAAAGAGCGGTAATGCAGGCACCAGCCTAACTGCAGCTCAGGGAATAACGAATGCGTGACTTAAACAGCAATTCCACCACGATGAGCGGAGACCTGCTTGCCTGGTACGACATGCACGCCCGCACGATGCCCTGGCGGATCGGCCCGGCAGAACGCGCAAGCGGCGAGCGTCCCGATCCCTATAAGGTTTGGCTCAGCGAAGTGATGCTGCAGCAAACCACGGTTGCCGCCGTGCGGGAGTATTTCCTGCGTTTCACCAGCCGCTGGCCGACAGTGCTGGATCTGGCCGCAGCTGAAGACGCTGACGTGATGAGCGAATGGGCCGGCCTTGGCTATTACGCCCGCGCCCGCAACCTGCTGAAATGCGCCCGCGTTGTTGCCGCTGATTTCGGGGGCATCTTCCCCGATAGCTATGATGGCCTGCTGAACCTGCCGGGCATCGGCCCCTATACCGCTGCGGCCATATCCTCGATCGCCTTTGACCGGCCTGAAACCGTTCTGGATGGCAATGTCGAACGGGTCATGGCGCGCATCCATAACGTCCACGAAGCTCTGCCCGGCGTGAAACCCCTGCTCAAAGACCACGCGGCAGAGCTGACCCCGGCGCAGCGCCCCGGCGACTATGCCCAAGCAGTGATGGATCTGGGCGCCACCATCTGTACGCCACGAAATCCGGCCTGCGGCATTTGCCCCTGGCGCACCCCTTGCGCCGCGCGTGTTGCAGGAACAGCTGCAGAATTGCCCAAGAAGACACCAAAGAAACCCAAACCGACCCGGCTCGGCATCGTTTACCTGGCAAAATCGGCGGACGGCACCTGGCTGCTGGAACGCCGACCTGACAAGGGCCTCTTGGGCGGCATGCTCGGCTGGCCCGGATCAGAATGGAATGACGCCCCGACCCCAAACCCGCCGTTTGCGGCAAACTGGCAGGATTTGGGCAGCGAAGTCCGCCATACCTTCACCCATTTCCATCTCATTCTGCAGGTGAAAACCGCAGAACTGCCTGCAGGGTTCAACCTCGCCGACGGTCAGGAGCTGATCCCGCGCCACGATTTTCGCCCTTCCAGCCTGCCGACTGTAATGCGCAAGGCCTTCGATCTTCACAATGGCAGCTGACTTCCCTTGCGCTCCTCTTGGGTTTTTAACTGTTTGCGCCTAGGGTCGGCGCAAACGCGCGCTGACTGATTTGGGAGACACAGGCATGATTGCCCCCGAAACCCTTTCCCGCTGGCAAAGCGCCCTGCCGTTCTGGATGTCCTTCCTGCTGCTGCCGCTGGCGTGGATCGCTGCGATGCAAGGCGGCTGGGCCCTGATCCTGCCGCCGCTGGTGACTTGGCATCTGTTTGCGGTGCTGGACGGGATGTTCGGCCTGAACCTGGAAAACGCCGACCCCGAAACCCCGGACGGCGACCTGAAATGGTACAAGCTGCTGACCGCTGCCTGGGTGCCGCTGCAGGTCTTCACCCTGTTTTTCCTGATCTGGTACGTAAGCGGCGCGGACCACCTGAACAGCTTTGAAAAATTCGCCGTCTTCTTTGGTGTCGGCGTCATCACCGGAGCGGTCGGCATCAACTACAGCCACGAGCTGATGCATCAATCCAGCCGGGCAGAGCGCTGGTTGGGCGATATCCTGTTGGCAATGGTTCTGTATTCTCATTTCCGATCCGAACACCTGCTGGTGCATCATCGCTATGTCGGCACCCCCCGCGACCCTGTCACCGCGCGCTACAATGAGGGCTTCCACCGCTTCTATCCGCGGGTGCTGCGGCAATGCTGGCATTCTGCCTTTCGCGCCGAGAAGGACAAACTGGCCAAGAAAAACCGCCCCTGGACAGACCTGTCGAACCCGTTCTTCCGCTATTGGGCACTGCAGGGCGCCATGCTGCTGCTGGCCTTGTTGCTGGGCGGGATCACGGGCGTACTGCTGTTCCTGGTACAGGCCGGTGTCGCCATCTGGCAGCTGGAGCTGGTCAATTACGTCGAACATTACGGGTTGACCCGCAAACATCTGGGTGACGGCAAATATGAACCTGTGCAGCCGCGCCATTCCTGGAACGCGGCGCATAAGGCGTCGAACTGGCTGCTGATCAACCTGCAACGCCATTCGGACCACCACTACAAGCCCAACCGCCGCTTTCCATTGCTGCAGACCTATACCGAGGCAGACGCACCGCAGCTGCCCTACGGCTATCCGATCATGACCATTGCTGCGATGATCCCACCCTTGTGGCGGCGGGTGATGAACCCGCGAGTGCGCCGCTGGCGGCAGGCCTACTACCCGGAAATCACCGACTGGCAGGCCTATAACAAGGCGCAAAACCCTATGCCGCGCTAACGGTCAGGTCCAAGCCAAAACCGTCATCGGCTGATCCAGCCCGCGCACTTCCTGGTCCGGGTGCCGGGTGCTGCCTGCCAACAGGTCCAGCCCTATCTGTTCTGCTTTCACTTGGTCCGCCAACGCTTCGCTGACGGCGATGCGGGCCGCCAGCGGCCGGGTCAGCTTCTCCAGCCGCGACGCAATGTTTACCGCCATGCCCAGCACTGCATACTCCAGCCGGTTGGCCCCAATGTCGCCCAGCAGCGCCTCGCCATAGTGGATGCCGATCCCGGCGCGAACCTCCGGCAGGCCACGGCGCGCGCGTTCCGTGTTCCACTTGGCCAGCGAGGCCTGCATCGCCTGGGCGCAAGCCAGTGCATTGGTGGCATCCTGCGCGCCGGCCACAGGGGTGCCAAAAGTCGCCATCAGCCCGTCACCCAGATATTTGTCGAGGGTACCGTGATGGCGGAAAACTTCGCGCTCCATACGGCCATGAAATTCGCGCAGCAGATCAATGACATCATGCGGGTTCATGGCTACAGACAGGCTTGTGAAGCCGACAATATCGATGAACAGAACTGCCACATTCTCGCTGCGCACCTGCTTCAGCGGCTCATCGTTCTGGGACAGCTGTTCCACCACATTGGGCGAGAAGTAGCGCGACAGATTCGCCCGCTCTCTTTCCAGGCTGGCATTGCTGCGCAGCAAACCGTTGAAGCGACGCACCGAGAAACCCAGTGTCACGGCCACCAGGACAAAGACAAGCGCTTCCTGCACCCGCAATTTGACCACAAAGCTGTTCGGGTCAAAGAACTCGGCCAGTTCCGGTTCAAAGCCCAGAGCGACTGCAACAGCCTCTGTCAGGCCAGGAACCGGACTGGAGAACCACCAGACAAGCCCCAGCGCGCTGAGCCACATTGTGGCGGTCCAGATCCCGATCGCAATCACCGTGCGCCAGGAATAGGCCATGGTCCCCGCTGCTAGAATGATGAAAAAATACTGAAAGTTGTCGAACCTGTAGTGCATCGCCGCAGGCATGTCGCGGGCATCAAACGGGTTGGGCACAACCAGCGCACCGGTCATGACCGCAAGGTCAAGGAAGATCAGGAACAGCTCCAGCCGCGATCTGCCAACCTTTCCGACCCGGCTGATGAACCAGCCGTTCAGGCACAGAAGCGCAAGCAGGCCGTGGTAATACAGCACACTCCAGACAGGGTTCAGAAAAACGATGAATACCGCAACAATCGGCAGCGCAATCCACCGCGCGCGCACAGCCAGTTGCAACCCGCGCCGCTTATGCGCGTCCAACGCTGCTTCGGCAAACCTGCCTGCGGCTGCAGAGGGTTCCTGACTGCTGGCTTCTGCTGCTCTGGCTGCTCCGGTACCGGTTACAAACGCCGAATCGGTCATTGGCTCTCCCTTTTCCCGCTGGCTGCGGCAGGTACCCCATTTCAAATAGTGATCCTGCGTCCTTCAGGGAATAGCCCATCACTCCGCACGCATGCAAAAAACCCCGCCTGATCCAGACGGGGCAAGGTGTGTGCCTGCGCAATATGCACAGGCACCTGCAATAGACTGTTGCGTTCTGAACAGCTCCGGGGCGTCAGTTCTGCATCTCGGCCCGGATCTGCTGGCGCAGAACGTCGATTGGCACTGTCTTGCCATCACGCTTGAAACACCAATAGGTCCAGCCGTTGCACGAAGGCGCGTTTTCCAGATGCGCCCCCACCTGATGGATCGACCCCTTGACGTTGTCGCCGACCAGCGTGCCGTCCGCCCGCACCTTGGCCTTATGCCGACGGTTCATAGAAAACAGCTCCTCGCCCGGGCGCAGCATGCCGCGCTCCACCAGCTGGCCAAAGGGAACCCGCGGCGCGGCCCGCTTGCTGGCGGACACCTCCAGCGCCTCGCGGTCGAATTTGCGCACCGCCTTGATGCGTTTTTCGGCAACCTTGCGATAGGCCTCCTCACGCTCGATGCCAATGAATTCGCGTCCCAGCATCTTGGCAACCGCACCTGTGGTGCCAGTGCCAAAGAACGGATCCAGCACCACATCGCCCGGGTTTGTCGACCCGACCAAAATTCGGTGCAGCAGCGATTCCGGTTTTTGCGTCGGATGCGCCTTGTCGCCGTTTTCGTCTTTCAGCCGCTCATGGCCGGTACAGATCGGCAGCACCCAGTCGCTGCGCATCTGGATGCCTTCGTTCAGCGCCTTCAATGCTTCGTAGTTGAAAGTGTATTTCGCACCCTCTGCCTTGGACGCCCAGATCATCGTCTCATGCGCGTTGGTGAACCGCTTGCCACGGAAGTTCGGCATCGGGTTGGATTTGCGCCAGATCACGTCGTTCAGCACCCAGTAACCTTCGTCCTGCAGCACCGCGCCGACCCGGAAGATATTGTGGTAGGAACCGATCACCCAGATCGACCCGTTCGGCTTCAGCAGGCGGCGCGCCGCCTTCAGCCACTCGCGGGTGAACTGGTCATAGACCGCAAAACTGGAAAACTGGTCCCAGTGATCGTCCACCGCGTCGACTTTGGAGTTGTCGGGGCGATGCAGCTGGCCTTTCAGCTGCAGGTTATACGGCGGATCCGCAAAAATCAGGTCCACCGAATTGGCTGGCAGACTGTTCATCGCTTCGACGCAGTCACCGCCAAGAATCGTGTTTAAAGGGAGCGCTGCCGCGCCCTTTGTCATGGTTTTATTCATTGCTCTGCCTCATAACCGCGGCGCATTTTTGCGCTCATTAGGTTGTCCACAGGATGAGTCATCGCGGATTCGAGGTCAATTTGTTTATTACTTCAACGTCCTGCGGTTCACTCTTGATACAAGATATTGTGTACCGGCTTAAAGGATCGCCGATGATGTGGGGTCACCCCAAGGTTAACTAGCGCGTCGCGGTGCTGTTTCGACGGGTAGCCTGCATTTTTCTCCCAGCCATATCCCGGAAACTGTTGCGCCAAATCCACCATGATCCTGTCGCGTGCCAGTTTTGCCAGAACAGACGCCGCCGCGATGGATAGCGACTTGGCGTCCCCCTTGATCACCGCTTCGGCCGGCAATGACAGCCCTTTGGGGATCAGATTGCCGTCGATCAGCAGATAATCCGGCGCAGGGTCCAACGCCGCCACCGCCCGTTCCATGGCTAGATGCGAGGCCCGCAGAATGTTCAGAGAATCAATCTCTTCCACCGACGCATGGGCAACGGCCGACTGACCGGACGCCAAAATGCCCTCCTCCAGCGCCTGCCGTTTTTTCAGACTCAGCTTCTTGGAGTCGTTCAGCCCTTCCGGAATGGCTGCAACATCCAGGACCACCGCAGCTGCCGTCACCGGTCCGGCCAATGGCCCCCGGCCGACCTCATCGACACCGGCAACTCTGAAAAACCCTTTGTCATGGGCGGCGGTTTCAAAACTGTAATCTGGCTGTATCATCCTTCTGACAAAACCAATTGCGGCAGCGGATGCAAGCCGCAAGAAAAAAGGAGGGCCGAAGCCCCCCAGTTCGCTGCTGCTCGAACCTGCCCTGCGCCTTACCGGTTCACCATCCGATACCCATGTTTCTTCAGGCACCCAGGTTTGAATCCTGTGCGGTGCTGCTGGCCATTCCAGAATGTCACCTTGCAGGACCGCGGCAGCTTGTGCGTGTAGCCATAATTTCGGTCTAGGCAGTTCTTTGCCGCCAACGGGTAGTTGTGGCTGTAGCGAGGAAAGTAACGGACGCATCTTGCCGGCAAATCGTAGCGGCGCACGGACCGCGGCAGAGGTTTGACATGTCCGCCTTGGCGGTTGTTCCCATACTGGCTGTGGCTACCACGAGAATGGCTCTGTGGCGGGTTGTGCGTGCGGGTCACCACGTGGTCATCCCTATCATTTGAGTGTTTGATGGCCGCACCAATGATCCCAAGCAGCGCCAGACCGCCCAGTATCTTAGCTGCATCATTATCGGCGCGGGCAGGTGCAGCCGAAAAGCCGGTAACTGCGATGGCAGTGGCCACGATCATGGCAATGAACTTACGGTGCGGCTGGGGGCGGCTTGTCTGGGTCATAACGGAACCTTTCCATTGGATCAGCGGAATGCAAAATCTGCGTTTGATGCACCCAACCTGGTCCCGCCTCCTTCAGACAGGCAATATCGGTCGCTTGTTATTGGATATCAGCCGCCCCGACCCGCTGCGGTTATTGAATTTCGCACCCCGCCGCCGCAGGATGCCGCTATGAAACAGCACCTCTTGATCCCCGTCCTGGCAGCCGTCCTCCTGGCGCTTTCACCACCCGCCTATGCAGCTGACTGCTATGCCGACTACAAGGCAAAGCAGGACAACCCGCTGCGTCTGCATTACGGCGTGATCCAGCTTTCCGGCACCTGCAAGAAGAAGGCCGCCCGCAACGAGATCCAGTCCCGCATTGCGCCCGGCGGTTGGACACTCCTGAATGTCCTGTCCGTTTTTGGCCCCGAGGGCTTGCAGAAAAGGAAGGCCAATGCCGGATCCTACTATCTCCGTTTCTGAGGCGCGGGCCTCCGGCAGCCGTGTCATTGCCATTGGCATCTCGGCCATCGTTGCACTCCTGGTGATTGCTGGGACCGTGCTTTTGCTGACATTGCCTGATGCCAACGCCTTCAATGCACGCGTCGAGCAATTGTTCATCGAAAACGATCTGACCACACAGGCAGAAATCAAGCTGCTGGAAATCCTCGCCCAGTCCGGCACCGCCTTTGCCGACACGCTGACCAGCTACCGGATGGTGATATTCGTGCTGCTGCTCTTTGCCACGGCAATGATGGTGGCGGCGCTGGCGGTACTGGGGATGCTGGTGATGCTGAACCGCCGGATGGCGCAGATCGAACGGGTCGGTATCCAGGTCACCGAACTGCTGATCAGCCGGGATGAAAACACCGTCTACCTCAACAACATGGGGTTCAAGCTAACGCCTGCGGCAATGGAAACCCTATCGGTCCTGGCTGAGGCACGGCTGGACGACGACGTGCTGTCAGGGGCTGAAATCGAAGCTGTGATCTCGGGCCGCACTTCCGCCGACTGCGAGGAGGCCGCGGGCGCCACCCGGATCAAGCGTCTGCGCGATACGCTGGGCAATCAGATGGTCAGTGAACTGCTGGTCAAAAACATCGCCAAACGCGGCTATGTTCTGTCGATCAGCAAGGATGTAATCCGCATGATCTGAAGTGGCACACACCCCAGTTTCCTCAAAATCTCGTGTGATTCTTTTGCGTTCCGACGCCGGGACCGCAAGCCGCCACAAAGCCATCTGCCGCAGAAGACCTTCTCAGCAGGCCCTTCCGCCCTGCCCTCTGGGCAGGGCCGCGCCCAAGGCTGTTTTGGCGGCATCTCCGATGCAGCCAACAGGCGCGGGAGCGCACCGGCCGACCTGAAGTTACCGCGCTGCCAGGGACCGCTGCGCCGCATCCCCCATCGACAACAGCAATGGCCTCTCAGCCTGCCGCGCCTTAAAGGCGTCTTTGCCGGTCATCCCCTGCCAGCCGCAGTGCACCAGAGATTGCGCCACCGCCCCGCCCAGCGTGGTGCCGGGACCGGTCACTATGAACAGATCCGGCGCAAATTCCAGCGCGGCATTCTGCACCGCCCGGGTAAAGTCATAAGTCTCCACCACCTGATGTCCCAGCGTGTAATCCCGCAAGGCTTTCGTATCCGTTGCACCCGGCCACCAGATCTGGCCACGCCCATCAATCAGCGGAACATTGGGTTGGGCAAACATCTCCGGCCCCAACCGCCTGCGCCCCTCTGCTGCCACCGACGCCTGCAGGCGGGTGTGGAACGCGGCGTGGTTGGTCAGCCGCATCGGGAAACGCTCCGCTACTGCAGGCACCGCCGTCTCAAACGCCTTCAACCCGGCCTCATTTCCAGCCAGCACCAGCATCCCGCCCAGATCAATCGACAGCGCCAAGTCATGCTCCTCGCGCGCGTCGATCTCCTCTGCCAGCGCCAGCAGGCCAGCCTTGGAAACAGCATCGTTCCGCCAGTCCGGCCCGGCAAAGGGATAGACCAGCTGACCGCCGATCAGGTTCTCTTGCATCAGCGTGCCCATGGTGTTCACAACCGTGAACCCGTTTTCAGCACTCAATGCCCCGCCCGCCGCCAGCGCTATGTACCAGCCCATCGAATTGCCGGTCACTGCAACCACCTCGATGTCCTCTGCCAGCGACTGCGCATCCGCCAGCGCCGCGGCATAAATCAGCGGCGAAGCAATATCCCCGCGGGAATACTTCGATACCGAAAACCCGGTGGCGCGGTCCAGTGCCGTAACCTCTTCCTGTCCGGCCTCCCGGCGCTGTGCATCAAAGCCCGCAAACAGCGCTGCCTTATCCGCATGATGGCGGTGCAGATACCCCAACTCCGCCTTGTTGTAAGTGCCCCGCCCGGGACAGATCAGAACAGCCGTGCGGGTCATGACTTACCTCCGGCCAGCTTCAACGCGGCCTTAACAATGCTGTCTTTCGACGGCAGCGTAACACCATAGGCAGGCCCGGTTGCGATGAAGCAATCACTCGCTGCAATCCGCGCTGTTGATGCTTCGCTTTGCTCGGCAAACAGCGTCATCAGCGCCTCTGACTGGCTGCCGGTGATGCGGCATTCATCAACAATCAGCACATGTTCGCAGCCCCGCACCGCCTGCAGCAACTCCGCCTCCGGCAAAGGCGCCAGCCAGCGCAGATCCACGATCCGCGCATGCACACCCTGGGCCACCAGCTCTGCCTGTGCCTGTGCCGACAGATACCGTCCATTGCCATAAGTCACGATAGCCAGATCAGTGCCATCCCCGTGTATCCCCACTTCGCCCAGGCCAATCCGCCGGTCCGGCGAGGGGTAGGTCCGCATCCAGCCGCCGTCTTTTCCTTCATGCAGGTCCCGCATCGGGTAAAGCGCGATGGGTTCGACAAAGACCACCACCCGCTGCTCCTCCCGTGCCAGTCGCACCGCCTCGCGCAGCATCATCGCAGCCTCTGCCCCATCCGACGGGCAGGCGATCACAAGCCCCGGAATATCCCGCAGCACCGCCAGCGAATTGTCATTGTGGAAATGACCACCAAACCCCTTTTGGTATCCCAGCCCGGCAATCCGCAGCACCATCGGATTGGAAAACTGCCCGTTAGAGAAAAACGGCAATGTCGCCGCCTCACCGCGCAGCTGGTCCTCGGCATTGTGCAGATAAGCGAGGAACTGGATCTCCGGCACCGGCAGAAACCCGTTGTGCCCCATGCCAATTGCCAGCCCCAGGATTGACTGCTCATCCAGCAGGGTGTCGATCACCCGGTCCAGCCCAAACCGCTGCTGCAGCTTCTGGCTGACGCCATAAACCCCGCCCTTGCGGCCCACGTCTTCGCCCATCATGACGATCTCGCCATGTTCCAGCATCAGATCGGTCAGCGCCCAGTTGATCAGCCGTGACATCGGCTGCGGCTCTTCCATCGCCCGCATGTCGCTGCCAAACGCTGCCGCCCGCGCTGCCGCGCTTGGGCCATTGGTGGGCGCGCACGCCCGTTTTGGCGGGATTAGGCTGGCTGCCACTTCACTGGCTGTCTTCAAGTGAGGCCGCGTGACCGCCTCGGCTCGGATCCGCTCCACCCGGGCGCAGGTATCCTGATAGATCTTCAAAGCTTCCTCGGGGCACAGCGCACCCGCCTGCGCCAGCAGCCGCACCGAATGCAGCAACGGATCATTGGCTTCATCCGCCTCCACCTCGGCTTTGCTCATATAGGTGGTCGGCACATCCGCCCCCGCATGACCATACAGGCGCACTGTCCGCAAATGCAGGAAGGCCGGTTTCCTATGGGTCCGAACATATTCCGCAGCCTCCTGCGCCACCTGATAGGCATTGTAGATATCCAGCCCATCCGCCTTGAAGTATTTGATACCCGGCCGCCCAGCCATCGAAGCCTCAATCCAGCCTTTCGGTGTCTTCACCGAAATGCCGATGCCATTGTCCTCGCAGACAAACAGCAAGGGCAGCGGCGTCGACTGCACGCTGGTCCAGCCGGCCGTGTTAAATGCCCCCTGCGCTGTCGAGTGATTGGCCGAGGCATCCCCGAAGGAACACATGACAATGGCGTCCTCCGGCAGCAGCTGATGCTCCGGCTTGTGCCGCTTTGCAGCACCAACGGAATAGGCCGCCCCCACCGCCTTTGGCAGATGCGAAGCAATGGTTGAAGTCTGCGGCGGGATCATCAATTCTTTGGAGCCCAGAACCTTGTGTCGCCCGCCCGAGGTCGGGTCTTCGCTGGAACAGGCAAAGGACAACAGCATGTCCCAGGCAATCCGCTGCCCCGGCACCTGATCCGCTCGCGCAATCTGAAACGCCGCATCGCGATAATGCAAAAACGCCATATCCGTTGGCCGCAGCGCGCGCGCGACCGCGGCCATCCCCTCATGCCCTGAAGATCCGATTGTATAGAACCCTTCGCCGGCTTTCTGCATTGCCCGGCTGGTCAGGTCCAATGCCCGGCTCAACACCTGCGCCCGAAAGACTGACACAGCTTCAGCAGCTGTAAGTGGCCCATTGGGCAGGTCACCTAAAGGTAGGTCTTCTGCCTCAACCCGGTGCAGAAAATTCTGATGCACGATCTGAGCGCGGTCCATGCGGCCTCCTTGCGCGGAATATCCGGGCCTTTATCCGCGAATCTGATGCTTAACGCCAATGAGATTGCGTTCTGCCGCCATTCCAATTCGGAATGTTTGGAAGAAAACACAGCCTCGAACATCATGAAAATCATGACCTCGCCGTGCTTATTGCAGCGGTTCGCGGAAACTGAACACAAACAGGTCAGTCTTGATGCCCATTTCCGTTTGACGACCCCGAAAAACCATCTTATACGCCGGTCCCACGACACCTGCCCAGGTGGCGGAATTGGTAGACGCGCTAGCTTCAGGTGCTAGTGTCCGTATGGACGTGGAGGTTCGAGTCCTCTCCTGGGCACCATCCCCCTTTTTTTATTCAAGACAATGCCGTGGAAATATGGCTGCGGATCTGTGCCTGCAGGTATTTCCCAACGCTGTCAGAAATGAAAACGGCAGGCGATGCCTGCCGTTCCCAAAAAGTCTATCGCTAAGCCTGCAGCAGAACGCCGTCAATTGGCAGCTTTGAGCTGATCCTGCGGTTCCTCTGCTGCATCTTCTGCAGCTTCCACGATCTCAGCATCTTCAACCGGCTCCGAGGTCCTGTTCTCCAGCGCGCCGGTGATCAGCGGCAGCATATGGGCGGCAGCGGTACTGGCGACTTCCGGAGTTTCCGGCCGCGTCCAGGACAACGTGTCAAAGCTGGCGCAATGTTCGCAGACCGGCGCCCAATCCGCATGGATATGGTTGCAGTTGCCGCAGACCCACTGCGGCCCGCGCGGTGCCGTAATCGCCTTGGCCAGCCAGCCCTGCACCACTTTGTCATCAGCTCCTTCGCCACGTTCAATCGCCGCCATCAGCGTCAGCGCACGGGCATCCGGTGCCCGTTCCGCCAGGTCATTCAGCCAGCGGCGGGCTTCGGGAAAATCCTCGGCGACGATGTTCAGTTCAGCCATCACCAGACGGGTTTCATCATCCAGCGGCTTAAGGCGGGCCAGCTGCTCAAACCGTTTGACGCGTCCAGCTGCGGTTTCCTCCGGTTCAATTTCGGCGAACGCATGGGCCAGATCGGGATGTGGCTGGCTTTCCCAGGTTTTCTTCAGCAGCCGCGCCGCCGGGCGTTTCTTGCCCTGGGCGATATAGGCACGGGCCGCCATGGCAGCGGCAGGCACCAGATCCGGTGACAGGCGGTTGGCCTCGATCGCCTGCTCGCGCTGCTCAACCGTTGCACCCTCATCCAGAATACCTTTGGAGGCCGATAGTGCCAACACCGCGTCACGCCGCTTGAACACATCACGCGGCAGGGTTCCGGTTTTGAGCTTGGTCGACAGGGTTTTTCGGGCGCCTGCCCAATCCTCTGCCTGAGCCTGCAGGCGCAGCAGCGTATCCTGCACCTCTTGGTGCTTGGGCCGCAGCGCCAGAGCCTTTTCCGCCAGCTGACGGGCAGTGTCGGTGTCCCCCTCGGACAGCTTCTGTTTCATGATCCCGCGCACGCCGACAAAACGGGTCGGCTGGTTCGCTAGAAGACGCTTATACGCCTCTGCTGCCTTGTGGGTGTCGCCGCTCATCTCAGCTGCCTGAGCCACCAATAGGTCAGTCAGCTCCGGCTTTTGCAGGTATTTCTCCGCCCGCGCCGCCTTGGCCAGCGCCAGGCGCCCCTCGCCCGAGGCCAGCGCCATCAGCCCGTCAGACAGGGCCTGAAAACCCTTGTGCTCGCGCCCCTTGTCCCAGTAGCGCGACAGGGCTGTCTCATCACCGTTCAGGAAATGCAATGTGGCAACCAGCAGCGACAGAAGCTTAAGGAACAGCCAGACACCCACGACCAGCACAGTCAGCGCAAGAACCGATTGCAGCGCACCAAGCGTGTATTCCGTGCCGGCAACGGTGATCTGCACTCCGCCCGCGGTTTCCATCAGGAGACCGGCGCCAAATGCAAGAAGTGCAATGATTGCGACGAATACGAGAATCTTCAACAACGACCAGAGCATGGCGGCTTCCTTATTTGGCTTGCAGGCTGTGAGCCAGTTCAGCGGCAGCCGTCACAGCAGCCACCCGCGCATTTGCCGCAGCTTCCCAATCGGAAAGAGCAGCACGGGCCGCTTCAGGCAAAACAGACAATTCGTTCAAGGCGTCCTGCAGCTTGCCGACGGACACTGCGGCCTCGGCCCGAGACAATACCGCATCCGGGCTATCGCCCTCTTGTGGTGTCACCGAGCGCGCGCCCAGATGCCGGTTCACATAGTCCAGCAGGCCGCCGCTTCCCTTGGATTCTTCGCGGGCAGCAGCCAGCGCGTCCCGCGCGGCCGGGGCAAAGCCATCACGCAGAGCTGAAATACTGGCGACACCGCCATCGGCCGGACCGGACAGGGCTGCGGGCACTTCCACGCCCAGGCGCAACAGCGTCTGAATATTGGCTGCATAGCTGTTGCCGCTGTCCAAGGCGGACCGCAGTTGCGCCAGCTGGGTCTGCGCACTGGCAACCCGGGCCGCCTCAGCACTGGCAGCATCCATCGCCTGAGCCTCAGTCAGCATCTGTTCGACTTCCAAACGCTGCACCGCAAGACTGTCCTGCAATTTGGCCAGTTCCGCTTCAAACGCCGCCACCACCTCGGGAGAGGCCCCCTCCAGCGGCCGGGTTTCCAATGCGGACATGCGGGCCGCCAGCGCATCCAGATCCGCACGCAAAGCTGCGTCCGGGGCCTGGGCGGACTTCAACGGTTCAATTTCGGCGGTCAATGCATCAATACGGGTGGTCAGCTGCGCAAGATCAGCTGCCTGATTGGTCTCAACCTGCTGTTGGAGCGCCTTTAGGTCCGACTGGCCAGATTCCAAAGCTGCCAATTTCGCGCTGTTCTCCTGCACTGAAGGCGGCAGACTGCTGCTAAGCCAACCGCTCTGGCCCGCCACAAAGCCGACGGCGGCGGCAACAAAACCGCCCAGAACTGCAGCGGCGAAGCCGCCGCGTTTTTCCACAACGCGCTCAATTTCCTGAGGAGCCTCCGCCAGGGCATCCGGTTCGCCGGAATAAGTTTCGAAGGACACTCCCTCGGTCTCGGTCTCGGTCTCGGTCTCGGTCTCGGTCTCGGTCTCGGTCTCGGTCTCGGAAACCGGGGATTCTACCGTCTCAGAGTCGTCAACAGAATCAACGCCGGTTTCATCCGCCAAATCCTGTTCAGCAGTCTCGGTCGTGTCCTCAACCGGCATGGGATCGCCGGGGCCGGGTTCAATCACGTCTTCCGGATTTTTCTTGTCAGCCACGCTGGCCTCCCCCTCGATTCCTAAAATACATTCCTGCGAACACGCTGGACACTACTCTGCGCGCCAGTCACCCTCAAGCCGGGACAGCTGCGCTGCGGCATCAAGGACAGCCTCTGTCATTGCTGCTGCATCCGGCGCCTTACTTACGCGCAAAGCCTTGCAATTCAATCCTGCCAGCGGCTCTGCCACTGCCGGGCTCAGCGCAATCAGATGCAAATGCGAAGCATCCCCGCACAGATTGGCAAAATGGCGCGCGGTTCTGGGTGAGAACAGTGGCACAATCACATCATTTTGCGCAGAAAGCACGGCCTGCGCCTCCTCCGTTAGCGGCAGAAGCACCTGATCATACACGATTTGCGCGCGGCAAGGGATACCTGCGCTGCTCAGCCGCGCTGCTATTTCGCCGCGGGCAAAGGCACCGCGCAAATGTAAAAGCTGTCCCTGTGGCGGCTGTTTCTGCAGTGCTGCGATCAGCGTCTCTGCTGTTTCTCCAAGACACATCGCCTGCCAGCCCGCCTTTGCGGCAGCCTGCGACGTGCGCTGCCCAACACAAAAGGCAGGCAGCCGTGTCACAGTTTCACGTGAAGCGGCATCAACTCCATTGAGCGAAGTAAAAATCACGCCCTTCACGCCTTGCAATTCGATAGGCCCCGTCGCTGGACGGATCTCCATCAGGGGCGCATAGATGATCTGCAGCCCGGCGCGCGCAGCCGCAGGAAGGCCGTCGGCAAACCGTTCTGCCCCCGCCAGCGGGCGTGTCATCAGCAAAGGCACCATGGACCGGCTCCCGGGATTGTTTGCACCCCGCTTCGGTGGTAGCCCCGGCAGCAGTTTGATGCAACGGTAAGGCCATGACAAAGACCCTGACCATTCTGGGGCTGGAGAGCAGCTGCGACGACACCGCCGCCGCCGTAGTGCGGCAGACCGAAGGCGCACAGCCCGAGGTCTTGTCTTCGGTTGTGTTCGGCCAGACTGAGCTGCACAGCGCCTTTGGCGGTGTGGTGCCGGAAATCGCTGCCCGCGCTCATGCTGAAAAACTGGATGTCTGCGTGCGTGATGCGCTGGCCGAGGCCGGGCTGGCGCTGAAGGACATGGATGCGGTTGCCGTGACGGCCGGTCCCGGCCTGATCGGCGGGGTGATGTCTGGCGTTATGTGTGCCAAAGGGATTGCAGCTGCCACTGGCCTGCCGCTGGTCGGTGTCAACCATCTGGCGGGCCATGCGCTGACCCCGCGGCTGACCGACAGCATAGCCTATCCCTATCTGATGCTGCTGGTGTCCGGCGGCCACTGCCAGTATCTGCTGGTGCGCGGCCCTGAAGATTTCACCCGGCTGGGCGGCACCATTGACGACGCCCCCGGCGAAGCCTTTGACAAAACCGCCCGTCTGCTGGGCCTGCCGCAGCCCGGGGGGCCATCTGTGCAGGCCGAGGCAGAACTCGGCGACCCCAAGCACTTTCGCTTTCCACGCCCCTTGCTGGACCGACCGGATTGCAACCTGTCGTTTTCCGGGCTGAAAACCGCATTGATGCGGATGCGGGATCAAATCGCTGCGGAAAAAGGCGGGCTGACCCGTCAGGACCGCGCCAATCTCTGTGCCGGATTTCAGGCTGCCATTGTGGACACGCTGGCCGAAAAGACCCGCCGCGCAATCCGCCTTTACCTGGCAGAGCAGCCTGCGCAACCAACTGTCGCCGTGGCAGGCGGTGTTGCAGCAAATACCGCTATTCGAGCCGCATTAGAGACGGTCTGCGCCGAGGCGGGCGCCGCTTTTACCGCGCCGCCGCTGCGGCTGTGCACCGACAACGCCGCGATGATCGCCTATGCAGGGCTTGAGCGGTTCAAGGCCGGTGCGCGCGACGGGCTGGACCTGACTGCCCGCCCGCGCTGGCCGCTGGACCAGAGCAGCCCGGCATTGATCGGATCCGGCCGCAAGGGAGCCAAGGCATGAGCATTTCAGTACTGGGATCGGGTGCCTTTGGCACCGCTTTGGCGATATCCCTGGCCGGTAACGGGCCGGTCACCCTATGGGCGCGCAATGCGATAAAGGCCCAGTCGATGCAGGACAGCCGTCGCAACGGCACCCGACTGCCTGGTGTGGTGCTGCCGGAGACTCTGACGATCTCTGCAGATATTGCGCAAGCCTGCACATCTGACGTGCTGCTGCTGGCCGTGCCGATGCAGACTTTGCGCGGGGTGCTGGAAGACCATCAGGCGCATCTGACCGGCAAAACCCTTGTTGCCTGCTGCAAGGGAATTGAGCTGGACTCTGGGCTTGGCCCTGTCACTGTCATCCGCGAAGTCGTGCCCGAAGCGTCGGCTGCATTGCTGACCGGACCAAGCTTTGCTGCCGATATCGCCCGTGGCCTGCCCACTGCGCTGACGTTGGCCTGCAGCGATGCGGGACATTGCGAACAGCTTCAGGAACAGCTGACCACCGCCAACTTGCGGCTCTACCGCACAACCGACACCATTGGCGCGGAAGTTGGCGGGGCATTGAAGAATGTGATGGCAATTGCTTGCGGCGCAGTGATTGGTGCCGGGCTGGGTGACAGTGCCCGCGCTGCATTGATGACCCGCGGCTATGCCGAGATGCAGCGCATGGCGCTGGCAAGCGGCGCTAGGGCGGAAACCCTGGCCGGGCTTTCTGGGTTCGGCGATCTGGCATTGACTTGTACTTCGGATCTGTCCCGCAACTACCGGCTGGGCCTGTCCATCGGCCGGGGAGAGACGTTTGACCCAAGCATCACGGTGGAAGGCGCCGCCACCGCACGGGCCGTCGCAGAGCAGGCGCAGAGGATGGGTCTGGATATGCCGGTCACGCTCACAGTAACCAATTTGATAGATCAGCGCTTGACGATCAGTGAAGCAGTGGCACATTTGCTTAAAAGACCACTAAAAGAGGAATAAAATGCTGATCGCATTGATAGCCCGCGACAAAGCCGGCGCCCTGCAGACCCGTCTCGACAACCGCGACGCGCATCTGGCCTATATTAACGACACCGGTGTTGTAGCACAGGCCGGCCCGCTGTTGGACCAGGATGGCAATATGGCCGGCTCTTTGGTTATTCTGGACGTTGAAGACATGGCAGCGGGCCAAGCCTGGGCGGACAACGACCCCTATAACAAGGCTGGCCTATTTGAAGCTGTCGAACTGATCACCTGGAAGAAGGTCATCGGCTGATGCGCTACTGGCTGTTCAAATCCGAACCCTCCACCTGGAGCTGGAATAACCAGGTCTCCAAAGGCGAGACGGGTGAGGAATGGGACGGCGTGCGCAACTACCAGGCGCGCAACTTCATGCGCGACATGAAAATCGGCGACCGCGGATTTTTCTATCACTCTCAGAAAGAAAAATCCGTGGTCGGCATCATTGAGATCTGCGCCGAGGCGCATCCTGACAGCACCACCGAGGACACACGTTGGGAATGCGTGGATATCAAGGCGGTGCGCCCATTTGCCAAAGCCGTGAGCCTGGATCAGATCAAAACTGATCCGCGGCTGGAGGATATGGTGCTGGTCAAGAACTCCCGCCTGTCGGTACAGCCGGTGAGCGATGCCGAATGGGCCGCCATCTGCGCGCTGGGAGAGACAGATCCGGGCTGACCTGCCAATCTCCGCCCAAGTGGCCGAAATTGTTGAGGAGAGCGTCATGGAATTTTTGAGTGTACTTGCAGCAGCTGCGACGGCTTTTGTTTTGGGCGCTGTGTATTATGGCGCCCTGGCAAAGCCCTGGGTTAAGGCTTCGGGTATCGAATGCGACGAGACCGGCAAGCCGAAAGGCGGTCAAAGCCCGGCGATCTTTGCCATGGCCTTTGTCTTGCAGCTGATTGTGGTCGGCATGATGCGCCACGTGTTCACCCTGTCCGGATTTGAAACGCTGATGGCTGGGCTGGTCGGCGGCGCGGGTATTGGCCTGTTTTTCATCAGCCCCTGGATCGCCCTGAACAACATGTACGGAATGCGACCGGTCAAACTGACACTGATTGACGGTGGATACGCCACTGTGGCCTGCGCGGCTGCGGGCCTGGTTCTGGCTCTGTTTTGAGCAAGCAGGCCGCTGAATTGAAAAAGGGAAGGACCTGAGGACATTCAGGACCTTCCCTTCCACCCCGCGTGCTCCACTATCCACCACACGCGTTTGAAAATCTGGTACCTGGCCGTCCTGGCCGGTCTCTTATGTGTAGCCCTTTAGGACACGATTCCGCAAATCAATAACCCTGACAATGCGAGCTAAATCAGCGATGCTGAAAACCAATACTCCCGGCAACCGGTTTTACTGCGGAAATAGTACGGCCTCTAGGCCGTGTTGACAAAAGGGATTCACAGGCAGAACTGAACGTGATTCAAGCTGGTATCTGCGATGGAGACCAGCTTGGCACGAGACCTT
>MDLF01000102.1 GCA_001730095.1 Rhodobacteraceae bacterium (ex Bugula neritina AB1)
GCTGCTGCAGGTTGTTCATCACCCCCATGCGGCCCTGGATATCGGCCTCCGGGTCAACGATGCGGGTGCGGGTGCGGAACTGGGTCAGCGCCTCGCGGGCCTGTTTCAGCCGCTCCAGCGCCTCCATCAGATCAGCTTCGGCATAGCGCATCGCATCTGCGCGCGCCTGCTCATTGAGCGCATTGATACGGATCTGGCTTTCCTCGACGATGGCCCGGGTCACCGCCTGCGCCATCTGCGCATCAAAGCCGACCGCCTGCACTTCGATCAGCCCGGAGCCGCTGTCATAGGAAATCCGGGCAATCCGCTGCCAGTACCAAACCAGCTCCTCCAGCGTTGCCTCCGGCCAGATCGAGAAGACCCAATCCGTTGGCCAGTACTGGCTATAATGGCTGCGCAGATCCAGCCGCGCCTCCACTGCCGCGGCCATTTCCTGGCTCTGGATGAACTCATAGAGAATATCGCTGTCGGAGGCGGCCGTATTGCCGGCAAAGCTGGCCAGCCCGCCCAGAAGATCATTGGCGCCGGAGCTGTCCTGGCTGCGCACGGTGAAACCGGCAGTGGAGGCATATTGATCCTCGGCCACTGCAAACAGATAGAAGACCGTGGCCGCCAGCGGCACCAGAACCATCAGCGCCAAGCTGGCGATCAGCCCCCAATGGCGCTGTTTCATCCGCGCCGGACGCGCCACCGGATAGGCCGGAGCCTGCGCGCGGACGGTTTCCAGCTCGGCCAGGGCCGCCTTGGCGCGGCTGCGCCATTTGCGCAGCTTGCGGCCCTTCTTGCCGCGCGCCTTCCCGTCGTTGCCCCTGCCCGCACCTCTGCCCGCGCCGCTGCCGCGGCCACGGAGACCGCGCGCGCCGGGCATCTGCTCCGCGTTGCCTGTCTCTTCTGCGGAGGCTTCCGGCTGGTCAGACCCTGCGGTGGCGCCTGACGATTTGCGGCCAGTACGGAATTGCGCTGCGGACTTGCGCCGCGCCGCCGGACGTTCCTGTTTCATAATCTGCTTACCCCGGCCTGCAGCCGTTTGTAATTGCCTCGTCTTTCTTCCATAGTATCGCCTGCGACGCATCCATTCACAACCATACAATCACTGCATTCCCTCATGGCCAGCTCCTCATCCGCTGCTTCCGCAGCTCCGGCCGCACCGTCGGCACCGGCGGCCCTTGCCGCCGCCCAGACGCCCCGGCCCCACCGCCTCCGTTTTGCTGCGGCGCGCACCATCGGTGCCCTGATGCTGCGCGAGATGTCGACCCGTTACGGGCGCACGCCAGGTGGTTATCTCTGGGCGGTGCTGGAGCCGATGGCGGCGATCCTGTTCTTGTCGATCGGCTTTTCGCTGGTTATCCGCAGCCCGTCCCTGGGGACCAGCTTCCTGCTGTTCTATGCCACCGGATATCTGATTTTCAGTCTCTATCAAAGCATCTCAGGCGCAACCTCCCGCGCCATCGGATATTCCAAGCCGCTGCTGAAATTCCCGGCAGTCACCTGGCTGGATGCGGTGTTGGCCCGGTTCCTGCTGAACAGCCTGACCGGCATTCTGATCACCCTGCTGCTGATCGGCGGGGTGCTGACTGTGATCGACAGCCGGGCAGTGCTGGACCTGCCGGTGGCCGTGCTGGCCATGGTCCTGGCGATGGCGCTGGGGCTTGGGGTCGGCATCATGAACTGCGTGCTGATGGGGTTGTATCCCCTCTGGGACGTGGCCTGGTCGATCATCACCCGGCCGCTGTTCCTGGCCTCCGGAGTTCTCTACATCTATGAGGATCTGCCGCCGCTGGCCCAGGATATCCTGTGGTACAATCCGTTGCTGCATCTGAGCGGGCTGATGCGCACCGGTTTCTACCCGACCTATACCGCAGCCTATGTGAGCATCACATATGTTCTGGCCGTCAGCCTGATTCTGCTGGCGCTGGGTCTGGTGCTGATGGGCCGCTACCATCGCGATATCCTGAACCGCTGAGCAGGCAGGGGCAGCCACTTGGTTTGCGCCCGCTTTGCCCCAGTACTGCCCGCCAGATCAACCTTCGCCGCTCAGCTCCAGCACCCGTGCATGGCTCACAGCCCTGCGCCGCAAGAGCCCGTCGCGCAGCGCATGGAACATCAGCCGCAGAAAGACCCTCCGGTCGCCGCCATGCTGGCGCGCCTTCATCAGCCATTTCGGCACAATGACCAGCAGCACCGGCCAGAACAGCCAGCCCGCCGCCATCCGATACAGCAGCAAGAGGTTGCGGTGATAGTAATAGGCCTTCCACAAGGGCTGGAACCGGCCGCGCTGCGCCTCTGATCCGCCATCCTTGCTCTGGAAGGTCGACAGATCATGCTCAAACCGCACCGAAGGTTCAAAGCCGATCCGGCCGCCCGATTTGGTCAGCCCCAGCGTATAGATCCCGTCATCGCCATAGATGAACAGCTCCGGATCCGGAAAGCCGATGCGGCGCACCGCATCCGCCGAGATGAAGAAGCCGACAAAGGAGGTGACATCGATCTGCATCCCCGGCCCCTCGTAATCCGAGGGCTGCACATGAAAGCCGGAGCGGCCGCCGCCGAACAGCGTGCGCAGGAACGCGCCGGCGTGCCAGAACGGGTTGCGCGAGGGGCGGTTCATCTCGCAGATGCGACCGTCCGGGAAATAGACCGCCGCCGCCACCGCATCCCAGCCGCCACCGTCTGCTACCCGGTCTTCTGGCCCGTCTGCCGTGTCTCTCGGCTGCTGATGCATGGCCAGCCCGTGAAATGCTGCCAGCCCACCCGGCGCGGGCCGCCCGTCGTCATCCATCACCGCCAGCCAGTCCGGGCTGTGCTGCTCCATCGCCCGGCGCATACCCATCTCGAAACCGCCGGCGCCGCCGCGGTTGGTCTGGCTGGTGCAGATATCAAGCCGCGGATCCGCCTGCGCCGCCAGCCAGGTGCCGGTGCCGTCGCTGCTGGCATTGTCAGCCACCACCACGGCCGCCAGTTCGCTTGCCGGGCTCTCCAGCAGCCGCGCCAGCGTCGCCTTCAGCTTGTCCAGCCGGTTGTGGGTCACCACCACTGCCACCAGGCGGCCAGCGCCTGTGGCGGCATCCGCCGCCGCCAATGCCGGGGATGTGCTGCCGGGTGCCTGTGCTGTTACCGCCAAAGAATGCTCCTTGCCTGTCCGGACCTGTCTGGGCCTATCCGGGCCTGTCTGGTGAATCTGCTGCCGCTTATGCGCGCCCGAAAGCACATAAATACCAGATGCTGTCAAACGCTTTCCCGCCCGGATCTGCCCTCAGCCCCATAGGTCCGATCCGGACCCAATGTTTCGCGCGCGAAACATTGGGTCCGGATCGGACCTATGGGGCTGAGGGCAGATCCGGGCGGGAAAGCGTTTGACAGCATCTGGTATTTATGTGCTTTCGGGCGCGCATAAGCGGCAGCAGATTCACCAGACAGGCCCGGATAGGCCCAGACAGGTCCGGACAGGCAAGGAGCATTCTTTGGCGGTAACAGCACAGGCACCCGGCAGCACATCCCCGGCATTGGCGGCGGCGGATGCCGCCACAGGCGCTGGCCGCCTGGTGGCAGTGGTGGTGACCCACAACCGGCTGGACAAGCTGAAGGCGACGCTGGCGCGGCTGCTGGAGAGCCCGGCAAGCGAACTGGCGGCCGTGGTGGTGGCTGACAATGCCAGCAGCGACGGCACCGGCACCTGGCTGGCGGCGCAGGCGGATCCGCGGCTTGATATCTGCACCAGCCAGACCAACCGCGGCGGCGCCGGCGGTTTCGAGATGGGTATGCGCCGGGCGATGGAGCAGCACAGCCCGGACTGGCTGGCGGTGATGGATGACGACGGGCGGCCCGCGCCGGGTGGGCTGGCAGCATTTCACGGGCTGGCCATGCATCAGCAGCCGAGAGACACGGCAGACGGGCCAGAAGACCGGGTAGCAGACGGTGGCGGCTGGGATGCGGTGGCGGCGGCGGTCTATTTCCCGGACGGTCGCATCTGCGAGATGAACCGCCCCTCGCGCAACCCGTTCTGGCACGCCGGCGCGTTCCTGCGCACGCTGTTCGGCGGCGGCCGCTCCGGCTTTCATGTGCAGCCCTCGGATTACGAGGGGCCGGGGATGCAGATCGATGTCACCTCCTTTGTCGGCTTCTTCATCTCGGCGGATGCGGTGCGCCGCATCGGCTTTCCGGATCCGGAGCTGTTCATCTATGGCGATGACGGGATCTATACGCTGGGGCTGACCAAATCGGGCGGCCGGATCGGCTTTGAACCTTCGGTGCGGTTTGAGCATGATCTGTCGACCTTCCAGAGCAAGGATGGCGGATCAGAGGCGCAGCGCGGCCGGTTCCAGCCCTTGTGGAAGGCCTATTACTATCACCGCAACCTCTTGCTGCTGTATCGGATGGCGGCGGGCTGGCTGTTCTGGCCGGTGCTGCTGGTCATTGTGCCGAAATGGCTGATGAAGGCGCGCCAGCATGGCGGCGACCGGAGGGTCTTTCTGCGGCTGATGTTCCATGCGCTGCGCGACGGGCTCTTGCGGCGCAGGGCTGTGAGCCATGCACGGGTGCTGGAGCTGAGCGGCGAAGGTTGATCTGGCGGGCAGTACTGGGGCAAAGCGGGCGCAAACCAAGTGGCTGCCCCTGCCTGCTCAGCGGTTCAGGATATCGCGATGGTAGCGGCCCATCAGCACCAGACCCAGCGCCAGCAGAATCAGGCTGACGGCCAGAACATATGTGATGCTCACATAGGCTGCGGTATAGGTCGGGTAGAAACCGGTGCGCATCAGCCCGCTCAGATGCAGCAACGGATTGTACCACAGGATATCCTGGGCCAGCGGCGGCAGATCCTCATAGATGTAGAGAACTCCGGAGGCCAGGAACAGCGGCCGGGTGATGATCGACCAGGCCACGTCCCAGAGGGGATACAACCCCATCAGCACGCAGTTCATGATGCCGACCCCAAGCCCCAGCGCCATCGCCAGGACCATGGCCAGCACGGCCACCGGCAGGTCCAGCACTGCCCGGCTGTCGATCACAGTCAGCACCCCGCCGATCAGCAGCAGGGTGATCAGAATGCCGGTCAGGCTGTTCAGCAGGAACCGGGCCAACACCGCATCCAGCCAGGTGACTGCCGGGAATTTCAGCAGCGGCTTGGAATATCCGATGGCGCGGGAGGTTGCGCCTGAGATGCTTTGATAGAGACTGAAAATCAGATATCCGGTGGCATAGAACAGCAGGAAGCTGGTCCCCAGGGACGGGCTGCGGATAACCAGCGAAAAGCCGATCGACAAGAACAGGATCGCCGCCATCGGCTCCAGCACCGCCCAGAGATAACCACCTGGCGTGCGCCCGTAACGGGTCGACATCTCGCGCAGCATCAGGGCACCGATGGTGCGCGCCGCAGCAAAACGGAGGCGGTGGGGCCGGGGCGTCTGGGCGGCGGCAAGGGCCGCCGGTGCCGACGGTGCGGCCGGAGCTGCGGAAGCAGCGGATGAGGAGCTGGCCATGAGGGAATGCAGTGATTGTATGGTTGTGAATGGATGCGTCGCAGGCGATACTATGGAAGAAAGACGAGGCAATTACAAACGGCTGCAGGCCGGGGTAAGCAGATTATGAAACAGGAACGTCCGGCGGCGCGGCGCAAGTCCGCAGCGCAATTCCGTACTGGCCGCAAATCGTCAGGCGCCACCGCAGGGTCTGACCAGCCGGAAGCCTCCGCAGAAGAGACAGGCAACGCGGAGCAGATGCCCGGCGCGCGCGGTCTCCGTGGCCGCGGCAGCGGCGCGGGCAGAGGTGCGGGCAGGGGCAACGACGGGAAGGCGCGCGGCAAGAAGGGCCGCAAGCTGCGCAAATGGCGCAGCCGCGCCAAGGCGGCCCTGGCCGAGCTGGAAACCGTCCGCGCGCAGGCTCCGGCCTATCCGGTGGCGCGTCCGGCGCGGATGAAACAGCGCCATTGGGGGCTGATCGCCAGCTTGGCGCTGATGGTTCTGGTGCCGCTGGCGGCCACGGTCTTCTATCTGTTTGCAGTGGCCGAGGATCAATATGCCTCCACTGCCGGTTTCACCGTGCGCAGCCAGGACAGCTCCGGCGCCAATGATCTTCTGGGCGGGCTGGCCAGCTTTGCCGGCAATACGGCCGCCTCCGACAGCGATATTCTCTATGAGTTCATCCAGAGCCAGGAAATGGCCGCGGCAGTGGAGGCGCGGCTGGATCTGCGCAGCCATTATAGCCAGTACTGGCCAACGGATTGGGTCTTCTCGATCTGGCCGGAGGCAACGCTGGAGGAGCTGGTTTGGTACTGGCAGCGGATTGCCCGGATTTCCTATGACAGCGGCTCCGGGCTGATCGAAGTGCAGGCGGTCGGCTTTGATGCGCAGATGGCGCAGGCGGTGACCCGGGCCATCGTCGAGGAAAGCCAGATCCGTATCAATGCGCTCAATGAGCAGGCGCGCGCAGATGCGATGCGCTATGCCGAAGCTGATCTGATGGAGGCGCTGGAGCGGCTGAAACAGGCCCGCGAGGCGCTGACCCAGTTCCGCACCCGCACCCGCATCGTTGACCCGGAGGCCGATATCCAGGGCCGCATGGGGGTGATGAACAACCTGCAGCAGCAGCTCGCTGCGGCGCTGATCGAATACGACCTGCTGGCGGGCACTGTCAGCTCGGGCGATGTGCGTCTGAAACAGGCGCGGCGGCAGATCGAGGTGATCCGCGAGCGAATCAACATCGAGCGCCAGACCTTTGCTTCCAACAACACCGATACCGGTGCGGTGGGCGAGGACTACCCGTCGCTGATCTCGGAGTTCGAGCGGTTGACGGTGGATCGGGAGTATGCCGAGCAAGTCTATCGCGCGGCGCTGACCGCGCTGGAGACGGCGCGCGATGATGCCGCCCGCCAGAGCCTTTACTTGGCCACCTATATCAAGCCGACGCTGGCCGAAGAGCCGGAATATCCGCGCCGCGCAGTGCTGAGCGCGCTGACGGCGTTGTTCCTGGTGCTGATCTGGGCGATTTCGGCGCTGATTTTTTATTCGATCCGCGACCGCAGCTGATTGCCGGGCAGCAAGAGCTGGAAAGGGGCTGGCATGATCCGCTTTGAGAACCTGACCAAGAGCTTCTGGCTCAAGGGCGAGCGCAAGGTAGTGATCGACAACCTGAACCTCACCCTGCCGGATGGCAAGTCGCTGGCGCTGTTGGGCCGCAACGGGGCCGGCAAGTCGACGCTGCTGCAGATCATTGCGGGGATCATGCGCCCTGATCACGGCCGGGTGGTCAGCGGCGGCAGCATGTCCTGGCCGGTGGGGCTGGGCGGCTCCTTCCACCGCGAGCTGAGCGGCGCCGAGAACGTCCGTTTCATCGCCCGGATCTATGGGGTGGACACCGATGAGCTGGTGGCCTTTGTCGAGGCGTTTGCCGAGCTGGGTAAATTCTACCACATGCCGATGCGCAGTTATTCCTCTGGCATGCGCTCGCGGCTGACGTTTGGCGCTTCCATGGGGATCCGTTTTGACACCTATCTGGTCGATGAGGTGACGGCGGTGGGGGACAAGGCGTTCAAGCGCAAGAGCCGTGCCGTCTTTGCCGAGCGGATGCAGCATTCCAGCGCCATCATGGTCAATCACTCAATGGGCCAGGTGCGTGAATTCTGCGATGCTGGCCTGGTGCTGGAACATGGCAAGATGCGCTATTATGATGATCTGGAAGAGGCGATCGCGGTGCATGAAGCGATGCTGGCCTAGAGTATTTCTCTTTGTTAGAGGCTGTTTTGGGTGAAACCACTGCGGAGCGCCATGAAAGTCATTCTGTTTACCGGGCATCACAAGGTGGGCTCGACCTCGCTGCAGAAATTTTTGCTGCACAACCGTATGGCGCTGCTGGAGCAGGGCATCCTCTATCCCAGCACCGCGCCTGCGGGGCTGGCGCAGGATTTGCAGGCAGCGCTGGCGTGGAACCGGCCGGGGCAGCGGCTGATGCGCGGCCTGGGTCTGCGGGGGGCAGGGCTGCAGGCGGCGCGCGCGCTGGGGCGCGCCCGCTGGCCTGCCAATGTGGCAGAGCCGCATAATGCGCTGGCCTTCAAACTGCTAAGCGAGGGCACGCGCAGCTGGAAGCTGCCGGAGTACCACCGCGGGCTGCCGCATTCGCGCCAGATGCTGCAGACGGTGGCGGCGCAGGTCGCGACGCTGCAGCCGCAGGCGGTGATCCTGGCTTCGGAAGTCTTTGCCAATATGGGCCTGGGCCAGCAGCAGATGATCCGGCGCATTGCAGATCTGTTTCCCGGCGCCGAGGTCCGGATCATCACCGTCTTCCGGCAGATCGACAGCTATCTGGCCGCCTGGCACATGCAGCGGCTGCGGTTTGGTGCCCGGCTGGCGCCGCTGGCAGAGGGCGGGCTGCAGGATTACTGGGACACGGTGCATTTCGATTACCGGCAGGCGCTGGCGGGCTGGCGGGCGGTGCTGCCGGAGGCAGAGCTGGTGCTGCGCCCCTATGAGGAGGTGAAGGCGGCGGGTGGCTCGGTGGCGGATTTCATGGCCGTCTCCGGGCTGCGGTTCCCGCGCGGCCTGATCCGCCGGTTCCAGGCCAATGCCAGCCTGCATCCTGCGCTGGCGGAACTGGCCCGGCGCGGCAATCTGGCGCTGGCGCCGGAGCCGGCTGCGGCGTTGCGCCAGTTCCTGCAGCGCAGCGCAGCGGCGCGCGGTCTGCCGTCGGCCGCGGATGTGGAAGTCTACGGCGCCGGGCTGCGCCGGGAGCTGCTGGAGCGGTTCCACCCGGTGCATGCAGCACTTGGGCAGCTGTCCGGGCGCCACCCGTTTTTTGTCGGTCTGGAGGCGGCGGCGGCGGTGCGGCCGCATCCGCTGCCAGAGGTTGCTGCCGCGGCGCTGGCGCAGCTGCAGCGGGACCTGTCCGGGCTGCCCGACGCCGCAGCGCGACAGTTTTTGCAGCAGCTGCAACTTCCCGCCGCTGCGAAGTAACGCGGACGTGTACTTCCCGGTGCAGCTGCAGTATGCAGCGGGCGGTGCAGGACGGGTGCGAAAGGGGACGGGCATGACAGATGCGGCGGCGGCAGAGTTTACCGCATTGCAAGGGCTGATGTGGCCTGAGCTGGGGATCTGCACGGAGCAGGAACTGTATCTGCGCACAAACGGACCGACCGGGCCGGTCACCGCCGCTGACGGCACCCCGGGCGGCTACCGGTTCTTTGCGGGCAGCAGCGCCCGTTTCGACACCTGGTTCAACCTGTTCAACGCGGGCATCTGGAAACGCCAATGCGCGCTGCAGAGCCTGTTTCTGCTGCTGGAAGGCAAGGGCCGATTCACCGTGTCGGTCTTTGCCGCGCCGCGCGGGCGCTCCTGGGATCGCAGCAACCACATTGTGGAGCTGGCAGAGGACTGTCCGGTACGGCTGGATCTGACTGCGCTGATGCAGGCGGCGGGTGATGCTGCGCTGCTGTTTTTCGAGCTGCGGGCAGCGGGCGGCGAGGCGCTGCTGACGCAGGCGTCCTGGCAGACGCAGGATGCGCCGCGGCGCACTCCGCAGCTGGCGCTGGCGGTGACCACCTTCAAGCGTGAGACCGAGGCGGCGCGCACGGCGGAGCGATTCTGCGCCTTTCGCGCGCGCTCCTGGATGAAAGATCATGTCGAGCTGATCATCACCGACAATGGCCAGTCGCTGGAGCTGCCGCCGCGTGACGGGGTGACGGTGATCCCGAACGAGAACCTGGGCGGCGCCGGCGGGTTCACCCGCGGTCTTCTGGAGGCGCGGGCACGCGGTGCCTCGCATTGTCTGTTCATGGATGACGACGCCTCTATCCACATGGAGAGCCTGGAGCGCAGCTGGATGCTGCTGGCCTATGCCGAAGACCCGTCGACCGCGGTGGCCGGCGCCATGATCAGCGAACAGCACCGCTGGGCCATCTGGGAAAACGGGGCCTGCTTCTCCTCTCGCTGCTTGCCGCTTTTCATGGGCACCGACCTGCGCGAATTCAAGCAGATGGCGGCGATGGAACAGGAGATCTCCGGGCCGCCACCACAGGGGCTGTATGGCGGCTGGTGGTATTTCGCTTTCCCGCTGGAGCAGGCCAAGCATCTGGCCTTCCCGTTCTTTGTGCGCGGCGATGATGTCAGCTTCTCGCTGGCCAACGAGTTCAACATCGTACGCCTGAACGGGGTGGTGTCGTTCCAGGAAAGCTTTACCGAGAAGGAAAGCCCGCAGACCTGGTACCTGGATCTGCGCAGCCATATGGCCCATCACCTGAGCCTGCCGCGCCTGGACGTGGGGGCTCTGGGGGTGCTGAAAATTGCTGTCTGGTTCTTTCTGAGGAACCTGCCGCGGATGCATTACGATACGCTGGCCGCGATCAACCTGGCGGTTGAGGACGTGATGAAGGGGCCGAGCTTTTTTGATGCAAATGCCGATATGGCCGGGCGCCGGGCCGACATCAAGGCGCTGACCGGGGCCGAGGCCTGGCAGGATATGAACCCGCAGGTGGCGCTGCCACCGCTGCGCAGCAAACCGCCTGCTGCCTGGCGGCGGTATCTGATGAAGTTCAGCCTCAATGGGCTGCTGATCCCGGGCTTTGGCCGCTTGGGCCGCAAGATCACGCTGGAGGCGCAGAACCGCAGCCATATCGGATATGCCTGGGGGGCGGCAGAGATCACCTGCCTGAATGCGGCGCGCAGCAAATACTATACCGTGCGCCATTCCAAAGCTGCTGCCTGGCGCGAGATCCGGCGGTTTGCCGGAAATGCCCGCGCGTTCCTGAAAGCCTATGACCGGCTGGCGGCGGAGTACCGGATGCAGTATGGCAGCTTCACCAGTGAAACCTACTGGCAGGCCAAGCTGAACCTGGCCCGCCAGCCTCAAGACATGCAGCAGGAAGCCGCCGAGTGAAGCTCATCAAGAAGCTGATTCAGCCCTCCGGATCCGGATCCAAAGCCCCCTCCGCTGCAGCGAAGGCGCCCGTCCGTCTGCGCACCGCCGAAGGTGCGCCTGCACCGCTGAAGGTGGTGCTGTTCATCGGCCACCACAAGGTCGGTTCCACCTCGCTGCAGGATTTTCTGGCGCGCAACGCGCCGGCGCTGGCGCGCCATGGCATTCTCTATCCGTTTGTGGAATTCGAAGGGCTGTCGCATATGGCGGCCGCTGCAGGCGGGCTGTTGCCGCCGCCTGAGGACAGCCTGCCGATCAACCTGCGCGAGCCGCATAACGCGCTGGCGTTCCGGATGCTGGCCGATCACAAGCGCGGCAAGGTGCCGAGCTATCACAAGCGGCTGCCGGCGCTGCCGCAGATGGTGCATGCGATTCAGCAGCAGATCCGGTTCTCGGAACCGCATACGGTGGTTCTGGCGGCGGAAGTCTTTGCCAATTTCAGTGCTGCCGGGCCGGAGCTGATCGAACGGCTGGCGGGCTGGTTTCCGGGGGCGGAGTTCACCCTGGTGGCGACGTTGCGGAGAATCGACGAATACCTGGCCTCCTGGCACGGTCAGCGGCTGAAGTTCGGCCACAAGCTGGCGCCGCTGCGCAAGGACGGGCTGGAGAGCTATCTGCGCGGTATCCATTTCAATTACCGGCTGATGGTGGAGGGCTGGGTCACGGCGCTGCCTGAGGCGCGGGTGGTGTTGCGCGATTATGAGCAGGTGCGCGCCAGTGGCGGCTCGGTGGCGGATTTCATCACCCAGGCCGGGTTGGATCTGCCCAGCGGGCTGGCGCCGGAGCGGCGCGAGAATGATTCCATCCACCGGGCCTTCTATGAGATTGCCCGGCAGGCCAATCACCGGCTGGCGCCGGAGCTGGCGGCGGAGCTGCGCAAAGCGCTGCGCACGGATCTGCAGGGTCGGCTGCCGCTGCCTGCCAGCAGCAGCATCGAGCTGTTCGGCGCCGACAACCGGGCGCGGATGCTGGAGCAGTTCCGCCCGATCGATGCCTGGCTGGGAGAGACTGTCGGGCGCAGCACTTTCTTTGCCGATCTGGAGCAGGTGCTGGAGAGGAAGCCGCTGCCGGAGCCGGAGGCGATGCAGCTGGCGCTGGCACAGCTGCAGCTGCAGGAGCTGGACCGGGAGGGCAAAGAAACCCTGAGCAGGTTCCTGACAGAGCTGGCTGTCCCGCAGACCTAGAGGCGCCCTTTTCCCGGCAGGGCCTGGGGTTCAGGCTCCTTGTTGGTGGGAGAAGGGCGCAGGTTTCAGGAGGCTGCGGGGGCGGCTGTCGCGGGATCCCAGGCACCGTAATCCAGCGGTTTCAGCAGCGGCTGGCGGGCAAAGCGGCCCAGCAGGCCGCTGCCGTGCTGCTTGCCGGGGGCTGCCAGATCCAGCGGATAGCCGAACAGCTGCATCAGATCGCCGAGCCGGTTTTCAATCTGGCGGATTTCCTTGCGGGTCAGGGCGCTGCGGTATTTGGCGAAATTGCCGCTCATCAGCGGTTTGGAGACATTGGCGCGCTGCTTGTGGCTGGTGGCCAGCGCTGCGGCCTGGTCGGTCTGATGAAAGTCCAGCATGCCGGGCTCGAAATCCACTTCCAGAAAGCCGCACATCCGCTTGAGCAGCGCCTCGGGAGCGGTCAGCAGATCCTCGTAGCGGTGCAGGAATACCCGCTCTGGGCCCAGCAGCGCCAATGCATGCAGCCCGCCCTCCTGATCTTCGCGCCAGATCCGGGCCGCGTCCCGGTTGTTGCCGAATTTGGTGGCGCCCTCCTTGGCGCGCAGCGCCTTGGCCGAGGCCAGATAGTCGCGCGGGTCGCGCACCTGGAACACGAATTTGGCGTCCGGGAAGGCCTGCAGGATGAAAAACAGCAGCCGGTGCAGGTTGTTTTCCTTGACGAACACGCGCTTTCCGGACGCTGCCGGCACGCTGTCCTGATACAGGAACCGGGCCAGTTCAGCGGCATCGATGCGGCTGCGCGCCGCCAGCCAGGCCTGTGCTGCCTCTGCCTCCTGCGGGCCGAGCAGGGTCTTGATCCGGGCCGCGGAGCGCTTGCAGATCTGCTGCCAGGCTGCGGACTCCACGCCTTCCTGCAGGGTTTCATGCAGATTCAGCAGGGCCAGGCGGCCGAAATGAAAGGGCGGCAGTGAATAGAACTGCGAATGGGTGCCCGCAATCATGCTGATCAGATTGGAGCCGGACCGTTCGGAGCAGAACAGAAAGACCGGTGTCTGTGTCATGGTGTGTTTCCTGTCAAACCTGGCGGGCGGTCAGCGGAACAGCTGTGCGGCAAGCTGTGCCGAGAAGTTCTGGCGGCCCTGGTAATCATTCATGTGGCTGATGTTCTTGAAGTCGCCGCTGTCCATGGCAAAGGCGGTATCCAGGATCACCCGCACGCCGGCCTCGCGTTCTGCCAGGGCGGCGGTGTCCAGGAAATGGTTGGGCATCTGCGCCGCGCGCATCTCTGCCAGATCCGGGCAGTGCACCGGGTGGATCACTGCTACGGTGTCATCGCTGACGTCCTGCAGGGCGCGCAGGCCGCGCAGCCAGGCGGCAACGGCTTTGCCGTCCATCCGCATCCGGCCCTCAAAGGCGTCGCGGATTTCCTGGTTGCGCTTGCGCTCCCAGTTGGCCTGAGTGGTGGGGGCACCGCCGGGGCGCGGCGCATCCGAGACGGCGATGGCGCCGCCGGTCCCGGCATCCCAGACCGTGTCGGCGTCGTAATGCTTGCGCGGGATGTCCTTGAAGGCGCCGGCCTTGTAGTCCGTCAGGATTTCAATGTCGCCTGCGGGCGGCATGATCGACAGCTGCATGATTTCCATCTCCAGCACTGCCAGCGGCAGGCGACGGCCCTGCGCCTGCAGCGTGTCGCGGATGTATTCACACAGTTCGGCAATGCCTTCCACGCTGAGCATTGCCATGCCCAGATTGGCGGCGCGGATCTGCTGCCCGGCGGCGGCGGCGGCGGTCTCGATGGTTTCAGGGCAGATCGCCCGCATGAAGCCGGAAGAGCCGATGAAGGGCACCAGCGGCGGTGCATCAGGCGCCGCGGCATAGGCGGGGAATTTATCCAAGAGATCCAGCGCCCGCATCGCCCGGTAGTGCAGATGCTGCTTCAGGGCGCTGCCGTCCAGACTGTCCGGCGGCGGCGGCTGGAAGCGGGTTTCATCCTTGGCTTCCAGCGCCTTGCGGATGAACACCACCATCTGCCACAGCGACATTCGCGACAGTTCCGCGGCGCTGTCCTGGGTCAGCTCCAGGCCGAAGCGCTTTTCCAGCTTGATGGTGAAATCGACAAAGCCCATGGAATCGAGCCCGGCATCCATCAGGTTTTCGGCCTTTTCGATCTCGGCGCGCGACAGCGCCGGGTTGATCTCCTGGGCAAATTGGATCAGCCGGTCGTAGCGTTTCATCTTCTTTTTCGGCTGGTCGGCGGCATTCATCTTTTCCAGCCGCTTCAGCACCCGCTGGCCGATGGCGCCACGGTCGATCTTGCCGCTGGCGTTCTTGGGGAACTGCGGCATCACCAGCACCCGGGTCGGCGACATGTAATCCGGCAGCTTGCCGGCAATCGCCTCGCGGATTTCCCGGCCGGGGCCACCATAGCCTTCGACCACCCCCACCAGCGCGGTCGGGGCAGGGGATTTCAGCGGCAGCGGCACCACCACCGCCTCGCAGCCCGGTGCGGCAGCGCGCAGCACCGCCTCGATCTCGCCCAGCTCGACCCGGTAGCCACGGATCTTGATCTGATTGTCCATCCGTTCGATGAACTCCAGGGTGCCATCGGGCTGCAGATGCACCCGGTCGCCGGTGCGGTAGTGGATGTGGTCCTGCCCAGCAGGCACCACAAAGGCGGCGGCGGTCTTTTTTGCATCCTGCAGGTATCCGTCGGCCACCTGCGGGCCGCTCATCAGCAATTCGCCGGTCTCTCCGGGCGCCGCCGCGCTGCCGTCTTCCTTGAAGACCCGCGCGGTCATGCCGGGCAGCGCGGTGCCGATCGGCACCAGCCCGTTGCGGCCGCTGATCTGCTCCGGATCCGCAGGCAGTGCCTGGCGGGTGCAGGAGATCGTCGCCTCGGTCGGGCCGTACCAGTTTTCCACCCGCTTGCCGGTGGCGCGGGCCCAGGCCTGCGCCAGTTCCACCGGCAGAGCCTCGCCGCAGAACAGCGACAGCCGCAGGCTGGACAGGCCGCCGGGGCTGAGCGCCCCCTGCTGGCGCATTTTCTGAGCCAGGCTGGGCACCGAGAACCAGCAGGTGACATCGTTGCGCTGCACATAATCCGCAGGGGCGTCCAGATCGTGCTCGGAAGGGACGATCAGATGCGCGCCGGCCCGCCAGCAGACAAACATATCATGCACGCTGAGGTCGAACGTGAGGTCGAAATTCTGCGACATCCGGTCGCCGGGCCCGTAATCCGCCACCTGAAACACCGCATCCAGATAGGCGCCGAGATTGCTGTGGCGCAGCGCCACGCCTTTGGGTTTGCCGGTGGAGCCGGAGGTGAACAGGATATAGGCGTAAGGGTTGTCATGCCGCCGTTCGGGCAGGATGGCCGGCGCGGGCGGCAGGTCTTCGGTACTGATGCAATAGGGCACGGCGGCTGCGGGCTCGCCGCTTTGGGCGGCCATGATGTCCTGCACCGCGGCGCTGTCCGCGGCTTCATAGAACAGCGCGGTGGCGCCGGAGCGGTCCAGGATGTAGCGGTTGCGCTCGGGCGGGAATTTCGGGTTCAGCGGCACATAGGCATGGCCGCGCAGCAGCGCCGCCAGCACCGCTGCATAGGTATCAACAGTGCGGCTGAGATAGATCGCGGCGACCGGGGCCTTGGCGGCGGTTTCCTGCGCGGCCAGGGCAGCGGCCAGCTGTTGCACCCGGGCGTGGAAGCTGCGGTAGCTGAATGTCGCGCCGCCTGCAGTGATGGCCGGGCTGTCCGGAGCCTGGCGGACGGCCTGCAGGAAGTCCTGCGCGGACTGCCAGCTGCCGGTTTCCAGAGTGGTTTGGCCCAAATCGTCCATAGTCTGCCCAGCCGTCCAAATAATCATTGCGCTTGTCCCAAAAACAGCGGCATGAAACAAGGCATATCTGCTTCCTGCGGGGGCGGCAGGCAAGGTATGGCACAGGGATGGCGCGGGCATGGCACAGGGGCAGGCAGGATGACGGTCAGGGTTCTTTACATTGCGGGTGCGGGGCGCTCTGGCTCGACTTTCCTGTCGCTGATGCTGTCGCAGCATCCCCAGGCGCAGAACATCGGCCAGATCCGCGACCTGCCGGCGGCGCAGACGGACGGGGTGCCCTGCAGCTGCCGCCAGACGGTGCCGGACTGCCCTTTCTGGGGGCCGGTGATCGCGGCCATGGAGGCACGCTTTGGCGGTGGCGCGCTGCAGCAGCTGGCGCAAAGCATGCAGGTTTTTGGCAAGGCGGCGTCAGAAGACACCCGCTGGGGCAATCCGGACGTGCGCAAGGCGCTGCAGGCGGAGCATGCGGAGTTTCTGGAGGCCTTTGGCGCGCTTTACGAAGCCGCTTCGCAGCAGGCCGGGGGGCGGATGCTGATCGACAGCTCGAAATCGGTGGATCTGTGCCTGGCTCTTAGCCTGCTGCCGCAGGTGGAGCTGAAGATCCTCAATCTGGTGCGCGACCCACGCGCGGTGGCGGTGAGCTGGGCCAAGGTGCTGAAGCGGCCCAAGGTGCTGCGCGGGCGCACCCGCAACTGGGCCGGTCGCCAGAAGCGGTTGGAGATCCTGCGTCGGCACGCGCCGGCGGATTTCATGCCGCTGCGCTATGAGGATCTGACAGAGGATCCGCAGACCTGGACCGGGCGCATTCAGGACTGGGCCGGGCTGGAGCGCGACCTGTCGCTGTTCACCGGCTTCAATACCGCAGATATCTCCTGGGAGCGCGCGCATCTGTTCCCGCCAGCCAATGCCACGGTGCTGAAGGAGCGCAAGGAAACCATTGAGGTGACGCCTGCGGGCAGCTGGAAACGGCCGGAAAACGCCGAATTGCACGCAATGGCGGAAGAGCTGACCTTTCCCTTTGCCGAGACCCTGGGGTACAGCAAGGGCATCAGCTGAAGAGCGGCTGAACCGGCGCCGGGGGTGGCCGGGCGGCACGGAACACGTGAACTGGCAAGCAAAGAAGGACAGGGGCATGGCGGCAGGAAACTATCTGATGGTGGGCGCAGGCCTTTCAGGCGCCGTGATCGGGCGGCATCTGGCCGAGGCGGGCCACCGGATCACGGTGATCGACAGCCGCAACCATATCGGCGGCAACTGCCACACCGAGCGCGATGCAGACACCGGTGTCATGGTGCATGTCTACGGCCCGCATATCTTCCACACCGACGACGCCGAGGTCTGGGACTATGTGAACCGGTTTGAGAGTTTCCTGCCCTATAAGAACCGGGTGAAATCCACCACCCGCGGACTGTCGGGGGAGCAGGAAGTGTTCTCGCTGCCGGTCAATCTGCACACCATCAACCAGTTCTTCCGTAAGACGATGCGCCCGGAAGAAGCGCATGATTTTATCGTCAATGAACAGGCCGACACTTCGATCGAGACTCCCGAAACCTTCGAAGAGCAGGCGATGCGGTTTGTCGGTCGCGAGCTCTATGAGGCGTTTTTC
>MDLF01000103.1 GCA_001730095.1 Rhodobacteraceae bacterium (ex Bugula neritina AB1)
GGTCGAACGTGTCAGCCGCTTCACCATGCTGCTGAAGAACCCGAACAAGCGCACCAAGCCGGTGATGGGGAAAATTATGAAAGCCGTACGCGACCTGCCTCATCTGGCCCGCAAATCAATCACCTTTGATCGCGGTACCGAGTTCGTCAGCTGGCCACATTTGCAGGCCGAAATCGGGACGCAGACATGGTTCTGCGATCCTTCCAGCCCGTGGCAAAAAGGCACGGTCGAGAACACCAATCGAAGGGTCCGAAGATGGCTTCCTCGCAAGCGCGACATTAGGACGATCACAGACGAGGACATGAAGGTGATCTGTGATCGGCTCAACAATACGCCTCGCAAGTGCCTTGGATGGAAGACGCCCGCTGAAGTCTTCCGTGAAAAGATGATGGAAGAGATGGGCCGATCCCCCTACCCTCAACGCCAATAGGAGTCGCAGTTCAGGTATCGCTCACACCAGCGCATAGCCTTTTCCACCTAGCGCCTGATGGTCACGGAAACGGCCCGCCGCCGGTCTTTTGCAGTCGCTCCAGAAACACCTCCAGATCCTCCGCGCTGTCCAACGGTTCCATCGCCTGTTTGATCGCCGTACCGTAGATCTGCCACATCTGCAGCCGCAGCGCCGCGCCGGTCTTTGTCAGGTGCAGCAGCTTGCCGCGGCGGTCCTGTTCGAACACGGTTTCGTGCACCAGCCCCTGTTTTACCATCTGCGCCAGAATACGCGACAGGTTAGATTGCTCAAACAGCAGGTTGCGGGTCAGCTCATAAGCCCGCACGCCGTCCCCTCCTGCCATCTCGATCCCCCACAATACGTCGTACCATCTGAGCGGCGGCAGCCCCGCCTCCCGCAGCTTGGCCTCCATGTCGCGGTGGGTCTGCCGGTGGGCGCGGTTCAAGAGGACCCAGATTCTGGTTTCGCGTTTGTTCGGTGTCATGTGCATTCACAAGTGAGTGAGTGTGCAGCTCTGCCTGAGAGTTGCCGGTAGCTAGCAACAAATAGATGCCATAGCATCTACTATGGGTTCAAGACGTCCTTTGGCCCGTATCTTTTAGAATTGCACCAAGACTAAAATCAGACAGGGATACCGTCATGATGATCAAGATTGCCACGCTTGCAACCGCAGCACTGCTTGCCGCGCCCGCCGCATTTGCCGCCACCTACAAGACCGACCAGGGTCATACCGAAGTTCAGTTCAGCTGGAGCCACGCCGGTGTCTCTGTCCAGAGCGGCGAATTCACCGAAGCCTCGGGCACCCTCGATCTTGACCCGGAAAACCCGGAAGCGGCCTCGCTGAGTGTCACGATCAACACAAAAAGCCTCAGCACTGGTTTCGGCCCGTTGGACAATCACCTGTCCAGCGCCGATTTCCTGGAGGTCGAGACCTATCCGGAAATCACCTTTGTCAGCACCGGCATCGAAAAGACCGGTGACACCACTGCCAAGGTCACTGGCGACCTGACCATTCACGGCACCACCCAATCCGTTGTGCTGGATACCACCATGACCCATATCGGCCCGCACCCGCTGGGCGGCGCAATCGAATATTATCAGGGCGACTGGGCGGCGTTTTCGGCCTCGACCATCATTGACCACCAGTCGTTCGGCGTCGGGGGGTTCTCTACCGGGCCGATCACCATCCGCATCAGCACCGAGATGAAAGCACAGTAGCGGCCGTCCGGGTTCAACAAATTCAGTTCCCACAAAATCAAAAGCCCCGGATGTTTCCATCCGGGGCTCTTTTGTTCCGCGTCACTTTTGGCTCAGCCGCCGAAGTCATCCAGCATGATATCCTCGCGGTCCACGCCCAGATCCAGCAGCATGTTGATCACCGACTGGTTCATGATCGGCGGGCCACACATGTAGAACTCGCAATCTTCCGGCGCCGGGTGGTTCTTGAGGTATTCCTCGAACAGGACGTTATGGATAAAGCCGGTGTAGCCTTTCCAATCGTCCTCCGGCTGGGCATCGGACAGGGCGACATGCCAGTCAAAGTTGTCGAACTCTTCGGCCAACTGGTCGAAGTCCTCGACAAAGAACATCTCTTTCTTGGACCGCGCCCCATACCAGAAGCTGATCTTGCGATCGCGGTTCTGCAGACGCTTCAGCTGGTCGAAAATGTGGCTGCGCATCGGCGCCATGCCGGCACCGCCGCCGATAAACACCATTTCCTTCTGGGTGTCGCGGGCAAAGAATTCGCCGAACGGACCAGAGATCGTGACTTCGTCACCCGGCTTCAGGTTGAAGATGTAGGATGACATCATACCGGCAGGAATGCCCACAGAACCCGGAGGCGGCGAGGCAACACGGACGTTCAGCATGATAATGCCCTTTTCGTCCGGGTAGTTCGCCATCGAATAGGCACGCTCAACCGGCTCGTCCACGACGGATTTATACTGCCACAGGTTAAAGCGGTCCCAGTCTTCACGGTATTCTTCCTGCACATCGAAATCGGTGTAGGAGAGCTGATGCGCCGGCGCCTCGATCTGGATGTAGCCACCAGCGCGGAAATTCACATCCTCACCTTCGGGCAGTTCCAGAACCAGCGCCTTGATGAAGGTCGCGACGTTGTCGTTCGACCGCACCTTGCAGCGCCATTTCTTGACGCCAAAGACCTCTTCGGGGACTTCGACTTCCATGTCCTGCTTGACCGCAACCTGACAGGACAGACGGTCGCCGCAGCCTGCTTCGCGCTTGGTGATGTGGCTTTCTTCGGTCGGCAGGATAGAGCCGCCGCCGGAATGCACACGCACCCGGCACTGGGCACAGGTGCCGCCGCCGCCGCAGGCGGAAGGGACAAACAGCTTTTCAGCTGCCAGTGTCTGCAAAAGCTTGCCGCCTGCAGGCACCGAGATGGTTTTTTCACCGTTGATGGTGATGTTGACATTGCCGGTCGAGACCAGGCGGGAGCGGGCGGCCAGAATGATGGCCACCAGCGCCAGCACGATCAACGTGAACAGGACAACGCCGAGCGAGAAAGTTTCCATAACTTCGTAACGCTCCCTTACAGTTTGACGCCGCTGAAGGACATGAAGGCCATTGCCATCAACCCAGCGGTGATAAAGGTGATGCCCAGGCCCTGCAGGCCATCCGGCACATCGGAATACTTCAGCTTCTCGCGCACACCGGCCATTGCAGTGATCGCCAGCGCCCAGCCAAAGCCGGAGGAGAGACCATAAGTGGTTGCTTCCGCAAAGTTGTAATCCCGTTCCACCATGAACAGCGAACCGCCCAGAATGGCGCAGTTCACAGTGATCAGCGGCAGGAAGACCCCCAGCGCGTTGTAGAGCGGCGGGAAATACTTATCGAGGATCATCTCCAGGATCTGCACCATCGCCGCGATCACCCCGATATAGGAGATCAGACCGAGAAAGGTCAGATCCACATCCGGGAACCCCGCCCAGGCCAGCGCACCCGGCTTCAGCAGATAGGTCAGCAGCAGGTTGTTGGTTGGCACAGTAATGGCCTGCACCACCATCACCGAAATCCCCAGACCCAGCGCGGTGGAGATCTTCTTGGATACCGCGATAAAGGTACACATGCCCAGAAAGAACGAGAGCGCGAGGTTCTCGACAAAGATGGCCTTAACGGCCAGTGAAATCAGCCCTTCCATCAGTGGCCCTCCACCGCTTGGATTTTATATTCACGCTCTTCGACCTGGTTCGGTTTCCAGGTGCGGAACGCCCAGATCAAAAGGCCGATCACAAAGAACGCCGAGGGCGGCAGCAGCAGCATGCCGTTTGGCACATACCAGCCGCCGTTGTTCACGGTTTCCAGAATGGTGATGCCAAACAGGGAACCAGCGCCGAACAGCTCGCGGATCACGCCGACCAGCATCAGGATCAGGCCATAGCCCAGACCGTTGCCAATGCCGTCAATGAAAGAGGCCACCGGCGGGTTGCTCATGGCAAAGGCTTCGGCGCGGCCCATCACGATACAGTTGGTGATGATCAGACCCACAAAAACCGACAGGGTTTTCGAGATCTCAAAGGCGTAGGCCTTCAGCACCTGATCCACCAGGATCACCAAGGAGGCGATGATCACCATCTGCACGATGATCCGGATTGAACTGGGGATCTGGTTCCTGAGGATCGAAATGAACATCGACGAGAACGCGGTCACGAATGTCACCGCCAATGTCATCACAAAGGCCACCTGCAAGGATGACGTCACCGCCAGCGCCGAGCAGATGCCCAGAACCTGCAGGGTGATCGGGTTGTTGTCGACCAATGGGTCGACCAGCATGTCTTTCTTGGTCTGCGCCATCAGAACTCTCCCGCTTGCAGGGCAGCCAGGAAGGGTGCGTAGCCCTCTTCGCCCATCCAGAATTTCACCAGGTTGTCGACACCCACCGAAGTCAGCGTGGCACCGGCCAGCGCGTCGATATGGTGGTCGGGTCCGGCAGGGCCTTGCGCCTTGGCGACGGTGATCTGCAGGATGCCCTCGGCATCATGCAGTTTCTTGCCGCTCCACAGGGATTTCCAGCGCGGGTTGTCCACCTCGGCGCCCAGCCCCGGGGTTTCGCCGTGCTGGTAGAACTGCAGCCCAAAGATGTCGTTGCCGTTTTCCTCTACCGCGATGAAACCGTAAAGGGTGGACCACAGACCATAGCCGTGAACCGGCAGGATCACCTTGTCCAGCGCGCCTGCGTCATCGCGCAGCAGATAGACGGTCTTGTACCGTGACTGGCGGCCAATGCCTGCCGGGTCCACATCCAGCGCGCGGCTCAGCTCGGGGTCCTGCGCAGCAGCGCGCCCGTCAAAGCTGGCAGCGTCGAACTGGTCGGTGAACTGGCCAGTCTGCAGATCCAGCACCTGCGGCTCAAACGCCTTAAAGGCTTCGGCCACATCAGATCCGGGCTGATAAAGCCCCGCCACCTGCAGAACGTTCAGCTGCTTGTCGAGCTTCTTGTTGATCTCCTGCACCGGGCGCAGGGACACGGCGGCGGTGGACACGATCATCGAAGCCAGCAGGCAGACGCCCACCGCGATCACCAGGGTCTTGCCGACCGAGTCCGGGGACGCGGCGAGGAAGCGGCCAATCAGGCCTTTGCTTTGGGTCTCAGCCATGGCGGCGCGCCCTCCGTTTGATGTTTGCCTGCACGACGAAGTAGTCGATCAGCGGTGCAAAGACGTTGCCGAACAGGATCGCCAGCATCATGCCTTCGGGGAAGGCCGGGTTCAGCACCCGGATCAGCACCACCATCACACCGATCAGCGCGCCATAGATATAGCGGCCCATGTTGGTGTGGGATGCGGACACAGGTTCCGTGACCATGAAGACCAGACCAAAGGCATAGCCGCCCAGCACCAGATGCCAGTACCACGGCATTGCAAACATCGGGTTAGTGTCAGAGCCAATGGCGTTCAGCAGCAAGGAGAACGCAATCATACCGCCCAGACAGCCCGCGATCAGGCGCCAGTTGGCGATCTTGGTCGCCAGCAGGAACACCAGACCAATGGCGCAGGCCAGTGTGGAGGTTTCGCCAAAGCTGCCCTGAATGGTGCCATAGAAAGCATCGGACCATTCAATACCCTTGGCCGCCAGCGCCTGCACGCCTTCGGCAGCCGACACACCCAGCGCCGTGGCGCCCGAGAAACCGTCAACCGGGGTCCAGACAGAGTCACCCGACATATTGGCCGGATAAGCAAAATACAGGAACGCACGGCCGGTCAAAGCCGGATTCAGGAAGTTCTTGCCGGTGCCGCCAAAGACTTCCTTGCCGATCACCACGCCAAAGATGATGCCAAGCGCCACCTGCCACAGCGGCGTCGAGGCCGGCATAATAAGAGTGTATAGCATCGAGGTCACCAGAAAGCCCTCGTTAACCTCATGGCCGCGCACGGTGGCAAAGACGACCTCAAAGATGCCGCCCGCAACCAGCGTCACGATATAGATCGGCAGGAAATACAGGAACCCATGTGCGATATTGGCCACCGGGTTGGCCGCATCCAGCGAGATGCCGAACATCTGCAGCAGGGCAATGCGCCAGCCGGTAGCTGCATCAGCCCCCAGCGCGGCAATTGCCGAATTTGCCTGATAGCCGGTGTTCCACATGCCCCACAGGATGCAGGGGATGGTGGCGAGCACCACATAGGTCATGATCCGCTTCATATCGACATATGAACGCGCGTGCGGCGCCGCGGTGGTGACGGTTTTCGGGGTATAAAGGAAGCTTTCCACCATCTCGTAGACGGGGAACAGCTTTTCATATTTGCCCCCCTTCTCGAAATGAGGCTCGATCCTGTCAAAGAAGCTGCGCAATCCCATCCGGCTCAGCCCTCCTTTTCAATCTTGGCCAGGCAGTCGCGCAGCGCTTGCCCGTATTCATATTTGGCGGGGCAGGCAAAACCGACGAGGCCCATGTCCTCTTCGTCCAGCTCCATCGCACCCAGCGCTTGTGCGGTATCGGTGTCCATCACCAAAAGCGCCCGCAGCAATTGCGTCGGCAGGTAGTCCTGCGGCATCAGCTGCTCAAAGGTGCCGGTGGGCACCATCGCCCGGCGGCCACCGTTCAGGTTGCTGGTCAGGCCGAACAGCTTGCGGGTCAGGGCCGAGCCCAGCACCGGCTGCACCGCATATTTGCTGCCCATCGGGCGTATCCAGCCCAGCGGGATCTGCTTGCGATCTTCCTCGATGAGGGCAATCTGGCGGGCAAAACGGCCAAGGAACGCCAGCGAACCTGCCGCCTGACGGCCCGACAGGATAGACCCGGAGATCACCCGCACCGGACCGTCCGCAGCAATCTCGCCGCGGGTCAGCTCATCCGTGGAGGCGCCAGCGACTGTGCGCACCAGACGGGGGTTGCTTGCGGCGGGACCGGCAATGGCAACCACCACAGAAGGATCCAGATGTCCGGTCTGCAGCAGGCGGCCGATGGCGATCACGTCCTGATAGGAAATCGTCCAGACCTGATCTTCGGCACGCACCGGGTTCAGGAAGTGGATATGGGTACCGGCCAGCCCCGAAGGATGCGGACCGGAGAATGCGGCAGCTTCAACACCGGCAATATCGCCGCCCGGAATGCTGTCGCCTGTTTTCTGACACAGATAGGTGGTGCCTTCGGTCAGCAGTGTCAGCGCCTTCAGGCCCGCCGCAAACGCCTCACCTGCGTCATTGATGACCAGCGCGGCATCAGCGGCCAATGGCTCGGAATCGATCGCGGTCACAAAGATCGCGCCCGGCTTGGAGCCCGGTACCGGCATCTTGGAATAGGGACGGGTGCGGAAGGAGGTCCAGAGACCCGCCGCACATAGTTTCTCTGTCAGCCCTTCGGCAGTGTCCGAATTGCCCGTCGCAGAGAAGTCGATGCCGGTATCTTCCGCATCGGAAACCGCAATCACCACGCTTTCCAGAACCCGGCGGGCGCCGCGGTTGATTGCCACGACTTTGCCAGTCGCCGGCGCCACCATCATCGCCTCTTCCGCATCCTTGTTGCAGAACAGCGGGGTTCCGCGCTGAACCTCCTCGCCTTCCTGCACCAGCATACGGGGTTTCAAACCCAGATAGTCGGGGCCCAGCACCGCCACCGAGGCGATGGTCGGACCGGGGTGAATGACCTGTTCCGGCGCGCCTGTCACCGGCAGATCCAGCCCCTTCCTCAAGTTAAATGTCTTCATATTTGCGCTACGTCCTTGTGAGGCCGATTCCCGTGGCGGTACTTATCTGTTTCCGGCGGCAGAGACAAAGAAAACGCAAGTTCGCGGTCGCTTTTGTCTCATTTCCAGCCGGGTCCGGCCCTGATTGATCCGGCGCACTCGAATCAAATTTACCACCGAATGGCAAGCCCGGCTCCCCGCTTGCCGGGTAAATTCCTGCGTGATCGCAGCTTCTGGGCCAGAATGCCGTCTTAGGGACCGTCAATACGACAGATGCGGCCTGCCGAAACGGCAGGCGCGCAGGGGCGCTGTGGATAAGACGCCGCGGAAAAACAACTTCTGCCAGAGCCGCCCAGCCTGATGGCGCTAACTTTCGCGGCATCAAAGATATGATTCGCGCCGGATTCGGATTTTGCGGTTCCTTACGCGTCCCAAACGGCCTGTGGCGCCCCCATCAGATCGCGGTCCACGGTGATCCCCAGACCCGGCGCATCTGGCACCAGAACGCCGCCGTCTTTGACGGCTGCGTCGAACTCTGCGGTTTGCAACGTCACCATATCGCGGCAATCCAGAATGCAGCGCAACGACCGTTCCGGCACCGTCGCGCCCAGATGCGCGATGGCGGAAAACGCCACCACAGAGCCGACCGTGTCCTGCACGCTGACCGTGGCACCCGCCGCCAGGCACATGTCCCGGTGCCGCCGGCCATGGGTCAGCCCGCCCGCCTTGGAGATCTTGAGCCCGATACCGTCGGCCACGTCCTCTGCCAGCATCAGGGCGATGTCCTCATCTTGCTGGACCAGCTCATCCAGGATGATCGGCACATTGCAGCGCTGGCGCAGCGACATGGTCTCGCGCCAGGTCCGGCAAGGCGCCTCCAGCACAAAATCCAGCCCCTCGGGCAGCATCCGCAGCATCCGCAACGCGGTTTCGGGCGTCAGCCCGCCGTTGGCATCGACCAGGAAGAACTCGCCCGGCTGCCGGTCTGCAAGGGACGCGCGGATGCGCTCGGCGTCCAGCGCCGGGCCGCCTTCGCCGTCAAGGGCACCGATCTTGACCGAATGGCCCAGATAGCCCATCTCGCGGTGCTGCGCCACGCGGGCACGCATGTCTTCGGGGCTGCCTGCATAGATCGAGGAGATCACCGGCAGGCGTGTGCCGGTTGACCCGCCCAGCAGCTCGCAGACCGGCATGTTCACCGATTTGCCGAACAAATCCCAGCAGGCCAGATCAATTGCCGATTTGGCATGATTGTGGCCCAGCAGCGCCTCATCCATCGCGTCGTTGATACGGTCCATCTGGCGCGGGTCGCGGCCCAGCAGATAAGGCGCGATCTCGGCAATCCCGGCGCAGACCCCCAACGCATGCGCGGCAATATAGGTGGAACCGAACGGCGTGCTCTCACCCCAGCCTTCCAGCCCGCTATCAGTGGTGACGCGCACAAAAGTCGCATCAAAGCTGCGGTATTCCCGCCCGCCCGACAGCATGTAAACACCGCCTGAATACGGCAGGTCCAGCTGGTACAGTTCAATCTTCTTGATCTTCATGACGTGACCTCAGGGATCATCAGCACCAGCTTGCCGGTGTGCTTCTTGCTCAGGAAATCCTCCTGAGCGGTGGCGATCTCTGACAGCGGATAGGTCTTGGCCACCAGCGGGCGGATTTCCCCCGCCTCAATGTAAGAGATCAGATTGGCGAACACCTCATCCTCCTGGAAGGTGCAGCCCATCAGGGTCAGATCCTTGAGGTATAGCGTGCGCACGTCGATCTCGGAAATCGGCCCGGCGATGGCGCCTGCGGTGGTGTAACGTCCGCCCCGGCGCAGCACGTCCAGGAACGACGGCCATTGCGGCCCGGCCACCAGATCAACCACCACGTCGACGGAACCTTCGCCCAGTTCCGCGCGCAAGTCGGCATTGCGGTCGACGACGCGGTCGGCCCCAAGCGCCAGAACCTCATCTGCCTTGGCGGCGGAAGAGAGCGCAATCACGGTTGCGCCGCGGCGTTTGGCCAGCTGCACAGCGGCAGAGCCAACGCCGCCGGACGCGCCGGAGATCAGCACCGTCTCTGCGCCCAGCCCAACCCGGTGCAGCATGTTTTCCGCAGTGGAATAGGCGCAGGGGATCGAGGCGAGTTCCGCATCGGACCAGTCGCAGGTCACCGCATGGGTTTCGCGCGCAGGCGCCACTGCGAACTGGGCAAAGCCGCCATCGCATTCGCTGCCGAAGGTCCAGCATTCATAAGGGCGGTAGTCCACATAGGTCCGCAGCATATTGCGCACCAGAACCCGCTCGCCGATGCGCGACGCGTCAACGCCCTGCCCCACCGCTGCGATATGGCCGCAGGCATCCGCGCCCTGAATGCGCGGAAATTCCAGCGGCTTGCCGGACCAGCTGGCGTCATCATCGTCGACACTGTCAAAACCCGTGGCACCGCCTGCGTTGGTGTCGGCATCCACCGCCTTGGAATACCAGCCGATACGGGTGTTGATGTCGGTATTGTTGATGCCGGCCGCCGCGACGCGGATCAGCACCTCGCCGGGAGCGGGCTGCGGCACCGGCGCGTCGGTGCGGTACTCCAGCTTGTCGATGCCGCCATGGCCGGTCAGCAGAACCGCCGACATTTTTTCCGGAATCATGCCCGTTTCTCCTCGTTTGAAATCAGATTGGCCGGCCCTCCCCTGCCGGCCAAAACAGGCCGATACCCCTGTGGGGCCACCGGCCTGAGACTTGTATCACAGCTCCAGCGGATGCGCGCGACCGCGCTCCGCCAGGCGGCGGTTCAGCACCTTTGCCTCCGGCATCCCGGCCTCCAGCGCAAAAACAAAGGCATGCGTCAGGTAAAAGCAGGCCGCATCGATGCTGGCCGCAGCCTCTGCCTGATCACCGGCCAGCGTGTACAGCCGGACCAGCTCTGCGCTGTCGTTGTTTTCATGCGCCTGCAGCAGCGCCCGGTCGAGGTCTGCGCGCTCCACCCGTCACCCCTTCAACGAGATTGCGATGTTCTTGGTGCGCACGTAATTATACAGCGCCTCCAAGCCCTTCTCGCGGCCAAACCCGGATTTGCCAACGCCGCCGAACGGCGTCGAGATACCGCCCGCAAACCATTCGTTCACAAACACCTGCCCGGCGCGCAGACGGTTCGCCGCCCGGTGCGCCCGTGCCAGATCGCGGGTAAAGACACCTGCAACCAGCCCGAACTCGGTGCCATTGGCCATGGCGATTGCCTCGGCTTCGGTGTCAAAGGGCGTGAAGCAGGTGACAGGGCCGAAAATCTCTTCCTGCGCCACCCGGGCAGACGGGTCCACATCCGCCAGAATGGTCGGCGCCATGAAGTAGCCCTCCCGCTCCAGCCGGGCACCACCCGAGGCCGCCCGTGCGCCGCTTTGGCGGGCGGTGGCGGTCAGGGTTTCGATCCCGTCCAGCTGACGGGCCGAGATCACCGGGGTCAGGCCGGGGTTTTCCAGCCCGTGACCAACGCTAAGACCGTTTGCCAGCGCAGCGGCGCGTTCCACCGCCTCGTCATAGATTGAGCGGTGAACCAGCACCCGCGACATGGCAGAGCAAACCTGACCAGCATTGTAGAAGATGCCGCTTTGCAGAGAAGACATCAGCGTGTCCAGATTGGCGTCCTCAAACGCCACCGCCGCGGATTTGCCGCCCAGTTCCATCAGCGCAGGCGTCACCGGATTGGCCGCGGCACGCAGAATGGCCTGGCCAGTGGGAACCGAACCGGTAAAGACGATCTGATCCACCGCAGCGCTTTCCACCAGCCGCGCGCCCAGTTCGGCGCCGATGCCGTTCAGGATCGAGACTGCCCCGGCGGGCACCTCAGCGCGTTCCAGCGCCACGCCCAGCATCGCCAGCGCCATCGGGTCCAGCTCCGGGGATTTGATGATCACCGAATTGCCCGCCGCCATGGCCGGCGCAAGAGAGCGCGCGGCAATCGACACCGGGAAATTCCACGGCACGATCTGGGCAGAGACACCGTAGGGCTCATATACCGTGTAGTCAGCATAATCCGGGCCGAGCGGGATCGATTTGCCTTCGATCTTGTCGGCCATGCCGCCGTAGTATTCGAAATACTGCGCGGCTTCTTCGAATTCATCATGCGCCGCACTCAGGCTCTTGCCGCTTTCGCGGCACAGCAGCTGTGCGCCTTCGTCGGCAATGCCGCGGATCTCTGCTGCGATGCGCTGCATCAGCTGGCCGCGGTTGGCAGGTTTCATGGCCGCCAGATCGCCGCGCTCGAAACTCGCTCGGGCCGCCTCCAGCGCCTTGGCCAGGGTCTCTTCGCCCGCCAGCGCGCAATCGGCCACATGGTCACCATTGCCCGGATCTTCAACAGCCAGACGTGCGCCGCCGTCGCCTTCCACCCAGGCACCGGCCAGGAAATTCCTGGCCAGCCCGTCCTTCAGAAAGGCGCTCATGCTGCGCGTCCCTTGGTCACCTGATCGGCCACCCAGGCGTGGAAATTATGGGTCGGCCCGTCCATCGCCGGAGAGAACCGGCCACCGTCGAACAGCTCGCCGTGGCGGCCCTTCTGCATGCCCTCGACGACAAAGACGTCTTCCTCGAACACGGTCTTCCACAGTTTGGCGTTCTCGGTGCGCAAGTTGTCCAGCTCTGGCGTTTCTTCGGTCGACTTCGCGTAATACAGCTCGATATGCTCGACAGTGTTTTCGGTATCAACCGGCTCCAGAATGATCGCAAACGCATGGTCGCGCTGCACACCCAGCAGAACGTTCGGGTAAACGGCCACATATTCGCCGCCCTCGTCCCATTTGCTGGAAAGCCCGTCGAAATCCGGGAACAGCTGGCCGTCTTCGCCCTTCAGCTGGCGATAGACCAAAGTCCCCTGGCCAGAGTAGTGGCCCGGCACTTCGATGTTGTAATGGTCTTCCAGGCGGGAATAGCTGTTGAGCCCCGGATGCACCCAGGGCAGGTGGTAGCTTTCGCAGTAGTTTTCGACCGCCAGTTTCCAGTTGGTCTTCACTTCCAGCGTGAAACCAGAGCTTTCGCCGCCGTGATACACCGGGGTTTCGAATTCCTTCCAGCGCTGCAGCAGGTCGGCGTGGACCTCTTCGAACTCCGGCGCTGTGCCGTCCACATTCACAAACACCACGTCGCGCCAGACATAGGAGCGGATGCGCACCAGGCCCAGCTCGTCCAGCTTGATGTCTTCATGCTTGTTGTTGCCGGGGCCGCCCACATGCGGGGTCGAGACCAGACGGCCGTTCAGGCCATAGCACCAGCTGTGATAGGGGCAGCGGATCGCGCCGCGGATCTTGCCGGGCTTGTCCAGCAGGATCATGCCGCGGTGGCGGCAGGTGTTCTGAAACACGCCGACGGCACCGTCAGTGTCACGCACGATCAACAGCGGCATGCCCAGGAAATCCACCGGTTTCGCATAGCCAGGCTCCGGCACATCCTTGCCAAAGCCGATGCCGGACCAATTGGCAAACAACACCGATCGTTTTTCTTCGGCAAAGACGGTGGGGTCGATGTAATGGGCGTTCGGCAGCCCGTTGGCCACATTGACCGGAGCCATCACCGGGGCAAGCGTGTCATGCTTGTTCATCTGGGTCTCTCCAATGCTGGGAAAAGATGTGCGCGTTGTGCGCCATAGAATGGAGACAGCCGATTCACTCAATATCAGGAATTTTCGCCTTTGGCTTAGCTGGATTCACCCGAGCCTCGACTGACCTCGTCAATCACCCAATTGCGGAGCAATCGGGCGGATTCCGACAGCTCCGTATCCGGGCGGCCCACCAGATGGAACCCATGCGGCGCCGTCAGCACATGCGGGCCGATCGGCACCAGTTGGCCAGAGGCCAGCAAAGGGTGCAGCAGCCGCTGCCAGCCCAGCACCAGCCCGACCCCGTCCTGCGCCGCCTGCAGGGCAACCGCATAGTTGTTGACCCGCACACCAGCTGCGATGGGACCGCCGTAGCCAAGCTGGGCAAACCAATCGGCCCAGGTGGTCCAGCTTTTGTCGTCGGATTCCAGATGCAGCAGCCGCTGCTGCGCCAGCTCCTCCAGCGGACAACCAGTAAGCCGTTCGGCCAGTTCCGCGTTTGCGACAGGCACCAGATGATCGCGGTACAGTTCCGTCTGTTCCAGCCGCGTGTCCCGTTCACGCCCGTAGCGGACATAGAAATCCACATCCGGCATGCTGCGGAACTGCCGGTCATTGACGATCTGGTTGACGTTCACATCCGGGTTCTGGCGCCAGAACCGCACCACCGACGGCGACAGCCACAACGAGGCCACCGCCGAAGTTGACCCGATGGTGACAGTATCCCCGGCCTGACGGTCGCGGATGGTCTTCAGGCTAAGCGAGATCTTGGAAAACGACGAGGCCAGGGTTTCAAACAGCGCTTCGCCCTCTTCTGTCAGCTCGACCCCGCGGTGTTTGCGCTGAAACAGCGGCGCCTGCAGCTCTGCCTCCAGCGCCTTCACCTGATGGCTAACTGCGCCGGGGGTCACCGACAGCTCCTGCGCGGCATTCTTGAAACTCAGGTGCCGGGCCGCGGCCTCAAAGGCCGCCAGCGTGGTCAGCGGCGGCAGGTTGTAATGGCGGCGGGACATCTGCGGCTCCTGGCATATAGCTCGGCTGAGGGCGTTTCATTTCAATATGGGAAATGCGCCTTTGAATGCCAGCCCCGGTTTTGTCGGATGCCTCAATCAATCCGGCTCCGTTGCAGCATCGGCGTTACATTAAAGGCCGCCTTGTACACCCGCGAGAAATGGCCGGGACTGTCAAAACCACAGGACAGCGCCACATCGGTCACCGATGCCTCGGTCTGGATCAGCAGATTGCGGGCGCGCTCCAGCCGCATCTCCATCGAATACTTCTTGGGGGAGGTGTTCAGGTATTTGCCGAACAGCCGCTCCAGCTGGCGGGTGGAAATTCCGATTTCCTCGGCAATCAGCGCAGGGGAAATGGGATCGCTGATATGGTCGTGCATCATCTGGATCGCCCGGGCCAGATGGCTATTGCGCATGCCATTGCGAGACTGCAGCGAGACCTTCTGTTCAGCCGTCGCATTGCGCACCGCGTTATAGACCATCTGATCCGCCACCGCGACGGCAAGGTCATATCCATGATCCCGTTCAATCAGATGCAGCATCAGGTCCGCCGTGGCGGTGCCACCCGATGCTGTCACGTGTTTTTCATCGGCCACAAACACATTGCGCACCAGATTCACCTCTGGAAAGGCCTCCATGAAGCTGTCGTGGTATTCCCAGTGAATTGCCGCCTGCATGCCGTTCAGAAACCCGGCCTCTGCCAGCACCCAAGCACCAGAACACAGCGCCCCCACCGCAACGCCGCGCGCCTTTTCCCGGCGCAGCGCGGCCAGCAGCGGCCTGGTCACATGGTTGCGCATGTGGATGCCAGACAGGGCAAACAGCCGGTCGCATTTGGGGATTGCATCAAACCCGTAATGGACCAGCGTCACCGACCCGTTTGAACAGGTCGCGGTCGCGCCGTTTTCCGATCCGAACGACCAGTCATAGAGGTCCTGACCGCTGACCAGATTGGCGATCCGCAACGGCTCTACTGCGCAGGAAAATGCGAGATGCGAGAATTCCTCGACCAGAAGAAAGGCAAAATGCTGGGTATTGGACATGGGGTGACCGCCTGACAAGAACCGCGAAGGACCGCACTGTGCAACAGGGCCCTGCAGTCCCGACAGGTTAGGCCCCCTGCCCCGGTCACTACAAGCTGCTGCACGGCGCAAAGCGTCCGCAAACTGCACACATCATATTTTTTCTGTGTACACAATATGTTTTTTTATGCGATAGAGCCGAAAATCCACAGAATCCCGCGCCGCTCGCGTGTCAGGAGAGATGCCATGAAAGACACCTCCAAAAACCGCAAGACAGAGCTGTACATCCGCCTCAAGACCGCGATCATGACGCTGGAACTGCGCCCCGGCGCCGATCTGGACGAGGCAAAACTGTCCGAAGAGTCGGGGCTCTCTCGCACGCCGTTGCGCGAAGTGCTGCGCCAGCTGGCGGGCGAAGGCTATGTGGATCTCCGGGAAAACCGCGGCGCGCGGGTCAGCGAGATGTCCCATATGACCCTGCGCGATTTTTTCCTGGCCGCTCCGATGATCTATGGCGCAGTGCTGCAGCTGGCCGCCAAGAACGCAACCTCTGCCCAAATTGCACAGCTGAAAGAAGCGCAGGAGACCTTCAGGGCTGCGCTGCGCAGCGGCTCTGGCGCCGACCGGGCGATGGCCAATAACCACTTTCACGAAATCACCGGCGAAATGGCGGATAACATCTATCTGCTGCCATCCTTTCAACGCCTGCTGATTGACCATGCCCGCATCGGCATGACCTTTTACCGCTCCCGGGACGCCCGGATGGCGGAGAACCTGGATGAAGCCAGCACCCAGCACGACGCCATCATCGCCGCCATCGCGGCCGGGGATGAGGCAAAGGCGGGTCAGCTGGCCATCGATCACTGGAACCTGTCGCGCGATCAGATCGAACTGTTCGTCATGCCCGCCGGGCTTGACCTGCCGCTCGGATCTGTCGCCCGAACACCCCCTGCATGAGGACGCAGATGACCCCAATTTTCAAATTTGAAGGGATCTACACCCCGGTGGTGACGCCCTATCACGAGGACGGCAGCGTCAACTGGGACGCCCAGGCCGAGGTGATCGAATATCTGGTTGCGAACGGCGTGCACGGGCTGATCTCCGGTGGTTCGACCGGCGAAAACTATGCCCAGACCGTTGAGGAACGGCTGGAACTGGCCCGTTTCACCCATGCGCAGCTCAAAGGCCGCCTGCCGCTGGTTGTCGGCACCGGCGCCATGCTGACCGGCGATTCCATTGCGCTGGCCTCTGGCGCCAAAGAGATCGGCGCCGATGCGATCCTCTTGGCCTCACCGCCCTATTCGGTCCCGACCGACCGCGAAAACGCGCTGAATGCGCTGGCCATCGACAAGGCCGCCGATCTGCCGGTGATGCTGTACAACTACCCGCACCGCACCGGCACCATGATGGGCGAGGAGTTTCTGGACCGCGTTGGCCGCTCCCGCAATTTCTGCGGCATCAAGGAAAGCTCGGGCGATATCAACCGCGTACATCTCTTGGCCCGCGACTATCCGCATATCCAGCTGGGCTGCGGCATGGACGACCAGGCGCTGGAGTTCTTTGCCTGGGGCGCGCCCTTCTGGGTCTGCGGCGGCTCCAACTTTCTGCCGCGCGAACACGTCGCGCTCTATAAGGCTTGCGTTCTGGAGGGCAACTTTGCCAAAGGCCGCCGCATCATGTCCGCGATGATGCCGCTGATGCGGGTCTTGGAACAGGGCGGCAAGTTCATCCAGACCATCAAACATGGCGTCACCATGAACGGCATCGCCGCAGGCGCCATGCGACCGCCTCTGAAAGGTCTGAACAAGGACGACAAACGCGCGCTGGAACAGGTCGTGCGGGTGCTGAAACAGAAAATCGCTGACATCGAAGCGGAGGGTTAAGGCATGACTTTGCTCACTCAGGACGAATACAAATCCATTGCTGCCAATCTGGACCTGCCCACGGGCGCGTTCATCGACGGCAAATACTGCCCAGCCACCTCCGGCAAAACCTTTGAGACCGTGAACCCGGCCACCGGCGAGAAACTGGCGGATATCGCCTCTTGCGGCGCCGCAGACGTGGACATCGCGGTCGAAAAGGCACGCGAAGCCTTTGACGACGGCCGCTGGTCACGCCTGCACCCATCCGAGCGCAAGGATGTGCTGATCCGCCTGTGCAAACTGATGACCCGCAACGCCCGCGAATTGGCGGTGATGGAGAGCCTCGACAGCGGCAAGACCATCTATGACTGCGAAACCGTCGACGTGCCGGAAACCATCCACTGCATCAAATGGCACGCCGAGGCGGTCGACAAGATCTATGATCAGGTCTCACCTGCGTCGGACGATCACATCGCCATGGTGGTGCGCGAACCCATCGGCGTGGTTGGTCTGGTGCTGCCCTGGAACTTCCCGCTGTTGATGCTGGCCTGGAAAATCGGCCCCGCACTGGCGGCGGGCTGCTCCGTGGTGGTGAAGCCAGCGGCCGAAACCACCCTGACCGCGCTGCGCGTGGCTGAACTGGCAATGGAGGCAGGCCTGCCCCGCGGTGTGCTGAACATCGTACCCGGCGGTGGCGCCGACGTGGGTGAACCCATCGGCCGCCATATGGACATCGACATGGTGTCCTTCACCGGCTCTACCGTGACCGGCAAACGGTTCCTGACCTATTCCGCCGAAAGCAACGCCAAGGAAGTGGTGCTGGAGATGGGCGGCAAGAACCCCGCCATCGTCATGGAGGACGCCGAGAACCTGGACCGCGTGGCGCAGCACATTGTGAACGGTGCGTTCTGGAACATGGGCGAAAACTGCTCGGCGTCCTCGCGCCTGATCGTGCACAAGGACATCAAGGCAGAGCTGCTGGAACGTATCACCCATCATGCCAAAGCCTGGAACATAGGTGACCCGCTGGACCCCGAAACCCGCATGGGCGCGCTGGTGTCCCAGGCGCATTTCGACAAGGTCTGCGGTTATCTGGAGCAGGCAGATAACGTGGTTCTGGGCGGCAAGGCGCAGGGCGGCGCCTTTGTCGAAGCCACTGTCGTCGAAGTCCCCGGCAATGACGCCGCACTGGCGCGCGAAGAGATCTTTGGCCCGGTACTGTCGGTGATCGAAGTTTCCGGTTTCGACGAAGCCATCCAGATCGCCAATGACACTGATTACGGTCTCTGCGCCTCGATCTTTACCGCCAATGCCAAACGCGCCATCCGCGGCGCGCGGGCCATCCGGGCGGGCACGGTGACGGTGAACAGCTTTGGCGAAGGCGACATCTCCACGCCTTTCGGGGGCTACAAGCAGTCGGGCTTTGGCGGCCGCGACAACTCGGTTCACGCCCACGACCAGTACACCCAGCTGAAAACCATCTGGATCGATCTGGCCGATGACGCAGACGAGGCTGTGGATTGAGCCGCTACGCTGCCAAACGCCTGCCCCGGCAGACTGGGGCTGCGGGATGGAATGCCATCCTGCCACCGCAAGACACCCTGCCGGAGCTGGAAAGCGATCTGACCGCCGATGTGACCATCATCGGCGGCGGATTTGCCGGATTGTCAGCGGCCCGCCGCCTGCACCAGCTGGACCCGTCGCTGAAAGTGGTCCTGCTGGAGGCCGGGCGCTTCGCCGAAAGCTCTGCCGGGCGCAATTCCGGCTTTATGATCGACCTGCCGCATGATCTGGCCTCGGACAATTATGCAGGCGACGCGCTGGAGGCTGACCGCGCCGCCATCGCCATGAACCGCCGGGCGATATCCTTTGCCACAGAAGTGGCCGGGGACTGCGCCCTGCCGCAGGACATGTTCGATCCCGCAGGCAAAATCAACGCTGCGGCCACCCGCGCGGGCGACCGGCACAACCGCGATTTCGCCGCCCATCTGCTGCGGTTGGGAGAGCCGCATCAGCTGCTGAACCGGCAGGAGATGCAGGACCGCACCGGGAGTGCGCATTACACCTCTGGCCTTTATGCGCCGGGCACGGTGATGATCCAGCCCGCAGGCTATATCCGCGCCCTGTCGGCGCATCTGGCGGCGCAGATCAGCGTCTTTGAAAACACCCCCGCAACGGGTTTCGAAAAACAGGGCGCAGGTTGGTTGGTCGCAACCCCAAAGGGCCGCATCAGCACCGGCAGGATCATTCTTGCCAACAACGGCCATCTGGAAAGCTTTGGCTTTTACCAGCGCCGCCTGATGCATATCTGCCTTTATGCCTCAATGACCGAGCGACTGACGCCGGAGCAGATCAGGCGACTGGGCGGCGCCAGCCGCTGGTCAGTGACGCCCGCCAATCCGATGGGCACTTCGGTGCGGCGGATTTCAGGCTCTTACGGCGACCGTATCCTGATCCGAAGCTGCTCCAGTTTTCATCCCACCATCGAGACCAGCCAGATGCGTCTGCGCAATGCAGGATGGGTGCATGACCGCAAGTTCACGGAGCGGTTTCCGCAGCTGGAGGGCGTGCGGATGGAACATCGCTGGGCGGGCATGCTCTGCCTCAGCCGCAACGGCGCGGCGGCTTTTGGCGAGCTGGACCGGGGGGTGTATTCAGCCTGCTGCCAGAACGGTCTTGGGATCGCCCGCGGCACCCTGCAAGGGATCGGCGCGGCAGAGCTGGTTGTTGAGGGCGGCTCGGAGATCGCCAGCCATTTTCTGGCGCAGCCGGAGCTGCCCAAACTGCCGCCGGAGCCTTTTGCCTCGCTGGGTGCCAATACCTACCTGATGTGGAAGGAATGGCGATCCGGGAAAGAGTAGGGGTTGGGGGCGCTGCCCCCGGCCTGCGGCCTCCCCCGGAGTATTTTCAGAAAGATGAATGGCCAAGGGGCCGCAGTCCGCTGCGTCAGGGCAGGCTCAGCTGGGCCATGCGTCCGCCATCGACGGTATAGACCTGGCCGGTGATGAAGCCCGCATCCTCGGAGGCCAGAAACGCCACCAGTGCCGCCACTTCCGCAGGCTTGCCGGTGCGGGCCACCGGGTGAATGCGGCCGATGTCCCGGCGGAAGGCCTCCGGGTCGGGCATCGAGGCAATGAAATCATTGTTCAGCTCCGTATCGATCCAGCCCGGCGCCACCGCATTGCAGCGGATGCCCTCGGGACCGTGATCAACTGCAACTGCGCGCGTGAGGCCGTGCAACCCCGCCTTGGAGGCGCAATAGGCGGCGTGGCCGGGATTGCTGCCCAGCCCTTCGATAGAGCCTGTGTTGACGATATTGCCCTTGGTCCTGCGCAAATGCGGCAGCGCCGCCCGGATCATCAGGAAAGGTGCAGTGAGGTTCACCGTCAAGCTGCGCTGCCAGTCCGCGGGGGACATGTCCTCGACGCGGGCCTCCTGCATCATGCCGGCGTTGTTCACCAGCACGTCCAGCCTCCCTGCCCTGCGGACAGTTTCAGTCACCACCTCTGCGGGGCTGTCCGGATTGGTGAAATCCGCCGGGATTGCCTCAAACTCCGTGTCCGCGCCGCGCTGCGCGGTAAAGACACGGGCGCCCTCGTCAGCCAGCCGGCGGGCAACCGCCTGACCGATGCCGCTGCGGCCGCCGGTGACCAGCGCAACCTTGCCGTCAAACCGGCTCATGACACCGGTTTCCCGCCATTGACCTCGACCAATGCGCCGCACATGTAGCGCGCCGCGTCCGAGGCCAGGAACATCACCACATCGGCAATGTCATCGGGCTCTGCGATCCGCCCCAGAGGCACCGTCGTGCCGAGTTCGGCAACAGCTGTATCCGGGTCAAAGCCGCGCTTTGCAAACCCGCTGCGCAGCATCGGGGTGTTTACCTCATTTGGGCAGACCGCATTGATGCGGATACCCTGATGGGCGTGATCCATGCCCATGCATTGGGTCAGCGAGGCTATTGCTGCCTTGGTCATGCAATACAGCGCATGGTTCGGACCCGGCGCCTTGCCGCCCCAACAGGAGGCGGTGTTGACAATGGCGCCGCCGCCGGTCCGTGCCATCAGCGGGATCGCGGCGCGGCAGATCCGGAACGGCGCCTGGACATTCACCCCCATCGACAGATCCCAGTCCGCATCCGAGGTATCGGTCACCGGGCCGCGGGTGATGACGCCCGCGTTGTTGATGACGATGTCAAGGCCACCCAAGGCATCAAAGGCCGCCTGCGGCAGCGCGTTTGCATAATCTGCGTCCAGCAGGTCGCCCGGCAGATGGGCCTCCGCCTTGAGAGCGCTGGTGTCGCGGTCCGCAACTGCCACCCTGGCGCCTGCAGCCTGTAGGCGCTGCACAATGGCCGCACCGATGCCGCCTGCCGCGCCGGTGACCAGTGCGCATTTTCCCTGAAAATCCATAATCCTGTCTCCAATCAGAAAGACGCGACCGGCGCGCCGAACAGGCCTGCGTCCGGGGTGATGCCCAGGCCCGGACCCTGCGGCACCGCGATATGGCCGTCTTCGATGCGGATGCCGTTTTCCGCGTCATAGTTGCCCGCGATATAGGGGGCAGCCAGCCAGACGCCCTCCAAAAGCTCCGGTTTCACCGTGGCGCCGATATGGGTGCAGGCCGCTGCGATAATGTCACCGCCCCAGCTGTCGTCACAAGTATGCGGCAGGTTGCGGGCCTCGCAAATGTCGCGAAAGGCGCGCATCGGCTGCAGCCCGCCAATGCGGGTGACCTTCATTCCGAAGCCATCCACCAGCCCGGTGCCTGCAGCAGTGATTACCGTATTCAGGCTGGTGCTGTTTTCATCCATGTAGATGCCGTGGCCGATCTGCGGGCGGATTTTCTGCAGGTCTTCCAGCGTGTTGCAGGGCTGTTCCATGATAAAAGGAATGTCCGGGCATTCGCGGCTGACGCGCAGCGCATCGCGGGTGGTCCAACCGCGGTTGCCATCCACCGCCAGCCGCATGCCGGACCGGCCGATGCGCTCCCAGACCTTGCGAATGGTTTCGATGTCGATCTCCACGGGGCGGCCGCCGACTTTGATCTGCAAGCGCGGATAGCCCTCTGCCTGTTTTTCTGCCGCCAGGCGCGCGATGTCGTCCGGGGCGCCGACACCGGTGGCATAATAGGACGGGACCCGGTCGGTTGCCGCCCCGCCCAGCAGGGCCGAGACCGCAAGGCCCAGATGCTTGCCCAAAAGGTCATGCGCCGCGATGTCGATTGCCGCTTTGGCGTAATTATGACCGTTCAGCAGCCCGTCCATGCGGCGGTGGAGGGTCACCGGGGCGACCTCGGCACCGATCAGCCCCTTGGCCATCGCAGCAAGCGCCGCACGGGCGCCGTCGCCGTGGGATTCGGCATAGGTCGGCCCAACCGGGCAGGTTTCGCCCCAGCCTTCCAATCCGTTGTCCGCCACCAGTTTCACCAGCGTTGTGTCCAGTGCCCAAACTTTGGCATTGGCCATGGTATAGGGACCGTTCTTCACCGGCAGATCATGCTGGTAGATATGGATTTCCGCGATTTTCATGTTTCGTCCGTGTTAAAAAAACGGCCCGCCCGGATCGAAGGGCGGGCCAGTCGGGGGAAAGTCAGTGGCTCTGGTTCAGCTCATCCGCAGCTGGGATCTCGCGCTCGCGCCGGGCGATGTAATCCAGCAGCGCCTCATTCTTGGCCTCATCCAGTTTTGGCTCCTGGTATTCGGCCAGCAGCTTTTTGGCGCGGGTCAGCGCGCGTTCGGTGATCTCGACGCTGCCCTCGGCCTGCCATTGCTCGATCGAGTTGTTGTCAAACATCTCTGGCATAAAGAACGCCTGTTGGAAGTTCTCCTGGGTATGCGGGTGGCCCAGATAGTGACCGCCGGGGCCAACATCCGGCACCGCCGCCAGCGCCTGATCAAAGTCGTGCCATTTCGGCCCCTCCGCCATCCGGTAGGCCATCGCGCATTGTTCGGCGTCGACGATGAACTTGGCAACCGAGCAATGCATGCCGGCCTCGTTCCAGCCTGCAGAATGCCAGATGTAATTGGCGCCGGCATGCAGGACTGCTGACAAAGTGGTGGCAGATTCATACCCCGCCTGCGCGTCGAACGTTTTGGCGCCGCCCAGCGTGTTGGAGGTGCGCCACGGCACGTCGTAAAACCGCGCCATCTGGCCGATCATAAAGTTCATCAGGCTGATTTCCGGCGTCCCCGCCATCGGCGCGCCGGATTTCATGCTGACAGTCGACAGATAGTGGCCATAGATCGCAGGCGCCCCTTTGCGGATGACCTGCGTATAGGCCAGCGCGCTCAGCGCCTCGGCATTCAGCTGCGCCACGGTTGCCGGGACGGAGGCAGGCGTATTGGCACCGCCCAGCACAAACGGCGAGCACAGAACCGGCTGATTGCGGCGGCAGAAGGCGCGCATCGCGCCCAGCATGGTCTCATCCCAGACCAAAGGCGAGTTGCCGTTGCAATTGCCTGTGACCACCGGGTGGCTGTCGATGAAATCCTCTCCAAACAGGATCGCGCACATGTCGATCACATCCTCGGCGTTCTTGGGGCTGGTGGTCATGCCCATGAACGTTTTGTCGGAGTATTTCATCGACGAATAGGTGATGCGCAGATGCCGCTGGCTGATCGGGTGATCATAGGGTTCGACGATGTGATGCGCCGAGGAATGCATCGCCGGCATCATATGCGCCAGCTTATGGAACATCGCCAGATCTTCCAGCATCGGATTGCGACGCACATCGTCCAGATCGCGCAGGAACGGCGCGCCGGTCATCGGGATGAACATCGAATGCTTGCCGCCCAGGCGCAGGTTCTTTTTCGGATCGCGCGCGTGATAGGTGAAATCGCTGGGGATGGTTTTGATCAGCTCACGCACCAGCCCGCGGTCCAGATAGACCAGCTCTCCCTCCACCTTGGCACCGGCACGCTTCCAGTCTTCCAATGCGATGGGATCGCGGAACTGGACACCGACGTTTTCCAGAATGTCCATTGACGCATTGTCGATCTTCTCAACCTGGGCGCGATCCATCACTTCGCACAGCGGGATATTGCGGGTCAGGCCGGGCAGCATTTCAAAATTCGGCGCAGTGCGCAGGGCGCGGCGGGCGTGACGGCCGCCGGCGCGCGAGCGGGTCGCAATGGCTTGCTCAGTCATGGCAGTGTTCTCCTTTGGCAAAGAGTTTGGCGGCGCTGTGGCGGGTTGACGTGCAGGATTGCGAAATCCATTTGCAAAAACCGACACTCCGGTTGCGGGAACCGGCCTGCGAAGGCAGAAAGCAACGGGTCTGTGATCCATGGATTAAAAATCCAGCCCATTTAGAGCCTAAAACAGGTGTTTCGCAGAGAATCCCTGTTCCCTTGCGGCCCAAGCGGCGCTTTGCGATTGCGCAAAATGCACAATGGAGCAGAAATTTATCCACAGCGTTACACACATCCGACAGTCAGATGAAAATTGCACAATATCAATATGTTGATATGAAATCAGCCATCCTGTGTCTCGCCAGACGGGGAACCATTGCGCCAGCCTGCTATCCTTGAAAGAAGGAATCTATTGCACAACGGCCTTCGCATTGCGTATAGAAACGATAAATAAGGCGATGACGCAAAACAGCGTTACTATCGAGAGGGCAGCAGGTGGCAGTAGCACTCCACATCAATCAGCGTATCCGCGAGAACGCGGAAAACCTCAGTGCGGCCCTCAACAGCCACATGCTGGCCAGTTTTGCGCCAGATGCAAGGAAGGAATTGCGCCTGTTCAGCGCCGGCGAGGCGGCAGAAATGCTGGGGATTTCGCCCAGCTTCCTGCGCAAGCTGCATTTTGACGGTAAATTCCCCGAGGTGCACACCACGCCGGGCGGGCGCCGCCACTATTCCGCTGCTGACCTGCTGGCAATGCGCAAGGTTCTGGATGCATCGGCCAAAACACCCGGAACCTATCAGCGCGGCCGCCGCGAGGGCGACAAGGTGCAGGTGCTGTCCTTCCTGAACTTCAAGGGCGGATCGGGCAAGACCACGTCGTCGATCCACACTGCACAGCGGCTGGCGCTGAAAGGTTACCGGGTTCTGGCAGTTGATATCGACCCGCAGGCCTCGCTGACGACGCTTTTCGGCTATAGGCCAGAGGTCGATTTCCTCGAAACAGGGACGATTTTTGACGCAATCCGCTATGATGACCCCCTGCCCCTGCGCGACATCATCCAAGAGACCTATTTCGCCAATCTGGATCTGGCCCCCGGCGGGCTGATCCTGCAGGAGTTTGAGCACGAGACCCCGCAGGCGCTGATCAACAATGTGCAGCCCGCGTTTTTCTCGCGCATGGCCGCCGCGCTGCAGGAGGTCGAAAAGGATTACGACGTGATCATTTTCGATTGCCCGCCGCAGCTGGGCTATCTGACCATGTCGGCACTCTGCGCCTCGACCGGCGTGATCATCACCGTTGTGCCGAATATGCTCGACATCGCCTCGATGTCGCAGTTCCTGCAGATGAGCGCGGAATTGCTGGATGTCGTGTCCAATGCCGGTGCCTCGCTGGAGTTCGACTTCCTGCGCTTCCTGATTAACCGGTATGAGCCGAACGACGGACCGCAGCAGCAGGTGGTCGCCTTCCTGCGGCAATTGTTTGGGGATGAAGTGATGGTCGCCCCGATGCTGAAATCCACAGCGATTTCCGATGCCGGACTGACCCAGCAGACGGTCTATGAGGTCGAAAGATCCATGTTTCACAGGTCAACCTATGACCGTGCGGTGGATTCACTGAATCAAGTTAACGATGAAATAGAATCGCTCCTTCAACACGCATGGAGGCGTTGATGGCACGCAAAGGCATTCTCAGCACGGCACTCAGCAACCCGGCAGCATCCGCTGGCGGGCCGAAACCCAAAATGATGCCGCGCGGCGCGGTCGGGGCGCTGCAATCCTCGCTCAGCAAGCTGCAGGAAAGCGCAGTGCAGGAAATCGACGCGGCCCTGATCGACGACGCGGGATACGAGGACCGGCTGGGCCTCAATGGCATTGCCCATAAGCAGCTGGTGGACAGCCTGCGGACCTATGGGCAACAGGTTCCTGTGCTGCTGCGCCCGCACCCCAAGACGCCGGGGCGGTTTGAGATCGTCTATGGCCGCCGCCGCCTGATGGCACTGCGCGAATTGGGCCTGCCGGTCAAGGCAATGATCCGGCAACTGGACGATCATGCGCTGGTGATGGCCCAGGGGCAGGAAAATACCTCGCGGCTGGATCTGAGTTTCATCGAGAAAGCGTCCTTTGCGGCGCAGCTGCAGGACGGCGGCTATGACCGGCCGACAATTGCCGCTGCGCTGTCGATTGACCTGCCGATGGTGTCACGGATGCTAAAGGTCGGCACTGCGTTTGAGCTGCCGTTTTTGCGGGCCATCGGCTCTGCCCCCGGCATTGGCCGTGACCGCTGGATGCTGCTGGTCAAACTGTTCCAGGACCCCGCCGCGCGGACCCGGGCGGTCACTCGGACAAACCGGCCCGATTTTACCACCTTTGACTCCGACGGCCGGTTCGAGGCGGTTCTGACCCATGCCCGGGGCCTAAGCCAAGCGGAGCAACCGCGCCCTGCCCCGCCAAAAACCCGCGCCCTGCCCGACAGCAACGGTGCTGAGATTGCAGGCATCAAGACAACCGCCAAGGGCATCACCCTGACGATCTCTGGCAAACACGCGCCCGGCTTTGACGCCTGGTTCGACGCGAACGCAGAAGAGATCCTGGCAGAACTTCACGGCCGCTGGCAGCAAGACCAGCCTGAGCAGCCGGAAGAATAAGAAGAGCAGAGAAACAGGACAGGAGGCACGTAAACAGGCAAAAGAAAAGCCCCCCAGGACATTACATCCCAGAAGGCCGTTCTCAGATTTAGCACCTTTGGAATAGCCCTTCAGACTCGTCACTGTCAACTCCATGCCCCGCATGGAGGCGGGAATTCTTTGTCTTTCGTGAAAATAACATGGAACAGGCGTCCCAAATCGCATTTGGGCGGCAGGACCTGTGTGGCCAGCTGGCAGGTACTCACGACAAGTGGGACCTTCTGGCTGCGCTGACGCATGCCGCCGCGGAATTTGAACTGAGCCACCGCAGCCTTGGCGTGCTCAAAGCCCTGCTGACTTTCTTCCCAGAGCGCGCCTTGCCCGCCGAACCGGACAGCGCCATCGTGTTCCCGTCGAACCGCAAGCTGATGGAGCGGCTCAACGGAATGCCCGAAAGCACCCTGCGCCGCCATCTGGCCGCCCTCACCCGGATTGGCATTGTCAGCCGCAAGAACAGCCCAAACTGCAAACGCTACGCGCGGCGCAGCGGCGATGACACCCGTTTGGCCTTCGGTTTCGACCTCAGCCCCCTCGCCCGCCACGCCGGTCAGATCTTTGACGCCGCATTGGATGCGCGTGCCAGGGCCGAACGTCTGGCGATGCTGCGTGACCAGGTTGCCGTACTGCGGCAGGCGTTGCTGGACGCAGCCGATGAAGCTGCAGCCCCCCTGCTGGAAGCCGCCCGCAAACTGCTGCGCCGCAAGCCTTGCGAATTGGGTCTGACTGCGATGGCAAAGACCCTGGAGGCGGAAATTGCCAGCCGGACACCTGCGGAGACCCACCAAGCTCCAGCCCTTTCCGCACGCAAAATGAGCGCCCCTGTCAGCCAAAATGAGCGGCACATACAGGATTCAGTAAAAAAAGATTCTGACTCTGAACAGGCGCAGACCAAAGCGCCCTGCCCCCAGCCCATCACCACAGAGGCACAGGACAGCGATGCCGAGAATACCGGTGATCTGGTCAAGGTCCTGCGCGCCTGTCCCGAAGTACAGACCTATTACCCCGGAGCTTTGCGCAGCTGGCAGGATGCCGACCGTATCGCAGAAACGCTGTCCCCGATGATGGGAATAGAGATGCCGGTTCTAAGCGATGCCCGTGCCGCCATGGGCCGCAAAGACGCTGCAACGGTGGTGATCTGCATGCTAGAGAAACTTGGGTCCATCCGCAGCCCCGGCGCATATCTCCGCCGACTTGCACAAAAGGCTCGGGCAGGCCAGTTTTCCACTGCGCCAATGCTGAACGCGCTGCTGCAGACGGGAAACGGGGTGCACCATCGCGCATGATTGTCAGCTGACAATCATGCGTCGCTGAACCTTGCCGACGAAACAGCAGGACCACCCGGAACTGTTCAGCCGCATTGCAGCCTCTGCTTAACATACGAAACTTGCCCGTCGCGCTGGCTGTTGCCGGAATTGTCAGCTGACAATTTTCAAAAGCCGCCACTGTCACGGTCCATTTGAACCATTGCCTTTGGCCCTGTCAGATGCCCAGAGTGGCGCAAACATTTCCAGCCAAAGGCAAGGCCTCACATGCTCTCCATCCTTCGCAACCGGACCTATAGGCATTTGTTCCTGGCACAGATCGTCGCCCTGACCGGCACCGGCCTGGCCACCGTCGCTCTTGGGCTGCTGGCCTTTGATCTGGCCGGCGACCGTGCCGGGGTGGTTCTGGGCACTGCGTTGACGATCAAGATGATCGCCTATGTCACCGTCGCCCCCATTGCTGCCGCCTGGACGGAACAGTTGGACCGGCGCAAAGTGCTGATAGCCCTGGACATGCTGCGGATGGCTGTCGCCGTTTGCCTGCCGTTCGTCAGCGAGGTCTGGCAGGTCTATGTGCTGATTTTTGTGCTGCAATCCGCATCAGCCGGGTTTACCCCTGCATTTCAGGCCTCGATCCCTGATGTGCTGACCGAAGAAAAGGACTATACCCAAGCGCTGTCACTGTCGCGGCTGGCCTATGAGCTGGAAAGCCTTTTCAGCCCGATGCTGGCAGCGGCGCTGCTGGTGCTGGTCAGTTCCTCAACCCTGTTCTGGGGCACTGCGGCGGGGTTTGCCGGCTCTGCTTTGCTGCTGCTGTCCATCACGTTGCCGTCACCCGCGCCTAGGACGCCACGGCCAATCTGGGAACGCACCAGCCGTGGCATCCGCAATTTTCTGCGGACACCGCGGCTGCGGGGGCTTCTGGCGCTTAACTGGGTGGTTTCGGCAATGGCAGCGATGGTGCTGGTCAATACAGTGGTCCTGGTGCGCGCCGGAATGGAGCAGGGAGAAAGTGCAGTGGCGCTGGCACTGGCCTGTTTCGGCGGAGGGGCGATGCTGTCGGCAATGCTGCTGCCGCGCCTGCTGCAGCACATTCCCGACCGTCGCGTGATGCTGGCAGGCGGTGCATTGGGGAGTGCGGCGCTGATGGTTCTGGCATTGACCACGCTGGCGCAGCCGCTGGGCTTTGTCCGGCTGGCAATCGCCTGGTTTGTGATCGGTCTGGGCTATTCTGCGGTCCTGACACCGTCGGGACGGCTCTTGGCGCGGTCCGCCCATGCCGCGGACCGGCCTGCGATCTTTGCAGCGCAGTTCACCTTGTCGCATGCCTGCTGGCTGGTGTTTTATCCGCTGTCGGCCTGGCTGATGGCGGTCTGGGGCGCGGGCGTGGCGATGCTGGTGCTGGCACTGTTGGCCTCCGCCGGTCTGGTCGCTGCGCGCCACTTGTGGCCAGCGGACAGTGGTGCACCGGTTGCACACAGCCACCCGGACCTGCCGCCGGATCATCCGCATCTGCAGGGCAGCCATACACATGCGCATCCGATCATTATTGACGATCTGCACACAGAAATACCCCGGAAACAGCGTGTCTGACCCCTGTGCCCCGATATATGAGGGGGTCATTTTATGACTAGACATAATAACTAAAACAAGTAGCTTATTGCCCGATCGGAAATGAAGCGACTCGGGGGAAACTGCGTGACGGAAAGCTATGTTCTGACGGGCGTGAAACTGGCCACGATGGCCAGTTCTGACACGCCCTACGGGCTGATTGAGGATGGCGCTGTAGCGGTCTCGGACGGGAAAATCCTCTGGGCCGGGGCACGGCAGGAATTGTCAGCTGACAATTACCCGTGGACGCAAATCAAACTGGACGGGCGGCTGGTAACTCCGGGCCTGATCGACTGCCACACGCATATCGTCTTTGGCGGCAACCGCGCGATGGAGTTTGAAATGCGCCTGAAGGGGGCATCCTACGAAGAGGTTGCGAGGGCAGGGGGCGGCATTGTCTCAACCGTGTCGGCAACCCGCTCGGCCTCGCTGGAGGATCTGGTACAGAAGGCGCTGCCCCGGCTGGATGCGCTGATCGCCGAAGGTGCCACGGTGGTTGAGGTCAAATCCGGCTATGGGCTGGATCTGGAAACCGAGCTGAACATGCTGCGTGCGGCCCGCCGTCTTGCGGACTTGCGCCCGGTGACCGTGGAAACCACCTTTCTCGGCGCCCATGCCACACCCGGTGAATACAAGGGCCGGGATGATGACTATATCGACACTGTCTGCATTCCCGCCCTGCGCACGGCGCATGCTCAGGGGCTGGTGGATGCGGTGGATGGGTTCTGCGAAAACATCGCCTTTGCGCCTGCCCAGATCGAACGGGTGTTCCAAGCAGCGCAGGAGTTGGGACTGCCGCTGAAACTGCACGCCGAACAGCTGAGCCATCAGGGCGGCACCGCATTGGCTGCGCGGTACGGCGCGTTGTCAGTCGATCATGTGGAATATGCAACCGAGGATGACGCACGGGCAATGGCCGCCGCAGGCTCTGTCGCGGTGATCCTGCCGGGCGCGTTTTACACCATCCGCGAAACGCAGGCGCCGCCGATCGACCATTTCCGCGCGCATGGCGTGCCGATGGCGCTGGCAACCGATTGCAACCCCGGCTCCTCGCCGCTGACTTCGTTGCTGTTGACAATGAACATGGGCTGCACCCTGTTCCGGATGACACCAGAGGAGGCGCTGGCCGGTGTGACCTGCAATGCGGCCAATGCGCTGGGGCTGAACGACCGGGGCCGGATCGCTGCCGGTATGCGCGCCGATCTGGCGATCTGGGACGTGGAGAGCCCTGCCGAGCTGGCCTACCGCATCGGCTTCAACCCGCTGTACAGCCGTATCTATGAGGGAAAACGATGATCGAAATGATCCCCGGCACGGTCACGCTTGCCACGCTGGAAGATATCTACCGCAACCTGACCCCGGCCAGGCTGGCGTCTTTGGCGCGTGAACCGGTGGCGGCTGCCGCCAGGATGGTTGCGGATGCCGCTGCCGGTGAGGACGCCGTTTATGGCATCAACACCGGTTTCGGCAAGCTGGCCTCGACCAAGATCGCACCGGAAGACACCGCCACGCTGCAGCGCAATCTGATCCTCAGCCATTGCTGCGGGGTAGGGGAGGCACTGCCGGAGGATAAGACCCGGTTGATGATGACGCTGAAACTGCTGTCGATGGGCCGCGGTGCTTCGGGCGTGCGCTGGCTGGTGATCGAACAGATTGAGCAAATGCTGGAACGTGGCGTGGTGCCGGTGATCCCGTCGCAGGGCTCGGTCGGCGCCTCTGGCGATCTGGCGCCGCTGGCGCATATGGCGGCGGCGATGATCGGGGCAGGGGAGGCGACATTCGACGGCACCCGCATGTCCAGCGCAGACGCGCTGAAAAAAGCTGGATTAGAGCCTATTATTCTGGGCCCCAAGGAGGGTCTTGGGCTGATCAACGGCACCCAGTTTTCCACCGCCTGCGCCTTGGCCGGTCTGTTTGACGCCTGGCGCATGGCCGAGGCCTCGGTGACCATCGCGGCGCTGACCACGGACGCCATCATGGGGTCCACCGCGCCGCTGGTGGCCGACATCCATTCCCTGCGGGGCCACGCCGGTCAGATAGATGTGGCCCGCGAAATGCGCGCCATCATGGACGGATCCGAAATCCGCGAAAGCCACCGCGAGGGGGACACCCGCGTGCAGGACCCCTATTGCATCCGCTGCCAGCCGCAGGTGGTGGGCGCGGCGCTGGACGTGCTGCGGATGGCCGCCAAGACGCTGGAGATCGAAGCCAACGCCGTCACCGACAACCCTCTGGTGCTGGTGAACGAAGGCCGCATTGTCTCGGGCGGCAACTTCCATGCGGAATATGTGGGGTTTGCGGCGGATCAGATCGCGCTGGCCGTGGCCGAAATCGGCGCCATCGCGCAGCGCCGGGTGGCGCTGATGGTGGACCCGACCCTCAGCCACGACCTGCCGCCGTTCCTGACGCCTGATCCGGGGCTGAACTCTGGCTTTATGATCGCCGAGGTGACCACAGCGGCGCTGATGAGCGAGAACAAACATCTGGCGAACCCCTGCGTGACCGACTCGACGCCCACGTCGGCCAATCAGGAGGACCACGTATCGATGGCCGCCCATGGCGCGCTGCGGCTGGGGCGGATGAACGCCAACCTGTCGGTGATCCTGGGGGTCGAAATGCTGTGTGCCGCGCAAGGGGTGGAGGTGCGCGCACCGCTGCAAACCTCTGCCCGCCTGCAGGACGTGCTGGCGATGCTGCGCAGCGATATCCCGGCGCTGGCCGAGGACCGCTATCTGGCGCCGGATATCGAAGCTGCCAGCGCCATGGTCCGCGCGGGCCGGGTTGCTGCCGCTGCGGGCGTGGAGATCAGCGCATGATCGAAGTGACCCAAGGTTCATCGCCGCTGGTGCTGGGACTGCCCCACACCGGCACCGATGTGCCGCCGGAAGTCTGGAACTGCCTCAATGAGACGGGCCGGGCGCTGGCCGACACCGACTGGCATATCCACGACCTGTATTCCGGCCTGGTGGAGGACATCACAACCGTCCGCACGCCGATCCACCGCTATGTGATCGACGTGAACCGCGATCCGGGTGGTATCAGTCTCTATCCAGGGCAAAACACCACCACTTTGGTGCCGCTGACGGATTTTGACGGGCTGCCGATCTGGCGCGATGGTATGGCGCCGGATGAGGCAGAGATCACCCGCCGCCGCGAGGCCTATCACGCGCCCTATCACGCGGCGCTGATGGCAGCGCTGGAGCGGGTGAAGGCGATCCACGGCTTTGCCATCCTTTATGACTGCCATTCGATCCGCGGCGATATCCCGTTCCTGTTTGAGGGCCGTCTGCCGGATTTCAACACCGGCACCAATCTGGGCACCACCTGCGCGCCCGAAATCGAGGCGCTGACCGTGGCCCGTTGCGCGGCGGCAGAGGGCTATTCCTCGGTCCTCAATGGCCGTTTCAAGGGCGGCTGGACCACCCGCCACTATGGCCGCCCTGTGGAAGGGCTGCACGCCATCCAGATGGAACTGGCGCAGGCCACCTACTGCCAGGAGGCGCCGCCCTGGACCTATCTGCCGGAGCGCGCGGATGTCTTGCGCGCCCATCTCACCGAAATTCTGACTGATCTGAAAAACTGGAGGCCCTCGGCATGAGCGATCCCCGCAAGAACACCCGCGATATCTTTCCGCCCACCGGTTCGGAAATCACTGCCAAATCCTGGCTGACCGAGGCACCGATGCGGATGATGATGAACAATCTGCATCCCGATGTGGCGGAAAACCCGCATGAGCTGGTGGTTTATGGCGGCATTGGCCGGGCCGCGCGCACCTGGAAGGATTTCGACCTGATCGTCGAGACCCTGAAGACCCTGGAGGAAGACCAGACCCTGATGGTGCAGTCCGGCAAGCCGGTCGGCGTGTTCCAGACCCACAAGGACGCGCCGCGGGTGCTGATCGCCAACTCCAATCTGGTGCCGCATTGGGCCAATTGGGACCACTTCAACGAGTTGGATAAGAAGGGCCTGATGATGTACGGCCAGATGACCGCTGGTTCGTGGATTTACATCGGCACGCAGGGCATCGTGCAGGGCACCTATGAAACCTTTGCCGAAGCCGGGCGCCAGCATTTCGGCGGCGACCTGACTGGCAAGTGGATTCTGACCGGCGGTCTGGGCGGCATGGGCGGCGCGCAGCCGCTGGCCGCTGTATTCGCCGGTGCCTGCTGTTTGGCGGTGGAGTGCAACCCCGACAGCATCGACTTCCGCCTGCGCACCAAATATCTGGACGAAAAGGCCGAGACCCTGGACGAGGCGCTGGAGATGATCGCGCGCTGGACCGCGGCGGGCGAAGCCAAATCCGTGGGCCTGCTGGGCAATGCGGCAGATGTCTTTGCCGAGCTGGTAGAGCGGGCCAAGGCGGGCGGAGCGAAACCCGATATCGTCACCGACCAGACCTCGGCGCATGATCCGGTCAATGGCTACCTGCCGCAGGGCTGGACCATGGCGCAGTGGAAAGAGATGCGCGAAACAGACCCTAAAGCGGTGGAAACAGCCGCCCGTGCCAGTATGCGCGTGCAAGTCGCGGCGATGTGCCAGTTCCATGCGATGGGCATTCCCACCGTCGATTACGGCAACAACATCCGCCAGATGGCGCTGGAGGAAGGGCTGGAGAACGCCTTTGACTTCCCCGGTTTCGTGCCCGCCTATATCCGCCCGCTGTTCTGTCGTGGCATCGGCCCGTTTCGCTGGTGCGCCCTGTCGGGCGACCCCGAGGACATCCGCAAAACCGACGCCAAGATGAAGGAGCTGTTCCCCGAAAACGAAGGCCTGCACCGTTGGCTGGACATGGCGCAGGAACGCATTGCCTTTCAGGGCCTGCCTGCGCGGATCTGCTGGATCGGCCTTGGTGACCGCCACAAGGCGGGCCTCGCCTTCAACGAGATGGTCCGCAACGGTGAGCTGTCAGCGCCGGTGGTGATTGGCCGCGACCATCTGGACAGCGGTTCGGTGGCCTCTCCGAACCGCGAGACAGAGGCGATGATGGATGGGTCGGACGCGGTGTCCGACTGGCCGCTGCTGAACGCGCTGTTGAACACCGCGTCTGGTGCGACCTGGGTGTCGCTGCATCACGGCGGCGGCGTTGGCATGGGCTTTTCCCAGCATTCCGGCGTGGTGATCTGCTGTGACGGTACCGAAGACGCAGACCGCCGCATTGGCCGTGTGTTGTGGAACGATCCGGCCACCGGTGTCATGCGCCATGCGGATGCAGGATATGACATTGCCAAGGACTGCGCCCGCGAGCACGGGTTGAACCTGCCGGGCATCTTGGGCTGATCTGCGGCCAGGCAAACTGTTCAGCCGGCTTTCGTATCGAAGGCCGGCTATTCTTCTTTCAGCTGCCGCTGTGCGGTGGCTTTGGCGTCGCTCAGGTGCTGCTCGATTGCTGTTCTGGCGGCCTTGGCATCCCCTGACACAATGGCCTCGCAAATGCCCTGCATGTGGGCCGGACCGGATTTTTGCCGGTCTTCGCTGGACAGTGTGACCGCCCGCAACCGGCTGATGCGGCCGTTCAGACGCTGGGTGATTTCCCAGGCGACGTTATGGCCTGCACCATCAAAGATGATCCGGTAGAATTCAGTTGTGGCCCGCAGCATCGGACCGGGCACGCCTGCGGCCACGGCCTGTTGCAGATCCTGCAGCGCCTGCTGCAGTGCCGCAGCCAGCTGCGACGTGATGTTTTGCGCGCAAGCGGTGGCGGCGGCGGTCTCCAGCATCTGGCGGATGTCGTAGATCTGCCGCGCGTCCTCCCAGCTGAGCTGTGCTACGATTGGCCCCTTGCCGGGCAGGATTTCCACCAGCCCCTCGGCCTCCAGATAGCGGATGGTTTCCCGCACCACAGTGCGGCTGACGCCAAGCTGGTCGCACAGGGGCCGCTCTACCAGCCGTTCACCGGGGGCAAACTGGCCTGCGATGATCGCCGCGCGCATCCGTTCCTGCACGATATCGCGCAGGGTCTGCGGCTGATGGTCTATTTTGCTCATGATAGGGCCGGTCATGTTTCTTCCGATAGCAACGGGGACAGGGCGGAACAAGGCTGCATTGACATATTGTATGATGGTATACCATATTACAGCAACTGGAATCAGACAGGAAAGATCCGCCGATGCCCGCCGAAATCCGCAAGACGCTGCTGCATGTCGAAGAGACCCTGATCGAGGGCGGCAAGGCGGCGGAAACGCCGCTCAGGATGATTGCCGCGGTGGCGGTGATCACAAACCCCTGGGCGGGGCAGGGGTTTGTCGAAGACCTGCGCCCGGCGATCCACGACTGCGCGCCGGGTCTGGGCGAGAAGCTGACAGCGATGATCCTGGAGGCCGCAGGTGGCGGCGATAAGGTTGAGGGCTATGGCAAATCCGCCATCGTGGGTGTCAATGGAGAGGTGGAGCATGCCTCTGCGCTCATCCATACGCTGCGCTTTGGCAATCACTTCCGCGAGGCGGTGGGGGCGAAATCCTATCTGGCTTTCACCAACACCCGCGGCCCGGCCAATGCGCCGCTGCAAATCCCGCTGATGGACAAGAACGACGGGGGGCGGCGCAGCCATTACCTGACCATCCAGCTGTCGGTGGCGGATGCGCCCGGCCCGGATGAAATCGTGATCGCGCTTGGCGCCTCCATCGGCGGGCGGCCGCATCACCGCATTGGCGACCGCTATCAGGACCTGAAGGAACTGGGCCATGACGCCGACAACCCTGCCGCGGTCTGACCCCTACGGGGCCGTCACCTGCCTGCGGGCTGGGCCGGAAAACGGGCAAGGGGCGCCGGTTGTGCTGATCCACGGGGTTGGCATGCAGGCGGCGGCCTGGGGGCCGCAGATTGAGGCGTTGTGCCTGACCCATCAGGTCATTGCGCTTGATATGCCCGGCCATGGCGGCAGCGCGCCCCTGCCGGGCTGGGCTGATCTTCCGGAATATGTGGCCTGGCTGCATGAGGTTCTGCAGGCGCTGGATCTGGGGCCTGTGTCACTGGCGGGCCATTCCATGGGCGCGCTGATTGCCGGCGGGTATGCTGTAAGCCAACCAGAGGACACGGCGCGGGTGGCGCTGTTGAACGGGGTGTTCCGGCGGTCCGCTGAAGCTCGGGCTGCAGTGGAAGCCCGTGCGGCTGAAATTCGCGCGGGCAGTTTTGATCTGGAAACACCGCTGGCGCGGTGGTTTGGAAAGGGCGCCGCTGACCAGCACGCGCGGGCGCAGGTGGCAAAGTGGCTGTCGGGCGTGAACCTGGAGGGCTACGCTGCCGCCTATACCGCCTTTGCCCATGGTGACAGCACCTATGCGGACGGGTTTTCGGACATCGCTTGCCCGCTGCTGGCATTGACTGGCGATGGCGATCCGAACTCAACCCCCGCGATGGCGCGGGCCATGGCAGAGACCGCGCCGCAGGGCCGGGCGGTTGTCATCGAGGGGCATCGGCATATGGTCAACCTGACCGCTCCCGCCGCGGTCAACGCCGCCCTGCGGGACTGGCTGAACACAGAAGGGGAGCCGACATGAGCGACATCGATCCGCGCGCCTTGCGCAATGCATTCGGCACCTTCATGACCGGTGTCACCGTGGTGACGGCATATGACCCGGACGGCAATCCCATCGGCTTTACCGCCAATTCCTTTACCTCGGTGTCGCTGGACCCGCCGCTGGTGCTGGTCTGTATTGCCAATTCCTCCAGCAACTACGCGGCCTTTGAACAGGCGGATGGCTTTGCCGTCAATGTTCTGGCCGAGGATCAAAAGGACGTCTCCAATACTTTCGCACGGCCCGTCGAGGACCGCTTTGCCGCCGTCAGCTGGCAGCAGGGGCCTGAGGGCAGCCCGGTGTTTGAAGGCGTTTCCGCCTGGTTTGACTGTTCCATGCACAAACGGGTGGCGGCAGGCGACCATCTGATCCTGATCGGCAGGGTCGCGGCGTTTGAGACCTCGCCCGCGCCGGGGCTGGGCTATGCCCGTGGCGCCTATGTGACCGCAGCGGCAGAGGCCGAAGCCCTGACACAAGGCGCCAAGCTGATCGTCTCTGCCCTGATTGAGCATGAGGGCAAGGTGCTGCTCATGGGCAATGAGCAGGGCAAGCTGACGCTGCCGGAAACCCGGGTGGGCAAAGAGGGCGCCTCGGCGGCCCTGGCCCGCCTGATTGCGGACACCGGTGTCGCGGCGGAGCCGGGGTTCATCTATTCCGTTTTTGAGGACGAAGCGCGCGAACATCAGCACATCTCGTTTCTGTGCCAATCGGCCGGCGGCACACCGGCCAAGGGTGTTTTCACAGAGCTGACCCAATCCACGCTGATGGATATCGCCGATGCGGCGGTCTGTACCATGCTGGAACGGTTCGCCAGTGAGGCCCGGATGGGCAATTTCGGGGTGTATTATGGCAATCAGACCACCGGGCAGGTCCGCCCCGTGGCGACAGGGAGCAAGGGCGCATGAAATTTTCTCTCTTTGCGCATATGGAGCGGATTTCTGAAGGCGAGGATCAGAAGCAGCTGTATGACGAATTCATCCAGCTGTGCAAAATCGCTGATGACGGTGGCATGCACGCGGTCTGGACCGGCGAACATCACGGGATGAATTTCACCATCTCGCCGAACCCGTTCCTGAATCTGGTGGATGTGGCGCGGCACACCAGGAATGTGCGGCTGGGGACGGGGACGGTGATTGCGCCGTTCTGGCACCCGATCCGGCTGGCAGGCGAGGCGGCGATGACTGATATCATCACCGATGGCCGTCTGGATCTGGGCATTGCGCGCGGGGCTTACAGTTACGAATACGAACGCATGTTGCCTGGCATGGATGCCTGGGAGGCGGGCCAGCGCATGCGCGAACTGATCCCGGCGCTGCAGGGCCTGTGGCAGGGCGATTATGCGCAGGAAGGGGAGTTCCACTCCTTTCCGGAAACCACGTCATCGCCGAAACCGGTGCAGCAGGATGGCCCGCCGATCTGGGTGGCGGCGCGCGATCCCAACAGCCATGAATTTGCGGTTGCGCAGGGGTGCAACGTGCAGGTGACGCCGCTGTGGAAAGGCGACGCGGAAATCACCGAGCTGATGGGCAAGTTCAACGATGCCTGCGCCAAACATTCCGAGATGCCCCGGCCCAAGATCATGCTGCTGCTGCACACCTATGTGGCGGACAGCGCCGCGGATGTGAAACGCGGGGCGCAGGAGCTGAACCGCTTTTACAATTATTTCGGCGCCTGGTTCATGAACAAGCGCGGTGTCAGCCAGGGGCTGATCGACCCTTTGAGCGACGAGGAAATCGCCGCGCATCCGTTCTATAGTCCCGAGGCGATGGAGCGCGATCTGGTGATCGGCGAACCGGCAGCGGTGATTGAGCGGCTGAGAAAATATGAGGCGCTGGGATATGATGAATATGCGTTCTGGATCGACAGCAGCATGAGTTTCGAGCGCAAGAAAGCCTCGCTTGAGCGGTTCATCGCGCACGTCATGCCGGCCTTTCAGTAGCTGAGACCCGGTGCGCAACAGGACGCGCCGGGCCTCATTGGCCTGTGGGTGGTGAATGAGCTTGCCGCTCAAGTGGCAGTGTGCGGTCAATTGGTGAAAAATAACTTCAACCTTCGTCAAAAGTTCATCAAAGGAGCTGAACATGCAGACCTTCCAGCAGTATATCGGCGGCGCCTTTGAGGACGCAGGCGCCTCTTTCGCAAGCCTTGATCCGGCCACCGGCAAACCCTGGGCCCAGATGCCAAGCGCATCAGCTGCGGATGTGGATCGGGCCGTGCGGGCGGCGGAGGCTGCGTTTTTCTCCGCTGATTGGGCGGGGATGACCGCCACCCAGCGCGGCAAGCTGCTGATGCGGCTGGCCGATCTGGTGGCCGAAAACGCGCCCCGGCTGGCCAGGCTGGAAACCCGCGACACCGGCAAGATCATCCGCGAGACTTCAGCCCAGATTGCCTATGTGGCGGAGTATTACCGCTATTACGCAGGGCTGGCGGATAAGATCGAGGGCGCGCATCTGCCAATTGATAAACCGGATATGGAGGTCTGGCTGCGGCGCGAGCCGGTGGGGGTGGTTGCTGCCATCGTGCCGTGGAATTCGCAGCTGTTTCTGTCCGCTGTGAAAATCGGCCCGGCGCTGGCGGCAGGCTGCACGGTGGTTCTGAAAGCCTCCGAGGAAGGCCCGGCGCCGATGCTGGAATTTGCCCGGATCTTTGATCAGGCGGGCTTTCCGCCTGGGGTGCTGAACGTGATCACCGGCGGACCGGAGGCAGGGGCGGCGCTGACCAGCCATGCATCGGTGGCCCATGTGGCGTTTACCGGCGGGCCGGAGACTGCGCGCCATATCGTGAGGAACTCGGCGGAGAACCTTGCCTCTACCTCGTTGGAGCTGGGCGGCAAGTCACCGTTCATCGTGTTTGATGACGCCGATCTGGAAAGCGCTGTGAACGCGCAGGTCTCTGGCATTTTTGCCGCCACCGGGCAAAGTTGCGTCGCGGGATCGCGGCTGGTGATCCAGAAGGGCATCAAGGACGCCTTCCTGGCCCGGCTGAAGGAAAAGGCCGAAGCGGTGGTGATCGGTGCGCCGGATGACATGGCGACTGAAGTCGGACCGCTGTGTACCCTGAAACAGCGGGATCACGCGCTGCGGCTGATCGAGGCGTCGGTTGCGGCTGGGGCAGAACTGGTCACGGGCGGCACTGCGGCGGACGGGGAGGGGTTCTATTTTCCGCCAACGGTGCTGGATTGCTCAGCCGCGCCAACTGCGCCCTGCCTGTCGACCGAATTCTTCGGCCCTGTCCTGTCGGTTGTCAGCTTTGAGACCGAGGCGGAGGCTTTGGAGATTGCCAACACCACCGCATTCGGCCTTGCCTCGGGTGTGTTCACCCGGAACCTCACCTGCGCGCACCGGATGATCCGGGGTATCCGGGCTGGGATCGTCTGGGTCAATACCTACCGCGCGGTCAGCCCGATTGCGCCCTTTGGCGGCCATGGGCTGTCCGGTCATGGGCGCGAGGGCGGTCTGCAGGCGGCACTGGATTACACCAAGGTCAAAGCCGTCTGGCTGCGCACCAGTGACGAGGCGATCCCCGATCCCTTTGTGATGCGCTGAATTGCCAGCGGCGGGAACGAGGGGGCTGCCTGCCCCCTCGCGCTCCCCCGGGGATATTTTGAGCCAGAAGAAGATGGGGCGGCCTGTTAGTGGCGGATGCGCTATCCGGTGGCGCAGACCCGGCCGGGGAGCGCGTGCAGATGCTGATCAGATCCCGTGATGTGATCGTTCTGGGCGGTACGGGATTTCTCGGCCGTCGGGTGGTGCGGTGTCTGCAGAGGCAGGGCTGGGGTGTTCTGGACGGTCCCCGCACCCGGCGGAAGGTCTATGAACTGGGCGGGCCGGATGTGTTTGCCTACCGCGACATCCTGCGGCGGCTGGCGGCGCGTTCCGGTCGGCATCGGCTGCTGCTACCGGTGCCATTTTGGATGTGGCGGCGGCGCAGGTTGCGCTGATGCGGCATGACAATACCGCAGCCCCGAAGCTTCCAGGGTTTGCTGATTTGGCGATCACGCCGCAGTCTGCTGTTGCCATGGGGCTGGTCTAGGGGAGAGAGCTGCGGAAACAGAGCAGTCCGGGCCAAAGCTGGCCCGGCGCAATTGATGGGTCGCGGATCAGTCGCAGGCCGCGGTGACGATGATTTCCACCTTCAGGATCTCGCGCGCCAGCTTGGCTTCGCCGCAGGCGCGGGCCGGGGCGTGGCCTTCGGGAACCCAGGCGTTCCAAACCTCGTTCAGTTCCGCGAAATAGGACATGTCAGACAGCCAGATCACGGTCTGCAGCAGGCGGGTCTTGTCGCTGCCGGCTTCGGCCAGCAGGGCGTCGACCTTGGCCAGGATCTCGCGGGTCTGTTCGGCGGCGGTGTCTGCCTCGGACACCTGGCCGCTGAGATAGACAGTGCCGTTGTGCTTGACGATCTTGCTGGAGCGGGCGGTGGTGCCGATGCGGGTGATGGTCATGGATCAAGTGCCTTTTCTGTGATGAGCTGCCGCGGTCATAACGGCCGACGCAGCCGGGGGAAAGGGCCAGGGGCTGTTCAGAGGGAACCGGGCAGGGCGATGCCCAGCTTGTCCGGGTTGCGCAGGATGTAAATCCAGGCGATCCGGCCGGTATGGTCCGGCGCCAAGGTGGTGATCGAGTCGAGCTGCCCGTGCCTGTAGCGCAGGAAAGCCGCTTTGCCGTTGGCAACGGCGGTGCGCAGGGTCCAGCCTGGTTCCGTCTTGGCCCGCTGGTGCAGCGCCTGGAACACCTGCATGATCTCTGCTCCGCCGCAGAGTGGGCGACGGGCGGCGCGCCGGTTTGCACCGCCGTCAGACAGCGCCACGCTGTCCGGCGTCAGCATGGCCAGGGCGGTATCGTAGTTTTCTGCCATCACCGCGCCGAAGAACCGCTGGCACAGGGCGGCGACCTCTTCGGGCGGGGCGTCAAAGCGGGGGCCGCTGTCCTGCAGCTTTTTCTGCGCCCGGCTGACCAGCTGGCGGCAGGCGGCCTGGGTGGTGCCCAGCACTTTGGCAATCTCGCCATAGCTGGCGTCGAAGGCTTCGCGCAGGATGAAAGCAGCGCGTTCGCGTTCGTTCAGCCGCTCCATGGCCCACAAAAGCGCCAGCTCGCATTCCTGTGCCAGTTCGAAATGCGGCACAGGTGCCTGTTCAGCCGCGTGCAGCAGCGGCTCTGGCAGCCAGGGGCCCACATAGGTTTCACGCCGGGTCCGGGCCAGCCGCAGCGTGTCGATGGCGATATTTGTGGCAACCCGGCGCAGCCAGGCGGTTGGGTTGGTGATCTGATCGCGGTCCGCTGCGGCCCATTTCAGCCAGGTGTCCTGCACCGCGTCCTCGGCGCCGGATACTTCGCCCAGCATCCGGTAGCAGATCGACACCAGTTTCGGTCGCTCCGCTTCAAACACATCTGTCAGCATGTTCATGTCCGCAGCTGCACCTTGATCGTATCATGTCCGACGTTGACCTGGCTGCAAGTCTTGGCAAAGCCAAGGCCCCGTTTCAAGACCGGATAGATCCGGCCGCTGGAGGCTGCGCAGGCGGCTGCGGTGACCGCAACTTCGCCAAAGCGCAGGGCGATCTCCTGGCGCAGGTCGTCCAGATCCGCTGCATCGGCAATTGCGGCTTGGGCAAAACGAAAGCCCAGCCCGACGTTGCCAGCGCTGGCGGCCTGGCCTTGCAGACACAGCGTCAGCATGTCGGCAGGCACCCCGGCCTCCAGCGCCATATTGGTGACCAGCTGGGCGCAGGGGCCGCAGTCACCGTCCAGGGTAGAGCCGAGCTGCGCCCCCCAGCGGACCTCCAGCGCGGCTTTGGGGCCGTTGTACTGGGTGAACAGTGGCAGGGCGATGGCCAGCCGCAGCCCCGCCGAGGCTGAGGTTTTGGTAACATGCTGCATATAGGCGGCATCATAGCTGTAGCGGGTGGCAAAGCTTTGGATGGCAAGATTGAGAAGGAATTTGATCATCGCTCAGGCCTTGTGCGGAGTCAGGGGAAGCGCCCGAGGGGGCAGGGTGAAGGCGGCCCAGAGCACGGCGGCGGCAGGCAGCTGGATGCCGGTAAAGTTGGTCAACGCGATCAGATCTGCGGGAAAGCCGCGGTGGCTCCAGATCCAGATGTGGAACAGCGCGTGAAACACCAGCCAGGCAGAGCCGCAGACAGCGGCGCTGCGGTCGGTCTTTAGCGCCGCCCAGGCCAGTGCCAGCCCGCTGGACAGGAAGGCCAGCGCCACATCGCGGGCGAAGTGAATGTTCAGCGGGCCGGTCATCTGCACACCCGGCAGGGTGGCATACCAGTGCGGCGTGGCCGCCCACATATAGGCGGCGTTGATCAGGGCAAATCCGCCCGCCGCCGCCAAAATGATCCTTTGCATTGATACCTCCAGAACGCAGGGTCTGAAGGGAAGACGGATCAGGACGCGTGTTTGTGACAGGATGTGCAGCGGTGGGCTGAAATTTATTGCGCGGCGTGCTGCCGGGCCTGGTCCGGGTATAGCTCTGCCATTGAAACCGAGCGGCCGTTGTCCTGCACGATCCGCGCGTGGCAGCGCTGCAGCTGCCGCGGATCCGTCACGCCACAGCTATGGGCAAGGGTGGTGACCTCCTTGATCATGTTCTTGGCATAAGAGGCGACACGCACGGCTTTGTCGGTGGGGTCCAGGCCGAACTGCAGCTTGGGGTTATGGGTGGTGATGCCGGTGGGGCAGGTGTTCTTGTTGCATTGCAGCGCCTGAATGCAGCCGAGCGCAAACATGAAACCGCGGGCGGAAACCACAAAGTCCGCCCCGGCGCAAAAGGCCCAGGCGACTTCTGACGGGTTGACCAGCTTGCCGCTGGCGCAAACCTTGATCCGGTCCCGCAGCCCATGGCCAGAAAGGACATCCACCGCTTTGGGCAGGCTTTCGCGCAGCGGCATGCCCATGTTGTCGATCAGGCTCATCGGGGCGGCGCCGGTGCCGCCGTCGGCGCTGTCGATGGTGATGAAATCTGGGGCGCTTTCCACACCGCGCGACAAGATCTCCCTGCACAGCCCGTCCAGGAAGCCATGGGCGCCGAGGACCGCTTTGAAACCCACGGGCTTGCCAGTGACTTCGCGCACATAGGCGATCATGTCCAACAGCTCACCCGCGTTGGAGGCCTCTGGGTGACGGTTGGGGCTGATGGCGTCCTCGCCCGGGGTCAACCCGCGTATGGCGGCGATTTCCTCTGTCACCTTGGCGCCGGGCAGGATGCCGCCCTTGCCGGGTTTGGCGCCCTGGCTGAGCTTTAGTTCGAACATGCGGACGGTTTCATGGGCGGCGGCAGCGCGCAGTTTCGTCTCGTCAAAGCCGCCCTCGGGTTTGCGGACGCCGAATTTGCCGGTGCCGATCTGGAACACGACGTCGCAGCCGCCCTCAAGGTGGTAGGGAGACAGCCCGCCTTCGCCGGTGTTCAGCCAGATTCCGGCCTTGGCGGCGCCATGTGACAGGGCCCGCACCGCGGGTACGGAAATGGCGCCAAAGCTCATGCCGGAGATGTTGAAAATCGACGCTGTGGTGTAGGGCGTGCGGGCATAGGGGCCGATGGTGACAGCGGCGGGCGGGATGGTGCCCTGTTCGAGATCCGGAAAGGGCGCGTTGGCGAAATAGACGGTTCCTGCCGGACGCAGATCACGGGTAGAGCCGAAGGCAACGGTGGAATCCACGTTTTTGGCGGCCCGGTAGATCCAGGAGCGTTCTGCCCGGTTGAACGGCATTTCCTCGCGGTCGAGCGCAAAGAAATACTGTCGGAAGAATTCGCCCAGATGTTCAAACAGATAGCGGAAGCGGGCGATCACCGGGTAATTGCGGCGTAGGGTGCTGGCGGTCTGGGTCTTATCGCTGATGTAGACCGCGATCAGCCACAGAAGACCCGCACCGATGGCAAAGATGAAGGCGTAAGACAGGATTTCGAGCAGCGCCAGGACGGTGCTGGATATCTGGGTCATGGGGTCTGTTGCTCCTCTGTGGCCGGGCCGTGCGCCGCCGGGCTGGCCGGTTCTGTGCGGTGCAGGATTTATAGATACTGCGGCAGGGAGGCAGAAGTTGTCCAGCCTGCCGAAGACAGCGGGCAGACGGCGACCAGTAAAACCTTGCCTTTGCCGGTTTTTCCGTCCTATCGACGGGAATGCGCCTGATCCCGTTTCTGATATCCGCCGTGCTGACGATTGCCGTCGCGGCTGGCGTGTTCAAGATCTCCGGCGCCTATTTCCGGTCGGAAGAAGTGGCCAAGGCCGAGGGGCCGCTGTCGCTCCACCAAAGCGCTGTCATTGCGGAACTGGAACGGTTTTCGCATCTGACCCATGTGCTGGCCCGGGACGCCGCTGTCATTGACACGGCCAGCGGGCGGGACACTGGGGTTCTGAACCGGCGGCTGGAGGATTTTGCGGCCAAGGCGGGGCTGGACGCGATTTATCTGATGGATCGGGCCGGCGTTGCCATTTCGGCGTCGAACTTCAGCCAGCCCGGCAGTTTTGTCGGGCAGAGTTATGCGTTCCGCCCCTATTTCCAGCAGCCCCTGCAGGGCGGGCAGGGAAGGTTCTATGCCATTGGCACGACCACAGGGTTGCCGGGGTATTTCATTGCCGACGCGGTGCGCAGCGCTGACGGAGAGATCGCCGGGGTCATTGCCATCAAAATCGGCTTTCAGCAGCTGGAGCAAAGCTGGCGCAGCTCGGGTGAGCAGGTTTTTCTGGCCAATGAGGACGGCGTTGTGCTGCTGGCCTCTGATCCGGCATGGCGATACCGCGTGCTGGCGCCGCTGTCAGAGGGGCAGCGGCAGCGGATCAAGGACGCCCGGCAGTTTCCGGGCCAGCCGCTGGAGCTGCTGAAATGGCAGGCGGGTGACGGGCCGCGAGCAGTGATTTCCGGGCAGGAGCAAATCCACCTGACGGCTGCGATCCCGCCGCACGGCTGGACCTTGCATTACTTTGCCAGCGATGACCGGGCCACGGCCCGCAGCTGGCTGGTGACGTTGCTGGTCGGCTTTGCCGCCGGGCTGGTTCTGGTTCTGATCCAGGTTCAGCGCGGGCGCCGGATCAGCGCCGCCCTGGCACGCTCTGAGCATGAGGAAGCCAAGCTGCGCCGGGCCAATGAACTGCTGGCCATAGAAATCGAGGACCGCAAGACCGCCGAACGGCGCCTGAAGCGGACCCAGGACGAATTGGAACGCGCCAGTCGGCTGGCTGCGCTGGGGCGGCTGGCGGCATCGGTGACGCATGAGCTGGGCCAGCCGATCACCGCCATGCGCAACCATCTGGTCGCTGCTGAAATTGACCCCGGCGGGCGCGGCCCACTGTCGGGCAGGATCAGCGCGCTGGTGGACCGGATGGAAGCTATTACCCGTCAGCTCAAGTTTTTTGCGGTCTCCGGGGCAGACACGTTTGCCGACGTGGACCTGAACGGGGCATTGCGCGCGGCGGCTGCGCTGATTGAACCCAATCTTGCTGAGGCAGGCGCCAGGCTGCGGCTTGAGCTGAGCGCCGAGCTGGCAGCGGTCACTGGCAGCCGCCTGAGGATCGAACAGGTGATGACCAATCTGCTGCGCAACGCGGTGGATGCCTGCGAAGACAGCGCCGATCCGCTGGTTACCGTCCGGACCGGGGTCAGCGACGGCGAGGTCTGGGCCGAAATAGAAGACAACGGCCACGGCCTGGGCCAGTCGACGCTTGCCGAATTGCAGGAACCCTTTGTGACCACCCGCGAAAGCGGCCGCGGTATGGGCTTGGGGCTGGCGATTTCAGCGGGTATCGTACAGGACCACGGCGGCACCATGACTGCCCGCAACACCGCCGCCGGCGGGGCGCTGTTTCGGGTCGGCTTTCCCGTTGCGGGTCAGGAAATGGAAGAAGATCAGCCATGAGCGGTGCCAAACCTTTCAGCATTCTGGTCATCGACGATGACAAATCCATGCGCCAGTCCGTCTGTGACCTGCTGGAGGCCGCCGGCTGGCAGACCGTTGCTGTGGCGCGGGCGGCGGTCGGGTTGGAGCGGCTGGCGGAGCTTGCACCGGATGCCATCCTGTCCGATGTGCGGATGCCCGGCATGTCCGGGCTCGACCTGCTGGCCGGGCTGGATCCTGCCTCGGCGCCGCCGCTGGTGCTGATCTCGGCCCATGGTGATATTCCGATGGCGGTGAAGGCGATGCAGGACGGGGCCTACAGCTTTGTTGAAAAACCTTATGAGCCGCGCCGTCTGCTGGCCATTCTGCGCCACGCGGCAGAACAGCACCGGATGCAGCAAAGCAACGCGCGGCTGAAGGCCCGGCTCTATGCGCTTTCGGGGCTGGACCGGGTGCTGCTGGGGCAAACCGCGCCGGTGGTACAGCTGCGGCAGGAGATTCTGGATCTGGCTGACACTGGCGCGGCCGTCCTGATTGAAGGGGAGACCGGCACCGGCAAGGAGCTGGCGGCACGGGCCTTGCATGATCTGGGGCCAAACGCCGACGCGCCGTTTCTGGCGCTGAACTGCGCTGCCCTGTCGCCTGCCACTTTCGAAGCAGAAATGTTTGGAACAGACGGCGGGTCTGGCGGGCGGCTGTTGGCGGCGTCGGGTGGCACCCTGTTTCTGGACGAAATCTGCTCCTGCCCGCTGGAGGTTCAGGCCAAACTGCTGCGGGTGATCGAAGACAAGCAGATCCTGCCTGCGGGCGGCCAGCTGCCGGTGCCGGTCAGCTTTCGTGTGGTTTCGGCCACCAACGAGGATGCAGAACTTGCAGTGCAGGAAAACCGCCTGCGCAAGGATCTGCTGTTCCGGCTGAATACGATGGTGCTGAGCCTGCCGCCCCTGCGCCAGCGTCGCGATGACCTGACGCTGCTGGCGGCGCATTTCCTGTCGCAGTTCGCACAGCTTTATGAAACCGCCGCGCCGGAGATGTCCCAGGACGATTTGACCGCATTGATGGCGCACAGCTGGCCGGGGAATGTGCGTGAATTGCGCAGTGTCTGCGAACGCAGGGTGCTGGCGGCGCGCCGCGGTGCCGGCACCATGGCAGCGGCAATCCGCATGGATCAGCAGCTGGAGGATGTGCCGGACACCCTGCGCGAAGCCGTGGCCGCCTTTGAACGCGAGCTGATCGGCAAGGCGGTGAAGGCCCATGAGGGCCGCATGGACGCCGCTGCCGAGGCGCTGGGGATCGGCCGCCGTACATTGAACGAAAAGATCGTCAAACTGGGCCTCGACAAGGACGCTTTGCTGTAAATTCACCCTGCGGAAATCCGCAGGGCTGCCCGGATTGTGCGCGCATTTTCCTTCATAGGCAGGGCTGCTGCCATCCCGGATACTCCCCCAATCACATCCGCATGCATCTGGGAGGAGCTTTCATGCGCACTTATCTCAAAGGGGCAGCCCTTGCCGCCCTCACCGCAACTTTTGCGACCGAAGCCATGGCAACCGAATGGAATGTCTCGCTGTGGGGCAAGCGACGGGCGTTTACTGAACACGTCGAAAAACTAGCTGATCTGGTTTCTGAAAAGACTGGCGGCGAGTTCACGCTGAACATCAGCTATGGCGGGCTGTCGAAGAACAAGGAGAACCTCG
>MDLF01000104.1 GCA_001730095.1 Rhodobacteraceae bacterium (ex Bugula neritina AB1)
CAAGATCCCGCAGCACCGGATAGGCGCTACAACGTGGGGCCGGGACACCGCTTACGCCTTTGCGTTCCTGTCTGTCATAGCCGAGATGCAGGCCGGATCATTGTAGGAACCGCCTGGCATCTCTCCCCAACCAGCTTCGGCAGCCACATGTCGGGCAAAAAGTTCGGTCGGTCCAAGGGAGGTACTCTCATTTGTTGCGGTCTGGAACAATTTTGGCGGCGACCGGGCCCAGCTGCGGGCGCCACCGGGTTCGAGGCTGATGAGGCTCATGCGTCTGGTGCCGACCTCCCTAGAACTGAAGACCAGCAGCAGGCATCCTGAGCACAGGATTTACCCACATCTTCTCAAAGCTTTGACCATTATCCGCCTCAATCAGGTCTGGTGTCCCGACATCAGCAATACCCCGATGCGTCGGGGCGTCTGGTACCTTGTGGCGATCATGGGCTAGGCATAGCCGGAAGGTGCTGAGCTGGCGGCTGTCGAATTCGATGGATGCCGGTTTCTGCGGCCAAGCACTGCAAAAGGCGCTGGCCAGATACGAGCCACCGGAGCTATTGAACTCCGACCAGGGCTCGTAGTTCGTCAGTGCCGACTTTACTGACGTGCTGTACAACGCCAAGGAGAGGATCGGCGCTTGGATCACCTACAGCACTGAAAAACGCCCGCATTCATCCCCCGGGTTACTGACGCCGGGGGAGGCATAGGATAGCAGAAACTGGAACCTGAAAGCCGCCGCCTGAAATGAAACCCATGCTGTAGTTTAGCCTGGCGAGAAACTGGTCAATATCGCGGGGCCACCTCTCACTCCGGCGGGGTTGATGGGATGACCAGAAACAGCAGAAACAGCGTAATGACGATAGCGGTTTCAACGGGTACGCTGGCTGCGAAGAACACCACCAGGACCAGGGCAAACACCGCTGAGCGCCCTGTCCAGCTGTTGCGGTAGTGGATAACGGCGCCATACAAGGCCACCATGTAAACCAGCAGAAACCCAGCCGAAACCAGCGGCACGATCAGGTCTTCCGCGCCGCCGAAGGCGGCCATGACAGCGATCACAGCCGCATAGCTGAGCGCAAGCGTTATCAGCGTCCGCTGGCCGGCTGATCCGTCTGCTTCCGCAAGGGCTGTGGGCAGATGGCCGTCGCGCACTGTGGCAGACAGCAGGCGGGCGGCGGACAGAACCCATGCGTTTGTGGACAGGATCACCACGATCAGCGCCAGCAGATTGACCGCCATGCTGAGCTGCGGATTGTTGAACGGGCGCACCAGATGGTCCACCACCGCCAGATTGCCGCCAAGCCCGCCTGCGGCCTGGGTTGTCAGAAGCAGTGCCAGGGCAATCAGAAGATATACCAAGCCGACCAGCGGCACCGCAATCAGCAAGGCCCGTGGGAAGGTCCGCTCGGGGCGATCGACATCCGGCGCAATCGTGGCGACGTTTTCCCAGCCGAGATAGGCAAAAAAGCAGATACCGATCGCAGCAAAAAAGCCGTCCGCTGCAAAGGTGCTGGTTTGCGGCACCAGAACCGGCGTATTGGCGAGGCTGAGAAGCGACAGAACAATCAGTGTCCCCATGGCGCCTGCGACCAGAACCGTCTGTGCTTTCGCACTGTTGCGCAGCCCCAGTAAATTGAATGCGATACTGAGGCACATAAAGGCTACTGCCAGCTGATAGAGCCAGGTTTCCGGGAGCGCAAAGGCAGCAATCGCATAGCGCGCGCTGATCACACCCATAATAGGGTTGCCGATGATCATCACAGCAACGATCAGCAGAGCCAGACCGCGTGACACACGCGGGGAAACAACGCTTTGCACAAAGGCGAGAATGCCGTTTTTGTTGGGAAAATCGATGGAGATCCGCCCCATGACCCAGGCCATGGGCCCTGCGCAAAGTGCCATCAGCAGCCAGGCTGCCATGCTCCAGCTGCCTGCGGTTTCCTGTGCCAGCGCGGGCAGGACAAAAATGCCGGCTCCTATCAGATTGGACAGGTAGTAGGCTGTCAGCTGCGGAACCCCGATCCCGGCGGGGGAAGGGGCGGTTTGAAATTCAAAATCACTCGTCTGTGTCATTGCAGGGCTCCTGCTTCCAAAGTGGCACCAAAGTGCATTTCATCGAGGCGGAAACCGGAATACCGGTATTGCCCCTGTTCGATTGAGGGCATCTGCTGCAACGCCGCAGCCAAAGGCAGCCCGCTGTCTGCCGCAGCATGCAGCAGAGTCATGGCAAGCGTTACGCAGGTTTCGAAATCCGGTGTGGCCACGGCGCAGAGCAGATCGGCTCGGGTTCCGGCGGCGAGCTCTGCAAATTCAGCGATGGCGCAGTCGTCGGGCACAAAGACAATGCTTGCGGTCTGCGGCCCCTCCTGCAGCTCCAAGGCTACATTGTGGTGAGCCCCCAAACAGGCCTGCAGCTGCGGTTCCCGCCCCGGCTCCACCATAGGGCAGCGCTGCTGGATCAACTGTTGCAAGCGATCCGCATAAGGGCTGCCGTCGCACCAGATCTTTCCCATCCGCAGACCGCGCTGCCGCATCCACGCGGCCAGCGCGTCCACCTGAGCGTCGTCAGGCGCGCAAATGCGGTATCCGCCGGTTTCCGCAACCAGATTGCTTGCCGTGGATGCGGGCATGAGAAAGGGAATGCCAGCCGCCCGGTAAACCGATCCGGCGACGCGGGCGCAATCGCTGTTGAAATGGCCGATGACCGCGTCAACACCGGCGCTGACCAGCCGCCGGGCTGCTGCGCGGGCCTGACCTGTGTCCGCGCAATCGTCTTCGAATATCAGGCTGAAGTCGCCTGCAGAAAGCCCAGCAGCCCGTTTCAGCATCTCGCCGTAAGCTGCGCGCGGCCCGGAAAAGGGGCCTGCCACGCCTATGGTGTAGGTTTTTGTCATTGTGCTGCAATCACTGTTTGAAGCTGTGAAGGAAGGGTGATGCGCTCGGCCAAATCTGCGGGTGTGCGGGGCAGCTCAGGCCGCTGATCGCTGCGCAGCACCTGACCAGCGGGAAGAAAGCCGCATCCGTCTGTGTGCTGGGTTCCCAGCATTGCGCTGAGGCTCGCGCTCAGACCCGGCATGAGAGCGGAGCTGACCTGGGCCAGAACAGACAGCGCCAGCGCTTCAAGAGCCAAGGCTGTGCGGGCATAGTTGCCCGTTCCGCTTTGCGCAGCGTCCAGCAACGGCGCCTGCCCTCTGCTGAAGCGGTCCGCTTCAACAATGATTTCCCGCAGGATCCGCGCCATGCGCCGCGGCGAGAAGGCAGTCTGATCCCGGGCTGTTTCAAACTGCACCAGAAGAAAGTTGTGGAAGGCCGTCTGATCCGCCAGCCACGCACCCGGTTCGGGCAGGATATTCTGGCGGGAAGACAGACGCGCTGTAAAGCGATCCAGCCAGCCCGCCAGCGTGTCCGCAAACAGCCGGTCCAGTTCGTTCTGCACATCCGCCAGAACAAAATTTTCCCGTACATCCTCCGGTCGGTTCAGCATCAGCGCAAAACGGGCATAGTCCTGCGGCAAGGCCGCTGCAAAATCCCGCCCCCAGATCAGGTGGCGCCGACTGGTAGAGAACTTTTCCCCATCCAGATCCAGCAGCTGATTGACCACATGGGTGCCCGCCGGCGACAGGCCGAGCGCCATATGCACCGCCGGGAAAAGCAATGTGTGGTAATAGGCGTTGTCGAACCCGTAGCAGTGGAAGATGTCTGTCGCGCCGTCATAAGCCGCGCGCGCCAGTGCCATCACATGTTCCGGCACAACGTCCGGACAGCCTGCCGCCCCCCACAGATAGCCAAAGGCCATCTCAAACCAAACATAGATTTTGTGGTCCTCAAAGCCTGGGATATCGTGGTTTATTCCCCAGGGGCCGGGGTGGCTGATGCAGATGTCAGGCAGCCCGTCCTCGATCATCCCCAGGCTTAGCGCGGCGACAGAGGCGGGCATGCTGGCAGTTTTCACATATTGCGACAGCTGCTGCTCAAAAGCTGACAGGCGAAAGTACAGCCGCTCTGTGTCTTTGATCCGGATTTCCGTATTGTTTTCCCTGTCGCGCGCATTCACCAGATCCGTGCAGCTGTTGGGGCGCCCGCAGGCTTCGCAGGCATTGCCATCGCTGCCGGCTCCGCAGCTAGGGCATTCTCCGCTGATATAGGCCTCATGCAGATAGTTGCCGCTCAGGTCAAAGGCGGCTGCCTCTACACGCCGCTCTATCAGCCCCAGCTCCTCCAGCCGGGTGATTCCGTGGCGCAGGAACCCGGCGTACTGCGGCGTGCTGTAAGGCGAGATATGGCCGTCCAGACCGATGCCGAAACGCGCCCAAGTGTCCCGCAGCAACCCGTCATAATGCGTGGCAGTGGCCTCAGGGCTGCGGCCCTCTTTCTGGCCACAGGTCAGCACATAGGTCTGATTATCGTCGCGGCCGGTGATATGGCAAACATTCCGGCCCTGATCCCGCAGGCTGCGCGTCAACACATCAGCAGCCAAATAGGGGCCGGACAAATGCCCCAGATGCAAATCGCCGTTGGGTGTGGGCGGAGTAGAGAACACAATAGCAGGCTTGGTTTCGTCGGGGACGTTCTGGCCAGCGATCTTGTCTCCAGGCCAGTAGATCGAATGAAAGCGCAGCTCCTCGTTGGAACTGGCGTTTGTAATCACATGGTTCTGAAAACGCTCAAACAGGACGGCGTCGCCTGCGCGCACCGGCAGCCGCTCAGTGTTCTGCTCCACATAGCCATTGCCGGCCGTGAACAGAAACACTTCGTGTTCAAAATGATTATGTGCTTCTGACTGCGCCCCGGGCGCCAGACGGCAGCCCATGAGGCTGGTGTCTGTGCCTGGCAGGTCCATGGGCGTGCAGGCCAGATTGTAGATGTTTTCCGTACCGGAGAAGAGATTGATCTTTTTCATGGTAAAAATCCGATCAGAGCCGCAGCTCGATTAGCAAAGATGTTGATGGATGCAGTCCGCCGCATAGGGCGCCATTTTGAAGCCGCCGCCGGAAAATCCGGTCGCGAGATAGAGCCCCTCTGGCCCGCCTGCCACCGGCCCGATTGCACCGATTGGGTCATGGCCATAGCAATCCGGGTGGCACAGCGCTCCGGCCGGCTGGGCATGCTCTGCGAATGGCAAACGCCGGCTTGCGGCCTCAAGGGTGCGTGCGGCGTGGTCCGGGCACGCGGGCCTGCACGCAACGGGATCTGCGTGCTGCCCTGTTGGCAGGCCCAAGAAGTACTGTCGGGGGCCTGGGCCCGGCAGACCATTCAGTGACTGGCCGTCATCGACAAATCCAGGCCAGCCGCCTGTGCCTCTGCCCAGTTGGAACTGCCCGACCTGGATGTGCTGCGCCCAGAGTTCCGGGTCGGTCAACCCATAGGCCGCCAGGATTGCCGGTGTATGCGCGCCGGACGCCAGAACCACCTGCGCGGCAGAAATTTCACCGCCGGAAGTTGCCGCCCCGGTAATCCGCCCGCCGCTGACCAGCAGATGCTGCATGGTTGTGGCTTCGCAGAGGATTGCGCCGCCCTGAACGGCCTGTGCCACTTGATAGCGGGTAAAGGCGACAGGGTCGGCATAGCCGGCTTCGGGTTCAAAAATCGCGGCCTCGGCGAGAACATGCATCCCGCCGAAACGCTCTGCGATTTGCTGCGCGGTCATCAAGCGGGCGGTCGGGCTGACGGCTTGCACAGAAGTCAGGATGTCCTGGAGTTGCGCTGGTGCGCCGAAATACAGATGCCCGCACCGCTGCAGCGCCAGGCGGCCGCCGGTTTCGCTTTCGATTTGTGAATAGGCGCGCAGGCCTGCGCCTGCCGCTGCGACGGCCTTGGGCACAGGGTGGGCCAGGCGCACCATGGCGCCGGAGTACCCCGTGGCACCCAGCCCCGCCCTGCGCTGTTCAACCAAGACGCACCGGTGCCCGGCTTCGGTCAGTCGCCGCAGAATGCAGGCTCCAATGATGCCGCCGCCAACAATCAGCGTGTCAGCCCGCCGCATGGACTTGCTCCGTGCGCGGAAAGCGTCGGCGGTGAGAGGCTGCCTTTTCACGAACGCTGTTGATGATCTCGCCGGACCGCACCGCCATTCGCGACAACAGCGTTGCAGTCAGCCCGTGCTGGCGCTCGGTCATATGCGGGGCATAGACTGCAGTATCTGCATCAAGGCTGGTCACCAGCGAATAGTCCCGTGCAAACAGCGGCGTTCCGTCTTCGCCTGTTGTTACCTGGGATTGCAGTTCGCTGCTCATTATGGCGCAGGCGGAGCTAGGCCTGAAACCCGTGGCGCAGACCAGATAGTCGACGTTCAAAGCGGTGGTTGCCCCGGCCAGTTCATCCGCAATTTGAAGAGTGACAGAGCTGCCCTCTACCGTGGCTCCCGCAATGCGGCACATACGGCGGAATTCAAGGCGGGATTGCCCAAGGATCCGGCCCTGGTACCAGTCCGCGTAAATCTCTTTGACCAGATCCAAGTCAACGCCGGAGTAGTTTGTGGTTGCATGCATCTGCAGGATTTTGTCCCGGGTCCGGTCCTGCGCATCAAAGAAGGTGTCAGCTTCGTCCGGATCGAACACCTGATTCACAAAGGGGCTGTCATCGGCGGGCATGTAGCCAAATCGCGGCAAAATCGCTGTGACTCGGGCCCCCTGGCGCAGCAGGTATTGCACAATCTCGGCCGCACTCTGCCCTGCTCCGGCCACCGCCACATGGCTGCCTTCGGGAATGCTGCCGGTGCGGTTCAGGATGTGATAGCCGTGAAAGATGCGGTCTGTTTCCGGTGCCGGGAACGGAATATGCGGGATCAAACCGCCGGAATGCACGATATTCCGGGCAAGAACCGTCCGTTCACCATCCACATCATGCACTGTCACCTGGAAAAGCGGTGTACCGTCGTGTGTCACCCGTTCAATGCATGTTGCCTGTGACCCATATGCGACCTCGTCCTTAAAGAAATCTGCGCACCAGGAAAGATACTGATGAAATTCGACCCGGCGCGGAAACAGGGTTTGCAGATTGGAAAAATCCGCAAGTCGGGCCTGACTGTGGAGAAAATTTACAAATGTGAAATGGCTGCGTGGATTGCGGAAACTTGCCAGATCTTTCAAAAAGCTGACCTGCATGGTTGCGTCATCAAACAACATGCTGTCGTGCCAGCCAAAACTGTCGCGCTTTTCCAGGTAGAGGCAACGCAGCTCCGGTGCCATTTCCCGCTGCGCAATCGCAACCGAGATATTCGAAGGGCCAAAACCAATGCCAAGCAGGTCAAAAATGTCTTCATCGCGAAATGCGAAACGGGAGGGCGCAAAATAAGTCATTCAATCCTCGGTCTGATCTTTTAAAACAGACGCTTGTGCCGGTCACGAACGTCTCAATGACGTCCGGTTTAAAGACCGACGTAAGGATCAATAAGGGCCACTTTCAGTGGCCGCAGGGAACCACTCTAGCGGCAGAGCCGCTCAAATGCTTTGACGGCACGCAGCAGATCAGGGGCATCCCAACCTGCGTAACCCATTACCATTCCGTTAATTTTTTCTTCCACGGGTGCGAAGTAGTAGCGCGAAAGGGCCTGAGCTCCAAAGCCTTCTGCAGCCAGCTTGCGGGCGATATCGCTGTCCTGAAACTGCTGGTCCAGTTCCAGACAAAGATGAAGGCCAAAGGGCTGCGCCGCAATTGTGATCCGCTCCCCGAGCTGCCGCTTCAAAGCATGCCTGAACACATTGTGCCGCTCGCGGTAGAGGGTCCGCATTTCGCGCAGATGCGCGTTATAGGCACCGGAGCCGATGAATTCGATCAGCCCCAGTTGTGCGGTCACGCTGACATGGGGATCGAAAATCGCCCGGATCCGCATGGCCGCTTCCAACAGATCCGGCGGCAATACCAGATAGGAAACACGCAATGCGGGAAACAAAGATTTACTGAAAGAGTTCAGATAAATGACCCGATTGTTTTTGGATTCTGAATACAGCGTCGGAATGGCATTGCCGGTGATCCAGAATTCCCCATCATAGTCATCTTCGATGATATAGCCGTCCTGTTCATCTGCCCAGGCAAGCAGAGACGCGCGTTGTTCCGCCGCCTGCGTATAGCCGCGCGGATATTGATGTGCTGGTGTGACAATCGCCAGGCGCGCCTGACGCTGCTCGGCGCTCAGCAGGCTGACATCCGCACCGTTTTCCGTCACCGGGATGGCCACAGGGCGGGCGCCTTCGGCTTCCACGATCACCCGCGTTTCTGGCAGGCAGGGGTTCTCCAGCAGCACCGGCGCGCCGTCGTTCAGCAGCAGGCGCATAAGAATATGCAGCCCCTGCCGCATCCCGGACAGCAGCAGGATCTGGTCCGGGCTGCAAGCAACGCCGCGGCTGGGGCCAATATGTGCAGCGATCATCCGGCGGAGATCAAGACTGCCGCGGGGATCGGTATAACTCAGTGCGGCGCGTCCTACTCTTTGGTTTGCGGCCGCCTGGCAACGGTTCCAACGCTCAAGCGGAAAAGCCTGCAGGGCTGGCACGCCGGGCTCCAGAATCCGCTCGCCAGAGGATGGCAGGCAGGCCTCGGCCAAGGGCAGCAGCGCCTGTGCCCGGCTGGAGGTTCGGCGGCCCGTCTCAGCCGGTTGTGGCCGTACAGTTTGCCGGTCATGCGCGGGCCCTGCAGAAAGGGTTTCCGCAACAAACGTGCCCTTGCCGTGATGGGATACCAGATAACCTTCAGCGATCAGCGTATCATATGCGTCTATGACAGTATTGCGGCCCAGCCCCAAAGTCTGCGCCAGAAAGCGGCTGGACGGCATCCTGGCACCGGCCTCAATGCGCCCGGCAAACAGAGCTTTCCGTAAGCCGCTGCGCAACTGTTCGCCAATGGAAACCTGCGAGTCTTTGTCGATCAGCAGATCATCCAGGAACAATTCAGTTTTCAGCGCCATCACGTGGTCCTTCAAAATGTGCGGCCTCTCAGCGGATGCGGTGGCAACCCGTATGTCTCAGCAATGAAGAAACTGCGTCATCATAGTGAGTTATGTCGCAACTTTGGCGCTGCTGAAAGAGCGGTCGCTCCAATAAGTTGCATTTTTCTGCCAAACTCACCTTCTTGCCTGCCTGCGTATCAAGCGATCTTTTGGCCTTCGCTGCAAATGGGGCAGCGTCTCGGCCAGTCATTCAGGCGCCGATATCTCCAGCTTGGCTGCCGCGTACCAGTTTGCCATCGCTCGGATGCGGTCATCGCCAATTCCTGAGCGACAATCGTTATCACGTCGCCGGCCCTGTCCTGGGCCTGAAGGCCTGGCGCTTGGAGACCGAAGCGGCAGGATCGATGGCGGCACTGCGCAAGCAACAGGCGGATGTGGCGGAACTGGATCTTCTGCAGAAGAAGGATGGCTCCATGTCGCCGCCTTCAAGGACATGGTCCTGGCGCGTTGTGGGCCGGTTCCACGGCTTGTTCATCATTCAGATCGCAGCGTGCAAGATGCAGGCGGAGAATACCGCGAACTGCTTGGGTCGGCACGCATCATGCAACCCAAGCGGGGGGCGCGCATTTTCCTGATAGGGTCTGCTTGGATCCAAAATGGGAGGATAGTACCGTGGACTATAAGGCCAAGTTTCTGTCGGCGCTGGACCCGTTACTAGCAACTGCACGTCTCAGGTGACCGGAGAGGTACAGTTGCTAGAAGCGATGATGTGAGGTGCTTAGGCTGCAATTTCCTTCATCACGGCCAGAAACTGGGCCACTTCGCGTTCGCTGTTGTAGTGGCACATCGACACTCTTACGCAGCCATCCAATCCCAACGGTGTCAGGACATTGCCCGAATAGTGGTCGGCCTTGCGCAAATGGGTGCGGATACCGTGCTCGTTAAGACGACTGACCACATCAACCGAAGGCACAGCGTCGACGACAAGCGAAACCAGCCCTTCACGTGCAGGATTATCCGCGCCGCCGATGATGGTGACGCGCTCCATCTCTGCCAGCCCGGGCAGATTGCCGGTGCCATGGATCATCGCATCGGTCAGCCGCTTCTCATGGGCGTGGATCGCCTCACCCGCAGCGACGAATTTCTCACGCCGGTCGGTGGCATCGCTGACCTCTCCCCCAAGCCATTCCAGATACGCTGTCACGTCGGAGAGCGTAGCATAAGCCCCTGTGTCACGTGTGCCCATCTCCCAGTTGTCGGCCGGTCCGTCGATCAGGGCATTGTGCGGCATGGATGTCAGACGATCAGATATCCAGGCCACTCCATAGCCATGGCGCGAGAACATCTTGTAGGGTGAAATCACATAGCCATCGACATTGCTGGCCGCCAGATCGATCCGGCCATGGGCCGCGTGCTGGATTCCGTCCACGATGATCAGGCAATCCGGTGCCACCTTGCGGATTTCAGCAGCCACGCCAGCCAGGTCGACCCCCATGCCGGTCACGGGCGAGGTATGTACGACGGTCGCGACAACAGTGTCGGGCGTGACCGCATCGCCATAGGCCGCGGGCTCGACGGTGCCGGTGGCATTGTCATGCGCCACGAGCACATGTTCCTGTCCTGCAATCCCGGCCCAGCGGGCGCAGGCCGAACGGGTTGCGGGATGCTCCAGCGTCGTGCCAAGAACACGCCCGCCCCGTGCGGTGCCCAGACATGCGTTCATGATCAGCCGGAACAAAAGTTCGGTGCCGCTTTCGCCGACAAAAAACTGCCCGCCTGGTGCGTTCATGAAGACGGCCATGTCTTCTTTGGCTTTGGCGATCACCCGAACCAATTCGTGGCTGCTCGGGTTGTCGCGCCCCTGGTTGTCAGGGATGGCGGCATATTGGCTTGAGGTTTCAACAACCGACTTCAACGTCAGCGCACCTCCGGCGTTTTCAAAAAAGACGCGCGGGCCTTGTTGGGGGCAATGGTCGATCAGGGCAAACTTCTGCCGCAGATCAGCAAGCAGGGTGTCAGATATTTGGGCCATGTCGCTTTTCCGTTTCTTTACTTCACGTTGCCGTCCGGTATCGGGCAGGCAGTTTGCCTGGGCCAACCGACGATTGTTGTCAATTCCACAAGGGTCTAGAAGGCTGCTGTCTCGGCGCTCTTTACGTCGGTGATCAGCATGCATGCGGGTGTGTGTGTGATGCAGATCTCGGGTCGCGCGGTTTTAAGCGCCAGTTGCGGGGTCACGCCACACGCCCAGAACAGAGGGATTTCGCCTTTTTCAATCGGCATCCGATCACCGCCAAACTCCGGCTGGTCGAGATCGGCAATCCCTATCGCAGCCGGATCGCCGATGTGGATGGGTGCACCATGAACACCGGGGAAGCGGCTGGTTACCTGGATTGCCCGGATCGCGTCCGGCGCCGGGAAGGCACGCATCGTTACAACCAGCTTACCGTTGAATGGTCCGGCCGGATTTGCGTCGATATTGGTGGTGTACATCGGGCAGATCTTGCCCATCGCATTGTGACGCAGGGTCAGGCCCGCTTCCTCAAGCGCCTCTTCGAAGGTGAAGGAACACCCAAGCGCAAAACCGACCATATCGTCCGTCCAGTAGTCCGAAACATCGCAAACGGCCTCTGTCAGTTCCCCGTTACGAAACACGTTGTAGCTGCTGATGTCCGACCGGATGTCTATATCCGGCCCCAGTTCGGGGAAACGGGGGGCGCCCGGTTCACTGATCGACAGCAATGGGCACGGTTTGGGGTTTCGCTGGCAAAACCGGTGGAAGTCTTCTGCGTATTTTCCGGGCAGCACCACCAGGTTGACCTGGGTGTATCCGCGCGCCAGGCCGCTGGTGACATCCCGGTAATCACCGCTCCGGATCAGATTGCGAATCTCCTGCGGGCTGGCATTCCTTAGATCGGCACGGGTCAGCTTTTGCGCTTTGTCCATGTTTCATTCCTTACAGGTAAGTTCTCAGTATTTTTGCGTTCAGAGGACGGTGCTTAGGAGCAGAACCGCCCTTACCCCGAGCTGTTGGGCAGCCAAAGCGCGATGTCGGGCACAACAATGATCAGGACAATCATCACCATCAGTGCGGCAACGAAGGGGATCGCACCAATCATCAGATCAGCAACAGAGCCACGGCCCCGGACGCCCTGTACAACAAAAAGATTGATGCCAACCGGGGGAGTGATCATCGCGGTTTCGATCAGCAGGATGATCAGGATACCAAGCCAGATCGCATCATAGCCCATCGACACCAGCACCGGCACCACGATCGGAACCGTGATGACCATCATCGACAGGGTTTCCATGAACATCCCCAACACCAGATAAAAGGCGATGATGATCAACAGCGTCGGAAAAGGATCGAGGCCGATCCCGTGAATGGTGGATTTGAAGGCGCCGATAAACCCAACCGCTGTCAGCGCAAAGTTCAGAAATTTTGCCGCGATAATGATGGCCATGATCATGGCAGTGGATTTCATCGTCCCCTGCGCCGCCATCGCCAGCACACGCCAGTTCAGTCGCCGCTTGAAGGCAACAAGCACCAGCGATGCAAACGTGCCCAGGGCCGCCGATTCCGTGGGCGTTGCAACGCCCGCATATATGGATCCAATCACAATCGCGAAGATAAAGATCGGTGGCAGGAAATCAGGCAGCGCAGCAATACGTTCGGCAAATGTGGCCTGGATACGATCGCCGCCATAGCCCGGTTTTATGAGGCATATCAAAATGATGGTGGTGATGAATACCAGGCTCATTAAGATGCCCGGAACAAGACCGGCCAGAAAAAGCTGCGGGATCGACGTGTCCGTCAGCACACCGTAGACGATCAGATTGATCGATGGCGGGATCATGATCCCGATTGTTCCGCCCGCCGCGATTGAGCCCAGGAACAGGCGTTCATTATATCCGTGCTTGTCTATTTCGGAAACAGCAACCGTTCCGATTGTGGCAGCTGTTGCCACGCTGGAGCCAGAGACGGCCGCAAACAGCGCCGATGAGCCGATGTTGGAATGCATCAGGCCGCCGGGAAGCCAGGACAGCCACAGCGCAACCGAGCGGTACATATTGGCGGCGATGCCTGAGCGCAGCAGAATTTCCCCCATCATGATGAACATCGGGATCGTCACCAGCAGCGGGTCGCTTACGGCTGCCCACACGATCTCGCCAACGCCCCGGTGGATCGGCAGCGGTGTGAACTGCCACCCCAACAGCAAGCCGATACCCCCGAGTGTCGCCGCGACCGGAATTGCCAGTGCAAGGAGAAGAAGAAGAAGGGAAACTGCATAGATAATCATTGGAATTCGACCACACTTTCTTCTTCGATTTCTTCAAGGATCTCTTTGACGCCGGTGATCTTATGGGCCTTGGCAATGTCTCCGATGAGGGCGCATCTGGCCGCCGACAGCAGGGTCGCGACCATGCAGATCAGGAAGAACACAATGCCCGACAGCCAGACCGCAACCGGAAAAAAGATCGGTAATGAGAGTTTAGAGACAGTTCTTGCGTCGGCCTGGAACGCCTCGACCATTTTCAAGCCGCTGTACCAGGCGACAAAGCTGAAGAAGATCAGCAGCAGCAATAGGCCGACAAAATCGAGAACAAGCTGGAGGCGCGGCGGAAAGAACGTGTAAACGGTGTCGATCCGGATATGTCCCCGCTCAAACAGGCACCAGGACATTGCCCATCCCGTGCTCATCGCCAGTGCAAAGCCCGACATCTCATCGGTACTGCCGATGGATATCGTTGCGGTTTCCCGCAGGAGGACATCGACAAATGTGATCAGCGAGGACAGCAATATCAGGCCACCCCCGAACCAGGCGCCAATGCGTGAAATACGCTTCAGCTGCTCAAGGAATTGCATGAAATTCCGCCCCTAATTCAAAATTTCCGTCATGTACGAGGCAATGGGAGCCTGATGGTCCCATTGCACTGTTTTGCTCACATCTGGTCGAGCGGGATTTCGAGACCGACAACATTGCCGACCGTCTCGTTCCACTTTTCTGCGTTGTCACGACCGGCTCGCCGCGCCCATTCGAGCAACACGACATTCTGCATGATTTCCGCATGCTGCGCACGATCGGCGTCGCTGACCGGGACATTGACCATTGGCGGATTCGCAACCTTGCCCAGTTTACATTCGCCGGTGCCGAAGTTGCAGTAATCGGCATCGTTGACCGACATGGCAGCAACTGTCCACAAGTCGTCGCTGAGCTGGTCAAACTGCCCCGTGAAAAACGCCTGTGTTTCTGGTGTGAAGCTGTTCCAGCGATCCAGGTTAACCGACTGAAAGTTAATCGCCCAGCCGAGGTAGACCTGGAACTGGTGCGTTGCAACTTCCCACCATCCGGCGGTGTTGCCGCTGCCAGAGCCGGTTACGGCGCAGTCCACGACACCACGCTGCAGCGCGGGTACCACTTCGGCATAGGCGATCGACACGGCCGTGGCGCCGGCGGCTTCGACAAAATCTGTCATCGTCTTGTTGAAGACGCGGACTTTCCGGCCCGCCAGATCTGCGAGACCTTCAAGCGGATCGTTGCACCAGATCACTTGCGGCGGGTTCGCACCCAACGCAAGTAGCTTGATGTTGAACTGCTCTTCGGCGGCGGCCGACATAACCGGCAGCCATGCTTCGCAAGCAGCGCGGGCGGTTTCGATATCAAGCGCCAGCCCGGCCAGGTCACAGCCTTCGAACAACGGATTCTGGCCAGCCATTTTCGAGATGTCACTGGCCCCAAAATCGACAACGCCGAGCTGGGTCATCGACATAACCTGATCGCCCTTGATCCCCATGATATCCATTGGTGCGAAGGTGACCGAAACATTGCCTCCGGACGCCTCTGGAATGACCTCGTTCCAGAACGGCTGTTCGTTTTCGGTGGATGCAAGAGAGTGCTGGTTGACACCAACCGCGGTGATGCTGATTTCTGGCAGATCCTCTGCGAACGCGGCACCTGCCATCGCGATAGCAAGCGCAGCGCCACTGAATATTCTCTTCCCTGTGGGCATGTTTTCCCTTTCCTTGGTTGCCTAATGCAATCCACATCCGGCTTTGATTCTGCGATGCGACTACGGTAAGGGATCGACCTCATCACCCATATTTAATTAAAATTTGCCCTCTAGATAATAAAAATTTATGTACAGGCATGGTGAGAGGATGCATGACCCGAGATTGCCGTCCGGGCCAACTGGTTCTTTTGACGTCAAACTCCGGGCTATGGCGGCCACAAAGCAAGCAAGAACAGAGGTTCAGCATGATCCGATCCAGCCTTAAGCAAATCGAGGCATTTCGCTGGGCCGCCTTGTTCGGCAGTTTCAAGGCCGCCGCGGATCACCTGCACACCACCCAGCCGGCGTTGTCGTTGCGGATTTCGAAACTGGAGGAAATTCTTGGGACGAAGTTGTTCGAGCCTGGGTCGCGCCCTGCGCAACTGACTGAAAAAGGACGGGAGCTAACAGAATTGGCAGAGGACATTCTTGCCGCAGCGACCCGTTTCGAACAGCTTGCTATCGAGCCCCGCAACCAGACCGGTGTCATTCGCATTGGTGTTGCGGAAACCATCGTTCAGCTTTGTCTTGCTGACATTCTCGGTCAGGTGAATGCGGTCTATCCGAATGTTCGTGTCGACGTGATTGTCGATGTGTCAGTCAAGCTGAGAGAAGAGATGTTCGCCCATAAACTGGATGTCTGTCTGATGCTGGGCCCAGTGAGTGACTATCGCATCGAAAATGTACCTTTGTGCGAGCTTGATCTGGCATGGGTCGCGCACCCGGACCTGGATATCCCGGCGAGTGGCAGTGTTTCCGAGAAGGATATCAGCCGTTTTCCAATTCTGACGTTTGGTCAGCAAACCCGCGTATACAGGGAAATAGAACGGCATTTCGCAAGTGAAGGCTCGGGCAAGACCACAATTTTCGCCTCAAGCTCGCTGATGGCCTGCCAGCGCATGGTGCTCGATAAAATCGGTGTTGCCTGCGTGCCTGCCCCCATGGCCAGACAGCTGGAAAGTGAATTTGGACTGCGGGTTCTGGATTTTGACTGGGCACCCAGCAGTCAGGTCTATACCGTTTCCTACCCGGCCATGCCGCAACACCCGCTGGTCGAAGACATCGCCAAAATCTCGAGAGAGGTCGCTGCCCGCAATGTTCCGGACCCAGAAAGGGCGACAGGCCGAACCTAAGATTAGAATGCTCTGATTGTCACGGCGAAGCCTCCCAGCCCCTTGCGCATGTTCTTCGCGATTTCCACCGCACCGGGAGTGCCGCCATAAATGCAGATCGTGTCGATTGGCATGCCCCCATCGGGTGGTCCGGTTCGATTGTTAGTGCATTGTGGGCCTCTGGTCCATCGGAACGATGCTTTCTGGTGCGGGCGGGCGATATCCCAAAG
>MDLF01000105.1 GCA_001730095.1 Rhodobacteraceae bacterium (ex Bugula neritina AB1)
CACCCGATCCCGAAGATCGATGAGGCAACTCATCCCATCAGGGCGAACAGCGTCCCCCTGGCCTGACTAATTCAGCGGCCTGATAAGGGGAGCGACTTTCTAAAGAGTATCAACGCCCGATACGGGACGAACTGCTCAATCGCGAGACATTCTATTCGGTGAGAGCGTTCGAATCTTCATCGCTGACTGGAGGAAACACGACGATACAAAGCGAGATCACCGAACATTGGGCTACTGGCCGCCGTCTCTCGAACTCACCCATCGACGGAACCGAAGACAATGAAAGACTATCACCCAAACTGGATTGTTCGGGCCAAGTCGCTCACCCAAAAGAGCAAAGATTAAGCCAGGGAGACGAAGCAACGTTCATGGGCTTTCCGGTTGCCCTGCCATCATCATATGAAAATCTGAACGAGCCCGGATTTCCACCCGTCTGTTTTTCCCGGATGCAGGCTCTTCCGGCGTCAACGGATGCTGCTCGCCATGCCCGGCAACAGCAATATCCTCGTTTTCCAATCCACATTCCTGCTCCATGACCCGGCGAACGTTCAGGGCGCGTTTCAAGGAAAGCAGGTCATTGTAGTCCCGCTCGCCGATACTGTCTGCGTGACCAATAAGTTCAAAGCTGCCACCATCCATCATGGTCATCGCGGTGCAAACTGCCCGAATCGCGGAAATCTGAGAGGGGTCAACCGTCTCAGATCCCAAGTCGAAATAGATGTGGATCTTCTGTTCAGATGCAGAATTTTCCTCCGCGCGCTCTGGCTGCCCACTGCTTGCAAGCTCGGCATAGGAAACGACAATGAGGCCGCCGATCCTTTGCAGCTCCATCATCTCCATCAGTTCATTCATCGGCATACCGCCAAGCTGCTGGGACATGTAGGCTGCAATGTCTTCCGTCATCCCAGCTTCATTGGCCGTGCCTGGCAGTGCTGCTGGCGTGACCACGACCAGCCCGCCTATACGCTGTTGTTCGAAGATGGCCATCGCCGCGTCCACCGACATTTCACCGGCTGAAGACTGCACCGCAGCGAATATCAGGATCACACTGCCAATCAGCCTCTGAACTGCACAGAACAGGTCCCTGCCCATGATCATTTACTGCGTCTCCAAGGCCTTGCGCTGCGGTGTGATTACCTCACCGATGAGTTTCTGCAGTGCCCGATGTTTAAGCGATGTTTTTGCACCAAGCGTGTGGATGTATTCAGCCATTTCCTGATGCAGACCGCCGGTTGCCGCTTCCGGGTTGTAGGCCTTCAGCGCTTTGCCCAAGGCAACAACTGCTTCGACTGCGGCTTTTTCAACCGTTTCGTCCGGGGGCGTTCCGGTGCCGGCAGACGTCTTCACCGCTTCCTCAAAAGCAGGGACGGCTGTTTCAAAAGCCGCGAGCGTGCTCTTGATGCGGCCCGCGTCCGGTCCGGAAACCACCGGTTTTGCCACTGTGGCCGCCTTCATATGGAAACGGCAGAAGCTTTCGTAGGTCAGCTCGATATCGCCGGGGTGCCATTCATTGGCGACCCCAACTGCCCGGACCACCACCGGGTCCTCATCATAGAGCTGTTCAAGATATGTCACGACCTTGTCAACGTTGGTGTCCGGCTGCGCCAGTGTCCGTTCATTGATCCCGCAGCGGCGCATGGCCTCCTTGGCGATGGCGTTGCCCTCGACCTTGGCGCCATAGGCCATTGCGTATTTCGACAGTGTCGGGTTCTTGCGCAGGGCCATACGCGCCGCTTTCCGGTTCTGCGGCTGTTCCAGCGCAGCCTTGTAGGCCGACCAGGCCTGCGCGATGGCAACGTTCTTTTCAATTTCAACACCAAGATCAAGCACCGCTTCGCCCGCATCGGCGCCGGAGGAGATTGCCAGGCCGATTGGCGCCGCCGGAGACAGCTTGGTGGCTTCGCCCGCGACCTTGACCGCTTTGATGCCCACTTTGATGCTGGCGATGATCGTTTGCTTGGTCTCAAGGCCGTAACGGTTCATCATTGCATCCAGCTGCACCGTGGCTGCGGCGCCTGCATCTTCGACATTCTCCATCCAGATCAGCAGCTGTTCAGCATGTTTGACGGCCTCGGCAATGGCAAACGCCAGCTCGGCGCATGCCTGCACCAGCCCCATACCGGGCACGAGATCGGCAATCAGGCCCGGCCCCTTGGTGACAATCTTCTGCGCCAGCTGAAAGGTCATCTTGTCGCGCTGAACGATTGCAATCAGCGTCTCCATGGAATCCAGGCGCGTCTGCTCTGCGGCGGCGATTTCTTCAGCATCCGAGGTGGGCGGCGGGAAACCGGTGACCAGCAACTTCTCGAAGGCGGCGTCTTTCTCATCCATGAAGTCGCGCAGCTTCTTTTCCTCCGAGCGCGCTGCAGCGGCTTCTTCAAGCGCCTTTTGCTCCTTCAGCTTGTTGATCGCATCCATGGTGATCGGGGTGGTGTCCACACCTTCGATCTCGCTGTATTCCTGGGTGCTTTCCTGCGCCAGCTTAACCGCTTCTTCCAGCTTGGACCGAGCGGTTTCAAGATCCTCGCCCAGCGTCTCGCTGTCTTCCGCCTTGGCAATGGCGCTGATCGCGTCCTTGACGCCAGTGGAGCCGATAATACCTGCGGCGGCCGCCTCCATTGCCTTCATTGCACCAACGGTGTCGGGCGGGGTTTTGTCCATGGCCTGTTTGACAGCGGTGGCCTGGGCTGCGGTTTCCAAGCCGGTTTTAATGTAGTCGCCGATTGCGGCCACGTCTTTGTTTCCGGTGCCTGACAGCCCCTTGGCAATACCGTCGCCAAAAGACTTGAAGGCCTCCTCCACATTGCCTTCAGCCAGATGTTTGGCGGCAGCAGCGCCCCGTGCGCCTGCGGTGATGGAAGATGTAATTGCGTTGGCGATTTTGGAGTCCACACCGCCTGCATCCAGGGACTGCCCCAGCATTTTGGTCAAAGTGTCAGTGACCGCAAAAGCATCCTTCTTGGCGATGGCATCCGGCAGCTCCTGCGCACCGGTGCGCAGAATACCGATGACAGACTTCACTTCGGGTGAGCCGACGGCATTGCCGATTTCGGCCAGGATGAAATCCATCGCCTTGCCAGGCTGCGGCGGATCTTCTGCCAGAGCCTTCACTGCACCAGATGCCTTGGCAAGACGGGTGATGTTCTCACCGATCAGCTTGCCCACTTCCGCCAGCTGCTTGTCGCCGGTGGCGCCGAAACTGGAGGTAATGGCCGCGCCGAACTCGCTGAACGCCCCTTCCAGGTCGCCTGCCGCAATCAGCTTGCCCGCATTGGCGGAACGGGCCGCACCGTTGATGATGCCGGTCACGCAGTCGGCAATGGTTGGATCTACACCGGCCCCCTTTAAGGTATTGCCCAGCGCATCATTGAAAATATCGACCGCCTTGATCGCATCGCGCTCCTTCACAACGGTGGGCACGATCTTGCACGTGGCCGTAAAGACCACATTGCACATCTCGATGACTTCGGCGGCCTCCTTGGTGTCAGTCAGCACTTTGGCGTTTTCAGTCACGGCAGCCACCGACCCGGCGAAACCCGTCAGCTTGCCCGCAGCATTGATGGTTGCCTTGCCGATGGTCTCAACCGGCGCAAATTTCTCCAGGAACACATCTGCCTTGGACATGTTCTTGGAATGCTCCTGCAGCCGCGCCTCATACAGCGCCGAGCTTTCCTGAAACGTCTGCACCACCTCGGAATGACGGTCGTTGATAAAGTTCTCAGGGATAATGCCCTGGCGCATCAGGGGCTGCCACAGATCCCGCGCCATGCGGTCATTGGCTTCCTTGATCGCCTGCTCTTCCTCATAGGTGGGGAAGTCTGGATCCTCAGGCTCAGGCACCTTGTAGTAGTCGAGCTGTTCTAGCTGCGCCTGCATGGCGAGGATCTTCTGGTACTGCTCTTTCAGGCGGCCCAGTTTCTCCCCGTCGACAGGCTTTGCACCGGGCATGTCTGCATAGGTGTCCACCTCGGCAAAGGGATCATGGCCCTCTGTATCCAGAAGCGGCATGGTCTTGCCGTTCTTCATTTCCACCTGGATTGCGGAAAAGGCCTCCTGAAGATCCTGCAGCGCTGTTTCCGTCAGCGTGTCCTGGATCAACTGTGCGCCTTCCTGGCGCTGCTTGAAATCCTCGTCAGCCTGCTTGGCAAGCGCTGCGACTCCGGTAACCTGACCGACCCAGGCAGTTTGTTCGGGCGTCATTGGCATTGGGTGTTCCTCCCTCGTCGGCCGGCTTAAACGCCGCGCAGAACTTCAAGTTCGATGTAATTCAGGATGGCGTTCAAAGGCACCGCGATACTGGAGACCTTGAAGGGGTTCATAGCTGCATGCCTGACCAGTTCATTCCCCTTCATGTAGCCCCGGTAGAGCCGCACAAGGCGCAAGGCGTCCTCACGTGCTTGCTTGCGCGCCTTCTCGTCCCCAGCGGTGTCCGGGTCGCCCAGCACACTGGCAGCAGCATCAAAAGCCGCAGCATCAAAGGCATCCGCGACTTTCTGCATTGCGGCCAGGCCCGATTTCGCCTGCGCGGTCTTGTCCTTGTCAAAGGCGGTGTCTTCCTCAACCGCATCAGAAGCCGTACGTGCAAGTGTGGAGAGGTCCTCGCCAAGCCGTGAAACAGCGCCGGCCCAGCTTTTGCCGATGCCTGCGAGCTTTTCAAAGTTGTCGGTAGCCTTGGGCGGTGCGCTCATGGCGCGGGTGATCCGGATCTGCACACGGGAGCGGAGCTCTTCTGCCGCGTCAAGATTGCCGGCCTTGGCCTGGCTCAGGGCAGACTCGTTGAGTTTCTCAATCGCCTCGTATTCTTCGCGGGTTTTATCCGTGATCTGATCGCTTCCCTTCAGCTTCTTCAGGTTGCCGGCTGTCTGCTTGGTGCGGGCCTCAAAGTCCTTGATCCGGCGTTCTTTTTCCTCGCGGGCGTCGACGGCGGCCTGCTGGTCGGTCAACAGTTCAGCAACCACCCCCATGTCGGCGGGATCGGGCGCAGTGCCCGCCTTCTCCGCCGCCCTGAGGCGCGCAGTGGCATTCAGCCAGCTATCCGCTTTGGTCTCGACATCGTTCAATTTGGTTTCGGCGTAGTTCTGCTGCGCTGGGTCCTCGCCCGTGATCATCTCATGCGCCTCGGACAGGGTTTCACGCAAAGCACCTTCGTATTTGTCGCCGGTGACGCCAAACGCCTTGCGCAGCATGGTTGCCACAGTGCCGTGATCTTCCTTGCCGTAGTCGAATATCGCCTTGGCCAGGGCATTCACTTTCTTTTCCACGGCCTTGTACTTGGTCAGCATCCCATCCCGCCAAGTGCGCATGCCATCCGTTGTGGTCTTGAAGGCCGCAACCTGCTTGGCCAGAGCATCAAAAGCCATTTGTGCGGCTTCGGGCGGCATGTCCTGCCAATCCTCGTGCAGCTCGTTAAATGCGGTTTTCAGCTCGTTGTACTTGGTCGGCTGAAGTTCGGAGGCCGGCAGCATATCAGTGCCGCCCGGCTTGCCGATGACCTCAGAAATCTGCGAGATCAGTTCTGCGGTTTTCTGGTTGATGGTCTCTGCGTGGCTCAATTCGACCAGCAGGGTGTCCGCCTTGTCCAGCATTCCGCCCAGCGGAGCAAGCGCACCGATGTTCTTGCCTTCACTCAGCACCAGGTTCGCCATCGCGATCAGATCGGCCAGCTGTTCCTTTTGCTTTGCCGGCACTTTGCTGCTGAGACCGGACAGGCCAGTTGTCAGCGCGGCAATCTTGATCTGGTGTTTCTTGGCTGCCGTGTCGAAAGCAGCTTCGGCATCAGTTCGGGCTTTCTCGGCCTGGACCTTCCATTTGCCAAGGGTAACCAGCTCCAGGTCATAGCGGCGGGACTTTTCTGCCTTGATGCCAATGTCACGCAGCGCTTTCTGGAATGCCCCGGCTTTCTCGACCTCCCAATCGATCAAGTCATCAGCAATAACCTGGCATTCCTGCATCAGCTGGCGGAATTCAGGAGCCTTGCGCATCGCCTCGGCAAGAACTTCGAGCGCAGCGGTATCCTTCAGCGCGGCTTCTGCCTTGGCCATGACTGCTTTGCGCTTGGTCATGTACTCGCTGACTGCGGTCTCCATGGCTTGCTTTGCGTCTTCAATCGGCAGCTTGGTGTTTTCAACGGCCTTGCGGATAACGTTGTAATACTGCGCGGTCAGATCCGCATGGGCCTGGGCAAAAGGCGTATCAGGCACTTGCAAACCGCTCTCGGCATCCAGCAACGCAAGGCCTTCAACCTTGGCCTCGAGCTCTTTTAATGCCGGCTCGTCTTCGCTGACTGCAGCCTGCAGCTTGCGGTAATACCCGTCCGCCAGCTTTGCCTTCTCGCCGCCCTCTTTCTCCTTGCGGGCGTTAGCAACGCCCTGACGCAACGCACGGCGGGCGATGTTCTGGAAATCCTTGGTGCCGCCGACAAAAGTGCCGTTGGCTTCGCTCATGCGTTTGGCGTTCAGATACTCGTCATTGAAAAACTTGTGCTCGGGTGAACCTTCAAGGCCACGCAGCGCAGACAGAACCGCCTGTTCCGCCTGCAGATAGCCGCGGTAACCTTCGATCAGGTCTTTGTTTTCCTGCAGGTTTCGCTTCTTGCCGATCTTGGACAGACCTTTGCCTGAAGTGAAATACGTCTTGATAAAGGTCTTCTGCGGTTTGGTGAGATCGTCCCAGGGCATAATGGAAACTCCTGTCGGTCAGAGACCAAATTATTTTAACGTGCTCTCGATTTCAAAAAGCGCCGCAGCTGCGGTGGAGGCGATCGCCACATTGGTGAAACCGTTGCCTCCGTCCACTGCCTGGAAAAACTCCGTCGAAAGCTCTGACTGGTATTCCTTCAGCAGGCTGCGGGCCTCCGTTTTTCGGTCTTCGCGGGCATTCCCAGGCTCGGCATTGACCACCTCGTCCAGTTTGTCCGACAACCGTTCATCAAGGCGGCTCAGATAGCTGTCCAGTTCGCCGACGCTGTCAGCCACCGTCTGCAGCTCCGGGTCCCCATCGCAGACTGAACGGATTGCAGCCTGCAGTTTCTTCAGCTCGCTTTGCATCGTGGACCGGGTGCGCTGCCATTTCAGCCGTGAGACGGCAAATGGTTTCACGTCCGTCGGCACATCCGCGGCATATTCAGCCCCTTCCGACGCCAGCGCTGTGTCAAGCAGCCCCTTGGCCCGTTCCAGAGCGGCCACAGCCTTGTCGTAGATAGCGTCCGCGGCGTTGTTGTTGCCCCATTCCCAGACTTTCAAAAAGTCTTTGCGGGACTGCTCATCCGGGAAACGGTTGTCGCGCAAAGCCGCCTGCACCTGCGGGTCCATTTCATTGAACAGCTGCATGTATTTGGTCTGGTTTGCATCGGCCTCTTCGCCGTCCGGCTCCTGCTTCGGCGCCGCCTTGTCCAATGCCTGTTGGAGCTTGGCCAGCCCAGCAGGCAGCTTGCCCAGTTCACCGGCTTTCAAAGCAGCCGCAAGAGTTTGAACAGCCTTGGCAAATTGGGTTTTCTGCGGATCGCCAAGCTGTTTGACCCGCCCGGCCAGCTCTTTCAGCTGGGCCTCCAGCGCCGCGCGGTCCGAATGGCTGTCTTCCTGCGTCGGACTGCTATCCCTGCTTTGTGCAGCCAAAATGGCCGACATCACCTTGCCAATGGCAGCGTCGACTTGCTGCAGCTTGCCCGCCTTAAACGCCCCAACGATGGTCTCAACAGGTTTCGCCAGCTTGCTCCTGTCCGGCTCCGAAAGCGATTTGAACGCCGTCACCATCTCCTTGACGCGCGCGCCAATCTTCGCAGCATCCGGCTTGTCTCCGCCGTCCTCCTCGCCGCCGTCCTCCTCGGCGTATTCGTCCTCAAAAGCGTCTTCGCCGGTGTTGTGCTCCGCCAGAGCCGCTTCAAGATCCTCTTCGCCCAGCACCACCGGTGCCATGCTGATTTTCTGCGTCTTGAGGTATTTCTTCAGCTTCTTGCTGAGGGCTGGAATGGACAGCTCGCAATCCAGCTTGATCACTTTCCCCTCGGTTTCAAAGGTGCCAAAGGCCGCCTTGCCCCCTTCACCTTCGGACTTGGCCTGCTTGCCAAGTATTTTGGGGGCTTTCTTCAGATGCAGCAGCAGGTAGCCGTCAGCATCATCCTTGCCCGGATTGAACGCAAAGTTCACAGGCTTCTTGCGGCTCTTTGAAATGATTTTCTTAATTTCAGGGCCACTGAGCGGTTCTTCGGCCATTTAAACCCCCAAGCAAATGTTCATCTTCGACGGCTTGCTAAACTTGCACGTCCAAACAACTTTCGACGTCAAAGTATAAACTACTCATACTTTTGGCAACTTGGCGAGGACCAATACAGTCTTGTCATAGGCATTACAGCCTGAAGGTACAGTTCTTTGCCGGTGTCAGAGCGAGCTGCGCCCCAAGCATAAACGGAAGATCTGGTTTGTGCAGATTTTCCAGCTGCCTGCGGCCACTGACGCAGTGCGGATTGATCCGACCTTCGTGGAAATGCAGGCCATTCGCGCGGGAGGTCTGGCCATTCTCTGCGAGCGCGAATTCAAGAGTAACTCAAACTCACACAATGCGGATGGAATGGATGGCGTCTGCACCCAACCGTCGCGCATTGCGGCATAGTGCAGGTGTTTTCATCAGCTAGGAATGGAGCTCCACCATGGAAGTTACGACAATAGGATTAGATCTTGGGAAGGACGTCTTCCAAGTTCACGGTATCACTGCTGATGGCACAGTCGCCTTCAATCGTCCGATCCGGCGGCGACAATTGCTGAAGTTCTTCGAAACCTTGCCGCGCTGTCTGGTTGGTATTGAGGCCTGCGGATCTGCACATCATTGGGCGCGTGAGCTGACTGCGATCGGTCATGATGTGCGGCTGATGCCCGCGACTTACGTCAAGCCATATGTGAAACGCGGCAAGACAGACGCCGTTGATGCAGAAGCGATTTGCGAAGCCGTCACACGACCGACGATGCGGTTTGTCGCTGTGAAATCTAAAGAGCAGCAGACCTTACTGACAATCCATCGGGTGCGCCAGCTTATCGTCCGTCAGAAGACCCAGATGTTGAATGTGATCCGTGGTCTTCTTCGTGAGTTTGGTCATGTGATCGGAAACGGACCAGTCGCCGCAATGCGCTTCATCAAGGCGTTCCAGGCGGACAACTACCTGGATA
>MDLF01000106.1 GCA_001730095.1 Rhodobacteraceae bacterium (ex Bugula neritina AB1)
ACCGCTGGACGGCTATTTTGGCTACGCATTGGGTCGCCTGGGCTACCGGACGCTGGATTTCGAACGCTTTACCCATCAGGGCGACTATCAGGGCTGCGCGGTGATGAACTACGGCGAAGAAGAGGTGCCCTTTACCCGCATCACCGAGCACAAGCATTTCGCACCCTGGGAAAGCCATGAGGGTTCGGTGCTCTACCGCGAGTTTTCCCGCCTGGCAGAGCCCGGCGACATCCCCTACTACCCGATCCGCCAGGTGAAGGAGAAGGAACTGCTGGCCGCCTATGTGAAGCGGGCACAGGACACCCGCGGCGTCACCTTTGTGGGCCGCCTGGCCACCTACCGCTATCTGGATATGGATGTGACCATCCGCGAGGCGCTGGATGCGGCGCGCGGCTTTGCCGCCTGCCTGGAAAAAGGCGAGGCGGCGCCGGCCTTTTTTGCAGCGCCGCTTTAAGCGGGCAGGCGGAAGATTTCTGCGGCCCGCTGCCAGTCGGCGGGCCGGTCCTGCTGCAGCTGGCGGCACATTTCCCGGCTGAGATATCGCTGCAGAAAGGCAGAGCCAAGGGTCTGGAGCTCGGCCTGCAGCTCCTTGGCCAGCGTGCCCTGCACCCAGTTCAAAAGCCCCAGCGCAAAGCCGAAGAAGGCCGGGGCATAGAGACGCCCGGCGGGATCCGGGCCGGCGGCGATTTCCAGCGCGATCTGCTCCAGCGGCTCGAACACCCGCAGCCGTTCGCGGTCCAGCCGGTTGGTCAGGCGGCGGCCGTTATCGGCGACGAAATGGGTGACGCCGGTGCAGGCGCTGCTGAGAATACGCTCTGCCCGCAGGAAGCTTTGCCAGTGCAGGGCAATGTCGTTGTGCACCAGGGTTTCAGAGCAGCGGATGTTCTGTTCCAGCAGGAATTCGGTGCGGTAGATCTTGTTCCACGGGTAATTGGCGGTCTGCGCCAGCAGCGGCGCGGCCGGGTCCGGCACCGGGTTCAGGCTGCCCTGGGCGCGGCCCGCCTGAGCCCAGAAACTCTGGTCAAAGGGCATCTGCCCCCAATGCCGCTCCTGCGCCATCCGGCTGTCGTGGTGCTGAAAGATGCAGAAGTCGAACGGATCCGCCTGCGCCAGCGCCTGGCACAGGCTGCGCAATTCGCGGGTGGGCAGGTCGTCGGCATCCAGAAACAAGAGATGCCGGGTCTTTACATGCAAAAGTGCGCGGTTGCGCGCTGCCCCTGCGCCCCGGACCCGGTCCTGGCGCAGCAGGGTCAGCCGGGCCGGGTCCAGCCCGCTGTCCCGGGCCAGCGTCTCTGCATCGGGCGCGGGTAGGGAGCCGTCATCGGCGACGATCACAGCCTGGGCCAGCCCAAGTGCCGCCAGGTGCCGCAGCAGCCGGGCCAGATTGCCGTTGTCGTCATGGCTGGGGATGGCGACGGTCAGGTCGAGGGGCGGAGCAGAAGGCATGGCGGATCCCGGGCTCAGACTGCAAACAGATGCAGATGCATCAGGCTGAGATCAAAGCCCTGGCTGGGCAGGAACAGCACCAGCTCGCGCCAGGGTGCGCTGAGCGGCAGCTCCGGTTGGCTGTCGAGATAGAGCGCATCCAGGTGGCTGTGGGCGCGCTCCGATGCCAGGATGTGGCGGTCAAAGAAGCAGTCGCTGAAGCCGCCGTCCTCAAGCCCGGAGCGCAGGCAGGCGCGCAGTATCTGCGGTTCCGGCGCAGCGGTGCGGCAGGCAAAGCCGAGATAGGCCAGATCCTGCAGCGGCGGCAGCTCCAGCGCCAGATGCAGCCCGAACCAGCTGCCTTGGCCTGCCGGTGCCGTGTGGAGATCGAGGAAAGCGCCGGCGGCAGAGCTGTAGCGCCCCGCCATCTGCAGCGCCGGATCCGCATTGAGGAAGATCCCCGGCGCCAGGTCTGTGCGCGCAGGCGTCAGGTCTCCCTCCCGGCGGTCGGCGGCAAAACCGGCCAGGCCGGGGCACAGGGCCGGGCTGGGGGGCTGAGCCGGGCCGGGGACCTGGGACGGTGTGGCTGTTTCAGCAGTCACGGGTGGTCCTCCGTGCTGTTCCGAAGCGGCGGCGGCATCAGCAGGCAGAGCTGCTTGTAGGCGCTCCAGTCCGCATCGCGCGCCACTGCGGCGCGGATGTCGTCGCGGCGCGGCACCAGCTTGGTGTTAAGGCTGGTGAATTTCTCTGCAAAAGGCGCCAGCGCCTCCGGTTCCAGATTGCTCAGCCCCAGCCGGGTGAACAATGCATTGATGGCACGGGTGCTGGCATAGATCTCCTCGTATTGCACAAACAGGAACTGCTGCAGCTGCGCCTCTGTCAGCGCGGCGATACGGGCAACGCTGTCGTTCCAGGCTGCCAGCCCGGCGCGCCAGTCCAGGGTCCAGCTGTCCTTGGGATCCTGGAACCGCGCCTCGTAGCTTTCTGCAACCGACAGCGGGTTGCGCAGGATGTAGATATGGCGGGCCTTGGGGAACTCTGCCAGCACATGATCCAGATGCCGGAACATCGGCGGGTATTTATCCCCGACATAGGCTGCATTTTTGAACCGCTGCCGCCGCCGGGGCAGGAACAGGCCGCCGTGTTCATGAGTGTCATCCGCGCGCACATCCAGGAACCGGTCCTGTTCGAAATGGGCGCGTCTGATCGTGTTTTGCCGGAACTTTTTGAAATAGCGTTCCTGGCCGATCAGGATGTGATTGTGCTGGTTCAGGATATTGACCAGGGCGCTGGTGCCGGCCCGGGCGGTTCCTGACAGAAAGAGATGCTGCGGCATGGCCTGGAAGCTCCGGTCGGGGTCAGAACGGGTCGGGGTAGCGGTCCATCAGATCACACAGCACATTGCTGCCGATCCGGGTGAACTGCAGCCCGGCATTGGGGTAAGAGGTGAATTCGCCGAACACCACCCGCTGGGCGGTGATATAGAAATCCAGCCGCATGAAGCAGTTGATGTCGCGGGCGATGCGGGCGGAGAGCGCAAGGAGCTCTTCGAAATGGGCCGGTTCGGGGATCACCTCTGCCAGTTTGTTCTCACGCTGGAAATGGTCATAGGCGATCCAGTCCTGGCTGTAATAGCGGTGGCTCCAGTCGGCCTTGGGGCCCTGGCGGTTGACCACCTGGATCACCCAGGGCCGGCCGCCCGCCACATAGACCTTGAAGTCGCGCGGCACAGTGAAGGCGGGGTCGAAGTCCTGGATGAACTCCTCGGCGATCACCTTGCTGCCGGGCTTGAAGAAACTTCCCGCCGCATAGCGCTGGCGGGTGTATCCGGCGCGCTCTGCCAGCGGCACGTGATCGCCGGTGAACACCTCCCGTTCGCCGTCCAGCAAAAGCACACCGTCATTGTTGGCGGCATTGTTGGGTTTGATCACCACCCGCTTTGGCAGGGCGGTGAAATCCAGCGCCTCCAGCCCGTCGGCCTCGGCAAAGCGTTCGGGCAGCGGCAGGTCCATGCGGCGGGCGTAGTTGAACATCGAAGTCTTGTTGACCAGGCCTGCGATATATTTGCGCCGCTGCTGCCGTTTGGGGTCGTCATGCGGGTCCGCGCCCTTGTACCAGCAAGCCAGGCGCGCATCCATGCGGCGTTTGAAATCAGTGTTCGGCATCGGCGCTCCCTCTTGGTTGCGGGCGGGCAGAGATCATGGCGGCAGTCATGACTGTCATGGCAGGCAGCTTTCAACCGCATCCGTCACGGCTCCGGCGATCCGGCGGCGCTCATGGGCGATGGCCTCCAGGTTGCTGAACCGCGCCTGCAGCTGATGGGCGGTCTCCAGCCAGGCCTCGGCGCAGGCCCAGTCCGGAGAGAAGGCGGTGATCCGCGCGGCGGCTTCTGCGGCGTCCAGCCCGAAAGTGTTGATCATCGCCGCCTCGGGCACCAGTTCATGCACCCTGTGGCCGGGGCCTGCGTAATAGACCGGCATGCCGCCGGCCAGGAAAGCGTCGAACAGCTTTTCCGAGATATAGGCATGCTGGTGGGTGTTTTCATAGGCCGCTATCACCCGGCTGCGCATGTCCAGCGCCGCCAGTTTGTCCAGGTGCCAGTCGGCCAGCGCCTGGCGTTTGGCGCCGGGGCGCCAGCCGCGGCCTTCGCGCAAGCTGCCGGGCAGCTCTGTGAGCCGTGCCACATCGGTGCGGTAGACGCTCAGGCCTTCGACCTGCTGCTCTGGCCAGACCCGGGAATAGGCGGCGGTGTCGCGCACTTCGGCATAAAAGGCGGCTGGCACCGGGGCCGCGCGCCAGTGCTGCAGCAGTGCTGCCGGGCTGAGCCGGGCATGGCGCGCCAGCCCCAGGGCATAGCGGGCCGCAAAGCCGGTGCGGGTGAGCAGGAAATAGGGGATGGTTTCGAAATCGAAGATGGCGGAGTTGCTGTGGTTGAACACATGGTAGTCCAGCACTGGCCCGCCGGCCTCCATCTGCTGATGTCGGGACATCAGATCATTGTTCCAGATGCTGTCCCACAGCGGTTCTTCGGACAGAACCGCCAGTTGCAGGTCCGGGTTCTGCTGCTGCGCAGCCTGCAGCGCCGGAGCCATCTCGCGCAGGTCGGCGCTGAAGCCGGTCAGCATGATGTCGGCGTCCTGCAGGTTTTCTGCCAGGGTGATGCGGTCCCGGACCAAAGACTGGAATGGTGCATAGGCCAGCGGGGTGCGGTTGGCGTGTTTGCCGGTCAGGCAGACACGGACCGGGCCGCGCCGGATCCGGGCCGGGGCGGCGGCGGGCGCCGGGCACAGGCCGGCCCGGCGCTGCAGCAGCGCTTGGGTGCGGTCCAGCTGTCCGGCCAGAGGATGATCCGCCGCCAGCGCCGCGCGGGCCGCTGCCTCTGCCGCCTGGGCCAGGGGATCTGCACGGTGGCTGTCCAGCGCTGCAGTGCCGTCCAGCAGCAGGCGGCTGGACAGGCTGCTGAGATAGAGCGCGGCGGCTGCAGGGCTGCGGGGCTCTGCCTGCGGGCGGGTCAGCCCGGCCTGCAGGCTGCCGAGCAGTTTTGCCTTGTGGACGGGCGGGCGGGCCGCTGCCTCCAGCATGGACTTTTGCAGGTCGTAGATAAAGCAGTCCGGGCCGTAAAGCGCCCAGAGCTGGCGGCCGCCGTGGCGCAGACGCTCCAGCGCGTCCGGGTCGGCAGCCAGCGCCGCCAGCCGCTCGGGCAGGGCGCGGATGGCCTCTGGTGTTTCCTCGCAGAACACCGCGCCGGCCTGCCACAGCGCCGGGTTGCCGGGCGGTGCCCAGCTGTCCGCCAGGATCACCGGCACCGCGCCAAGTCCCAGGCTCTCCCACAGGCGGATCGAATTGGGGCCGGTGCCGGACGGGCAGAGCGAAAACACCGAAGCCTTGAGCGAGGCGCGGAATTCCTCGGAGGCGTTGCCGTCGACGAAGCTGCCGCCGTCGCCGCGGTTGCTGTGGTTGTCCGGCGCATGGATCTGATGGCTGTAGACCACCTTGTTGTAATGCCAGCCGCCGCGCCCGGTGATCTGCCCGCGCGGATCATCCTGCAGCAGATCCAGGATCCAGTTGCGGCTGCCGGTCAGATAATGCTGGTTGGCGCGGGCGCCAATGAAGGAGAACAGAAGCGGCCGCTCTTCTGAATTGCCGGGCGGTGCAGCGGTCTCTGGCCCGGTGGCCTGGACCGGATAGAGCGGGAAAGGGTGCAGCCGCAGCCCGTCCGGCTGTGCCGCTGCGGCGTCCGTATGGGTGGCATGGGACCAGAAGATCTCTGTCACTCCGGCGAGGCGGAGCAGCTCCAGCTCTTCTTTCATTTTGATGTGCTGGCAGACGGTGACCTTGATGGTGTCCTGGGGCACCCGGGCGCAGAAGGCGCGGAACTGTGCCAGCTGGGCGGGCAGGTCGGCGGTCTTGCGGTGCAGCTTGTCGATCAGCGTGGCCCAGGGATAGGCCAGATAGGTGATGCCATCGGGCACTGCGCCGGCCTGTGCCAGTTGGCGGTAAGCGTGCTGCTCGGTGATGGCGGGATATTGCCAGCCGCTGTCATAGGCCAGGATATTGTTCTGGAAGGTGATGGCGCCTGTCTCTGCTGCCAGTGCCGAGGCCGACGCCGAGGCCTGCGCGCGGCGGGCGCGGGCCAGTTCCCGCGGCGGCTGCGGCGCCAGGTCCGCCAGGCCGGGGATGGCGTCCGTCAGGATATTGCAATGGCGGGCCAGCGCGGGCAGGGCGTCCTCGCTGCTGATCACCAGGCTGCCCTGTTCCGGGCAGCGGCTGAGGCGGCGCCAGGCGGGGGAGGTTCCGGCTTTGGCCAGCTCGGCCAAATCCGCCAGCGCGGCGCGGCGGCGGCTGGCAGGCAGCAGGGCTTCCAGCGCCGCGGTTTCCGGCAGCAGCGGATCGGCGCCGCTGGCGGCAGGTGGTGGCAGCTGGACCAGGCCTGCGTGCTGGCTGAAGTGGCCCCACAGCGCCCAGGCTGCGGTGCCCGGATCCGGATCCTGCAGGGCCGGATCCAGGGCGGCCTTGTGCCACAGCCAGGGGCGGAAGAAGGTTCCGGCGCAGGGCAGCGCCTCCCAATGGGTGCCATCACTGAGCCCGGCCTGCAGGACCGGCTCCGGCAGTGGCGCCGCGCAGGCGCTGCTCAGCCAGGACAGCTGTTCGGGCGCAAACTGCTGCATTGCCTCGGCCACGGTCTGCAGGCTGTCCGGCGGCAGGGTGCTGCCGGGCAGCATCCAGCTGAAGACACTGTCTGCGGGGCAAGCTTCGATGGCGGTCGCCAGGCAGCCGGCCAGGCCGCTGCCGGGACCGGCGGCCGACCCATGGCTGAGAGCGAGCCCGGCACAGCCGACCTGGCGGCGACCGCTGCGCAGCTGCGCTTGCCACCAGTCCAGCTGCCGCGCCGGGGCTGTGTCATCCTGCTGCCCTGCCCACACTGCATGGCAGTGCAGGCGGAACGGGCCTGTTTGCTCTGCCAGGCTGTGCAGGGTCCGGTCGAGAGAGCCGCAGCCGTCCAGGCAGGGCAGGATTACGGCAAGGGTGGGCAAGGCAGGCATTCGGGAAATCCGTCCAGGCTGGCATTCGCCGCGCAACCGCGGCGGCAGTACCGCCTGTAGCAGCCTGTTCCGCAGTTCTCAACCGGGGCTGGATGCGGGAGCGGCCGCGGGTCGGCTTGCATCCACCTGCATTTTCCGGGAAGCTGGCCGCCGCATATTGAGATAAGGACCTGCCCCGTGACCCTTTCGGATTCCCCTGCCGCGCTGTCTGCGCTGGCTTCGCTGCGTGATCAGATTGCCGCCCTGGCAGAGGGAGAGGCGCAGGAGGTCCTGGCCGGGCATCTGGATCTGGGTGACGGGCTGTGGCTGTCCTGCGATCCGGCTGGCCGGACCCGGATGAAGCTGGGCCGCAGCGGCGGCGGGATGGCATTTGAGGTCGCCGAAGGGGACAGCGGCGGCTGGGCCTGCCTGGGGATGCGGATGCAGGCAGAGGAGCTGAAGCAGGCGCGCTATGTGGGGCTGCGTCTGGCGCTGCACAGCAGCGGGGTGATCTCCTGTCGGCTGGCGTTGCGGTTCTTCCTGCCCGAGGGCGGCTTTCGCGACATCCAAACGCCGGCGCCGGACTTGCTGCCGCCAGGCCGACGGGAAGTGCTGCTGCATGTGCCCTCGGACCCGGAGCTGGCGGCCAGGGCCGGAGCCTGCGAGCTGAATCTGTTTGTTCTGGATGACAGGCTGCAGGCCGACGGCCTGCAGATCGAGCCGCTGCTGATGCTGTAAGACTGTGCCCGGGCTGCCGCCGCCCCCCGGTTAGGCGGCAGAGAGATCCGGCCAGGCAGTATGGCCCTGATCCAGAATGCTGCGGAATTCTGCCAGCAGCGCCGCCTGCAGGCGTGCCCGTTCCCGCAGCCAGTTGCGCGGATTGCCCAAAAGCGCCGACAGTGCCTGCTGGGCGCAGGCATAGGCTTCGCAGGTGCGCTCCAGCCAGGCAGCATTGCCCCAGTCCAGCCCGTCGAGCCGGGCCGCTGCCTGGGCGGCAGAGAGCCCGTGCAGGTTGAGCCAGCTGTCCGCTGTCAGCCCCAGATCATGAATCCGGTGGCGCGGGCTGGCGGTATAGGCAGGGAGCGCGCCGCAGGCGAAGGCGTCGAACAGTTTCTCGGTGATGTAATTGGGTTGGTGGGTGTTCTCAATGGCGCCGATCGCCCGGGCGTGCCCGTCCAGCAGGGCGAGCTTGTCCAGATGCCAGTCGGCCAGCTGGCCGCGCGCCGGGCGCTCTGGCTGCCAGCTGCGGCCCAGCCGCTCGACGCGGCCCCGGCGGCAGGTTTCGGCGATCTGGGTGCGCCAGTGGCACAGGCCGACGGTATCGCCTTCGGGCCAGCGCAGCGAATGATGCGCACCCTCCCGCCGTTCGAACAGAAAAGCCAGATCGCTGCGCCGCTGCAGGAAGGCGCGGCGCCAGCCGGCCGGGGTCTGGCGGGCATTGCGGGCGAATTTGGCCGCATAGGCATTGGCGAAACGGTGATTCGTCAAAAGGTAGTAGGGGATCCGTTCAAAGCGGAAGACGGCGCTGCTGTGATGGGTCAGCTGATGTACCGGCAGTCGCCCCCAGGGACTGTCCGCCAGACGGTGGCGGGCCAGCGGCTGGCGGCCCCACAGCGTGTCCCAGAACGGCTCTTCAGAGAGCAGCACGATGGGGCGGCGGCGCTGGCGCCAGTCCTCCACCAGTTCCCGGGGCGCGTTTTCGATGTCCAGGATATGGGAGAAAACATACAGATCGGCGCTGTCGGGGGTCGCAGCCTCCTCGATATGGCTGTCAAACAGCGGCGCCAGCGCCGGATAGCTGAGCGGAGAACGGCGGATATGCGCGCCGGCTTTGAAGATCCGTATCATGTGCTGCGTCTGCCTGGGGCCGCAATAGGGCGGTTGCTGCATCTGCCCATAGCAGCCTGGCGCCGGGATGTCCTCCCCTAATGGGGACCAATGGGGCTGTGCCTTGGGGCGGGCTGCACGACAGGCCGGGTGCTGTCTTGCTATTGGGCGGTGCGCGCACGTAAAAGGTTGCCGGTGCGGATGGCGCCTGACAGGCGCCGTTGCGGACAGTAAGTTGCAAAGATGCCGGTGCAGCGGCAAGACGGTTGAGGAACCATCATATGGCAGGCGACAAGGCAGAGGCGGCCCCCTTGGAAGCGGCTGGAGCCGGCCGGGGGGTGCTGGTATGGGCGGCGCATGCGCCGCTGGGCGCGGCTCTGCAGGCTGGTTTGCAGGGGCAGTATTCCGTTACCCTGCTTGAGACCCTGCCTGCGGCCCTGCCGGAGCAGGGGCAGGCGGTTGTGCTGCTGGCGCGCGCGCCAGCCGGGGCCGTTTGCCGGGCGCTGCAGGACGGTCTGGGGCCGGCGGCGGCGCTGGAGGCTGCCGGACAGGAAATTGAAACGGTGCTGGCCCTGCAGATGCAGGACCGCCAGCGGGTTCTGCTGCTGGATGACACGGCGGCCCGGCACGCCCCGGATGCGGTTCTGGCCTGCTGCGGCCTGGCGGCAAGCACGGCGGCGCAGAGCCGCCTGCAGGAGGCTGCAGCCCCCGCCCCTGATGCGGTGATGCTGGCGCTGGCCGCTGCCAGGCTGCAGGCGGATGTGGCTCTGAGCCGCCTGGCGGGGCAATTTGCGGCCTCGGTACGGGTTGGACCAGGGGAGGCGGATCCGGATACGGCGCTGACGCTTTTCCTGGATGGTCGGGAGATGGCTGAAGAATGTGCTCTTTTGCGGGAGCAGCAGCGCAGTATGTATGCGCAGATGGAAGCGCTGTACCGGGAAAAGCTGCAATTGGAGCAGCAGCTGGAACAGGTCGGCGACAGGTGCGCCCGGCTGCAGGCAGAGACACAGATGGCCCAGGGTCGGCTGCGGGCCAGGGCTGAAACGCTGGAGGCGGCGGGGCACAGGATTGCCGGGCTGGAGCAGGCGGTCGCGGCCCAGGCAGAGGCTGCTGCCGGGTTCAAGGCGCAGGTGCAGCAGCTCTACGGGTCGCGCTCCTTCCGCCTGATGGCGCCGCTGCGCAGTGCCCGGCGTGCCCTGCGCGGAACCCGCTGAACCATGGTTGCGTTCTCTCTTTTGTTCCCGGCGGAATTCGTGCTGCATATCGGGGCCGGTTGCGGCCGTGCCGCCGAAGGCTATGTGCAGGCGGGGCTTGGGCCGGTGGTGCTGGCCGGGACGGATCCCGAAATGCTGCCAGAGCTGCAGGCCCTGGCACAGCGGTTCAAACCGGTGCAGGCTGCCGGAGCCGCGGTTTCGGCAGGCGGCGGCGCGGCGGTGCTTTACCGCTGCAATTTCCCGGATCTCAGCAGCCAGGCCGGGCCGGCAGAGACGCTGTTCCGGCTGTTTCCCGGGCTGGAAGTGCAACAGGAAGACCTGGCGCAGACACAGGCTGTTGCGGATCTGGCGGCGCTCTGTGGTCTGCCCGCAGAGCGTGGCAAGGCGGGCGGCGAACCAAAGCAGGGGCTTTTGGTCATTGAGGCGGCGGCGCAGCCGCTGGCGCTGCTGCAGGCGCTGGAGCAGGCAGGTTGCCTGCAGCATTTCCAGATGCTGCGACTGCAGGAAGGCCACAAGCCCTTGTACCGGGGCGCATCGGGGATGGCGGCGCTGCAGGCTGGGCTGGAGGATCTGGGCTATGCCAGCCAGCTGGAGGCTGCGCCGGCGGACCCGGACCGCCCGTATGCGGTGGCCTGGCGCAATAAGGCGGCGCAGGCGCGTGCCGCAGCACAGGCAGACCTGCAGCAGCAATTGGATCTCTGTGCCTCGGATCTGGCAGAGCTGCAGCAGCGCTACCGTGCGGTGCTGCAGGAAAAGGAGGCCCAGGAGGATCTGCTGCGGCAGCTGGCTGCCCTGGCCGGGATTGCAGGGCATGGGTGACGCCACGCCGGCCCGCCTGCAGCTTGAGCGGCTTCTGGCCGAGGATCCGGCCCGGCTGGCGGCACGGATGCGGGCGCCCGCGGCGGTCCGGCTGCTGGCGGAGTGCCGGGCTGCCGCGGCGCAGCCTGCGCGTCCGGTGCTGCGCAGCCTGCATCATTTTGCCTGCACTGGCGGCACCCTGTTTGCCAAATCCATTGCGGCGCTGCCGTGCGTCCGGCTGCTGAGCGAAGCCGACCCTTTCAGCCCGCTGGGGTATCAGGGCGCCTTTGCGCCGCGCGACCTGATCAGTTTGGCCAAGGCGGGGTCCAGCCCTCCGGGGCAGGCGGTGCTGGCGCGGATTTTTCAGGCCGGACTGGCGGCGCTGGCGGCAGAAACCCGCTCCGAGGGGGGCGACCTGGTGCTGCGCGATCACAGCCACAGCCATTTCTGCACCACAGACGCCTGCGGCAGCGGCCTGCCGCAGCGGCCGTCCATGAAAGAGCTTTTGCAGGCGGACTACCATTTGCTGAGCCTGGTGACAGTGCGCCATCCGCTGGATTCCTGGCTGAGCCTGCTGCGCCAGAGCTGGGTGCATTTTACCCCTGGCACGCTGGAGGAATACGCCCGCCGTTACCATCTGTTTCTGGACCATTATGCCGACACCCCGATCCTGCAGTACGAGGCGTTCACGGCCGCACCTGAAGCGGGCATGGCGCAGATCTGCCAGGTGCTGGAGCTGTCCGGCAGCGCCGGTTTCCAAGAGCGGATGGCGGCTCAGAGCCTGTCCGGAGACAGCGGCCGCAGCGGCACAAGCATTGCCGCCCGCCCGCGCCGGGCGGTGCCTGAAACAGTTGCAGCAGAGCTGCAGACAGCGCCCTCATATGGTCGTCTCTGCGCCCGGCTGGGCTATGATCCGGACCCGCAAGGAGCCGCCTGGCCCGGTGCCGCTGTGGCAGGTCCGGCAAGCCCGGACGCAGGCTGAGCCGGGCCCGGGCAGGCCGCCACTCTTCTCTGTTCCCGCCGCTGGTCTTTTCCGCCGCGCTGGCCTAAGCACGGGAACAGGCGCAGAGGCTTTCAGCAACGGGGCATATTATGAAAAAAGCTCTTATCACGGGTGTTACGGGTCAGGATGGCTCCTATCTTGCGGAGTTCCTTCTTGAGAAGGGTTATGAGGTGCATGGCATCAAGCGCCGGGCGTCCTCTTTCAACACCCAGCGGGTGGACCATATCTATCAGGATCCGCATATGGACCAGGCTCGCTTCAAGCTGCATTACGGCGATCTGAGCGACAGTTCCAACCTGACCCGGATCATTCAGGACGTGCAGCCCGACGAGGTGTATAACCTGGGCGCGCAGAGCCATGTGGCGGTCTCCTTTGAGAGCCCGGAATACACTGCCGATGTGGATGCCATGGGCACTCTGCGCCTGCTGGAAGCGATCCGTTTTCTCGGGCTGGAGAAGAAAACCCGCTTTTATCAGGCCTCGACCTCGGAGCTGTATGGGCTGGTGCAGGAAACCCCGCAGCGCGAAACGACGCCTTTCCACCCGCGCAGCCCTTATGCGGTGGCCAAGCTGTATTCCTACTGGATCACCGTGAACTACCGCGAGGCCTATGGCATGTATGCCTGCAACGGCATCCTGTTCAACCACGAGAGCCCGCGCCGCGGCGAGACCTTTGTGACCCGCAAGATCACCCGCGGGCTGGCCAATATCGCACAGGGGCTGGAGCCCTGCCTGTATATGGGCAACATCGACGCACTGCGCGATTGGGGCCATGCCAAGGATTACGTGCGGATGCAGTGGATGATGCTGCAGCAGGATGCGCCTGAGGATTTCGTGATCGCCACCGGCAAGCAGTATTCGGTGCGCCAGTTCATCCAGTGGTCTGCGGCCGAGCTGGGCATTGACCTGGCGTTTTCCGGCAGCGGCATCGATGAGATTGCCACTGTGGCGGCAGTTGAGGGCGATCACGCCCCGGCGCTGAAACCCGGCGATGTGGTGATGCGGATCGACCCGCGCTACTTCCGCCCGGCAGAGGTGGAAACGCTGTTGGGCGACCCCACCAAGGCCAAAGAAAAACTGGGCTGGGTGCCGGAAATCACCACCCAGGACATGTGCGCCGAGATGGTGGCCGAAGATCTGAAAACCGCGCGCCGCCATGCGCTGTTGAAAGAGCACGGCATGGATCTGCCGGTCAGCGTCGAGGGCTGAGGTTATGGCAGGCACTGGACCCCGGATCTATGTGACCGGCCACCGCGGCATGGTGGGCGGCGCCATCCTGCGCCAATTGCAGGCGCGCCAGGCGGCAGGCGAGGATCTGACGCTGATCACCCGCAGCAGCGCCGAGCTGGATCTGACCGATCAGGCTGCGGTGCGCGGTTTCATGCAGGCGGAACAGCCCGATCAGGTTATTCTGGCGGCGGCCAAAGTGGGCGGCATTGTTGCCAACAACAGCTACCCGGCTGAGTTCATCTATGAAAACCTGATGATCGAATGCAACGTCATCCACGCCGCCTATGAGGCCGGGGTGAAAAAACTGCTGCAGCTGGGGTCGAGCTGCATCTACCCCAAGCTGGCAGATCAGCCGATGGCCGAGGATGCGCTGCTGACAGGTGTGCTGGAGCCCACCAACGAGCCCTATGCCATTGCCAAGATCGCCGGCATCAAGCTGTGCGAAAGCTACAACCGCCAGTACGGCGTCGATTACCGCTCGGTGATGCCCACCAATCTCTATGGGCCGGGCGACAATTTCCACCCCGAGAACTCCCATGTGCTGCCCGCCCTGATCCGCCGCTTCCACGAGGCGGCGCAATTGGGCGCACAGAGCGTCACCATCTGGGGCTCCGGCACGCCGCGGCGCGAGTTCCTGCATGTGGACGACATGGCGGCGGCCTCGCTGTTTGTGATGGATCTGGGGCCGGAGGCCTATGGGCGCGAAACGCAAGCGATGCTGAGCCATATCAACGTGGGCTGCGGTGCGGATGTGTCGATCCTGGAGCTGGCGCAGCTGGTGGCAGAGGTCACCGGGTTTCAAGGCGAAATCCTGACCGACCCGTCCAAGCCCGACGGCACCCCGCGCAAGCTGATGGATGTCACGCGCCTGGCGCGGCTGGGCTGGCAGGCTTCGATCAGCCTGCAGGATGGGGTGCGCGGCACCTATGACTGGTTCCTGGCGCAGGGGCTGGATAATCTGCGGGCCAAGTGATTTTAAGGCCGAGTGATTTTTAAACTGCAGCCATTTTCAGTAAAGGCATTTCCGGATGATCCTCGTCGTTTATGGCCAGCAGAAGTCTGCCAGCACCTATCTGGCACATCTTGCCAGGGCAGTATGTGAGTCCTCGGGTGTGCCTCAAGAGGCTTTGCGCAAGCGGGTTCTGACCGGGCCGCTGGAACGCCACCGGGTGTTCTGGCGGGACAATCATCTTTTCAATGTGACAAAAGTGGCTGACCGGCTGAAGCCGGGCGAAAACCTGTCGATCAAGACGCATGCTGAATTTCAGCCCCGTTATACTGAGGCGCTTGGCCGTCCCGATGTCCGGGTCCTGATTTCCTACCGGCATCCAGGCGATGCAGCGCTCTCTGCTTTTGAAGCCGGTGAGCGTGCCCGCAGGGAGGCTGACAAGAACAAGCCGTTTTTTTCTGCAATCCATTCTCATCGTGGCGGCATTGACGTGATGGCGCGACTGCTGGAGCGGGCCACCATCCCTTGGCTGAAATCCGCTATGGGGGTGCCATTTTCCTATGAGCAGATCACCCGCGAAACACAGTCTGTGCTGGATGTGCTTTGCGATCTGGTGAACTGCCGGCGGGAGGCGCTTGAGGCCAATGACGCCCTGCAGGCCCTGTTGTCCGGGGAACGGCGGGTCTATAATTTCAACAAGGGCGTTTCGGGCCGTTACAAGGAAATGTTCAGCCTGGCAGATCAGGCCTATTTGGAAGAACGGTGCGGCAAGTTCATGCGGTTTTGCGAGGGAGAGCTTCCGGTTGCATCGCTTTGAGAGCCCCTGGCCGGACCGTGCCATGCCGCTGGCCTTTATGGAGCGGCAGATTGTGAAAACAACCGCACTGAAACTTTCAGGCGGGTTATACCTACGGGGGGCCGGAGATTTCACGGTCCGGATTCTGCGGGGAGGCAAGGCAGCATCATGATATATCCGGTTCTTCTGTGCGGCGGCTCTGGCACCCGCCTGTGGCCTTTGTCGCGCAAAAGCTACCCCAAGCAGTTCGTGCCGCTGACGGGTGAGGAAACGCTGTTTCAGGCCTCGGCGCGGCGGCTGTCAGGCGACGGTTTTGCCAGCCCGCTGGTGCTGACCAATTCCGATTTCCGCTTTATCGTGACCGAACAGCTGGCAGGCGCGGGCATCGATCCCGGTGCCATCTTGATCGAGCCTGAAGGGCGCAACACTGCGCCTGCGGTGCTGGCGGCGGCGCTGTGGCTGGAAAAAAGCGATCCCGAAGGGTTGATGCTGGTGGCGCCGTCGGATCACGTGGTGCCGGATGCGGATGCGTTCCGCGCGGCGGCGGCAGCCGGACTGCAGGCGGCGCAGGCAGGCCAGCTGGTCACCTTCGGTATCAAACCTGAGCGGGCCGAGACCGGCTATGGCTATCTCGAGCTGTCCGGGGACCCGGGCGATTTCACGCCGCGCCCCATCGGGCTGAAACGCTTTGTGGAAAAACCGGATGCGGCCAAGGCGGCGCAGATGCTGGCCTCGGGGCAGTATCTGTGGAACGCAGGCATTTTCCTGTTCTCGGTGAAAACCATTCTGGCGGCCTTCCGCCAGCATGCGCCCGAGCTGCTGGCGCCGGTGCAGCAGGCGGTGGACCAGGGCCAGCCTGATTTGGGCTTTCTGCGGCTCGATCCTGCGGCCTGGGCAGGGGCCGGGGATATCTCGATCGACTATGCGGTGATGGAGCGGGCGGACAACCTGTCGGTGGTGCCTTATGCGGGCGGCTGGTCCGACCTGGGCGGTTGGGATGCGGTCTGGCGTGAGGCGGGGCCGGATGCGGCTGGCGTGGTGACGTCCGGACCGGCAACGGCGATTGACTGCGCAGACAGCCTGTTGCGGTCCGAAGGCGACGGGCTGGAGCTGGTCGGCATCGGGCTGAAAGACGTGATCGCGGTGGCAATGCCTGATGCGGTGCTGGTGGCGGCGGCGGACCGGGCGCAGGATGTGAAACAGGCTGTGGCGGCGCTGAAAGGCAAACAGGCCCGTCAGGCCACGGAATTCCCCAAGGACCACCGCCCCTGGGGCTGGTTCGAGAGCCTGGCGGTGGGGGACCGGTTTCAGGTCAAGCGCATTCATGTGCATCCCGGCGCGGCGCTGAGCCTGCAAAGCCATCACCACCGGGCAGAGCACTGGATCGTTGTGGAAGGCACGGCCAAGGTCACAGTGGATGGTACCGAGCAGCTGGTGAGCGAAAACCAGTCGGTCTATATCCCGCTGGGCGCGGTGCACCGGATGGAGAACCCGGGCAAGGTGCCGATGGTGCTGATCGAGGTGCAGACCGGCAGCTACCTGGGCGAGGATGACATCATCCGCTACGACGACATCTATGCCCGCGGCCAGGGCGCCAAAGGGTAAGTCCCAGGTGGATGCTGCCCGCCGGGTGCAGGCGCGTGGTGCAGAGACTTACCGCACCAGCCATTCCTCCAGCTCTGCGGTCTCTGCTGAGATCTGCCGCATCCGGATCCAGCCCGGGGCTGTGGGCTGGCCCTGGCGCAGGCGCAGCTTGCCCAACAGTCCGACCAGCGCCCATTCCGGGCGGCGGCTGCGCGGCACATACGGCCGGGACGCATCATAGGCAGGGTTTTCCTGCGGGCGGCCCGCCGCATCGCGCCGCATTGCGCCGTATGCGTCGCGTAGCCAGCGGTGCTTCCAGTCATCCATGTCGCCGTCGCCGACCACGGCCGGATTGGCGCTGATCACGCCGATCGGCTCTTCTCCGGGCCGTGCTAGGCGGATTTTCTCCCCCTCCAGCACCACCGAGACCCCGCGGCGGTCTTCATCGTCCGGATTGCCGTCGGCCCATTCGAACCACTCGGCATAATCCGCGCCGCCGCCGGTCCAGGCGCCGGCGCAAGCCCCGTTGCCGTCCGCGCCCAGCCGGAAGTCCGGGCTGCCGCCATCGCCTGCCAGCAGGTAATCATCGCTGCTGCCCTGGATCTCCAGATGCGCCGCCGGGCTGGCGGTGCCAAACCCGGCGCGGCCCGCAGGCGTCAGCGCCAGGGCGGTGGACCAGCTGCTGCCGTTCGCGGAGAGTTTCACTGCGAAGTCATTGCTGCCTGCCAGCCCCATCTCGGCGCGGCCGCTCCAGTTCGACTGGAACAGCAGCGAGGCGGTCTCAGCGCTGGCGGATTTGTTGATCTTGAGCTGATGGCCGGCCCCTGCATGGCTGAGCAGCGTGGCCGGGCCGGAAACCGCCAGCGGGTTGGCGGCATCGGCCGTGGTGCCGACGCCGAGACGGGCGAGGTTCTGGGTGTCGGCGGGTGGCAGGATCCAGCTGTTGCCGTCCCAGACCCTGAGTTCCTGTTCCGCAATGCCCCAGGCGCGCCAGCCGGGCAGGGGGGCGAGGAACAGCCAGCCTTCGCCCTGCCAGACGGCCAGGGCATGGGGGTGGCCGGCCCAGGCGCCCGCAGGGCTGGCGGCCAGCGCATGGGTCTCGCCCAGGGCGGGGCTGGTGGGGGGTGTCACCGCATCAAACCCTTCAACGCGAAGCTGCACCAGCGCATCCAGCATTTGCAGCGCTTCGTTATGGGTCACATGTTTCTGCGCCTGGGCAGGCATCAGATAGGGCAGGGCGAGGATCGGCGAGGCCTGGGTCATGGGCGGGGCTCCGGCATGAGAAACGGGATGGCAAACGGGGTGCCGCCCACAGTGCCAGAACCGCGTCAAAACGGCGCTAACGGGGCGTACGCAGGGTGCGCAACACCGCCGCCGCCTGCACCTGTAATCCTGATCTGTTCCCTTCTTGACCCCTGTCTGTTCGATCAATTGTCGTCAATCTGTCAACAATATTCCCGGTTTTGCCCGATTTGCCTCCCGCTTTGCGCCGCGCCTGCCCGCCAGGTTCGCTCCTGGGTTCAGCGGCGCATGGGAGCGGCACAATGGCACTGGCATTCAGCACAAGGTTCGGCACGGATGACATGATTTTCGGCACCGATCTGCGCGATCTGGAGGTCGCGGTGCAGAACGGCCAGGCCACGCTTTATGCCATCAATGGCCTGAATGGCGGGATCAGCCGCTGGCAGTTGCCCGGCAATGGCGGCGGGCCGCAGCTGGCAGGCCAGCAGTTGCACAGCCAGGCGTCCTTGCGCACCGGCAATTTTGAGCTGGCGGAGACCGGCGGGGAGCTGCGGCTCGTGCAGGAGGGGACCAGCGGCGGTCTCGGCTATTATGCCCTGGGCAGCGGTGGCAGCCCGGGCAGTCGGCAGCAGGACAGCCTGACGGGCGCCGATGCGGGCGGCCTGGGGGCGGTGGCAGTGCTGCAGCTGACGGGCGGCAAGTCAGCGGTCTATGCGGTGGGGCAGTCCGGTGGCGCCCTGCAGGGCTGGCGGCTGGATGCGGATGGGGCGGTGCAGGCCCGGACCGGTCTGGGCGGCGGTAGCGCATCCTACAGTCTGGAGCCTGCGGCACTGCTGGCCACAGTTGAGACAGCGGGTGGCCCGGTGCTGCTGGCGGCAGAGGCCGGGGGCTTGCGCGGATACAATGTGGATGAGACCACCGGGGCGCTCACCCCCGGCGTGGTGTTGGGGCCGGAGCAGGGGCTTTCGGTCTCTGGCATCACTGCGCTGGAAGGGTTTGAGATGGACGGCACCGCCTGGGCGCTGCTGGGGGCTGCTGGCAGCAGTTCGCTGACGCTGGTGCAGGTGGATGCGGCGGGCGGCCTGCAATTCCGGGCGCAGCTGCATGACACCGCAATGACCCGTTTCGGCGGGGTGTCGGCGCTGGAGACGGTGCAGGCGGGGGAGCATCTTCTGGTGTTGGCGGCGGGCAATGACGGCGGCCTCAGCCTGTTCACCCTGACCGCGGGCGGGGTGCTGATCCATGTGCAGAGCCTGGAGCATATGCCCGGCCTCGGGCTGCAGAATGTCACCGCGCTGGAGGCGGTGGTGGTCGGCGGCCAGCTGCAGGTTTTTGCGGCTTCGGGCGCGGAGGGCGGCATCAGCCGCTTCACCCTGCCGCTGGCAGAGCTGGGCGTTGTGCGCCAGGCCGCTGCGGGTGATGCGCGGCTTGAGGGCAGCGCCGTAAATGACGTGCTGGAAGGCGGCGCCGGGGCGGCGGATCTTTACGGCCATGCCGGCGATGACGTGCTGGTTTCGGGCGCGGGCGGCGGCAGGCTGGAGGGCGGCGCCGGCGCCGATGCCTTTGTTATCAACCCGGCGGCGGAACGGGTGACGGTGCGCGACTTCACCCCCGGCGAGGACCGGCTGGACCTGTCGTTGTTCGAAGGGCTTTACAGCGCTGTCCAGCTGGAGGCGGGCAGCCGCAGTACCGGCATGGTGCTGCAGGCGGGGGAGACCACCATGGTGCTGACCAGCGCCGACGGAGTGCCGCTGGAGCTGGAGGATGTCTTCGGGCCGGATCTGCGCTTTGCCTTTCCGGAGCGTCAGGGAACGGGGGAAAGGCTGCCGGGCGGCAGTTTCTATGGCAGCAGTGGCGCGGACCGGCTGGAGGGAACCGGCGGCGATGACCAGCTGTCCGGCGGCGGCGGCAATGACCGGCTGGCGGGTGGCAGCGGTGCCGACAGCCTGGAGGGCGGCACTGGCAATGATCTGCTGTCGGGCGGCACCGGCAGCGACACGCTGGCGGGTGGCAGCGGCGGCGACAGCTTGAACGGCGGCGACGGCGGCGACAGGCTCAAGGGCGGCAGCGGTGCCGACAGCCTGAAGGGCGGCACTGGCAATGATCTGCTGTCCGGCGGCAGCGGCGGCGATACGCTGGAGGGCGGCAGCGGCCGCGACAGCCTGAAAGGCCAGGGAGGCGATGACGTCCTGAAGGGCGGCAGCGGTGCTGACCGGTTGTCCGGCGGCGGCGGCGGCGACAGTCTCAAGGGTGGCAGCGGCCAGGACCGCCTGAAGGGCCAGAGCGGCAAGGATCTGCTGTCCGGCAGCGGCGGCAGCGATACGCTGGAGGGCGGCAGCGGCCGCGACAGCCTGAAAGGCGGCGGCGGCGAGGACCGGCTGGTCGGCGGCAAAGGGAATGACTGGCTCAGCGGTGGTGGCGGCGGGGATGTTTTTGTCTTTGCCCGCAGCCATGGGCGCGACAGTATTGCGGATTTTCGCCCAGGCCGTGACCTGATCGACCTGGAGGCGGCGGCGGCGGACCGGTTTGCCGATCTGGAGATCAGCGGCCAGAGTGGCGGCACACTGATCAAAACCGGGTCGGGCAAGGTCTTTCTGGAGGATCTGGCCCGGGGGCGGCTGGATGCGGATGACTTTCTGTTCTGACGGGCGGCGCGCCCGGTGAAACAGGCCGCCCCTACTTCAGCAACCCTTCCAGATAGGCGCCATAGGCGTTCTTGGCGAATTTCTCTGCCCGCGCCTTCAGCCCGGCCTCATTGATCCAGCCCTGCTCGAATGCAATCTCTTCCGGGCAGCCGGTCTGCAGGCCCTGGCGCTCCTGCAGGGTGCGCACGAAATTGCCCGCATCCAGCAAAGACCCATGGGTGCCGGTATCCAGCCAGGCATAGCCGCGGCCCATGGTTTCGACCCGCAACTCCCCTTCGTTCAGGTAGCTCTGCAACAGATCGGTGATTTCCAGCTCGCCGCGGGGGCTGGGCTGCACCGCGCGCGCGCGCTCTGGCGCGGTGCCATCCAGGAAATACAGCCCCGTGACCGCGTAGTTCGAGGGCGGAACGGCAGGCTTTTCGATGATTTCGCGGGCCTTGCCATCCGCATCAAAACCCACCACGCCATAGCGCTCCGGATCGGCCACGTGATAGCCAAAGACGGTGCCGCCGGTCTCTTGCACATCCGCTGCTGCCAAGAGTTTCGGCAACCCGTGACCAAAGAAGATGTTGTCGCCCAGCACCAGCGCCGAAGGGGCGCCGGCCAGAAATTCCTCGGCCAGGATGAAGGCCTGCGCAAGACCGTCGGGGCTGGGCTGCACCACATAAGTCAGCGCCACCCCCCACTGGCTGCCATCCCCCAAGAGGCGGATGAACTGCTCCTGATCCTGCGGCGTGGTGATCACGCAGATCTCGCGGATGCCCGCCAGCATCAGAACCGACAGCGGGTAGTAGATCATCGGCTTGTCATAGAGCGGCAGCAGCTGTTTGGAGACCGCCATGGTGATCGGATAGAGCCGGGTGCCGGAGCCGCCTGCCAGGATGATGCCTTTTCGACCCGAGCCGGGCTTGCCATTGGTCATGCCAATTCTCCCAAATCCTTCAGAATATCATTCAAACCCACCCGCCAGTCCGGCTGCGGGATGCCAAAAACAGTGTCTAACGCGGCACAATCGAGCCGTGAGTTCAAGGGCCGCACCGCTGGTGTGGGATAGGCCGAAGTCGGAATATCCGCCACGTCGCAAGTGACGCCGGCGCGGGCAAAGATCTCGCGGGCGAAATCCGCCCAGCTGGTCTGGGGCGCACCTTGCAGATGATAGGTGCCGGATTTGCCGGGGTCTTCCGCCAGCTGTCGCGCCATCGCAAGACAGGCCGCCGCAATATCCCGGGCCGGGGTCGGCGCTCCGATCTGGTCGGCAACGATGGTCAGCCGGTCCCGCTCTTTCCCGAGGCGAAGCATGGTCTTGACGAAGTTGCTGCCATGGGCCGACACCACCCAGGAGGTGCGTAAGACAGCATAGCTGCCGCCCGCCGCGCGCACCGCCTCTTCGCCCTTTAGCTTGGAACGCCCATAGGCATTCAGAGGTGCGGTGGCATCACCCGGCTGCCAGGGCGCGGTGCCGCTGCCGTCAAAGACGTAATCGGTGGAGACGGTGACAAAGGGAATGCCCATCTCCGCGCAGGCCACCGCCATCGCACCGGGGGTGGCAGCGTTGACCGTATCGGCCAGCGCCTCTTCGCTTTCGGCTGTGTCGACGGCGGTGTAGGCGGCGGCATTGATCACACCAGCCGGCGCATGGGCGCGGATGGCCGCAACGCAGGCCGCCGGGTCCGACAGATCCGCCTGACCGCGGCCCAGGCAGGCGGCATTTTCATGCGCCGCCAGTTCGCGGGCCAGCTGGCCGGTTTTGCCAAAAACAAGGATCATGCAGGCCTCCCTTTGCGCCACAGATACAAGGCTAAAGCCCAGATGCCCAGTTCCAGCAGAAAGGTCCAGTGCAGCAGGAACGACAGCACCCAATGGGGCTGGCTCGCAGGTACCTCCACCAGCGTATAGAGATGGTCATCGAATGGTGCGCCCCACAGGATGCCGCCGCCGATGCTGTCCAGCACCATATGCAGGAAGAGGGCGGCAAAGAACACCAGCGCCGGGGCCAGCAGGGCGCGGGCCCGCAAAGCCAGAACCGGCAGGATCAGAGCCGCAACCGCGACCCAGAAGACCGGCACATGCACCCAGTAGCGGTGATGATGGATGCTGCTCTGGTCCACAAAGTAGAACCACAGCATGTCGAAATCCGGCAGCACCGCACCAATCAGGGCAGCAGGCATCAGCCAGCGGCCTTCAGGCGTCAGCTGCGCCAGCACATAACCTGAGGGCAGATGCGCAGTCAGCATGGGACCCCCCTGCCCGACACCGGCTCATGGCGTCCGGGCAACGGGCTGGGTTTTCTTCTGGCCGGACATATCCCCGTCCCGCTGCCCGGCAGGCAGCTTTGCCGCCGAGAGGGGGGCAGGCTTTCCAGCCGGAAAGCCTTCACTTCCCAGTCCCGAGCCGCTGGCCAACACCGTCGCGGCCCTGCAGGGCGCGCCACCAGCTCTCGTTATCCAGATACCACTGCACGGTTTTCTCCAGCCCTTCCTCCACCGTCACCGAGGGGCGCCAGCCCAGCTCGTCGCGGATGCGGGAGGGATCAATCGCGTAGCGCGCATCATGGCCCGGCCGGTCCGTCACGAATGTGATCTGCTCCTTGTAGGATTTGCCGTCCGCACGGGGCCGCTTGCCGTCCAGAATGGCGCAGAGCGTTTCCACCAGCTCCAGATTGCTGCGCTCATTCTCGCCGCCGATATTATAGGACCGCCCCAGCGCGCCTTTTTGCATCACCAACAAGAGCGCATCGGCGTGGTCCTCCACATACAGCCAGTCGCGCACATTGGAGCCGTCGCCGTAGATCGGCAGCGGCTTGCCCGCCAGCGCATTCAGGATCACCACCGGAATGAGCTTCTCCGGGAAATGATATGGCCCGTAGTTGTTGGAGCAATTGGTCAGCACCACCGGCAGCCCGTAGGTCTCTGCCCAGGCGCGCACCAGATGGTCGCTGGCGGCCTTGCTGGCGGAATAGGGCGAGCGCGGATCATAGGACGTGTCTTCGGTGAACTGCACGGCGGGGTCGGCAGGCAGAGAACCGTACACCTCATCCGTTGAGATATGGTGGAACCGGAAGCCGTCGGGCTTGCCTGCCTGTTCCCAGTATTTCCGCGCCGCCTCCAGCATCTGATAGGTGCCGGTGATATTGGTCTCGATGAAATCGCCCGGCCCGTCGATGGAGCGGTCCACATGGCTCTCGGCGGCCAGATGCATCACCGCATCCGGGCGGTGGCGTTCAAAAACAGTGTCTAATGCGGCGCGGTCGCGGATATCGCACTGCTCGAATGCATAGTTGGGGCTTGCCGCCGCTTCTGCCACATTCTTTAGGCAGGCGGCATAGGTCAGCGCATCAAGGTTCACCACCTGATAGCCGCGGGCGATGGCCAGCCGCACCACTGCGGACCCGATAAAGCCGGCGCCGCCGGTCACCAATAGTTTCATGCCGCACCTCCGGCTGCGCGCAGTTTCATCTCTTATCCTTCCCACATAAACGGGCTGTCGAAATCCGCCAGCGCGGGCGCCGCGGCGTCCTTTTCTGACAGCATCGGGGCGCCGTCAAACCCCCAGTCAATGGCGCAGCTGTCCCAGGCCACCGCGCCATCACAGTCGGGCGCGTAGTAATCGGTGCATTTATAGATCACCTCGGTGTCCGGCACCCGTGTGACGAAGCCATGCAGAAAGCCTTTGGGCACCAGGAGCTGACGTCCGTTTTCTGCGCTCAGCTCAATGCCGAACCATTTGCCGTAAGCCGGCGATCCCTTGCGGATATCCACCGCCACATCAAACAGCACGCCCTGACCACAGCGCACCAGTTTGTCCTGGGCGTGGGGAGGCGCCTGGAAATGCAGCCCCCGCAGGGTGCCGGTCTCGCGCGACAGCGAATGATTGTCCTGCACGAACTCCAGATCGATCCCGGCCTCCTGCATCCGCCGCCGGTTCCAGCTTTCGCTGAAGAACCCGCGCGCATCGCCGAACCGCGCCGGGGTCAGCACCTTCAGACCCGGCAATCCTGTCTCTTCTATCTGCATCCTGTCCGCCCTGATCCTTGGGGTCTGTTTGTCAGACCATTCCTATCTGCTGCCCGCAGGCAACACCAGAGCCGGGCAGCGCGTCGGCACGGGCGCAGCCAAGTCGGCCAAGTGCCTTGCATCCCGCCCGCAGGCTTGGCATGCATGACCCATGAAAATCCTGTTTGTGCATCAGAATATGCCCGGCCAGTACCGGGAACTTGCGCCCTGGCTGGCGGCCCAGGGCGGCCATGAAATCGTCTTCCTGACCCAGCGCGAGGGCGTGCAGCTGAAGGGGATCAGAACGGTCACCTACAAACCCTTTCGCACCCCGGCCAAGGATGCTTTTGGCCTGTCGCGCGATTGGGAAGCGGCGGCCGGCGCGGGCCTGGGCGTGGCGCTGGCGGCGCGGCAGCTGAAAGAGGCGGGCTTCACCCCCGACATCATCATCGGCCACACCGGCTGGGGGGAGCTGATGTTCATCAAGGACCCCTACCCCGATGTGCCGGTGATCGGCTTTTTCGAGTATTTCTACCGCACAACCGGCGGGCTGGTCGGGTTTGACCCGGAAAGGCCCGCCAATGACCAGGCCCATTTCTTTGCCGAGGCGCGCAATTCCGTGCCTTATGCCAGCATCGAGCAGGTGGACCTGGGCCATGTGCCCACCGCCTGGCAGCGCGACCGCTTCCCCGCCAGTTTCCATGACCGGATGTATCTCTGCCATGACGGCATCCGCACCGATACGCTGGGTCCGGACCCCGATGCCTCAATTGGCCTGGGACGGCTGGAGCGCCCGCTCAGCCGCGAGGATGAGGTGGTCACCTATGTCGCCCGCAACATGGAGCGCGCCCGCGGCTTCCACATCATGATGCGCGCCCTGCCCCGGATCCAGGCGGCCCGCCCCAATGCGCGTGTTCTGATGATCGGCGGCAATGACACCTCTTATGGTGCCGAGAGCAAACACCCTGCGGGCCTGCGCGGCGAGATGGAGGATGAACTGGGCGACAGCGTTGACTGGAGCCGGGTGCATTTCCTCGGCAAGGTGCCTTATGGCGATCTCTGCCGGATCATCCAGATCAGCCGCTGCCATATCTATCTGACCATGCCTTTCGTGCTCAGCTGGTCCTTGCTGGAAGCGATGGCGATGCAGGCCACCGTGGTGGCTGCCGATGTGGCGCCGGTGCGCGAGGCGATCACCCATGGCGAAACCGGGCTGCTGGTGGATTTCTTTTCGCCTGAAAAACTGGCGGATCAGGTGGCGGATGTGCTGTCCGATCCCGGCGCTTATGCGCATCTGGGCCCCAACGCCCGCGCCCATGTGGTAGAGAAATATGATTTCCTGACCCGCTGCCTGCCCGAGCATATCGCCCAGATCAATGCGCTCGTGCCGCAGGCACGGAGAATAACCCTGTAGCCGCAGGCGCGGAAAATGAAGATCTCGCCGCAGGCGCAGAGACTAAAAGCCGGAGCCGGTATTGCACCAAGAACAAACCGGCCAGCAGGCTCAGCCGTCTCCGTCTTGCGGTTTTGCAGGCGCTTCTCTGTATGGCGGCGGTTTCGCGGCAGGGTTCGGGTCTGTCTCGCTATAGTCCGGCAGATCGTTAAACCCTGGCGGTAAAAGCTCTGGCGGCACATGGGGCACCCGCTCCATGTTGACCGGCCGGGCGCTGCCAATCAGCAGTTGCATCAGAGAGGCACCGCCGCCCCTGGCGGATCTGCCGGCTCCGCCTGCAGCAGCCGTATCCGGCCCGAGATTGATTGTATGTGTGCCGTAACGAGGCGGATCCAGCCGGGGACGACCAAACAGGGAGCTCAGAACAGATGGCGTCCGGGGCGGGCCCTGTCTGCGGGCCCTGGCACCGCCGGAAGCTTCCCCAGGTGCCTCCTGCCTTTCCTGCTCTGCCGCTCCCGCATCCGGCTTGCCGGGAAGCGCAGTTTCCGCACCGCGTGGATCCCGTTCCTGATAAGCAGGCGGAGGGCCATCAGCCGCCCCATCCGCAGAAGCTTGCGGATGGTTTGCTTCCGCAAAAACCGCCGATGCAGGCCTGGCCGCAGCCTCTGGGGCCGCCTGCAGAGTCCTGGTTGTCCTGGGGCGCACATCCTGCGGCGGCGTATCAGGACCGGCATTGGAAGAGGTTGCAGCCTGAGCGGATAGCGGATTGATGTGATCTGTCACTGGCTGGTTTCCTCTTCTTTGCCGGGGACATCCGCCGCGTCTCCGGAAGCATACCCGGCTTCAGCCTGATACAGATTTCATTTTTCCCGATATCTGACTCTTGCCAGCGCATCAGCCGGATGCAGCGGGCCCTGAGGCCGAGGCGCCGCTTGCATCTCAGCCGCGGCGGCGCTCAGTGGCGCTGTGTCGGCGGCGGCGGCAGCTGATCCGACGCCCAAAGCGCCGCCTGGGTGCGATTCTTGGCGCCGATCTTGCGAAAGCAGGTGCGCAGATGCACTTTCACCGTGGCTTCGCAGATCCCCAGTTCATTGGCGATGCTCTTGTTGGTGGCGCCTTCGGTCAGCTTGGCCAGGATCAGCTGCTCACGGTCCGACAGACCGTGGCTGGCCCGGGGTCGGCTGCCGGATCCGTTGCCATGTCGGTCCGGCTGCATTGTTCTGTCCGCCGCCGTCGTCTCCTCCGCCAGCGCCGCGGGCAGCACGATGCGGTAACCGTCCTGCACAACCTTCAGCGCAGCAATCAGCGCATTTGCTGATTTGCGCTCGGGGATCACCGCTTCGGCATAGGCGCTAAGGCTCACCTGAACCTCAGGCGGGCAGCCATCGCCGGCGACCAGAATCAGCGGTGCCGTGCCTTTCCCGGCGCGAAAGGCGCTCAGCTCGGCTTCCAGCGCCGCCCCGGTGTCATGACTGTAGAACAGGACCAGATCCTGCGCGGCCAGCGGCGGCAATTCTGCCAAAGTGGCGCAACAGCTGCCGGTCTCATACTCATGTGCTTCACAGATGGTCAGAAACATGTCCCTGAGAAGCCTGCTTTCCCCCACAATATGCACAGGCATTAAAAACTCCTTTACTCACTAACACATGCCGGATCCTGCATCCGGCCCGTCCTCAGGGCGCGCTATTCTGTGGCAGACCTGCCCCCGCAGACCGCCTTTCAGCAATGCGCTGCCGCTCCCTGAAACACACTTCCCCGCCTGCCGCCATCGCAGTCCCGGCTGCACATCCGCGCTGCCGTTTCCGGATCGTGATAAAAACAGAACATACCCGGGAAAAACAATCTGGACCGGGTAGCGCAAACGGGCGTTCAAACACTTCTGATGCGCATTGCTGTGGATAAACCATAGCGAATCTATCCTTTTTTGTTAAGAAACTTCCCCTTTTGCGGCAGCGCTTTCTGGCCTCTCCCACCGCCCGCTATCCAAAGGCCTCCTTTACTTCATTGTTTTAATAGCAAAATGCCTGAATTTCTCGACGTCACAAGCATTGCACTCATTTGGGAGACGCTCTGTTTCCAGAGGAACCACCGCAATCTTAAGAATTTCTTATCCACAGGCGAAACAACCCAGGAGCGTCCGAATCGACATGGATTACCTCAAAAGGATATCCTCATAGGAGTATTCTAAGCGCCACGACCTGCGGCCGCCCCAGCCTTTGGCGTACCCCCTCTGCCCGGTTTGCCCCTGCGGGCACTGTGCTACCTTCAAGGTATTCATAATGTCATGCCGGGGGGCAACATGGTTATGTTGAATGCGTCCGTTGCGCAAACGGGCAGGTTATTATTTTCGAAGTCTTTGCAAAGGCAAATATCTTCTCTGACACCCTTAGCCCTGGTTCAGCCAGGGCATCGCGGCGCGCCGGTGCTGACCAGCGCCGACACTCTGGGCGAAACCTGCCCGGACGCAGCCGCACTGCTGCGGCGTCAGCTGCGGCCAGGGCCTGCCGAGGGCTTCCGCCCGCGGCAGGCGGGGGGAGCAGCAGCACGGGCCCTGGCGGCCCGGCTGCCGTCGGCACTGCAACAGGACCTGGCAGAGAACTGCAATTGGGCGCTGTTTTCCTGCAGCTTTGAGGACGGCAGCGAAGATCTGATCGCACTGAAGCTGGAAGACGGTCCGCATGACGCCCATTGCGGCGACATCCTGCAGGCGATCTGGCCGGTTCTGCGCGAGGACAGCCTGCGCGAGCTGACAGGAGAAACCCAGGCAGCCGTGACCAGTGCGCTGCTCTGGACAATCTCCAAAAAAAGCGACAGCGCGGTGCTGGTGCTTGATGCGGCGGGCACGCTTTTGCATTGCAATGAGTCCGGCCGCGACATGCTGGATGGCGGCGGCCTGCTCAGCGACAGCTCCGGCCGCCTCCGATGCGCCCGCCCGGGCGAGACTGCAGGCTTCTATGCGGCGGTGGCCGAATGCGCCCGCAGCCGCCGCGGCTCGCAGCAGCACCCGCGTGAATTGATCCTGTTCCTGGAAGACAGCCACAGCAGCATGCGGCTGCCAATCTCGCTGACCCGCTACCGCTGCGCCGGTGCAGAAACGCCGCTGGTGGTGGCGATCCTGCCGCGCCAGCCCGACCGCACCCGCATTGAGATGCTGGCCCAGAAAATGGGACTGTCGCCCTGCGAAGCCCGGGTGGCGGCCCTGATCCAGCTGGGGCTCAGCAACCGCGAGGCAGCACATATCGCCGGCCTCAAGGTGCAGACTTTCAACACCTATGCCAAGCGGGTACTGGCCAAGACCCAGGCCGCTGGCCGCGCCGAGATGGCGCAGCGGCTGACCTGGCAGGCCTCAGTGGGGAGGGCGTCATGAACAAGATGGCGCAACAACCTCCGGTGCAGGGCCCGCCAGCCCCGGCCACCCGCCCGCAGCAGCCTGTACTGGATCAATCTGCACGCCAGCCTGCAGCCCAACCAGCACCCCATGCGCAGAACAAACAGGTCAAGCAGACCAAACCGGCCCAGCCGCCGCAGCTGAGCGCGGCCCTGCTGGAGCAGATCGCCACCGTACTGCGCAAGGGGGAGAACCCACTGGCGGCCCAGGCCGATCTGGCACAACTGCACAAGCGCATTGTCCAGATGTTCACCACCCTGAACGAAGGCCTGAACGAGACCCAGGCCCGCAAGGCCGCCGCCGATCGCACGGCACTGACCGCCCGCATCGATCAGCTGGAGGAAGCCGTGAACCGGATGGAGGGGGCGCTTCGGATTGAATTTGAACCCGTCCTGAAAGCCGCTGTGGGCGATGCGCTGACGCAGGCCCTGCCCAAACCCCGCCGCCGCTGGCGCGGGACGGCGGCCGCTTTGCTGCTGGCGGCAGCGGCTTTGGCCGCAGGTGTGTATTGGCATGTTCCGCTGCAAGAGACAGCCCGCAACGCAGCGGCCGCCCTTGAAACCCGTACCGGCTGGCAGCTGCCGGGCGGCTGGAACTGAAACCGGTACATTTGTCCCCATTTGGGGGCATCCGGCGGTCCAGGTTTGCGTTGCAATGGGAACAGAGGCATCCACTGCGCCTTTTTATGCCGATCCGGCCCTGACAGCCGGAGGCAATGACGGGGGACCCATCCGGGCAGTCTCTGCCCTTTTGCCCCAAATGAGTAACGAGGAGGAAATTTACCATGGGTATCGAAGACAGAAATCCAGAGTGGGAAGTCTGCAATCCCGAGTGCGACATAGAATATTCCGACAGCAAGAACGATCCGAACTACAATGACGGCACCACCGAACAGGGTGACTCCGGCGGCAATGTGATCAACCTGAATGATCACGATGCCGGCGACAATGCCCGCGGCGGCGGCGGCAATGATTTCATTTACGGCAATGCGCATAACAACAAGCTGAACGGCCAATCCGGCCAGGATCACATCGAAGGCAAGGATGGCGACGACCTGATCAAGGGCGGCACCGGCAATGACAAACTGTTCGGCGGCGACGGCGACGGCAAGGGCACTCCTGAACAGGTGATTGTCGGCCATGAAGTCTGGATCGATCAGGAGACCTGGGAAGAACACCGGACGCCAATTTATGAAGACCGGTATATCGACGACGGCGACGACTGGATCGACGGTGAGGAAGGCTGCGATTACATCGACGGCGAAACCGGCAACGACCAGATCCTGGGTGGCGAGGACAGCGACTCCCTGTTCGGCGGCGACGGTGATGACCACATCTTCGGCGACACCGCAGGCGACAATCCGGAAGGTGATGCCGGCGACTACATGTACGGCGACGACGGCAACGACTGCATGGACGGCGAAGGCGGCGACGACTGGATGTGGGGCGACGGCGGCACTCTGAGATCCTGGAATGAGCCCGTCTATGACCAGAACGAAGAAGGCGAAATGGTCCAGGTCGGCACCAAAACCGTCTACGGCAACGGCAGCAACGGCGATGATGCCCACGACGAGGACCACAGCAACAACAACGACACCATGTACGGCCGCAGCGGCAATGACCGCATGCACGGCCAGCAGGGCGACGACCGCATGTCCGGCGGTCTGGGCGATGACCTGGTCATCGGTGGCACCGGCAACGACGAGATGTTCGGTGATGAACGCCAGTCGCAGAATGACGATCTTGACTTCGGCGCTGACAGCGGCACCGGCAACAAGATCGAGCAGGTTGATGGCGACGACTGCATGCTGGGCGGCGATGGTGACGACACCATGGACGGCCAGGGCGGCAACGACACCATGTTCGGTGAAGATGACAACGACCTGATGCAGGGCGGCCGCGGCCATGACTTGATGGGCGGCGGTGCCGGCGACGATGACGTCAACGGCGGTGCCGGCGAAGACACCATGCGCGGCGGTACCGGCAATGACGTGCTGGAAGGCGGCGCTCAGGGCGATCTGATCTTCGGTGACCGGGGCAATAACCTGGGGAACAGCCATCACGGCGAATATGACATCAACTGGAGCTGCGACAAGGATCTCAAGGAACCGGAACCTGCCAGTGACGATACCGGTCACAACAACCACGACTATGGGCTGCGCCAGGTTGACTGCCCGGATTGCTATGAGACCTACGACAAGGGCTTGGCAGACGGTAACGATCGCATCCGTGGCGGTGACGGCGACGACACCATGTACGGCGAAGGCGGCAATGATGTCATCATTGGCGGCGACGGCAATGACTTCGGCAGCGGTGGCGACGGCGACGACATCCTCAAAGGCGGCGTCGGCAATGACAAGCTGCACGGCGATGATGACGACGACTGCGTCCATGGCGGTGCAGGCCACGACCTTCTCTATGGCGATGCCGGCAACGACACCATCAAGGGTGGCGCTGACGCAGACAAAGCCTGGGGCGGCACTGGCGACGACTATATCTATGGTCAGGACGGCAATGACTCCCTTAACGGCGAGGAAGGCGACGACCATATCTATGGCGGCTCTGGGAATGACTGGCTGAAAGGCGGCGATGACGACGACAAGCTGGCCGGCGGCCGCGGCAAAGACCTGCTGGAAGGTGAAGACGGCGATGACAAGCTGTATGGCGGCAAAGGCCGTGACGTCCTGAAGGGCGGCGAGCATGAGGACGACCTGTACGGCGGCTCCCAGAACGACTGCCTCTATGGTGGCCGGGGCAATGACAACCTGTACGGCGGCCGCGGCAAGGACTTCCTGGACGGCGGCGAAGACAATGACAATCTCTTCGGCGACGGCGGCAACGACTGGCTGAAAGGCGGCAAGGGCGACGACATGCTGACCGGCGGCAACGGCAAGGATGTCTTCATTGTTGATCTGGTCTGGAAAGACGGCGCCTTTACCTCTGAGGATGGAGAGGACACCATCAAGGACTTCGACATCGACGAAGAACATGATGTGCTGCTGTTCCGTGTCACCAACATGAGCGGCAGCCCGCTGTCCGCTTCTGAGGCCTTTGCCAAGCTGGACGAGGGCGACGCCAGCGTCTCAGACGACGGCACCGACACCACCATCTCAGTGGGCGGCGCGACAGTGAATATCCTCGGCCTGACCGGCAACGAGGCTCCATTCACCTCTCTGGGCCACAGCACAAGCCAGTACGGCTTTGGCATCAACGCGGTGACCTCCGGCGATGCGGGCAGCTACGAAGCCATCCGTGTCCTGACGGCAGAGCAGTTTGATGACGCCTACGAAAACATTTGGGGTCAGCATCACTACTATGATGTGAGCTGAACATAGGAACGGCGGGCCTGGGGACTCCCCGGGCCCGCCTAGCCCTGGTTCAGGACAGCGATTTGGTCCCCGGCCAAGGATTGCATCCTTGGACCAGGGCGCTGGACTCCAGATTTACAACTTCAACATCGTGCAGCCGGGGGGCTACGACAATGAAGATAAGACGGGTATTTGACGGTCAACGGGGGGTGCTTGCCGCCGTGTTTACAGCAAGCATCTTTGTGAATCTCCTTGTCCTGACAGCGCCGCTTTACATGCTGCAGCTTTTTTCCCGGGTCATGGCCTCGGGCAGCATGCCCACTCTGATTGCACTGACCACCGGCGCAGCCATTGCGCTGGTGTTCTTTTTCCTCTTTGACATGATCCGCCAGCGTCTGGTGGCCCGGCTGGGCTCCCGGCTGGAAGCCCGGCTCAGCCCGGTGGTGCTTGAAGGTATGATCAGCGGCCAGGTGCCGCCTGACCTGCGCCAGTCCGAACCCATCCGCGACATTCAGGAGCTGCGCGGCTTTGTCACCAGCCCGCTGTTTCTGGCGCTGCTGGACGCACCTTGGTCGCTGATCTTTCTGATGCTGATCTTTACGTTCAGCCCGATCCTTGGCGCGGTGGCGCTGGCCGGGCTTGTGCTGCTGTTTGCTCTTGGCCTGCTCAACGAGATGCTGGCTCGCGAACCGATGAATGAGGCCACCAAACAGGCCTCTGAAACCAATGCCGCCGTGGGTGAGATGATGCAGAACGCCCCCCTCATCCACGCCATGGGCAAAACCACGCCATTGATTGCGCGCTGGCAGCTCAAGGCGTTCTCGGCCCTGATGTTCAACACATTGGCCACCGACCGGGTGGCGTTGATCACCTCCTTGGCAAAGGCCATGCGCATGGGGCTGCAAATCGCAATGCTGGGCACCGGTGTGGTGCTGGTGATCAACAATCAGCTGACACCGGGGCTGATGATTGCCTCCTCGATCCTCTTGGGCCGTGCTGCGGCGCCGGTAGAGCAGTCAATTGCCGGCTGGCGCGCTTTTCTGAAGGCGCGCGGCGCCCAGGGGCGGTTGAACACATTCCTGTCCCATCTCGGCGCTGCCCCAGAGCGGCTGGAGCTGCCTGAGCCCGAAGGCCGACTGGCGGTGGAAAACGCCACCGTGGTGCTGCCCGGGCGTCCGGATCCGC